>JAXMAZ010000020.1:0-140919 GCA_046350115.1 Gemmataceae bacterium
TTACCGGCAAGGACATTTCCTTGACTGAATAAAAGCGGTCCTCGAACAGCGCTTGGGGCAATAGGTTTTCGATACCTGCCGGCGCGCGGTTGTTGGCCGGGTTCTTCGGAATGGCACGCTGAACAATCAAGCCAGACCCGACCTCAAGTTTATTGGTGTCGTTGTCGTAAAGAAGGAGTACGCGGCGGTTGAACTGGCGGTGGTTGTGTTCGAGGAATACCCGGGCCTTGTCGAGGTGGGAAGACCCTCCCCCGCTTGTCCCACCCTTACCGGATGTACCCACCTGCTCGATCTCCAATAGAGCGAGGAGATCGTGGTGGCCCAGCAACTCAAGGGCAGTCCGATTGAACACCGGGTCGGTTTGGCCCTCAGTCAGTCCCAGCGGCTTCGTCGCCGCTCGAAGTTGCCGCTCGAATTCTTCCTCGAAACATTTCGTCTGACGGTAGACTTCAAAAGACCGTCGGAACTCCTCGAACCGTTCGGTCCCGATCCCGCGGCCTATCGGCATCTCCACGATCTGCACGCCATCAGGACCGAACTCGCGTTCCATGCCGAGCAAGAACAGTGGGGAGTGCGAGCCGACCACGAACTGCACCTTCGGGAACAACTTCAGCAGTCGGGGTAATACCTCGAACTGGAGGCGGAGTGCAGGTGGGCGTCGACCTCGTCGATCAGAACGATCCCCTCGGTCTGATCCAGACAGATGCTCTTGTTCAGGTCGCCCCGGTCGGCGTAACGGATGATGGTTGCGAACAGGTTGAAACCAGCCGCGACCGCTGCCGGAACCGCCGCCCGCTGTCGGCCGACGAGCGGTCCCGGCTCGTCCCGGCCGCCCGGGGGAGTGGGCTCGTCTACCGGGGGATGGCCGACGCCGATCGGGCGGTGCAGTCCGCGGTCGCCACGGCCACCGGGTTCCGGGCGGCCGAGCTGGCCAGTCTGACCCCGGCGGCGTTCGACCTGGCGGCAGAGCACGCCGAGAACGGGACGACGGCCGTCCAGCCGCTCCCGCCCGACCTAGTCGCCAAGGTCGGCGGCTACCTCCGGAGCCGTGGCACAAGAAGGCGGCCGAGATGATCCGGCCGGACCTGGACGCGGCCGGCATCCCGTTCGTGGTCGGCGGGCCTGACGGACTGCGGTATGCCGACTTCCACGCCCTGCGGCACACGTTCATGCGCTACCGGATCGGTCCGGGACGACCCTGAAAGAGGCAATGCAGCTGGCCCGGCACTCGGACCCGAAGCGGACGATGGCTGTGTACGGCCGGGCTGGCCGACCTCGGGCGGCGATGGCCCGCCTGCCGGTCGCCTGTCCGGTGGGACCGGATGCACGGGCCGGTGATGGCGACCGGGTGTTTGTGAGGGGGGCGTGACGGCAGTAGCCAATCGGAGCCCGTGAACGGCACCGGCCGCAACCCCTTTGGTCTGGCGGGGGTTGCGGCCGGGTGCGGGTCGGTGATGGGTGGTGAAGTGAGCTCCCCCGGAAGGATTCGAACCTTCGACCCGCCGGTTAACAGCCGGCTGCTCTACCGCTGAGCTACAGGGGATCAGACCCCTGCTTTTTAAGCCCCCGCTGGCCCGCTGACAAGGGCAGTCATTCAATACACCGGGTCGCACCCTCGAACACCCCGGAGCCGCCCGATGCGTCTGGCCACGATCCTCACCCCCCACGGCCCCCGGGCCGCCGTGCCCGTCGGCGACTCCTACGTCGACCTGCACGCCACCGACCCCGGCCTGCCCACGTCCGTCAAACACCTGCTCGCCGCCTCGCCGGCCGTCCGGCAGGCCGCCGCAGCCGCCGCCAAATCGGCGGGGGCGGTCAAGTACGCCGCCCAGTCGGTGAAGCTGTTGCCGCCGGTCCCGGACCCGTCGAAGGTGCTGTGCATCGGGCTGAACTACCGCGACCACGCCCTCGAAGGGGGGAAAGCGATCCCGGCCGAGCCGGTACTGTTCGGCAAGTTCCCGAACGCCCTGATCGGCCCCGGCGACCCGATCAAGCTGCCCAAGGTGGCCCAGAAGGTGGACTACGAGGCGGAGCTGGTCATCGTGATCGGCAAGCGGGGCAAGCACATCCCGAACGACCAGTCGGCGTTCGGGTACGTCGGCGGGTACACCTGCGGGCACGACGTGTCCGCCCGGGACTGGCAGTTCCGCGGCGAGGAGAAGCAGTGGCTGATCGGCAAGGCGTTCGACACGTTCGCCCCGACCGGCCCGTGCCTGGTGACGAGCGACGAGCTGACCGACCCGCACGGCCTGCGGGTGCAGTTGCGGCTGAACGGCAAGACGATGCAGGACTCGAACACCAAGGAGTTCATCTTCGGGGTGCCGCACCTGCTCTGGTTCCTGAGCCAGACGATGACGCTGGAGCCGGGCGACCTGATCTTCACCGGCACCCCGCCGGGGGTCGGCATTGCCCGCAAGCCGCCGGTCCTGCTCCAGCCGGGGGACGTCACTGAGGTGGAGATCGCCGGCATCGGGGTGCTGTCCAACCCGTGCGCGGCCGAGTGATCCGGCCCCGCGCCGCCCGCAACGGGCGGCGCGGGTTGTGGCGTGCGGTCGTCCAATGCCCCCGGCGCGATTCGAACGCGCGACCCTCGGTTTAGGAAACCGATGCTCTATCCCCTGAGCTACGGGGGCGGCCGTCCGACTCGTTATACCCGCCGGCCGGGGCCGCTCCAACCCTGCTCCGGACACCGGCTTCGCCCCCACGGTTCGGGCCGCTCATGACCTGCCTCCTCGCACTTCTCCTTGCCGCCCCGCCCGGTCAGCCGGCGTTCGTGGCCCACTCGGCCGCAACTCAGCCGGTCTCCGGGCCGTTGCGCTCGCTGTCCCCGGACGCCGGGCTGAAACTCGGCGACAGCGGCCCGATCCCGGCAGGCGACCTCGTCTCGATCCGCCGGACCGACCGGCCGCGACCGGCTTCCCCCCGCGGCCCGCAGGTGATCCTGGCCAACGGGGACCGGGTTCGCGGGACGGTCACTGGCGGGGACCGCCAGTCCGTCACCGTCCGGCCGGGGGCGGCCGACGCCGAGTGGAAGGTGCCGATCGCGGCCCTGGCCGCCGTCTGGGTGAACCCGCCGCCGGCCGACACCCCGGCCGACCCAGCCCGCTACACGTGGGTCGAGCCGGGCCGCCGGCGGGACGCGGTCCTGCTCGCCACCGGCGACGTGACCCGCGGGACCGTGGACAGCTTCGGAGCGAACCCCGCGGCCGTCCGGGTCAAGACCACGGATGTCGTCACGCTGCCGCTCGACCGGGTGGCGGCGATCGCGTTCGACCCGACCCTGGCCCGGCTCCGCAAGCCGAAGGGGCCGTACTACCGGCTCGTCACCGCCGACGGCTCCCGCCTCAGCCTCACGGCCGCGGCCAGCGACGGGCAGACGCTCACCGGCACCACCCTGTTCAACGCCCCGGTCGCGGTGCCGCTCGACGAGGTGATCGCCCTCGACGTGCTCCAGGGAAAGGCGACCTACCTGTCCGACCTGAAGCCGGCCGATGCCAAGGTCGAAGGGTACGGCGGGGTGACGTGGCCGTGGGCCGCGGACCGCACGGTGAAAGGACAGCCCCTCCGGCTGAGCGGCCGGTTCGGCGAAGAGACGTTCGATAAAGGGCTGGGCACCCACCCGCGGACCACCCTGACCTACGCCCTGGACGGCAGGTTCCGGCGATTTGAAGCGATGGTCGGCCTCGATCCGCTGACCGGCCGGCGGGGGATCGCCGACGTGAAAGTGCTGGTGGACGGCACGGATGTCACCCCGCCGGGGCTAGCCGGGCTGACCGCCGCCGGGTCGCCGAAGTCCGTTGTCGTGGACGTCAGCAAGGCGAAACAGCTTACCCTTGTCGTTGACTTCGGCCCGGCCGGGGACGTGCAGGACGACGTGAACTGGGGCGACGCCCGGCTCATCGAGTGACACGACGACTCCGATTCCATCAGTGCGAGAGCGCGCTTGCTCCCCTCTCCGCTTCGGGGAGGGGGCCGGGGGGGTGGGGGTTGCAACCCCCGACTCGTTTCCGGTACTTCAACGCCGCATGATCGGGTGGCAGCCGTAACCCCTCCCCCCGGCCCCCTCCCCCGAAGCGGAGAGGGGGAGGAAACCCACAGCGCCGGTTTCTCAGTGCAACAAGTCGGCCGGTCGGATACCTTCGGGGTGTTCGCCCCGCACGCTCTCCCTTCCCGCCACGGAGGCACCCGATGGCCCGCCCCTGCCCCGACTGCGACGACGCCCCCGACCTGAGCCGCCGGCAGTTCCTGGCCGCGTCGGCCGCCGTCCCGCTGTTCGCCGCCGCCAAGCCGGCCGTCGCCGCCCCGACCAAGAGCAGCCCGGCCGAGACGGCGGTCAAGGCTCTGTTCGACTCGCTCACCCCGGCCCAGCGGAAGGAGGTCTGCTTCGCCTGGGACCACACCGAGCCGGACCGCGGGCTGCTCCGCACCCACGTCCGCAACAACTGGATGATCACCAAGCCGACCATCACCGGCGGGTTTTACACCAAACCGCAGCAGACCATCGTCCACGACATCTTCCGCGGTCTGGTCAACCCGGAGTGGTACGACCGGTTCCTGAAGCAGTTGAAGGACGACAGCGGCGGCAAGCCGTGGGGGGCCACCCAGTCGATCGCCCTGTTCGGCGAGCCGGGCAGCGACAAGTTCGAGTTCGTCCTCACCGGCCGTCACCAGACCCTGCGCGCGGACGGCAACTGCGAGCCGCACGTGGCGTTCGGCGGCCCGGTGTTCTACGGCCACGCCCCGAAGGACAGCGAAGACCCGACCCACCCGGGCAACGTGTTCTGGCCGCAGGCGGTGGCGGCGAACAACGTGTACAAGATGCTGGACGACAAGCAGCGGAAGCAGGCGCTGGCCAAGACCAGCCCGAAGGAGGCGGCGGTCGCTTTCCGCGGGGACAAGGTGCGGGAGGCCGGCGGGCTGCCGGTCGGGGCGATGTCGTCGGACCAGAAGGGGGAGCTGAAGCGGGTGCTGCTCAAACTGCTGGAGCCGTTCCGCCAGGACGACCGGGACGAGGCGGCGACGTGCCTGGACAAGCAGGGCGGGCTGGACCGGTGCGTGCTGACGTTCTTCGAGGACTCGGACATCGGCGACGACGGGGTGTACGACAACTGGCGGCTGGAGGGGCCGGCGTTCGTCTGGTACTTCCGCGGCGACCCGCACGTCCACGTGTGGGTGAACGTGGCCGACGACCCGACGGTGAAGACGAACGCGAAGTGACGAAGGCACACGCGGAAGCCCTTCACCCTCCTCGTTCCCACGCTCTGCGTGGGAACGCACAGGGGCGACGCTCCGCGTCGCGCGTATTGGTAAGGGGACACCGGCGTTGCCGGTGTCCCGCGACGCGGAGCGTCGCCCCCGTGCGTTCCCACGCAGAGCGTGGGAACGAGGAGGGTGAGTTAGTGTTGTGAGAAAGAAGAACGCCCACGGTCGTCCGTGGGCGTTCGCTGTTCTGCGTGTCAGCCGCGTTACCGCTTGCTGAACTGGGTGCCCCGGCGGGCGCCGCGGAGGCCGTACTTCTTCCGCTCCTTCATCCGGCTGTCCCGGGTCAGGAACCCGCTGTCCCGCAGCTTCTTGACGAACCCGGTGGCCGTGTCCTCGGCCGCCGGGGCGCCGTCGGCGCTCGGGGCGGGGGCCGCGTGGCCGCCCTTCACCTGCACCTTCCGGGACCGGACCGCCGTCACGTTGCCGAACGTCACCGACTTCCGCTCGTCCGCCGGGCTGAACATGGTCTTGATCGCCCGGGCCAGCCCCTGGCTGATTGCCCCGGCCTGGCCGGTGATCCCGCCCCCGTGGACCTTCACCAGCACGTCCAGCCGGTTGGCCTGCTCGGTGACGATCAGCGGGCCGAGGACCGCCGCCCGGTCCTTCTGCTCGGTGAAGTACTGGTCGAGCGGCCGGCCGTTCACCTCGACCTTGCCCTTGCCGTCGATCACCCGCACCCGGGCGATCGCGGTCTTCCGCCGGCCCGTACCCAGGTAGAACGTCTTCTTCTCGGCCATGATGGGTGGAGTCCTTGAGCGTTACGCCTGGGTCATCTTGTATTCGACCGGCTGCTGGGCCTGGTGGTCGTGCTGCGGGCCGGCGAACAGCTTCAGCTTGGTGAGCTGCTTGTACGCCAGCGGGCCGCGGGGCATCATCCGCTTGACCGCCAACCGGATGATCTCCTCCGGCTTGCGGTCCCGCATCTCGGTGGCCGGGATGATCTTCTGCCCGCCGGCGTAGTGGGAGTACGTCTGGTAGCTCTTCTGCTCCCACTTCTTGCCGGTGAACTTCACCTTCTCGGCGTTCACGATGATGACATAGTCACCCGTGTCGCAGTGGGGGGTGTAGTCCGGCTTGTGCTTGCCGCGGAGGATGTTGCTGATCGTGACCGCCAGGCGGCCGACGACCACGTCCGTGGCGTCAATGACGAACCACTTCGGCTGGACGGTGGCCCGGTTGGCCATGAACGTCGACATGTCGCGGACTTCCTGGCAACAGACAAGCGGCGACCGGCGGGCGGTCGATTTCGTAAGAAAGTCATGGTAAAAGGGCCGCCGGTTCCGTCAAGGGCGGGTGGGCGAAAGTTTCCCGCCGGCCGGGCGAATTACCCGGTGACGGTCCCTCACTCCCGGAGCCGCCATGAGCGCCATCGTCGCCCCCCCCGCGTCCCACCCGTTCGGCCTGCCGCCGGGCAGCGTCCGCGGGCTGATGTCCCTGCTCATCTGCGGGTTCTTCTGGTTCGTCCTGCTGCTGCCGGGCGGGGACCAGCCGGTGAAGCCGCCGCTCGGCCACTTCTTCCTCCTGGCCCTGGTGCTGCTCGCCTTCTCGTCGTCGGCCACGGCCAAGACCGACGACGGGTCGCCGACGCTACCCTGGCTGCTGCGGGCGCTGTTCGTCGGCGGCAGCGTGTTGGTGGTGGTGTTCGTCATGGTCCAGTACCCGGACCGCCTGCCCGGCCGGGTCAGCCCGGACCCGGAGGAGGTGCGGCGGTGGTGGGGGCCGTTCATGGGTTGCACGTTCGGCGGGTTCGCGGCCGGGCTGTTCCTGCGGTTCGTCCTGGGCCGAGAGAACCACGTGTTCCAGACCATCCGGGCGTGGCTGTCGGTAGTCGGGCTGGTGATGCTGACGCTGGAGATCGCCCTGTTCGTGCTGTTCGTCACCGCCACCGTTCAGGCGTCGAGCGACTTCCTGCACGTCTGGGACGCGGTCGAGCTGGTGATCGTGGCCGCGTACTTCGGGACACGGGCGTGAGAGTAAGTAAAAAGTAAAAAGGCAAAAGTAAAAGGTGGTACAGCCTTACCTTTTACTTTTGCCTTTTTACTTTATTACTTATCTGAGCAACCCCCGGCTCCGCAGATAACCCAGTACCAGCTTCTCGAAGGGCACCTGGTTGCTGGTGAACAGGTACTGCATGCCGCGGCGGGTGCAGAAGGCGTTCAGCCCGCCGCGGAAGGCGGCCAGGGTCTGCTGGTAGCGGGCCAGGAGCGGGGCGCTGATCGTCACCTCGGCCTCGTCCCCGTCCTCCACGTCGGTCAGTTTCAGGTCGCCGGCGAACGGCGGGCTGACCTCCTCGTCCGCCAGGATCTGGACGCAGTACACGTCCAGCCCGCGGGCCGCCAGGAACCGCAGCCCGTCCTCGTACCCGCCCTTGTCCATGAAGTCGCTGAGGACGACCGCCACCCCCTGCCCCGTCACCCGCGTCGCCGCCCCGCGGACGGCCCGGTTGAAGTCGGCGTCCTCGGCCGGCTGGAGGGTGTCCAGGAAGCGGACCATCCGCCACAGGCTCGGCCGGCCGCGGTACTGCGGGGACCGCACCGGGGCCGGCCCGCCGACCGCCTCGACCGTCACCCGGTCCATGTTCACCAGCCCGACGAACCCGAGCGCCGCCGCCACCTGCTTGGCGTACCTCAGTTTGGATGGGGTGCCGTAGTCCATCGACCGGCTGGTGTCGACCAGCAGGTAGACGTTCAGGTCTTCCTCTTCGAGAAACAGCCGCAGGAACAGCTTGTCCATGCGGCCGAACAGGTTCCAGTCGAGGAACCGCAGGTCGTCCCCGACGGAGTACGGGCGGAAGTCGGCGAACTCCGACCCGCGGCCCTTCCGCTTGGAAAGCCGGTCGCCCTTCATCCGCCCGCCGAGCATCTTGCGGGCGACCAGTTCGAGCGACTCCAGCCGGCGGAGGAACTCGGGCGACAGAAGCGGGGCGTCGGCGGCGGTGTCGGGCATGACGGGCTTTCGTAGGGCGGTGCCGAGTCTTCGAGGCCCGCCGTCTGGGGCGGCAGCAGGTGGTTGCCACGCCGGCGGGCCTCGAAGACTCGGCACCGCCCTACAAGAAGACGTTACTCGATCACCACCTCTTCCACCACCGGCTCGTCTTTCTTGGCCGGCTTGCGGGCGCGGGCGAGCAGCCAGGCGGTCGGGCCGAGCACCATCACCGTCCCGAGTAGCGACTGCCGGTCGAACGCCTTCCACCCGGCGGCCGCCTCGGGAACCCCATCACCATGACCACCTGGGACAGCCCGACCACCGACACCCCGGTCGCCGGCCCGGCCCGGAACGCCCGGGTCAGGAACACCTGGCCGATGACCGCCGTCAGCCCGACCCCGAACAGCTCCAGCAGGTGGACCGGCTCGGCGAGCCGCTCGTTGCCGGTCACCCGGTCGAAGGCGAACAAGCTTATGACAGCTGCCGCGGTCGCCACCGCCGAGAAGTGGACCACCACGGCCAGGGACGGCACCCCGTGTAGGCGGTTCAGCCCCATCATGGCGACGGCGGTGAAGAACGACGCCACCAGGGCAGACACCGCCGCGAACGGCAACCCGCCCAGGTCCGGCCGGAAGATGACCGCCACCCCGCCGACCGCGGACAGCACGGCCAGCCAGACGCCCGGGGTCGGCCGCTCCCCGCCGCCCAGCCAGCTCAGCACCGCCACCCACACCGGGAAGGTGTTGGTCAGCGTCAGCACGTCCGACACCGGCATCCGGGTGAGGGCGTAGAAGGTGGCCACCATGCTGAGGCTGCCCGCCACACTCCGCACCCACAACACCTTCGGGGTGAGGAACACTAGCCGGGTGCGGGTGAGCCGGGCGGCGGCCAGGGCGAACGCGGTGGCCAACCCGCTCCGGGCGACCGCCTGCACCTGCCAGTCGCAGTCGTCCTTCAGGGCGTGGATGAGCAGCCCCATCAGGGAGAACCAGAAGCAGCCGGTGAGCATCCACAGGTACGGCCGCAGCCCGGGGGTGGTCATGCCGGCACCATACGGAAACCGCCGCCCGCCGCAACAGGGTTGGTGGGGCAGGCATCTGCCTGCCCCACCAACCGGATGCCCTTCCGCAACGCCGATCTGCGTATCATGGGGCGAGGGTCGAACCGGATCCGCGGGGGGAGCAGGCATGTACCCGTCCGGGCGGTGGCGCGGGTTCTGGGAGCAGAAGGGGTTCGGCAAGCAGCCGATGGAGGCGTTCGAGCTGCACTTCGACGACGGCCGGGTGACGGGGGGCGGCGTCGACGTGATCGGCCGGTTCACGTTCAGCGGACGGTACGGGTTACGGACTGGTGAGATCAGGCTCGTCAAGCAGTACGTCGGCAAGCACCGGGTCGAGTACGACGGCCACCCGGACGGCGAGGGGTGCATCGGCGGGACGTGGACGATCCGGCAGAGCCTCATGGGGCAGGAGTTCATGACCTCCGGCCCGTTCCTGCTGACGCCCGATCTGCCCCGGCCGACCGGCGACGAGCCGATTTACGAAATCCGGAAGTGACGTCGGTTAGCCGCGAGGCGGAGGCTCTGCGGAGCCGAGCGCGGAACCTGCAGCCCTGGACTTCGCGGCTCGCGGGTCGGGGTGATGGTTCCGCGCCGGCTCCGCAAGCCTCCGCCTCGCGGCTAACCGGTCGCTGTTAGTCCAGCGGCCGCGGGTACCGCCGCTCGTTCTCCCGCGGCGGCGGGCCGCCCCGACCGAACCGCGGCGGCAGGGCGGCCGGCAGCAGCCGCACCTCGTTCCCGTTGTTGTCGAACGCCTTCGCCTCCAGCAGGTCCGGGGACGCCCCGAGCTGGCCCTGGACCTGGATGTCCATCTTCCCCTTCTCCTCCAGGGCGGCGATGTCCTTCCGCTTCCGGTTGAGCAGGTAGAAGGCCACGTCCATGTGCACGGTCAGGCTGACGGTGGACACCTGGGGCGACCGGTGGGCGGCCAGTTGCAGCAGCCGCATCACCTCGATCCCCATCGTCTCCTGGGTCTTGACGTACCCGGTCCCCTTGCAGTGCTGGCAGTCGTTGTAGATCCGCTTCTTCAGGCTCGGCTGGATCCGCTGCCGGGTCATCTCGATGATGCCGAACTGCGAGATGCGGAGGATCTTCGTCCGGGCCTTGTCCCGCTTGAGCGCGTCCCGCAGGGCGTCCTCCACCTTCCGCCGGTGGTCGATGTCCCGCATGTCGATGAAGTCGTTGACGATCACCCCGCCCAGGTCGCGGAGCCGCAACTGGCGGGCGATCTCCTTGGCCGCCAGCAGGTTCATCCGGAACGCCGTCTCCTCGGCGTCCCGGTTGTCCGCCCGGAAGTTGCCGCTGTTCACGTCGATGGCGACCAGGGCTTCCGTCTGCTCGATGATGATCGACCCGCCCTGCGGCATGTCGATCCGCTTGTGGTTGATCTTCTGGATCTCGTCTTCCACCCGGTACTTGTTGAACAGCGGCTCGGTGTCGGCGTGGAACCGGATGCGGTCGGCGAACCGCGGCATGACGATCTGCAGGAACTCGCTGGCGTGGGCGAAGGCGTTCGGCTCGTCCACGTAGATGGTGTCGATGTCGGCCGTGAAGTTGTCCCGGATGGTCCGGGTGATCATGTCCGACTCCCGGTAGATCTCCACCGGGGCGGCCACCTTCTTGATCCGCTTGACCACCACCTGCCACAGCCGCAGCAGGTACGCCAGGTCGTTCTGCAGTTCCTTCTCGTTCCGGTCGATGGCGGCGGTGCGGACGATGAACCCGACCCCCTTCGGCGGCTCCAGCTTGGTCATGATCTCCCGCAGCCGCTTGCGGGCGTCGATGTCCTCGATCTTGCGGCTCACCCCGACCCGGTTCAGGCTGGGCATCAGCACCAGATACCGGCCGGCGATGCTGATGAACGTGGACAGGGTCGGCCCCTTGGTGCCGATCCCCTCCTTGATGACCTGGATGATGACCTCCTGGCCCCGCTTGAAGATCTCCTGGATCGGCGGCCGCGGGTAGCCGCGGTCCCGGGCCGGCGGGCCGCCCCGCCCGCCGCCGCCGAACCCGCCCCGCGGGCCGCCCCGGTCCCCGCGGTCGCGGTCCCCACGCCGGCCGGGGCCGCGGTCCCGGCCGCGGGTCCGATCCCCACGGCGACCGCCGCGGTCGTCCTCGTAGCTGCGGCGGGGCGGCGGGGCGAACTCGTCGTCCTCGGCCGGCTCACCGACCGGCCCCCGCTCGGCGAACACCGGCTCGGCGTCCGCCTCGCCCTCTTCCTCGCCCTCGTCGAACGCGACCGGGGCGTCCATCGGCGGCGGCTCGCCGGCGTCGTCGTCCAGGGACGGGGCGAACCGGTCGTTCGGGGCGTCCGGGTCGAAGTCCCCGCCCCCGCCGCCGAAGAACGGGGCGATCTCCGGCTCGTCGTCCGACGGGTCGGTCCGCCGCTCGGCCCCCGGCATCGGCCGCGGCTGCTCGTCCCCGCCGGATGCTTCCGGGGCTTCGCCACCCTCGGCGTCCGCCTTCTTGCGGGTCCGCCGGGCCTTCGGCTTCTTCTCGCCTTCGCCCTCGGCGTCGTCCGCCTTCTTGGTCCGGGTGCGGGACTTGGCCTTCGGCTTGGCCGGCTTCTCCTCGGTCTCGGCCGCCGGGGTCAGGGCGACGGTCGGCTCGCTCTCGCCAGCATCGGCCGCCGGCTCAGGCTCCGGCTGGCGCCGGGCAACCGGAGTCGGTTCCGGCTCGTCGTCCAGCAGACCGGACCCGAATCCGTCGTCGTCGGCGAACTCCGGTTCTGCCGGCGGGGGCGGCGGGCTGGCCGGGCGAACCGGCTCCGGCCGCCGTTCGACCCGCGGCTCCGGTCGCGGCTCGGGGCGGGCGGCCGGGGCTTCGACCTCGCTGTCCAGCCCGGCCCCGAAGCCGCCTTCGTCCTCGTCCTCCGGGAAGGCCGGGGCGGGGGTCCGTTCGGCCGTCGTCACCTCCTCGGCCTCGGCGAACCTGGGCGGCTGGCGGTCGCCGCGATCCCCGCGGTCCCGGCGGTCGCCCCGGTCCCCGCGGTCCCGCCGCGGCGGCGGCCGGTCCTCGTCGTCCGCGTCCATCTCGTCCTGGACGTGCTTCGGCAGCAGGTGCTTGTAGTACACCGGGTCCACGTCGGACACATGCAGGAACCCGTTGCGGCCGATGCCGAAGTCGACGAACACCGCCTGGATGCTCGGCTCGATGTTGACGATCCGGCCCTTGTAGATGTTCCCGACGTAGCTCTCCTGGCTGGCCCGCTCGACGTAGAGTTCTTCGAGCGTGCCGTCCTCGACGATGGCGATCCGGCACTCCTCCGGCTGGAGGACGTTGATGAGCATTTCCTTCTTCATGCGGAACCCTTCGTGAATAAACCGGCGCCGGGTGTGGCGCCGAAATACGCGAAACCCCCGCCGGCGGCCGGCGGGGGCGTGACTCTCACTCGACCACCGGCCCGTTCGGGGACAGCCCCCACGTCCCGGGCTCGGCGGCGGTGTCTCGGTCCGCCCCGGCTCCGACCGGGGCGTGGTCCAGTGGCAGTGTTTCCGGCGGGCCGACGGGCGGGCCGTCCGGCTGCCCGGCCGGCACCTCGTCGGCGATCTCCAGGTCGGTCCGCTCCAGCACGGCCCCCGCGTCGAGCAACTCGGCGAGGCCGAGCAGGCGGGCCAGCTCGTCCGCCTTCGCGGTCCCTTGCCCCGTCACCCACAGGTCGAAAGTGACGGCATCGGCGTCGGCGCGGATGTCGCGGATGTACGGCCGGATGTTCACCCGCCGCGGCCGGGGGTGGTGGCGGTCGACCCAAACTTTGTCTTGGGCGAGCAGGTCGGCGATGCGATCCCCCAATTCCTCGTTCCCACGCTCTGCGTGGGAACGAGGAAGAGAGCGGTAGCCGGTACACCGCCCGCCGCGGCACCGCGGACGCCTTCATCGGCACCACGGTCGCGCCGGTGAACGTCAGCCCGGCCGGCGCCTGGCGGCGGAGCCGGTCGAGTACGTCGGCGGCGTCGTGGGGGTCGGTCAGTTCGAGTTCGACCACCTCGTTGTGGCCTACCATGCCGAGCGACAGGGACAGGGCGAACACCAGACGGGGGGTGGGGTGGAACCCGCCGGTCATCTTGAACGGCAGCCCGGCCCGGCGGAGCATCCGCTCCCCGCACCGCATCAGGTCGTGGTGGCTGAGCAGCCGCAGGCCGTCGGACTTGCGGAACCGGAACCGGAACTTGTCGCCGACCATGCGTGGCTCGGGCGGCCGGACCGCCGTCGGTCGGCCGCCGCCTTCCCGGCGTAAGGCCCGATCGGCGGGGCGCCCGCAGGGGCGCCCCGGGTGACGGCCGCAAACCTGGGGCGGGGCGATCGCCCGGCACCCTTCAGGCTCGGTCGGCCGCGTCGGGCAGGATGCGTCGCAACTGCTCCCGCAGGTAGGCGGTGACCTCCCGGGCGGTCTCCATCCGCAGGCACTCGCCCGCCACCTTCTCGGCGTCCGCCACGGTCAGCCCGCGGACCGCCTGTTTGATGTCCGGGATCTTCCGCGGGGTGGCGCTCAACTGGCGGAGGCCCAGCCCGACCAGCAGCGGGGCGTACATCGGCTCCCCGCTCATCTCCCCGCACACGTTCACCGGCACGTCGTACTTGTCCCCGGCGTCCACCACCATCTTGATCAGCCGCAGCACCGCCGGGTCGGCGGCGTTGTACAGCCCGGCCACGTTCTCGTTGTTCCGGTCGGCCGCCAGGGTGTACTGCACCA
Source organism: Gemmataceae bacterium (assembly GCA_046350115.1). Lineage (GTDB taxonomy): Bacteria > Planctomycetota > Planctomycetia > Gemmatales > Gemmataceae > JAXMAZ01. Next base: position 13,938 of record JAXMAZ010000020.1, read on the forward strand.
GGTCGTTCGTCCCGACCGAGAAGAAGTCCACCTCCCGGGCGATCACGTCGGCCAGCACGGCGGCCGACGGGACTTCGACCATCGTACCGACCGGCAGGTCCGGGTTGAAGTCGAAACCTTCCTCCTCCAAATCTTCCCGGACCTCGGCGAGCAGCGACTTGCACTGCCGCAACTCCATGACCGTGCTGACCATCGGGAACATGATCCGCACGTCCCCGAACGCGCTGGCCCGCAGGACGGCCCGCAACTGGGTCTTGAACAGGTCGAGGTTCTTCAGGCAGAGGCGAACGCTGCGGAGGCCCAGAAACGGGTTCTTCTCCGACAGCAGCAGCTCGGACACGCTACTGAATTTGTCCGCCCCCAGGTCCAGGGTGCGGATGACCATCGGCCGGCCGGGGCCGAGGGCGGAAAGTACCGCCTTGTACGCCTGGAAGTGTTCCTCTTCCGTCGGGTCGGAGGACTTGTTGATGTACAGGAACTCGGTCCGGTACAGCCCGACCCCCTCGGCCCCCCGCTCCAGGCAGTGCGCCGCCTCGGACGGGAACTCGATGTTGCCCAGCAGGGTGACCTTGGTCCCGTCCCGGGTGACCGGGGGCAGGTCTTTGATCGCCTCCACCCAGGTACTGCCGGTGGCGGCCATGGCCTGCCGGCGGGCCTGATACCGGGCCAGGGTGGGCGGGTCCGGGTCGAGGATGAGCAGCCCCTCGGTCCCGTCCACGATCACCATGTCCCCGCCGGACACGTCGGTCAGAAAGCGGCCGACCCCGACCACCGCCGGCAGCCCGAGGGCGTCGGCCAGGATGGCGGTGTGGCTGGTCGGCCCGCCGCTCTCGGTGGCGAACGCGTGGACCGTGTTCGGGTCCAGCCCGGCCGTCTCGCTGGGGGTCAGGTCGTGGGCCAGGACGATGACCGGCTCGGCCGACAGCGGCAGGGCGTCGCCCGGCTCGTTCCCGTGGGCGATCCCGATCAACTGGGCGAGCACCTGCCGCTCCAGGTCGAGGAAGTCGGCCCGGTAGCGGACCACCTGGCCGTCCGGGCCGAGCGCCTCCAACCGCTTGACGATCGCCCGGATGGCCCGGCTGACGGCGTACTCGGCGGTGAACAGGTGGGTGCGGATGAGGGCTTCGACGTCCCGGCGGATGCCCGGGTCCTCGGCCAGGACGGCGTGCCCGTGGAGGATGTCCCCGATCCCCTGGCCGAGCCGCTCGGCCAGGCTGCGGCCCCGCTCCCGGGCGTCGTCCGCCGCCCGGTGCAGGGCGGCGGCCAGCCGGGCCAGCTCGGCCCCCACCTGGTCCGCCGGGACGGTCCGCTGGGAGATCACCACCCCCTCGGTGTCCAGCACCAGGGCCGGGCCGATGGCCACCCCGGGGGAGACGGCGATCCCGCGCTTGATGTCCATTAATCCGGCCAGCGGTTCAGGGTAACGGTCACGCCGCGGGGCGGCTTACAGCTCCTCGCCCGGGTCGGCCAGCCGGGCGGCCAGGGCCGGCAGGGCGGCCTCCGCGTCCGCCCCGTCCACCTCCAGCACCAGCTCGGCCCCGCACTCGGCGACCAGCAGGATCAGGTCCAGGGAACTCTTGCCGTCCGCCCGCTTGTCCCCGTGCCAGACGGTGACGGCCGCCTGATACCCGCGGGCCGCCTGGGCGAACGCGGTGGCCGGCCGCATGTGCAGCCCGAGCGGGTTGCACACCCTGACCGTCCGACGCAGCGGCCCGCTCCCCGGCATCCCGGTCGTCTCCTGTGGCCGGCTAGTAGGCCGGGCGGGCGCCGCTGATCAGGTCCCACACCTGTTCCCGGGTCTGGCAGGCCCGCAGGGCGGCCACGAACCCGTCGTCCTTCATGGCCTGGACGACGCTCTCCAGCGCCCGCAGGTGCGGCCCCGGCTGGTCCTGGGGGGAGATCAAGAGCACCACCACGTCCACCGGCTCCCCGTCGATGCTGTCGAACGGCACCTTCCCGTCCGCCTTGGACAGCCCGATGGTGCCGACCAGTTGGCCGATCGACCCGTGCCGGGAGTGGGGGATGGCGATCCCCCGGCCGATCCCGGTCGACCCGAGCTGCTCCCGGCGGAGGACGGCGGCGACGATGTCCGCCCGGGCGGCCGGCGGGAACTGGCCGGCCGCGTGCAACGCCTGCACCAGCTCCTCGATCACCCCCGCCTTGGTGGTGGCGGTGAGGACCGGGAGGATGGCGTCGCGGACGATGAAGTGAGACATCCGCATGGCCGCGGCTCCTGTCCGGGGGGAGGCGGGGCGGGTTACGGCTTGATTCCTTCGGGGCCGCCGTGGGACGGGTTGCGGCGGTGGTCCTGGATCTTCTCTTTGTAATGCTTGAGCTGGCTCTGGGCCTTCTCGATCGCCCCGTTCAGGGCGGCCATCACCTCCGGCCCGGTGCCGTGGCCGATGAACTTGTGGGTGTGCTCGGCGGTGGCCACCAGCTCGACGTCCTTGTCGTCCCCCTTGCGGAAGTCGACCGTCACCTCGATGAACGTCAGCCGGTCGAAGAAGTGGAGCAGCTTCCCCGCCTTCTCGGCGATCTGAGCCTGATGCTCCTCACTCAGGTGCCCGTGACGGGCCGACACTTTCACCTGCACCACAGTTCCCCCCGGTTGGCGGCCGGGACCGCCGCCCGCAGAGGGCACGTCGGTCGGCGGCGCGGGCGGCCTGGACGGCCGGCCGATGATGTCGGGCCATTGTAAGCCCCCGGCCCCCCGGGTCAACGAGCCGCCCCGGACGACGGCCCGCCCGCCCCGCCCGGCCGGAGCACCCGCACCCGCATCCGCTGGCCGATCCACAGCTTGTCGGCCGCCCCCGGGTCCAGCTCGATCAGGCACTCGACCGTCCGCACGTCGTTCACCTCCCCCGGCTCCAGGACGAAGCTCCGCCGCGGCCCGACCCACCGGGCCACGTCCCGCACCCGCCCCTTCCAGACCGGGCCGTCCGGCCGGTTCTCGTCCTGCACCTCGGCGGGCAGGCCGGGCTTCACCCGGGCCAGGAACTCCTGGTCCACCTCCGCCCGGACGACCAGCGGGCCGGCCGGGGCGAACACCACCGCCGGGACCGGCGACCCGGTGAACAGCAGCGCCCCCTCGCTGGTCTGCAGCCGCAGGACGGTGCCGGCCGCCGGGGCGGTCAGGGTGCAGTCGGCCACCGACTTGGCGGCCAGCACCTGGTCCGCCTCGGCCGCCTTCAGCCTGGCCCGGGCCGCCCGGACCCGCAGCTCCGGGTCGATCTTCTTCAGGTCGTCCAGCTCCCGCCGCTGGGCGATCTCGATCTGCTCCAGGTCCCGCACCTGGGCCTGCAGGGTGTCCAGCTCGGCCTGCCCGAGCGGGGTCACTTTGCCCTGCTCCTGCCGCTGCCGGATGGCCGCCTTCCCGGCCGCCACCCGGGCGGCGGCCGCGTTCACCAGCGCCTCCCGGCCGGCCAACTGGCCGGGCACCCGCTCCTTGTCCCGGATGGCCGAGTCCAGCTCCACCTGGGCCGCCTCGACGGTCGCCTCCGCCTGGGCCAGCCGGGCGGCCGGGATGGCGCTGTCCAGCAGCAGGATCTCCTGCCCCTTGGACACCGTGTCCCCCTCGGCCACCTTGATCTTGGCCACCCGCCCGGACTGGACCGGCTCCAGGGCGATCACCTGCCCGGTCACGTCCACCCGGCCGGAGCAGAACACGTCCCCGTCGGCCGGCGGGGCCGGGGCAGTGGCCGGGGCCGGGTGGTTGAACCACCACCAGGTCGCCCCCAGCGACCCGACCAGCAACAGCACCCCGAGCACCGTCGCCGGCCCCGGAACTCGGGACTCGCTGCCCATCTGCTCTCCTCACAAAGCAGTCAGGATCGAGGAGCGAGGATCGGGTCAGACAGGCTCGCTCCTCGCTCCTCGCTCCTAATTCGTATCACCGGATGTTGTGTGCCGGATCGACCTTGCGGAACGACCGCAGGGCGGCCAGGCCGGACCCGATCGCCATGAGCAGGGTGATGGCCGCGGCGGACAGGATGACCAGCGGGTGCAGCCGGACCTGGGTGCCGAGCCGGTTGGCCGCTTCCGTCAGCAGGATGGTCACCGGGGCGGCGGTCGCGATCCCGAACAGCCCGACCCAGAACGACTGCTCCACGATGGTCAGTTGCAGCCGCCAGGACGGGATGCCCATCGCCCGCATGGTAGCCAGCTCCCGCTGGCTGGCGGCCGTCGCCGCGTACAGCGTCTGGCTGGTCACCACCGCCCCGACCAGCAGCCCGAGCAGGGCGGTGAACCCGACCGCGATCCCCCCTTTCGTGACCAGCAGCCAGTACAGCCGGGACCGCCGGGACAGCTCGTCGGCCGTGTACGCGCTCATCTGCCGGTAGCCGGACAGCCGTTGCGAGACGGTCACCGCGTCCTCCGGGGTGCGGGTCTTGGCCAACACGTAGGTGGTGCCGCCGGCCGTGTCGCGGATCAGCCGGCGGGCCGTTTCCACGGAACAGAACACGTAAGGTCCGCCGACGCTCTTGTACCCGCGGGTCAGCCCGACCACCCGCACCCGGCTGCCGGTCACCTCGGCCGTGTCGCCGATCCCGCGGATGCCCAGCCGGCCCAACTCCCCCTCGTCGACGGCCACGGTCAACGGCTCCCCGAGCCGGGCCATCAGCTCCGGCTGGGCGCGAAGCTGGTCCACCGCCCCGAGCGAGTGCGGATCCTGGCGGGTGCCGACGATGGTGATGACCTCCGGGGTGGACGGGGCGTCCCGGGTGCTGGCCCGGACCCACAGGGCGAACCCAATGGTGGCCGGCTCCACCCGCAGCACCTCCGGCTGGCCGGCCACCCGGGCCGACCACCGCTCCGGGATCGACCGCCCCAGGTCGACGCTCCGCACCCCGGGGTAGCCGACCCACAGGTCGGCCTTCGCCTGGTCCACCGGCATGGAAATCATGGACAGCAGGCCGAGCATGATCCCGGCCTGGACGGCGATCAGCACGGCGGAAAACGACACCGCCAGCACGGCCGGCAGGAACCGGTGCCGCTCGTACCAGATGGTCGAGAGGGCGTAGTTCATCCGCCGACACCGGGGCGAGTCATCCCGTTACCATCGCACAAACCGGCGGAAGGGCAACTGGGCCATGCACTTTGGCAAAATGGGCAGGGTGGCGAATCTGGCCGGTCTTAGCGGGTGTCTTGCAACCCGGTGGGCTGGTTGGGTCTAGGGTGCGTGGAGGCTTTGCGAAACGCACCGGAGGGGCTTCCTACCCCGGTTGAAGTCGTTGCCGGGCCGGTGCGTTGCGCTCGTCAAAGCCCTCGCTCCACGCACCCTACGAATGACCGGCTGGCAGACGCTTCTAAGACACCCCCCTTACACCCACAGTTTCATCTTCGCCTTCAGCTTCTCCGGCAGCTTGTTCTCCAGCACCCGCTTCACCTCGGCCGGGTGGTAGCGGGTGCTGAAGTGGCCGGCCACGATCAGCTCGTTCTGGAACCGGTCTTGCCGCTCGACGAAGTCGTCCAGGTGCATGTGCCCGAACTTGTGGATCTTGTCCCGCCGGTGGGCCGCCCGGATGAAGCTCAGCTCGGTGATGAGGATCTTCGCCTCGTAGGCCGCCGGGCAGGCGTCCAGGCCGGCCGGGCTGGTGTCCCCGGTGTACGCCACCAGCGGCATCCGCACCTGCCGGGTGATCTCCACGCCACTGAACTTCAGGTCGCGGATCTTGTCCCCCGGCAGGCCGACGTACTCCTCTTTGAGCTTGTGCCGCCGCTCCCAGATGACGTAGCCGCGGCTCGGGATGGTGTGGGCGGTCGCCCACGCGGTGAGCACGTGCTCCCGGCTCAGCTCGACCTCCTGGCCCGGCTCCATCCCGACCAGGTGGCAGAACTGCCGGCCGCGGTCCAGCCGCTGCATGATGAGCAGGAGCTTCTTCACGTCCTCGACCGCCTCGACCGGCAGGTAGACGGTCGGCGGGTCCATCTTCATCATCCGCCGGCGGGCGACGTACACCGGCAGGGCGGCGACGTGGTCCAGGTGGGTGTGCGACAGCAGCCAGTTCGGGGTGCCCATGAAGTCCCACGGGTGGCCGCCCAGGTCGAACCCGACTTTCAGCTCCGGCACCCGCCAGTAACTTTGGACCGCGGCCCGGCTGTACCCCTCGACCGTCAGCCCGCCGTGAACGTGGGTCAGGTAGGGGGCGTTGTCCACCGGTCGGTCGGTCATCGGAGGTCCAGTCAGGAGGCGGGTTCAACCCGTGCCGGTCGGGCGGTCGATACCAATTAGTGACGGCCGGCCGGGCCGCCGGTTCGGCGGCCCGGCGCAAGCCGGTCGAGTCATCGTCGTTCGCCGGCCGGGGGGCGTCAACCCGGGGCGGGGTTGACACCACGACCCCGACCCGGAATCATCCGCGGCCCGACGGTGGGATTGTGAGGGACGTTATGGCCGGGGTGTGGACGAAGCACGGGATCGCGGTCGCGGCGGCCGCCTGGGTCGGCCTGTCGACCGGCTGTTCGAGCATGTCGAACACGGCCACCGGCGGGCTGGCCGGCGGGGCCATCGGGGCCGGGGCCGGCACCCTGATCGGGGCGGCGACCGGCAACCCGAAGACCGGGGCGGTGGTCGGCGGGCTGCTCGGGGCCGGGGTCGGGACCGCCGTCGGGGCGGACGCCGATCGCCAGGAGCGGGCCGAGATCCGTCGCACCCAGGCGGAAGTCGCCCAGGCCCAGGTTGCCGCCCAGCCCGGGCCGCTGTCGATGGACGACGTCGTCAACATGAGCCGGCCGAACCCGCAGACCGGGGCGAAGGTGAGCGACGACGTGCTGGTGGACTACATCCGCACCTCCCGCAGCCGGTTCGACCTGTCCCCGGCCGACATCCGCTACCTGACCGACAGCGGCGTCTCGGACCGGGTGGTGCGGGAGATGATGAACACCAAGACCGCCCGGGTAGCCATCGCCCCGCCGCCGCCGCGGACGGTGGTGGTTCAGGAACCGGTGGTGGTGTACGAGCGGCCGTGGTATCGGCCGGTTTATGTGGCCCCGCCTCCGCCGCCGGTCGGGTTCGGGTTCACCTACATCCAGCGCCGCTGACCCCGGTCACCGTCGGCTCGCCTTGACCCGCATTCCGGCCGCGGCTATGAACCCAGCATGACCGCCGCAGCCCCCGTCCCGAGCTTCGACCGGCTGGCGTTCGCCCGGCAGGTGCTGACGTCGGAAGCGGCCAGCCTGCATCTGGTTGCGAATCGTCTGGACGGGCGGTTCGAGCGGGTCATCGACAAATTACACTGCTGCCGCGGGCGGGTGGCCGTCACCGGCATCGGCAAGTCGGCGGACGTCGGCCAGAAGCTGGTCGGCACCTTCAACTCCACCGGTACCCGCAGCTATCTCCTTGACGCCACCCGGGCCGTCCACGGCGACCTGGGCATGGTCCACCCGGACGACGTAGCCCTGCTCCTGTCCCACAGCGGCGAGAGCGAGGAGCTGCTCCGGCTGCTCAGCCCGTTGAGGAGGCTAGCGGCTGGAGTGGTGGCCATCACCGGCAACGGCGACAGCACCCTGGCCAAAGCCGCCGACGCGGCGGTGGTGTACGGGCCGATCGCCGAGGCCTGCCCGCTCAGCCTGGCACCCAGCACCAGCACCACGGTCATGCTCGCCCTCGGGGACGCCCTGGCGTTCACCCTGAGCGAGCTGCGGCAGTTCACCGCCGAGCAGTTCGCCGCCTTCCACCCGGCCGGCAGCCTCGGCAAACGGCTGGCGACCGTCGAGCAGCACATGCGGCGGGGGTCGGAACTGCGGCTGGCCCCGGCGGACGAGACGGTCCGGCAGGTGTTCGCCCGGGTGCGGCACACCGGCCGGCGGACCGGGGCGGTCATGCTGGTGAACGCCGACGGGACGCTCGCGGGGCTGTTCACCGACAGCGACCTGGCCCGGCTGTTCGAGGCCCACGCCGACGCCGCGTTCGACCGGCCGATCCGGGAGGTGATGACACGCACCCCGGTGACGGTCGGCCGGACCGCCCGCCTCGGGGACGCCCTCGACCGGCTGCGGGAGCGGAAGATCAGCGAGCTGCCGGTGGTGGACGAGGACGGCAAGCCGGTCGGCCTGCTGGACATCACCGACCTGATCGGCGTCGACCCGGACGGCGACCCTCGACCGCCGTTGCGGGTGGTGTAACCATTCCAGTCATTCGCGACGGCTCTTTGTAGGGTGCGTGGAGGCTTTGCGGAACGCACCACGCGACTTCACGCCCCAGACGTTGTCGTTGCGGGGCCGGTGCGTTGCGGTCGCAGAGCCTCCCTCCACGCACCCTACAACGGGGACGATTTCGTAGGGTGCCGTTAAGGCTTTGCGAAACGCACCGTCGGGACTTCACCCCAGAAGCGGGGCCGTTGCAAGGCCGGTGCGTTTCGTCGCAAAGCCTCCTCAACAGCACCCTACGGGTGAGAATTTGGACCTTCAGAACCAGGTATCTCGCATCGAACTCCTCCTCCTGGACGTGGACGGCGTCCTGACCGACGGGTCCATCGTGTACACCGACGGCGGCGAGGAGCTGAAGCGGTTCCACGTCCGGGACGGGGCCGGCTTGAAGTTGTGGCGGCTGGCGGGTATGCGGGCGGCGATCGTGTCCGGCCGGGCGTCCGCGGCGGTCAGCCGGCGGGCGGCCGAGTTGGGCATCGAGCCAGTCCTGCAAGGCCGGGACGACAAATCGGCCGCGCTGGACGAGGTGCTGGCCGTGACCGGACTGACCGCCGACCGGGTGGCCGCCATCGGGGACGACCTGCCGGACTTGCCGGTGCTGACCCGGTGTGGGGTGGCAATCGCGGTCGCCGACGCCTGTGAAGAGGTGCGGGCGGCGGCCGACCGCGTTACCATAACACCGGGCGGACACGGGGCCGTCCGAGAGGCCGTCGAGTGGCTGCTCCGCCTTCAGGGGCGGTGGGGGCCGCTGACCGCCCGCTACCGCCCGGCCGGTTAGGTATGTAGACCGCTCGCTCCGCGAGCGGACCCGCCGAGACCGCTCGCTGAGCGAGCGGACTACACACCGGCCGGATGACCGCTCCAGGGGGACACTGACTCATGTGGACGCCCAGACGAGTCCTGCTGCTGCTGGTCTGCGCGGCCGGGTTCGTCGGCGTGTTCATCGCCTACGTTCGTATCCTCGGCGGGGTGGACGGGCTGCCCGAGCTGCCGACCGCCCTCCTCGCCCCGGCCGACGACCAGCCGCCCCTCCCGCCGCAAGACGTGTCCCCTACCCAGGTCCGGCTGCAGGAGGCGTTCGGCCCGGCCAGCCCGGAGGTGACGGACACCATCGCTTACCGGCTGCGGTTCGAGGAGCGGGGCCGGGGGCTGGTGTTCGCCTGCGGCCAGCCGGAGTTCGCCGCCGGCGAACCGACCCGGTTCGTCACCGTCAGCCCGTTCAGCGTCGCCTTCTTCGGCCAGCAAAAGCCAGCCCACCTCCGCCAGCCGGGCGAAGTGACGGAGATCAGCACCTTCCACGCGGACAAGGCCCGGCTCCAGTTCGACCGCCCCGTGACCGGCCCGCAGGACATCGCCAACGGCAAGGCCAGCCTGGTCGGGCTGGAGTTGCTTAGCGTCCCGGACCTGCTGACTGGCGACCCCCGGCAGGGGACCATCGAGGTCATCAACAACCAGCGGTCCGCCGACCCGGCCGACCGGCTGATGTTCCGCACCGTCGGCCCGCTCTTTTACCAGGCGGTGGACAAGGCCGCCCCGGCGGCCGATGCCCCGCACCTGTGGACGACGGCCAAGGTGGAGGTGGTGGACCGGAAGAACCTGCCCCGGCCGCTGCGATCCGGGCCGACCCAGACGGCGGCCATCGCCGAGGACGAGTTCCGCAAGCGGAACCTGACCGCCGACATCCTGCTCGGGGTCAGCCTGCCGCCGCCGACCATCACCGCCGACGGGCTGAAGATCTACCTGAAGCCGGCCGAGGCGAAGGGCGGGACCGGGTACAGCGGGGTGCGGCTGATCGAGCTGCCGGACAACGTGCAGATGAACCTGTGGGCGGACGGCAACGCCGGGCTGCCCGGGTCCGCCCCGCAGACGCCGCCCCCCGGGGCGAAGCCGGCCGCCAAACCCACCGACCCACCGACCGCCGCCCTGGCCGTCGCTGGCGGGCTGGGGGACGCCGGGGTGCTGGCCCGGCGGTTTGAGTCGAAGACGCTGCTGGTGATCCGCACCCCGGGGGCGTTCCGGTTCGACCTGGCCGCCAACTCCGCCCGGTTCGACGCCCCGGCCCCGCAGCTGGTGTCGGTCGCCCGGTTCAGCCCGCTCGGCCGGCAGGACAACCTGTCGTGCAACCTGCTCAACCTGGACTTCTTCGGCGACCCGCAACAGCCGCCGGCCAAGCCGGGGGAGAAGCCGAAGCCGGCCGCCGGCACGACCCGGGAGGGGCTGGCCATCAAGGCGATGACCGCCACCGGCCCGCACGTCTTCCTGTCCGTCGAGGCCGAGCAGTTCTCCGCCCAGGGGACGTACCTGCACTACAAGTCCGACCCGGACGCCCGGACCACGACGACCATCCTCCGCGGCACCCCGGTCCTGGCCCAGCGGCAGCAGAACCTGCTCAAAGGCGGGGATCCGTCCACGTCGGTGGACATCGTACTCACCACCCTCGACCCGCCGCCGGCCAAGCCGGGGGAGAAGCCGGGGACGAAGAAGACGGCGATCGAGGTCCGCGGGCCGGGGCGGATGGAGGTGTTCGACCCGGCGGCGAACGCGACCACGTTGCAGGCCGGGTGGGGCCGGTCGCTCGTCCAGGAGCGGGACCGGGTGGCGGTCATGAAGGACGGCAAGCCGGTGTCCGTCGAGCAGGACCTGCTCAAGTTCGAAGGGGGCGGCGAGTTCGTCGACCTGAAAGGCAATCTCAAGCTGACCGCCGACCGGCTCTGGCTGTGGCTGGAACCCGGCGGGGAGAAGCGGGGCGACCGGCCGACGGCCGCCCCGTCCAACCAGGCGTCCCCGCAAAAGCTGTTCGCCCAGGGGCAGGTGCTGGCCACCTCGCCGGAGCTGAACATCCGCAAAACGGACCAGCTCACCTGCTGGTTCCGCGACGACCTGACGCCGCCCGTGGCCCCCACGCCAGCCCCGGCCCCGTCGCCGGCCAAGGGGGAGGTGATTGCAAAGGCAGGCGGGGCGGACCCCAACCGTAAGCCGGACGCCGTGGCCCAGGCCGGGCCGCCGAAGAAGGAGGAGCCGGCCAAGCCGAAGCCGCCGATCGAGCTGTCCGCCCGGGTGGTCGAGAGCTGGATGGTCCGCGCCCCGCAGCCGGTCGTGGCCGCCAAAGTGGCGAAGCCGGACGCGGACAAGAAGGACGACGCGGCGCCGTCGCAGAAATACTCGCTGGAGCGTGCCCGGTGCGAGGACCGGGTCGTGGTCCATCAGGATCCGACCGACCCGACCAAGGTGCCCCGCGGGCTGGACGTCACCGGCGGGCTGCTGAACCTGTCCCAGACCGCCGCCGGGTCGGTGATGACCGTCACCGGCACCGTGCTGGCCGAGGCCGAGGTCCACTTCGAGACGCTCTCCCTGTACGGCCCGGTGGTGAAGATCGACCAGCCGAACAACGCGGTGGACATCACCGGCCGCGGCCGGCTGCGGATGCCCAGCCAGTCCGACCTGGGCGGGGAGGCCGGCAAGCAGACCGAGCTGGAGGTCCGCTGGACCCGGTCCATGCGGTTCGACGGCAAGAGCGCGTTCGCCGAGTTCCTCGGCCAGGTGGCGGCGGTGCAAACGCCAGACCGGGGCACCTTCCGGCCGAAGGCCGAGGCCGCCCCGCTCCCCCGGGCCAGCGGGTTCCGGCCGGGCGACCTGATCCAGCCGCCGCCCGCCCCGCCGCCGGCGGCCGACGGGTGGGGGTGGTCGGCGGTGTACGCCCACCGGCTGGACGTGACGTTCGACCGGCCGATCTACTTCAACCAGCTCCGCAAGCCGGACGGGTCCGGGGCGGCCGACAAGCCCGGCGACCCGAACAACCCGAAGCTGAAGAAGGCGGTCTGCACCCCGATGTCCGACGACGAGGCGGCGGTCGCCCAGTTGCCGGCCCGCAAGGTCGTGTACATGGAGCAGACGTTCGACAAGGCCGGGGCGCTGACCAAGGCCCAGCGGATCGAGGCCGGCCAACTCGACCTGACCAACGACGACGTGCGGAAGGACCAGGAGGTGATCGCCACCGGCCCCGGCGAGGTCCGCATCCTCCAGCCCGGGTCGAAAGACCCGGTCGCCCGGCCGGCCACCCCGGGCTCGCCGGCGGCGTCCGCCTCGGCCGGCCCGGCGCCGGAGATGAAGCTGACCTGGGTGCAGTTCCTCGGCCGGATGGTCGGCCGGGACAAGGGCAAGGTGTTACAGAAGGCCACGTTCGACGACGGGGCGGTGGTGTGGAACGTGCCGGTGGACGGCCTCGGCCTGCGGACCCCGGACGAGAAGCTGAACCTGCGGTTCCCGGACCACCAGCCGCCGCCCGGGGCCGCCTTCCTGACCTGCACCGAGCTGCTCGAGGTGTCCACGGACAAGACCAAGCCGGACAAGCCGGAGCAGTGGATGGTGGCCAAGGGCGGGGCCGAGTTCCAGGACGACAAGTACAAGGGGACCGCCCCGACCATCACCTACGACGGGGTGTCGGTCATCTTCACCGGGTCCGGCAACCAGTTGGCCCGGCTGTACGACCGGCGGATCGGGCTGAACCAGCAGTCCGCCACCGGCGCCCGGCGGTACGTGTACACCATCCGGGACGGGACGGTGAACGCCACCGACAGCGGCGCGGGCACGTTCACCCCCGGCAAGTGAGTCGAAGGATCGAAGGTTCCGCAGCCCGCCCGCGATCGCGGGCGGGATTTCGCGCGCCCGGAGGTCGCCGCCGATGATCCACATCTTCCGCTGGGACCCGGACGCCCATGCGGCCGCCTCGCTCACCCCCGGCGACCTACCCGCGACCGCCGCCGACCTGCCGGCCGACGCGGCCGTGTGGATCGACCTGGAGAACCCGACGCCGGAGGAGGAAGACGCAATCCTCGGCCGGTTCCTGCCGGTCCACCCGCTCACCCTCCAGGACATCACCAAGCCGCGGCGGGAGCCGGAGGAGGGCGCCCACCTGCCGAAGGCCGAGGAGTTCCAGGACTACCTGTTCGTGGTGGTCAACCCGCTGCCGCCGGACCTGGCCGCCGGCCACCCGACCAAGGCGTCCGTCCCGCACCTGGGCCGGCGGTCCCGGCCGCAGCTCAGCGCCGTCCTGACCCACACGGTGCTCGTCACCCACCACTACGCCCCGCTGCCGTCGGTGGCCGCCGCCCGGGAGTACGTCGGCCGCCACGGGGAGTGCACCCGCCGCGGCCCGGACTACCTGTTCCACCTGATCCTGGACGAGATGGTGGACGAGTACGCCCCGGTGGTCGAGTGGGTGGCCGACCAGCTCGACCAGGTGGAGGGCCGGGTGTTCCGCGACCCGTCCCCGAAACTGCTCGCCCGGCTGCTCGGCCTGAAGCGACGGGTGACGTTCCTCCGCAAGACGCTGGTGCTGGAGCGGGAGGTGCTGGCCCGGCTGATCCGCGGGGAGTTCGCCCTGGTGGAGCAGCGGGAGGTGGCGTACTACCGCAACGTGTACGACCACCTGGTCCGGTACGCGGAGCTGGCCGAGAGCGGCCGGGAGATGGTCACCGACCTGATGCAGACCCACCTGGCGGCCGTGTCCAACCGGCTGAACGAGGTGATGAAAGTGCTGACTATGATCTCGACCGTCGTCCTGCCGATGACCCTGGTTGCCGGCGTCTACGGGATGAACTTCAAGCACATGCCGGAGCTGGAGTGGGAGTACGGGTACCCGCTGGCCCTCGGGCTGATGGCGGCGATGGCCGTCGCGGCGGTCGGGCTGTTCCGGTGGAAGCGGTGGCTGTGACAGTCGCGCGTCGGCCGAGCGGCTTTATGTAGGGCGGGTCAAGCCGGCTTTGCGGCGCCGACCCGCCGGCCCGGGCAATGACCGCTTGCCACTCCGGCGGGTCGGCGCTCCCAAAGCCTCGTTTGACCCGCCCTACGCGGTGCCGCCCGGCGGCTTGTCGGCCGGGCGGGCGGGCGGTAGGGTAAAGAGTTCAGCCGACCGTACCCCCGCCGGAGACGCATATGGCCCGCCGACGCACGCTCAACCGCGGAGACCTCCGTGCCCAGGCCGAGGCGGCCGAGGCCCGGGAGAAGGACACCGAGGAGGCCGAGGACGAGGAGGTCGAGGAGGAAGCGGACGCGGACGCCGACGACGACGGCGGTGACGACGAGGACGCGCCGAAAAAGAAGAAGGCCAAGCCGAAGGCCGCCCCCAAGGCCAAGAAGCCGGCCGCCCCGCGGAAGACCCGCGCCCCCAAGGAGGTGCGGATGAAGGCCGTCTGGGTGGTGTTCGACAACGGCAGCAAGCGGCTCAAGGAGTTCCCGTACCCGCAGAAGTCGGACGCCGAGAAGTTCCTGGCCGAGAAGATCGAGGAGAAGAAGGGGACGTTCTACATCTCACTGATCAAAGAGCCGCTCGACGGCTGACCACGGGCCAGACAACTCACAAAGCCCGCCCACGATCGTGGGCGGGCTTCGTTTGCTCCCCGCCTTACGTCGTCTTCACCGACGCCAACACGTCCTCGACGTGCTTCAGCCGCCACCCGATGCCGAGCACGTTCGGCATCCGGATCTCCCGCCGCTCCGCCCCGGACACCCGGACGACCAGGTCGCCGGACCCGAACCCGAGGATGTAGTGGCGGAAGATGTCGTCCCGCAGCTTCTCCATGCTCACCCCGACCGTCGGGAACGTCTCCACCGAGTCCCCGATGTGCTCGCACACCCGGATCTGGCCGGGGGTGAAGATGATGTACGACCGCTGGTCGAACACGAACGTGGCCAGCGCCCAGATGGCGAACACGGTCACGCCGATGAACAGGAACCCGGCCATGTTGATGTGGATGTACAGCCGGCCCAGCGCCTCGAAGATGTCGTTCCACAGGTTGAACAGCGAGATCGACAGGGCCAGCACCACGATCAGGGCCAGGGTGATGAACGTCCACAGCCCCCGCAGCGGGACGTTGGTGACGAAGATGGTGATCAGCAGCCCGACCATGAACAGCGCCCCGGGGACGGCGCTCTGGCTGACCCGGGGGGCGAACGCCTGCTCGGTGCTGCCGTTCCGCCGGGCCGCGTCCGCCAGCGACTTGGTCGTCGCCCCGGCCGGGAACTTCATCGTGTACGTGTTCTCGGCCGCGTTGTGGGTGACGGTCCCGCCCGGCGGGACGATGGCCATCCGGTCGTTCTCAACCGCCGTCCAGATGGCCATGACGAACGCCAGCAGCCAGACCGGCCACCAGTAGAACAGGTTGGAGTGGGAGATCAGGGTGATCTCCCGGTCCCGGGCGGGCAGTCCGGGCGGCGGGCTGCCGGCCGAGGAGGTGGACGGGGCGGTGGACATCGGCGGCTCTCGGGTGGGCGGGGTCGGGGCTTGATGGGAAGTTCGCCCGACGCCGGCCGGGCTTTGGTGCGGACAGGGTAAGCCGGCCGCCGGCGGGCGTCAAGCGACCGGCCGGACCGCCGCACGACCGCCGGATCAACCCGCCGGCTTATCCGGCACCTCCACCTGGATCAAATCCCCGACCACGTGGACCGGGTAGCACGCGGTTTTGAGCCGCGGGTTGTCCGCCCACGCCCCGTCGGTCAGCCGGAACCGCCAGTGGTGCAGCGGGCAGGTGACGGTCAGCTCGTCCACCTCCCCGCCGGCCAGGGACGCCCCGGCGTGGGGGCACCGGTCGTCGATCGCGTAGAACCTGCCCCCCACGTTGAAGACGGCCACGTCCTTGCCGGCCACCGTCACCACCCCGCTCGCCCCGTCCGGGATGTCCCCGACCCGGGCCACCGTCACCCGCTCCGGCACGATCCACCTCCGTTTCCCGGCCGGCCGTTCCCGACCGGTCCGACCCCGGCTATCTTACCGACGGTGGCCGATCCGACCCGGGGGGACGCATGCTCGAAGTCGAGGTGAAGTACCGGGCGGCCGACTGGGACCGGGTGCAGGCCGTCCTTTCCGAGTGGGGGGCAACCCGGACCGAGAGCCGGGAGGACGCCGACCACTACTTCAACGCCCCGGACCGGGATTTCGCGGTCACCGACGAGGCCGTCCGGCTGCGGCGGATCGGGGACGCTAACTTCCTGACGTACAAGGGGCCGAAGCGGGAGAAGGCGACCAAGACCCGGACCGAGGTGGAGCTGCCGCTCGGCCCCGGCCCGCAGGCGGCGGCGACGGCGGTGCGGCTGCTCACCAGCCTGGGCTACCGGCCGGTGGCGGTGGTGACGAAGGCCCGGCAGGTGTTCCAGGTGGTGCGGGACGGGGTGACGCTGGAAGTGTGCCTGGACGACGTGGGGGCGGTCGGCCGGTTCGTGGAGATCGAGGCGAAGGCGGAGGAGGCCGAGTTCGAGCCGGCCAAGGCGGCCGTGCTCGCCGCCGCCGAGGGGCTCGGGCTGACCGACCAGGAGCGGCGGTCGTACCTGCAAATGCTGCTCGGGAAGTAGGGTGCGTTGAGGCTTTGCGAAACGTACCGCGGGACGGCCCAGGACAGCGGGTTCCACCCAAGCTCAGAGACAGCGCCAGGGGAGGGCGAGGCTCCCGCCGCCCCCCCCGCGCCCCCTCCCAGGTTACGGCTCTGCCCGCGGGCGGGGCGCATCCAGGGGTGTAGCCCTACGGCTCGGCAGGAGCCTCGCCCTCCCCCCCGGAAGTCACCTGGATAGGTGACGATCCCGACCCGGGAAGGTTGCGGGTGTGTTCCGCCGAGTCTCCACGCCCCCCACAAGGAGCCGCCTTGCTCCCCGTCGCCGCCACCATCCCCGAGGTCCGCACCGCGGTCGCCGCCGCCCGGGCGCAAGGACACACCGTCGGCTTCGTTCCCACGATGGGCGCCCTGCACGCCGGGCACGCCGCCCTCGTCCGGGCGGCCAAGCGGGCGACCGGGTTCGTCGTGGTGTCGGTGTTCGTCAACCCGACCCAGTTCGGCCCGCACGAGGACTTCGCCAAGTACCCACGGACCCTGGACGCCGACCGGCAGTTGTCCGCCGACGCCGGGGCCGACCTGGTGTTCGCCCCGCCGGTGGAGGTCATGTACCCGCCCGGGGCGACGACGTTCGTGGACATGGCCGGGCTGACCGAGGTGCTGGAAGGCCCGAGCCGGCCGGGGCACTTCCGGGGGGTGTGTACGGTGGTGCTGAAGCTGCTCAACCTCGTCGGTCCGGACGTGGCCGTGTTCGGGGCCAAGGACGCCCAACAGGCCCGGGTCGTCCGCAAGATGGTCCGCGACTTGGACGTGCCGGTGACGATCCAGGTGGAGCCGACCGTGCGGGAGCCGGACGGGCTGGCGATGAGCAGCCGCAACCGCTACCTGTCTCCGGTCGAGCGGACCGTCGCCCCGCGGATCCACCAAGCCCTCCAGGCGGCCCGGAGCCGGGCGTTGGCCGGCGAGATCGACGCCGCCCGGTTGCAGTCGGCGTTGCACGCCGAGCTGGGCGCCATCCCCGGGGCGCGAGTGGATTACGCGGCCGTCGTGGACGATGAAACCCTCAAGCCGCTGGCCCGGCTGGACCGCCCGGCCCTGGTGGCGGTGGCGGTGTACCTCGGCACCACCCGGCTGATCGACAACGTCACCATCCCGTAGGCCGCCCGATGCCGCACGCCCTGTTCGGCCCCGAGATTCGGGACATGCTCGCCCTCGGGGACGCCGACGGGCTGCGGGCGTTCTGCGACTCCCTGCACCCGGCGACCGCGGCCGAGGCGCTGGACGACTTCTCCGCCGAGCAAATCTGGGAAGTCATCAGCCCGACCGAGATTCGCACCCAGGCGGCCATCTTCGAGTACCTGCCCCTGGCCCGGCAGGTGGAGATGGTCGAGGGGCCGGTCAAGCCGCAGCTCGGGGCGCTGCTCGGCAAGATGTCCCACGACGACCGGGTGGACCTGCTCCGCCGGCTGCCGGCCCGGGTCAAGGAGTCGCTGCTGCGGCTGGTGGACGAGGCCGGCCGGCAGGACATCCTGCCTGTTCACCTGCAGGAGAACACGGTCGGCGCCCTGATGACCACCGACTACGCCTGGCTGCCGCCACCCTGACGGCGGCCGAGGCGTGGACCAACTCCGCCAGCGAGCCGGACAAGGAGACGATCTACTACATCTACGTGCTGGACGAGCCGCGGAAGCGGCGGCGGACGGCGGCCGGCTGCCCGCTGCTCGGGGTGATCTCGCTCCGCGACCTGATCCTGGCCCCCCGGCACGCCCGCATCCGCGACCTGATGGAGACGGACACCATCTCCCTGCGGCTGACCGACGACCAGGAGACGGCCCGCCGACCTGCTCGCCCGGTACGACTTCATCGCCATCCCGGTGCTGGACGCGGACGGCGGGATGGTGGGATCTCGTCCACCGCGACGACGTGATCGACGTGCTCCGCCAGGGCGCGACCGAAGACCTGCAGCGGCAGGCGGCGGTCGGGCCGATCGAGGCACCTGGAAGCCGGGTTCGGCGGTGTGGTACAGCCGGGTGAAGTGGCTGGCCCTGCTGTTCATCCTTCAAATGGGCACGGTATACGTGATGGCCCATTACGAGGGTGAGATCGCCACCTACGCCGCCCTGGTCACCTGCCTGCCGCTGGTGCTGTCGGTCGGCGGGAACGCCGGGTCGCAGGCGGCCACCCTGGTCGTCCGGGCGGTGGCGCTGGACCAAGTGTCGGTCAAGGAGTGGGCGAAGGTGCTCGGCCGGGAGCTGTTGATCGGGTCGGCCCTGGCCGGCACTCTTGGAATCATGGCCCTGGCCCGCACCTGGTTCCTGACCCCGGCGGCCGTCGCCCCCAACCACGACCTGCTGGTCAAGCTGACCTACACCCTCGGGATCGCGGTCACGGCCTGCTGCCTGTGGGGCACCCTGCTCGGGTCGATGCTCCCGCTGTTCTTCCGCCGGCTCGGGTTCGACCCGGCCCTCATCTCCAGCCCGGCCATCGCCACCCTGAGCGACGTGTCCGGGATCATCATCTTCGCCAACGTGGCGGCCGTGTACTTCGTGTAGCCCGTTTTCGTAGGGTGCGTTGAGGCTCTGCGAAACGCACCGATGGGACTGCGTCCCGGGTGGCGGTCGTTGCGGGGCCGGTGCGTTCCGCTCCCAAAGCCTCGCTCCACGCACCCTACACCGGGGCGAGTCTTGTAGGGTGCGTGGAGGCTCTGCGAAACGCACCGCGGGGGCCCTGCCCTCGGACGCCGTCGATGCGGGGCCGGTGCGTTTCGTCGCCGAGCCTCCTCAACGCACCCTACACCGGACTTTCCTTCGCACCCTCCGGCCGGGGCCACCCTCTAACTCACGTTGTCGCGGCCGCCCGGTATCTCACCGGTTTCGGTAAAGTCCGGCCGGCCGCGGGCGAATAATCGGGTGGGGGCGGTCCGCCCTCGCCCGAGAAAGGAACCCCGACCGATGTTCTCGTCGCTCAAGATCGGCCGCTGGTTCGGGATCGACGTGTTCGTCCGCCCGACGTTCTGGCTCCTGCCGCTCCTGGTGGTGCTGGGCGGGGCCACGAACCTGCCGCTCGAACTGGCCGCGCCCTGTTCGGTGCGTTCGGAGTGCGTCGCCCTGCACGAGTACGGGCACGCCCTGGCCGCCCGGCTGTTCGGCATCCAGACCCGGGACATCACCCTGTACCCGCTCGGCGGGAGTGGCCCGGCTGGAGGGGATGCCGGAGAGGCCGGCCGGAGGTCGTCGCCCTGGCCGGGCCGGCGGTCAACGTGGCCATCGCCGCCGGGCTGCTCGGTCTGCTGGTGCTGGACGGGGTGAAAACCCGCTGGCCAGGTCGTTCGCCACCCCGGCCGACGCCCTGTTCGCCCGGCTGCTCTGGATCAACCTGGGGGCTGGTGGCGTTCAACCTGCTGCCGGTCTTCCCGATGGACGGCAGGCGGAGTGTTCCGTGCCCTGCTGAGCCTGGTCACCGACCGGGTGACGGCGACCGAGGTGGCGCCACGGTCGGGATGGGGTTGGCCGGGGTGATGGGGCTGGTCGGCCTGGTGACGGGGCACCTGATGCTCGCCGTCCTGGCCGTGTTCGTCGCCTGATGGGCCGCGGCGAGCTGGCCGGTGCGGTATCAAGAGGAGGCCCGGCGGTGGGAGCGGCAGGCCCGGCGGCGGGCCTCGTTCTGGTCCGTCGTGGACGCCCCGGCCGACGGCTGGGTGTACGACCCGGCGAACGGACTCTGGACCGAGTGGCGGGGCGGGGTGGCGGTCCGGCGGGTGCGGGCGGATTGACGGTCGTGCCGGGCGTGCCGGCCCGGTAAGGTGAACAGGACGCCGGTCCGGGGCCGGGGGCTGACCCCGGGGCCAACCGGCGTTCGATGTTTTCGGTGACAAGGACTGTCGTCATGGCCACCGCCGCTGCCACCCGCCGACCACCCCGGACCGCCCGGCGTCCCCGCTTTCCGGGCTGAAGACCGGGCTGGGCGAAGCGTTCGTCGGCCTCGGGGACTGGACGCTGTTCGCCGGTCGGGCCGCGTCCGGCATCTTCTCCCGGCACCTGAAGGGGGCCGAACTGCTCCGGGTGTGCGTCGAGGTCGGGGTGGCCAGTGTCGGGGTGATCGCCATCACCGGGCTGTTCATCGGCATGGTGCTGGCCGTCCAGGCGTACAGCCAGTTCCACACCATCGGGCTGGAGACCTCCCTCGGGGCGGTCATCCACATGTCCGTCGTGCGGGAGTTAGGGCCGGTGCTGGCGGCGGTCATGCTGGCCGGCCGGGTCGGCACCGCGATGGCCGCCCAGCTCGGCACCATGCGCGTCACCGAGCAGATCGACGCCCTGGCCTGCCTGGGGGTGGACCCGGTCAAATACCTGGTCGGCCCGCGGTTCCTCGGCTGCCTGCTGATGATCCCGCTGCTGACCGTCCTGGCGGACGCCCTCGGGGTGGTCGGCAGTTCGCTCATCTGCCTCAAGGTGTACGACATCGACGCCTACCATTACTGGCGGCACACGGCCAACTTCGTCCGGCTGTGGGACTTGTTCATCGGGCTGGGCAAGGCGGTGGTGTTCGGCGGAGATGCTGTCGCTCATCTGCTGCCACCGCGGGTTCAACAGCCAGGCCGGGGCGGAGGGAGTCGGCGGGCGGCGACCAGGGAGTTCGTCCTGTCGTTCGTCGCCCATCCTGGTGATCAAACTTCGTCCTGGCCATGTTCTTCAACGCCCTGACCACCCTGGTCTGGCCGACGTCCGGGGCGAAGATGGCGTGAGCCTGTTCGCCCAGGGCTATTTTCCGACCGCCCCGTTGGGGCGGAAGACCGGGGTTCGGCCCCAACGGGGCCACAGACAATAGCCCAGGGCGTAAGCCCTGGGCGACGCGCAACGGCCGGGGACCGAATGTGTCCGACCCACTGATCCGCCTGGAGAACGTGAGCGTCCGGTTCGGCCGGCAGCAGGTGCTGTCGCGGGTGTCGTTCGACGTTCACAAAGGGGAGACCATCGCCCTGATCGGGGAGAGCGGGTGCGGCAAGTCGGTGACGCTCAAGCTGATCGTCGGGCTGCTCAAGCCGACGGACGGGGAGGTGTACTTCGAGGGGAAGCCGGTCCGCACGATGACCGAGCGGGAGCGGACGGCCATGCGGCTGCGGGCCGGGTTCCTGTTCCAGGGGGCGGCCCTGTTCGACAGCCTGTCCGTGTTCGACAACGTCGCCTTCGGGCCGCGGGCCAAGGGCGGGATGACCGACGCGGCCGTCGCCGCCCGGGTGCGGGAGCGGCTCCAGGAGGTCGGGCTGCCGCCGACCGCCGAGCCGAAGATGCCGGCGGAACTGTCCGGCGGGATGCGGAAGCGGGTCGGCTTAGCCCGGGCGCTGGCCCTGGACCCGGACGTGATGCTGTACGACGAGCCGACCACCGGCCTGGACCCGATCATGACGGACGTGATCAACGAGCTGATCCTCCAGACCCGGCGGAAGCGGCCGGTGACCAGCCTGGTGGTGACGCACGAGATGCGGACGGTGCAGAAGGTGGCCGACCGGGCGGTGATGCTCTACCCGTTCACCCGGCTCGACCCCGGGGCGCCGCAGGTGTTGTACGACGGCCCGCCGGCCGACCTGGACACCCACCCCGACCCGCGGGTGCGGCAGTTCGTCCGCGGCGAGGCCGGGGAGCGGCTGGTGGAGTTGAGGGGCAAGGAAGAAACGGCACGCGGATGACGCGGATCGTCCGACCGCGGATTTCCGCGGATTAAGAACGGATTCGGTTCTGATCCGCGTTTATCTGCGCTGGAATCCGCGTCATCCGCGTGCCATCGCGGGAGCCTACCATGGCCGAGAATCGTAACCTGCGACTCAGGCTGGGCCTGTTCGTCGCCGCCACCCTCGGGGTGCTGGCCGTCCTGGTGGTGCTGTTCGGCCGGGCGCCGGCCCTGTTCACCAACCGGACGTCTTACACGATCACCTTCCCGGAGGCGCCGGGGGTGGCGGTCGGCACCCCGGTCCGCCGGTCCGGCGTCCGCATCGGCGAAGTGGTCGGGCTGGACCTGGACGAGGAGGCCAACCGGGTCCGGGTCCGCATTCAGGTGGACCCCAAGCACCCGCCCCGGACCAGCGACGACGTGACCATCACCCGCGGCATCCTGAGCGGGGACACCAGCCTGGACGTCGTCCCCCAGGTGGACATCCGGACCAACGCCCCGGTCCCGCTCGGGGCGGCGTATGACCCCGGGACCACCATCATCGGCGTCCCGCCGGTGAACGCCCGGACGCTGCTCGGGCAGGCCCAGACGGTGCTGCCGACCGCGCAGGAGTCGCTCGGCCGGATCGTCGAGACGGCCGAGCGGCTGAAGCAGGCCATCCCCCGGCTGGAGGCGGCGGCGGACGAGTTCGCCGGGCTGTCCCGGTCGGCCCGGGAGTTCGTCCCGGAGCTGCGGCGGACCAACGCCCAGGTGCAGGAGCTGCTCGGCGTGGACACCCCCGGCCAGCCGGGCAAGGCCGCCCCGCCCCGCCGGCCGAACCAGATCAGCGCCGTCCAGCCGCCGATCCCCCCGGAGCCGGCCGACCCGCCGACCATCCGCACCGCCCTGGCCGAGATCATCGAGCTGCTGCGGTCCCTCCGCCCGGCGGCCGACGACATCCGCGCCCTGGTCCGGCAGAACGGCCCGGAGCTGACCAAGACCCTTCAGTCCACCCGGTCGGCGGCGGACAGCATCTCCGCCCTGCTCGACCCGGACACCCGCAAGGCGGCCCAGGCGACGGTCAAGAACCTCCAGGCCGCGTCCGAAGACCTGACCCGGACCGTCCGCCTCGTCGGGCTGGTGGCCGACCAGGCGGAAAAGGTGATGAAGGAGTTCAACGCCCGGCTCGAACAGACCGGCCGGGTGATCGACAACATCGACCGGGGCACCCGCCCGCTGGCCGAGAACATCGAGCCGATCGCCCGCAACCTGAACACCGCGGCCGAGCAGCTCAACCGGACGCTGGTCGAGGTGCAGGGGGTGCTGCGGCAGGCCAACCGGCCGGACGGGACGCTGCAGCGGGTACTCGCCGACCCGAGCCTTTACAACAACCTGAACGAGTCGGCGGCGAGCGCCGCCCGGGTGCTGGCCCGGGCGGAGAAGATCGCCCGCGATCTGGAGGTGTTCGCCGACAAGGTGGCCCGCCGGCCGGAGACGCTGGGCGTCGGCGGGGCGGTCCGGCCGAGCACCGGTCTGAAGGAGTCGCCGACGGCCCCGCTCCCGCAGACGCCGACCGGGCCGCTGCCGCCCACCCCGACCCATGGGGTGAGCACGCCGGCGGGCGGGGGCGGGGTCATCCCGCCGATCGCCCCGGTCCCCCTGGACGGGGTGCCGGCTTACAAACCGTCCGCCCCGCCGGCCGACCGGCCGCCGACGCCGGGCGGGTAAGTAGTCCGCTCGCTCCGCGAGCGGATGAGACTGCCTGCCGGGAATGACGGCATCCGTTGCCGGTGGCCGTCTGATCCGCTCGCGGAGCGAGCGGGCTACCCACCGCCTACGGCTCTCGGAACTTCTTCGGGTCGATCACCGCCACCGGCTCGATGGTGGTGACGGTCCACTCGGCCAGTTCCCGGCCGGCCCCCTTCACCACCGTCCGTTCGGGGAGCTGCACCCCGGCGAACGGCTTGTGAGACAAGGCGATGATCTCCTTGGTCACGGGCACCTGGTTCTCCCGGCCGGCGTAGGCGACCCGGACGAGCAGTTTGGACTCGGCGTCGAAGTAGACGATCACGTCCGTCAGGTGCGGGTGCCACACCCGCACCCCGACGGTCCGCTTGCCCCCGGTCGGCAGCGGGTCGGCGACCGCCAGCACGGCGGCCGGGTCCAGCAGCGGGAACAGGACCGGCAGCCACTCCCCGGTCATCTCCCGGCGGAAGTCCTCGGCCGGCCCGTCGTCCATCGGTTTCAGGCCGCCGCTGCCGGGGATGTTCGAGTGCTGCCAGAGGAAGGCCGCGTCCCGGCAGAAGATCACCTGGAACGTGGGCAGGGTGGCCGTCACCCGCATCCGGTCCGGCCAGGCGGCGAGGATGGCCCAGGTCTGCGGGTTGAGGGACGGCCCCTGGTTCTTGACCGTCCCCGTCCGGGAGACGGTGAACCCGGCCTTGAACGCATTGAGGGCGGCCGGCTTGCCGCCGGTGTGGGCGGCGACGGCGGCATCCACCACCGCCCGGGCGGCCGGGTCGGTCTTCTCCGGCGGCTTGACCGGGGACAGGTCCGGGACCGGGTCCACGGTCTCGGTCTGAACGGGTTTCGCCTCGACGATCTCCCGCGGCGTGTCCGAGCAGCCGGCGACGGCCGCCGCCAACACCCCGCACGCCACCGGCCCCGCCACCCGCCGCCATGCGCTGGCCATCACCCGCCCTCCGTCGGTAGCTTCCGCGGATGTTGTACCGCGCCGGGTGGGCCGGGTGGAACCCCGGGTGTGAGAGGGTGCCTCGGAACATCAGCCGGCCGGTCCAATGTAGGGTGCGTGGAGGCTCTGCGCAACGCACCGCCTGGACTCTGGCCCTCGGGTGAACTCATTGCCGGGCCGGTGCGTTTCGTCGCCGAGCCTCCTCAACGCACCCTACACCGGACCGGCCCCGATGGACGTCACGATGCTCTCTCAAACGCCCGCCGGCTCGGGAAGCCGGGCGGTGACGGCCGGCAGGGTGACGGTGAAGGTGCTCCCCTGCCCCGGCCGGCTGGCGACGGTCACGGTCCCGCCGAGCCGGTCGACGTACTCCTTGACGATCGCCAGCCCCAGCCCGGCGTGGACGCCCGTGGCGTGCCGGGACGGGTCGGCCCGGTAGAACCGCTCGAACACCTTGCCGGCCACCTCCGGGGTCATGCCGATGCCAGTGTCCCGGACGGCGACCACCGCCCGCCCGCCGTCCGCCCGGACGGACAGGTCGATCCGCCCGCCGGCCTCGGTGTACTCGACCGCGTTGGACAGCAGGTTCATGACCACCTCCCGGAGCATGTCCGGGTCGGTGTCGGCGGTCAGCCCGGGGGTGAGGTCGGTGGTGAGGGTCAGCCCGTGCGCCTCGGCCAGCGGCCGGACCACCGTCGCACACCCGCCGGCCAGGTCGGCCACGTCGGTCGGTTCCGGCCGGTGCCGGTCCTGGCCGGCGTCCATTCGGGCCAGCGTCAGGATCCGTTCGACCAGCCGGTTCAACTGCTTGCCGATGTCCCGGCACTCGCCGAGGGTGTCCCGGTACTGGTCGGCCGACCGCGGCTTGCGGAGGCTCACGTCAATCGTGGCGAGCAGCCCGGCGAGCGGCGTGCGGAGTTCGTGCGAGATGTCCGCGACCGCCTGCTTCTCCCGCTCGAACGCCCGCCGCAACGCCTCCAACGTGTGCGTCAACCGGGCGTGGATGGGGACCAGCTCGACGCTTAGCTCCTCCTTCTCGACCGGCAACCGGAAGTCCTTCTCGGAGACGTTGGCGACGGCGTCGGTCAACCGGCCGACCGGGGTCAGCCCGCGGCCGACCACCACCCACCCACCGGCCGCCAGGGCGACGAAGGTCAGCCCGAAGATGAGCAGCAGCCGCAGCCGTAGGGTCGCCCGGTCGGCTAGCACCTCCTCCGCCAAAGAGGCGAGCCGGTCGCCCCTCTCCTGGTCGAGCTGGTCCAGCTTCTCGTCCAGACCGGCCCGCGGCCTGGCCACCTGGATGTACACGAACGGCAGCGGGTCCAGCGCCAGGATCACGGCCTCGTGCCCGGCCCAGCCGACGGCGGCGGCCTGCACGTACGGCCGCGGGAAGCCGCCCGGAGGGAGGCCGAACCCCCGCAGAGGCAAGATGTTGCTCTTGAGAACGCCACGACGGTACGGCGTGTCACCGACCAAAACGTTCTCACACCGGGACTTGAAGTCCGGCTGACGGATCAGCGGGGAGTAATCGATCGGCGGGAGGGCCGCCGAGGCATCCGCCCCGAGGATCGGGGGGACGGGGAACGGGAACTGAAGCTGGAACGACCCGTGGTCTTCCGGCTCGGCGAAGTACCGGCGGATCTGCTCGTTCGCCCGCGACCGGGAGAACGACCAGGAGTTGGCGAACCAGCGGTGCATGGGGGCGCCGCCACCGATCGCCCCGAGACCGGCGTGGAACCGCTGGAACTGGGCCGCCTCGGCCGGATCCCGGTCCCGTCGGTCGATGAGCCGCAGCTGCGTCCGCAGCTCGCGTCCGAGGCTGTCCGCCCGTTGGAGGAGTAGCTCGTCGAACTGGTGGAGCGCGTCCTGCTTGCGACGGGCGAACTCCTGCTCCGTGGCCAGCCGCTCGGCCGTCTCCCGGGCCTGCATCGTCTCCCGGGCGAACGTGTCGACCAGCCCGCCGACCGCCGCCAGGGCGAGGCCGAGCAGCAGCAGGAAGTACCCGATCAGCGACCGACGGATGCTGGGCATGGCCAGCCACCTGACAGGAGTCGGCACGACCGCGGAGGGCGAGTCTCCCCCGCGGACGACGCTCTAGAGTAACTCATCCGGACCGGGCGACGCTACCTCTTCTCGTCCGCCGGGGTGTCGTCCCCGCGGAGCATGTACCCTTCACCCCACTTGGTCAGGATGAGCGGCGGGTCGAACCCCTTGTCGATCTTGTTCCGCAAGTACCGGATGTACACGTCCACCACGTTCGACGTGTTCTCGTCGTACTCGTCGTACAGGTGCTCCCAGATCATCGTCCGGGTGACCACCTTGCCCCGGTGGAAGGCCAGGAACTCCAGCAGGGCGTACTCGCGGGGGGTCAGGTGGATCTTCGTCCCGGCCCGCTCCACCTGCCGGGCGGCGGTGTCGATCACCAGGTCGTAGGCGTGGATCTTGGGCGTCTTGACCGCGTGCCCCCGGCGGACCAGCGCCCGCACCCGGGCGAGCAGCTCGTCCAGCTCGAACGGCTTGGGCAGGTAGTCGTCCGCCCCGGCGTCCAGCCCGACCACCTTGTCCCCGGTCGCCCCCTTGGCGGTGAGCATCAGCACGTGGGTGCTGATGCCGGACTGCCGCCACTTCTTGAGCAGCGTCAGCCCGTCCACCTTCGGCAGCATGATGTCCAGGACGATCACGTCGTAGGGGGTGGACCGGGCCTTGACGTCGGCCTCCTCCCCGTCGGCGGCGGCGTCGACCGCGAACCCTTCCTCCTCCAGCCCCTGCCGGAGAGCCTTGCGGATCGGCGCCTGATCCTCGACCAGCAACACCCGCACGCGCGCACCCTCCGAGGACACCGGCACCCATTAATTTGTAACATCCCCGGAATGAGAGGGTTGTGAAAAGGGGGCTTGCGGCGGGGCGGGGTCAGTGCGAGCGGCCGTTGGCGACCGGCCGGCCGGCCCCGGCGGCGAACCCGACCACCGCCCGCCGGCCGGTCAGCTTCCGCCGGTTGGCCTCGAACTGGTCGGCCGCCCACCGCCACTCCCACCGGCCGGCGTCCATGAACCGCATCACCAACAGGTTCCGCAGCTCGTCCAGCTCGGCGAAGCTCAGCCCGTCCGTCTCCCCGACCACGGCCGGCAGGTCGAGGGCGGCGACGATCTCCGGGTGCCACCGGCCGACCAGCTCCCGCCGCAGGTCGGCCGACGGGGTCGGGAAGGTGAGCACCACGTCGATCCGGCCCGGCCGCCGCATGGCCGGGTCGATGGCAGCCGGGTCGCGGTTGGTGGCGAACACGTACACCACCCCCTCGGGCGCCTCCATCCCGTCCAGCGCCTGGAGGAACACCGCCTGGTCGTCCCCGCCCTCGGTCCGGTCCTGGAGGGCGGTGTCCATGTCGTCGAAGAAGACGACCCCCGGCCGGCCGAACTGGAACAGCCGGCGGACCTCCTCGGCCGGGTCGCGGGCGTTCCGGGCGGCCCGGTAGTCGTCCGGGGAGACGAACCGGTGCTCGTGCCCGGCCGCCTGGCACTGCTGGAGTACCCACCGGCAGGCGGACGTCTTGCCGTTCCCCGGCGGCCCGGCCAGCAGCACCCCCCGCTTCGGCCGGCCGCCGTACTCCTTGATCCGCTTCAGGTTGGCCGCGGCCAGGAAGCCGACCGTGTTCCGGGCGAGCGTCTCCAGGTGGCCGGCCGGCAGGACCGGCGGGGCGGCCGGCGCCTTGGCCTGCCGCCGGCACCGCAGGGCCAGCTTGTAGAACCGCGGGTAGTCGGCCCGGGCGACGGCGAAGAAGTCATACCCGACGGACGCCGGCGAGTCGGTGACGCCGGCGTAGGCCCGGGCGAACCGGATGCCCTCCAGGGTGTACAGCCGGCCGCCGAACCGCAGCCCCGGCCAGAACCGCCGGTAGTCCGGATCCCAGTCCCGGATGAGCACCCCGTCCAGCGGGACGACCGGCCCGCGGGTCGCCTTCTCCAGCACCGGGTTGAAGAAGTCGTCCAGGTCGACGGCGACCGGGTCGGCGATCCCGGCCGCGTCGGCGACGGCGGCCAGGAGGAACTTGTGGTCGGCCAGGAAGCGGTTGAGCGGGGTCATGGTCGGGGGACACCCGCCCGCCCCGTCAGGTTCGCCCTCACAGCCAAGGGCGGATGACTCGGCGTAGGGCGGTGCCGAGGCTTTGCGAGGCCCGCCGTCGGACACCGTCCCCGCCCGGACCGGCGGGCCTCGCAAAGCCTCGGCACCGCCCTACGGCCGCCGGATAGGCTCAACTCGTAGTCACACCCAGCGGCGGATGACCGGGACCAGATCGACCAGCCGTCCCACCTCGCCGTCCGTCTGGCCCGGGGCGCGGAACTGGACCGCCGTCATCCCGAGCGCCCGGGCCGCCCGGATGTGCTCCCCGTTCTCGGTCACGAACAGGGTGCAGCCGAACGGCAGACCGGTGCCGAGCTTGGCCAGGGCGGCGCGGAAGATTCGCGGGCTGGGTTTGACGAACCCCGGGTCGGTCGAGTCGCTGGACAGCGTCACCCGCCGGGCGTGCGGCTCGAAGAACCGGGCGATGCCGAGCTTGGCCAGGCTCTCCAGGTACTCGGCCCGGAGCCGGGCGCTGTCGGCCGCGGTGGCCGCCGGGTAGTAGTCGGACACCAGGGCCATCTCGACCGGCCGGTTGCCGGCGTCCCGCAGCCCCCGGACGGCGTACAGCAGCTCGACCGCCCCGGGCAGCAGCGCCCCGTTGTGTTCCAGCGTGTCGCCGCGGTCGAACAGCACGGCTCTCACGGCGAACCTCTGGTTGGGGCTGCTGGGTCAGGCGAAGAATCCGAGCGGGTTCTCCGGGCCGAACTTTCCGAACAAGCCCCGGGCGAGCATGGTCCCGTGCCCGTTCGCGTCCGGCAGGAAGTCGTAGATCGGGGTTGGCTTCAGCTTGGGCTTCGCCGGGGTGGTGGGCGGGGTGGTGCCCGGCGGCTGGCTCGACTGCTGCCGCTGGACGGCCGGGGTCTGGAGGTCGAAGTACCGGCGGATCGGGTTGAACGTGCCCGGGACATTGGCCAAGTTCATGCACAGGAACGGCTCCTGCATGACCAGCTTGCGGACCAACCGGTAGCGGTAGTCGTTGGTGTCCGCCTTCGGCAGGAACTCCTCGGACGTGTCCTGGTTCTCGCTCAGCCGGCGGAACCCGTGGTGGTCGGACCGCAGGTCGTCCCGGCGGTTCAGCTCGGACACGTAGATGTTGGCGATCAGGATGGCGAAGAACTCCTCCTCGTCGTCGTACAGGTGGCCGAGGGCGACCGACTCGGACATGCCGATCAGCATCCGCAGGGCGTGGACCATCTCGTGCAGCAGCACTTCGTCGGGGCTGGCCCCGCTGTGGTGCCCCCGCCGCTGCTTCTCGAACGCCGCCCAGGTGGACGAGCTGAAGTGGATGAACGAGTCGCTCCCGCCGCCCAGCCCGCGGTGCCGGCCGCCGGACGTGTCCGTCCAGTGCCCGCCCTTGATGGTCGACGTGTCCGGGTTCTTCTCGGTGGCGTAGGCGTTGAACCGGGCGCTCGCCCGGTCGGCGGCCGAGTACGGGCGGATGATCAAGCTCTTCTTGCCCATGGCGATGGCCTGGGTGACGGCCGACCCGGTCCGGGTATGAACGAGGATGTTCAGCACCCGCTGGGTATCTGCCTCGTACAGCCGGGCGTTGGCGAAGTCGCGGACGTCCAGACCGACGCTGTCGATCTTGATGTGGGCGTTGAAGGTGATCATCGGTCAGGCTCCGGGTACGGCCGGTCGGCCGACCGGCGCGGGTGGCGGCGCGGGGCGGCCGGCCCCGGGCACTAAACAGGTCGGGCGGACGTGGTTTTTCGAGTCGGCGACGACGGGCTACGGCTTGGCCGGTTCGGGCGGCTGGCCGGGCCAGAGTTTGACGACCTCTTCGGGCGTCAGGGCCAGCCCGAACTCGTCCTTAGCCCACTTGGCGATGGCGGCCGGGTCTTTCATCCCGTCCTCGACCGCCCGTTCGACGGCGTCCTTGGCCGGCGGCGGGTTCCAGTTCACGACCCCGCCGGGCCGGCGCTTGGGGGTAGCGGCCATGAGTCGCCCTCCGTTCGGTCCGTCACTCTAAAGCTGGAAGCGGGCGATCCGCCTGGGACCGGACAGGGAATCCGGACCGGGTTCCCGTGCCCGGGTCGAAGGGTGACTTGTTCATACCCGGTTTCGGCGGCCCGCACAACGGCCGCGTTGACGCGATTCCGGTGAAGGCCGTAGATTGACCACGGTTACTGACTTGGCGACGCAAACCTCCCGGCCGAGGGGTCTGGCATGTCCCGGTTCGATCTGTCCGTGTTGGAGTCCGCCCCGCGAGTCCCCGGGAAGCCGCGGCACAAGACCCGCGAGGTGCGGGTCGGGAGTGTCGTGTACGGCGGCTCGAACCCGGTGTGGGTCCAGTCGATGACCACCACCGACACGTTCGACGTGGACGCCACGGTGAAGCAGATTCACGCCCTGGAGGAAGCCGGGTGCGAGCTGGTCCGGGTGACGGTGCCCAAGCCGGAGGACGCCGGAGCGCTCTCCCGGATCAAGGAGCGGATCGGCATCCCGCTCATCTGCGACATCCACTTCGACTACAAGATGGCCCTGGCCGCCCTGGACCACCCGATCGACAAGATTCGCATCAACCCCGGGAACATCGGCCCGATGGACCGGTTCCGGCAGGTGGTGCGGAAGGCGAAGGACCGCGGCCTGCCGATGCGGGTCGGGGTGAACGCCGGCAGCCTGGAACGGGACCTGTGCGAGAAGTACGGCTTCCCGTGCCCGCCGGCGATGGTCGAGAGCGTGCTGCGGTACATCGAAGTCGCGGAGGGCGAGGGCTACCGGGACATCATCGTGTCCCTGAAGTCGAGCGACGTGCTGGTGGCGGTGGACGCCTACCGGCTGTACGCGCAGATCTGTGACTACCCGACGCACATCGGCATCACGGAAGCCGGCAAGCCGCCGTATGCGGTGACGAAGAGCGCCGCCGGGCTGGCCCCGATCCTGCTCGACGGGATCGGGGACACCATCCGCGTCTCGCTGCTCGGCGACCCGGTGCCGGAGATCGCCGCCTGCTTCGACATCCTGCAGGCCACCCAGCGGCGGGTGCGCCGGCCGGAGCTGATCGCCTGCCCCACCTGCGGGCGGCTGGCCATCGACCTGGAGAAGATCATCGCCGAGCTGGAACAGAAGCTGGCCGGCCGCCGGTTGCCGGTGAAGATCAGCGTCCTCGGGTGCGTGGTGAACGGCCCCGGCGAGGCCCGCGAGGCGGACATCGGCATCGCCGCCGGGAACGGCCAGGGGATGATCTTCCGCAACGGGGAGATGATCCGCCGGGTGCCGGAGGCGGAGATCGTCCCCGCCCTGATGGACGAGCTGGCCCGGTGGGAGGCCGAGAACGCCGGCAAGTTGGCCGCCGCCCCGGTCGAGAAAGGGGTCGAGGGGATCGGCCGGCGGAAGCTCCCGGTCGTCGCCGGTTGATCCGATGGCCCCTCCGATCCTGAACCCGCCGCCGGCCTGGAAGTCGTTCAGCTCGCACGTCGAGCTGTACCACGGCTGCGTCCTGTCGGCCGCCCGGAGCATCCACCGCCACGGCGTCGACCCGACCCGGGGCGACCCGCGAACGGACTTCGGCCGCGGGTTTTACGCGACCACTCTCCGCCGACAGGCCCGCGATTGGGCGGTCAAGCGGCACCTGGAACTGCCGCCGGCCGCCCGGCCGTCTGACCCGCCCGTCGTGCTGCGGTTCCGCCTGCCGTTGGACCGGTTGGCGCCGCTTCACTCGCTCGCGTTCGTCCGAGGCGACTACCACGACGACCGGTTCTGGAGTCTGGTTCACCACTGTCGAAGGAGTCCCCGGCCCCCGTCCGCTCCCCACGACCACCTTTACACCGGGAGCGCCCGGCGGACCGGGTGGTATGATGTGGTCGTCGGTCCGGTGGCCGCGTTCTGGCAGCAACGGGTGGCGATGACGGGGGCGGACCAAATCAGCTTCCACACCCGCCGGGCGGCCCGCCGCCTGACCCGACTGATCCGGTCCGGCGACCCGGCCCAGTTCCGGGTGATCCGCGTCCGGTTGCCGAAGGGAGCCGGCCCATGAGAACCGCACACACGGCTTTGCCGTTCGCCCTGATCGATGCGTACTGGCAGCAGGTGACGGATGACCTGCTGGCCCGCGGCACTTACACCGCAGCCCAGGTGCGGGGGGGGGCCGATGCCTACCGGCAGGCAATGGACGCCGCCCGGGTCGGGGACGTGCTGTACCACGACGACCCGGGGCGAACCGCCCAGGCCATCATCGACGGCGGGTACATCCGATAGCACAGGTCTCGCGACGGGTCCGGCACCCGGGTTGCAGTGACACTAGGCTGCGACCCGTTCCGCCTCCGCCCGAGGGCTGTGCCGTGCATTCCACCTCCCCCGTCTGGGACGACCCGCCGGCCGCCGACCGGTTCCGCAGCCCCCTTCCCAAAACGTGTGACGTGTGCGTCCTCGGGGCCGGCATCGCCGGGCTGAGCGTCGCCTACGAACTAGCCCGCAGTGGCAAGAAAGTCGTCGTCCTGGACGCCCGGTCGGTCGGGGCCGGGATGACCTCCTGCACCAGCGGCCACCTGTCGAGCGTGATCGACGACCGGTTCAGCAGCCTGCTCAAAGCCCGTGGCCAGGAAGTGGCCAGGATCGGCTACCAGGCTCACGCCGCCGCCATCGACGCCGTCGAGCAGACCGCCCGGCGGGAGAACATCGCCTGCGGGTTCACCCGGATCGACGGGTATCTGATGGCCGCCCCGGGAGACGAGGGCACGCTGAGCGCCGAGGCGGACGCCTGCCGGGAACTCGGGGTGCCGTTCACGGAGCAGCCCAATCCGCAACTGCCGGGGTTCACTGGCGGCCGGTGCCTGCGGTTCCCGAACCAGGCCCGGTTCGAGCCAGTGGCCTACCTGGCCGGGCTGGCGGACGCGGTGGTCCGGCACGGCGGGGTGATCGTTTCCGACACCCGGGCGGCCGAAGTGACCGACGGCGAGCCGTGCGTGGTGAAGACCGAGGGCGGGGCCGAGCTGACCGCCGGGGCGGTGGTGGTGGCGACCAACTCGCCGGTCAACGACCGGTTCCGGCTGCACACCAAGCTGTTCCCGTACATGACCTACGTGATCGGGCTGACCGTCCCGGCCGGCCGGTTCCCGGACGCCCTCATCTGGGACACCCCGGACCCCTATCACTACGTCCGCCCGGCCGGCAAGCCGCGGCCGGACGGCGCCGACACCCTGACCGTCGGCGGGGAGGACCACAAGACCGGCCAGGCGCACGACAGTGACGACCGGTTCGCCCGGCTGGAGGCGTGGGCGCGGCAGCACTTCCCGGCGGTCGGCGAAGTCACCCACCGGTGGGCCGGGCAGGTGATGGAGACGATCGACGGGCTGGGGTACATCGGCCGCAACCCGGGGGACCGTCACGTGTTCGTGGCCACCGGGGACAGCGGCATGGGGCTGACCCACGGGACGATCGCCGGGCTGCTCCTGCCGGCCCTGATCCGGGGCGAGGAGCACCCGTGGAAGGCGGCGTTCCGGCCCGGCCGGTCGCCGGCCTACGGGCTGTCCGACTTCGCCCAGGAGAACGCCAACGTCGCCTTGCAGTACGCCGGCTGGTTGACCCCCGGCGAGGTGGCGTCGGTCGGCGAGATCAGGCCGGGGTCCGGGGCGGTGGTGCGGGTCGGGCTGACCAAGGTGGCGGTGTACCGGGACGACAAAGGGGACTACCACGGCTGCCGGGCGGTCTGCCCACACCTGGGGGCGCTCGTCACCTGGAACGACGCCGAGCAGACGTGGGACTGCCCGGCCCACGGGTCGCGGTTCAAATGCACCGGCGAGGTGATGCAAGGCCCGGCGAACAGCAACCTGACGCCCGTCGAGATCGGGCAGACGGCCGGCTCGGCGTAGGGTGCGTTGAGGAGGCTTTGCGACGAAACGCACCGGCCCCGCAGTGATGGTGTCCCAGGGGCACAGTCCGAACGGTGCGTTTCGCAAAGCCTCAACGCACCCTACGGTCGGACCGGCTGCGTCCAGGCCACTTCCGTGTCGCCGGCCGCATACGGGTTCGGGTGCGGCTTACTGGATGTCACCTTCGCCCGGACGTAAAGTTCCGAGCCGGTCAGCCGGTACGCCGGGGTCAACGTGCGGTCGGTGGCCACCACCTTGCCGATCTCGTCCGAGTAGACCCGCGTGACGTCCAGTTCTTTCCCGTCGTCGCCGAGCCGCGGCGTCGATTCAAAACTGACCGCCTTGGCGGTGGTGATGAACTCGGTCTTGTACGTCACCCCCGGCTCGCCACGGATGGTCAGCCGCAGCTCACCGTCCACGACACGCACGTCGTCCAGCACGACGCCGGTGCTGGCGTAGAAGTCGCCGGCCTCCATCCCGGCGACGACCGCCTCGGCGGTCAGGTGCGGCGCCCTAACCATCACCCAGCCGCGGCCCGGGTTCGTCTTGCCGACGCCCCAGGCGTGGTAGGCGTGCGAGTCGTCGGTCGCCAGCCCGTACACCACCGGCAGCCCGTGCCGGCCGAGCCGCAGGGCCAGCACCACGTCCCACAGCCGCTCGCACGACGGGTGGGTGGCGTCGCCGTAGTTGCGGACCCCGCTGTGCCCGTTGAACACCTCGAAGAACCGCAGCCCGTCGGCCAGGATCATGTCCTCGGCCCGGACGCCCCACTGGAAGTTCGGGTGGTTGACGAACGCCAGCGTCCGCCAGCCGGACTTCCGCCGGGCCTCGGCCACCTGCCGCAGGTTCACCGTCATCGTCTCGGCCACGCTCGGCCCGTCCACCGGCTTGATCCCGTCCCGCAGGTTGATGGCGTTGATGTGGACCGGCGCCTTGGCGTACTTGTGGGTGATCTCCTCGGCCGGAACCATCAGAAACTTGCCCGGCTCCTCCAACAGGCTGCGGTACTCGGCCTGCGGCTTGAGCCGGACCTCGGCCTTGCCGTCCTTGGCCCGCCGCTCGACCCAGGTCGGGCCGAACCGGGCCAGGTACTGGCGGACGGCCGTCGGCCGCGGCTCCTTCCCCTCGGCCACGATCCACCGCTCGCCCACGGCCAGCAGATTGTGTTCCGTGAGAGCGAGAAAGTCGTACCCTTTTCGCTTGTACCAGTCCGCGATCATCTCCGGGAAGTCGTCCCCGTCGCTCCAGAGGGAGTGGGTGTGCAGGTTCCCCTTCCAGTACCGCGGCCCGGTGGCGGCGGCCGAGACGACAGTCGGCGGCAGGTCGTTCCCGGGCTTGGTGGCCGGGGTCTGCACGGCGACGGCGACCGAGAACACGGCCAGGCACAGCCCGGCGACGAGGAGCGAGCGGGCGGCCGACGGCATGGGCGACTCCGTTGTTTTTGTCTTGCTCCCCCTCTCCGCTTCGGGGAGGGGGTTGGGGGGGGTGGGGTCAGGCCTGCCACCCATCCCCGCGACTTCGACATCTATGGACCGGGTTGGGGGCTTAACCCCACCCCCCAGCCCCCTCCCCGTGGCGGGGAGGGGAGCAAAATCAACCGGCCGGCTCCGCCCCGGGGGGCGGCGTGCCTTTCCCGGCCCGGATGTGGTCGCCCCGGCCGCGGGCGTACTCGTCGGCGGACAGCGTGTCCAGGCCGGCGGTTTCCTGACGGAAGATCTGCTTCAGAAACGGCACGCACCACCCGCACCCGGTCCCGGCCCCGCCGCACTGCGATAGTTGGCTGGGCACCACCGGCCGGTGGAGCCGGACGAAGTTCTGGAGCTTCCGCCGGCTGACGCGGAAGCACAGGCAGACCGGGTCGTCCAAATCCATCACCGGCCTCCGGCGAATCAGTTTGTAGACCGCTCGCTCCGCGAGCGGACCGGCGGCCCTGCCTCCGGGGGCGATTCCCGAGCCATCTAGCCCCGACCGCGCGCGGAGCGAGCGGACTACACACGGCCGCCCCTCGTCCGTTCATTATCCCCGACCGACCGCGTCCGGTGCAACCGGGAGGGCTTGGCCGTGGACCAGCGTCCGGTGGTGTTGTGCGGGCTGGGCCGGGTCGGCTGGCGGGTGTTCGACTTCCTCCGGGCGACCGGCGTCCCGGTCACGGTGGTGGACCAGTTCGCCGACCCGGCCGACCCCCGGCTGGCCGGCGTGCCGGTGGTGAAAGGGGACTGCCGCGACCCGAAGGTGCTGGAGC
The DNA here is from genome assembly GCA_046350115.1 of Gemmataceae bacterium. Classification (GTDB taxonomy): domain Bacteria; phylum Planctomycetota; class Planctomycetia; order Gemmatales; family Gemmataceae; genus JAXMAZ01. Next base: position 50,916 of record JAXMAZ010000020.1, read on the forward strand.
GGGCCGGGGTGCCGGCCGCCCGCGGAGTGCTGATCGTCACCAGCGACGACCTGGTGAACGTGGCCACCGCCCTGCTCGTCCGCCGACTCAACCCGGACGGCCGAGTGGTGGTGCGGATGTTCAACCAGACCCTGATTCCCCGGCTCGGGGCGGCGGTCAAGAACACGGCCGCCCTGTCCGTGTCCGCCCTGACTGCCCCGCTGCTCGCCCTGTCCGCCCTGACCGGCGAGGGGCTGGGGGCGTTCAAGCTGGACGACGGCCCCCACCAGATCGCCGAGGTGCCGGTGCCGGCCGGATCCGACCTCGTCGGCCGGCGGGTGTCCGACGTGGCCGGCCAGTTCCACCTGCTCGTCCTCGCCCACACCCCGGCCGGTGGGCCGCCGAACGTGTGGCACACCGTCGCCGGTGACACCCGGCTGTCACCGGGCGACCGGCTGGTGGCGTGCGGCCGGCCGGCCGACCTGGAGCCGCTGCTGGAGGGGGGCCGGGGCGGGCTGTTCCCGGGGGTGCGGTGGGCCGGCCGGGTCCGCCGCGGGGTGCGGCTAGTCCGCCGGACGCTGGCCGAGATCGACCTGTCCGTCAAGCTCGGCACCCTGGCCCTGTTACTCACCCTCGGCGGCAGCACGGCGGTGTTCCGGTACGGGTTCGGCTTCCCCTGGGCGGACAGCCTGTTCCAGACGGTCCGGGTGATCGCCACCGGGGCGGACCTGAGCGTCACCAACCCGGACCCCTGGGCCAAGGTGTTCCTGAGCGGGCTGAAGATCGCCGGAGCGGCTCTGCTGGCCGGGTTCACCGCCATCTTCACGCAGTACCTGGTGCGGGCGAAGCTGGGCGGGGCGTTCGAGGTCGGCCGCATCCCGGACGGCGGGCACGTCGTCGTCTGCGGGCTGGGCAACGTCGGGTTCCGGTGCGTCGAGGAGTTGGTCCGGCTGGGCGTCCCTGTGGTGGCCGTGGACAAGGCGGCCGACAACCCGTTTGCGGCGACGGTCCGGCGGATGGGGGTGCCGGTCGTCGTCGGGGACGTGACCGTGCCCGAGGTGCTGCGGCAGACCCGGGCCGAAACCGCCCGGGCGGTGATCGCCGCCACGTCGTCGGAGCTGGCGAATTTGGAAGTAGCCCTGCTGGTCCGGGAGAAAAACCCGGACCAGCGGGTGGTGGTCCGGCTGACCGACCCCGACTTCGCCCAGGCGGTGCGGGAGGCGGCGAACGTCAAGCTGGCCGTCTCCGTCCCCAACCTGGCCGCCCCGGCGTTCGCGGCCGCCCTATACGGGGACCGGGTGCACACGCTGGTATCGGTCGGCGGGATGACGCTCGCGGTGGTGGAGCTGGTGGTCCAGCCGAACGACCCGTGCTTGCACGAAGTCTCCTTGATGGCCGCGATGGTGGACTACCGGTTCCTGCCGGTCGGGGTGAGCGGGCGGGAGCCGTTCGCCGGGTCCGGCATCCCGACCGGTTACCGACTCAAGGCGGGCGACCGGCTGACGGCGGTGCTGGCGCTGCCGGACCTGGAGCGGCTGTTGCGGCGGGAGCCGGCGGCGGCCGAATGGGCGGTCGAGGTCGAGGTGACGCCGCGGCTGACGACGGCCGGGCTGATTCCGGTGATCCGCACCGCCCGCGGGTGCTCGCAGACGGAAGCGGAGGAGTTGTTGAAAAAGCCGGCGTTCACGCTGGCGACCGGCATCACCCGCGGGCTGGCCGAGGAACTGGCGGCGCTGGTCGCCCGGGAGCGGGCTGTTGGGCGTGTGGTTCAGGTGTAGGGTCCGCTGTGCGGACCGGTGGGCTGCGTCCGGTCCGCACAGCGGACCTACGCTGAACCGCCCCGCCCACCCGATGTCGGGATCGGTCGGCCCATCTTCCGCAGCAGCGTCTTCATGTCGTCCCACACGTCCTTCTTTTTCTCCGGACTCCGGCCCGGGAACAGAGCGGCGGGGTGGTACGTGCAGATCACCGGAATTCCCTTGAACTGGTGAAATGTGCCACGCAGCCTGCCGATGCCGAGCTTGCTGCCGAGGACGTTCTGGGCGGCGGTCGCGCCGAGGCAGACGATGTACTTCGGGCGGACGAGTTCGAGCTGCCGCTCGAAGTACCCCCGGCAGTTGCCACACTCCATCGGCGACGGGGTGCGGTTGTTCGGCGGCCGGCACTTGAGCGTGTTGCAGATGTAGACCTCCTCCCGCTGAAGGCCCATGGCCGCGATGATCTTGTTCAGCAACTGACCGGCGTCCCCGACGAACGGCTCGCCGCGGTGGTCCTCGTCCGCCCCCGGGGCTTCGCCGACGAAGCAGATGTCCGGGTCGGTCGGGCCGACCCCGAACACCGTCTGGGTGCGGGTGGAGAACAGCTCCGGGCAGCGGTCGCAGGTGCTCACCTGCTCGGCAAGCAGCGTCAACTCATGGCGGCGGGCGGCGGGGGAATCGGGCGTGTCGGCCGGCACGTCGAACAGTGATGACGTGGGCGGGACGACGACCCCGGCCCCGAGCGGGGCGGGGGCGGAGGTGCCTTCCGGGAGGTACTTGGCCGGGGTGTCGATCTCGGCCGCCGACAGCGGCAGGCGGACGTTCTTCGGCAGGTGTTCGACGCCGGCCGCAGTCAGCCCGTCGAGGTGCTTCTTGACCTGGCGGGCGGCCTTCTTGCGAGGGGTGTCGGCGTCGGACATGGCGGCTCCTCGGGATGCCGCAAATGTACCCTGCAATCCGGATGCCGCAGGTTTTTGTAGGGTGCGTTGAGGCTTTGCGAAACGCACCAGTCCGGGCGGGGGCGGTTGCCGCTCCGGTGCGTTTCGCAAAGCCTCAACGCACCCTACGACTACGACAGCACCGACTTCAGCCGGTCCACCCCGACCCGGGTGCAGTAGTCGCCGAACGATTCGCCGGCCGTCCGTTCGTCCCGGAAGCGGCCGAACACCGCCGTCAGCTTCGGCACGAGTTCGCCCCGCGGCACCAGGTCTTGCAACTCGGTGCTGAGCCGCCGGCCGAAGCTGTCCCCGCCGACGTACAGGGTGAACTTGTCCCCGCTGCGGCCGACGATCCCGACCTCGCTCTGATACGGCCGGGCGCACCCGTTCGGGCAGCCGGTCATCCGCACGCTGATCGGCTCCCCGGCCAAGCCCAACTCGGTGAGCGCCGCTTCCAGTTGGGTGACGATCTCCGGCAGCGCCCGCTCGCTCTCGGTGATCGCCAGCGGGCAGGTCGGGATGGCCGGGCAGGCCATGCTCCACTTCCGCACTTGCGACAGGTTCTCCGGCCGCGGGATGCCGTACTCGTTCAGCAGGCTGTCCACCGTCGGCCGGTCGGCGGTGGCGATGTCGCACAGCAACACGTCCTGCTGCGGGGTGATGCGGACGCCCGCCTTCACCTTGCTGACGATCGCCCGCAGGCCGCTCCGGAGCCGCAATCCGCCCTCGTCCTTCACCCGGCCGTTCTCGACGGACAGGCCGAGGAACCACTTGCCGTCGCCCTGCGGGTGCCAGCCGTGGTGCAAATCGAGGCCGGTGATCGGCGTGCCACTCGGCAGCCGCCGCGGCCCCTTGAAGTAGTCGCGGTAGAACAGGTCGCGGAACTTCTCGACCCCCCAGTCGGCCATCAGGTACTTGAGCCGGGCGCGCTTCCGGTCCGCCCGGTTGCCGTGGTCGCGGTACAGCTTCAGCACCCCCTCGGCCGCGGCCACCACCTCGCCCGGCTCCAGGAACCCGACCGCCCGCGCCAGGTGCGGGAAGGTGTCCGGCTTGCTGTTGGTCATGCCCTGGCCGCCGCCGACGTACAGGTCGTACCCGATCGGCTTCCCGTTCTCGGTGATCGCCAGGAAGCCGAGGCACTGGGCCAGGATGTCGATGCAGTTGTCGTGCGGCAGGGCGAACCCGGTCTTGAACTTCCGCGGCAGATACACCTTACCGTACAGCGGCTCGGCCACCTCCGGGTCGGCCGGCGGCGTGACCGCCTCGCCGTCCAGCCAAATCTCGTGGTACGCCTGCTTGCCGGACTTCGGGGCCAGGTGGTCGGCGACCGCCAGGCACAGCTCGGTCATCTGCCGGCGGGTCGGGTCGCCGAGCGGGGCCGGGCAGCTCATCACGTTGCGGTTCACGTCCCCGCACCCGCCCAGGGTGGTGACGAGGCACTCGTTGATCCCGGCCATCGTCGCCTTCAGGTTCGCCTTCAGGACGCCGTGGAACTGGATGCTCTGCCGGGTGGTGAACCGCAGGGTGCCGTTGGCGTACCGGCCGGCCAGGTCGTCCATCACCAGGTACTGGTCCGCCGTCAGCCGGCCGCCCGGCAGCTTGAGCCGGATCATCATCATGTAGGCTTTGCCGGCGGTCGGCTTGTCCCGCTTCTTCCGGGCGTCCCGGTCCTCCTGCTGGTAGCTGCCGTAGAACTTGATGAGCTGCTTGGCCGACTCGCTGAAGTGGTCGGTCGGCTGGGCCAACTCCTCGGCCAGGGTGCCCCGGAGGAACCGGCTCTCGGCCTTGATGCCCTCGACCGGCGACGGCTTCGAAACGGCAGGGGCAACATCCGTGGACATCATCAAACCCGTTAGAGGAGCAAAATCCGGCGGATAGTAATGTTCTACTGACTCGGACGCAATTCGGAAGCCCGATCAACTCAATCTTTATCGGCAAAATGAAGATTCATCTTCACCGGCATTTTGGGCAGCCCTGTGAAGCTGGGCGGACGGTTCCGACTGCCCGTGACCCTCGGCCGACCACCCTTGACCCCTGGTCCGCCGGGTCTGGAGCCGTGGGGAGCCGGGGTCCGATGGTGAGAGACGCCACACGGACCCCACCGGGACCTCCCTTCCCCTTGAGACGCCCCCGTGAGCGAACCCGCGACCTCACCCCAACCGACCGCCCTCGGCTTCCTGAGCATCGTTCAGGATGCCAGCGGGCTGTACGGCGGCTACCTGCTGACCAACGCCTGGGGCCGCCCGCTGGAGTTCCGCCACAGCACCGCCATCCAGCCGACGAAGGTCCAGCAAATCCTCTACGGCCCGACGCTGACGGAATACCTGCACGCCGAACTGATCGGCAAAACCCTGGTGGAGAAGTCGGCCACGCCGCCGGCGCTGGTGGTGACGGACAGCCTGCCGGCGCTGGCCCTGCGGACCCGGATCGGGGTGCCGGTGGTGGCGGTCCGGCCGAAGGACGCGGCCCCGCCGGACGTGACGCCGGTGCTGCACGCCCGCTCCTCGGTGCCGCTGCTCCTGGCCGCCGCCGCCGAGGCGGACCGCGACGACCTGCTCGACCGGCTCGACCGGGTGGACCCGGCGGTGGATCTGGCCGAGCCGTTCGCCCGCATTCGTGAGGCGATGGCGGAAGTCCGGAAACTGGCAGGGGTGAACGGCCGTGCGGCTTGAACTCGGCGGAGAAGCGGGCGGCCAGCCGACCCTTGGCGTGGTCGACGACTCAGCCCCGGCCGGGCTGATCGAGGTGACGTCCCTCGACCTGCCGGCCCGGCCGGAGTGCGTCACCCCGCCCCGGGCCGACCTGGCCCTCGGGGTCAGCCCGCGGGACGCCCGGCTGCTCACCCAGGCGCCGTGGGTGCGGTCGCTCGGCCGGCTGGAACTATCCGTGCAGACGGAGGGGTGGCGGTTCCCGGCCCCGCCGGCCGAGTTGGACCGCCCACCCCGCGCTGGGCGGAGAAGCCGCCGCGGGAGGGCCGTCAGGTCGTGGACCTGCCGCTGTTGCCGGACGACCCGGCGGCGGTCGCCAAGGAGGCCGAGAAGGAGCGGGTCCGCCCCCGGCCGACGGCGGACACGGTGCTGGTCAAGGACCGCCTCCTGTACCTGCTCCAGCCGCCCATCGACGGGCTGTTCGAGGGGCGGTCGCTGGAGGTGCCGTTCAAGCCGTTCCAGTACCAGGCCGAGGGATCGCCTTCCTGTTCACCCGCGAGCACGCCCTGCTCGCCGACGAGATGGGCCTGGGCAAGACGGCCCAGTCGATCCTGTCACTGCGGCTGCTGTTCCATCAGGGGCTGGCTAAGTCCGCCCTGCTGGTCGCCCCGAAGCCGCTCATCCACAACTGGAGCCGGGAGCTGAAACTCTGGGCGCCAGACCTGCCGTTCGAGGTGTTCCCCACCGACCCAGAGATGCGGCGGGCGATGTGGGCCAGGTCGAACTGCCCGCTCAAGCTCATCAACTACGAGTCGCTCACCCGGGACGCCGAGCTGATCGACGAACTCAGCCGGGCCGGCATCGCCGGGCGTGACCCGCTGGTGTTCGACGTGGTGGTGCTGGACGAGGCCCAGCGGATCAAGAACCGGGACTCCCGCACGGCCGAGGTGGTGCGGTCGATCCCCCGCAAGCGGTCGTGGGCGCTGACCGGCACCCCGATCGAGAACCACCCGGACGACCTGGTCAACATCTTCGCGTTCGTCGACCCGACGCTGCCGCTGGCCGACCTGCCGCCGAAGATGGTGGCCGCCGAGACGAGCCGGAACATCCTCCGGCGGACCAAGGACGTCGTCCAGACGGACATGCCGCCGAAGCTCATCACCGACGTGGAGGTGGACCTCACCCCGGCCCAGCGGCACGCCTACGACCGGGCCGAGAACGACGGCATCGTCCACCTGAACGAACTCGGGGAGACGATCACCGTCCAGCACGTCTTCCAACTGGTCATGCGGCTCAAGCAGATCTGCAACTTCGACCCGCTGACCGGCGAGAGCGCCAAGCTGGAGCGGCTGATGTCCGACATGGAGGAGGTCGCGGCCAGCGGGCGGAAGGCGATCGTGTTCAGCCAGTGGGTGGAGCCGCTCGGGGTGCTGGCCGAGGCGCTTGCGAAGCACGGGCCGCTCCAGTACCACGGCAAGATCCCGCAGGCCGAGCGGACCCCGATCCTCGACCGGTTCCGGGACGACCCGGACTGCCACGTGCTGCTGATGAGCTACGGCAGCGGCAGCGTCGGGCTGAACCTCCAGTTCTCCAACTACGTGTTCCTGTTCGACCGGTGGTGGAACCCGGCGATCGAGGACCAGGCGATCAACCGCGCCCACCGGATCGGCCAGAAGAACCCGGTGACGGTCGTCCGGTTCCTGTCCGAAGGGACGATCGAGTACAAGATCGCGGCCATCCTGGAGGCCAAGCGGAAGGTGTTCAACGACCTGCTCGCCCAGGCGGACAAGCCGACCACCACCGGGCTGACCGAGGACGAGATCTTCGGCCTGTTCGACATCAAGGCCCGGCCGAAGCGGCACGGGTGACGGCCCCCGCCGGCCCCGTACACTAACCGGATTCCACCAGGGAGGGCGAGTCCGTGGGCGACGGGAGCCAGCCGCCGGCCGAGTGGGTGACGCTGATGGGGCGGGTGCAGACGGCCGCCCGTCTCGCCCCGCTCACCGGACCGTCCGACCGCTCGCTGCCCGGCCGCGCCTGGTCCCGGGTGCGGTCCACCGCCGCCCTGCTGCTCACCGCCCGCCAGAAGCGGTTCAACATCGAGGCGGCAGACGCCCTGGCCGGGGTGTGCCGGCAGTTGGAATCCCTGGCCGCCGAGAACGCCGCCCTGCGGGCCGAACTCGCCGACCTGCGGGCCGACCTGGAGCCACCGCACCTGCGGCCCGGCACCCTGGACGCGGCCATCTGGACCGACGTGAACCGGCAGAACGAGTACGCCCTGCCGGACCGGTTCGAGCCGGGCGACCTCGTCGTGGACATCGGCGGGCACATCGGCAGCTTCAGCTTCGCCTGCCTGCGGCGAGGGGCCGGGGCGGTCGTCTGCTTCGAGCCGAACCCGGCGAACGCCGCCCTGGCCGAGCTGAACCTGAAGCGGTTCGGGCCGCGGGCCGAGGTCCGGCGGGCGGCGGTGTGGCGGTCCGACCGGCCGGCCGGCACCCTCACCCTGGCCGGCTCCGCGGACGCCACCAACACCGGCGGCGGCGGCATCGGCTCCGGGGACGTGACCGCCCCGGCCGTGCCGTTCGACGAGGTGCTGAACGAGCTAATGGCCGTCCGCGGGGGGTCCCGGGTCCGGCTGCTCAAGCTCGACTGCGAGGGGAGCGAGTACCCGATCCTGTTCACCAGCCGGTCGCTCGACCGGATCGATGCGATCTGCGGCGAGTATCACGAAACCGAGGGGCCGTTCCCCGACCAGTTCCGGGTGGCCGGCCACGACCGGTACGACCGGCACGAACTCGCCCGCTTCCTGACCGAACGGGGCTTCCGGGTGGACCACCGGCAGCACACGTCGAACCCGTTGATCGGGCTATTCTTCGCCACCCGACAAACGGTTTAGCCGCACGATTTCCGCCGAACCAGCACGATTCAAAACATGAATTGTTTGGTTTTGAATCGTGCTGGTTCGGCGGAAATCGTGCGGCTAAACCGTTTCAGTCGAACAGTACCACGCTGGCGGTGAACCCGTGGATGTAGTTCGTCCCGCCGACCGGCCCTAGCTCGCCGGCCGCGAAGAACCCGGCGGTCGGCACCGGCCCGACCTCCTCGGCCACCACCCGGGCGTCGTGGTCCGGGGCGGCGAACAGCCGGCGGCCGCGGCCGTTGCAGGTGAACAGCAGCGCCCCGCCGGCCGGCCCGTGCTTCGCCTTGTCCGCCCGGAGCAGTTCCCGCAGGTCGTCGTCGGCGGTGTCCGCGTCGCGGAGCTGGAACTGGACCGTCTGCCCGGCCCGCACCCGGTCGGTGACGACCAGCGCCCCGGCCTCCCGGTCCACCCCGTAGAGGTTGCGGATCAGGAAGTCACCGCGGCCGAACGCCTCTCGGTACTCGCTCATCACCAGCCCGACGTGCAGCCCCCTGCGAAACAGCTCCTGGTCCCCGGCCGGCAGGGCGTCATACACCTCCTGCAGCACCTCGAGCGGATTCCGCCCGCCCAACTCCTGGATGACGTTGTCCCGCCCCTTGGTGACGACCAGCGGCCGGCCGATCGGCCGACACCCCTGGCTGACCACCGTCCGCCACCCGACCCGGCCGTGCAGGAGCGCCCCGACCGCCCCGCTGTACACCGCCTCCCGGCCGCGGATGAGGGCGGTCTGCCCCGGCCCGTCCGCCCCGCTGCTCATCCCGCCGACCGCGGCCAGCCCCGGGTAGTCGTCGTGCAGCCGGGGGAAGAACAGCTCGGTCAGCGGGAACGTGTACGGGTCGGCCAGAGTGAGCAGGACGGCCCGGCCCGGGTCGGCCGTGACCAGCCCGTCTGGCCAACCGAACAGGGTCAGCCCGTCCGGCGCTCGGTCCGGGGTGAGGTGGAACGTCTCGACCTCGACGCCCGGCCCGAACCGGGCCAGCCACAGGCTGACCGCCGGCTCCCGCTCGACCTCCCGACCGGTGCCGACGACCGACTCGCCGAGGCAGCCGACCACCGCTTCGGTGCCGACCGCCTCGCACACCTGCCGGGCGATCAACTCGGCGTCGCCGACGTGGTGCGGGGAGAAGAAGACGACGGCCAGGTCCGGCGGCTCACTCCCCACCCCGGTCCAGGCGGCCGTACACGCCTCGGCGACGGCCGTCTCGGTGTCGGCGGCGGTGGAAAGGGCGGCGGCGAACGGCATGGGAAGCGCCCTCGGGGCAGCCAGAGCCATGATACGAAATCCCTCCCGAGCCGGGGTTGACCGACCGGCGGTCCGGCCGATAGCATTTTCCGCCCGTCGCCAGGGATCGCCCGCAAGAGGGACACCACACGATGCCAGTTGTCACGGACGACCGCCGACTCGCCCCCGAACCGTCGATCGCCCAGGTCTCCCTGATCGCCGCCCCCGCCCAGACAACCCCTCGCCCCGCCCGCCGGCCGGCCGCCCTCCCGCGGATTGCTGTCCTCGCCGCCGTACTGCTCGGCGTCGGCCTCCGAGGGGTCGTGTACGCCCGCAACCCGTCGCTCTGGATCGACGAAGCGATGCTCGCCCTGAACGTCATTTACAAGCCGGCCGCCGAACTGCTCCAGCCGCTCGGGCTGAACCAGGGGGCGCCGGTCGGCTACCTGCTGGCCAGCAAGCTGGTGGTGCAGGCGTTCGGACCGTCGGAGTTCGCCCTGCGGGCCCTGTCCCTCGTCGCCGGGCTGGCCGGACTGGGGCTGTTCGTCCCGCTGGCGTACCGGGCGCTGCCGCTGCCGGTCGCCCGGATCGCGGTGGCCCTGTTCGCCCTGTCGCCGTACCTCGTCGGGTATTCGGCCGAGTTCAAGCAGTACGAACTGGACGCCACGGTTGCGGTCGGGCTGCTCCTCCTCGGGCTGCCGGTGTGGCGGAACGAGGCTAGCCACGGGCGGCTGGTCGCGCTGGCCGCCGCCGGGGCCACGGCGGTGTGGTTCAGTCACCCGGCAGCGTTCGTCCTCGGCGGGGTCGGGCTGGCCGCCCTCGCGGACGCTGCCGTCCGCCGGGACCGGGCCGCCCTGACCGCCCGGCTGCTGGTCGTCGGTGCGTGGGCCGTCAGCTTCGGCGTGTGCTACCTCCTGTTCACCCGCAAGCTGGGCATGAACCAGTACCTGCTCGACTACTGGGCGGGCAAGTTCATGCCGCTGCCGGCGTACAAACCCGGGCACTTCGCCTGGGTGTTCCACCACTTCTTCGAGGCGTTCGACAAGCCGGGCGGGTTCTCGGCGACCGTCATCGGAGCGAGCGGCCTGGCCGGAGTGCTGTACCTGATCGGGGCGCTGGTCCTGGCCCGGACCGACTGGCGGCTCCTGGTCGCGGTCGTCACCCCGCTGGTGCTGGCGCTGCTGGCGAGCGGGCTGCACAAGTACCCGTTCGCCAACCGGCTGCTGCTGTTCGCGGTGCCGGGGATGCTGGTGCTGGTGGCTTACGGGGCGTGGGAGGTGGCCCGCCGGCTAGGGTCCGAGATCCCCGGCGCGGGTGCGGTGGTACTGGCCTGCGTGTTCGCCGCCCCGGTCGCCGAATGCCACTGGCAGACGAAGCGGCCGATCCACGCCGAGGACGCCCGCGAGGCGGTCGCCCACGTCCACCGGAGCTGGCAGCCGGGCGACCGGTGCTACGTCTTCTACGGGGCGGCGGCCGCGTTCGCCTACTACCGGGACCGCTACCCGCTGCCCCAAGAGCGGGTGACGTTCGGGGTGGAGAACCGGGGCAAGGGGCCGGAGCAGTTCCAGCGGGAGCTGGAGCCTTACCGCGGGGCGCGTCGGGTGTGGGTGATCGTCGCCCACCGGCAGAGCCGGGAGGAGGCGGCGGTCCGAGCCTATCTCGACGGCATGGGCCGGTGCGAGGAGACGGTCCGGATGACGGACGCCGTGGTCTGGCGGTACGACCTGAGCGGGCAAATCCCGTAGGGTGCGTGGAGGCTCGGCGGAACGCACCGGGCCGGGCAGGCACTCCCCGCCCGGCCCGGTGCGTTCCGCCGAGCCTCCACGCACCCTACAAAATCCCGTCACTTCGCCAGCGAGACGCAGACGATCTCCTTGTCGTTCCGCGTGACCATGCACCGGTCGGCGAACGCCGGGTGCGACCACACCACCTTCCGGCCGCGGGTGGAGAAGGTGGCGTCGATCACGTGCGCCTTGCCCAGCACCTGCAACCCCTTGGGGGACGGCTTCAGCACGAACAGGTCGCCGAGGTCGGTCTGGGCGAACACCTTGTTCCCGTTCCACACCCAGAAGGCGGTGCCGAACAGGGTGTCCTTGCCGTCGTACAGGGCGTGGTCGTCCCACACCTTCTCCCCGCTCGCCGCCTTCAGGCAGACCACCCGGCCGGCCTCGTCCATGCCGTACAGGTAGCCGTCCCGGTGGAGCATGGTCGTCATCAGGGTGGGCAGCTTCTCCGGCGTCTTCGGGTACACGTCCTTCGCCTTCCAGGCGAAGTCCGCCCCCGTTGGCGTCACCTTCACCGCACAGCACCCCTCGTAGTAGGTCGAGACCAGCACCTTGTCGTCCACCACGGCCGGGGTGACGATCGTGACCGCCGGCCGCATCTGCTTCTTCCCCTCGGGCAGAACCGGGTGCTTGAGTTGCCAGTACACCTCGCCGGTCTGGGGGTTCAGCCCAGCCAGCTTGTCGGACAGCCAGATCACCAGTTGCCGCTTGCCGGCCAGGTCGGCGATCACCGGCGGGGCGTAGCCCACCTCCTGGGACGACAGCCCCTTCCACTTCTCCTTGCCGGTGGCGGCGTCGAACCCGCGGACCGCCCCGCCGTCCCCGCCGACCAGGGTGATGAGCGTGTCCCCGTCGAGCAACAGGTGGGCGGAGTGGCCCCAGACCGGCGGCTTCACCTTCAGGTCGGTCGTAAAGTTCGTCTTCCACTTCACCGACCCGTTGGCCGCATCGAAGGCGATCAGGTCGCCCATCGTGCCCAGGGTGTAGACGGTGCCGCCGGCGACGAGCGGGGTGGTCCGCGGCCCTTGCGGGTAGCTGATCCCGGTGTACGGGCAGTCGTACTCGTGCTTCCACAACTCGGCCCCGGTCTTGAGATCGAGGCAGAGTACCCGCTCCGTCCCCGGCAGGGTGCCGAGCTGGGCCTTCCCCTCCGGGACCGGGGCTTTCATCGTCCGGTCCATGACGTACACCTTGCCGCCGGCCACGGCCGGGCCGGTGTACCCCGGGCCGATCGGCTTCCGCCAGACCACCTTCGGCCCGCCCTCGGGGAAGGCGTCCAGGGTGCCGGACTCCTGCCAGACGGCGTCCCGTTTCGGCCCGAGCCACTGCGGCCAGTCGGCGGCCGACGCCCAGCCCGTCCCGACCAGCACCACCAGCACGCCCGGCACAATGCGGGCGAGCGACCGACCCTCGGCGCGGGGGCTTGGCAGCATGGTCCCCCTCCTTCGGTTCGAGTTGAAGCGCGCCCCTGACCACTCGGGCAGGGGCGGCCCGGCGACGGCCGGGCCGCGAGATTGTACCCGATGCCGAGCGTACAGGTTATGCCGACCGAACATTCGGCAGACCGGCCGTGCCCCGCTTGAACCAGCCCGCCCGGGCGGATATGGTCGGCGTAGGCAGTCCGTCCGCGTACCCGGGGGCGTGGGATGTCCGGTCAACTGTTCCGCCGGCTGGCGGTGGTCGCGGTCGCCGCCGGCGTCGGCCTGTCCGCCGCCGCCCAGTCCCCCGGCGACCCGTACATCCCGGTCCCGCCGGTGTCCCTGGCCCTGGACCGGGACGGCGTGTGGACGATGAACTTCGCCTACCTGCCGCCGCGGATCGTGTCGGTGGACACCCCGGACCGGGGCAAGCAGACGGTCTGGTACATGGTGTACCAGGTGTGGAACACGTCCGACACGCCGCAGACCTTCATCCCGACGTTCGAGCTGGTCACCCGGGACGGCCCCCAGATGACCTTCCTGGACTCCCCCGAGCCGGCCATCGCGGACAAGATCCGGGCGATCGAAGACCCGACCGGGTCGCTCGACCTGAAGACCTCGATCTCGATCAGCAAGCAGAAGATCCCCGTCACCCGGGCGCTGTCGCTGCCGCGGAAGGTACACGGCGTCGCCGTCTGGCCGACCGTGTCCGAGAAGGCCGGGTCGGTGAACCGGTTCAGCGTGTTCGTCACCGGGCTGTCGAACGGGCTGGCGGTGTCCCAGCGGGATGACGGGTCGGAGGAGGTGCGGCTGAAGACGCTCCAGCTCGACTTCATCCGGCCGACGGACAACGCCCGGCCGATGCTCGGCGACATCCGGCCGAACGACAACGGCGGGCTGGGGGCGGAGAAGTGGGTGTACCGGGTGGCGCCGGTCGCCAAGAAGGCCGAGCCGAAGAAGTAGGGCGGGTCAAGCCGGCTCTGCGGCGCCGACCCGCCGCCGCGAGCTACAGCAACTCCCCATTCGGGCCGGCGGGCGTCTGGAGTAGGTTGCGTGGAGCGAGGCTTTGGGAGCGGAACGCACCGGCCCCGCAGCGGTTGCCTCTCCAGGCGTGAAGTCCCACGGTGCGTTTCGCAGAGCCTTCACGCACCCTACATCCGAACCCCGATTACCGCGACCTGCTTGTCGCCCGCTCGTGTCAGAACCACAGTCCGGTGTTCGTTTCCGGTCAGCTTCCACTTCTTCCCGATCGCATCGGCGTCCGCCGTCGAGGCGCGGTTGAGCAGCGTCACCCGCCCGACGCCGCGTTCTCGAAGCAACGCCCCGACCCGTTTCACGTCCAGCGGTAACACCTCTTCGACCCGGTAAGCGGTAGCGAACGGGTTCGCCACCAACTCATCCCCGGACAACACCGCGTAACCCGGCTCGACCGGCCAGGCCCCGAGCTGCCGGGCCAGCTCGCCGAGCAGATCGGCCCGCACGGCCGCCGGGTCCGGGTCGAACAGGTACGCCCCGACCGGCCCCGAGTCCAACGGGTCGCCCGGCTCACCGGTCAGGACGTGCGGCCCCGGCAACAGCACCGCCCGCGGCTGACCGGTGCGGAACGGCCCGAACCACAACACGCACTCCTTCAACTCGCCGTCGGCCGCGATGAACTCCGGGTCGGCGTCGAAGTCGGCCAACTCCGTGCGGCGCACCCCAGGGGCCAGTTTCACCGCCAGCGGGAAGCCGGCCGGGAACCGGGCGACCAACGCGGACAGCGGCGGCTCGCCGGCGTCGACGGCCCGCACCCGCTTGCCACCCGGCCGCCGGCCGGGGTCGGCGAACGCCGCTTCGCAGCCGGCCAGATCGACAGTCAACACGTCGCCGCAGACAAAGCGGCCGCTCAGCCCTTGAGCCGCCACATTGGCCTCGGCCATCCGCAGCCGCACCGGGTCGCGGTCCACGGCCGTCACCGTCAGCCCGGCCGCGGCGAATGCGATGGCGTCCCCGCCGACCCCGCACCCCAGGTCGGCGACCGACCGGAACCCGGCGACAAACCGGCCGGCCCGATACGCGGCTACGGCCTCGCCGCTGGCCATCTCCAGCCCTTCGCGGTCGAACACCATCCGGTCGGCGTGGCGGAACTTGGCCCGCGCCTTCGCCCGGAGCAACACGGTGTCCAGCGCCGCTCGTGCGAGCGGCTCGGGGAACTGTTTGCGGAGCCGGTCCAGGGCGGCCGGGTACTTGGCTTCCGTGGGTTGAAGCCCGGCCGCCGCTGCCAGGGCAGCATCACCCGTCGGCGACAGCAACTCGTTCAGCGTGGCGAGGTCCATCACACCACCCGCCGGCCGCCGACGTACACCCGCCGCACGGTCAGCTCGCGGTCCAGCACGACGAAATCGGCTCGCTTGCCCACTTCCAGGCTGCCGCACTCCTGATCCAGCCCGAGGATGCGAGCCGGCGTCAGCGAGGCCATGCGGACCACTTCTGGTAGCGGTGCCCCGGTCAGCCGGTGGAAGGTGCGGACGCAGTGGTCGAGGACCATCACTCCGGACGCCAGCCCCTTGCCGTCGAGCGTCACACCCACGTCGCCGAGCCGCCGGACCTTCTCGCCGCCGTCGGCCGGGCCGAACCAGTATTCGCCGTCCGGGCAGTCCACCGCCCGCATGGCGTCGGACACCAGCGCCAGCCGGTCCGGCCCCTTCACCTTGTACGCCAGCCGCAACAGGTCCGCGGACAGGTGCCAGCCGTCGGCGATCACCTCCGTGGTCAGCTCGTCGAAGTAGAGCGTCGCCTCCATGACCCCGGCCCGCATCGGGAACGCCTGCCCCGGCCGCAGCCTCGCCCGGTCCGACATGGCACAGAACAGGTGATCGATGTGCCGCACGCCCCACCCGACGGCCGCCTCCATCTGCGGGAAGGTGGCGTAGCTGTGCCCGGCGGTGACGAGCAACCCACGATCCCGGGCCGCCCGCACCAGTCGTTCGCAGCCGGGCAACTCCGGGGCGACGGTCAGCGTCCGCAGCCCCCGGCCGGCGTAAGCGAGCAGTGTCTCGTCCACGTCCGGCGACGGGGTGAGGAAGTCGGCGACCGGGTGACAGCCCTTCGCCTCGGGAACGAAGTACGGCCCGTACAGGTGCCCGCCGGCCACCCGCGCCCCGCCGGTGTCGGCGTCGGTGAGTTCGGCACACGTTTCCAGGAACCCGCGGTACTGGTCGAGGCGGGCGACGGTGCTGGTCGGGGTGAGCGTGGTCGTGCCGTGCCGGGCGTGGCACCGGCAGACGGTGCGGAAGGCGTCCGCGGTGCCGTCCATGAAGTCGGCCCCGTCCCCGCCGTGGACGTGGACGTCCACGAACCCGGGGGCGAGATACATCCCGCCGAGGTCTTCGCCGTCGCCGTCATCCAGGGCCGCGATCCGGCCGTCGGCGACGGTCAGGCCGGCGTTCTCGACCAGCCGGTCGGGCAGGATCAGGGTGGCGTTGCGAAACGAGTATCGGTTCACGGTGACTCCGGGTGGGGCGGCGGCTATGGTATCCGCGACACTCGACCGGTGTAGGGCGGGTCGAGGAGGCTCGGCGACGAGGCCTGCCGGAGTCGCAACGGCAGGCCTCGTCGCCGAGCCTCCTCGACCCGCCCTACGCAGAACGGAGCGATTCATGCGGCGGAAGCTGGCCGGGTTGCGGGTGCTCGTCACAGGGGCGTCTCAGGGGATCGGCCGGGCGCTGGTCGTGGAGGCGGCCCGCCGCGGGTGCAAGGTGCTCGCCGCCGCCCGGTCCGCCGACCTGCTCGACGAGCTGGCCCAGGAGGTCCGCAAGTCCGGCGGCACAGTCGAGCCGGTGGTCGCCGACGTGGCCGACCCGGCCGACCGGCAGGCGATGCTGGACGCCGCGAACCGACACTTCGGCGGGCTGGACATCCTGGTGAACAACGCCGGGATCGGGGCCACCGGCCACTTCATGGACACCAAGCCGGAGACCCTGCGGCACATCTTCGAGGTGAACTACTTCGCGCTTTGCGAGATGGTCCGGCTGTTCCTGCCGACGCTCCGGCGGGGGACCACCCCGGCCATCGTGAACATCTCGTCGGTACTCGGCCGGCGGGCGTGGCCGGCCCGGTCGATGTACTCGGCCAGCAAGTTCGCGGTGCAGGGGTTCAGCGAGGCGCTGCGGGCCGAGCTGCTGGCGGACGGAATCGACGTGACCGTCATCAGCCCCGGGCTGACCCGGACCAACTTCAGCAAGAACCTGCTGGAGAACAAGGCGAAGCTGTCGCTCGACCACCGCCGCGGGATGACGGCCGAGCAGGTGGCGACGGCCACCTGGAACGCGGTCGAGGCCCGGTGGATGGACGTCACCCTGTCCGCCGGCGGCAAGGCGCTGGTGCTGCTCACCCGCTGCTTCCCGGGGCTGATCGACTTCTTCGCCCGGCGGAAGGTGCGGCAACTGTTCGCCGCCGAGATCGCCGACCGGGAGCGGTCAGCCGGGCGGGGTGCGGGGTAGCCGGCGGGCGGCGTGGATGACGGCGATGATTTGGAGCCGGTCGTCGAGCACCCGATAAATGATCCGGTACGGCGGTTCGATCAGCTCCCGTAGGGCCGGGTCGCTGTAATCCGGCACGACACCCCCGAGCAGCGGGAGCCGTTCCAGATCGGACACCCGCCGGGCGATCCGGCCGGCCAGGGCCGACCCAGCGGACCCGCCGCCGGCCCGGATCGCCTGAAACTGCGCGTCCGCCGGCTCGGTCCACTCGACGGTCATGGGGTCAGCCCATGCGCTGTAGCACTTCGGCATGTGGGATGACCCGGCCTTCGTCCGCCGCCCTCAGCCCCTCCTCGATCGCTTTGCGTACCTCGATGTGGTAGATCAGGTCGTCCCAGGTCAGGTCGTTCGGCAGGCGGTCGAGCATCTGCCGCATCTCGTCCTTGACCGACGTGGTCGTGGTCATCGTCGCCCCTCGGGTGTGCTGGTGGATTATCGCACGCCGCCGGCCGTCGGCTCAACGGCAGACGACGAACGGCCGCAGGTTGTCGAGCGTCTTTACCCCGATCCCCTTCACCCGCCGCAGGTCGTCCACCGACTTGAACCGCTCGGTCCCGCGGGCCAGGACGATCCGCCCGGCCAGCGTCGGCCCGACCCCGGGCAGCCGCATTAGCTCGGCCTCGTCGGCCGCGTTCACATCGATTGGCGGGTCGCCGGACTGGACCTTGCCGCCGCGGACCGGGGCCGACGGCTTCGGGGCCGGCGGCTTCCGTTCTAGCTTTTCCAATGCCGGCGGCGGGTCGGCGGACGACTCATCCGGCTGTTCGCCGACGGTCAACCACGGTCGCAGCTTCTCCAACGTCGCCGGGCCGACCCCCCTCACCCCGCGGAGATCGTCCACCGCCCCAAACCGCCGGCCGCCCTGCCGGTGGGTCAGGATCGCGTCGGCAAGAGCGGGGCCAACGCCCGGCACTTGTAACAGCTCCGCCCGGTCGGCCCGGTTGAGATCGAGTTGAGATGCGACGGCGAGGTGTTGTTCGGTCGGCCGCAGTCCGGCCCGGCCGCTGTACGCCCGGGCGGCCAGCACGGCGGCGAGAAGCACGACGACGACCGCCAACGCCCGCTCCGGCCGGCGGTCCGCCGGCGGGGGAGGAGCGGGAGGTGGGGCGGGCGTGTCCATCGCGGGCGGCTCGACCGGCGTGACCGATCCGACCGCGACATTCTAACCCCGCGGCAAGGTGAGCACCACGTACCGGCACCAGTTCGCCGCCGACGGGGCCAGCCGCAGTAAACGGGCGTCGAGGGCGTCCAGCAAGCGGACGGCCCGGCCGGGCCAGACCCGTCGAAGCATCCCGAACAATTGGTGCCCCTCGACCGTCAGCCGGGGGAAGTGCCGTCGGAGCGGGGCCAGGTCACGGGGCCGGAGCGGGTGCTCGTCCGGGGTGCGGTCTTTGCCCGGGTACGGCAGCCGGCGGCGGGCGAACTCCAGCACCGGGTTGCCGCCCCACGGCTCGCAGAACACCGCCACCCCGCCCGGCCGCAGCACCCGCCGCAGTTCGGCCCCGGCCCGGTCCAGGTCGAGGTGGTGCAGGACCGCGTTCCCCCAGACCGCGTCGAAGCTGCCGTCCGCGAACGGCAGGTGCTCGGCGTCCGCGGCGACGAAGGTGGCGGCCACCCCGTTCGACACCGCCCGCTGCCCGGCCTCGGCCACGTACCCCGGGGACAGGTCGAACCCGGTGACGACGGCCCCGGCCCGGGCCAGTACCACCGCCGCCATCCCGTGCCCGCAGCCGTAATCGAGGACCGCCTTGCCCCGCACGTCGCCCAGTTTGGCGAACGCCGGCCGGACCCAGGTTTCGTGGTCGAGGTAGTCGGCGTCGGCGAACCGCAGGTGGGCGTCGGTTGTGAGGTCGGCCGACCGGCCGGCGGCCTGCCGGTCGTGGAACTCGCGCTCGGTCAGCAATCGGGTTGCGGTCATGTCGCGTCCTTGCGGTCAACACTTGTAGGGCGGGTCAAGCCCGGCTTTGCGGGCGCCGACCCGCCGAGAGGGGCAATCGCCCGTTGCCGGTTCGGCGGGTCGTCGTCGCAAAGCCTCCTCGACCCGCCCTACACCGGCCCGTCACGCGGACAGGTACACATACGCCCCGATCACCAGGGCCACCAGCCCGGACCCGCCGGCCACCGCCCACAGCACGCTCTGCTGCTTGCGGGCCAGGGCCAGCGACGAGATCGTCGCCCCGATCTGGGCGGCCAGCATGGCGTAGAAGAACTTCCGGCTCTTGTCCTGGTGCCGGTCCGACTCGGCCGCCGACACCTTCACCCGGGCCTCGTACAGATACCCCACCCCCTGGTTCAGCCCGGCCTCGATCCGATACCGCCGCTGCTCCAGTTCATACCCCGCCGCCTGGGCGGCCGGCAGCGGCGTCTTGTCCCCGGCCGCCAGCTTGCCCGCCGCCTTGATCGTCGGTTCCCACTCCCTGTCGAGCTGCTCGACCGCCTTCTCGGCGTCGTTGATGGCCGCGTTGATGGTCGCCTGCGGGACGCGGCCGGCCTGCCGCAACTGCTCGGCCTCCGGCGCCCGGGCCTGGATGTCGGCCAGCAGCTTCTTGAGCGCCTCGTCGGCCACCTCCGGCAGCTTCGCCGGGGGCGGCCCGTCCCCGGCCAGCCAGGCCGCCGGACTGTTCGGCTCGCCGTTCGAGCCGGCGAACGGGTTCGGCGGGTTGCCGGCCGTCGCCCGCAACTGGGCCGCGGCCACCTGGCAGATGAGTGACCGGTCCCGCTTGAACCCGGCCAGCGTCCACTGGCTAGTCGCCTTCGCCTGGTCCTGGGCGGCGTAGCTCCGCCAAAACATGGCACGCTGCAGCTCACTGGTGCTCATCCCGGCGAACGCGGTGGCGATGGCGGTCAGGGCGATCGGCAGGGCCGCCCCGGCCTTCTCGAAAAAGGACTTCGGCGGGTCGGGCGGGGGGGTAGCGGTCGGGTCCGACGACACGGCGGCGTCCTCCGGCGGTCGGGACAGTGTACTGCGGCGACCCGCCGGCCGCCGCCCGGGTCCGTAAAATGGCCGTTCCTTCACAACCGAACGAGGCTCCGCCGTGGCGACCGACCGCACCCCGAACGAACCGACCGACCTGGCCGAAGTGCGGGCGGAGAAGCTCCGGCAGATCGCCGCACTCGGCATCGACCCGTGGGGACGGCGGTTCGACGGCCGCCAGCCGATCGCCGACATCCGCAAGCTGCCGGCCGGACCGTTCGACGACGCCAAGCCGGCCGGGCCGAAGGTCCGGGCGGCCGGCCGCCTGGTCCGCCATCGCACCGGCGGCAAGCTCCAATGGCTCGAACTCCAGGACCAGTCCGGCCGCGTCCAGGTGATGGTCCGCGTCAACAAGGTGACGGCCGACGAGTGGAAGCTGGTCAACCTGCTCGACCTCGGGGACATCGTCGGGGTGGACGGCGAGTTCGGGCACACCAAGACCGGCGAGCTGACCGTCCAGGCGGACAAGCTCACCTTCCTCGGCAAGTCCCTGGAGCCGCACCCGAAGGACGTGTTCGGCCTCGGGGACGTGGAGTACCGGCTGCGGCACCGCTACCTGGACCTGATCTACACCCCGGACACCCTCCGCCGGGCGACGCAGCGGGTGCAGGTCATCCGCACCATCCGCGGCTACCTGGACGGCCGCGGGTTCCTGGAGGTGGAGACGCCGACCCTGCACGCCATCGCCGGCGGGGCGGCGGCCCGGCCGTTCGAGACGTACCACAACGCCCTCGGGCTGCCGCTGGTCCTGCGGATCGCCCTGGAATTGCCTTTGAAGAAGCTGCTGGTCGGCGGGCTGGAGAGGGTGTACGAGATCGGCCGGGTGTTCCGCAACGAGGGGATCAGCCCGCGGCACAACCCCGAGTTCACGATGCTCGAGCTGTACGAGGCGTACGGCGACCTGTTCAGCATCATGGACCTGACCGAAGGGCTGATCGTCGCCTGCGTGGACGCCGTCGGCGGCGGCCGGCAGCTCCCCTACGCCGGCCACACCGTCAACTTCGAGCCGCCGTTCCAGCGGGTGACGTACTCCGAGCTGTTCCGCCGGCACGTCGGCTGCGACCTGTTCGACGCCGACGCGGTCCGGGCCGCCGCCACCGCCGCCCACATCCCGCTCGCGATCAAGGACGAGAAAGCGGGAACGACAACGGAGAAGGAACACGAGGTACTCGTCCACGAGTTGTTCGAGCGGAAGTGCGAGGAGCACCTGACCGGCCCGGTGTTCGTGTACGACTACCCGGCCGCCCTCTGCCCGCTGACCAAGCGGAAGCCGGGCGAGCCGCGGCTGGCCGAGCGGTTCGAGCTGTACGTCCGGGGGATGGAACTGGCCAACGCTTACACCGAGTTGAACGACCCGGTGACGCAGGAGGAGACGTTCCGCCGGCAACTGGCCGGGCTGGGCGAGGAGGAGTCGATGGCCAAGATGGACGACGACTTCATCCGCGCCCTGCGGCACGGGATGCCGCCGGCCGGCGGGCTGGGCATCGGCATCGACCGGCTCATCATGCTGCTGACGGACGCGGCCAGCATCCGCGACGTGATCCTGTTCCCCCTGCTGCGGCCGGCCGGCGCCTGAAAAACGGCCAGAATTGGTGTCCGGTGTGCCGCCCGGCGGTCGCTCACCAAGCGGTGTGATTGCGCCCGGTCGGTGCAGCTTCGCCCACCGTCCTGCCTCGGAGGTCGCCCATGACTTATACCGACGCCCAGCTAAACCGCATCGTCGGCGCGGTTTACACCGAGTCTGAGCTGTACGGGTGCATGGTCGGATACCAAGGGGGCGGGAGTTCACGGGTGCTGCACTACGGGATGGCCCCGTCGGTCAACTGGGGGCGGGTGGTGACGGTGATCGAATCGGTCGATACGATCGGGCCGATGCCGGCCCCGCCGGCCGCGACCGACCCGACCGACCCGGGGCCGCCGCCCAAGATCAGCAACCGGAGCGTCTTCGGCAAGGAGCTGCTCGGGGCCGGGCTGAGCTGCGGGCTGACCGTCCTGTCCGGCATGGCGGTGATCGGCGGGGCGGCCGCCGAGGTGCCGACCGGCGGGGCGTCCACCGCCCTGGTGGTCCTCGGCTGGGGCGGGCTGGTCACCTCGTCCATCCAGTGCGGGAACGCCCTCGTCCGGGTCGGGACGGCCCTTGCCGACCCGGACGACAACACCTTGCAGCGGTGGGACGACAACAAGGTGTACTCCGGCATCATCCTGGCCGTCGACGGGGCCGGGGTGGTCTTCTCCGTCGTCTCCCTGCCGTTCGCCGTCCGCAACCTGCTGGCCGTGCTCGAGCGGCGGGGCGGCATGGTGGCCGCCGCCCAACTGGAGAAGATGACCCGGGAGGAGCGGCGGAAGGCCATCCAGAAGGCGGTGAACGAGGCGAGCAAGTCGCCGGACGGCCGCAAGGCGGTCAAGGAGGCCCTTGAGAAGGCCGGGCTGAAGCCCGGCCAGGTCGGCGCCACCTTCGCCGGCAAGGCCGGCAACGCCGAGCGGGCCGCGGTGGTCAGCCGGGTGCTGACCGAGGAGACCGCCCGCCGGCTCAGCTCGTCCATCCGGGACGTGGTCGGCGGGTTCGGCGGGCTGGCGGCCAGCGCCACACCGAGCGGGTACGTGGCCTCGGCCAGCGGGTCGCTCAACGCCCTGATCGTCCACGTCTTTCCCGGCAGCCCGTTCGACAAGCCGGAGTTCCCCGAAGCCAAGTGACCGACCGGCCGCAACCCCGACCCGAGGCACCCGATGACCGCCCGCCTGTCCGCCCTGGCCGTTCTGTTGCTCGCCGTCCCCGCTGCCTCGGCGGCGGACGATTGGGTGCCGCTGTTCAACGGCAAAGACCTGACCGGGTGGACGCCGAAAGTCACCAAGCACAAGCTCGGGGAGAACCCGTTCGACACCTTCCGGGTCGAGGGCGGGCTGCTCAAGGTGCGGTACGACAAGTACCCGGGCCAGTTCGACGGCCAGTTCGGCCACCTGTTCCACAAGGACAAGCTGTCCCACTACCGGCTGCGGGTGGAGTACCGGTTCGTCGGCGACCAGTGCCCCGGCGGCCCCGGCTGGGCCACCCGCAACAGCGGCGTCATGCTCCACTGCCAGTCGCCGGACACCATGCGGGCGGACCAGGAGTTCCCGGTGTCCGTCGAGTGCCAGTTCCTCGGCGGGCTGGGCAAGGGGAAGCGGACCACCGCCAACATGTGCTCGCCCGGCACCAACGTCGTCCTCGCCGGCAAGCTGTTCACCCCGCACTGCACCAACTCGAAGTCGAAGACGTTCGACGGCGACCAGTGGGTGACGGTCGAAGTCGAAGTCCGCGGGGCCGGCAAGATCAGGCACTTCGTCAACGGCGAACTGGTGATGGAGTACGAGCAGCCGCAGTACGACCCCAAGGACGCGGACGCCAAGAAACTGATGGGCGCCGGCGGGCTGCTCATCAAGGAGGGGTTCATCTCCCTCCAGGCGGAGAGCCACCCGGTCGACTTCCGCAGGGTCGAGGTGATGAAGCTGCCGGCCGAGTGAGGCGGTTCGGCTTTGTAGGGCGGGTCAAGCGTCTTTGGACGCGCCGACCCGCCGCAACCGGCAAGCGATCGTTGCCCACTCCGGCGGGTCGGCGTCCAAAGCGACGCTTGACCCGCCCTACGGCCGACCACCGCACCGGACCGGTTTGCGTTCTACGGTTGGGCGAGGCTCCGCCCCGAGGACGCCGCATGTCCGCCGACGACGACCTGATCCCGCTCACCCCGGCCGCCCCCCAACCCGGCGGGCGGCCGGTGGGGGGCGATGAAGCCCCGGTCCCGGGCGTCCTACATCACCCCGCCGCCGGCCGTGGACACCCCGGTCCCGAACCGCCCCGACCCTTACGCCGGAGCGATCGACCCGGCCGGCCGACGACTGACCGGGTTCTACTGCCGGGTCGTGTCGGCCGGGATGCTCGGCGGGGTGAGCGGGTCGGTGTACCGGGCGTTCGCCGCCGACGACTGCCTCATCCTGGTGGACAGCGGCCTCACCTCCCTCGACCCGAATGCCCCCCAGGGGGGCGGGATGGTGGCCACCGCCATCGCCGGCGGGATCGGCGGGGCGCTCTTGGCCGGGGCGGTCGGGTCGGTGGCGGCCCTGTCCGCCCGGGCCCGGGTGGAGGCCATCACCTCCGCCCTCGAGCAGGCGGACGAGCGGGCCGTCCGGGCCTACGTCCGGGGGGACAAGAACGGGAAGATGGTGCCGACCACCGGGCTGGTCGGGGTGACGGTCGCCCCGCTCTCGACGTGGGACAAGATGGCCCACCAGGGGGTGGCCAAGGCGACGTTCGCCGCCCCGGTCGGCGGGGTGGCCGGGCTGCACCTGCTGTCCATGCACGACCTCGGCCCGGCCATCGGCGAGTTCACCCGGCTGTCCGGTTCGACCGCCCGGGTGATGATCGACTGGACGGCCATCTGACCGCTACTCCGGCAGGTCGGGTAGCCCCTGCCAGAGGACTTTGCCGGCCGGGTCGGTCACCTTCAGGTCGGTGAACCGCATCGCCCCGGAGTCCACCACCCGGATGCCGACCATGCCGCGGGCCGGCATCGGCGGGTCCGCCCGGTGGATCGGCCGGCCGTCGAAATACGTCTCGACGGTCTTCCCGCGGACTTTGGCCCGAACCGTGTGCCAGGCGTTCGGCCGCAGGATGTTCGGCAGGTCGGCCCGCGGCAGCCCGTACTTCTCGCCGCTCAGGAACCCCCCGAGCGAGGAATACCCCTCGATCGCGATGGCAGTGTTGCTCGCGAACCCGAACGGGAACAGCCCGGCCCGGAGGACCATCACCGGGGCGCCGTTCGCCTGCCGGCCGCCGGTGTACTCGTGGTTGGCCCGGACGAACAGCGTCCCGCCGTTCAGCCCGCGGACGTCCCGGACCCGGGCGGAGAAGTCGTAGTCGGTCCACTCCGGGTCGCCGAAGAACAGCCAGCCGAAGTTGCCGGCGCTGCCGTCGAGTATCAGGTCTTTCCCCTCGACCCGGTAGATGGCCTTGCCGGTGGTCTTGAACCACCGGTTGCGCACGGCCGCCATGTGGCGGGCCTCGGCCGACGACACCAGGGTGCCGGCCGGCGGCGCGGGCGGCGGGGGCGGAGACGGGGGGGCGGCGGCGGACGCCGCGACCAGTTCCTTGACCTCGATCGAGCGGACCTCGACCACCGTGTCCGGGTTCAGTTGCTGAAGCCCGATCCGCCCGCGGGTGAACCGCCGGACCGGGTCCGTGTACTCGACCGCCGTCACCCCGTTCACCCGCACCGTCAGCCGGTCGCCGACCGCGATCACCTCGTACCTCACCCACTCGTCCGGCCGGCCGGCGGCGGCGTCCAGCCGGGCCACCACCTTGTTCTCCACGTAGATGCTGCCGGTCGGCGGGCCGTTGTTGCCGGAGTAGTTGATCTGCACCTCGTACCCGTCGGCCGGCGACCCCGTCTTCGCCACCTGGTCCCCAGTACGGACGAACAGCCCGCTGTTCCCGGCCTGGTTCACCCGCACTTCGGCCCGCAACTGGAAGTCACCCAAAACGCCGTCGGAGATGAGGTGCGACCGGCCCGACCCGCCGCGGGCGACCAGCACCCCGTCCTCCACCCGCCAGTTGTTCGGCTGGCCGGGGAGCGGGTGCCACCCGGCCAGGTCGCGGCCGTTGAACAGCGGCACGAACCCGTCGGACACCACCCTGCCGCTCACCGGCACCTGCGGCGGGGCCGGGGCGGCGGGCGCGGCCGGGCCGGCCGCCGGCTCGACTGCCGCCACTGCCTTGTCGTCGCCCGGCTGGCGGAACCGGACCACCAGCACCCCGACGGCCGCCACCAGCACGGCCGCCGCCAGCCCCCCGGCCACGATCGCCGGCGTCCAGTTGGGGGCCGGCTGGGCCTTCCGCTTCGGCCGGGTCGGGGCCGGCTTCTTCTTCGGCGGGTCGAAGTCTTCCGGGTTCAGGTACGCCGTGCGGGCCGGGACCGGCAGGTCGGCCCCGACGATCGTGGCCGGGCGGGTCGGCGGCCGGGCGACCGGAGGCAGCTTCGGGGCCGTGTCGGCCGGGGGGACCGTGTCCGCCGGCCGCACCACCGGGGCCGCGGCACCGGGCTTGGTGAACGGGGCCAGAGCCTTGGCCACCTCGCCCGGGGTCTGGAACCGGGCGGCCGGGTTTTTGGCCAGCATCCGGGCAACCACCGCCGCCAACTCGGCCGGCACGTCCCCGCGGACCTGGTCCAGCGGCACGGCCGTCTCGTACCGGTGGGCGTCGATCAGGGCGAGCAGCCCGTCCGCCCGGAACGGCGGCCGGGCGGTGAGCAGGAAGTACAGGGTGCAGCCCAGCCCGTAGATGTCCGCCCGGTGGTCCGCCCGGGCGGCGTCGGCGGCCTGTTCCGGGGCCAGGTACTCCGGGGTGCCGAGCAGCCGGCCGGCCCCGGTCAGGTCGGTGTCGTCCGTGTCGCCCGCGGTCGCCTTGGCCAGCCCGAAGTCGCACACCTTGACCGTCGCCTTCGCCCCGTCCTGGTGAAGGATCAGGTTGCTCGGCTTCACGTCCCGGTGGGCCATCCCCTTCTCGAAGGCGTGCTGCAGCCCGGCCGCCGCCTGCGCGGCGTACCGGCAGGCCACCGGCACCGGCAGCGGCCCGTTCGCCTGCACCACCCGGGCCAGGTCCTGCCCGGGCACGTACTCCATCGCAAACACCAGCAGGTCGCCGACCTCGGCGGCCGAGTACGCGGACACCACGTTCGGGTGCTGGAGCCGGGCCGCCGCCCGCATCTCCCGCAGGAACCGGTCGGCCGCCCCCGGCTTGCCCAGGTGCTGCCGGCTGACCACCTTCAGCACCTCCGGCCGGTCCAGCAGGCGGTTGGTGGCCAGGTACACCACCCCCATCCCGCCCCGGCCGAGTTCGCGGACGTCGGTGTACTGCGAGTGGTCGGCCAGTTCCGGCGGGACGGACGAGCGGGCGGGCGGCATGGGACGACGCTCGGGGCTTCGGGAGTCCGTTAAAGCTTAACACCCGCCGGTCAGTCCGCCACCCGTTTCGCGATCCCTTTACAGAAGAGATGCAGTTGTAGGGTGCGTGGAGGCTTTGCGCAACGCACCGCTCGACTCCCAAGCGTGGTATAGCCACCGCTTGGGCTATGCGGTGCAAAACCCCGCCCCGCACCCTACAAAAGACGGCCGCCCAGCGTTCAATCGCCGGTCAGTCGGCCACCCGTTTCGTGATCCCCTGGTAGAAGTCGATCCGCCGGTCGCGGAAGAACGGCCAGTGCCGCCGCACCTCTTCCATCAGCTTGCGGTCGCAGTTCACCACCAGCAGCTCGTCCTTGTCCGCACTCGCCCGCTTCACGATCCGGCCGAACGGGTCGGCGACGAACGACTGGCCCCAGAACTCGATCCCGTCCCCGGTGATCACCTCGTGCCCGACCCGGTTGACCGCCGCGACGTACGTCCCGTTGGCGATGGCGTGGCCCCGCATCGACGTCTCCCAGGCCGAGTGCTGGGCCTCCCCGTACTCGGCCTTCTCCTTCGGGTGCCAGCCGATGGCCGTCGGGTAGAAGATGACCTCGGCCCCTTGCAAGGCGGTCAGCCGGGCCGCCTCCGGATACCACTGGTCCCAGCACACCAGCGTCCCCACCTTGGCCCGCTTGGTGTCGAACACCTTCCACCCCAGGTCGCCGGGGGTGAAGTAGAACTTCTCCAGGTACAAGGGGTCGTCCGGGATGTGCATCTTGCGGTACAGCCCGAGCAGCGAGCCGTCGGTGTCGTACACGGTGGCGGTGTTGTGGTAGACGCCGGCCATCCGCCGCTCGAACAGCGACCCGACTACCACCACCCCGTGCCGCTTGGCCGCCGCCGCCAGCCGGTCGGACGACGGCCCGGGGATCGGCTCGGCGGTGTCGAAGAACCGGTGCTCCTCGACCTGGCAGAAGTAGTGGCCGGTGAACAGCTCCGGCAGGCAGACGATCTGCGCCCCCTGCTTGGCCGCCTCGGCGATGGCCGCGTCCGCCTTGTCCAGGTTCGGCCCGGGGTCCGGGTGGACGGCCATCTGCACCAGGGCGATCGAGAACGTGTCTTGCATATCGGCTCCGGGGTCGGAGGGAGGGTTAACCTAACCCCCCGGCCCCCTTCCCTGAGAGGGAAGGGGGCGGGGGGTACAAAGTCCGGGCGATGGCTTCGATCGCGGACGGCGGGAGCGCCTCGCTGCTCCCCTCCCTGCTTCGGGGAGGGGGCCGGGGGTGGGGTCGAACCGGCACCCGTCGCCGCGACTTCCGAGCCGCTGGGCCGGGTCGCTGTCGTGACCCCACCCCCGGCCCCCTCCCCGAAGCAGGGAGGGGGAGCAAGAGCGAGGCAGGTTCTGACGATGGGACCTGGGCCGGGCGGGGCGAGCATCCCCCCTTGCTCCCCCTTCCCTCTTTAAGGAAGGGGGCCGGGGGGTTAGGTTTCCGCGCCCCGCCCCGACCGCACCTGAACCCACAGCCCGAACCGTCGTCCCCCTTGCTCCCCCTTCCCTCTCAGGGAAGGGGGCCGGGGGGTTAGGGTGTAACCCCGCCCCTCGCCCGCGCCACTCCACTTCAAGGATAGTTGTCCGGCCCGGTTGCGGTATCTTTGACCCTGGAACTCGGCCCCCGAAACGCGGAACTTCTCCCATGGCCACCGCCGACAAGAACATCACCAGCGTGCTGAAGGAAACCCGGGTCTTCCCCCCGCCGGACGGGTTCGTCCGCCAGGCGAACGTGCCCCCGGCGGAGGCCGACCGGCTCCGCGACTGGGCCGACCGCGACCCGGACGGGTTCTGGGCCGAGCAGGCCAAAGCCCTCCACTGGTTCAAGCCCTGGGACCAGGTGTTCGACGGGTCCAACCCGCCGTTCTTCAAGTGGTTCACCGGCGGCCGGACCAACGCCAGCTACAACTGCCTGGACCGCCACCTGACCTCGGCCACCAAGAACAAGGCGGCCATCATCTGGGAGGGCGAACCCGGGGACACCAAGACCCTCACCTACCAGCAGCTCCACCACCAGGTGTGCAAGTTCGCCAACGGGCTGAAGCAGCTCGGCGTCGGCAAGGGCGACCGCGTCACCATCTACATGCCGATGACCCCGGAAGCCGTCATCGCCATGCTCGCCTGCGCCCGCATCGGGGCCGTCCACTCAGTCGTGTTCGGCGGGTTCAGCGCCGACGCCGTCGCCGACCGGAACAACGACGCCCAGGCCAAGCTGGTCGTCACCGCGGACATCGGCTGGCGGCGGGGGAACGCCGTCCACCTGAAGCAGAACGTGGACGAGGCGCTGGCCAAGTCCCCGACGGTCGAGAAGTGCGTGGTGTTCCAGCGGGCCAGGAACACGTCCGTCCACATGAAGCCGGGCCGGGACATCTGGTGGCACGACCTCATGTCCGACGTGTCCGCCGACTGCCCGGCCGAGCAACTCGACAGCGAGCACCCGCTGTTCATCCTGTACACGTCCGGCAGCACCGGCAAACCGAAGGGGGTGCTGCACTCGACCGCCGGCTACCTGCTCGGGGCGGCCCTGACCACCAAGTGGGTGTTCGACCTGAAGCCGGAGGACGTGTACTGGTGCACGGCCGACGTCGGCTGGGTGACCGGGCACAGCTACATCGTGTACGGCCCGCTGGCCAACGCCGCCACCGTCGTCATCTACGAGGGCGCCCCGAACCACCCGCGGGAGGACCGGTTCTGGCACATCGCCGCCAAGTACGGGGTGACCATCCTGTACACCGCCCCGACCGCCATCCGGGCGTTCATCAAGTGGGGGGACGACCACCCCAACCGACACGACCTGTCCGCCCTCCGCCTGCTCGGCAGCGTCGGCGAGCCGATCAACCCGGAGGCCTGGACGTGGTATCAGCGGGTGATCGGTGGCGGCCGGTGCCCGGTCGTGGACACCTGGTGGCAGACCGAGACCGGGGCCATCATGATCGCCCCGCTGCCGGGGGCGGTGCCGACCAAGCCGGGCAGCGCCACCAAGCCGCTCCCCGGGATCGCCGCCGACGTGGTGGACAAGGAGGGGAACCCGGTGCCGGCCAACAGCGGCGGGTTCCTGGTCGTCAAACGCCCGTGGCCCAGCCTGATGCGGACCATCTACGGGGACGACCAGCGGTTCAAGGACACCTACTGGAGCCAGTACCCGCAGGGGTACTACTTCACCGCCGACGGCGCCCGCAAGGACGAGGACGGGTACATCTGGGTGATGGGCCGGGTGGACGACGTGCTGAACGTGTCCGGCCACCGGCTGTCCACGATGGAGGTGGAGAGCGCCCTGGTCCACAACCCGAAGGTCGCGGAGGCGGCCGTCGTCGGCCGGCCGGACGACCTGAAGGGGGAGGCCATCTGCTGCTTCGTGACGCTCAAGCAGGGGGTGGAGGCGACCGAATCGCTGAAGGCCGACCTGAAGGCGCACGTGGCCAAGGAGATCGGGGCGCTGGCCCGGCCGGACGACATCCGGTTCACCGACGCCCTGCCGAAGACCCGCAGCGGGAAGATCATGCGGCGGCTCCTGCGGGACATCGCGGCCGGCCGGCAGGGCGGCCAGGACACGACGACGCTCGAAGACTACAGCGTCCTGGCCAAGCTGCGGGAGCAGGACGAGGGGTGAGCGTGCTCTGTTGTGAAACCCTGGCGAGCCGGGGGCGTCAGCCCCCGGGTGAACCGGCAACCGCTGCCCGGACACCCGGGGGCTGACGCCCCCGGCTCGCCGGAGTTTCGACCGGGTGACCGCCGGGAAGATGTATCGCACCCCCAACCCCCAGGGGTGACGGTGTGCGTTTCGCGATTCCGGCTCAGGCGAGCTTCCGCCGGCGGACCAGGCCCAGGGCCGGCAGCCCCAGCCCGAGCAGCACCAGCCCGGCCGGGGCCGGGGCCGCCAGCCCACGCAGCGCCAGCCCGGACGGGGTCGGACCGGCGGGCGCGGCCGGCGTGCCGTCCAACTGATACGTCAGCCGCAAGATGTCTACCCCGCCTCGCCAGGCCGCGTTGCCGCTGTACCGGAACCCGTAGGCGTGGACCGCCCCGGGGCCGGTCGGGGTGACAAAAAGGCCGCCCCCCGCCCACCGGAGTGAGCCGCCGGTCGCCGGGGTGGTGAGCGTGAGGACCAGCCAGTACGTGGAGCCGGCCGTCAGCGGGGCCGGGCCGGCCGCGGCAAACACTAGGTCATCCAAGCCCCCGGCCGCGACCGCCGGGCTGGTCAGGGCGATCAGCGGTGTTCCGGGGTTGCCGCCGGCGTCGCCGAAGATGCGGCCGGTCAGACCGACGCCCGAGCCGGTCACCCCCAGCCGGGCGGTGGCCGACGACAGGTCGTAGTCCCCGGTCATCGTGAACGCTGTTGCGAACGAGAAGGTCTTCGCGCCCCCGGGCGTGACGGCAACACCGGCGGCGTCATTGGTCGCGGGGTAACTCCCGATGATGAGCGCGGCCGGGCCGGCGGCTGGCAGGGTAGCCAGCAGGCCGCCGGTCAGGAGAAGGCGGGCGAGCACGATCAGACTCCGCGTGCGGGACCGGGGTGTGGACCGGCCCGCACCTCACCCTGCCGACTCCACCGGCCCTGTCAATACCGCCCGGACATAAGTTCCAGCGAACGGCGGTCCCGGCGCCCGCATAACCGGACCCGAGCCTGGGCCGTCTATTGTCACCTCACGGGCCGCACGGCGACTTCTCGCGCAGCGAGCCGCGACCGCCGATCACGGCTCGCCAGATGAGAGGCTCAGCCGACCGCCGTCCGGACCCGCTTGACGATCGGGGCGTCCGGGCCGGCCGACCCCTTCAACCAGCACAGGCTGGCCGCCAGGAACCGGTCCCGCACCCCCGGCGACAGGTGCCGGTAGTCCTCCAGCACGGCGGACGAGAACTTGTAGTCGTGCGAGTCGGTCCCCTTGCGGAACACCAGCCGCCGGCCGGTGTCCATCATCTGCGTGGCCCCCGCCGGGTTCTGCCGCAGGTAGTCGGCCGCCATCCGGGCCGCCTTCAGCTTGTCCGCCGAGAGGGTCGGGAAGATGTCCTCGAACTTCACCGGCACCGGGTCGTTCGGCACCTCCACCCCGAGGCGGTCGATGCAGGCGTCCCCGACCTTGCCGCGGGCCGTCATGGCGTCCCGAAACAGCGGGACGAAGCTGGCCGCCTGGAGCAGCAGGAGCCGCCGCAGGCTGTCGTCGGCGACGGTGTCGTAGGCGTACCGCAGGGCGTTCAGGGTGGTGATCGAGTGCAGGGCGACGATGCCCGGCTGCCGCATCAGGAGTTCGCCGGCCGCCAGGAACAGCGCGTCCCAGACGGTCTGCGGCGCCACCTCATGGCACAGCAGTTCGACCACCCGGTCGGCCACCTCGGCGTCGGTCCCGGTGCGGAGCCGGGCGAGCAGGTCGGTCGCGTCCTCGGGGGACGGCTGGCCGTCCAGCCAATCCTTGCGGGTGAGCGTCACCCGCTCGGCGTTGAGCCGTCCGGGGCGGTCGGCCGGGGCGTCTCGCTTGGCCGGGTTGTCCCCTTCGTGTTGGAGCAGGGCGTAGGCGAGCGACCGCAGGACCGGCTCGGCGTGGTGCCAGCCGATCGTCTGCAGGGTGCGGAAGGCGTTGGCCACGTAGATGGCCTTGTGGCCGATGTCCCGGAAGTCCCGGCAGCCGTACCGGGCGAACAGGTCGAACAGCTCGTTCGCCCCGAACGACCGGGCCAGCCCCGCGGCGGCCACGTCGGCGGCCCCTTCGTCCCAGTTGTCCATGGCGGCGGCGAAGGCGGCCTTGGCCTTGCGGGCGGTCGGCACCTTCCCCTCGTCGGCCGGCTTCATCCGCCACCCGCCCTCCTTCTGGGCGGTCGCCTGCGACCCCTTGAAGTTGTCCACCGCCCACAGGATCGGCAGCCAGCGTTCGGTGTCCGGCCCGGCGAGGGCGGCCAGGTGGGCGGAGTTGACCACCAGCACCGCGTGGAACTTGAACCCGACGGTCGGCCGGGGCGGGACGTTGCGGACGCCGGCCAGGAACAGGGCGGCCAGCACGTCCCGGTAGCCGGCCCCCTTCTTGATCCGGTCGGCGACTTCTTCGACGACCCGGTCCCGGGGCGTCTCTTCGAGCAGGCGGACGAACGGCTCGATGCCGGCGTCGAGGCGAACGACAGCGGGATCGAGGGCGGCCTCGGCGGCGGACACCGGCCGCAGGCCGGCGAGGGTGACGGCGGATGAGGCGAGGAACGAGCGGCGGTCGGGAGGAGGGAACATGACCGGCTCCGCAGGAGGGGGCGGGCGACGTCTCCAGTGTAATGACGAACGACCCACCAATGACCCACCAATGACGAAGGGAACGCCCGAGCCGTCAGGGTTGCTGTCTTCCCTTCGTCATTGGTGGGTCATTGGTGGGTCATTCGTCATTCCGGCCGGTGGGTCATTCCTCGTCGGTCGTTACAATCCCCTCATGCCCGCGTTCGTCCGCTCCCTCCTCGCCGCCCTGGCCCCGCGGCCGGCCGACCCGTACTGGGAGCTGGCGGCCGAGGCGGTGGCGGTCAAGATTCGGTGGTTCGGGCTGCTGGTCGGGTTCGTGCTGGCCAACTGGGCGGCCACCCCGGACCCGTGGCGGCTGAACGCCATCCTGGCGCTCGGGGCGGCGTTCACCGCCCTGGACACGGTCACCCACTGGGCCGGGCGGGTGCTGCTGCGGGAGGTGCCGCTGGTCATCTCCGCCCTGGAGGCGGTGTTCATCGGCCTGCTGTGCCACTCCGAGCGGGGGCTGGACAGCCCGTTCCGGTTCTACTACCTGCTGTCGCTCTTGTGCTGTGCCGTCCGGTACGCCCCGCTCACCACCTTCCTGACCTGCCTGCTGGACTGCCTGAGCGTGGCCATGCTGTACGCCGCCCAGCCGGCCGCCCGCCGGGAGCCGGTGCAGTTCCTGCTCACCCTGGTGGTGCTGGTGTGGGTGACGTGGGCGGCCACGGCGATGGCCAAACTGCTCCGGCGGGCCGGGGAGGAGCTGCGGCTGCTGAACGCCGCCCTGCGGGCGGACCAGGGGCAGTTGGAGACCCGGATCGCCGACCGCACCCGGGAGCTGGAGGAGTCGCAAGCCCAGGTGTTGCACCAGGAGAAGATGGCCGCGTTCGGCCTCTTGGCGGCCGGCATCGCCCACGAGGTGGGCAACCCGCTGACGGCCATCAGCAGCGTGGTGCAGGTGCTCGACCGGCGGGAGCTGGACCCGTACACCCGGGCGAAACTGGGGCTGGTGAACGGCCAGTTGGGGCGGATCCAGACGATCCTGCGGGAGCTGGTGACGTTCAGCCGGCCGGCCAGCGAGGAGCGGGGGCGGGTGTCGGCCCGGGAGGTGGTGGACGAGGCGCTCGGGATCGCCAAGTTCTACAAGGGGGGGAAGAACCGGCAGGTCACGGCGGACGTGCCGGCCGACCTGCCGCCGCTGACCGGGGTGCGGGACCAGTTGGTGCAGGTGGTGTTCAACCTGGTGCTGAACGCCATCGACGCGACCGGCAAGGGCGGGCGGATTACAGTCACAGGGCGAGCCGGGGGTGTCAGCCCCCTGTTGGAGCATCCGGGCGAAAACGATCGCCTTGGTGGGTTGACGCAACAGGGGGCTGACGCCCCCCGCTCGCCCGTCGTCACGCTGTCCGTCGCCGACGACGGGCACGGGATCGAGCCGGCCGCCGTCCCCCGGCTGTTCCGCCCGTACTTCACCACCAAGCGGCACGGGACCGGGCTGGGGCTGTTCGTCACCCGGCGGATCGTCGAGGCCCACGGCGGGACGGTCGGGGTGACGTCCGTGGTCGGCCAGGGGACGACGTTCACGGTGACGCTGCCGACCGCAGAGGACGGGCGAGCCGGGGGTGTCAGCCCCCGGGTGGCGGTCGCGGACAGCCACCCGGGGGCTGACACCCCCGGCTCGCCCATACCGACGGGGGGTTCCTGATGCCCGCATCGGTGCTGGTGGTGGACGACGAGCCGGTCATCCGGGACACGCTGGCCGAGTTCCTCGGCCAGGAGGGGTTCGCGGTGTCGGCCTGCGGGACCGGGGAGGAGGCGGTCGAGCTGGCCCGCACCCAGCGGTTCGACGTGGCCGTGTGCGACCTGCACCTGCCCGGGCTGGACGG
The DNA here is from genome assembly GCA_046350115.1 of Gemmataceae bacterium. Taxonomy (GTDB): domain Bacteria; phylum Planctomycetota; class Planctomycetia; order Gemmatales; family Gemmataceae; genus JAXMAZ01. The sequence continues at coordinate 86,119 of JAXMAZ010000020.1, forward strand.
GCTGGAGGTGCTCGACCGGCTGACCCGGCTCAGCCCGGAGACGGCCGTCCTGCTGGTCACCGCTTACGCCACCGTGGAGACGGCCGTCGAGGCGTTCCAGAAGGGGGCGGCCGACTACCTGATGAAGCCGATCCTGCTGCCCGAGGTGGCCGGCAAGGTGCGGCGGCTGGTCCGGGTGCGGGAGGTGTTCCGGGAGAACGAGTGGCTGCGGCGGGAGCTGAACCGGGCGGACGCCGGCCCGGAGCTGGTGATGGGCCACAGCCCCGGGATGAAGCGGGCGGTCGAGCTGGCCCGGAAGGTCGGCCCGACCCCGTCCACGGTGCTCATCCTGGGCGAGAGCGGGACTGGCAAGGAACTGCTCGCCCGGGCCGTCCACCGGTTCGCCCAGGCGGCCAAACCGACCGACGGCCGGTTCCTGGCGGTCAACTGCGCGGCCATCCCGACCGACCTGCTCGAAGCCCAACTGTTCGGCAGCCGCAAGGGGGCGTACACCGGGGCGGACAAGGACACGGCTGGGCTGTTCGTCCACGCCGGCCGGGGGACCGTCTTCCTGGACGAGATCGGCGAGCTGCCGCTGGCCACCCAGGCCAAGCTGCTGCGGGCGATCGAGCAGAAGGAGGTCCAGCCGGTCGGGGCGGCCGAGCCGGTCAAGGTGGACGCCCGGATCGTGGCGGCGACGAACAAGGACTTGGCCAAGGAGGCGGCCGAGGGGCGGTTCCGGGAGGACCTGTACTACCGGCTGAACGTGGTGGCCATCACCCTGCCGCCACTGCGGGACCGGCGGGAGGACATCCCCGACCTGGTCGAACACCTGCTGGCCAAGCACGCCCGGGTGATGGGCAAGCGGATGACCGGGGTGAGCCACGAGGCGATGCAACTGCTGCTGGCCCACCCGTGGAAGGGGAACGTGCGGGAGCTGGACAACGTCCTCCAGCGGGCGGTCATCCTCGGGGACGGCCCGCTGGTCGCCCCGGCCGACCTGCCCCCGGACCTGCTCCCGCACCCCGCGGACCCGGACGGGGTGGACGACCTGGGCGAAGCGACCGCCCGGTTCGAGCGGCGGCACATCGAGCGGCTGTTGCGGGCCTGCCCGGACAAGCGGGAGGCAGCCCGCCGGCTGGGCATCGGGCTAAGTTCCCTGTACCGCAAGATCGAGCAGCACGGGCTGGCCGCCGGCGACCGCTGACCCGCCCGACCGCGGCATCCGACTTGCTCGCCCGTCGGGTGGCCGCGGGCCGACCCGGCCCGGCCATTCCGGAGGGCCAACCATGCCACGCGGGGACAAGTCGAAGTACACGGACAAGCAGAAGCGGCAGGCCGAGCACATCGCCGAGGGGTACGAGCAACGGGGCGTGCCGGACGCCGAGGCCGAACGGCGGGCGTGGGCCACCGTCAACAAGGAGACCGGCGGGGGCAAGAAGTCCGGGTCCGGCCGCGGCCACCCGGTCTCCCACGAGTCCAGCCGCACGGGCGGGCAGAAGGGCGGGGCGGCGAGCGCCAGCCGGACCGCCGCCGAGCGGTCGGCGTCGGCCAAGAAAGCAGCCGCCACCCGCAAGCGGAACGCGGCCAAGGCGAGTTAGGTTGACCGACACCAGCCCGACGCGCCAGCGAGGGGGCAGGATTGACCCTCGCTGGCGCGTCGGGCTGGTGGTCACCCCTTCCAGGTCGCCGTCTGCCCGCTTCGCAGGGCCAGGTTGGCCAGGTGGGCGGCGGCGGCGGACGACACCCCGGCGGCCAGCGGCGCGGTCGGCTCCTTCCGCGACCGCACGCACTCCACCCAGTTGGTCAGGTGGACCAATTCGCCGTCCGGCTTGTCGTAGAAGTCGGCCCCGCGGTAGTCCGGCCGGGTCGCCGCGATCTCCTTCATCGCCTCGCCCTTGCGGCCCCGCTCCGGGGTCAGCTCGTACCGCCCGCGGTCCACGTACAGGGTGGCGTCGGTGCCCAGGAACTCGATGTGGGCGCCCTTGTTGGCGTTGCTGAACGTGCCCTCGAAGTGGACCGTCACCCCGCCCGGGTAGGTGACGAGCGTCTGCACTGTGTCCGGCGTCTCCCACACGTCCTTGGCCGCGATGTGCTGGCCGACGCTGACCGCCGACCGCGGGTTCTCCAGCCCCAACACCCAGTGGGCGACATCGACCCAGTGGACGAACAGGTCGGTGAACAGCCCGCCGCCGAAGTCCCAGAACCACCGCCAGTTGCGGAACCGGTACTCGTCGAACGGCTGCGGCCGGGCGGCCCCGAGGAAGGCGGCCCAATCGACGCCCTTCGGGTCGATGCCCAGCTTGTTCCGGCGGACCCGGTCGCTGTTCCGGTTCCAACTGGTCCGCACCTTGAACACCTGCCCGAGCCTGCCGGCCCGGACCAGTTCCCGGGCTGTGGCGATGTGCGGCATGCTCCGCTGCTGGGTGCCGACCTGGACGACCCGCTTGGCCGACTCGTTGGCCGCCAGCACCGCCGCCCCTTCGCTCAGGTCGTGGGTGAGCGGCTTTTCGACGTACACGTCCTTGCCGGCCTTCAGGGCGGCGATCGTCACCGGGACGTGCTGGTGGTCCGGCGTACCGATCAGCACCGCGTCCACCTGCTTCGAGGCCAGCAATTCAGCGGACGCCTTGGTGGTCATCGCCTGCGGGTCGGCCAACTTCTTGCCTTCCGCCAGTGCCACGTCCCACACGTCGCAGACGGCGGTGATCTTCACCCCGGCGATCTTCGGCAGGGACTGCACCAGGTGCCTGGCCCGGCCGCCGGTGCCGATCACCCCGACCTGGAGGGTGTCGTTGGCCGGGTAGCCGCGGGCGACCGAGCCGACGACGGTCGAGGCGGCGGCGGTGCCAGCCGAGAGGAGGAAGCTGCGGCGGGTGGGGTCGGTCATGGGGCACCTGCGGTTGGGAGGGGTGGATCAGGGATACCCGATGCGGGTGACGGGTGCCAGTGTCAAAGCCCACCCCTTCAAGGGGTGGGCTTTCGCGCTTCACCCCATTCCCGCAGACCGGGTATGCTAATGGCACCCGCCTGTCCCCCCTTCCGGAGCCGGCCCCGATGCGTGTGTGCGCTTGCCTGTTGTGTGCCGTCGCCGTCACCCTGCTCGCCTTCCTGCTGCTCGGCGGAGCCAGTCCGGCCGCCGCCGCGGAGCCGCCGGTCAGCTTCATCAAGGACGTGGCCCCGGTCCTCAAGGACTACTGCTTCGCCTGCCACGACGCCCGCAAGAAGAGCGGCAAGTACGACATGACCACGTTCGAGAAGCTGCTCGCCGGCGGGCCGAACGGCGACCCGATCACCGCCGGCAAGCCGGACGAGAGCGACTTCCACGCCCTGATCGTGTCCACAGACGACCGCCGGATGCCGCCCCGGGACAAGGGGGACGCGGTGCCGAAGGCGAAGGCCGAGCTGATCGCCCGGTGGATCAAGGAAGGGGCCAAGCTGGACGCCGGCATCGCCCCGACGGCCGACCTGGGCAAGGAACTCCGCGCCCGCTGGACCCCGCCCCGGCCGCCGGCCGCGTACCGGTTCCCGGCCGTCGTCAACGCCGTCGCCTTCACCCCGGACGGCAAACAGCTCGTCACCGGCGGCCACCACGAGTTGCTCGTCTGGGATTTGCCCACCGGCAAGCTGGTCAAGCGGGTCCGCACCCGGGCCGAGCGGGCCTACGCCCTGGCCTTCCTGCCGGACGGCACCCTGGCGGTGGCCGGCGGGCGGCCCGGCCAGGAGGGGGACGTGCGGGTGTTCGACCTGTCGGCGAAGGGGACGACCGAAGCCGGCGTGGCCGTGCTCGACGGGGTCGCCGACCCGAAGGTGATGGTCAAGCAACTGCTCGACGCGGACGACTCGGTCCTCTGCCTGGCCATCTCCCCGGACGGCAAGCGGCTGGCCGCCGGCGGGTGCGACCGGGCCGTCCGGGTGTGGGATCTGTCCGCCGGGCTGGCCAAGGCCAAGCTGGAGCAGACGATCGAGAACCACGCCGACTGGGTGCTCGGGGTGGCCCTGGCGTCGGACGGCAAGCACCTGGCCACCGCCGCCCGGGACAAGACGGCCAAAGTGTGGGATCTGGCCGCCAAGGAGTCGGTGATGACCTTCCCGGACCACCAGAACACGGTGTACGCGGTCGCCCTGACCAAGGACGCCGCCGCCGGGTTCTCGGTCGGGGCGGACAAGCAGCTCCGCACCTGGAAGCCGACCGGCGAGGGGAAGCAGGTGCGGGCGGCCGGCGGGCACGGGGACGAGGTGCTCAAGGTCGCGCTGTCCCCGGACGGCAAGCGGCTGGCCACCGCGTCGGCGGACAAGACCGTCCGGCTATGGGCGGCCGACAAGCTGGCCGCCGAGAAGACCCTGACCGGGCTGACGGACTTCGTGTACGCCCTGGCGTTCAGCCCGGACGGCCAGCAGGTGGCGGCCGGGAGCTACGCCGGCGAGGTGCGGGTGTGGGCGACCGCCGATGGGAAGCCGGTCGCCGGGTTCACCGCCACCCCGGGGGCCAAGCCGCCGGCCGCCGGCCGGTAGCCGGTTCCGCCCGGGCCGCAATTCCGACCCGCCGGCCGCACCCCCCGGTTCTGGTGGCGGCCGGCAATCTCCTGTCCGGCCAACACGACCCCCGGGGCGTCCGGAATTCCCACACCCCGGGCTGTCCGGTTCTCCGACTCGGGCGGTTTGGTCGGCACCCGGACGCCGTCGGTTCTACCTCATAGGTAGCCCGACTCTCGCCTCCGATGCGTCCGCGGCGGTTGCCATGCCTGCCCCCACCACCGTCCCCGAGCTGACCGACCTCCTCCGCAAGAGCGGGCTGATCGAGCCGGCCCTGCTGGACGAGTACCTGTCCGCCCACCCCGAGGCGGCCGACGCCCCGACCGAGCTGGTCGCCCGGCTCCAGGCGGACGGGGTGATCACCAAGTTCCACGCCGCCCAACTGCTCAAGGGCAAGTACCGCGGGTTCTTCCTCGGCAAGTACAAGCTGCTCGACCGGATCGGGCTGGGCGGGATGGGTCAGGTGTTCCTGGCCGAGCACGGGGCGATGCGGCGGCGGGTGGCCATCAAGGTGCTGCCGCCGGACCGGGCGGAGAACCAGTTCAGCAAGGAGCGGTTCCTCCGGGAGGCCCGGGCGATCGGCCAACTGGACCACCCGAACCTGGTCCGCGCCTACGACGTGGACGCGGACGCGGACGTCATCTTCCTGGTCATGGAGTTCGTGGACGGCGTCACCTTCCACGACCTGGTAACCCGGGTCGGCCCGGTCGGCCCGGCCCGGGTGGCGTACTACCTGTGGCAGGCCGCCCACGGGCTGGCCTACCTGGACGCCAACCGCCTGGTCCACCGGGACATCAAGCCGGCCAACCTGCTGGTGGACCGCCACGGGACGGTCAAGATCCTCGACCTCGGGCTGGTCCGGTCGTCCGTCGAGGAGGACGAGCTGACCCGCCAGGAGGGGGTGAAGATCCTGGGCACGGCCGACTACCTGGCCCCGGAGCAGGCGATCAACTGCTCGGCGGTGGACGTCCGGGCGGACCTGTACAGCCTGGGGGCGACCGGGTACTTCCTGCTCACCGGCCGGCCGCCGTTCGGCGGGGGCAAGGTGGCCCACAAGCTGCTCGCCCACCAGGTGCAGGCGGTCACCCCGGTCCACGAGCTGAACCCGGCCGTCCCGGTCGAGCTGTCGGACGTCATCACCAAGCTGTTGGCCAAGAAGCCGACCCAGCGGTTCCAGACGCCGGCCGAGCTGATCGCCGCCCTGGACCGGTGGGCGGCCTCCCCGCCGCCGCCGCCGGCCGACCACGAGATCCCGGCGATCAGCGGCGTCGGGGAGTCCTCTGGAGTGAGCGTCGGGCTGTCCGGGCTGCGGACCCCGCGGCCGGGGTCCGGCTCGACGGCGGTCGGCTCCCGGATCCGGCTGCACTCGGACAGCAACCAGGGGACCGGCTCCCGGCCGATCGCCGACATCCTGACGCCGGCGCCGAAGGCGGCCACCCCCGTCCCCCCGGTCCGGCCGACGGCCCCGCGGCCGGTAGCCGACTCGCCCGACCTGCCCCCGGTGCTGCCGGCCGTCCGCACGTTCGGCACCCCGCCGCCCCGGGTCACCCCGGCCGACCTGGTGCCGCTGTTCAAGCGGCCGGAGCAGGCTCCGGCCGCCGCCGACACGGGCCGCCGGATGTGGGTGCTGGTCGCCATCGGGCTGGCGGCGGCGGTCGTCGGGTCGGTGGCGGTCGGGGTCGCCGGGCTGGTCCGCTGACCGGTTCCGCCAGCCGGCCGGCTCCGGTATGATGGGCTGCCCGCCCCCTGCCGCGAGCCTGCCGATGCCCGCCCCCGCCCCGGACTTCCGCCCGGCCCTCCGTCGGCGGCTGCGGCTCGACCCGGCCCCGGACGGGTCGGACGCGGTCGTCCTCCACGACCCCACCCGGGTCGCCCCGCACCCGGTCGTCCTGACCGGCCCGGCGGTCGCCCTGCTCCGCCTGTTCGACGGCCGGAACACCCTCGCCGACCTCCGCCGGGCGGTCGCCCCGGCCGGACTAGCCGCCGACCAGCTCGACCAGTTCGTCGCCGCCCTGGACGACGCCCTGTTCCTTGACAGCCCGACCCTGCGGGCGTACCTGACCGGCCCGGTCCGGCGGCCGGCCTGCCTGCCGGTGTACGGACACACCCCGGACGCCGTCCGCCGGGCCGCCGACCCACTGTTCACCGCCCCGGGAGGCCCGGGCCGGCCGGCCCCGGGGAGCTACGCCGGCCCCCGACTGCGGGCTGTCCTGGTCCCGCACATGGACTTCGGCCGCGGCGGCGTCACCTACGGCTGGGGGTTCAAGGAGCTGTCCGAGAAGGCCGACGCCGAGGTGTTCGTGATCGTCGGCACCTCCCACTACTCGCCCCACCGGTTCACCCTCACCCGCCAGCACTTCTTCACCCCGCTCGGCACCGCCGAGACCGACCAGGCGTACATCGACCGGCTGGCGGCCGAGTACGGGGACGGACTTTTCGACGACCCGCACGCCCACTTCCCGGAGCACTCCATCGAGCTGGAGGTGGTCCTCCTCCAGCACGTCCTGGGGGACCGGTCGTTCACCGTCGTGCCGCTGCTGGTCGGGTCGTTCCACGACCGGGTGGCCGGGCAGGCGGACCCGGCCGCCGCCGCCGACATCGCCCGGATGGTGGCCGCCCTGCGGGCCGCGGAAGCCGCCGACGGCCGGCGGGTGTGTTACGTGATCAGCGGCGACCTGGCCCACATCGGGCCGAAGTTCCACCACCCCCAGGCCGGGCCGCGGTTCCACTCCGACCGGCCGGTCGCCGAGCCGTGGCTGGGCGAGAGCCGCCGACGGGACGAGCACCTGCTCGGCCGGCTGGCCGACGCGGACCCGGCCGGGTATTTCGACGCCATCGCCGCCGAGGGGGACGAGCGGAACGTCTGCGGGCTGCCCCCCACCTGGCTCACCCTGGCCGCCGTCCGCCCGTCCGCCGGCCGGGTGCTGCACTACGGCCGGTACGTCCACCCCGACGGGTACGAGAGCGTCAGCTTCGCGGCCGCCGCCTTCTACGAATGACCGACACCACCCCGCCCGCCCCCGGCGAACTCTCGACCGCCCTGGCCCGGCTGGCCGCCGAAGCCAGCCCCGGGGTGGTCGTCACCCCCCGTTACCGGCTGCGGTACTTCACCTGGGGGCCGCCGTCCGACCGGCCGCCGGTGGTGTTCACCCACGGGATGGCCGACCAGGCCCGGTCGTTCGCAATGGTCATAGCCCGGCTGGTGGACACCGGGGTGCGGTGCGTCGGCTGGGAGTTGCCGAACGGCCGGGGGGACGGGGCCAACCTCGGCATGTACCGGCACCCGCACTTCACCGCCGACCTGATCGCCCTGCTGGACCACCTGGGGGTCGGCCGGGCCGACCTGTTCGGGTCGTCGTTCGGCTCGACCATCACCCTCCGGACGGCGATCCGGCACCCGGACCGGGTGCGGCGGGTGGTACTCCAGGGCGGGTTCGCCCGCCGGCCGCTGCTGCGGTGGGAGCGGGGGCTGTGCCGGCTCGGCCGGTACTGGCCGTGGCGGATGGCCGACCTGCCGAACCGGGTGGCCGAGATCGGCCGGTTCGAGGGCCGGCACTTCCGGACCGCCCCGCCGGCGGTGTGGCAGTTCCTACTCGCCAACAGCGGGGCCACCCCGTGCCGGGCCGCCGCCCGCCGCACCCTCATGCTGGACAAGCTCGACCTGCGGCCGTACCTGTCCGCCGTCGCCGCCCCAGTGCTGATGCTCGGCGGGGACGACGACTCGATCGTCCCGCGACCGTGCGAGGCGGAAGTGGAGGCGGGGTTGAAGGACGTCCGTCGGGTGGAGTTCGCCGGGTGCGGGCACTACCCGCAGTACACCCGCCCGGCCGGGGTGGCCTCGGCAGTGGGCGCGTTCCTAATGACGAATGACCCACCAATGACCCACCAATGACGAAGGGATGCCGGGTTCCGGTTTTTCCTTCGTCATTGGTGGGTCATTCGTCATTCCAGCCGGTTATTGCCTCCCGGCCCGCCGGTCGGTACACCACCCCCGCCGAACCATCCGCTGCCGGCCGGCGTAGCACCGACATTCCCCCCCGTCCCGACCCCAGGGAGCGGTCCGACTCATGTTCTCCTGGCTGCTCAACCCCGACGTGCTGCTCGGCGGGCTGATCCTGGCCGTCGTCCAGGCGGCGGCCGCCCTGCCCTGGCTACGGGCCATCGACCCGGAGGGGTTCGACAAGGCCGCCAAGACGGTGTCCGGCGTCTCCTACGCGGTGCTGGCGGTGTGCGGGCTGGGGTTAGCCCTGGCCGGGTTCATCGGGTACAAGGGGGACTCGTCCTACCTGACCCTGTACGGCCGGCTGTACGGGGCGGTGCTGCACCTGCAACTGCTGCTCGACCTGTTCCTGCTCGCCCCGGCCCTGCTCACCCTGGTCTGGCCGAAGGGCGGGGCGGTGGCGGTGGCCGCGTACCGGGAGGGGTGGCGACAGCCGATGTTCTGGCTGGTCACCCTGTTCGGCATCCTGCTCACCTGGCTGGCCGTCGTCCTGCCGTACTTCACCTTCGGCGACGACTACAAGATGATGAAGCTGATCGGGTTCGACATCGTCATGCTGGGGGCCGCCCTGTTCGGCCTGCTGGCGGCGGCCATCTCCATCAGCGAGGAGATCGAGGGGCGGACGGCCATCACCCTGATGAGCAAGCCGATCAACCGGCGGTCGTTCCTGCTGGGCAAGTTCGTCGGCATCCTGATGGCGTGCGGGGCGATGACGCTGGTGCTCGGGCTGAACCTGAACGCCGCCCTGCTGGTCATGCCGGAGTTCGACCCGATCAACAAGGACCGGGCGTTCGACCCGATGCCGGAGCAGGCCAAGGAGGGGCTGATCCCGGTGTTCCAGGCGGTGGTGCCGCCCTACGGGGCCGGGACCGGGCCGGCCAAGGAGATGGCCCGGGGGGCGGCCATGTGGTTCGGGGAGACGTTCGCCCACGGGTTCGGGCTGCTGCTCGGGTTCGGCCAGGTGATGATCCTTGTGGCCATCGCGTCCGCCCTGGCCACCCGGTTGCCGTTCGTGGTCAACCTGGTGATCTGCCTGGCCATCTACTTCCTCGGCCACCTGGCCCCGGTGGTGGTCCGGGTGACGGAGAAGTTCGGCGGGGAGAACACCGGCCGGTCGCTGGTCCGGTTCTTCGGGAACGTGTTCGACACCCTGCTGCCGGCCCTGGAGTTCTTCAACATGGGGCCGGCCATCATCCGGGAGACGCCGATCGACCTGTGGCCGTTCGTCGGGTACGTCGGCACGGTGGTCGGGTACGCCGGCCTGTACACCGCCATCGCCCTGCTGGTCGGCCTGCTCCTGTTCGAGGACCGGGACCTGGCGTAACGATCGAGAGTATCGGGTCTGCCGGGTGTATCGGGTATCGGGTCAGCCCACCCCCTGCCGGGACGGTGAACGGGATAACCGAGTGACCTCGCCCGGCTGAGATGCGAGAATAGCGGGTGAGATGCCGGGGCGGTTCGTCGGCCCGGCAGACCCGACACCCGACATACCCGGTCAACCGCCGTGGACGCCAACCCGTTCCGCACCGCCCGCAGCTACCTCGCCCCGACCCCGGTCCCGCGGTGGGGGGCGGTGGCCAGTTCGACCCTGTCGGCCGTCCTGCTCGTCCTCCTGTTCCCGCTCCTCTACCTGTTCGTGGACCTGCTCGTCTGGCAGGGCCGGGTGCCGTCGTTCGACGAGCTGCCGGCCGGCCGGCAGGCGGCGTTCCGGGCCGAGTGGGACGGCGGGCGGAAGGACGAGCCGGCGACCGCGGACGCGCTGGCCCGGGTGCGGAACCCGGACCGGCTGTCGCAGGTGTCGGACGGGGCCGAGTGGGAGTTCCGCTGGCGGGCGGCGACCTACGCCCGGCTGACCACGCTCGTCTCCCCCCAAGCAGCCGAGGCGTACCTGCCGCTGGCGGACGCCGCCGGTCAGCCGACCGTGGCCCCGACCGGCCAGCGGCTCGGGCTGCTCAGCCTGGTCGCCCGGGAGCGGGGCCGGTGGCCCGGGGGCACGGCCGCCGGGCTGGCCCGGTGGAATCACTGGGCGTGGGAACCCGGGGCGAATGGGTCGGCCAACGTGCCGTACCTGACCGGGTTGTTCCTGCTCGGGTTCGGCCTGCTCCTGGCCCGCGGGCTGCTGGTCACGCTGGCCGCCCACTGGGCGTCGGCCGCCACCCTGGACGCGGCCACCCGGGTGCGGCGGGCGGTGTTCAGCCACAGCTTCCGGCTCTCCAGTGTGGCCACCCACCAAGATGTCCAGGACGAGGCCGGCGGGCTGCTCGCCCGGCGGGCCGAGCAGGTGCGGGAGGGGCTGGCCGCCGACCTGACCGGCGGGGTGCGGGGGGTGGCGACGGTCGTGCTGCTGGCCGGCGTGCTGCTGGCCGTCCACCCGTGGCTGGCCGCCGCCCTGCTGCTCCTGGCCGCGGTCGTCTGGCTGGTGGCCGGGCAGGCGGCGGCGTACTTCCGCCGGGACGCCCGCCGGGCCGGCCGCCGGGCGGACGTCCGGCTCGGCCAGATGACCGAGTCGATGCAGGTGATGCAACTGGTCAAGGCGTACCTGATGGAGCGGTTCGGTCAGGCCCGGTTCGAGCGGCAACTGGCCGACCTGAACCGGTCGGTCCGGCGGCGGGAGCGGGGGGAGGCGTTCTCCCGACCGGCCCTGTTCGCGGTGGTCGCCCTGGCCGGGGTGGTGATGCTGTACGTGGCCGGGCGGGCGGTGCTGGCCGGCCAGTTGTCCGCCGCCGGGCTGGCCGTGATGGCGGCGGCGACCGCCGGCCTGGTGTACGCGGTCAACCGGTGGGTGGCGACCCGGGTGCGGGTCCGCCGGGCCAGGGAGGCGGCGGCCGACCTGTTCGAGTTCCTCGACCGCCGGGCGGACGTGGCCCAGCCGATCGACGCCGAGTTCATGCAGCCGATCGCCAAGCAGGTGGAGGTGCACGACGTGGCCGTCCGGGAGGCCGGGTCCGGGCGGATGATCCTGGACGGGGTGAAGCTGACCATCCCGGCCGGCGGCCGGACGGCGGTCGTCGCCGTCGACCCGGCCGAGGGGCTGACCCTGGCCCACGTGCTGACCAAGTTCGTCGAGACCACCGCCGGGGAGGTGAAGGTGGACGGCAAGAACCTGCGGTGGCTGACCGCCGAGTCGGTCCGCACCCAGGTGGCCATAGTGTCCGACCAGGCGCTGACGTTCACCGACACGGTGGCCAACAACATCGGGTGCGGGGAGCCGAGCTTCACCCTGCCGCAGATCATCGAGGCGGCCAAGACGGCCCACGCCCACCAGTTCGTCCAGCGGCTGCCATACGGGTACGAGACGCTCATCGGCACCGGCGGAGTGATCCTGCGGCCGGGCGAGCGGTTCCGCATCGCCCTGGCCCGGGCCGCCCTCCGCGACCCGTCGCTGATCATCATCGAGGAGCCGAGCGAGCCGCTGGACGCGGACAGCCTGGTGCTGATCGACGACGCCCTGAAGCGGCTGGAGGCCGGCCGGACGCTCCTGTTCCTGGCCCGCCGGCCGAGTACGGTGAAGGCCGCCGACCGGGTGTACGTGCTCCAGCACGGGCGGGTGGCGGCGGCCGGCACCCACGACGAGCTGTTCGCCGACAGCGACCTGTACCGGGTGCTGCACTACCGCCAGACGCTGGCCACCGCCTGAAGCATGGGCCGCACGATTCCCGCCGAACCATCACGATTTAAAAACCAACTCACACAGGATTTGGTTTTGAATCGTGCTGGTTCGGCGGGGATCGTGCGGCAAACTCCTGACGAGGTTCGGATGCCGTTCGACCGCGAGTTGCAGGAAGCCCTGACCGCCGCCCGGCTGGCCGGCGAGTACATCCTGCGGGAGTACCAGTCCTTCGCCCGCATCCCGGACGCCCCGGCGGACATCTCCACCCACGTCGACCGCGGCTCCCAGGAGATCATCCTGACGCACCTGCGGGCGGCGTTCCCGGCCGACGGCCTGTGTGCCGAGGAGGCGACCGACACCCTCCGCACGGCCCCGGCGAACGCCGACCGGGTGTGGGTGGTCGATCCCATCGACGGCACCCGCGGGTTCGCCACCAAGAACGGCCAGTTCTCGGTGATGATCGGGCTGACGGTCGGCGGCAGACCGGCGGTCGGGGTGGTGCTGGAGCCGGTCGTCGGCCGCCTCACCTGGGCCACGGTTGGCGGCGGGTGCTGGGTGTCGGTCGGCGGGGGCGAGGCGGCCCGGTGCCAGGTGTCCGCGAACGCCGACCCGGCGGCGCTGGTGCTGGCCCAGAGCCTGAGCCGGCCGGGCAAGCCGAAGTTCGGGGCGCGGGTGCTGCAGCCGGCCCGGCTGGTGGAGACGCACTCGGCCGGGATCAAGCTGGCCCTGGTCGCCCGCGGCGAGGCGGACGTGTACGTCAACGACTACCCGAACTTCAACGACTGGGACGTGTGCGCCGGGCACGTCCTGGTGGAAGAGGCCGGCGGGCGGGTGACGTGCTTCGCCGGCCGGCCGATCGGCTACGGCCCCGGCGGGCCGCTGCGGGCCGGCGGGCTGGTGGCGACCAACGGCCAGGTTCACGACGCGGTGGTGGCGAGGCTGAGCGCCGGATAGCCGACCCGCGGCTACTTCGCGAAGTCGTAGACCGTCACCTCGACGCCCCGGCCGGTCAGGTGGGCTTCGATCAGCGGCTCGATCTGCTCCCACTTCCCGCCGGCCAGCCCGCACCCGATCCGCGGCATGTGGACGCTCGCCCCGGCTAAACGGGCCGCCTCCCCGACCCGGGCCAGGCACTGGCCGACGGCCGGGTAGCGGATCGGCGGCCCGTTCGACCCGGTCTTGATGCCCCGCTGGCCGATCATGTTCGCCACCGCGATGTGCGGCTCGACCTGGACGAGCTGGACGGCCCCCAGCTCGAACCCGCCGCCCTTCCCCGCGGCATACCACTTCCGGTACTCGGCCTCGGGTTCCGGCCACCGGGCGGAGACGGCCAGCACGAACCCGGCCCCCCACTTCCCGATGTCGTTGCAGACGTGCGCGACGATTTTGACCCCGGACGCCTGGGGGGCGGTCGCATCCCCCTTCAGGTAGCGGATCGCGGCCACGGTCGGTCCCTCAGCGGGCGTCCAGACACACCACCTTCGTGTTATCCCGCAGGTACAGCCGGCCGTCCACCAGCACCGGCGACGCCCAGCAGTCGGACCCGCTGAGCACACCCTCCAGCTTGCCGCGGAACCGGAACTCGGCCGGGTCGGCGTCGGCCAGGAACAGGGTGCCGGTCTGGGTCAGCCCGATCAACTTGTCGCCGGCCAGGATGACGCTCCCCTTGGCCGGCCGGCTGCCGCCGGCGTCCTTCGCCACCCACTCCTCGACCGCCTCGCCTTTCCGCAGGTCGACGCACCGCAGCGTGTCGTTGTCGTACCCGTACACGAACCCATCGCGGTGGACGCTGGTCGAATGGTGGTTCTGCATCACGCGGGCCTTTCGGAAATACACTTGCTCGGCCTTCAGCCCGCCCCCGGCCGTGGTCAGCCGCAGCAGCGCGCACCCTTTGGCGTACCCGGCCGAGACGAACACGTAGTCGCCGACGACCAGCGGGGCGGCGATGTTCCCGTTGTGCTGGGTCGCCCACGGGTGCTGCCACAACACCTTGCCGTCGGCCGGGGCGATCCCGAGCACGGACGTGCCGGTGACGGCGATCACCTGCCGCACCCCGGCGACCGTGGCCGCGACCGGCGAGCTGTACCCGGCCGGGTCGGTGCCGGCCGCCCACCGGGTGTCGCCGGTCGTCTTGTCGAACGCCAGCACCGCCCCCTTCTTGCCGCCGGCCTGGACGATGACCAGGTCGCCCTCGATCAGCGGCGAGCTGGCGAACCCCCACTGCGGCAGCGGGGCGGCGAACTCGTCCCGCAGGTCTCGCGCCCAGACCACCTTGACGGGGACCGGGTCGTGGGGCGCCAGACAAACCAGCTTGCCGGTCGCCCCGAGGGCGTACACCCGGCCGCCGTGGACGGTCGGGGTGGCCCGGGGGCCGGCGGCGTACCCGACCCCGGCGTAGTCCGCCCGGTAGCCGTAAGCCCAAACCGTGTTCCCGCTGGCCGCGTGCAGGCAGAGCACCCGCTCCCGGTCCTCCTGCCGGTCCTGGGTGTACACCAGGCCGCCGACCACCGCCAGCGACGAGTACCCGCCGCCGCACGGCACCGACCAGACCGGCTTGGGCGGGTTCGTCGCCCAGTCGGTGCGGAGCGGGCCGGGCGGGGCGTGGCCGTCCCGGTTCGGGCCGAACCACTGCGGCCAGCCGCTCCCGGCGTCTGCGGCGACGGCGGGGAGCGGGGCCGACTTCAGGGCGGCCAGTTCGTCCGGGTTCTCCGCCTCCCGCTCGAACAGCCCGGGGCGGAACTGTTGGATGGCGACGTAGGCGGCGAGACCGACGACCACGAGGACGGCGACGACGAGAGCCAGACGGCGTATCATCAGACGGCTCCGCAAGGGCGATCGTGTTCTTACCGGCCCGACGCGGTCGGTAGCGAGGGCGAACCGTTCGCCCTCGCTACCGCGTCGGGCTGATGGCGATCTCGGCCAGCGCCTCGCGGGCGGCGGCGACCGTCTGGTCGACGTGGGCGTCGGTCATCGGGGTGCAGAGGAAGGCGGCCTCGAACTGGCTGCACGGCAGGTAGAACCCGCGGTCCATCATCGCCCAGAAGAAGCGGGCGAATCGGGTCTTGTCCGACGTGGAGGCGGTGTCGAGGTCGTGGACCGGCGAGCCGGTGAAGAACAGCGTCCACATGCTGCCGACCCGGTTGAGCTGATGCGGCACCCCGGCCGCCGTCGCCGCCTGCCGCAACCCGGCCTCTAGTTTCGCCCCGAGGGCGTCGAGCCGCCGGTACGGGTCCGTCCGCTTCAACTCGTTCAGCGTGGCGATGCCGGCGGCCATCGCCACCGGGTTGCCGCTGAGCGTGCCGGCCTGGAACACCGGCCCGGCCGGCATCACCTTCCGCATCACGTCCGCCCGGCCGCCGTAGGCGCCGACCGGGTAGCCGCCGCCGACGATCTTGCCGAAGCAGCTCAGGTCCGGCGTATCGCCGAGCAACTGTTGGGCGCCGCCGTAGCTGATCCGGAACCCGGTCATCACCTCGTCGTAGACGAGCAGCGTCCCGTGCTTCTGCGTGAGCCGCCGCAATTCCCGGCGGAACTCGGCGGACGGCGGCACCAGCCCCATGTTGCCGACCACCGGCTCCAGCAGCACCCCGGCGATCCGGTCCCCGTCGGCGGCGAATAGGTCGGCCAGCGCCTGGGTGTCGTTGTACCGCAGCACCCGGGTGTCCTGCGTACAGCCGGCCGGGACGCCGGGGCTGTTCGGCACCCCGAGGGTGAGGGCGCTCGACCCGGCCGAGACGAGTAGGGAATCAACGTGGCCGTGGTAGCAGCCGGCGAACTTCACCACCACGTCCCGGCCGGTGAACCCGCGGGCCAGCCGGACAGCGCTCATCGTCGCTTCGGTGCCACTCGACACGAACCGCACCATCTCGACCGACGGCACCGCAGCGATCACCAGTTCGGCGAGTTCGCTCTCGAATTCGCACGGGGCGCCGTAGCTCGACCCGTTCCGCACCGCCGCGACGGCCGCGTCCACGACCGCCGGGGGGCAGTGACCGAGGATCATCGGCCCCCACGACTGGACGAAGTCCAGGTAGCGGTGGCCGTCCAGATCGTAGAGGTACGGGCCGTCCGCCCGGGCGATGAACGGCGGCATCCCGCCGACCGCCCCGAACGCCCGGGCCGGGCTGTTCACCCCGCCGGGGATGAGGGCTTTCGCCCGCTCGAACGCGGCGGCCGACTTCGGCCGGGAGACGCGGGAGGGGAAATCCTGCTGGAGACATCAACCGGCCCATCAACACTGATCCGGCGGGCTGTTTGGTGTAGGGCGGGTCAAGCCGGCTCTGCGCCGACCCGCCGGCCCTGGCGGGAACCGCGGCCGTTTCCGGCGGGACTCCACCGATTAGAGCCGCCTCCTCCACGGGCGGAGGCGTCCCCCGGGAGGTAGCCCGGCTCGGCAGGAGCCTCGCCCTCCCCTGGCCTGACTCGCAGGCTAGGGTGGCGCCGTTGCCGTTCCGGCGGGTCGGCGCTGCAGAGCCGCCTGGACCCGCCCTACATCATCCGAGTCACTTCGCGGTCGCCGCCTCCAGCAGCTTCTTCGCCCGCTCGACGGCCGCCGTCACCGGCTCGTCCGGGTCGTCGGCGTACAGGGCGATCAGCTCCCGGCAGCCGGTCCGCACCCCCCGCTGTTCGGCCGCCTTGTCCGGGTCGGCCTTCACCTGCTGCCAGACCTTCTCCAGCCCGGCGATGGCCGCCGTCACCAGTTGCCGGCGGGCGGCCGTCACCTCCTCGTCCGGCCGCTTGTCCTCGATGCCGGCCGCCCGCTGGGCGGCGAGCAAAAACCACGCCCGCCGGTCCGGGTCGGCCTCGGTCTGCTTGGCCAGCCCGTCCCACACCCGGCGGGCCTTCGGCCGGTCCTTCACGTCCTCCAGGAGCAGGGCGCGGGCGGCCTGCCCCTCCGGGTCGGTCGGGGCGTACTTCCAGTCCCGGTCGAACGTCCGGTCGTCCTCGACCTGTTTGCGGACCTTGGCCACCGCCGCCGGCACCTCGTCCCGGATCAGGGCGACCCGGCGGTCGGCCACCCAGCCGAGCACCGCCTTGTTCACCTCGTCCTCGTCCGTCGCCTTGGCCGGGTCGAGGGCCGGGGACTGCCCCTTGATCGTGTCCCACAGGTCGGCCGCCCGCTTCAGGTCGCCGGCCTTTTCGGCCCCCATCGCCTGCATGGCCAGGTCGTTCAACTCCTTCGGGTAGTCGCCGGCCGCGTTCTGGAACTTACTGCCGAACCGGTTGGCCAGCACCTTCTCGGCCGCCCGCACCTTCCCGGCCCGGTGCAGGTCGAACGCCTTCTTGACCCGCTCGTCGCCCGGCGCCCCGCCGTAGTCCTTCAGGAACTGGGCGGCCGCCTCCGCCTTCGCCTCGGGGGAGGCCGCGGCTTCCACCCGCTTGTACGCCGCGTCGATCCCCTCCGGCCAGAGCATGTACGCCCCGAACCCGACCAAGGCGACGAGCGCCGCCACCAGCCCGGCCGCCTGGGCGACCCGCCCCCACTTGCCGTCGTCCTTCTTCTTCTTCCGCTTCTTGCCCGGCTTGCGGAGGGACCGGGCGGCCTCCTTGTCGGCCGCGTCCAGCGGGGCGTCGCCGATCGGCCGGTCCACCCGCCGGGCGTTCGCCACCTCCGCCCCGACGCTCTTGCCGGCCGACACCTTCTCGGTGATCTCCCCGAGCATCCGGCCGACGGTGGCGGCGTCCAGCGGCCGCTTCTCCTTGTCCTTTTCCAGCAGGAACATGACCAGGTTGTCCAGCCACACCGGCAGGTCCGGGACCAGCTTGCGGGGGCGGACCGGCTGGTCGTTCACGTGCTTGAGGAACATCTCCATCGTGGTGTCGGCGACGAACGGCTTCTTGCCGGTGAGCAGTTCGTAGAAGACGACCCCGAGGGAGTACAGGTCGGACTTCGCCCCGATCGTCTTCTCCCCCCGGCACTGCTCCGGGGACATGTACGCGGCCGTGCCGATGGTGTTGTTGGCCGCCGTCAGGGCGGTCACGTCCGTGTCCTTGGCGATGCCGAAGTCGGTCAGCTTGAGTGCCCCGTCCTTGGTGAGCATCAGGTTGGACGGCTTCAGGTCGCGGTGGATGATCCCCTTCTCGTGGGCGTGCTGGAGGGCGTCGCAGAGCTGCTTGCCGTACTCGACCACGTCCTCCCAGCCGAGCTTGCCGCGGCGGCCGAGCGGCTTGTCCAGCGCCTCCCCGTCCACGTACTCCATGACGATGTACGGGGCCTTCTTGTACCGCCCGTGGCCGACCAGCCGGACGATGTGCGGGTGCTTGAGCTGCTTGAGGATGCTCGCCTCCCGGTCGAACCGGGCCAGCGCCCCCTCGTTCCCGAGCAGCCCGAACGACACCACCTTGAACGCCACCGGGTAGTCTTTGTCGTCCTTGTGGAAGGTGGCCTTGTAGACGGTCCCCATCGCCCCGCTGCCGAGTTCCCGGTCAATCGTGAACGGGCCGATCGTTTCGCCGGGCGTCATGGGGTCTAGCTCCGAGGACGGTCGGCGGCCATTTTACCGGGTCGGGAAGCGAGCCGCCCGCGGTTTCCGCCCAACGCCCGGAGGTGGCAGACGTTGCAGCCAGTGACAGCCCCGGGGGAGGGCGAGGCTCCTGCCGAGCCGGGTAGCGCGTCCGCAGCCGAAGCGTGCCACGTCGGTGACAGCCGCCGGGCACGGGTGACAGCCAGACCGGCAGGCTGACGGCTCGGCAGGAGCCTCGCCCTCCCCCGGTTCCGCTCGCCGGTTGTAACGAGTAGCCCCGGCGGGTGCAGAGCGCATTCGTCGGACGAGGTATAATCCCGGTACGGCCCGGGCGAATCACCGGAATAGCCGTCTTCCCGCGTCCGGAGCCGCCGCATGGCCACGGTGCTGCCGACCCCGCCCGGCAAAGGGTCCAAGTTCGACGCCCGGGTGGACCAGACGCTCACCCAGGCGGTCGGCCGCATCCGGCTGAACGATCTCTTCACCGGGGGGGCGGCCGTCGCCGTCGTGACCCTCTGCTACGCCGTGGGAATGATCGCCCTGGACAGCCGGCTCGACCTGCCGATGTGGGTGCGACAGTTGTCCCTCGGCGGGTTCGCCCTGGCCGTCGGGCTGGTCGCCTACCTGTGGCTGGTCCGTCCGCTGCGGCGGGCGGTCAACCCCCGCTACGCCGCCCGGCGGGTTGAGCACACCGCCCCGGACGCCAAGAACGCGGTCATCAACTGGGTGGACCTGAAGGACCGGGAGCTACCCGAGTCGGTCCGGGCGGCGGTCGGCCAGAAGGCGGCCGCCGGGCTGGCCGGGGCGGACGTCCACAAGGCGACCGAGTCCCGGCCGCTCGTCTGGCTCGGGGCGGCGGTCGGCCTGCTTCTGGCGGCCCTGGCGGTCCTGTTCGTGCTGCTCAAGCCGGCCCCGTTCTACTCGCTCGTCGGCCGGGCGTTCAACCCGTTCGTCCAGCGGGCCATCGCCACCCGCACCTTCCTCACCCTGACCGAGCCGGGCGGCGGCGACCTGACCGTCACCGCCGGCGAATCCGTCAACGTCGCCGTTGAGATCGACGGCCGCATCCCTGCCGCGGACGGCCCCGAACCGCTGCGGCTGCTCGTCCGAGTACACCCAGGCGGCCGAGGAGTTCGACACCTACCCGCTGGCCGTCGGCGAGTCGTCCCGCACCTGGCGGCTGACGCTCCCGCCGGACCGGGTGCAGAACGGGTTCTGGTACAAGGTGGTCGGCGGCGACACCGGCACCCCCGAACACCGGGTCACGGTCCGCACCCGGCCGCTGTTCACCGGGTTCGAGGTGCAGTACGAGTCCCCGGCGTACACCCGCATCCGCCCGGCGTCGGCCAAGTTCCCCACCCCGGACGGCGACCGGGTGCTGAAGATCGATGGCTACCGCGGCACCCGTGTCACCCTGACGGCGACCGCCAACCGGCCGGTCAAGAGTGGCTGGGCGTCACTCCCCGGGGAGCCGGACCTGCACCGCGGCGAGGTGGTCGGCGAAGCTCGGGATTCGGTCCGGTTCCGGTTCGACCTGAAGCAGTCCGGGCAACTGCGGCTCGGGTTCACCACGGCCGACGACGAGGCCAGCGCCCCGGCCTCCGGGTACGCCGTCCGGGTGCTGACCGACGCCGCCCCGCAAGTCACCATCGACGCCCCGGCCGACGACCCGGTGACGGTCCCGGCGAACGGCCGGCTCGACCTGGACGCCACCGTCTCCGACGACTTCGGCATCGACCGGGTCGAGTTGAAACTGAAGCGGGTCGGGGCGCCGCTCACCTTCAAGCCGGTCCCGTACCGCGGCGGCAAGTCGTTCCGCCGGGAGGACGGCACCTACCCGACCGCCCTGACGAACTCCGGCGGGTCGCAGACCGGGTACAAGGAGACGGTCGCCCTCGCCGACCTGAAAACCCAGTCCGGCCAGCCGTACCAGCCGCAGCCGGGGGACGTGATCGAGTACTGGGTGGAGGCGACGGACAACTGCACCGAGCCGAAGCCGAACGTCGGGTCGTCGGCGGTCCGCAAGCTGACCGTCGGCCCGGCCGTCACCGACCCGCCGAAGCAGGAGCAGATCAAGAAGGACGGCCAGCAGCGGCAGGCCGAGCAGAAGAACCACGAGGCGAAGCAGGATCAGCAGCTCAAGGGCGAGAAGCGGGAGCCGAAGCAGGCCCCCGGCGCCCAGCAACCGCCCCAGGCGGACAAGCCGCCGGAGAAGCAGGAGGGTGGCGACCCGGGCGAAGGGCAGCAAGGCGGTCAGCCGCAGCCGGGCCAGCAGACGGAGCCGAAGACCGGGGAGAAAGGCGCCAACCCGTCGGAGGGCAGCCCGGCGAAGTCGAGCGACCCTGACCCGATGACCAAGCCCGACCCGCAGGCTCAGCCGAAAGAGGGGTCGCAGCCGAAGGAGGGGTCGCAGCCGAAGGAGGGAGCCAAGGAGCCGGGCGGGAAGGCCGGCACCGACGCCCAGCCGAAGGGCACCGGGTCGAAGCCGCCGGAGCCGAAGGCCATCGACCAGGAGGCCGACCAGGTCCGCAAGAAGCTGGAGAAGGCCGAGGGCAAGGGCGACAACCAGCCCGGCCAGGGCGGGGCCGGTCAGCAGCAGCCGGAACAGTTGCCGATGCCCAAGGAGCCGGGTGCCGAACGTCCCGAACAGGGCACCCAGCCGAAGCAGCCGGGCGGCCCCGGCAACCGGCCGGAGGCCGAGCAGAAGGAGATTCAGAAGGCGATCGACGACCTCGGCTCGGACGACCCGGCCAAGCGAAAGGCCGCCCAAGACAAGCTCGACCAGACCATAGGCGAGGAACAGCGGAAGCGGGCTGAGAAGCTGACCGAAGACCTCAAGTCCGGCGACCCGGAGCGGGTGGCGAAGGCCCGCAAGGAGATGGGCGAGCTGGACCGGGAGACCGGGTCCGGCGGGGCCGGCATCCGCGACCAGGGCCGCAAGGAGGACGTCGAGCGGCTCATCCGCGAGGGCCAGGATCTCGACTCCCCGGACGAGAAGACCCGGCAGGACGCCGAGCAGAAGTTCGACGAGCGGCTCGGCAAGGACGGCCGGGAGCGGCTGCAGAAAGACATCCGCGACATGAAGTCCAAGGACCAGGAGCAGCAGAAGAAAGCCCGCGAGGACGTGGACGAGCTGGTCAAGAAGGAGAAGAAGAAGCCGAAGCCGGCCGAGGGACCGCCGTCCGGCGACAAGCAGGACGGCAAGCAGTCCGGCCAGCCGCAGACGGGCGACAAGCCGGGCGAGAAGGCGAACGGCAAACCGCAGAAAGGCGGCAAGCCGGACGCCGGCCAGCTCGCCGAGAAGGCGAACGACCTCGCCTCGGACGACGCCCAGAAGCGGGAGGCGGCCGAGCAGGAGTTCGACAACGCCATCGGCAAGGAGCAGCGGGAGAAGCTGCAACAGGCGGCCAAGGACTTGAAGTCGGATGACCCGCAAAAGCGACAGGCCGCCAAGGATCAGATCGAGAAGGCCGCCCAGGAGATGGCCCAGAAGGGTGGCCAGCCCGGCGACAAGAAGCCGTCCAAGGAAGACATCGAGAAGATGGCCCAGCAGGCCCGCGACCTGAACTCGCCGGACCAGGCGAAGCGGGAGGCGGCCGAGCAGGCGCTCGACCGGAAGCTCGGCCCGGAGAACCGCAAGCAGCTTCAGCAGGACTTGAAGGACTTGAACTCGACCGACCCGGCCACCAAGGAGAAGGCCGAGCAGCGGCTCAAGGAGCAGGTCGAGAAGGCGGCCGGCCAGGGCGAGAAGAAGGGGGGCGAGCCGAAGCCCGGTGAGAAGAAGGACGGGGCCGAGGGCAAAGGCGGCGAGAAGAAGACAGGCGGTCAGCCCGGCGACAAGAAGCCGACCAAGGAGGAGATGGACAAGCTGGTCGAGAAGGCCAACGACCTCACCTCCCCGGACGCCGCCAAGCGGGAGGCTGCCGAGAAGGAGTTCGACAAGGCGATGGGCAAGCCGGCCCGCGAGCAGATGCAGAAGGACTTGAACGACCTCAAGTCGATGGACAGGGAGGTGCGGGAGAAGGCCCAGAAGCGGGTCGAGAAGATGGCCAAGGACGCCGCCGAGAAGGCCGGGCAGAAGGGGCCGTCCAAGGAAGACATCGACAAACTCGCCGAGAAGGCCAAAGACCTGACCTCGCCGGACAAAGACAAGCGGGAGGCGGCCGAGCAGGCGCTGGACGAGGCGCTCGGTAAGGACGCCCGGGAGATGATGCAGAAGGAGCTGAACGACCTCCAGTCATCGGACAAGCAGACCCGGGAGGCGGCCCAGCAGCGGCTGGACGACCTGCTCAAGAAGGCCGGTGGCGGCAGCGACCTCGGCGGCGTGCCCAAGCCCTACGAGGACAACCCGCTCAACCGGCTGAAGTCCGCCCAGCTCCAACTGGAGAAGTTCGAGAAGGCGAAGGCGAACAAGGAAGCCCTCAAGCAGCTCGGGTACACCGAGGCCGAGTACGAGCGGTTCCTGGACGGCTACCGCAAGCGGGTGGCGGAACTGAAAGCGGAGGCCGACCAGGCCGCCGCCGATCAGCCGAAGACCCCGGCCGGCCCGCCGAGCGTGCGGGTCGGTGAGGGGTCTGGCGGGAAGCCGCGGGCGAAGAAGGACGGCGGGGCGACCACCGCCGGCCCCGGCCCCGGCACCGCCCCGCCCGGGTTCGACGCCGCCCAGCGGAAGTTCGCCGAGGACGCGGCCAAGCTGCGGAAGCCGGAGCCGGGGAAGAAGTGACGCGGTGCGCCGGTGGTGTCTCCACGCCCAACAGCGACGGCCCGAGGGGAGGGCGAGGCTCCTGCCGAGCCGGGGAGCTCGTGGCAACGGGCGGGCGCCACACCGGCGATTACCGACGGGAATGTGTGACGGCGGCTGCCCACGCGCTCCCCGGCTCGGCGGGAGCCTCGCCCTCCCCCGGTCACTCTCACCGCCCCGGGGCCGGGTCGGCACGGTCGTGAGCGGCTGACCGCCTATCATGTCAGCAGACGCCCGTTGACCCCCGGACCGCCCGGCCCATGACCGCCTCGCCTGTCGTCGGCATCGACCTCGGCACCACCTTCTCCCTCGCCGCCTACGTCCGCGACGGCAAGCCGGAGGTCGTCCGGGACGACCGCGGCGTCGCCCTGGTGCCGAGCGTCGTCAGCTTCGCCGACGACGGCTCCGTCCTGGTCGGCCAGGCTGCTAAGGACCGAGCGCTCGCCGACCCCGAACACACCGTCTTCAGCGTCAAGCGGCTGATGGGCCGCACCCTCGCCGAACTGGCCGCCGACCTGCCGCACATCCCCCACCAGCTCGTCGAACGCGACGCCGGGGACGGCCGGACCGTCCTGCGGGTGCGGGTCGGCGGCAAGGAGCTGACGCCGGAGGAACTGTCGGCGCTCATCCTGAAGGAGGTCCGCAAGCGGGCCGGCAACCCGACGAAGGCCGTCATCACCGTCCCGGCGTACTTCGACGACGCCCAGCGGCAGGCCACCCGGGACGCCGGCCGGATCGCCGGGCTGGACGTGCTGCGGATCGTCAACGAGCCGACCGCCGCCGCCCTCGCCTACGGGCTGGACAAGGGGGACGCCGGCACCGTCGTCGTCTACGACCTCGGCGGCGGCACCTTCGACTGCTCGGTCCTGTCGCTGCAAGACGGCGTGTTCCGGGTGCTGGCCACCAACGGCGACACCCGGCTCGGCGGGGACGACTTCGACCGCGCCCTCATGAGCCTGGCCGCGAACGAGATGGGCGTGGACTTGACCGCCGCCCGCGACCCGCACCTGCTTCAAAGCCTTCGAGACGCGGCCGAGCGGTGCAAGATCGCGCTGAGTACAGCGGAATCGGCGGATCTGGTGTGTGGTCCGCTCGCTCCGCGAGCGGCCGGGACTGCACCCGGCACCGAGGACGACACCCGGGCGAGATGCGCCGACCGCTCGCGGAGCGAGCGGACCACACACCGCCAGACCGTGACCCGCCCCGAGTTCGAATCGCTCGTCAAGCCGCTGGTGGACCGGTCGCTGGCCAAGTGCCGGTCGGCCCTGCGGGACGCCGGCCTCACCCCGGCCCAGGTCGGCGAAGTCGTCCTGGTCGGCGGCAGCACCCGGGTGCCGCTCGTCCGCCGGCTGGTGGCCGACTTCTTCGGCAAGCCCCCGCACACCGACCTCAACCCGGACGAGGTGGTCGCCCTCGGGGCGGCGGTGCAGGCGGACATCCTGGCCGGCAACCGCCGCTCGACGCTGCTGCTCGACGTGGTGCCGCTGTCGCTCGGCATCGAGACGCTCGGCGGCGTCGTGGACAAAGTGATCCACCGGAACACGACCGTCCCGTGCCGGGCCACCCAGCGGTACAGCACCTCGGCGGACGGCCAGACCAAGGTGCAGATCGGCATCTACCAGGGCGAACGCGAACTGACCCGGGACTGCCGCAAGCTCGGCGAGTTCGTCCTGTCCGGGGTGCCGCCGATGCCGGCCGGGCTGCCGCAGTTGGACGTCACCTTCCTGGTGGACGCCAACGGCCAGCTCACCGTGTCGGCAGTCGAGCAGCGGAGCGGGACGGCCGCCGAGGTGACGGTGAAGGCGGCCCACGGCCTCTCCCCGGCCGAGGTCGAGTCGCTGGTGCTGGCGAGCGTCGAGCACGCCCACGCGGACTTCACCGCCCGTCGGCTGATCGAACTCCGCAACAAGGCCGAGGCGGATTTGCGGCACACCGCGAAGGGGCTGGCGACGGCCGGTGACACCCTGACCCCCGGCCAACGCGACCGCATCGACCGGGCGACCGACGCCCTCAAAGCCGCGATCGCCGGCACCGACGTGGCCGCCCTGCAGCGAGCCGGCGACGAGTTCGGGGCCGCCACCGAGCCGCTGGCCGAGGCGGTCATGAGTACCGTGACGAAGGCGGTACTGAGTGGCAAGCGAGAGGACGAGATCGGCTTGTAGGGTCCGCTGTGCGGAAAGTGGGAGCGCAACCGGTCCGCACAGCGGACCCTACGGAGAGCCAGCCCATGACCTGGACCGACGCCCGCGAGATCGGCGAGCTGCTGTTCGAGCGGTACGACACCCTCGACCCGTTGACCGTCCGGTTCACCGACCTGCACAAGTGGGTGATGGACCTGGAGGGGTTCGAGGGGAAGGCGGACGAGTCGAGCGAGAAGCGTTTGGAGGCCATCCAGATGGCCTGGTACGACGAGTGGAAGGACGAGTACGGGCCGGAGAAGTAGCGCCGAGGGGTCAGCCGGTCACGGCCCGGCCAACCCCCTCTCGGGCTTGCGATGGTACGTTTCGGTGAGTTCGGCCAGCCGCTCGAACTGGCCGTGCCGGACTTGGTCCGGGGTGAACCGCCAGGCCCAGTTCCCGTCCGCCACCCCGGGGACGTTCATCCGGGCCTCGGTGCCCAGCTCCAGCACGTCCTGCAGCGGAGCGACGGCCACGTCCGCCACCGACGCCCAGGCCAGCCGGATCAGGTCCCACGCCGGGCTACCGACCTCCCGGCCGAGGTATCGGGCGACCGTCCGCCGGTCCGTGTCGCTCAGCCTGGCGTACCAGCCGTTGGTGGTGTCGTTGTCGTGGGTGCCGGTGTACGCGACGGTGTTCCGGTCGTAGAAGTGCGGCCAGTACGGGTTGTCCGATCCGCCGAGCATGAACTGGAGGACCCGCATCCCCGGGTAGCCGAACCGCTGCCGCAGGGCGTGCACGTCGGCGGTGATCAGGCCCAAGTCCTCGGCGACCAGCGGCAGTTCGCCGAGCTGGCCGCTGAGGGCGTCGAACAGCCCGGCCCCGGGGCCGTCCACCCACCGGCCGTTGCGGGCGGTCGTCTCCCCGGCCGGGATGTGCCAGGCGGCGGCGAACCCGCGGAAGTGATCGAGCCGGACCAGGTCGCACTGGGCGAACAGCCGCTGAAGGCGAGCGGCCCACCAGGCGTAGTCGGTGGCGGCCATCCGGTCCCAGTCGTACAGCGGGTTGCCCCAGTGCTGGCCGTCGGCCGCGAAGTAGTCCGGCGGCACCCCGGCCACGACCTTCGGCTGGAACTGCTTGTCGAGCAGGAACTGGTCCGGGTTGGCCCACACGTCGGCCGAGTCGGCGGACACGAAGATCGGGGCGTCGCCGAACAGCTTCACCTGGTGCTCGCCGCACACCCGCCGCAGCTCGGCCCACTGGCGGTCGAACAGGAACTGGCCGAACCGGTGCATCCGCACCTCGGCCGCCAGCTTGGCTTCCATCGCCCCGACGGCGACCGGGTCGCGGGCGAGCAGGTCAGCCGGCCAGTCGGTCAGGGCCGCACCGCCCAGCGCCTCCCGGATCGCCAGGAGCAGCGAATAGTCCGCCAGCCAGCCGGCCTCCCGGTCGCAGTAGGCGTCGAACTCGTGCTTCAGTTCGCCCGGCCCGCTCCCGCCGCGGAACCGGTCCCAGGCCGCCCGGACCAGTTTCCCCTTGAAGTCCAGCACCCGGGGGAAATCCACCCGGTCGGCCGGGAACGACTGCCCGCCGCCGAACCCGGCCGGCAGGAGGCCGTCCCGCTCCAGCAGTTCGGGGCTGAGCAGGGCGACGTTGCCGGCGAACGCGGACACGCTCTGGTACGGCGACCCGCCGAACCCGGTCGGGGTGGTAGGCAGGATCTGCCACCACGTCTGGCCGAACGCGGCCAGGGTGCGGACCCACTGGTGGGCGGCCGGCCCGAGGTCGCCGACCCCGAACGGGCCGGGCAGGCTGGTCGGGTGGAGCAGGAGGCCGGAGGAGCGGTGCATGGAGGTCCATACTGTAGGGTGCGTTGAGGCTTTGCGAAACGCACCGTCGGGACTTCACCCCTCGGTTGCCGTCGCTGCCGGGCCGGTGCGTTTCGTCGCCGAGCCTCCTCAACGCACCCTACGAAATTGCCCCGACTGCTACCACACCCGGTGTTTTTCGTAGGGTGCGTGGAGGCTTTGCGGAACGCACCGGAGAGGCTTCACCCCTCAGTTGCCGTCGCTGCCGGGCCGGTGCGTTGCGCTCCCAGAGCCTCGCTCCACGCACCCTACAGAACCGGCAACGACTCTCTGCCCGGGCCGGCGGGCCTCCCAAAGCGTCGGAGCCGCCCTACAGGTTTCACCACACCCGGCAGAAGACGGCCTTCAGATACCGCCCCTCCGGGACGTGGGCCAGGAACGGGTGGTCGGCGGCAGCCCCGCGGACCTCGAACACCTGGACCGTCCGCCCGGCCATCCAGCCGGCCCGCTTGAGCGTCTCCAGGAAGTCGGGTTCCGAGACCAGGCCGGTGCAGGAGCAGGTGAGGAACACGCCGCCCGGCTTGACCGCCTGGAGGGCCAGCTTGTTCATGTCGTGGTACTTCTTAAGCGCGCCCATCACGTCGTCCCGGTCCCGGGTGAGTTTCGCCGGGTCGAGCACCACCACGTCGAACCGCTCGCCGTTCGGCAGCACGTCCCGTAGCCAGGGGAACAGGTCCGCCTGGACGAACCGGATGTCCGCCTTGTTCAGCTTGGCGTTCTGCTTCGCCAGGTCGATGGCCGACTCGTCCAGGTCCACGCCGACGACTTCGGCCGCCCCGCCCCTGGCCTTGGCGTAGACGCCGAACCCGCCGGTGTTGCAGCACAGGTCGAGCACACGCTTGCCGCCGCAGAAGGTCGAGAGCCGGAGGCGGTTGTCCCGCTGGTCGGCGAAGAACCCGGTCTTGTGCTTGCCCCCCGGGGCGACCCGGAACCGCACCCCGTGTTCGGTGATGACACCCGGCTCGGGCGGCAGCGGGGGGTGGCAGTCGAACGACTCCTGCTTCTGGACGTGCTCTTCGGCGAACCAGTAGAACCGGCTGCCGGGGTAGTGGGCGAGCAGCGCCGCCTGGATCGCCTCCCGCTGGCGGAACATGCCGGCGGCGAAGAACTCCAGCACCAGGGTGTCGGCGAACCGGTCCACGACGAGGCCGCTCAGCCCGTCCGCCTCCGAGTGGACCAGCCGGTACGCGTTCGTCACCGCGTCCAGGCTCAGGAGGTCACGACGCAGCTCGACCGCCCGCGTGATGCGTTTGCGAAAGAACTCGGCGTCCACCGGCTCGTTCTGGTCCGCCGTGAGGACGCGGAGGGTGATCCGGCTGTGCCCGTTGTAGAACCCGCGGCCGACCCACTGGCCGGCCTTATCGGCGATGTCCACGACGGTGCCGGGCGGGATGCGGGGCGGCCGCTCGACCATCCGCTGGAAGATCCACGGGTGGGACGAGCGGCGGTCGATCTTCAGGCGGACCTGCGGGAGTGAGTCAGGCATGCGGGCATTGTACGGGCGGCGGCCGGTCAGTGCCGGTGGGCGAACGTCTGCATCTCCGGCCCGAACGTGTCGGCCAGCACCTCGGACGTGAGGACCGATTTGGGCGTCCCCTGGCACTGGATCACCCCGTCCCGCAGGCAGAGGACGTGGCCGGCGAACCGGCTGACCACCGACAGGTCGTGCGACACCAGTAGCACCGTGACGCCGGTGGTGCGGTTCAGGTCGGCGATCAGCTCGTAAAAGCTCTGTTGGGTCTTGAAGTCGATGCCGGCCGCCGGCTCGTCCAGCAGCAGCAGCTCGGGTTCGGGTTCGAGGGCCAGGGCGAGCAGCACCCGTTGCAGTTGCCCGCCGGACAGGCCGTCCACCGGCACGTCGAGCAGGTCGATCACCCCGACCCGGCCGAGCATCGCCTTCAGCCGCGGGGAGATGGCCCGGCCGAGGCCGAAGAAGATCGGCCGGCGGTTGAGGGCCAGCCCGAGCAGGTCGCGGACGGTGATTGGCAAGCGCGGGTCGATGGTCAGCCGTTGCGGCACGTACCCGACGTACTCCGGGCGGGGCCGGGAGTGGTCGTGGCCGCACCGGTAGATCAGGCGGCCACGGACCGGGAACTCCCCCACCAGGGCGCGGAGCAGGGTCGATTTGCCGGACCCGTTCAGCCCGATCAGGGCGGTGACGTCGCCCCGGGCGATGTCGGCGGTGACGCCCCGCAGGATGGGGGTGCCGCCCCGGTCCACCCACACGTCGGCCAGGGACAGGAGCGGCGGGGCGGCGGTCGGCAGCGGGATGGTCATTTCTGCACGGGCGGGGTGTGACTCTTACTCCCTCCCCTTGTGGGGGAGGGTTGGGTGGGGGGTCACGACCGATTGCCGCACCCGGGCTCTGAACCGGCAAGCAATCTTGACCTCCCACCCCAACCCTCCCCCACAAGGGGGGAGGGAGCCGAACCGGGGTGTCCGGTCATTTCAGGGCTTTGGCCAGGGCGTCGATGTTCGCCCGCATCTTCGCCTCGTACCAGCCCGGGTTCAAGTCGGCCTCGACGGCCGTCTCCAGCGGGTCGATCTCGACCAGCACCACGTCCGGGACGCCGGCCCGCGTCAGCTCGTCCACCAGCCGGGCGGCCGACCCGCCGGTGGCGTACTGCGGCTCGACGGCGATCACCCGCACCTTGTCCGCCTTGCACGCCCCGATCAGCGCCTCCAGCTCCTTGGCCGACGGCTCCTTCCCCGGCACCTTCTGGATCACGTCCGCCACCTCCAGCTTGAGGCTGCGGGCGAAGTAAGCCAGCGACTCGTGGAAGGTGACGAACTTTCGCTCGGTCTTGTCCTTCAGCCGGGCCACCCCCTCGGCGTGCAGCGCCTTGAGTTTGGCGGTGTACTCGGCCGCCCGGCGGTCGTAGTCGGCGGCGTGGGCCGGGTCGGCTTCCCCGAGGGCGGCCCGGACGGCGTCCACCTGCTTGGCCGCCAGGTCGAGGCCGAGCCAGACGTGCGGGTCCGGGGCGTGCTCGTGCTTGTGCCCCGGCTCGGCGTGCTCGTGGTCGTGGGTGCAAGCCCCCTCTTCGAGTTCCTTCGGGTCGAGCCTGGCCCCCAGGTCGACCAGCTGGACCCCGCGGTTGCCGGACCCGGCGATCATCTTCTTGGCCAGCCGGTCGTCCAGCCCCAGCCCGTTCACCAGGAACAGGGTGGCCCCGCTCACCCGCCGGGCGTCGGCCGGCTTGGGGTCGAAGTGGTGCGGGCCGTGGCTGGTCATGGCCGGGCGGACGGCCGCGTCCGGGCCGGCCACGTTGGCGGCGAAGCAGTAGATGGGCGGGAACGAGGCGATCACCTTCGGCCCCGGGGTGGCCGGCCAGTCCGGCCCAGTCTCGGCACAGCCGACGACCGGAGCCAGGGCGAACAGCCAGAGGTGGCGAAGAGCGGGTCGCATGGAGGCACCCGGGGAGGCTCGGGATAACTTTGTAAAACCGCGGCCATTGTACCCCGGCGTTTGCGGCAGGACAAGGGATCGGGCCGGCTGGCGGTGCGTCAGTATGGTGGATTCGGTGTCTTGCTCCCCCTCTCCCGCTTCGGGGAGGGGGCCGGGGGGGGGGTCACACCTACCACCCATCGCGGAGACTACGAAGTCTGTAGTCCGGGTCGGGGGCGTCAACCCCTCCCCCCCCCGGCCCCCTCCCCGAAGCGGAGAAGGGGGAGAAAAACCAACGCAACCGGAGACACTACAAACGCCTGATACACTTCGCCTCACACCCAGGGGATCAGGTCATGGGCTTCACGGTCACGGTTCACGAGGCGTCCGCCGGCGGGCGGGCCGGGCCGGTTTACACCCTCGCCGACGGCGACCGCTGCCGGGCGGAGGTGTGGCCGGCGTGGGGGTTCAACTGCCTGCGGTGGCAGGTGAATGGGCACCCGATCCTGTACACCGCCCCGGACTGGGAGACGAACCCCGTCCCGACCCGCAGCGGCCACCCGATTCTGTTCCCGTTCCCCGGCCGACTGCGGGGTGGCAAACTCACCGCCTCCGGCCGGGATTACCAGCTCCCGCTGAACGAGTCGTCCGGCAAGCACGCCATCCACGGGTTCACCCCCCGCACCCCGTGGCGGGTACTCGGCATTGAGGAAACGGCCGACTCGGCGAGTGTAACCGGCGAGTTCCTACTGTCGCGGGAGCTGCCGGCGGCCCGGAGCCAGTGGCCGGCCGACTTCCGGCTCCAGGTGACTTCTCGGCTGACGGCCGACGCCCTGACGGTGCTGGCGACGGTCGAGAACCTCGGCCCGGGGCCATTGCCGTGGGGGCTGGGGTATCACGGGTACTTCACCCTGCCCGGCGTCGCGTCTGCCGACGACCTGGTGCTTCAGACCTGGGCGGACGGGCTGTGGGAGGCGGACGCGGAGAACCTGCCGACCGGGCGCGTCGTACCGGTGCCGGCCGAGATCGACTTCCGCCAGCCGAAGCGGATCGGGGCGACCTCACTGGATCACGTCCTCACCACCCTGACCGGGGGGCCACAGGTGGCCGCGATCCGAACCGCCGACCCAGCCGGGCCGTCGCTCACCGTCACCGCGTCGCCGGAGTTCCGGGAGCTGGTCCTGTTCACCCCGCCGCACCGGAACGCGGTCGCTGTTGAGCCGTACACCTGCTCGGCGGACGCCGCCACGTTGGCCGGCCGGGGGGTCGCCAGCGGGTGGCGGGAGCTGCCGGCCGGGGGCGCGTGGTCCGGGACGGTGGCGTACACCTACACCCCCGGCCGCGGCTGACCGGCCCGGTTTGCCACCCCCCGGATTGCGAACTAAGCTTCGGCAGGAACCGGCGGGCGGGCAAGGGGCGTTCATCATGCGGATTCCGGGGCTGTCCGGACGGCACGCGGTCCCGCCGGAGCGGTCCGGGGTGATCCGTCGAGACACGGCGGACCCGGCCGCCCTGTTCGGGGCCACGGTACTCGGCCGGTACAAGGTGGACTCGTACCTCGGGGAGGGGAGCAACGCCCACGTGTTCCTCGGCCACCCGCTGAGCGACCCGGGCCGGCCGGTGGTGGTCAAGCGGATCAAGCCGCACGTCCTGGCCAACCCGCGGTTCCGCCAGTTCTTCGACAACGAAGTGGCCAGCATGGGGCAGTTCGCCCACCCGTACGTGGTGCGGCTGCGGGACGCCTCCCTGGACGACCCGGTCGGCCCGGTGCTGGTGCTGGACTACATCCCCGGGATCACCCTGGAGGCGCTGCTGGCCCGGCACCGGCGGCTCCCCCCGGACCGGGTCGGGCGGCTGCTCGGCCCGCTCTGCCACGCCCTCCAGGCGGCGGCCGACTGGGGGATCGTCCACCGGGACTTGAAGCCGGCGAATCTCATGGTGGTCGGGGCGGACAAGCCGACCGAGTCGGTCCGGGTGATGGACTTCGGGTTCGCCGGGTTCACCGCCAAGCCGCACATCCAACTGGCCGAGCTGACCGGGACCGGGCAGGTGTTCGCCTGCGGCACCCCGGCGTACGTCAGCCCGGAGATGGTCCGGGGCGACCCGGTGGACCACCGGGGCGACCTGTACAGCGTCGGGGTGATCCTGTACGAGCTGCTGACCGGCCGGCTGCCGTTCGACGTCCGCTCCCAGGAGCGGATGCTGGCCGCCCACCTGCACGACCCGCCGCCGCCGTTCGCCAAGATCGGGGTGTTCAACCTGCCGGCCCGGCTGGAGACGGTGGTCCAGACGGCCCTGTCCAAGTACCCGAGCGAGCGGTACCAGTCGGCCCGCCAACTGGCCGAGGAGTTCGGCAAGGCGATCGGGGCGGACGTCTGGGCGGAGGCCGCCCCGGTCCGGGAGCCGGCCCCGGCCGCCAAGCCGGACAGCGTGATCGTCGAGTGCGTGCTGGCCGACCCGCCGCCGGCCCGGCCGGAGGACAAGTACGTCCTGTCGGACACGTTCGAGGCGGCCCTGCCGGAGCGGCTGGCGGCGGCCAAGCTGCGGGGGTTCGTGGAGGACACCAACGGGCTGGTGGTGGCCTCCGACCCGGGGCTGATCCGGGTGCACATCGACCCGCCCGGCGGCCGGGCCGCCGCCCAGGGGAGCAAGCTGTTCTCGTTCCTGGCCGCCACCCGCCCGGTCCGGGGCAAGGAGCCGATCGAGCTGGACCTGCAGATGCACAAGCTGGACGCCACCCGGGTGCAGGTGCAGGTGTGCTTCCGCCCGCTCGGCAAACACCTCCCGCCCGACCTGGCCCAGTGGCAGGAGCGGTGCGAGGAGGTGTACAGCACCCTGCGGAAGTACGTGATGGCCGGCTGAGCCGGGTTCAAAGTTCAAAAGGCAAAGTTCAAAGGTAAGACGGGCGGTGGCCCGGTTCTTATCTTTGAACTTTGCCTTTTGAACTTTGAACCCGGTGTCCTATGAAGCGGATCGGCATCCTGACCGCGGGCGGCGACACCCCGGCCCTGAACGCCACCCTGTACGGGGCGGCCACCGTCGCCAACCGGCACCGGGTCGAGCTGGTCGGGCTGATCAAGGGGTTCAGCAGCCTGTTCAACCCCCGCTGCCCGCACGTCTTCCTGAACCCGCTGTTCACGACCATCCCCGAACTCGACCCGGCGATGGGCGGCACCCTCCTCGGGGCCAGCCGGGACTACGTCGACCACGAGGACGCGGCGGCGGTCGGCCAGGTGGTCGGCCGGCTCAGGCAGTTGAACATCGAAGGGCTGATCTGCATCGGCGGGGACGGCACCCTGAACGCCATGCAGGCGCTCAGCGAACACCTGCCGACGGTCCTCGCCCCCAAGACGATCGACAACGACCTCGGGCTGAACTACCGGAGCGAGCCGGACGAGTGGGTGCGGGTCGCCCCGGCGGACGCCACCGGGCTGCCCCCGGCCGGGCGGACGGACGTGGTCGAGAAGGGCGGGTTCTGGTACGCCCGGTCCAGGTCGTACACCCGGTTCGACCCGGAGCGGATGGTCAACTACGTCACCCCCGGGTACGCCACCGCCGTGTACGTGGCCGCCACCGGCGTGCAGCGGGTGCGGACCACGGCCGAGAGCCACCGGCGGATCGCCATCGTCGAGTGCATGGGCCGGCACAGCGGGTACATCTCCCTCGGGGCCATGTACGGCGAGCCGGACCTGCTGCTCGTCCCGGAGAGCCGGCTGGACGTGGACACCCTGGTCGCCCGGACGCAGGAGATTTACGACCTGCAGAAGCACGTGGTCATCGTCTGCGGGGAGGGGGTGGTGGACGAGCAGGGGCGGGAGCTGGGGGCCGAGCACGCCAGCACCGACCCGGCCGGGAACAAGGTGCTGTCCGGGGCGGCGGAGGCGCTGCGGAGCGTGCTCATCGCCCGGCTCGGGGACACCTACTTCACCAGCAAGCGGCGGAACGAGTCGGCCCGGTCGGCCATCTTCACCCGGAAGATCGGCCACACCCAGCGGGGCGGCCGGCCGATCCGGTTCGACCGGTTCCACGCCGCCCTGCTCGGCGGGCACGCGGTCGAGCTGCTGCTGGACGGCCGGGTGAACGCGGTCGCCGTGCTCAACCACACCCGGGAGAAGGGGTTCCACCTGGGCGAGGTGTACGCCAACGACTTCCGCGACCGGTGGGGGCACATCCACGCCCGCCCGCTCCACCCGGACTGCTACGACCCGACCGGGATGCGGCCCTCCCCGGTGGGGGTGGACTACCTGACCCCGATCTTCGACAACGCGCTCGGGGCGGACGACCTGGAGGTGCTGCGGACCGACCTGTTCGACCGCACCCACCTGACCGAGCCGTACCACTCGGTGAACACCGACCTGAACAAGCGGATCCGCTACCTGCCGGAGTGAGCACACCCGCTCCACCCGGTTAGCGGGGACGCCACCGGCGTCCCCGGGCCGGCCGGAGGCCGGCCCGCTAACCTGCCGACCGCCCCGGTTCGCGTACAATCTCCGGCGTCACCCCACCGAGGTCCGCCGATGCCCGCCCGCCGGTTCCTGCCGCTCCTCGCCCTGCTCCTCCCCGGCCCCGCCGTCGCCGCCGACCCGCCCGGGGTGCCGGTGGCGGCCATCGACGCCCGGATCGACGCCGAGCTGGCCGACCTGACCGCCCTCTACACCCACCTGCACACCCACCCCGAGCTGTCGCTCCAGGAGGAGCAGTCGGCCGCCCGCATGGCCGAGGAGCTACGCAAGCTGGGATTCGAGGTGACGACGAAAGTCGGCGGGCACGGCGTCGTCGGGGTGCTGAAGAACGGCGCCGGGCCGACGGTCCTGTACCGCGCGGACATGGACGCCCTGCCGGTGACGGAGCGGACCGGCGTCCCCTATGCCAGTACCGTCCGCACCCGGGACCGGTTCGGCAACGAGACGGGGGTGATGCACGCCTGCGGGCACGACGTTCACATGACCTGCTTCGTCGGCACCGCCCGCACCCTGGTGGCGCTCAAGGACAAGTGGAGCGGGACGCTGGTGCTGGTCGCCCAGCCGGCCGAAGAGATCGGGGTCGGCGCCCGGGCCATGCTGGCGGACGGGCTGTTCAAGCGGTTCCCGCGGCCGGACTACGCCCTGGCCCTGCACTGCGAGGCCCGGCTGCCGGTCGGCCAGATCGCCTACTCCGAAGGGCTGGCCCTGGCCAACGTGGACACGGTGGACATCACGGTGAAGGGCAAGGGCGGGCACGGGGCGGCCCCGCACACGACGGTTGATCCGGTCGTCCTCGCCGCCCGCATCATCCTCGACCTGCAGACCATCGTCAGCCGGGAGATCAACCCGACCGACCCGGCGGTGGTGACGGTCGGCTCCATCCACGGCGGGACCAAGCACAACATCATCCCGAACGAGGTGAAGCTGCAACTCACCGTGCGGTCCACGACGGACCAGGTCCGCGACCACGTCTTGAAGGCGATCGACCGCATCTGCCGGGCGGCCGCCGCCGGGGCGCGGGCGCCGGACCCGGTCGTGACCGTGAACCTGGACGAGTACACCCCGAGCACGGTGAACGACGTGAAGCTGACCCGCCGCGTCACCGGGCTGTTCCGGCAGATGCTCGGGGAGGCGAACGTGAAGGAGCGGCCGCCGATCATGGGCGGCGAGGACTTCGGCCGGTTCGGCAAGGACGGGGTGCCGATCTGCATGTACTTCCTCGGCACCATCGCCGCGGACCGGTGGAACGAGTCCCAGCGGCCGGGCGGCCCGGTGCTGCCAAGCATGCACGCCGACAGCTACGCCCCGCTGCCCGGGCCGAGCATCAAGATGGGGGTGCGGACGATGACCGCCGCCGTGATGGATTTAATGCAGAAGAAGTGATGTAGTCCCTGCAGAAAGCCCACGGACGATCGTCCGTGGGCTTTGCGATTTCACCCCACCTTCACCCGCACGATCTTCCGCCCGAGCCGCAGCACCAGCCCGTCGCCGACAGGCAGCGCCGCCTTCCAGTCGGCCACTTTGGTGCGGTCCGGGCCGACGTTCACCGCCCCCTCCTCCACCTTCTTGCGGGCCTCGCTGTTGCTCTTGCACAGCCCGGCCAACACCAGCAGCTTCAACACCCCGACCGCCCCGTCCGTCACCTCGGCCGCCGGCACCAGCACCTCCGGAATGTCGTCCGGGTCGCCCTTCTCCTCGAACTGCTTCCGCCACTCCGCCAGCACCTGCTCGGCCGCAGCCGGGCCGTGGAACCACGTGACGATGTCTGCCCCGAGCCGCTTCTTCGCCTCGTTCGGTTTGCCGCTCAGAAGCTCACCGACTTCCGCCTCCGGCCGGTCGGTCAGTAGGGTGAACCACTCTTGCATCAGGGCGTCGGCGATCCGCATCGTCTTGCCGAACTGCTCCTTGGCCGGCTCGTTCACCCCGATGTAGTTGCCCAAGCTCTTGCCCATCTTCTTCTCGCCGTCCAGCCCGCGGAGGATCGGCATGGTGAACGCCACCTGCGGCTCCTGCCCGGCGTCCCGCTGGAGGTTCCGGCCGACCATCAGGTTGAACAGCTGCTCCGTTCCGCCGAGCTCCACGTCGGCCCGGATTTCGACGCTGTCGTGCCCCTGCATGAGCGGGTACAGGCACTCGTGCAGGTAGATCGGGGTGCCGGACGCGATCCGCTTGGCGAAGTCGTCCCGCTCCAGCATCCGCTGGATGGTGGTGCTGCCGAGCAGCCGGAGCATCCGGGCGAAGTCGAACCGGTGGAACCAGCAGTCGTTGCGGACCACCTCGGCCCGGGTGACGTCGATCACACGGGCGATCTGGGTGAGGTAGCTGTCCGCGTTCGTCGCGATCTGCTCCGGGGTCAGCCCCTGGCGGGACTCGTCCCGGCCGGACGGGTCGCCGACCTGGGCCGTTGCCGTGCCGATGATGAGGACGGCGGTGTGCCCGAGCTCCTGGAACTGCCGCAGCTTCCGCAGCGGGACGGTGTGCCCCAGGTGTACGTCGAACCCGGTCGGGTCGATGCCGTACTTCACCCGCAACGGCTTGCCCGTCTCCGTGCTGCGGGTGAGCTTCTTGCGGAGGTCGGCCTCCGTCTCCACCTGGGCCGCCCCGCGGAGCAGGAGGGCGAGCTGTTCGTCAACGGGCTTGAACTCGGGCATGGCGGTCTTCTGTAGGGTGCGTGGAGGCTTTGCGCAACGCACCGGTGGGACTTCACAAGGCAACACGCCCTCACCGTACCGCCGCGGGCCGGGGAGGGCGAGGCTCCTGCCGAGCCGGGCTGCCTGCGGCAATCGCTGCCACCCTCCCCCGGCGGTTGCCCCCGGTGCAGGGCACTCTGCCTGCCCACGCGCTCCCCGGCTCGGCAGGAGCCTCGCCCTCCCCCGGCCCGCGCGGCGGATACAGGTTCAGGTTCCGACTCAGGACGGCTCGCGGTGCGTTTCGCAAAGCCTCCACGCACCCTACGAAATCCTACGAATACATTTGGAACCGGCCGGTGGCTTCAAACGCATGAGGGATGTGCTGCACCGTCGGTTCGCGCTGCCCCGGCGGCCAGGCGATGGCGAGCACGTCGAACCGGACGGCCGTGCCGAGCAGGTGGCGGCGGGCCAGGAACCGGAGCGTTGCCTCGGTCAGCTTCTTTTGCTTGACAAGGTTGACCGACTCGGCCGCCGGCCGAGGGTCCGGGCCGGACGTGGACCGCACCTCGACCACCACCAGCGTCACCCGGTCCGGGGCGAGGGCGAGCAGGTCGATCTCGCCGAGTTGGTCGGCCACGTTGGCGGCCAGGATGCGATACCCGGCCCGCCGCAAGAACTTCGCCGCCGCCCGCTCGGACCGCTGACCGAACCACCGCTTCCAGAACGGCCAACGCCCGAACCCGCCGGCCGGCGGGGTTCGGGCGTTGCTAGTGTCGGCCACGGCAAGTTACTTCTTCGAGGCTTCGGCCTTGGCCTTCCGCTTGGCCGCCCGCTTGCTCTCGCCGGTGGTGTTCTGCTCCTTGTGGGCCTCGGCCGCGGCCTTGGCGGCCTGCTCGACGGCCGCCTTGGCGGCGGCGTCGATGACCACCTGCCGCTTGGTGTCGCCCTTGATCTTGACCGCCTTGCCCACCCGCTCGCGGATGTAGAACAGCTTGGCCCGGCGGACCCGGCCGGCCTTCTTGATCTCGATCTTGGCGATCCGCGGGCTGTGGACCACGAAGATCCGCTCGACGCCCTCGCCCTGGACGATCTTGCGGAGCGTGAACGTCTCCTTGATGCCGCCGCCGCTGCGGGCGATCACGTCCCCCTCGAACGTCTGGATCCGCTCCTTGGCCCCGTCCAGCAGCTTCTGGTGGACGACCACGGTGTCCCCGACCTGGAACGCCGGGACGTCGGACTTCAGGTGGACCGCTTCGACCGCCGACAGGAA
This sequence comes from Gemmataceae bacterium, assembly GCA_046350115.1. GTDB lineage: Bacteria > Planctomycetota > Planctomycetia > Gemmatales > Gemmataceae > JAXMAZ01. Next base: position 125,182 of record JAXMAZ010000020.1, read on the forward strand.
TTTGTTTTGCATGACCGCACTTGCCTTTCGTACCCGCTCGGCTGGGCCTCGCGGCTAACCGTTGGTGTTCCGTTCGCTCCGCTCGCGAGACTGCTCCGCCCGCCACCTGGCGATCGCCTGGTGGTTCCCGGAGAGTAGCACCTCCGGCACCTCCAGCCCGCGGAACACCCGGGGGCGGGTGAACTGCGGGTACTCGATCCGGCCGGGGTCCGAGTGGCTCTCGTCGGCCGCGCTCTGGTCGTCCCCGAGGACGCCGGGGATGAGCCGGATGACCGTGTCGATCACCACCATCGCCGGCACCTCGCCGCCGTTGCAGACGAAGTCGCCGACGCTCACCTCCAGGGGGTCCAGCACCTGCCGGATGCGGTCGTCGAACCCCTCGTACCGGCCGCACAACAGTAGCAGCCGGTCGTGCGTGGCCAGATCCTCGACCACCCGTTGCGTCAGCCTTCGGCCGGCCGGGGTGAGCATCACCACCTTACCGGGCGGCTCGGCCTTGGCCCGCACGTCCTCGACGCAGGCGACCACCGGCTCGGGCATCAGCACCATCCCGGGGCCGCCGCCGAACGGCCGGTCGTCCACCTTCTGGTGCTTGTCCGTCGCCCAGTCCCGGATGTCCCACAGGTGGACGCCCACCAAGCCCCGCTGGATGGCCAGCTTCAGCAGGCTCTGGGTGAGATACCCCTGGAACAGGTCCGGGAACAGGGTGAGCACGTCGAACCGGATCGACCGGGACATGCCGCACCCGCTCAGCTTACGCCTGGGCCGGAGCCGGTTGGGCGGCAGCGGCGGCCGCCTTCTCGGCCGCCGCCTTGGCCTCCAGCTCCTCGAACTTGGCCATGTACTTCTTGAAGAACACCTCGCACTGGTCGGACGCCTTGGCCCCGACGCTCTGCCAGTACTTGATCCGGCTGGGGATCAGCTTGACCCGCTCGTCCGTCTTGGCGACGTGCGGGTCGTAGCTGCCGAGCTGCTCGATCTCCCGGCCGTCCCGCGGCTGGCGGTGGTCGATGGCCACGATGCGGTAGTAGTGCCGGTGGGTCCGGCCCATCTTCTTCATGCGGATGCGAACGGCCACAGACGGTTCCTCTGCGCGATGCTCACAATGAGACAGATTAAATTAGCGGCGTGCGAACGAGTCGGCTACGCCACCTTGGCGGAAAAATCGGCCGGGTGGTGTTCGTAGGGTCTCTGCGAAACGCACCAGACCGGGCAAGAAGTGCTCGGACGCCGGTGCGTTTCTGCAAAGCCTCAACGCACCCTACGGAAAACCAGCCTCGTCACGCGGTCAGCCCGAGGGTGACGAGCATCGGCCAGCCGACGTACTTCTCGGCCCGCGGGAACCGGGCGGCAAAGGCCGCGTCCGCCGCCTGTTCGGCCAGATGGGTGAGGGTGAACCCGGCCCGCACCGCGGCCATCACGAAGTCGCTGACCTGGTGCGGCACGCTCCCCGGCTGGACCACCACGCCGGACGCCGGGTCGGTGAACCGGGCCTGGGTGCCCCGTAAGAACATGGCCGGGTGCATGGCCGACACCACCGCCCGGCCGCCGGGCTTCAACACCCGCCGGGCCTCGCGGAAGGCGGTGTCCAGTTCCCGCAGGTGTTCGAGCACCAGCCCGCTGACGACCAGGTCGAAGGCCCGGTCCGGCAGCAGCAACGGCTGGTGCAGGTCCGCGACGAGGAACCGCACCCCCTCTGCCCCCGGCTTGCGGCGGGCCTCGGCCAGCATCCCTCGAGAAGTCGACGGCGGTAACGGTCGCCCCGGCGGCGGCCAGCCAGAGGGCGTGCCGGCCGGTCCCGCAGCCCATGTCGAGAACCTCCAGCCCCTGCGGGTCGCCGACCAGCGCCCGGACGGCCGGCTCCTCCAGCCCTTGCAGCGGGTTGCCGTCGTGGTCGTACACCGCCGCCCACCGGTCGTACCCGGCCTGGACTCCACCCACGGCATCCATCGTGTCACACCCCGGTTTCGTAGGGCGGGTCAAGCGTCGCTCTTCGACGCGCCGACCCGCCGCGACCGGCAATGAGTCCTTGCCACGCACGGCGGGTCGGCGTCCAGAGCGACGCTTGACCCGCCCTACACCTACACCAGTCAACGCTTCTTCTTTTTCTTCTTCCGGGCCTCGGCCCGCTCCTTGGCGGACAGCCGCTTGCCGGTGTCCCCTTTGGTCTTCAGCCCCGGCGCCCCCGGCAGGAACGCCCCGGCCCGGCCCAGCCCGCTGACCATCTTCAGCCGCTGCCAGATGCTCATGCTGGCCATCTGCTTCATCAGCGACCGCACCTGGTCGAACTGGTGCAGGAACTGCTTCACCTCGTGCGGCTCCACCCCGGCCCCGGCCGCGATCCGCTTGCGGCGGCTCTGGTCGATGATGTCCGGGTCGGCCTTCTCCTTCTTGCTCATCGAGTCGATCATCCCCTGGACCCGCTTGAGCGCCACCTCCGGGTCTTCCCCCTCGGGGATCATCTCCGACATGCCCGGCATCTTCTCGATCAGCCCCTTCATCCCCACCTGGGCGATCATCTGGAACTGCTTGCGGAAGTCCTCGATGGTGAAGCTGCCCTTCTCCAGCTTGGCCTGCTGGGCGGCCATCTCCTCCTGGGACATCTGATTCTGGATGCTGGCGATCTTCTCCACCACCCCCATCATGTCGCCCTGGCCGAGGATCCGGCCGGCCATCCGCTGCGGGTGGAACTCCTCCAGCTTGTCGACCTTCTCCCCCACCCCGACGAACTTGATCGGCACCCCGGTGACGTGCTTGATGCTCAGGGCCGCCCCGCCCCGGGCGTCGCCGTCCAGCTTGGTCAGGATGCAGGCGTCCAGCTCCAGGGCGTCGTTGAACGCCTTGGCCACGTTCGCCGCCTCCTGGCCGATCATCGCGTCCACGACCAGATAAGCGGCGTCCGGCTTGGCAAACCGGTCGATCTGCTTCAACTCCTCCATCAGCGCGTCGTCGATCTGGAGCCGGCCGGCGGTGTCGAGGATGACCGTGTCGCAGAGCGTCTTCTTGGCGTGGGCGACCGCGTTCTTGCACACGTCGACGGGGTTGGTCGGTTCGCTGTAGAAATCCACCCCGATCTGGTCGGCGAGCGTCTTGAGCTGCTCGACCGCCCCCGGCCGCTGGAGGTCGGCGGCGGCCAGGAGCGGCTTGCGGCCCATGCCCTTGATGTTCAGGGCCAGCTTGGCCGCGGTGGTCCTCTTCCCGGCCCCCTGGAGGCCGCAGAGCATCAGCACCACCGGCCGGTCGCCCCGCTGGGGGATCTTGTGGTCGACCGGCCCCATCAGGGCGATCAGTTCCTCGTAGACGATCTTGACGATCTGCTCGGACGGGTCCACCCGGGCGAGTACGTCCTGGCCGACCGCCTTCGCCTCCACGTTCGACAGGAAGGCGGTGACGGCGGACAGGTTTACGTCCGCTTCGAGCAGCGCCCGGCGGACTTCCCGTAGGCCTTCCCGGATGTTGTCGGCGGTGAGCCGGCCGCGGCCGCGGAGCTTCTTGAGCGCGTCCCCGAGGTTGCGGGTGATCCCTTCGAACATGCGTGGCCCCGGAGTCGGTCGGCGGTGGATTCTGGCGGAAGGGCACGGGCACTCCCACGGTATCACGATAAGAGTATCCCCGACCGCCCGCAACGGGACGCCGCCCGCGTCCCGTTGCTTTGGGCTTTGCTCCCCCTCCCTGTTTCGGGGAGGGGGAGCAAAACCACCGACCCGCCCCAGGAGGACGTGATGCGGTTTTCCCCCCTCGCACTGGGACTTACACTGGTCCTCGTCACCGCCGCCCCGGCCGACGACTGGCCGCAGTACCTCGGCGCCGACCGGTCCGGCGTGTGGAAAGAAGCCGGCATCCTGGACAAGTTCCCGGCCGGCGGGCCGAAGCTGGTGTGGAAGGCCCCCGTCGGCCAGGGGTACGCCGGGCCGGCGGTGGCGGACGGCCGGGTGTTCGTCCTCGACCGGGTGTCGCCGGACGCCAACCTGGGCAGCTCCGTCCGCGGCGGAAAGGCGGGCGTGGAGCGGGTGCAGTGTTTCGACCAGTCGACCGGCAAACTCCTTTGGAAGGACGAGTACCCGGCCGAGTACCGCATCCAATACGGGTCCGGCCCCCGCTGCACCCCGACCGTGGACGGCGACCGCGTCTACACGCTCGGGGCGATGGGCGACCTGCGGTGCTACGCCGCCGACTCCGGCAAGCGGCTGTGGGCCAGGAACCTGCTCACGGAGTACGAGGCCCGGCTAAACGTCTGGGGCTTCGCCGCCGCCCCGCTGGTGGACGGGGACAAGCTCATCTGCCTGGTCGGCGGGACCGGCGAGCGGCTGGTGGTCGCCTTCGACAAGCACACCGGCAAGCAGGTCTGGGCGTCGCAGAGCCTGGAGAGCGACGCCGGGTACTCGCCGCCGGTCATCTACGACCTGGCCGGCCGGCGGACGCTGATCATCTGGCACGGCCGCGGGTGCGCCGGCCTCGACCCGGCGACCGGCAAGCGGATCTGGTTCCACCCGTGGCCGGTCCAACACGCCCTGACCGCCCCGATGCCCCGGGCCGTGCCCGGCGACATGCTGTTCCTGACCGCCTTCTACGAAGGGCCGGTGATGCTCGGGGTCAACCCGACCGGGCCGCCGACCGTCGTCTGGAAGAGCAAGAGTAAGGGCGAGCGGCCGGGCCAGTCGGACGGCATCCACAGCATCATGCCCACTTCCTACGTGGTCGGCGAGCATATCTACGGCGTCTCCAGTTACGGCGAACTGCTCTGCCAGGAAGCGGCCACCGGCAAGACCCTGTGGTCTACCCGCACCCCGACCGTCGGCCGGCCCGGGCAGGAGGGGAAGGAAGTCCGCTGGGGGAACGCCTTCCTCACGCCGAACGGGGACAAGTGGTTCCTGTTCAACGAGCAGGGCGAGCTGGTGATCGCGAAGCTGTCCCCCGGCGGCTACCAGGAGGTCGACCGGGCGAAGCTGCTGGAGCCGACGAACAAGATGGCCGGCCGGCCGACGGTGTGGTGCCACCCGGCGTATGCCGGCCGGTGCGTGTTCGTGCGGAACGACGTGGAGCTGGTGTGCTACAGAATGGCCCGCTGAGGACGCAGACTTCGACGCAGATGAAAACCGGATTGAAGAACTAATTCCGATCCGGTTTTCATCTGCGTTCCGATCTGCGTGGTCAGCGGGCCATTCCGATTACAGGATCCCCGGCGCCGCCACCTTGATCCCCTTGAGGGCCATCTTGAGCTGCTCGGGGTTCGGGGCGAACTCCAGGGCGGTCGCCTTGTCGATGTCCCCCCGCTCGACCAGTTGCCGCAGGTTCTCGGTGAAGTCCACCATCCCCTCCAGGAACCCGATCCGGATGGCGTCGAGCAGCTTGTCGTCCTTGTTCTTCAGGATCAGGTCGCGGATGGTCGGGTTGACGATCATGATCTCGTTCGTCGGCACCCGCTGAACCCCGGGCTTGATGGCCGGCACCAGCTTCTGGGCGACCACCGCCTTCAGGTTGAACCCGAGCGTCTGCCGGACCGCGTGGTGCATGTTCGGCGGGAACAGGTCCAGGATCCGGCTGATCGTGCTGGCCGCCGTCGAGGCGTGAATGGTCCCGAACACGACGTGACCGGTCTCGGCCGCATGGACCCCGGCCTCGAACGTGTCCTGGTCCCGCATCTCGCCCACCAGGATCACGTCCGGGTCTTCCCGGACGGCGTGCTTGAGGGCGGTGTGCCAGTCGGACACGTCCAGGTACACCTCCCGCTGGTTGACCACGCTCATCTTGTCGGCGAACACGAACTCGATCGGGTCCTCGATCGTGAGGATGTGCAGCGCCTCCCGGATGTTCATGTACTCCAGCATGGACGCGATGGTCGTCGACTTGCCGGACCCGGTGACGCCGGCCAGGATGACCAGCCCCTGGTCGTAGTGGCACAGCTTCTCGATGCTCGGCGGCAGCCCGAGCTTCTCGAACGTCGGGATCTTGGTGTTCACCCGCCGGGCGACCAGGGCCAGCTTGCCCCGCTGCTTGAACAGGTTGACCCGGAACCGGCACTCGTCGCTGCCGACCACGTGGGCGAAGTCGGCCCCGCCCTTGTCGTCGAACGTGATCCGCTGCTTCTCGTTCATCAGCGGGACCAGCAGCTTCTCCAGGTCCTCCTGGGAGAGCGGCTTGGTGGCCATCTTCTGGATGACCCCCCGCAGCCGCATCATCCCCGGCAGCCCGGCCTTCAGGTGCAGGTCGGACCCCTCGTGCAGCATGACCGTGCGGAACAACTGGTTGACCGGCAGCTCGCCCGGCACCGGGGTGGCCAGCTTCAGCCCGGGGACGTTCGGGTCGTTGATGGCGTTCGGGCTGTGGAACGCCCCGGCCGGGGCGGCGGGGGCGGCCGGGGTGGCCGGCACCGGCTCGGCCGAGACCGGGACGGCCATCTTCGGGGCGTTCGGGGGTGCCATATCGGGGGGTGCTCCCGGGTGAAGGTCGGACGAGGTGAGCGGGTGACTCAGGCGGCGACGGGGACCACCCGCACCGGCACGCCGTGCCGGGCCAGGTAGTCTTTGGTCGCGGGGATCGTGTACTCGTTGTAGTGAAAGATGCTGGCCGCGAGGGCGGCGTCGGCCCCGGCCTCGAACGCCTGCCGCAAGTGCTCCGGGCTGCCGGCCCCGCCGCTGGCCACCACCGGGATGTTGACCGCCGAGCTCACCGCCCGGAGCATCGGCAGGTCGTACCCGTTCTTGGTGCCGTCCGCGTCCATCGAGGTGAGGACGATCTCCCCGGCCCCGAGCCGCTCCACTTCCCGCGCCCAGGCGACCGCCTCCAGCCCGGTCGGGATCCGGCCGCCGTTCACGTGGACTTCCCACCATTTTTCCTCTCCCCTTGGGGGAGGGGTTAAGTGAGGGGTCACGGCTCCGATCAGTTCCAGCACCCAGGAGTGGGGCGGGGCCGTGACCCCTCACCCCCAACCCCTCTCCCCCAAGGGAGAGGAGTAAAGGCTTGCGGACTCGCCGGGGGTCGATGTTCACGACCGCCGCCTGCCGGCCGAACTTCCGCGACACCTGGGTGATGAGGTCGGGCGTCTTGACGGCGGCCGAGTTCAGGCTGACCTTCTCGGCCCCGGCCTGGATGAGCGTGGTGGCGTCGTCCAGGGTGCGGATGCCGCCGCCGACGCAGAACGGCATGAAGCACCTCGGCCACCGCCCGGACCAGGTCGCGGAGGGTGGCTCGGCCTTCGTGGCTGGCGGTGATGTCCAGGAAGACGAGTTCGTCCGCCCCCTGGGCCTGATACCGGCGGGCCACCTCGACCGGGTCGCCGGCGTCCCGCAGGCCGACGAAGTTGGTGCCCTTGACCACCCGGCCGCGGTCCACGTCCAGGCAGGGGATGATTCGCTTGGTCAGCATTCGGTCGGCCGGCCCCGGAGCGGCCGGTACGGATGACTCGGCCAGGATGTGCATCCTACCGGCGGGCGGGACGGGCCGTCAACCGGCCGGACGCGGCGGTAGTATCTCCGGTTGGCGGGGTTCGTGTCTTCGCTCCCCCTCTCCGCTTCGGGGAGGGGGCCGGGGGAGGGGTCAAACCTTCCGCCCGGCCCCGCGACTTTGAAGTCGCTGGAACGGGTCCGGGCGTCACCCCTCCCCCAGCCCCCTCCCCGAAGCGGAGAGGGGGAGCCGAACCAAAGCAAGCGGAGACCGTACCGAAGCGCCGCGGCCGGCCGGGGGCCCCCGGCCGGGCCGCGGGAGGTTCGATCGGGGCGGTTATGCGGCCCGTTGGGCAGCTACCCAGAGCATGTAAGCCACCCGGTCGTTCACGCGGGCGCCCTTACGTCGGAACCGGGCCGAGTACCCGTCCCGCCAGGTGTAGTACAGCATGGCGATCGCCAACACGGCCAGGTTACAGGTGAGTAGTTGGGCCATCGGTCGGGCCTCCCCGGGGATACGGGACGGCGGCTGAGGGTTACGGCTGGGGCGACTGGGTCGAGCCGCACTCGGCACCCGTCGGACAACAGGTATCTAGCCCACCCGAATGGTCGGAGCAACCGACAGGAACGGCGATTTAGCCTGCGTTTGACGGGGTTTCCGACAGGGGACAAGTTTCGACGTGACGCCGTTCGGGTGTAAGCCCTGGTTCGCAGGGCCGGCCGCTATCGGCCGGACGCCGGCTCGCCGCGGAGGCCGGCCAGCCCCTCGCTGCCCAGCCGCACCACCCGCCCGCCGACTTCCACCTCGAACAGGTCGTCCAGCGGCTGGTAGCTGCACACGCGGACGGTGGTGCCCGGGGTCAGCCCCAGCTCCCACCACCGCCGCAGCCGGTCCGGGTTGTCGTCCTGGGCCTCCCGCACGACCACCACGTCCCCGGCCCGGAATTCGGACAGCCGCCGCAGCTCCCGGTGGTGGATCTCCCCGGCGGCCGTCGGGATCGGGTGCCCGTGCGGGTCTACGACCGGCTCCCCGAGGGGGGCCGCGATGGCCGCCTCCAGCCGCGGGGAGATGGCGTGCTCCAGCGCCTCCGCCTCGGCGTCCACCTCGCTCCAGTCCAGCCCGAGCACCCGGGTCAGGAACAGCTCGATCAGCCGGTGCTTGCGGATCACCCGCCGGGCCTCCAGCCGGCCGCTGTCGGTCAGCTTGGCCCCGGCCCCCGGGGTGTAGTCGATCCAGCCGGCGTCGGCCAGCCGCTTCAACATGCCGGTGACGGACGGCGCCTTGACCGCCAGCAAGCCGGCGATGTCCCCCGGCGGGACGGCGGCGTCGGCCCCGCCGAGCCGGTGGATCGCCTTCAGGTAGTCCTGCACGGCCTGGGACGGCTGCTCGGTCATGTCCAAGGCCCGGGGGAAGGAAGCGACGGTTTGTAGGGCGGTGCCGAGTCTTCGAGGCCCGCCGTCTGGGGCGCTGAGCGGCTGCCACGCCGGCGGGCCTCCCAAAGCGTCGGCACCGCCCTACGCCGAACCAGCGTTCACCGCATGATACCGGCCGCCGCAGGACGGCTGCGAGCCGGGTTCGCCAGCTCGGCGAGCAGGAAGTCGGCGGCCCGGTCGCACGCCCCGGGCACCGCCACCTTCTGCCGCAACTCCCGCAGGTCGGCGACCACCGCCTCCCGGGCCGCCGGGTCGGTCAGCCAGCGGACGACCGGGGCGGCGGTTCGGTCCGGGTCGAACGCCCCGCCGGCCACCTCCGGGAACAGCTCCCGGTCGGCGAGCAGGTTGACCAGGCTGACCAGTTGCCGGGACGCCACCCGCCGGGCGACCCACTCGAACCACGGGCTGACCTTGTACACCACCACGCTCGGCAGCAGCCGGTACATCAGCTCCAGCCCGACCGACCCGGACACGGCGATGGCGGCGTCCGCGGCCTCGATGATCTCCGGCGTGCGGCCGACGTGGACCTCGGCGTCCAACCCGGCCCCGGCCAGCGCCTCCCGGCACAGCTTGGCCTGGTGCTCCTTGAACGCGGCCACCAGGAACCGCACCCCCGGCACCGCGTCCCGCACCTGTTTGGCCGCCGCCACCATCATCGGGAAGTTGCTCGTCACCTCCTGCGTCCGGGAGCCGGGGAGCAGGGCCACGACCGGCGTACCGGCCCGCTTCCGGGCGGCGACCCAGTCGGCGTCCGGGGTCTGGGCGGCGAGTTCGTCGAAGTACGGGTGGCCGATGTAGTGGGTGGTCACCCCGCGGGTCCGATACCACTCGTCCTCGAACGGCAGGGCGGTGAGGACGGCCGTCACCCACCGCCGCACCTTCTTCACCCGCGACCCGTGCCAGGCCCAGAGCTGCGGGGGGACGAAGTAGTAGACCGGCACGCCGGCCCGGTGCGCCCGCTTGGCCAGCGCCCAGTGGAACCCGGGGTAGTCGATCAGGACGACGGCGTCCGGCCGCTTCGACCGGAAGAACACTTCGGCCTGGCGGCCGAGCTTGAAGAACGTCGGGAGGTGGGCGATCACCCGGCCGAACCACATGACGGCCAGGTCGGTCAGCGGGTACAGGAGGCGGACGCCGGCGGCCGTCATCCGGTCGCCGCCGAACCCGCTCAGGGTCAGCCCGGGGTGTCGGTCGCGGAGGGCGAGAGCGAGGTTCGCCCCGTGCAGGTCGCCGCTCGGTTCGCCGGCACTGATGAACAGGTGCATGTCGGGCATCCTTGCCGACGCCCGGACGGGCGGCAAGCCGAACCGGCCGGTCAGGCCGGCTGGGCCGCCGCCTTCTTGGCGCTGTTGCCGGGCAGTTCGGTCGGCTCCGCCACCTTCCGGTAGCCGAGCGACCGCATCACTTCCAGCACCTCGCTCCAGGTCGGGAACGGGCGGCGGTTCTCCCGCTTGTACCGGTCCATCGCCTTCATGAATTCCGACTCGTCGTCGGAGTAATCCCGCTCGCAGGTGGTCGGGTCGATCAGGCGGCGACGTTCGCTCGACTGCCGGGCCTTGGCCGCGTTGGCGGCCCGCCGGCGGTCGGTCGCAACGGGGATGTTCCGCTTCCGGCGGTCGTTCGGGAACGCCGGTGCGGAACTATCGTGTTCGCCGGACGGGTTTTGCGCGACCGCGGGGTTCATTTGCGTCATTGCCACCGCATCCTCACAGCCGGGGGGAAGGCTGGGATGCCAGGGTTACCGCCGCTGAGTTGTGGGGGCACTCATCGGCGTGGCCTCGGGGATGGATCGGGTCTTTAACCCTACCCGGCAAAATGGGCGAGTCAACCAGGATTCACGCCCGGATGAAAGGCACTCACGGCAACAGTCGGGAATTCGTGCCGATCCGGAAACCTTGCCCGCCCGGGCAATCGGCACCGATTTACCGCCTATGCCCGGCCGATAATTTGGAGAAGCATCGTTGCTTCCCGGGCACGCCCATGACGCGGTTTGACGCCATCAACCTGATCCGACTGTTCGACTTCTACCTGTGGGCCATGCTGGTCCTCAGTTTCGCCCGGCGGTATTTGGTCTACTGGGACACGATCGTCCTCGTCGTCCGGTTCCGCGGGCGGTGGCCGAAGCTGATCGGCCGGCTGAAGGAGCACCACGGGGTGCTCGTCACCCGGGAGGTGCTCCGCCCGCTCGGCCTGGCCGTCGCCCTGACCGTCACCCAGATGATCTGCTCGCGGGTGATCTTTCCCCAGGCCCAGCTCACCGGCCTGACCGTCCGGGAGAACTGGGGGCTGTTACTGCCTCTCGTCGCCGCCGCCGTGCCGATGGTGGGCGTGGACGTCTACTTCCTGATCCGGGTCGGGCGGTTCAACCGCACCTCCACGGAGGCGTACCTGGACCAGGCCGAGCACTGGCTGGGCACCTGGAAGACGCCGGTGATCCGGGTCGTCACGCTCGGGTACGTGAACCCGCACCGGATCGTGGACACGGAGGTGAAGAAGGGGCTGGAGCAGTTCGGCCAGACGGTGAGCTGGGTGTCGTGGTGGGTGTCGTTGCAGGTGGGCCTGCGGGTGGCGTTCGGGCTGACGATCTGGCTGGTGTGGGCGTACAGCTCGACGTGGTGAAAGCCCACGGACGCTCGTCCGTGGGCTTCGGACGGCTCAATACACCGCGTTCGGGTCCGCCTTGCCGGCCCCGCCGGCTGGGGCGGAGCCACCGCCGTACCGGGCGTGCCAGCCTTCGGCCGCCCGCATCCCGTGCAGGTCGTCCAGGGTGTACCCGTACTTGGCGAACCACGGCGTCCCGGACTTGACGATCGCGTCCACCTCTTTGACCCGGCCGACGCACTCGGTCTCGGCGAACTTCTGCCGCTCGGCCGGGGTGGCGTAGGTGAAGAACTCCTTCCAGAACGCCCGCCCGCCGAGCACCCCGCTGGCCCCGGCCTTCATCGCCATCTCCACCTGCTTCTTGTACTGCGGGTAGTCCACCCCGGCGCTGAGCAGCACCCACGGCTTGGCGCAGGCGTCGTTCAGCTTCTTCAGGTTGTCCGTCAGTTGGGCGTCGGATTCGACGCCGGTGGTGCCGGGGAACTCGGCCTTGTAGACGTCGCAGTACCGGCTCAGGATGCGGGCCGACTCGATGACCGTGCTGGCCTTCCGCTTCAGCACGCTCTCACTCTTGGCGTCCTCGGCGTGGTACGGGAAGTGGATCGGCTCCAGCAGGAACAGGATGTCGTGTTCGATGCACTCCTCGTACACCCGGCGGGTCAGCTCGAAGTTGTGTTCGGCCGAGTCCGGCTCGCCCGGCTCGAACTGGGCGAGCAGCTTGACCGCGTCCGCCCCGGCCCGCTTGATCTTGGCCACCCCCCAGCCCGGCTCCACCTCCCCGCACGGGGCGCCGGCCTTGTTCTTGGCCGCCCCGCTCTTCTCCACCCGGATGAGCAGCCCGGTGGACGGCGGCACGGCGAACGCGGCGACGGTGCTCCAGTACCCGTAGTACCCGTCCACCAAGAGGCCGGAGCAGTGCGGGGCGAGCGCCCGGCTGAGCATCACCTTGGCATCCCCGACCTCGGCGTAGCTCGGGTCTTTGCCGGTGGCCTTCTTCATCATCGAGATCATGCTGCTGTTCTGGTCGGTGGCGACCATGGTCAGCGTCCCGTTCGGGTTGCTGATCCGCTGCAGCCCGCGGAGTTTGCCGGGGGTCAGCCCCAGCCCGAGCAGCCGGGTGACGGAGTGGGTCATCGGCGGGAGTCCTTCAAAAATCGGAGAGGGCGGCGAATGGCGGGTATCTTACGCGCAAGATACCCGGCGGACAGGTCGCGGAGACGTCTCTGCCCGTGGGCGTGTGCGTGCCCGTGTGCGTGCCCGGTTTGAAAACGGGCAAGGGCACGCACACGGGCAGGCGCACGGGAGAGAGTCGGCGGCCGGGTGGCCCGGCCGCGGCCGGCCGGCTAAGGTAGCCCAATCATTCACCCCCGGCCCGCGTCGGAGCAGTCATGCCCAAGATCAGCGTCAAAAACCCGGTCGTCGAGATGGACGGCGACGAGATGACCCGGATCATCTGGCAGCGGATCCGCGAGAAGCTGATCCTCCCGTACCTCGACATCGACCTCAAATACTACGACCTCGGCATCCAGCACCGGGACGCGACCGACGACAAGGTGACGTTCGAGTCGGCCGAGGCCACCAAGAAGTACGGGGTGGCGGTCAAGTGCGCCACCATCACCCCGGACGAGGCCCGGGTGAAGGAGTTCGGCCTCAAGCGGATGTACCCGTCCCCGAACGGCACCATCCGCAACATCTTGAACGGCACCATCTTCCGCGAGCCGATCGTCTGCTCGAACGTCCCCCGGCTGGTCCCGCACTGGGCCAAGCCGGTGGTGGTCGCCCGGCACGGGTTCGGGGACCAGTACAAGGCGAGCGAAATCCTCTTCCCCGGTCCCGGCACGGTGAAGCTGGTCTACACACCGGCCGACGGCGGCCCCCCCGTCGAGAAGGAAGTGTTCAAGGCGCCGGGGTCGGGCGTCACCCTGGCCATGTACAACCTGGACGAGTCGATCCGCGGGTTCGCCCGGGCCGCCGCTTCAACACGGGCTGAGCCGCGACTACCCGGTCACCTGAGCACCAAGAACACCATCCTGAAGGTGTACGACGGGCGGTTCAAGAACCGGGAGGTGTTCGACGCCGAGTTCAAGGCCTGGCAAGAAATTCGAGTACGAAGGGCTGACCTACGAGCACCGACTGATCGACGACATGATGGCCACCGCCAACTGAAGTGGAACGGCGGCTACCTGTGGGCGTGCAAGAACTACGACGGGGACGTGCAAAGTGACACCGTCGCCAGAGTACGGTAGCCTGGGACTGATGACCAGCGTGCGTGCCCAGGACGGCAAGACGGTGGAAGCGGAGGCCGCCCACGGGACCATCACCCGGCACTGCCGGCTGCACCAGCAGGGGAAGCCGACCAGCACCAACCCGATCGCCAGCATCTACGCCTGGACCCGCGGGCTGATCTACCGCGGCAAGATGGACGGCACCCCGGACGTAGTGCGGTTCGCGGAGACGCTGGAGAAGGTGTGCGTCGACCTGGTGGAAGCCGGGAAGATGACGAAAGACCTGGCCTGCTCATCAGCGACAAGGCTCCGCACCTGACCACCGACGAGTACCTGAACGCGGTCGATGCGGAGCTGAAGGCCCGGATGGGCTGAGAGAGCGTCTGGAACTCTCCCCCTCGTTCCCACGCTCTGCGTGGGAACGTTCTTTTGCACGCTCCGCGTGCCGTCGGCGTCTTGCCCCGGGGCCCTGTCACCGACCGCCGACACTCGACGCGGAGCGTCGAGCCGCGCGTTCCCACGCAGAGCGTGGGAACAAGGGGGCCTTGAGGAGGCTCTGCGACGAAACGCCCCGCCCGGCCATGATCCCGCCAGAGGGGCGAAGTCCCGCGGTGCGTTCCGCAAAGCCTCCACGCACCCTACCAGGCCGGATCGTCGTAGGGTGCGTGGAGGGCGGGCTTTGACGACCGGAACGCACCGGCCCGGCCGTGACAGCGCCCGAGTCGTGAAGCCCCGGCGGTGCGTTTCGCAGAGCCTCAACGCACCCTACAAAGGCCGGCCGGCGGTCAGTGGGGATCGAGTTCGGCGAACAGGGTCCGCACAGGCAGGGCGAACCCGGGCAGCAGCGACCCGCCGTCCAGGGTGTCCGCGACGGTCAGCCGGCGGGCGGCCCGCCGGTCCGGGCTGGTAAATACCAGCACAGTCCGGTCGGCCGGGTCTACCAGCCAGACCAGCGTCGCCCCGCTGGCGAAGTAATCCCGCAGCTTCTCGTCCATCTCGGCTACGGTGTTGCCGCCGCTCAGCACCTCGACGGCCAAGTCAGGGTGCAGGTTCGGCACCGGGGTCGGCTGGATCTGCCGGTTGGGGAACTGGTCCCACCGGCAGAACGACACGTCCGGGATGCGGACCAGTCCCGCGGCTAGCCGCATCATCCCGTCCGCCCCGTTCACCGCCCCGAGCTTCCGGGGGACCACGAACTCACGCAGGAACTGGATCAGGGCGGCGGCCAGGTATCCTTCTTGGAAGCCCATGTCCTTCTCCAAGAGGATGCCGTCGATCAACTCGAACCGCCGCCCCTCCCGGCGGCGGATGGCGTCCACGTCGGCCTCGGTCGCCGGGTACGGGTGCAGGCGGATGCGGGACCACGGTACGCCGCCGCACCGGCGGACCGCCTCGGCCATCGTGATCTCGGGGCTTGCGGTCGCCGCCATCACACACCTCCGCCCGCATCGTACCCGAACGCGATTACCCCGTCACCGCCCCCTCGGACGCGGACCGGACGAGCTTCGCGTACTTGGCCAGCACCCCCCGCTCCACCCGCAGCGGCGGGGCCGCCCACGCCGCCTTCCGCTTCGCCAGCTCGGCCGACTCGACGTGCAGCGTCAGCTCCTTCCGGTCCGCGTCGATGGTGATCCGGTCGCCGTCGTTCACCAGCCCGATCGGGCCGCCGACCCACGCCTCCGGGGCGACGTGGCCGACCACCAGCCCGTGCGTCCCGCCGCTGAACCGGCCGTCCGTAATCAGGCCGACCGACTCCCCCAGCCCTTGCCCCATCAGCGCCCCGGTGATGGACAGCATCTCCCGCATCCCCGGCCCGCCGACCGGCCCCTCGCCGCGGATCACCACCACGTCCCCGGCCACGATCTTCCGCGCCTGGATCGCCTGGAAGCACGCCTCCTCGCCGTCGAACACCTTGGCCGGCCCGGTGATCGCCCGCTGCTTCAGCCCGGCCACCTTCGCCACCGCCCCGTCCGGGGCCAGGTTGCCCCGCAGCACCACGATGATGCCGTGGTCGAACATCGGCTTGTCCAGCGGCAGCACCACCTTCTGCGGCTTGCTGTACACGCTCGGCACGTCGGCCAGGTTCTCGGCGAGGG
>JAXMAZ010000021.1:0-128055 GCA_046350115.1 Gemmataceae bacterium
GTCGGACGGGGAGTACGCCTGCACCAGCAGCAGGCTGGCGGCCGGGGCGACGGCGTGCGCCCACTGCAGGTCGATGGACGCCTCGGTCGCCCAGGCGGCCAGTTCCGGCGGCGGCGGGGGGACGGTGGCGGCCGGGTTGCCGAACTGGTCGACGATGCCCAACCGGGGCGGCCCGGGCAGCCCGAACCGCTGGGCGAACGCCGCCAGGTCGTCCCGGACGAACGGGTTGCCGTAGGCCGTCACCAGGGCGATCGTCTGGCCGGCCCCGTCGGCGGTGACCGGGCGGCCGGCGGCGGGGAAGGTGAGCTGGTCGAACCCGTAGGCCCGCCGCACCTCCGCCGGGGTCAGCACCGACGGCACGTCCCGGGGTTCGAGCTTTTCGACGGCGAGGCGGGCGGCGGCCGGACGGGCGGGGGTCCGGGCGGACATGCGCACTCTCCGGGGGCGAGCGGCGCCGGGGGAATCCATCCCTCAGGGTGGCTCGGGCAGGTTCCGTGCATTGTTCCGCCGACTAAGATAGGCGGTCAAGCCGGTTCGGGCCGATTTTCTCAAGGGCGGGTGGGCGTCCGCCGACGGCCGGTTAGACGACCCGGCACCCCGGAGGGTTCCCGACATGCGGACCTTGTTACAATTCGCGGTCGTAGCGGCGGCGGCCGGGCTGGTGGCCGGCCCGGCGACCGCCCAGGACGACACCAAGCTGAAGGTGAAGGCCGGGGACAAGTTCCCGGCCTTCACCCTGCCGGCCACTCATGCGGACGCGGTCAAGCCGGGGGCCAAGGAGTTGAGCCTGGCCGACCTGAAGGGCAAGATCGCGGTCATCGCCTTCTACCCGAAGGCGCTGACCGGCGGGTGAACCATCGAGTGTAACGGGTTCCGCGACAAGCTCGCGGAGTTCCCGGCCGGCACGGTCGTGCTCGGCGCCAGTGCGGACCCGGTCGAACTGAACCAGCAGTTCACCGACAAGAACAAGTACACCTTCCCGCTCCTGTGCGACACCAAGTTGGAACTCATCAAGGCGCTCGGGATCAAGTTGCCGAACCCGAAGTTCGAGGCGTCCCAGCGGGTGACGTTCGTCCTGGATCGGGACGGGACGATCGCCAAGATCTTCGACAAGGTCAGCCCGAAGGGCCACGCGGACGAGGTGTTGAAGTTCGTGAAGGGGATGGCAAAGTGATACTGTGAGTGCCCATCGGGAAAGAAATGACAAAGCCCACCCGTTGCGACGGGTGGGCTGAGACTGCCCGAGTCGGAACTAGAAGTCGTGGGGGCGGGTAGCAGCGGTTGCCGGTTCGCCCACGGACCGCAGTCCGTGGGCTTTCGGGTTCTTGACCACTTACTTCGTCAGCTTCTCGATCTCGTCCTTCAGCAACGGGCCGGACTGGGCGTTCCGGCTGGCCACCTTGCCGTCCTTGCCGACGATCATGATGTGCGGCACCATCTGGATGCCGTAGGCGGTCGCCAGCGGGGACCGGTCCAGGCCGCCCGGCTGGTGCAGGTGGGTGCCCGGCAGTTGGGCCGCCTGCAGGGCGGCGGCCGCCTTCGCCGCCTCGTCGTCCAGGCTGATGGTCACGACCTGCAAGCCCTTCGGCCCATAGGTCTTGACCAGCTCGGCCAGCGCCTTCAGCTCGACGGTCGCGTCCCGGCCCCAGCTCGCCCAGTAGTAGACCACCGTCACCTTGCCCGCGAGATCGGCGGGCGAGAACGGCTTGCCGTCCAGGGCCGGGGTGGCCGGCAGGGCGAACGGCTGGCCCTCGCTGGTCAGCCGCTTGACCGCCCCTGGGCCTTGGCCGCGTAGGGGTGCTGGGCGTGCGGGTGGACGCCAGCTTCTCGTACCAGGTCTTGGCCTGGCCTCGCCGCTGGCCGGCGAACTCGGCGACGGCCAGCCGGGAGCATCGCCTCCGGGGCTTCCTCGCTGGCCGCGCTTGGCCAGGAACGCCTCCAGCTGCTCCTTCCACCAGGCCTGCACCTTGTTCACGTCCGCCTCTCCTTCGGCCACAGCTCGAGGCGTACTCGGCGCTGGTGACGCCGCGGAACTGGCGCAGGCGGCGGCGTTCGACTTCGGGGCCGCCTTCTCGATCTGGGTCCCGCCACTGGCGGGGCGCGGGCCAGGCCGGGCTGTCCGCCGGGCCGAACTCGGCCGCCGACCCGTAGGCGTCCACCACCTGCTTGAGCCACGTGGCCCTGGTCGGCCCCTTGCAGCTTGGCGACGATCTGTTCGAGGACGGCCGCCCGGTCGGTGTGGAACTTGGGCATGGCCGCCGGGTCGGTGGCCGGCGGGATCTGGTTCAGTTACATCGCGCTGCCGGGTCTCGGGCGGCAGGGCGACCCCGCCTCCGGCCCCGTCGGCCGCGGACGGCGACGCCGCCCGGGGGCCGGCCCGTTGACCAGCTTCCAGGCCCGGCCGATCAGCACCAGGCCCGCCGGTCTGGAACACGTCCGCGGACTTACCGTCCCCCTTGTCGAACAGGACGGTGCCGCTCTTGTGCCGGACCAGGTCGTCCCGGCCGCCGAGCACCTCGGGGTGGTCGCGGGATGCCCAGCTCCAGGCGGTTCCACTTCACCTCGGCGGACAGGTTGAGGGCGGCGGCGGTGTCGGCCATCTCTTCGCCGCCCCGGCCGCCTTCTGCATGACCTTGGCGATCTCGTCCGCCGGCAGCCCGACCTGCTTCAGCTCCGGCCCTCGGTCGGCAGCAACGCTCTTGCTGGAACCTCTTCATGTCCTTGGCGGCCAGGGCGGCGAACAGCTCCTGGCTCGCCTCCTCCGGGGACAGGACGTACCAGGGTGTCCACGTGCCGTCCTCGTCGGCGTCGGCCCCACTTTGGTGCTGTCTGCCCCGAGCCAGCGGTACTGGTCCGGCTTCATCGCCCTGGTTGGCGTCGATCTCCCGGTACGCCTCCTGGCCGTTCAGGAAGTAGCTGAAGATGTTCGGCTGGTTGCGGCCGGTGGTGTCGATGAACTGGCGGACGGTCTTGCCCTGGGCGTCCTTGACCACCACCCCGGTCGGGGCCGGGCCGTTGGCCGGCTTCGGCCAGGCGACCGGCTCGGCCTGCACCTCGGCGGCGTCCGCCCCGGTGGGCGTCGTGATGTTGACGTCTTCGGCTACCGGCTTGCGGCCAGCACGCCCGACCTTCTGGGCGGCGGCCGGGTGGGCCAGCCCGGCGACCAGTGTGAAGGCTGCAGGCGTGGTGATCCGGCTGGTCATGCGTCGTCTCCTGTCCGACAGGGCCGGGGTCCGGGTCCGTGGTTCGCCCAGTCCTCATCGGCCGTTCAACCGGCCGTTGGACAAACCCCCGCCGACGGCGGTGGCCCCCGGACGCCGGCGGCCGGGAAACTTGTGGCCGGACCGACCTGGGACCAGGCTCACCGGACGCCCGGCCGTGACGGGCGTGCTGGTGCGGAAAGAACGGGCGGAGGGAGGAGTGAGAGAGCGTGCGAAGGCCCAGTTATCAGCCGCGCGACGGAGTCCCTCTCTCTCTTTGTGGGGGAGGGTTGGGGTGGGGGGTCGCCCCCGCCAGTTCGGCGTCTCGGGAGTGGCGGGGAGAGCTGTTCCCCTAACCCTCCCGTCCGGGGAGGGGACACAATCCAGTCGCGACCTGGGTTACGGTTCGTGGCGTCGGCGTCCGGGGCGGGTTAGAATCCCCCGACTCGTTCCGTCGTGTCCTGCCTTGAGTCCGCCCGGCCGGAGTCGCGGTTCATGCTCGCCAAGCTCAAGCGCGTTCGCCCTCGTCGGCATCGACGCCGCCCCGGTCGAGGTCGAGGTGGACGTGGCGGCCGGGCTGCCCAAGACGATCCTGGTCGGGCTGCCCGAGATGGCGGTCAAGAGCGTCCACCGGATCGAGCGCAAGAAGCGCTGGCCAACCTCGGGGTATCACCGGCCGAGCGGGCGGAATTCATCGCCAACCCGCCCCGGCGGACCTGCGGAAAGACGCCGGCGCCTTCGACCTGCCGATCGCCAGGGATGTTGGTCGCCACCGGGCAGGTGAAGCCGGACCAGTTGTCGGACGCGGCGGGCCGTCGGCGAGCTGGCCCTGGACGGAGCCGTCCGCCCGGCCAAGGGGGCACTCTCGATCGCCCTGGCCGCCCGGGACCGCGGGCTGAAGCGGCTGCCTGTCCCCGGGACAACGCCCGAGGCGGCGGTGGTGCAGGAGCTGGAGGTGGTGCTCGCCGTCACCTCGCTGGCCGAGGCGGTCGGGATCGTCACCGGGCAGGTCGAGGTGGACCCGGTGGCGTTCCAGCCGGATGAGGTGGCGGCCCACCTGAACCGGTACGAGGTGGACTCGCCGAGGTCCGCGGGCAGGAGTTCGCCAAGCGGGCGATGGTGCTGGCCGCGGCCGGCGCCCACACCTGCTTGCTCATCGGCTCGCCCGGCTCTGGGCAAGTCGATGCTGGGGTCAAGCGGTTGCCGGACATCATCCTGCTCGCCGCTGACCGCGGCCGAGAGCCTTTTCGACACCACCCGCATCTACTCGGCCACCGGCCTGCTC
Source organism: Gemmataceae bacterium (assembly GCA_046350115.1). Taxonomy (GTDB): domain Bacteria; phylum Planctomycetota; class Planctomycetia; order Gemmatales; family Gemmataceae; genus JAXMAZ01. Next base: position 4,486 of record JAXMAZ010000021.1, read on the forward strand.
CCGCCTCGGCCAGTCGCTGCTGTCCAATCTCCGCCTGTTCCGCAGCCTGCACCACACGATCAGCGACGCCGGCATGGTCGGCGGCGGGCCAATCCCAGCCCGGGGAGATCTCCCCGCCCACAACGGGGTGCTGTTCCTGGACGAGCCGCCGGAGTTCAGCCGCTGCAAGAGCCTGGAGGTGCTCCGCCAGCCGCCTGAAGAGGACCGTGACCATCTCCCGGGCGAGCGGGTCGACCACCTTCCGGCTCGACTTCATCCTGGCGGCGGCGATGAACCCGCCCGTGCGGGTTCTCGGGGACGCCGGCGGGTGCGTGCCTACGCCGGCGGCGGTCGGCAGCATGGCCGGCTGGTGCTGGCCGCTCTTGGACCGACTGACCTGCACGTCGAGGTGCCGTCCTGTTCGACGAGCTGACCGCCAAGGCGGACGGCACGTCGAGCCGCGCAGCATGCGGGGGGCAGGTGCTGGCCGCCCGGGACCGGCAGCGGCAGCGGTTCGGCGGGGACGGCGATGCGGAACGGGCGGATACCCGGCCGGCTGATCCGCCGCCATCGCGCCCTCGACGCCGAGGGGCAGAAGGCGGTGCTGGAGCGAGGCGATGAGGCCCGGGCTGTCCGCCCGAAGGCACGACCGCATCCTGCGGGTAGCCCGCACCATCGCCGACCTGGCCGGCCTGACCGGGTCGAGTCCGGGCACGTGCCGAGGCGCACCGGGTACCGCACCCTCGACCGCAAGCTGTGGACGCGGTGACGCGGACGGGGGCCGGGGTCAGGTCACGGGGAGGCCGTCGATGTATTCCAAGCCGCTCGACCACATTCCGCTCGGGCTGATGTTCGTCTTCGTGGCCGCCCTGGCGGGGGCGGCCGTGGAAGGCGGGTACCGGTTCGGCCGGTGGCGGCACGCCCGGATCGCGGAGGAGAAGGAGACCCCGGTCGGGGCCATGGTCGGGACCATCCTCGGCCTGCTGGCGTTCGTGATCGCGTTCACGTTCGGGCTGGCGGCCACCCGGTTCGAGGCCCGCCGGCAGATCGTGCTGAACGAGGCCAACGCCATCGGGACGGCGTACCTGCGGACCGACCTCCTGCCCGAGCCGCAGCGGGGGGCGAGCGGCCGGCTGCTGCGGGAGTACGTGGACGTCCGCCTCCGCGGCGCCTCGGCGGACCGGATCGCGGCGGCCGTCGACCGGTCCGAGGAACTGCACGCCTTGCTCTGGACGCAGGCCGTACAGGCGGCCGAACGGCAGCCGGGGCCGATCACGGGGCTTTACGTGCAGGCGCTCAACGAGACGATCGACCTGCACGCCAAACGGGTCCAGGCCGTGGTGCGGGACCGGATCCCGACCGGCATCTGGTTCGTGCTGCTCATTCTCACCCTGCTCGGGATGGGTGCGACGGGCTACCAGTCAGGTCTATCTGAGACCCGGCGGTCGCCGGCCATGATCGCCCTGGTGCTGGCCTTCGCCGCCATCCTGCACCTGATCGCGGACATGGACCGCGGGCGGGACGGGCTGCTCCAGGTCAGCCAGCAGGCGATGATCGACTTGCAGCAATCGATGGCCGGCGGGAAGCCGGGGGCGGGCTGACCGGGACCGCGTGCGGCGTGCCCTCATATAGGCCCGCCGGACGCGGTTTCCGTCGGGCTACCCCCTACTCCTTCTTCGCGGCCGGTTGGCGGAAGCTCAGCTCGACCTTGTCGGTCGGGTCGGTGGACACCGGCCCGTCCCGCCATAGCCACCGCATCATGTCCGGGAAGATGGCCCCGCAGAACTTCTGCCCGTGCCCGCCGATCCCCCAGGCGTAGTTGACGTCATACCCCTTCGCCGTCAGCGCCTTCATCAGCCGCACGTTCTGCAGGAACCAGTCCATCTTCTCGTCGTACTGGCCGTTCCGGCGGAGGCCGCGGTTGTCGTTCCGCCCGTCGCACAGGTACACCCGGAGCGGCTTCTTGTCGGCCGCCAGCACCTTCTCCGGGTAGACGTGCCCGCCGCGGAGGTTGACGAAGCTGCCGACGTTCGACAGCACCTTGCGGAACTGGTCCGGCCGCTCCCAGGCGACGGTGAACGCCGCGATCGCCCCGGAGCTGGACCCGCCGATCCCGGACATCTCCGGGTCTTTGGACAGGGCGTACTCCTTCCGCAGGGCGGGCAGCAGTTCGTCCGTGATGACCCGGGCGTACCGGTCGTCGAGCGAGTTGTACTCGGTCGGCCGGTTGGTGTCCCGGTCGCCCCAGTTGGACGGGGTCGGCTCCGGCTGGTCCGGCCGCCGGCCGGGGTTGATGAACACCCCGAGCATGACCGGGATCTCCCGCCGGTAGATCAGGTTGTCCATGACGTTCTGCGCCCGGATGTCACCGGTCTCGTTTTTGAACGCCTGCCCGTCGTTGAACACCATGAGCGCCGCCGGCACCTTCGGGTCGTACTGGGCCGGGACGTACACCCAGTACGTGTGCTGGGTGCCCGGGTACGCCTGGCTGGGCAGGGTGAACGGCCCCTTGATCTCGCCCTTGGGCACGCCCGGCTGGGGCAGCGAGTCCGGCCCGAGCCGGTACTGCGAGTCCGGGTTCGGGGCCGCCGGGGGCTGGCCGGCCGCGGCCCCGAGGGCGAAGACGGCCGCCCCGGCAATCCCGAGGCAGACGCCGGACGTGAGCGACGTTCTCATCCGCAAGCTCCCGCGTGGGGTGAGGCCCGGGCGGCGACGGGTCGCGCGAACCCCGCCCCCGGGCCGGGCTGTCAGCGGATAAAATAGTGTGTTCTCACACGTCTGCGCGGCCGGCCCCGAACGCCGGCGACCGAGACGGGGGCTGACATGGGCGAGAAGATCGACCGCAGTGGGAAGAAGCTCCGCCCGAAGACCGCCCCGCGGGGGAAACGATACTTGTGCGCCCGGTGCCGGAAGCGAAGCCCGCGGCCGGTGTACGCCCCGGCCCCGTGGTACTGCCCGAAGTGCTCGCCCGCCGGTCCGGCTGTTCGTCCCCAGACGAGCGACTGACCCACCGGCCGCGGGGTAGGACGTAAAACACCGGAAGCGCGGTTAACAGCGCGGCTCATGTCCATCCGGAAAAATCAGGTGCCACGGCTTGCTCGGGTGTCATCCCGCGGTAATAATCCATAGAACCGCTAGAAATGGCCGGTAATCCCGGCTTGCAATCGGAATTTCCTTTTCATAAACGAAAAGGCTTAATCGACGCACCACTGAATACCGGAAACATCGGACGGTTCTTTGGGCCGTCTGTCACTCTTCCCATTACTCCCCCTCCCTTCGCCCCGGGAGCGGTGAGTGAGCCGTTTCCGGCGATTTTCCCAACCGGCGGGCACACACGGACGCGACCTTGCCCCGCATTGAGCGGGGCAGCGCGGCGACGCTTTATTGCCCATAGAGCGCAAGACAATGATGTTAAACGACAGCCTGTGTGCCGACTCGGCCGGCGGCTCGGTCCACGTGCCTGGCACCGGCTGTGAGGTGGTCCGCCGCGAGCCGTACTGCTCTTACGACCGGGAAATGAGCGGCTGGGGGCGGGTGCGGCTGCTCTGGAAGAAGTACTCCCGGCTGCTGACCCGGGCCGCGCGACGGGCCGTCAAACGGGACCTCGACGTGGTCGTGTCGGTCGCGCTCCTGGTGGCGCTCAGCCCGCTGTTCGCGGTCGTGGCGCTGCTGATCAAGCTGACCGACGGGGGGCCTGTGCTGTTCTGGCAGACCCGGGTCGGCCGGTGGGGCCGCGAGTTCCCGTTCCCGAAGTTCCGGTCCATGGTGACGAACGCCGAGGCGTTGTTACCCGAGGTGCTGAAGCACAACCACCACCAGACCGGGGTGACGTTCAAGTCGAAGGCGGACCCCCGGGTGACGTGGATCGGCCGCATCATCCGGCGGACCAGCATTGACGAACTGCCCCAGCTGTGGTGCGTGCTGGCCGGCGAGATGACGCTCGTCGGGCCGCGGCCGGCGGTGCCCCGCGAGGTCGACCGGTACACCGTCGCCGACCGCCGCCGGCTGGACGTCACCCCCGGGCTGACCTGCCTGTGGCAGGTCCGCGGCCGCGGGGACATCCCGTTCGAGCGGCAGGTCGAGCTGGACATCGAGTACATCGAGCGGCAGTCCTTCCTGCTGGACGTCAAGATCCTCTGCCTGACCGTGCCGGCCGTCGTGACCGGCCGGGGCGCGTACTGACCGGTCGTCCGGGAGCACCAGGCGTCTACACCGATGGGCCGTGGGGGGTCGGACATGCGGGCGGTGGTCGTGGTCTCGGGGCGATCGGGCGACGGGTTCGGGCTGGCCGACCCGCACCCCCTGACGATGGTCTGGCTGGTCGATCGGCCGCTCGTCCAGTGGGTGTGCGAGACGCTGGCCGACGCGGGGGTGCGGACGGTCGACTGGGTCCACCACCGGGCCGGCGACGGCCCCCGGCAACTGCTCGGCAGCGGCCGCCGGTGGGGGGCACGGTATCGCCACCACACGGCCGACCCGCTGGGCAGCCCGTACCCGCTGGTCCGCACCCTGGTGGCGAGCGGGGACGCCGGGGCCGGGGTGCTGGTCGGCCACGCCGACCGGGTGCCGCCCGCGGCGCTGGGGTCGGCCGACGCCGCAGTCCGGCTGTACGATGAGTCGGGCGGGCACGGGTGGACCGGCTGGGCGGCGATCTCCGGGCCGGCGGTCGGCCAGTTCCCCGGCCAGGCGGCGACCCCGGCCACGGTCGAGTCGGCCCTGGCGGGCAACCGGGCCGGCCCGTGCGAGCGGGTGGCGGTGCCGGCCGGGCTGCCCATCCGGTGCCTGAGCAGTTACCTGGCGGCCACCCGGGCCGCCCTCGGGGCGGCCGGCACCGCCCCGGTCTGGGTGTCCCCGTCCGCCCGGGTGCACCCGACGGCCCGGCTGATCGGCCCGGTCCGTCTGGGGCCGCGGGCGGAAGTCGGGCGGGGGGCGACGGTCGGGCCGAACGCGGTGGTCGGGCCGGACTGCGTGCTCGACCGGGATGTCCAACTGGCCAACGCGGTGGTTCTGCCGGACACGTTCGTCGGGGGGCGGTTGCGGCTGGACGGCGGGGTCGTCGGCCCCGACCGGGTGCTCACCCCCGGCCCGGGCGGGGCCGTCCGGGTGGCCGACCGGGTGCCGGTGACCAGCCTGACCGCCCCGCCGTTCGGCCCGGCCTGGCCGGCCTCCCTGTCCGGCGGGGCGATGCGGCTGGTGCGGCTGTTCAGAACGGTGCCGGCCCGCCTGCTCCGGCCGGCCGACCGCCGGACCGGCCCCCAGACGGCCGCCCCGATGCCGGCCGCCTCGTACTGAGTTGACCCCCCCGCTCCCGGACGGCCGCCAGGGCGGGGGTCGTCGCGGGACCGCAGTCCGGTCCCGCGGCCCGGGCGGACCGCCCAGTTCCGTCGAGTCGAACACGATGTCGAACCCTCACACCGAACCGGCCCGGCCGGACCCGAACCGGGCTGCGGTTTCCCCCCACGGGACGTTCGCCGACCCCGGCCTGGGCCTGCACGGCCGGCCGGGAGCGGCCCCCCAACCGCTCTCCGTCACCCTGCCCCCGCCGCCCGGTCTGCGACGCGGGATCACCCCGGGCGCGGTCGCCCGGGCGCTGGCCCACTGCTGGCGGACGGCCGTGCCGGTCGGGCTGGCGTTGGCCGTCCTGGGCGGGACGGCGGCCTGGGTTCTCCGCCCGGCCAAGGTGACGTCGGCCACCCTGATCCGGGTCGCCCCCGCGTCGGCCACCCGGGTGCTCCAGGAGTCCGCCCGCCCGCCGGGGGAGAACGACTCCGGGTACATGCGGACCCAACTGAACCTGATCCGCAGCCGGCCGGTCCTCCGGGCCGCCCTGAAGGAGGAGGCGGTTCAGCGGCTGCCGGTCGTCGCCCGCCAGCCGGACCCGCTCGCCTGGCTCGAACGGGATCTGACGGTCCAGCAGGTCGAAGGGACCGAGATCATCCGGCTCTCCCTGACCACCCGGGGCGACGGGACGGGCCTGGACGGGGTCGTGAACGCCGTCGCCACCGCCTACCTGGCCGCGGTCGAACGGACCGAACACGCCACCCAGCTCGCCCACCTGAGCGAGCTGCGGAAGGTTTACGCGACCGCCGAGGACAAGGTCCGCCAGCAGCGGGAGGCGCTGCTCCGGCTCACCCGCACCCTCAAGGGGGCGGACGCCCAGGTGCTGAGCCTCAAGCAGAAGGTGCTGATCGACGAGTACGGCGTGCTCAAGCGGGAGCTGGCCGGCACCAGCACCCGGGTGCGGGAGCTGGAGGTCCGGCTGGCCGGGTATCGGTCCCGGCTCAGCCCGGCCGGGGGGCCGCCGGCCGCGGGGCAGCCGGACCCGGGGCCGGCCGACGCCCTGGTCGAGCGGGACGTGGACACCGACCCGCGGGTGCAAGCCCAGCAGGCCCGGGTGGCCGCCCTGGCGGAGGCGGCCGCCGTCACCCGGGACCGGGTCGTCGGCCCCGACCACCCGGGCGTCCGGCGGGCCAAGCAAGACCACGAGGCGGCCGTCAAGGCGCTGGACGCGCTGCGGGCCGAGCGGCGGGCGGCGCTGGCCGACCGCCACCGGTCGGCCACCCGGGCGACCGCCGAGCAGATGGTCCGGGACGCGGAGGCGGAGCTGGACCTGCTCGCCAAGCAGCGGAAGGCGCTCGAGGCCGAGGCGGCCGGCCTGCGGGCGGAGGTGGACAAGCTCGGGCTGGAGTCGGTCGAGCTGGACCTGAAGCGGGCCGAGGTGGACCGGAGCGAGCTGTTCGTCAAGTCCATCTGGGAGCAGAAGGAGCGGCTGGAGGCCGAGCTGCTGGGCAACGACCTGCACCGGGTGTCCGTCCTGGCCCCGGCCGAGGAGCCTGTCGTGCCGGGCCGCATGGGCCGCGCCCAGGAGGCCGCCGGGGTCGGCCTGGCCGGGCTGCTGGCCGGGCTGCTCGGGGTGGCCGTGTGGGAGCTGCGGCGGGGGCGGGTGTACGACCCGGCGGACGTCGCCCAGGGGTTGCGGCTGCCCTTACTGGGGGCGATCCCGGCGCTCCGCGACCTGCCCCCGCGGGAGGCCGTCCGGCTGGCCGGCGGGCCGGGCGACCGGTACCGGGCGGGGCTGGCCGAGTCGGTCGACGGCATCCGCACCCGCCTGCTCAGCGCCCGGCTCCGCGGCCCGTGCCCGGTGGTCCTGGTCACCAGCCCGTCCCCCGGCGAGGGGAAGACGACCCTGGCAACCCAACTGGCCGCCAGCCTGGCCCGGGCCGGGTTCCGGACGCTGCTGGTCGACGGCGACCTGCGGTGCCCGTCCCTCCACCAGATGTTCGGGGTTCCCCTCACCCCCGGGCTGGGGGACGCCTTGGCCGGCGGGGCGGCCCCGCCCGTCTGCCCGACCGGGCTGGCCAACCTTCACCTGATGGCGGCCGGCCGGTTCGACCCGGTCGCGGCGGCCGGACTGGCCCGGGACCGGCTGGCCGGCCTGCTGGCCGGCGTCCGCCCCCAGTACGACTTCGTGGTGATCGACTCCAGCCCGCTGATGCTGGTGCCGGACGGCCTGATGATCGGCCGGAGTGTGGACGGGGTGGTGTTCTCGGTGCGGCCGGGGGTCAGCCAGATCGCGGACGTGTACACGGCGTACGAGCGGGTGTGTGAGAACCACCTGCCGTTCGTCGGGGTGGTGGTCAACGGCGTCACCCGGGTCGGGACGTACGCTCGGGGTTACGGGGACAGCCGCCGGGGGGCCGACTCGGCGACCGCCGCTCGGGTTGCGGCCGCCCCCGACCCGACCGTGCAACCGCCGCCCCCCGGGACCGGCCTCGCTCCCGCCGGCGGGCGCTGATCCGCCCGCCGGGTGGGGCGGAAGGAGTCGTCCGAATCACCCAATACCAACCGGCCCCGGCGCCACCTCAAGCGGCGGGGCGGCCGGGCGGGTCAACGGCCCAGCGACCGGTGTGTGGCCGGTCGCCCGCTACGCCCGGCTCGGGCGGAACCGGGGCCGCCGGCCGCCGCGGTCAATTTTGCTTCTATAGTATCCGATACCGTGCCTCTCACTAGCCCCGGACCGATTGTCTCAACATGACCTCGCGACTAGGGACCGTGGCCCCGCACGCCCCGGCGGCCGGCCCCGTGGCGACCGCCGGTGAGGGGCCGGCCGGTTCGCCGGCCATGACCCGGAACACCCCCCCGCCCCCCCCCGCCCCCGGGCCGGCCGAGGACGAGATCGTCGTGCTCCGCCCCGGGGGGAGCAGCCGTGGGTACTGGGCCGAACTCTGGCGGTATCGGGAGCTGTTCGCCTTCCTGGCCTGGCGGGATCTGAAGGTCCGGTACAAGCAGACGGCGGTCGGTGTCGCCTGGGCGGTGGTACGGCCGCTGTTGGTCACGGTCGTGTTCGTGACCGTGTTCGGCCGGCTCGCCGCCCTGCCGTCGCCGGACGGCATCCCGTACCCGCTGCTCGTCCTGGCCGGGATGACGGCCTGGCAGTTCTTCGCCGCCGTCATCGGGGAGGGCAGCAACAGCGTGCTGTCCAACGCCAACCTGATCTCGAAGGTGTACTTCCCCCGGGTGATCGTCCCGACCTCGGTGGTGGCGGTGGCGTTCGCCGATTTGGTCATCACCGGGCTGATGACCGGCGGGCTGATGGCCTGGTACGGCGTCCGGCCGCCGGCCCAGGTGGTGCTGCTGCCGGCGATGGTGCTGCTGGCCCTGGCCGCCGCCCTCGGCGCCTGCCTGTGGCTGGCGGCCCTGACCGTGCGGTACCGGGACGTCCGGTTCGTCGTGCCGTTCGTGGTCCAGTTCGGGCTGTACGTCACCCCGGTCGGGTTCAGCACGGCCAGCGTGGCCGCCGGCCTCCGCCCGGTGTTCGCCCTCAACCCGATGGTCGGGGTGATCGAGGGGTTCCGGTGGTGCCTGCTCGGCAGCGGGGAGGTCGGCGGGTGGGTGCTGCCGGTCTCGGCGGTCAGCGCCGGCGTGCTGCTGGTCACCGGCTTCCGGTACTTCCGGCAGACCGAGCGGCTGTTCGCGGACATCATCTGAGCGGGGGTGGGGTGATGGGCGGCTCGACCGAGTGGGGCGGGATGGGGGGGAACGCCATCCGCGTCCGCGGCCTGGGCAAAGAGTACCAGATCGGCCCGGCCCGCGGGCAGTTGGAGGGACCGGCCGGGCTGCGGCACGAGCTGGAAGCCCGGATCGGCCGGCTGGCCCGGCGGGCGGTCGGCCGGCCGGCCCCGGCCCCGGACGCCGACACCTCGTTCTGGGCGCTGCAGGACGTCGAGTTCGACGTCAAGCGGGGGGACTGTGTGGCGGTCGTCGGCCGCAACGGGGCCGGCAAGAGCACCCTGCTCAAGCTGCTCAGCCGGATCACCGACCCGACCACCGGGGAGATCTGGCTCCGCGGCCGGGTCGGCAGCCTGTTGGAGGTCGGGACCGGGTTCCACCATGAGCTGACCGGGCGGGAGAACATCTACCTGAACGGCAGCGTCCTCGGGATGAGCCGGCGGGAGGTGCAGGCCAAGTTCGACTCGATCGTCGAGTTCGCCGACGTCGGCCAGTTCCTGGACACCCCGGTCAAGCGGTACTCGTCCGGCATGTTCGTGCGGCTGGCGTTCGCCGTGGCCGCCCACCTGGAGCCGGAAATCCTGATCGTCGACGAGGTGCTGGCGGTCGGGGACGCGGCCTTCCAGAAGAAGTGCCTGGGCAAGATGGGGGAGGTGTCGAACAGCGGCCGGACGGTCCTGTTCGTCAGCCACAACATGGCGGCGGTGGACGCCCTGTGCCGGTCGGCGGTGGTCCTGTCGGCCGGCCGGGTGGACTACGTCGGCGACACCGAGACGGCGATCCGCCGGTACATGGCCATGGGGGCGGAGGCGGCCGCCTCGGCCACCGAGCCGAACGAGTACGGGATCGCCCTGCGGGGCATCCGGCTGGTCGACGCCGAGACCGGCCAGGCGACGGCCACCCCGGTGTTCGCCAGGGACCACACGCTGGACGTCACCGTCACCGTCGACCGGCCGCTGGACGGGGCGTCGGTGTTCGTCCGCATCTACGACGAGCTGGGCGTGCTGGTCAGCACCCTCTGCCCGCCGGAGGAGGGCTTCGACCCGTCCCGGCTGGCCGGCGAGGTGCGGTGTGTGTTCCAGCTGCCGAAGCTGCCGCTCATCCCGCGGGGGTACATCGCCGGGGTGTTCGTCGAGCGGCCGCACGACGCCGTCCGCTACCTGGCCGTCGAACAGGCGATCCAGTTCGAGGTGCAGGCGGCGATCGTGAACAACGGCATGTGGGCCTACCACTCCCGGCACGGGTACGTCCGGCTGGCCGACGGGGTCGCCGTGTCCGGCCCGGCCGCCGGCGCCTGACCCCGGGCCGGCCCGACCGCCCCTCTCCCATCCCGGTTCCAGGCCGCCGTCATGCCCGCGGAATACGCCCCGTACGTGGTCCTGCCCTGGATGCTGGCCATGGTGGCCGTGTTCCCGTCCGTGCCCCCGGCCCGGGGCGTCCTGCTGATCGTGCTCAGCGGCCTCCTGTTCCTGCCGGAGTTGGGGATCGACCAGACCGGCCCCGGGATGGTCGAGCTGGGGCCGATCAAACTGGGCAAGTACCTGGCCATCAGCTACACCGGCCTGCTGGTGACCGTCCTGTACCACGCCGACTGGCTGGCCGCGCCCAACCCGCGGTGGTTCGACATCCCGGTGATCGTCTGGTGCCTGGTCGCCCTCCCGTCGGCGCTGGCCAACGACCCCCCGCCGGACGGCAGCGAGCCGTTGCGGGACGCCCTGTCTCAGACCCTCAGCCAGACGGTCGGGACGGGGGGGGCGTACCTGCTCGGGCGGTTGTATTTCGCCGACCGGGACGGGCTGCGGGAGCTGGCCGTCGGGGCGGTGGTCGCCGCCGCCGTGTACGCCCCGTTCTGCCTGTGGGAGGTGCGGATGAGCCCCCACCTGCACCCGACCGTGTTCGGCTACCGGCAGCACGAGTTCGGCCAGGCCATCCGGTTCGGCGGGTACCGGCCGATGGTGTTCATGCACCACGGGCTGGCGGTCGGCCTGTTCATGACCGTCGGGGCGCTGCTGGCCGTCTGGCTCCGCCGGCCGGCCGGCCTGTCCGGGTATCTGCTGCTGCTGGTGCCGGTGGCGGTGCTGGTCAAGTCCACCGGGGCGCTGGCCCTGGGGCTGGCCGGCGGGGCGGTGCTGTGGGCGTCCAAGTGGACCGGCTCCCGGGCGTGGCTGTTAGCCCTGACGGCCGTCCCGGTCGTTTACGTCACCGCCCGCACCACCGGCCTGTGGTCCGGGGCCGAGCTGGTCGAGGCCGTCTCGGCCGGCATCGAGGAGGACCGCGGCCGGTCGCTCGAGTTCCGGTTCGCCAACGAGACCATTCTGATCGACCGGGCGCTGGAGCGGCCCCTCCTGGGATGGGGCGGGTGGGGCCGCAACCGGGTGCGGGACGCGAGCGGCCGGGACATCTCCGTCACCGACGGCCAGTGGGTCATCGTCCTCGGCAACCGGGGGCTGATCGGGCTGATCGCCCTGGAACTAGCCGTGCTCGGCCCGGTCGTCCGGTTCGCCCGTCGGACCGACCCCCGGGCCTGGCACACCCCGCCGCTGGCCCCCGCCGCCGGGTGTGCGGTCGTCGTCGTCCTGTGGACCCTGGACAACCTGTTCAACGCCATGCCCAACCCGCTGTACGTGGTCATGGCCGGCGCCCTAGCCGGCTGGGAGCCGGCGGCGGGCCACGGCCCCGAGGTCGGCGGCGACCATCCGGGCCAGGAACAGGGCGTTCCGGGCGTACCGGCCGGTCAGCCGGCGGGGCTCCCGGGAGATGCGGTACGCCCACTCCAGCCCGGCCCGCTGGACCCAGCGTGGGGCCCGCCGCACCCGGCCGGCGACGAAGTCCAGGGACGCCCCGAACTGGGCCGCCACCGGCACCCCGAGGGCGGCCCGGTGCCGGCGGATCCACAGCTCGCCCTTCGGCTGGCCGAACAGGACGAACAGCAGGTGCGGCCGGGCGGCCCGGATGCGGCCGACTAACTCCGCCTCCTCCTCGGGGGTGGGCGGCCGGAACGGCGGCGACTCGACCCCGACCACCTGGAGGCCGGGGTGCCGGGCGGTCAGCCGGTCGGCGGCCGCCTGCCCGACCCCGGGCGGGCCGCCGAGGAAGAACAGCCGGTACCCCCGGTCGGCGGCCCGCTCGCACAGGGCCGGCAGCAGGTCCGACCCGGCCACCCGCTCGGGCAGCCGCCGCCCCCACAGCCGAGCGGCCCAGACGATCGGCATGCCGTCGGCCAGCACGAACGCCGCCTCGTCCATCGCCGCCCGCATCTCCGGGTCGGCGTCGGCGGCCATCAGGGTGTGGACGTTGGCGGTGACGAAGCTGGTCGGCTGCCCGGCCTGGACCAGCCGGTCCACCTCGTCCACCGTCTGGGCCAGCGTCAGCGCCGCGAACCGGGTGCCCCAGACCAGGACTCCGGCGGGTGGGGAGTGGGTCTGTACCACGAACAGTTCTCCGTGTCGGCCGGGTCGCCCGCCTCGTCGGCCAGCTGTCAGTCGGTCAGCCGGCGGACGCAATCCATCAGCACGGTCGCCCCCCGGGTACTGGAAAATTCGGCCGTCACCTTCCGATGCCCGGCCGCGGCGAGGGCCGTCGCGGTCGCGGGCGTTCGGAGCACCCGGGCGAGGGCCGCCGCCAACCCCTCCGGGTCGTGCGGCGGGACCAGCACCCCGTCCGTCCCGTCGGCTATCAGTTCGGCCACCCCGCCGGCCCCCGTGGACACGACCGGCACCTGCATCGCCATCGCCTCCATCAGCACGACCCCGAGGGGTTCGGCCGCACTCGCCAGGGCGAACGCGTGGGCCGACTCGAGCTCGGACCGGACGACGTCTTCGCCGCACACCCCGAGGAAGGTCACCCGATCCGTCAGGCCCAGGGTTGCGACCTGCTGATCCAGAGCCGCCCGGGTCCGCCCGCCGGTGTCGTCCCCGCCGGCGATTCGTAGTTCGGCTTCGACCCCGTAGCGGTCCCGCAACAGGGCGACGGCCGTCACCAGGTCGTGGTGAGCCTTACACGGGTTCAGACGGCCGCAACTGAACAGCCGACACCGCCCCGTCCCGCCCCACGGGCGGTACGGTCCGGCCCGGGTGAACTTCGACAGGTCGACACCCATGGGCGCCAGCCGCACGACCGGGGGCAGGTCGCCGGCCAACTCCCTGGAGACCTCGTCGGTGAGCTTTTGAGTGATCACCAGGGAGAATGCGGCGTGCCGCCACTTCGCCCGCTGGTCCGGGCCGTAATCGTTTAGCGGGCCGTGCAGGGTCAGGCTGTACGTCGGCCCGCCGAGGACGCGGGCGAGGGCGGCCACGTGGGCGGCGTCGCCGCACGAGTGGACGTGGACGTGCGGGATGCCCCGCCGCCGGGCGTGGCGGACCAGCCGGGCGGCGCACGGGATCAGACCCAGGTAGCGGACCCGCCGGCGGAGCGCGGATTCCCGCAGGCCGAGCACGTACCGCACGGCCGCCGCCGCCCGGACCGGCCGGCGGACCAGCTCCAGCAGGCTGGCCGCCCCCGGCGGGAACAGGTACTCCGTCTCCGCCCGGGCCGGGGCGGCGAACGGGTGCGGGCAGGCGTCGGCCGGCGGCCGGCGGGTGGACAGCATGTGGACGGTCACGCCCAACGCGCGGAGCGCCCGCACCTCCCGCCAGAAGAAGGCGTGGGTCTGCGACGGGAACTCGGGCACCAGAACGCCGAGCGTCGTCCGGACCGCCTCCCCCATTGTCCCCTCGGTGCGCTCCCCGGCGGGTGGCGCGTCACGGGCACCCGAATGCGACGCCGGCTCCGGCCCGGGCGGCCGCGACGATGACCGCCCGCCCCGACCCCGGGCCGACCCGATAACACCCCTGCGACTCGCCGTACTGTACGTGGCAGAACGTCCACCCACAAGCCGCCGCCTCAACACTCGGCCCGCGTCTCACCTCCGGCTGTCGGGAAACCGGACGTGCCCACTCTGCCGGCGTCGCGTGGATTGCTTGCAACCGTCGGTGTCACCCCCTAATATTCTCCACTCAATCGGCTCGTACAAGCAGGGTCTCGCCCCGATGGGTCGCCTCCGCGTGCTCGTGATCGCCGAGGCCTGCAACCCGGGGTGGGCGAGCGTGCCGCTGGTCGGCTACAACTTCACGGCCGCGCTGGCCGAGCGGCCGGACCTGGATGTGACCGTCTGCACCCAGGTGCGGAACCGGCCGAACCTGGCCGCCGACCCGATCAACGCCCGGGCGGAGGTCGTCTACCTTGACACCGAATGGGTCGCCGCCCCCTTCCACCGGCTGGGCCAGCGGCTGGTCGGCCGCCGGGGCGGCGGGTGGACCACCGGCACGGCCGTCGGCTGGCCGTCGTACCTGGCGTTCGAGCACCAGTTGTACGGCCGGTTCGCGGCCGACTTCCGCCGCGGCCGGTTCGACCTGATCCACCGCGTCACCCCCCTCACCCCGACGTACCCCAGCCCGCTGGCCGCCATGACCCGGGTGCCGATGCTGGCCGGGCCGCTCAACGGCGGGCTGCCGTGGCCCAAGGCGTACCCGGACCTCCGCCGGCAGGAGCGGGAGTGGCTGGTCCCCGTCCGCCGCGCGTACCGGTCGTTGCCGTACTTCCGGCAGACGTACCGCCACCTGGCCGGGGTGATCGCCGGCAGCCGACACACCGCCACCGAGGTGCCCGGCTGGTTCCACGGCAAGCGGTACTACCTGCCGGAGAACGGCATCGACCCGGGCCGGTTCCCGCTCGCCGCCGGGTGGCCGGAGCCGGCCGGCCGGTTCACCATCGCCAGCGTCGGCCGGCTGGTCCCGTACAAGGGGTTCGACCTGCTGCTGGAGGCGGTCGCCGGGTCACGGCCGCTCCGCGGGTGCCGGGTGGTGATCGCCGGGGACGGCCCGGAGCGGGGCCGGCTGGAGGGGTACGCCCGCCAGGAGGGGCTGACCGGGGTGGAGTTCGCCGGCTGGCAGGAGCAGGCGGCCGTCGGCCGGCTGCTGGCCGCCTCCCAGGTGTTCGCCTTCCCGAGCCTGCGGGAGTTCGGCGGGGCGGTGGCCCTCGAGGCGATGGCCGCCGGGGCGGTGCCGGCGGTGGTCGATTACGGCGGCCCCGGGGAGCTGGTCGGAGACGCGGGGGTCCGCGTCCCGCTGCGGCCGCGGGCCGAACTGGTGGCCGACCTGCGGGCCGCCCTGGAGCGGCTGCTGGCCGACCCCGCCGAGTGCCGGCGGCTCGGCCGGCTGGCCGTCGAGCGGGTGCGGACCGAGTTCACCTGGGCGGCCAAGGCCGGCCGGTTGGTCGAAATCTACCACGACCTGCTCTCGGCCCGCCGGTCGTGAGGTAAACTTTCGTCTCGGGCATGCGAGAGCGTCGGAGAGTGCGGACGATGGCGTCGGTCCACGTGGTCATCGTGAATTATCGGACGCCCGACCTGGTCGTGGACTGCCTGCGGTCCCTGGCCGCCGAGCGGGCGGCCCGGCCGGGCGACCGGGTGACGGTGGTGGACGGCGGGTCCGGGGACGGGTCGGCCGAGCGGCTCGTCGCGGCCGTCGCAGCCGACGGATGGGGCGGCTGGTGCGACATCCTGCCCCTGGCCGAGAACCGGGGGTTTGCTGCTGGCAACAACGCCGCCCTGCGGCCGCTGCTGGCCGGCCCCGCCCCGCCGGACTACGTGCTGCTGCTCAACCCGGACACGGTGGTGCGGCCCGGGGCGGTGCAGGAGTTGGTCGCGTTCCTGGACGCCCACCCGGCGGTCGGCATCGTCGGCAGCCGGCTGGAGCACCCGGACGGGATCCCCCAGACGTCGGCCTTCCGGTTCCCCAGCCTGGCCGGCGAGTTCGAGAACGGGGTCCGGCTGGGGGTGGTGTCCCGGCTGCTCAGCCGGTGGCGGGTGTCGCTGCCGGTACGGGCCGAGGCCCACCCGGCCGACTGGGTGTCGGGCGCGAGCCTGATGGTCCGCCGGGCGGTGTTCGACGCCGTCGGCCTGCTGGACGAGGGGTACTTCTTGTATTACGAGGAGACCGACTTCTGCCTGCGGGCGAAGCGGGCCGGGTGGGCGTGCTGGTACGTGCCGGCCAGCCGGGTGGTCCACCTGGTCGGCCAGAGCACCGGAGTGAGCGCGCCCGGCCGGCGGGTGCCGGGGTACGTGTTCCAGTCCCGGCGGCGGTATCTGGGTCAGGCGTACGGCCCGGGGTACCGGCTGCTGTGCGACGCCGCCTGGGCGGTCGGGTACGCCAGTTGGCGGGTCCGCCGGCGGCTCCAGCGGAAGCCGGACGCGGACCCGCCGGGACTGCTGGCCGACTTCGTCACCCACAGCCTGCGGCGGGTCCCGTGAGCGGCCCGCCCGACGCCCCCGCGGTCGCCGGCCCCGACCCGCCGCCCGGCCTGGGGGTGGTGGTGATCGGCCGCAACGAGGGGGACCGGCTGCGGCGGTGCCTGGACGCGGTGCCGGCCGGGGTGCCGGTGGTGTACGTCGACTCCGGCTCGACCGACGACAGCGTGGGGATGAGCCGCCGGCGGGGGGTGGCGGTGGTGGAGCTGGACCTGGCCACCCCGTTCACCGCCGCCCGCGCCCGCAACGCCGGGGCCGGCCGGTTGGTCGAACGCCACCCGGCGGTCCGGGTCATCCAGTTCGTGGACGGGGACTGCGAGCTGGTGCCCGGATGGCTGGCGGCCGGCGGCCGGGCGCTGGCCGACGACGGCCGGGCCGGCATCGTGTGCGGCCGCACCCGGGAGCGGCACCCGGAGCGGTCGATCTACAACCGGCTGTGCGACATCGAGTGGGACGTGCCGGCCGGCGAGGTGGCGGCCTGCGGCGGGATCATGATGGTCCGGGCGGACGTGTTCGCCGCCGTCGGCGGGTTCGACCCGGCGGTCATCGCCGCCGAGGACGACGAGTTCTGCCTGCGGGTCCGCCGGACCGGCCGGACGGTCGTCCGGGTCGGTCACGACATGGTCCTGCACGACGCCGCCATGACCCGGGCGTCCCAGTGGTGGACCCGGTCCGTCCGGTGCGGGTATGCCTACGCCCTCGGGGCCGGGCTGCACGGCCGGGGGCCGGAGCGGCACTTCGTCCGGGAGCGGCGGCGGGCGGTTATCTGGGGCGGGGTGGTCCCCCTGCTCGCCGTCGTGCCGGCCGTCCCCACCGGCGGGTGGAGCCTCGCCCTGTTCGGCCTGTACGCCGTCCAGCTGGCCCGGGTGTACCACGGGCTGCGGCGGCGGGTGGCCGTCCGCCGGCACGCCCTGGCGTACGCGGCCGCGTGCGTGCTCGGCAAGTTCCCCCAGGCGGTCGGGGTGTGGCGGTACGCCCGCGACCGCCGGCGGCGGCGGGCGGCCCAGATCATCGAGTACAAATGAGGGGGCCGGGCGTGACGACCGCGCGTCGGGTGGGGCTGTTGGGGGCCGGGTACATCGCCGACTGGCACGTCCGGGCGCTGCGGACCGTGCCCGGCGCCCGGGTGGTCGCGGTGTGCGATCAGAACCGGGACCGGGCCGAGGGGCTGGCCGCCCGGTGCGGGGCCGCCCGGGCGGAGACCGACTTGGCCGCCCTGCTGAAGGCCGGCGACGTGGACGTGGTCCACGTCCTGTTGCCCCCGACCGCCCACGCGGCGGCGGCCCGGGCGGTGACCGACGCCGGGTTGCCGGTGTACATCGAAAAGCCGCTCTGTGTCACCCCCGCGGACGCCGCCGAGTTGGCCGCCCGGGAGGCGGCCGGCGGGCGGATCGGGGTCGGCCACAACTTCCTGTTCGACCGGTGCTACGAACGGCTCAAGGCGGACCTGGCCGCCGGCCGCCTCGGCCGGGTGGAGCACGTCCGCACCGTCTGGGCGAAGGAGTTCGGCCCGGCCCGGGCCGGGCCGTACGGCGGCTGGGTGTTCCGGAACCCGGCGAACATCCTGTTGGAGGTCGGCCCCCACCCGGTCGCCCACCTGATCGACCTGCTCGGCGGCCCCCCGGACCGGGTCCAGGCGATCCCCCTCGACCCGGTCCGCCTGCCGAACGGCGGGGTGTTTTACCGCCGGTGGCTGGCGTGGGCGGTCCGCGGGCGGGTGTCCGCCGAGGTTCTGATCGCGGTCGGTGGCGGGCTGCCGGAACACCGGGTCGCGGTCCGCGGGTCGGCCGGGGCGGCGGCCGTCGATTATGAGCTGGGCACCTACCACCTGGACCGGCGGACCCACCAGCCGGTGGACTTCGACCGGTACACCCGGACGACCCGGCTGGCCGCCGGGCTGGCCCGGCAGGCCCGACGGAACCTGGCCGGGTACGTCCTGTCCAAAGCCCGCCTGTCCCGCGGCGGGAATTCGTTCGGGGCGAGTGTCGCGGCCGGGGTGAGGCAGTTCTACGCCCAGCTCGCCGGCGGGCCGGCCGACCCGCGGCTCAGCGCCCGGTTCGCCGCCGACGTGGTCACCACCTGTCTGGACCTGGCCCGGGCGGCCGGGGCAGACCCGGCGGACGTGCCCGCCGCCCCCCCGGCGGTCGGCCGGCCGGGCGGCCCGGCGGACGTGCTGGTCCTCGGGGGGACCGGTTTCATCGGCCGCGCCCTGGTCCGCCGACTAGCCGCCGACGGCCGCCGGGTGCGGGCGCTCGTCCGCGACCCGGCCGGCATCCCAGCCGAGCTGGCAGCCAAGGGGGTGCAGGTCGTGCCCGGCGACCTGGGCACGCCCGGCGACCTGGCCGCCGCCGTGGCCGGCGTCGACCGGGTGGTCAACCTGGCCCGGTCCCAGTCCCGGACCTGGGGCGAGTACCTCCGGCAGGACGTGGACGCCGCCCGGGCGGTCGGGGAGGCGTGCGTCGCGGCCCGGGTCCGGCGGCTGGTGTACACCGGGACGACCGACAGCTATTACAGCGGCGACGACCAGGTCATCACCGAGGACACCCCGCTGGACCCCCGGCTCCACCGGCGGAACCTGTACGCCCAGGCGAAAGCCCGGGCCGAGGCGGCGCTGACCGACCTGGCCCGGACGGCCGGCCTGCCGCTGGTGGTGGCCCGGCCGGCCATCGTCATCGGCCCGGGGGCCGACCCGCACCACTGGGGGGTGGCGTTCTGGCCGGCCGCCGACGCCTGCCGGTACTGGGGGGCCGGGGACAACCCCCTGCCCCTGGTCCTGGTCGACGACGTGGCGGACGCGCTCGCCCGGTGCCTGGACCGGGACGAGGCGACCGGCCAGGTGTTCAACCTGGCCGCCGACCCGGGCGTCTCGGCCCGCCGGTACGTGGCCGCCCTGTCCGACGCCCTGGCCACCTGGATCGACGCCAGGCCGACCCCGACCTGGCGGTACTTCGCCGCCGACCTGGCCAAGTACGGGGTCAAGTGGGCGGTCCGCCACCCCGAGCGGCGGCCGCCGAGCTACCGCGACTGGAAGAGCCGCACCTACCGCGCCCGGTTCGACTGCTCGAAGGCGAGTCGTGTCCTCGGCTGGCGGCCGGTGTCCGACCCGGACGCCCTGGTCGAGCAGGGCGTCCGGGCGGCGGCCGGGGTCTGGTCGGGGTGACACAGGCTCGGACCGCGGTCCGCCCAGTCGGCCCAGGGGCTGTGCCTGCGGGTCAGGCCGAGTACGCGGAGTTGAACCGTTCACCACCTTTACCCGAGTTAGGTATGGACTCGCAAGAGCTGGCCCGGCGCAAAGCCGAGGTGGTGTCGCGGCACGGCGACTGGACGGCCATGGCCATCGACCTCGGGGGCGGGCTGAGTACGCTCCCGCCCGCGCCCGACTGGCGGCTGGCCCGGATCGTTCAGATCGCCCGGGACGTGTTGCGGCGTCCGCTCGCCGGGTGCCGGGTTCTCGACCTGGCCTGCCTCGAAGGCCATTACTCGATCGAGCCGGCCCTCAAAGGGGCGACCGTCCTCGGGATCGAGGGCCGGGCGGACAACATCGCCAAGGCCCGGTTCGCCGCCGAGGCGCTCGGGCTGCAGAACTGCCGCTTCGTCCAGGAAGACGTCCGCAGCCTGTCCGCCTCGACCCACGGGGCGTTCGATCTGGTCATCGCGTCGGGCATCCTGTACCACCTCGACGCGCCCGCGGCGCTCGACTTCGTGGCCGCCATCGCCGACGTTTGTACGGACTGCGCGATCATCGACACCTACGTGGCCGCCCGGCCGGAGGCCGAGACGCGGTGGCGGGAAACGGTGTATCACGGCCGGTACTACCGCGAGCACGCGGCGGGTGCCACCGACCGGGAGAAGCTCGCCGACCTGTGGGCCTCGATCGACAACACCCGGTCGTTCTGGCTCACCAAGCCGTCCCTGCTCAACCTGCTCACGGACGTCGGATTTGCCACGGTGCTCGAGTGCCACAACCCGGCCATGGACGGGCTGACCGCCGACCGGGTGACGCTGGTCGCCATCAAGGGGGAGCCGGAACTGACCCCCTCGTCGCCGGCGACCAGCGGCAAGCGGCCGCCGAGGTGGGCCGAGGTCCGCCCGGGCTTCCACCCGAGTCAGGACCCCCGCGACGCGATGCGGCGGCGTATCGGCCGCTACGTGCCCTCGTTCGTCAAGCGGACGGCCAAGTCCGCCCTGCGGACGGTGGGGGTGTTGAAATCCGAGGGCCGGCTGCCCTGGCACAAGTGATCGCAACCCATGACCGTCGCCTACCTGGTCAACCAGTACCCGCACGTCAGCCACAGCTTCATCCGCCGGGAGATCGCCGGGGTGGAGGCCGCCGGGCGGGCGGTGGTGCGGGTGTCGGTCCGCCGGCCGGGGGTGAGGCTGGTGGACCCGGGGGACCAGGAGGAGGCGGCCCGGACCCGGGTGCTGCTGGACGCCGGGCTGGTCGGGCTGGCCGTCGCTTGCGGCCGGACCGCCCTCACCCGGCCGCTCAAGTGGGTGCGGGCGGCGGCC
Source organism: Gemmataceae bacterium (assembly GCA_046350115.1). Lineage (GTDB taxonomy): Bacteria > Planctomycetota > Planctomycetia > Gemmatales > Gemmataceae > JAXMAZ01. The sequence goes on from JAXMAZ010000021.1 coordinate 25,268, forward strand.
ACCGCCTGGCGGCTGGGCGGCCGGTCCGGCCGGCGGCTGCGGGCGTTCGTCTACCTGGCCGAGGCGTGCCTGCTGCGGCGGTGGCTGGCCGACGCCGGAGCCGGCCACCTGCACGCCCACTTCGGCACCAACCCGGCGGACGTGGCCCTGCTCTGCCGGCTGCTGGGCGGCCCGCCGTTCAGCTTCACCGTCCACGGCCCGGAGGAGTTCGACCGGCCGGACGCGCTGTCCCTGGGGGACAAGATCGCGGCCGCCGAGTTCGTGGCGGCGGTCAGCTCGTTCGGCCGCAGCCAGTTGTTCCGCTGGTGCCGGCCGGCCGACTGGCCGAAGGTGCGGGTGGTCCGGTGCGGGGTGGACGACGCCTTCCTGCATGCCGGCCCACTGCCGCCGGCGACCGGCCGCCGGGTGGTGTGCGTCGGCCGGCTGGCCGAGCAGAAGGGCCAACTGGTGCTGGTCGAGGCGGCCGCCCGGCTGGCGAGGGCCGGGGTCGCGTTCGAGCTGGTCCTGGCCGGGGACGGCCCGATGCGGCCACAGATTGAAGCGACGGTCGCCGCTCACGGGCTGGGCGACCGGGTGCGGATCACCGGCTGGCTGAGCAACGACGCCGTCCGGGCGGAGCTGGCCGCCGCCCGGGTAATGGCCCTGCCCAGCTTCGCCGAGGGACTGCCGGTGGTGCTGATGGAGGCGCTGGCCCTCGGCCGGGCGGTGGTCACCACCTACGTGGCCGGCATCCCCGAACTGGTCCGGGACGGGGTGAACGGGTGGCTGGTGCCGGCCGGCGACCCGGAGGCGCTGGCCGACGCCCTGGGCGCGGCGCTGGCGGCGGACGACGCCCGGCTGGCCGAGATGGGCCGGGCCGGGGCGGCGGCCGTCCGGGCCGCCCACGACGCCGGGGCGGAGGCGGCCAAGCTGGCCGACTTGTTCACCGGGGCAGCCAAGCGGCCGGCCGGGCCGGCGGGGGGGCGGTCGTGATCTGGGTCGAACTGGCCGAGTGGGCAGTGGCCGGGGTGCTCGTGGTGCCGCTGCTGGTGCTGGCCGTCGAGTGCGCCGCCGCCCTCGTCTCGCGGCTCCCGACCGGGGACGCCCCGCCGGAAGGCGGGCGGCCGGCCCTGGCCGTGCTCGTCCCGGCCCACAACGGAGGCCAACCTGATCCCGACCCTGACCGCGGCGGCCGCCCAAATGACCGCCGCCGACCGGCTGGTGGTGGTGGCGGACAACTGCACCGACGACACCGCCGCCGTCGCCCGGGCGAACGGGGCCGAGGTGGTCGAGCGGGCGGACCCGGACCGCCGGGGCAAGGGGTACGCCCTGGCGTTCGGCCGGGACGCCCTGGCCGAACGCCCGCCCGAGGTGGTGGTCGTGCTCGACGCCGACTGCGTGCCCGGGCCGGACGCCCTGGCCCGGCTGGCGACCGCGGCGGCCCGGACCGGCCGCCCGGCCCAAGCCGCCTACCGGATGACCGCCCCCCCCGAGGCCGGGCCGAACCAGCGCGTGGCCGCGTTCGCTTTCCTGGTCAAGAACGTGGTCCGCCCGCTCGGGCTGAAGCGACTCGGGCAGTCGTGCCTGCTGACCGGAACCGGGATGGCGTTCCCGTGGGCCGTCTTCCGAGACGCCCCCTTGGCCGGCGGGCACATCGTCGAGGACATGGGGCTGTCGGTCGACCTGGCGGTGGCCGGCCACCGGCCGGTGTTCGTGCCGGCGGCCGAGGTGGGAGGGGAGTTCCCGGCGGACGCGGCGGCGACCGCCAGCCAGAGGCGGCGGTGGGAGCACGGCCACCTGAGCGTCATCCGGGCCGGGGTGCCGCGGCTGCTGGCCGCCGCCGTCCGCCAGCGGCGGGCCGACCTGGCGGCCCTGGCCCTGGAGGTCGGCGTCCCGCCGCTGTCCGCCTTGGTCATGGCGTCCGGGGTCGGGCTGGCGGCCCTGGCCGGGTGGGCGGCGGTCGGCGGGCCGGTCGGCCCGGCCGCCGCGGTGGCCGCCGCCTTCGCGGTCGCCAGCCTGGCCCTGCTCGCCGTGTGGTGGCGGTTCGGCCGGGCGGTCCTGCCGCCCCGCGCACTCACCCGCGTCCCGGTCTACGCGGTCTGTAAGATCGGCCTGTACCTGGGGTTCGTCACCAACCCCCAGCGGGCCTGGGTGCGGACGGCCCGGGGGCCGGCCGGCCCCTGACCCATCCCCCCGGGGTTGGCCAGTCGGCCACGCCCGTCCCGCCCGCGTCACCCCCCTGTCGTCACCACGCCCCCCGGATTTCAGTCGAAATCCGCGGAAAAACAAAATCCGCTAACCGCCCCGGGTGGCTGTGACGATTAACCCCGCACGGACCCTTCACCCCGCCTGACCTCTGGGACACGAGAGTCGTGATGCGTTCGGTCGCTCGGGCGGTCGCCCAGGTTCTGTCCGCGGTGGTCGTCGGGTCGGCCGCCGCCGGGTGTGCGACCGCGGACCGGCCGGTCGAGGCGGTCGCCCTGCCGCGGGAGTTGCAGAAGGTGCCGCACCCGGCCTACGTGATCGAACCGCCTGACCTGCTGCAGATCGACCTGCTGGCGGCCGTCCCCAGACCGCCCTACCGCATCCGGCCGCTGGACGTGCTGGGGGTGGTGGTGCCGGAGGCGCTGCCGAACGAGCCGATCGCCGGCACGTTCAGCGTCGACCCGGCCGGCACCATCTACCTGGGGGCCGGGTACGGGTCGGTGGCCGTGGCCGGCAAGACGATCGAGGAGGCCCGGGAGGCCACCCGCGCCCACCTGGCAGCCACCCTGGCCCGGCCGTCCGTCACCCTGTCCCTGGTCCAGACCCGAGCCACCCAGCAGATCCGCGGGCCGCACCTGGTCCGGGCGGACGGCACGGTCGGGCTGGGGGTGTACGGGTCGGTGTCGGTCATGGGGCTGACCCTGAACCAGACCAAGGCGGTGCTGGAGCAGCACCTGCAGCAGTACTTCCAAGACCCCGAGGTGTCGGTGGACGTGGTCGGGTACAACTCGAAGGTATACTACGTGGTGTTCGACTACGGGGGGGCCGGCCAGCAGGTGGTGCGGCTGCCGCTGACCGGCAACGAGACGGTGCTCGACGGGATCGGCCAGACCGCCGGCCTGCCGACGGTGGCCGACGCCCGCCGCATCTGGGTGTCCCGGCCGCAGACCGAGAACGGCCCGCCCCAGGTGCTGCCGGTGGACTGGAAGCGGCTCACCGAGTGCGGGGACACCCGCACCAACTACCAGCTGATGGCCGGCGACCGGGTGATCGTGAAGGCCAGCCCGCTGGTCGAAACGGACATCCGGCTGGCCCGGATCATCGCCCCCATCGAGCGCCTGCTCGGGGTGACGCTCCTGGGCAGCACGACGGTCAACTCGTTCCGACTGAACCCGAACCAGTTCGGGGCCGGGGCCGGGTTCTGACGACCGCGACGACGGGGCTTGTTGGACGTGGAGGCTGTGATGAGCGGACGTGCGTGGGGTTTCGTGGTTGGGGTGGTCGGCGTCCTCGCTGCCATCGCGCCGGCGGTCGCTCAGCCGCCGGCCGCGCCGGCTGGCCCTGCCCTCCAGCCGCCGTTCAGCCCGTACCTGAACCTGGCCCGTCGGAATTCCAGCCCGGCCATCAACTACTTCGGGATCGTCCGCCCTCAAATGCAGCTGTCCAATCAGTTGCAGACGTTGCAGACCCAGGTGAACCAGCCCAGCCCGTTCGACGCCGCCGGGCAGACGGAGCAGCAATTGGTGACCGGCAACCCGTTCGGGTTCCAGAACTACCGGGCGTACTTCCAGAACCAGTACACGGCCGGCGGGTTCGCCGTGGAGTGGGCGGGCGGGGACCGGCCCCCGGGGCGGCCAGTCCGGCGGGGGCCGGCGGTCCGATCGGGCAGCAGTTCACCCCGCAACCGAACGTCGCCGTGCCGGCCCCGCGGCGGCGGTGAGTGCGGCACGGGCCGCGGCGCGACCCCCGGCCCGACGTCCCCTGATAATGGCCAGTGCGGCGGCCGTCACGACCAGCACCCCGGCCGGCTCCGGCACCGGCGCCACGGTCACAGAAAGAGTGGCCTGGATGAGCGGGACACCGGGCGGGTCCAGCACCTGGCCGTTGTCGAACAGGGTGACGTCGCCGCCGATGGCCGGGTTCGGGTCGGCCATGACCACGTCGAACGATCCGACCGCGTCCCCGCGGAGCGTCACCGTCCCGAGCAGCACCCGGCCGGCAGCGTCCGGCAGGTAGCCGGCATTAAGATTGAACGGGCTCAGGTCGATGTTGGTCGGCGGGTTCGAGTTGATGTTCCCGGTCTCCCACCGACCGGCCCCGAGGTCCAGGGCGCCGGAGATGACCGCGATGTTCCCCGCCGACCCGGTGATCCGGGCCGCGGCGCTAGCCAGCCCGCCGTGACTGTTGAACGTCGGTGCGCCCGAGGCGGTGTCCTGGACGTACACCTGCAGGGTGATGGAGCCGCCGACCCCGTTGATAGTGGCCGACGAGATGAGGTTGCCGCTCCCGTCCCCCCAGGCGTACCGAAGTTGTGCCGAGGCCATCGCCGGACAGGCGACCATAACGACCGTAGCTAACACCGGGTGTAGGAGTCGCATCCGGGGCTGTCCTTTCCCTGTCAAATTTGGATACCGTAGCGGGTACGGAACTCGAACAGATCGGTGCCGTTGATCAGTCCATCGCTATTATAGTCAAAACCGGAAATATAGTTAGGCTGGGCAACCCCCATCCCAAAGGCCGGGCGGAACGTGAACAGGTCCGTCCCGTTCACCGTGCCGTCCCCGTTGATGTCCCCGAACAGTCGGAAGAAGTCGGTGGTCTGGCTGGTCGCCAGGGCCACCCCGCCGGCCCGGTGAGTGACGGCCCCGGCCGCCGTGGTCACCCGCCACCGGCCGTCGGCCAGGGTGCCGCCCGGGGCGGTGATGGTGACCACCGTCCGCCCGTCCACGTCCGCGGCCGTCCAGCCGATCGACACCGCCGGCCCGCCCGCCTGAGGGGTGACGGTGAAGGCGTTGGCGGCGAGGTTCACCAGGGTGTTGAACGCCACCGTCAGTTGGCCGACCATCGACCGCTGGGCGGCGCCGCCGGCGACGGTCACGCTCTCGACCGCCGGGGTGCTCCGGACGGTGCCGCGGACGACCAAGTCGTCGGTGCCGGTGCCCAGGCCGATGCTGCTGGTGGTGTAGTTGGCCGACCCGTAAGTGTAGACGCGGAAGGTGATCGTCCCGGTCACGGCCTGGAGGGCCGGCACCCCGGCCAGGGGCACCACCAGGCCGGCCTCCGTGTTCGGCGACCCGGTGTACGTCAGGGTGGTGAACGCGGTCCCGTTGGTGCTGTACTGGACCGTCACCCGGTTGTTCGGGTTGGTGCCGTCCTGGAACCAGGCCTGGAGGTTCAGCTCGGACAGGGCGGCTGTCACCCCCGGGGCGGCGGTCACGGTGAACTGGTAGTACTGCTGGCGGCTGACGGCCGTGGTCAGGTTGGCCGCCCACACGTCGCCGACCGCCCCGCTGCCGAACCGGTCGGGGAAGTACTGGGTCATCCAGTCGGAGGCCGGGTACAGCCCGGGCCCCCGGGAGAGTGGGCTGACGGTCAGCCCGGCGGCCGACCCGGTCGGGGCGACGGTGGCCGGGGTGGTGGCCCCGCCGCTCACCAGCCCGGTGAACTCCCACCGGGCCAGCCGGGCGGTCTGCCCCTCGACCAGGACGGCGGCCGACCGCGGGGCGGACGGCAGGCTCTCCACCCGGTCCGCCTTGTACGCGCTGACGGCGAAGAAGTAGGTGGTGTCGTTGGTCAGCCCGCCGACCGTCCGGGTGGTGGCCGCCCCGACGTCCAGCCGGGTGGTGTACTGGCCGGGGGCGGTGCCGTACAGGACGACGTACCCGGCCGCCCCGGCGACCGGGGACCAGGTCAGGGTGACGGCGTCGTTCCGGGCGGACTGGCCGGTGACGGTCGGGGCGGCCGGCGCCGCCTGCTCGTAGGCGGTCACGGAGGAGACGGTGAACGTGCCGGCGGCCGACCGGACCTTGATGGCGTGCAGGCCCGGGGTCAGGTACACCGTCCCGGTCAGTTGCCCGCCGGTCGTACCCTGGGCGACCGGCGCGTCGTCGGCCAGCACCACGGCCGTCCCGCCGGCCTGGGTGGCGGTCCGGATCACGTACGTCCCGGACCGGGGGACGATCAGGTTCCAGGTGACCCAGCCGCCGGCCGCCGTGATCGCCCCGGTCGGGTCGGCCCGGTCGGACAAGGCGATGGTCGTCCGCGTCAGGACGGCCGGAGCCTGCACGCCGTTGGTCGGGCTGGCCCCGACCCGGTCCCCCCGCTGGCTGATCCCCTGGAGGATCGGGTAGCCGGCCGGGCTGAGCAACCCCTGCTGGGCGTAGTAGTCGCTCCAACTCGGGATCTGGGCGTACGTCCCGAACACGTCCACCGCCCCGCCGGCCTGGTCGAAGTAGTCCATGAAGGTGGCCTGCACGGCCGCCGTCCGGTCGTCCCCGTACTTCGCCTTCAGTTGGACGTACGACCCGCCGTCGTCCCCGCCGAGCGACCACCCGCCCTCGTAGGCCAGGTACTTGAGGCCGAACGCGGCCGCCCAACTGGCGGTGGTGTTCAGGGTGGCGCGGATGTTCGACCCGACCGGCTGGCCGGTCGCCTCGCCCCCGCCCGGCATGCCGCCGGCGAAGATGGCGTCGACGCTGGTCAGCCGCACGTCTTCCAGGAAGGCCAGTTGGTCGGCGGCGGCGGTCCCGACCAGGGTGATGGTGTGGGTCGACCCGGGGGTCAGGTCGACGCTCTTCGTGTAGTAGTACTGGGACTCGGTCCAGAACACGTTCCGGGCCGCCCACGGGCTGATCTGGTCGAAGCTCGGCGGGGTGTACCCGTTCGGCTGGCTGTACGTCCGGGCGGTCAGGTCGACCTCCTGGTACGGAACCCCGTAGTCCAGGTACACCCGGAGGGTCTGGGTGTCGGCGGCGGCGGCCCCCACCTTCTTCCGGTTGAGCGCTTTGAACGCCACCGCGTACACGCTGGATGTCTGGGCGGCCGGGACGGTGAACGTGACGGTCAGCCGCCCGGTGCCGGCGACGTACCCGACCTGGGAGCCGTCGAACGCGGCGGGGATGTCGTCCCCGGCCCCGCCGTCCCGGGCGACCCCGGCCGTCCCGCTGAACGTCCACCCGGACCCGGCCGGCGACTGGACGTACCCGGGGCCGACGGCCGGGGTCTCGAACCCGCTGTTGGCCACCCGGTCGGTCAGCCCGTTCGGGTTGTTCGCCCCGTAATAGGTGGCCCCGCCCCCGCCCCACAGGAAGTAGCTGACCGGACGGGGGGTGCCGGTGTAGGTGCTAGCCGGGTCGGCCTTGTTGAAGTACCGGTCGGCCCAGGTGAGCGCCTTGCGGGCGGTGTCGTTGGTGTTGTCGTACTGCCACTCGTACAGCGGCCGGACCCGCGGCTCCGGGTTGCCCGCCCCGGGCATGGCGGCGTCCCCGAACACCCCGCGGAAGATGTCGCTGATCTGGGTCATCCGCAGGACGATGTACCGGTACCGCCACTCGTCCATGCTGACGTAGTTCCCGCTCCCGTCCTGGGCGGTGCTCAGCCGGTCGTAGTTGATCGCCTGGAAGTCCGGGCTGTTCGCCCGGGCCTCCTGGGCGACCAACTGGTTCACGTTGTTGAAGTCGGTGTAGAACACCCCGGCCCAGTTCCACAGCTCGTTCTCGAGTTCCAGGTACACCCGCAGGTTGGGGTTGAGCGGCGGGTACACCGGGTTGGCGGTCGGGGCGGTGTACGGGTTCACCCCGTCGCTGCCGTATTTGATCAGGTTGGCCAGCTTGACCAGGTAGCTGGTGGTGTCGGCCGCCGTCCGGCCGGTCGCCAGGGTGGGGACGCTGATCATCAGGTCGGTGCCGGTCTCGTTGGCGAACAGCACCTTGTGCTCCCACGACCAGCCGTTGTCGGAGGTCGTGTCCCAGCCGAGCGGGAAGGTGGGGGCGGTGCGGGTGCCGCCGGCCTGGTTGAAGTACCCCGGCAGGGTGCGGTCGGACCAGTTCCGCTGCTGGTTGGCCACGTACTGGTGCCGGACCACCGTGTAGTTCCGGGCGTAGTCCTTGATCTGGGTGGTGAACTGGGTGCCGGCCGGGTACGGGGCGGTGGCGTCCGGGGCGGCCGGCCGGAGCAGCTTCAGGTTGGTGATCCCGCCCGGCCCGCCGGCCACCCCGGTCCGGGTGGTGTTGGTGAACGTGATGGCCGTCGCGTTCGCCCCGTAGTCGACCGCCCGGAACGACCCGGCGGTCGTGTTCGTCCCGGCGTTGTACGTGTAGGCCAGGCTGTTCCGGTCGGCGTTCCCGTTCAGCGACAGGGTCGCCTTGCCGGTGAACGAGAAGGTGATCGTCCCCCGCATCAGCGGGTCCAGCCCCACCCCCTGGTTGAGCGACTCCTGGAAGTAGTAGGTGGTGTTTCCCTGGGGCCAGCCGTTGGCGTCCAGGGTCACGCCCCCCTCCCAGCCGTTCCGCGCCCCTTTCACGATGTCGGTGAAGGCGGCCGTCCCGTCCGGGTTGTTCATCCCCGGCTGGTCGAGCGGGTCGATCACCTCCTGCGGGGTCGACGGGCTGGACCACAACAGCCGCAGCTTGGCCGCCCCGGTCAGCTCCTGGTACCCGACCCGGATGTCATACGTCTGGCCGGCCTGGACCGTGTACGCCCCGGAGAACGGCGCCCCCGTGTTCGTCGTCTGGTCGACCACGGTCGTCCACGCCGCCGCCCCGGCCGGCCGCAGCTCGATCTTGACGGTGTCGTCGGCCACGCCCGTGAACGTGTACGTCTCGCCGAACCGGGGGACGAGTTGGCCGACCCACCGGGCCGAATAGCTGTCGACCCCCACAGCCGCGAACCCGGGCGAGGTGGACCCGCCCGGCTTGACGGTGGTGCCCCAGTCGAAGTCGAGCCGGAGGTCGCGGCGGCTGAACGCCAGGGTGGTGAAGTTCGGGTCCAGGTAATAGGAACCGTCCAGCCCGTGGTTGGTGAACCCGCCGCCGACCGCCGGGGTGTCCCGCTGTTCCAGCGCTTCCATCCCGAGCCGGGCTCCCGCCGACCGGCCGGACCGATGTAACGGGAGGGGGCTATATTTGGTCCGCAGGAAATTCCACATGGGCCGGATTCCTTGTGCGGGCAAGGCGGGAGCGGCGACTGGTGGAAAGTAGGACAAGACTGCCGATCAAGCCGATTCTCCGGACAGTAGGGGTGTCCGGAAGTTAGCACCCCCTGTCTGCAAACTCGACACCGTTCGTCAGGGTATCTACATTTATCGTTCTGAGCCTACATTTTCCGATGTAGGAATAGATCGTAACAGTTGATACAACATTATTTATAATAACTATAACTGAAATTTAGTTACCAAAGATGACTAACGACAGGTGAGACCTCACCTCAATTTAAATACTATTATATTAATGTTATTAAAATGACTGTCTCCGTCCTTCTCCGACAGGTCGGAGTCGTGGCGAGACATAATCTTTCAGCCGTGACTTGCACCGGCCCGTTATGTGGTAAACTCGACACAAGGCGAAAGTCGGGCTTATTCCGCACGGTGTTCGCTGATCCCCTCCCGCCCTGGGGGTGCCGCCCTTGCTGTCGCCCACCGACACGAACTGCCGTTTATCAGATGAGCAACCCAGGTGCCAGGAATCCGACCGGGGGCTGATCCACGAATGGTTTGAGGCTCATGCTGCGTCACACCCGGACGCGGTTGCTCTCCGGTGCGAAGCCCGCTTCCTCACTTACGGCGAACTGAACCGCCGGGCGAATCGCCTGGCTCGCCGACTCCGCGACCTCGGGACGGGTCCGGGCGTCCTGGTCGGGCTGGCCGCCGAGCGGTCGCTCGATCTGGTCGTTGGGATCGTCGCCATTCTGAAGGCGGGCGGGGCGTACCTGCCGATCGACCCGAGCTATCCAAGTCACCGTCAGGCGCTGCTGGTGGCCGACGCGGGCGCCCCGATCCTGTTGACCCAGGCAGCGTTACGGGATCGGCTGCCCGAGCATTCGGCCCGCGTCGAGCTGCTGGACGATGACGCCGGGTGGCCGGCCGAGGACGGGAACCTGGCCCGGACGGTCGGGCCGGACGACCTGGCCTACGTCATCTACACCTCCGGCTCGACCGGCCGGCCGAAGGGGGTGCAGGTGACACATGCGAACGTCACCTGGCTGTTCGAGAACACCGAGGCGTGGTACGGGTTCGGCCCGGCCGACGTGTGGACCCTGTTCCACTCCGTGTCGTTCGACTTCTCCGTCTGGGAGCTGTGGGGGGCACTGGCCTACGGCGGCCGGCTGGTGGTGGTGCCGTACCTGGTCAGCCGGTCGCCGGAGGACTTCTACCGGCTGCTACGGGACGAGCGGGTGACGGTCCTGAACCAGACCCCGTCGGCGTTCCGGCAGTTGATCCGGGCCGAGGAGGCAGTCGGCAGCTCCCCGGCGGACCTGGCCCTCCGGTACGTGATCTTCGGCGGCGAGTCGCTCGACCCGCGGACCCTGCGGCCGTGGTTCGACCGGCACGGCGACCGGGCGCCCGTCCTGGTCAACATGTACGGGATCACGGAGACCACCGTCCACGTGACGTACCGGCCGCTGTCGGCCGCCGACGCGACCGCCCCGGCCGGCGGCGGCACCCCCATCGGCCGGCCGATCCCGGGGCTGGAGGTCCACCTGCTCGGGGACGACCTGCGGCCCGTGCCGGACGGGGAGGTCGGCGAGATGTACGTCGGCGGGGCGGGGGTCGCCCGCGGCTACCTGAACCGGCCGGAGCTGACCGCCCAGCGGTTCGTCCCCGACCGGTTCGCCCCGGGCGGCCGGCTGTACCGCAGCGGCGACTTGGCCCGCCGCGGCCCGGACGGCGGTCTGGAATACCTTGGCCGGGCCGACCACCAGGTCAAGATCCGCGGCTTCCGGATCGAGCTGGGGGAGATCGAGGCGGCGCTGCTCGGAGGGCCGCACGTCCGCGAGGCGGTGGTGATCGCCCGGGACGACGCCGTCGGGCAGAAGCAGTTGGTCGCCTACGTCGTCGGCCCCGGGGCCAACCCGGCCGACCTCCGCCGGCGGCTGGCCGCCGAGCTGCCCGACCACATGGTCCCGGCGGCCGTTCTGGTCCTCCCGGCCCTGCCGCTGAACGCCAACGGCAAGCTGGACCGGGCGGCCCTGCCCGCGGCGGAGGCGGCCGGGCCGGTCGCCCGGGCGGACGGCACGGCCGGGGCGGTGGCGGCCGTCTGGGCCGAGGTGCTCGGCCGGCCGGCCGGGCCGGACGACAACTTCTTCGACCTCGGCGGCAGTTCGGTCCACCTGGTCGAGGTCCACACCCGCCTCCGCCAGCGGCTCGGGCGTGAGCTACAGTTGGTGACACTTTTCGAGCATCCGACCGTGCGTTCGCTCGCCGGTTACTTGGATGGTCGATCGGGTGTCACCACTCACGCTTCCGCCCGGGACCGGGCCGCCCGGCAGCGGGCGGCGGTGGCCCGGCGGCGGCCGACACAGGGGGACCGCGGTTGAACGACTCCGCCCCGCCCGACGCCCTGGACGGGAGGCTGGCTGTTATCGGGATGGCCGGCCGGTTCCCGCGCGCGGCGGACGTTCACGCCTTCTGGCGGAACGTCCGGGCCGGGGCCGACTGCGTCTCCCGGTTCACCGCCGCCGACCTGGAGGTGGCCGACCCGGCCGACCGGCTCCGCCGGCCGGACTACGTGGCCGCCCGGTCGGTGCTCGACGACGTCGACCTGTTCGACGCCGACTTCTTCGGCGTCCTGCCGAACGAGGCCGAGCTGACCGACCCCCAGCACCGGGTGTTCCTGGAAATCTGCTGGCAGGCGATGGAGGACGCCGGGTACGTGCCGCAGACGTACCCCGGGGAGATCGGGGTGTTCGCCGGGTGCAGCGCGAGCACGTACTTCCTCCGGCACGTCTGCCGGGACCGCGGGTTCATCGACCGGTTCACCGAGGCGTACCAGGTCGGCCAGTACACCACCCTGGTGGGCATGCTGGCCGACTGCCTGGCCACCCGGGTGTCGTACAAGCTGGGCCTCCGCGGGCCGAGCCTGACCGTCCAGACGGCCTGCTCGACCTCCCTGGTGGCCGTCTGCCAGGCGGCCCTGGCCCTGCAGACCTTCCAGTGCGACATGGCCCTGGCCGGCGGGGTGTCGATCACCTTCCCGCAGCGCCGCGGGGCGGCGTACCAGGAGGGGGGGATGATCTCCCCCGACGGCCGCTGCCGGGCGTTCGACGCCGGGGCCAACGGGACGGTGTTCGGCAGCGGGGCGGGGGTGGTGCTGCTCAAACGGCTGGACGACGCGGTGGCGGCCGGCGACCACATCTACGCAGTCGTCCGCGGGTTCGCGGTCAACAACGACGGGTCGGCCAAGGCCGGGTTCACCGCCCCGGGCGTGGACGGCCAGGCCCGGGTGATCGCGGCCGCCCATGCCCTGGCCGACGTCCCGGTCGAGACTATCGGGTACGTGGAGGCGCACGGCACCGGCACCCCGCTCGGCGACCCGATCGAGTTCGCCGCCCTGGACCGGGTGTTCCGGGCGGCCACCCCCGCCCGCGGGTTCTGCGCCCTGGGCACCGCCAAGCGGGTGGTCGGCCACCTGGACGTGGCGGCCGGGGTGACCGGGCTGATCAACGCCGTCCAGGCTCTGGCCCACGAGCACATCCCGCCGGCCGCGGGGTTCGAGGCGCCGAACCCGAACGTCCCGCTGGCCGGCAGCCCGTTCGTCATCGACCCGGCCGGCCGGCCGTGGCCGCGGGGGGCGGTGCCCCGGCGGGCCGGGGTCAGCTCGTTCGGGGTCGGCGGGACGAACGCCCATGTCGTTCTGGAGGAGGCGCCGGCCCCGACCGCCACGCTTCCGCCGGCGTCGGCCGAGCTGTTGGTCGTCTCCGCCCGAACGCCGGCCGCCCGGGACCAGGCGGCGGCGAGGCTGGCCGACCACCTGACCGAGCACCCGACAGTTCCCCTCGGGGATGTCGCCCACACCCTGCAGGTCGGCCGCCGGGCGTTCGAGCACCGGATGGCGGTCGCCTGTGCGGACCCGGAATCGGCGGTCCGCGGGCTGCGGGGGGGCGGCGGGCCGGCCCGGGTCGTCACCGGCCGGGCCAGCCGGACCGACCCGCCGGTCGTCTTCCTGTTCCCCGGCCAGGGGGCGCAGCACCGGGACATGGCGGCCGGGCTGTACCGGGACGACCCGGGGTTCCGGGCCGACCTGGACGCCTGCGCCGACCGGCTCGCCCCCCTCCTCGGGGTGGACCTGCGGGCCGCCCTGTTCGGCGGGGACGCCGACCTGACCGCCACCCGGCTGGCCCAGCCGGCCTTGTTCGCCGTCGAGTACGCCCTGGCCCGGCTGTGGATGCGGTGGGGGGTGCGGCCGAAGGCGATGATCGGGCACAGCGTCGGCGAGTTCGTGGCCGCCACCCTGGCCGGCGTGTTCACCCTGGACGACGCCCTGATGGTGGTCGCCGCCCGCGGCCGGCTGATGCAGGAGCTGCCCCCCGGGGCGATGCTGTCGGTCCGGCTCCCGGCCGCGGAGGTGCGACCGCTCCTGGGCGACGAGCTGTCGGTGGCGGCGGTGAACGGGCCGGCCCTGTGCGTGGTGTCCGGCCCGGCGGCCGCGGTCGACCGACTGGCCGCCGACCTAGCCGGCCGCGGGGTGGTCGCCAAGCGGCTGGCCACCAGCCACGCCTTCCACTCCCGGATGGTCGAGCCGGCGGTCGGGCCGCTGGCCGAGCTGTGCCGCCGGTTCACCCTCCGCCCGCCGGCCCTGCCGTACATCTCGTGCGTCACCGGCACCTGGGTGACGGACCAGCAGGCCACCGACCCGGCGTACTGGGCCAGCCACTGCCGGGAGCCGGTTCAGTTCGCCGCCGGCGTCGAGACCCTCCGCCCGCTGGCCGACGGCGGGGTGTTCCTGGAGGTCGGCCCCGGGCGGACGCTCACCACCCTGGCCGCCCAGACCCTCGGCCGCGGGGCCGGGACGGTGGTCGCCTCCCTGGCCGAGTCGCCGGACGGGCAGGCCGACCACCTGGCGGTGTTGCACGCGGCCGGCACCCTCTGGGTGAACGGGGTGGAGCTGGACTGGGCGGCCGTCCGCGGCCGGCCGGGCCGCCGCTGCCCGCTGCCGACCTACCCGTTCGAGCGCCGCCGCTACTGGATCGACCCGCCGACACCGACGGCCCCCGGCCACCCGGCCGGGGCGGCCGACGCCCACTCCTCCTTGAGCTGCCCACCGACGGAGACCGGCCCGATGCCCACGGCCCCCACCCAGACCCGCCCGGACCGCCTGCGGGCGGCCCTCCTGGCGTTGCTCCAGGAGCAGTCCGGGCTGACCCTCACCGAGGCCGACGCCGGGGCCGGCTTTCTCGAACTCGGGTTCGACTCCCTGTTCCTCACCCAGGCCGCCCAGGCGGTGCAGGCGAAGTTCGGGGTGAAGGTGCCGTTCCGCCGGCTGCTCGACGACCTGGCGACGGTGAACGCGCTGGCCGCCCATCTGGACGCCGAACTGCCGCCGGCCGCGTTCGCCGCCGAGCCGGCGGTCGCCGCCCCGGCCCCCGTTGTAGCGCCGACCCCGGTCGTGGCCGCGGTTCCCGTCGACGGGGCCGTCGGATCGACAGCCGTGGAGGCGCTGGTCCGCGAGCAACTTCAGGTGATGTCGCAGCTGATGGCGAAGCAGTTGGAGCTGCTGCGAGGCAGCCCGGCCGTCACTCCTGCCTCGCCTCCGCCGTCGGCGAACGGCACCGCCGCATTCACCCCGCTGCGGCCGGCCGCCCGGAGCGGGTCGGACGCCCTGACCGACCGCCAGGCCCGGTATCTGGACGCCCTGATCCGCCGGTACACGGCCAAGACGGCCGGGTCCAAGCGGCTCACCCAGGCCCACCGCCGCACCCTGGCCGACCCGCGGGTGGCGGCCGGGTTCCGGCCCCAGTGGAAGGAGATGGTCTACCCGCTGGTGGTCGACCGGTCGGCCGGGTCGCGCCTGTGGGACGTGGACGGGAACGAGTACATCGACATCCTGAACGGGTACGGGCCGATCATGCTCGGCCACGCCCCGGAGTTCGTCACCCGTGCGGTGGCCGAGCAGCTCCAGAAGGGGTTCGAGATCGGCCCGCTCACCCCGCTGGCCGGGGAGACGGCCGACCTGGTGTGTGAGCTGACCGGGATGGACCGGGCGACGTTCTGCGGCACCGGGTCGGAGGCGGTGATGGCCGCCCTGCGGCTGGCCCGGACGGTCACCGGGCGGACCAAGGTGGTGACGTTCGCCGGCGCCTACCACGGCAACTTCGGGGAGGTGCTGGTCAAGCCGCCGCCCCGGGGCGGCCGGGCGTCGGCCCTGGCCGCGGCCCCGGGCGTCCCGCCGGAGATGGTGGCCAACGTGACCGTCCTGGAGTACGGGTCGGCGGAGGCGCTGGAGTACATCCGGGCGCACGCCGGCGAACTGGCCGCCGTCCTGACCGAGCCGGTCCAGAGCCGGCACCCGGACCTCCAGCCGGTCGAGTTCCTGAAGGAGGTGAGGAAGATCACCGAGGCGGCCGGGGCCGCCCTCATCCTGGACGAGGTGGTGACCGGGTTCCGGGTCCACCCGGGCGGGGCGCAGGCGCTGTTCGGCGTCCGGGCCGACCTGGCCACCTACGGCAAGGTGGTCGGCGGCGGGCTACCGATCGGGGTGGTGGCCGGGTCGGCCCGGTTCATGGACGCGCTGGACGGCGGCCACTGGCAGTTCGGGGACGGGTCGTACCCGGAGGCCGGCGTCACCTTCTTCGCCGGCACCTTCTTCCGCCACCCGCTGGCGTTGGCCGCCGCCCGGGCGGTGCTCCGGCACCTGAAGGCCAGCGGGCCGGCCCTCCAGCAGGGGCTGACGGACAAGGCCACCCGGCTGGTCGGCCGGCTGAACCGGCTGTTCGAGGAGCGGGCGGTGCCGACCCGGATCGGCCACTTCGCCTCCCTGTTCTACCTCAGCTTCCCGCCCGACCTGCGGTTCGGCGGCCTGCTCTACTACCACCTGCGGGAGAAGGGAATCCACATCCAGGAGGGGTATCCGTGCTTCCTGTCCACCGCCCACACGGACGCGGAGCTGGACACGGTGGTGGCGGCGTTCCGGGAGAGCGTCCTGGAGATGGAAGACGGGGGCGTGCTGCCCGGCCCGGCCGACGCCCCCCGGGTCGATAGCCCGTCCGTTGTGGTCCCCGCCGTGCCGGCCGAGCCGCTCCCGCCCCGGGAGATCGGGCTGACCCCGTCCCAAATGGAGGTGCTGCTGTCCGCCCAGTTGGGGGACGAGGCGTCGGCCGCGTTCAACGAGTCGTTCACCCTGCGGCTCCGCGGCCCGCTCGACCGGGCGGCCCTGGCGGCGGCCGTCCAACAGTGGGTGGACCGGCACGACGCCCTGCGGGTGACGTTCGACACCGCCCGCGGCCGCCAACTGGTCCACGACCGGGTGACGGTCGAGGTGCCGGTGGTCGAGCCGGCCGGGGACGCGGAGGCCGCCCTGCGGGAGTACATCGACGCGGACGCCGCCCGGCCGTTCGACCTGGCCGCCGGCCCGGTCGTCCGGGCGGCCCTGTTCGCCCTGGCCCCGGACCACCACGCCCTGGTGTTCACCGCCCACCACATCGTCTGCGACGGGTGGTCGACGAACGTCCTGCTGGACGAGCTGGGGCCGCTGTACGAGGCCGCCCGCCGGGGGGCGGACGCCGGTCTGCCGCCGGCCCCACGGTACGCCGACTACGTGGCCCGGCAGGAGGAGTGGCAGCGGAGTCCGGGGTTCGCGGCCGTCGAGGCGTACTGGGTCGGCCAGTACGCCCGCCCGGTGCCGCCGCTCGACCTGCCGACCGACCGGCCCCGGGGGGCGGTCAAGTCGTCCCGCGGGGGGACGGTCCGGCGGGCGATCGACGCGGCCACGTACAAGGAGGTCAAACGGTTCGGCGGCCAGCAGGGGTGTACCCTGTTCGCCACCCTGCTGGCCGGGTTCGACATCCTGGTCCACCGGCTGAGCGGGGAGACCGACTTCGCGGTCGGCATCCCGGCCGCCGGCCAGGCCCAGTCGGACGGGGCCGCCCCGGTCGGGCACTGCGTCAACTTCCTGCCGGTCCGGTGCGGGTTCGACGACGACACGACGGTCGGCCAGGCCTTGGCCCGGGCGAAGGGGCAACTGTTGGACGCCTACGAGCACCAGGACTATACCTACGGCACCCTCGTCCGAAAGCTGGCCGTCCCCCGCGACCCGAGCCGGCTGCCGCTGACCGAGCTGCAGTTCAACCTGGAGCGGCTGGGCGGCCGGCTGGCCCTGCCCGGGCTGACGGCCGCGGTCGAGCCGAACCCGAAGCGGTTCGTCAACTTCGACCTGTTCCTGAACGTGGTCGAGTCCGAGGACGGGCTGGTGATCGACTGCGACTACAACGCCGACCTGTACGACCCGGGAACGGTGGACCGGTGGCTGGGCCACTACGCCACCCTGCTCCGGGGGATGGCGGCCGGCGGCCCGGGCCAGCCGGTCGGCCGGGTGCCCCTGCTGGACGAGGCCGAGCGGCACCGGGTGGTGACGCAGTGGAACGCCACGGCCGCCCCGTTCCCGCGGGACAAGTGCGTCCACCAACTGATCGAGGAGCAGGCCGCCCGCACCCCGGCCGCCCCGGCCGTGGCCGACGAAGCGGGCCGCCAACTGACCTACGCCGAGCTGACGGCGGCGGCCGACCGACTGGCCGGCCGGCTCCGCGGGCTGGGGGTCGGGCCAGGCACCCCGGTGGCCCTGTACCTGGAGCGGTCGGCCGACCTGGTGGTGGCCGCCCTGGGCGTGTGGAAGGCCGGCGGGTTCTACGTGCCGCTGGACCCCAGCTACCCGGCGGAGCGGGTGACGGCCGTCGCGTCGGACGCCCGGCCGGCGGTCATCCTCACCCAGCGGCGGCTGGCCGCCGACCTGCCGCCGCTGGACGCCCGGCCGGCGCTGATCGATGACGACGCCCCGGCCGGGGCGTCGGTTTCGCCGCCGGCCCGGACCCCGACCCCGGACGACCTGGCGTACACCATCTACACGTCCGGGTCGACCGGCCGGCCGAAGGGGGTGGAGGTGCCCCACCGGTGCGTGGTCAACTTCCTGACCGGGATGGCCCGGGAGCCGGGGCTGACGGCCGCCGACACCCTGGTGGCGGTGACCACCATCTCGTTCGACATCGCGGTGCTGGAGCTGTTCCTCCCGCTGACCGTCGGCGGGCGGGTGGTGGTCGCCAGCCGGGACACCACCCTGGACGGGCACGCCCTGCTCGGGCTGCTCGACCGCACCCGGCGACCGCGTTCCAGGCCACCCCGTCCACCTGGCGGCTGCTGCTGGAGGCCAGGTGGGCGGCCCCGCACCTGACGGGGATGTGCGGCGGGCGCGCTGCCCCGGGATCTGGCCGACGCCCTGGTGCCGCGGTGCGGGGCGCTGTGGAACATGTACGGCCCGACCGAGACGACGGTCTGGTCGTCGGTCCTGCGGGTCGGCCCCGGGGCCGGCCCGGTGCCGGTCGGCCGGCCGATGGCCAACACCACCTTCTACGTCCTGGACCGGCACGCCGCCCCGGTCCCGCCCGGGGTGGCCGGGGAGTTGTACATCGGCGGGGCCGGGGTGGTCCGGGGGTACGCCAACCGGCCGGACCTGACCGCCGACCGGTTCGTCCCCGACCCGTTCGCCCCGGGCGGCCGGCTGTACCGGACCGGGGACCGGGTGCGGCAGCGGCCGGACGGCACCCTGGACTTCCTCGGCCGGCTGGACTTCCAGGTGAAGGTGCGGGGGTTCCGGATCGAGGCCGGGGAGGTGGAGGCGGCGCTGGCCCAGTACCCCGGGGTGCGGGAGTGCGTGGTGGTGGCCCACGAGTTCGCCCCGGGGGACGCCCGGCTGGTGGCCTACCTGGTGGCCGACCCGCCTCCGGCGGCCGGGGCGGTGCGGGAGTTCGTGGCGGCCAAGCTGCCGCCGTACATGGTCCCGTCCGTGTACGTCCCGCTGGCCGCCCTGCCGCGGACCCCGAACGGCAAGCTGGACCGCAAGGCGCTGCCGCCGCCGGTCGCCGGCCGGCCGGCGGCCGACCGCCGCCCGGCCGCCCCGCCCGACAGCCCCCGCCACGCCGCCCTGGCCAAGATCTGCGCCGACGTGCTGAAGGTGGCCCACGTCGCCCCCCAGGACAGCCTGTTTGATCTGGGGGCGGACTCCCTGCACGTGTTCCAGATCGCCGCCCGGGCCAAGGCGGCCGGGCTGGACGTGACGCCCGCCCAAATCCTGGCCGGGCGGACGGTGGCCGCCATCTGCGCCGCGGCCGGCGGGGTGACGACCCCGGCGGCCGGCCCGGCGCCGATCGCCGCCGTCTCCCGGGCCGCCTACCGGGTGGGGGCGCGGTCCTGACCCGGCCCATGAGAGCAACTCCGACGCCCGACCCGATGACCGAGCACCACCACCCGCCGGCCGACCCGACCCCGCCCGACCCGCCGGCCGCGGCCGAGGCCGCGGAGACATACGCCCTGCCGGTGTCGGTCGCCCAGCAGCGGTTCTGGTATCTGGACCAGTTGGACCCGGGCAACCCGGCGTCGAACATCGCCCTCCGGTTCGACCTGGACGGGCCGCTCGACCGGGGCGGCCTGCACCGGGCGGTGGCCGAGGTGGTCCGCCGGCACGAGTCGCTGCGGACGACGTTCGCCGAGGCCGACGGCCAGCCGGTCCAGGTGGTCCACCCGGCGGCCGCCGTCGACCTGCCGTGCGACGACCTGACCGGGCTGGCCGAGGCCGACCGGGCGGCCCGGGCCGAGGCGATCACCCGCGACGAGGGTGGCCGGCCGTTCGACCTGACGGCCGGCCCGCTGCTGCGGGTCCGCCTGCTCCGGCTGGCCGCCGACCGGCACGCCCTGCTGCTGACCGTCCACCACATCGTCGCGGACGGGTGGTCGACCGGCGTCCTGCTGGACGAGCTGGCCGCGGTGTACGAGGCGTACGCCCTCGGGCGGCCGTCCCCGCTGCCCGAGCCGGCCCTCCAGTACGGGGACTACGCGATCTGGGAGCGGCAGAGCCTGGCCGACGCGTCGCTCGACGGCCAGCTCCGGTACTGGGTCGGCCAGTTGGCCGGGCGGCCGACCGGGAGCGTGCCGACCGACAAGCCCCGGCCGGCCCACCGACCGGCGACCGGGGGATGGAGTCGGTTTTGTTGACCCGGGAGCTGACCGACCGGCTGGCCGACCTGGCCCGGCGACGAGGGGCCACCCTGTTCATGCTGTCGCTGGCGGCGGTCAAGGTGCTGGTGGCCCGGCTGTCCGGGGCGACCGACGTGCGTCGGGTCGCTGACCGCCGGCCGGTCGCGGGTGGAGCTGGAGCCGCTGGTCGGGGTGTTCGTCAACCCGCTGGCCTTCCGCACCCGGCTGGACGGCGACCCGACGTTCACCCAGTTCCTCGACCGGGTGCGGGGGACGGTGGTCGACGGGCTGGCCAACCAGGACGTGCCGTTCGACCGGGTGCTGGACGCCGTCCACCCGCCCCGGCACCCGGACCGGCACCCGCTGTTCCAGGTGAACCTGCTGCTCCAGCGGGCGTTCCTCAAGCCGCACCGGGTGGCCGGGCTGTCCATCCGGCCGGTGCCGTCCATCTCCCCGGGGGCGCTGTACGACCTGAACTTCATCATGGTCGAGCGGGCGGAGGGGTGGCGGCTGTCGTGCGAGTACAACCCGGACCTGTTCGAGGCCCGCGTCGTCCGCCGCGCCCTGGACCTGCTGACCGCCGTCTTCCGGGAGGTGGACGCCGACCCCGACCGCCCGGTGTCCGACATCCTGGGGGGGTGGCGGCCGACCGCCCCGCCCCCCCCGGCGGACCCGCCCCGGCCGACGCCCGGGCAGCCGGTGCCGCCCCGGACCGAGACGGAAGAGCGGCTGTACAAGCTGTGGGCGGAGGTGCTGCGGGCGGACGGGTTCGGGGTCCACGACGACTTCTTCGACCTGGGCGGCCACTCCATGCTGGTGGCCCGCCTGCTGTACAAGGTGGGACAGGAGTTCGGCATCAAGCTGTCCTTCGGCGCGTTCCTCGGCAGCCCGACGATCGAGAAGCTCGCCGCCCGGCTGACCGCCCGGGACGCCCAGCCTTGGATGGACCAGGTGATCCCCCTTCAGCCGATCGGCACCCGGCCGAAGCTCGTGCTGATCGACCCGCACGACCTGTACGTGGAGGTCATCCGGGGGCTGGGGCCGGACCAGCCGGTGTACGGCCTGTACCTGCCGCACGCGGACAACCTGCCGCCCAACCACACGCTGGAGGACATCGCCGCGTCGCTGGTCGACGTGCTGGTCCAGTTCCAGCCGACCGGCCCGTACTGTCTGGGCGGCTGGTGCAACATGGGGGTGATCGCGTTCGAGGTCGCCCGGCAGCTCCGCGCGCGGGGCCGGCAGGTGGCGGTGTTGGCCCTGATCGACTCTTGGAACCCAGTCTACTCGGCGCAGGACCCTGTCCGCCCTCCCGGTCCGGCTGAGCGTTCACTACAGCAAGCTGAGGTACCTTCTGCAGCGGGTCCGGCGGAACGGGCTGAGGGGCGTGCCGCGGGTGTTGGGGTTCGGCTGCGGGACAAGCTGCGGAAGTGGAAGATGGCGTTCTGGCGGCTGCGGTACCACTCGCTGAAGATGCCGGTGCCGGCCGCGATCGCCAACATGACCGATTACAAGACCCTGCCGGTCGCGGCATACGCCCCGAAGCCCTACGACTCGAAGGTGCTACTCGTCACCACCGGTTCGGTCCGGCGGAGCAAGGCGATCGACCCGCGGCAGGGTTGGGGGGCCGTGGCCGCGGACGGGCTGGCGGTGCTGCCCCTCGACTGTGACCACGGACAGGTGTTCACGGCTCCGGCCGCCGGTCAGATCGCGCGGGCTGTCGCCCGACTGATCCCCGACGCGGGGGGCGTGGCCGAGCCGCCGGCCGGCGGGCACTCTCACGCCCGGCCGGGACAAGTGGCCGAGCTGGCTCAGGTGTGACTGGCCGACCGACACGGAGCCCGGAACGGAGGGGGCGTCAGCCGGGTACGGGCGGCTCGAAATCCTTTGTCTGGCAGCGCGCCTGTGCCTCTTCGCCGCCCGCCGGTTCCGGCCACCGGTCCCCCGGCCCCCGGTCTGGGCCGGGCCGCTCCTGCTCGGACTGGTCGGGCTCCACTTGGCCGTCGACGGGCCGCGGTGGCAGATGGGACCCGGGTACCTGGCCGGCGTCGGCACGGCCGTGTTCCTGGGGTGGCCCGGGGTCATGTTCCGCGGGCCGTGGCTCGAAATCGGCTGCGGCCTCCTGATCGCCGCGAGTACCGTCTTGGGTTGGGCTCTCCCGGTGTTCGACCTGCCGACGCCGACCGGCCCCTACCCGGTCGGCACGACCACCCGTTACCTGACGGACGGGAGCCGCACCGAGCCGCGAGGGGACCGGCCGGGCGAGCCCCGGCCGGTCGTGGTCCAGTTCTGGTATCCCGGGAGTCGCTCCGAAAAGGGGGTGCCGTACCGAATGCGGTCGGAGACCACCTGGGTCGACGCCCACCTGCCCTCGTCCGCACCCACGCCGCGGACTCGACCCCGGTCCACACCGCCGCCGGGCGGTGTCCGGTGGTCGTGTACAGCCCGTCGTGGCCCGGCCGCCGGGGCCAGAACACCGTCCAGTTCGAGGAGCTGGCCAGCCGGGGGTTCATCGTTGCGGCCGTTGACCACCCGTTCGGGAGTCAGCAAGTGGCCCTCCCGGGCGGTCGCGTGGCCCGGACGACGCTGGGCGGGTTCCTGTCCGGAGACACCGTCGCGGAGGTGCGGAACAGCCTCCGGCAGGTCGAGTCGGAGGTGGCCGTCCGGGTCGCGGACATCCGGTTCGTGCTGGACGAGCTCGAACGGCTGGACGGGAACGACCCCGCGGGTCTGTTTACCGGCCGCCTGGACATTGGGCGGGCGGGGGCGCTCGGGTACTCGTTCGGGGGTGCCGTGGCCGCTGAGGCGTCCAGCCAGGACAGCCGGCTCAAGGCGGTCGTCAACCTCGACGGGATGCTCTTCGGACGGGCGGCCGCGGGCGGGATCGCCTGCCCGTACCTGCTCGTCACCGGCTCCCTCCCCGAACCGGCGGCAGGCGGTCCCCCGGTCGCCCCGGCTGCTACGGCGGACGAGGAGCGGGACCGGATTCTGGCGGCCGATACGGCGGCCGAGTGGCGGACGCTGACCACCCACGGGGGCAGCCTGTTGACCGTGCGCGGGGCCGTACACCTGAGCCTGTCGGCCGGGGCGTTTCACACCCCACTGCGGCGGGGCTGTGGGCCGCTGGCCGCCGTCCCGCCAAGCCGGGTCATGCGGCTGCTCAATGACTTCACCGCCGACTTTTTCTCCAGCACCCTGGTCCCGTCGGGTCCGGGACCGGCGGCTGGCCCGGCGGTCTACCCGAGGCCCAGCTCCGGACGTGGCCCCGCCCGGTCGCCGGTCCCAAGCCGGCCGGCCCGGCCCTTCTGAGCACACCCGACCCAGTCGACAAACCGAACGGGCGCCCATGAGAACGGTCAAGCAGCTCCTCAAAAGGGTTCCTGGGGTTAGCTACGCCGTCCAGGCTACCGGCCTGACGGACTGGCGGCAGACCGCGGGGTGTACCCGACGTTCGCCGCCGCCGCAGCCGCCGTCCCCCGAGGGCGGAACGTCGGGTACGACAACTCGGCGGCGACCGACCACGTCCGGCGCCTGGCCGGGTCGGTCCGTCCCAGCGACTATGCGGCGTTCTACTGGCTCCGGCCGCTCGCCCCGACCCTGACCACCGTGTTCGACCTCGGGGGCAACTTCGGCCACACCTACCACCACTACCGCAACTACCTGCCGTTCCGGGACGGGCTGGTGTGGCGGGTGTGCGACACCCCCGCCGTGGTCGAGGCCAGCCGTAAGCAGGCGGACGCCGGCCGGCCGGTGCGGTTCGAGTTCACCACGGCCGTGGCCGACGCCGACGGCTGTGACCTGCTGATGACCAACGGCACCCTGCAGTACCTGGAGCACGGCCTGGCCGACCTGCTCCGCCCGCTCCGGCAGCGGCCCCGCCACCTGCTGGTCAACCGGGTGCCGTTCACCGACCGCCCGACCTACTTCACCGTCCAGAACATCGGGCCGGCCCACTGCCCGTACAGAATTAGCAATCTGGAAGAGTTCCGGGCATCGATCCGGGAGATCGGGTACGAGCAGGTGGACTCCTGGGCCTGCCCGGAGTCGTACACGGCGGTCCGCTTCCGTCGGTGGTACACGGTGCCGAGTTACACCGGCTACTACTTCCGCCTGCGTGTCTGACCACAACCTTGACCGGCGGGCTTTTTCTCCGAGGGGACTCAGGATGGCCGCAAGCAGCGACCTGGTGAGTGTCGTCATTCCGGCCTACAACGCGGAGCGGTGGATCCCGCAAACGCTGGCGACGGTCCGCGCCCAGACCCACCGGGAGCTCGAGGTCATTGTCGTCGACGACGGCTCGACCGACCGTACGGCGGAGGTCGCGGCGGACGCCCTCGCCGGGTTTCACGGCCGCGTCGAGATCGTCCGCCAAGACAACAAAGGGCTTCCGGCTACACGGAACGTCGGCTTTCGAGCAAGCCGAGGGCGATGGGTCCACTTCATGGACGCGGACGATCTTGTTACTCCCGACATGATCGCGCTGCTGCACCGCGAGGCGGTCCGCGACCCGGACGCGGCAGTGGTATATGGGCCTTACTGCCGGCTGTTCGATGACGAGTCCGGGCGGCCGCCGTCTCCCGGAGCCACATACGTCCCCGATGTCGATCCCGCGGCGCCAGCCAGCCTCCTACACGCGATCGTCCTCATCCAGGCGTCACTCATCCACCGCGAGTGGTTCGAGGTGATCGGCGGGTTCAATGGTGAGCTGCGGTACGTCGCCGAAGACCGGGACTTTCTGATCCGGATGGCCGTGGCCGGCGGGCGGTTCATCCGAGCCAGTGCCCACGACCCGGTCTGCCTCTGGCGAATGCACCCCGGCATACCCCGGGTAGGCGGCAGTGAGGCAAAGTACCGGGCCAGCGAGTCGATGTTCGTCTGGATGATGTCACCTCAAGCGGCTGTGTCGGTCCGGGAACTCTGAAAGACTGCTGTCTCCGCCCGGCCGACGAAGCGGGCATCATCGGGAACACCCGCTTCCTCCTTCGGAAGTTGCTGGACAACAGGATGTACGACGAGTTTGACCGGTACGTCTCCGAGTTCCGACAGATGGCCCCGGACTTCGTGCCCCGCCGGCCGGTGGCACGCTGGGGCGCTGTCAAAGGTTGTCGGTTACGAGGCGGCAGCTGTGGCCCACCGAACGGTGTCCAAACCATTCCGCCGCCCCCGCGACCCGGGAGCGAGTGCCGGTACAAAATGTCCAGTACCATGCTGATGCCCGGCCGGCAACCGGCCGGGGTCGGCCAACCGGTACCGGCCGAAGGGCGGCCGAGCGCGGCCACCGGCGTTCCCACGGGTTCATAAGGGCCGGGTCGAGTCCTGTTTGGAGGACGGGTATCGCGGGTTAGCCGCCAAGCTTGGGCCTGAGGCCGTCGGCCGCCGGTCCGCTGGCGACGAACAGTTGTCCGTGTAAGGCATGCCCGTTTCGCCGGCCCAACGGAACGAGCGGATCACAGGCTTTCCCCGGCCGCCAGATCGCGCAGTGCAACCAGCTGTAACCCCCGCTCACGGCGACGGCCCCGACGTAGCCGGCGGCCGGCCAGACGGTGGCGACGGACGGGCCGCCTGGGGCCGGCGGGGAACCGCGGGGGGACGGTCACGGCGGTCGGGTCGGCCCCGCCCAGGCCGACCCCGGCGCACTTGAGCACCGCCTCCTTGCGGGTCCACAGCTCGTAGAAGGCGGCCACCCGCCCCGCCGCCGGCCGGGCGGCCAGGGCGGCCCGCTCGGCCGCCGAGAACGCGGTCCCGGCGACCCCGGACACGTCCACGTCCGCCCGCACCGCCTCCACGTCCACCCCCACCGCCCGGCCGCGGGCCACCGCCAGCAGCCCCAGACCGTCGGAGTGGGACAGGTTGAACTCCAGGCCCGTGCCCGCGGGGTGGGTCAAGTGCGGCTTCCCGTGCGGTCCGTAGCCGAACCGGCAGTCGCTGGCCGGCACCCCGGCGTACCGGCCGAGGACCGACCGGGCCGCCCCCCGGGCGACCACGTAGCCGACCCGGTCCCGGTCCCGGACGAACCGGGCGGCCCGGTCCCGCTCGTCGGCCGAAAGGGTGACGGCCAGCCGGCCGACGACCTCCGCCGGCTGGGCCAGATCGACCCGCCAGACCTGGACCTCGCCGTCGGCCAACCGCGGGGGGGCGGCTTCTGGCGGGGCGGCCAGGTCCGCGGCCAGCCGGGCGGTGACGGCCGCCGGGTCGGTCTGCGGCAGGAAGTGCCCGCCGGGGGCGAGCCGGACCTGAAACCGCCCGGTCGTCTCCGCCCGCCACCCGTCCAGCCCGTGCCAGGTGACGAACTCGTCGTCCGCCCCGGCGTAGGCCGTCACCGGACCGCCCAGCGGCGGCCCCGGCCGGTAGACGTAGGTCTCGCACACCCCGAAGTCGGCCCGCAGGAGCGGGGCCATCACCTCCATCACCTCGTCGTCCGCCAGCACCGCCTCGGGCGTCCCCCCGATCCGCCGGAGGGCGGCCTTGAAGTCGGGGGCCGAGAGATTGGCGACCGACGGGATCGGCGGCGGGGCGAACCGGGGGCGTTGTACCCGCAGACGAACAGGTGGGCGGGTTCCTTGCCGGCGAGCTGCCGGAGCCGGCGGGCGACCTCGAACCCGACCACCGCCCCCAGGCTGTGGCCGAACACCGCGTACGGGCGGTCCAGGTGCGGCCCGACGGCGGCGGCGACCGCTTCGACCAGCGGGTCGATCCGGTCGAACGCCGGCTCCCCGATCCGGGCCTCCCGGCCGGGGAGTTGGACCGGCCAGACCTCCACGCACCCGGGCAGCCGGTCCTGCCAGCCGCGGTACGCCGACGCGCCCCGGCCGGCGGGGGAAGCAGAACAGTCGCAGGGCGGCCCCCGGCCGCGGGACACGGTACGGAAACCACACAGCCGCAGACATCGTCGCGCCCAGGGTCGCACTCCGACAGATCCACACGGGAGATGCCATAATGTAGCCGAATCCGCCGTCGTGCCATCCGACCCGTCCCGGCCGCAGCGGTTCCCGGGCCGGCCGTCCGCCGGGGCAGGGTCCGCGGTCAGGCCGGCAAGTCTGTCCGGATCGGCTACGGGATCAAATCCGGTCGGGTTGTTCGACCGTCCGCCCGTCGGTGACGTTCCCGGTGTTCCGGGTGGTCGCCGGCTCGAACAACAGGACGTGAACCTCCTCGTCGGCCACCGGCCGGTGTTCGACGCCCCTCGGGACGATCAGGAACTCGCCCTCCTCCAGCCAGACGTGGCGGTCCCGGAACTCCATGCGGAACCGGCCGCTCACCACCAGGAACAACTCGTCCTCGTGGTCGTGGTGGTGCCAGACGAACTCGCCGACGAACTTGACCAGCTTGACCTGCTGGCCGTTCAGGTCGCCGACCACCTTCGGACTCCAGTGGTCCGAGAACCGGGCCAGCTTGTCCCGCAGGTTCACCTTCTCCACGGTTCCCCCTCGTTCGGCACGACCGGCCTGCCGGGCGGTCAGAGCCTCGGGTCCACGGGTTCGCTCTCCAGGGCCAGCACGCCGAACACGCACTCGTGGACCCGCCGCAGCGGCTCCCGGCGGACGAACCGCTCCAGCCCCTCCACGCCCAGGGCGAACTCGCCGAGGGCCAGCGACCGCTTGTGGGCCAGCCCCCGGCTGCGGAGCCGGGCCAGGTTGTCGGCGGCGTCGTAGTCCGGGCCGTAGATGATCCGCAGGTACTCCGGCCCCCGGCACTTCACGGCGGGCTGGGCCAGCCCCCGCTTGCCCCGCAGGAGGAAGTCGAGCGGCTTGACCACCATCCCCTCGCCGCCCCGAGCGGTCAGGGCCGTCCACCAGTCGGTGCCCTCGGATTCGCTCGCCGGGTCGGTCACGTCCACCACTTTGTACGCCGTCGCCAGCAACACCTCCGGGTCGGCCCGGCAGACCATTGCGAGCGTGTCCATGTGCCAGACGTGGGTCTTGTCCGTGTGGACCGTCCCCTCGGAGGCGAGCAGGTGGAACGGGGCCAGCTTCAGGTCGGCGAGCGAGTTCACCGGCCAGCAGTAGTGCCGGTAGGCGTCCACGAACTTCCCGACGCCCTGCTGCCGTCGCCCCATCGCTTCCGCCACCCGGTCCAGCCTGGCCCGCTCGTCACCGGTCAAGCGACCCGCCGCCGAGGCCAGGGAGGCGACGGCCCGTGGGAGTGCCGCCCGCCCGGCCGACCCGACGGCCGCGTACTGCGACTTCAAAAGCTCCTGGGCCTTCGCCGACCACGGCATCAGTTCGCAGTCCAAGCACACCCAGGTGGTACTCAGCGAGTCCCACAAACCGGCGGTCGTGACGGCTGCCCGCACCCGGTCGAGGAGTTGCCGCTCCAGGCCCGCGTCGGCGAAGAACCGCCGCCCGGTGCGGGTGGTGACGATGCCGACTTCGCCATCGAGGACGCCGAACCGCTCGCGTGCCGCCTGCTCGTCCCGGCACACGACGACCACCGCCCGTGACCCCATGTGCTTCTCCTCGCACACCACCTGCGGGGCACCCTGGGTGCGGTAGTAGGCGAACGCTTCGGCCGGGTGTTCGAGCAGCCCCGGCTCGCCGCTCGTTTCGCACGGGGACATGGTGGGCGGCAGGTAGACCAGCCACTTCGGGTCGGCGGCGAACCGGCTCATCACCTCCAGGGCGGCGGTGGCGTGGGCCTCCCGGACGGTCACGCTCCCCGCAGCCGGGTCGAGACGATCCGCTTGCCCAGCACGTCCTCGGCGTCGAGCAGGTCGTCGTGCGCCTGCTGGGCGGTGAGCTTCGGGGCTTGGTCGGCTTCGGGCAGGAACGGCCGGGCCGGTTCGCAGTACGTCTTCTCGGCCGGGACGGAGACGATCTCCCGCTCCGGCCACCGCAGGGCGGTCAGCCTGCCGCCGAACACGCAGCCCGTGTCGATGTTCACCGTGTTGTTCAGCCACTCCGGCTCGGGCACCGGGTGTGGCCGTACACGACCGCCGCCGGTCCCCGGTAGTCCGCCGCCCAGTTGTGCCGGACGGGTAGGCCGAACTCGTCCGTCTCGCCGGTCGTCTCCCCGTACAGGCAGAAGTCCCGGACCTTCCCCGACCCCCGCCCCTGCATCTCCTGCTTCAGCCCGGCATGAGCAACGACCAACTTGCCGCCGTCGAGGACGTAGTGGCTGACCAGCCCGTCGAGGAACTGTGCGAGCGACTTCGTGACGGAGGGCCGCACGTCGTCCGGCAGGGCGTCGATCTCGGCCAGCGTCCCGGCGAGGCCGTGGGTGATCTGCACGTCCCGGCCGTTGAGCTTCTTGAGCAGCTTCACGTCGTGGTTGCCCGGCACGCACAGGGCCGAGCCGGACGCCACCATGTTGCGGGCGATGCCCAGCGTGTCCAGCACCCGTGGCCCCCGGTCCACGAGATCGCCGACGAACACGACCTTGCGGCCCTCGGGGTGGGCGTAGCCGACGTTCGACCAGCCCGGCTCCTGCCCGGCGACGGCGGTCTTCTCGTACCCCAGCTTCTCCAGCAGTCGTTCCAGTTCGTCGGCGCACCCGTGTACGTCGCCGATGATGTCGAACGGGCCGGGGTCGGCGGTGCGGTCGTTCCACAGCGGCACCCGCTCGACGACGGCCGCTTCGACCGCCTCGACGGTATCGAGGACGAAGACGTGGCGGAACCCCTCCCGCTGGAGACCCCGCAGGGACCGCCGCAGTTGGGACCGCTGGTTGCGGACGACGTGCGGGCCGAACGCCCGATCCGGCCGGGACCGGTTCCTCTCCTGGCAAACCTCCTCCGGCAGATTCAACACGACGGCGACCGGCAGGCAGTGGTACTTGCGGGCCAGGGCCACGAGCGGGGCACGGGCCTCGGGCTGGACGTTGGTGGCGTCGATCACCGTCAACCGCCCGAGGGCGAGCCGTTGGCCGGTGACGTAGTGCAGCAGGGCGAACGCCTCGGGGGTGACGGCCTGGTTGTTCTCGTCGTCGCTGACCATCGCCCGGCACCCGTCCGACGACACAACCTCGGTGGTCAGGAAGTGCTTGCGGGCGAACGTACTCTTGCCCGACCCGCTCGGGCCGACGAGGACGACGAGCGACAGCTTGGGGACGTTGATCGTCATGACCGGGTGAACACCCCCATCTGGGTCGGCGGTCCGTACTCCGGGTGGTCCGGGCCGACCGGGAGGAACCGGACCGAGTACCCGAACCGGCCCGCCACGCCCGCCGCCCACGTCTGGAACTCCTGCCGGGTCCACTCGAAGCGGTGGTCGGCGTGGCGGAACGTCCCGGCGGGCAGCGTCTCCCACGTCACGTTGAACTCCCGGTTCGGCGTCGTCAGCACGACCGTGCCGGGCCGGGCGAACTCGAACAGCACCCGCTCGAACGCCCGCAGCCGGGGCGGGTCCAGGTGTTCGACCACCTCGACGACGGCGGCGGCGTCGAACCCGGCGAGCCGCTTGTCCCGGTACATCAGCGAGCCGTGGATAAGCTTCACCCGCTTGGCCTGAACCTCGGGCAGCCGCTCCAACTTCAACCGTCGGGTGGCGATTTCGAGGGTGCGGATCGACACGTCCAGACCCAGGATGTCCTCGAACTGCCGGTCTTTGAGCAGTTCCCGGAGCAGCTTGCCCTCGCCGCAGCCCAGGTCGAGAACCCGGCTCGCCCCGCTCGCCCGCAACGCCGCCACGACCGCCCCGAGCCGCTGGTCGTTCAGGCTGATCGGCTTCTCCAGCCGCTCCTCGGCCCGCCCCGTCTCGGGCGTCTCGTCCTCGCCCTCGACCGGCTCCTCCTCGGCGACGAGGCGGCTGAGGGCCATGCGGTACAGGCTCGCCCGGTTGCCCAGGTAGCGGCGGGCGATCTCGTCCTTCGCCGGGTGCCGGGCCAGCCACCCCCCGCCCTTCGCCAGCAGCTTCTCCATCTCGTCGTGGCCGACGTAGTAGTGCTTCCGGGCGTCGAACACCGGGACCAGGACGTACAGGTGGGTGAGCAACTCCGACAGCGTGCCCGTCCGCCGGACCGTGACCGAGAAGTACGGGCTGTCCCCCCACTCGGGGAACCGCTCGTCGAGCGGGTGGCGGACGGCCTCGACTTCGTACCCCAGCGGCTCGAACACGGCTCGCAGGAACCCCTCGCCGCCCCGCACCGGCAGCACGTCGAGTTTGGCTTCGAACGGGAGGGGGGTCGTGACCAACTCGGGGCGGTCCTTGCACCGGCCTTGCAGGGCCGACCCGAACACTTGGGCGACGGCGACACTCAGAAACGACGAGGCGACGTAGGGGCGGTCGTTGACGTACTGGGCGAGCAGGAAGTCCTGGTCCGGGTTCCGGCCCCGGACGAGTCCCACGGCGTCCACGTCGAGCAACAGGCAGGCGGTGCAGCGGTCGTCGCCGACCTCGGGGTAGTAGGCGTGGGCGGTGCCGAAGCTCAGGTCGAACGACTGGAACTTGTCCGGGTGCTTGTGCAGCAGGTAGCCCAGGTCGGTCGCCGGGCGGTGGGTGGTGGTGATCGACAGCAGCATGGGCGGTCCGGTCCTGCGAGCGGTGCGGCCGCCTTCGGGCCGGGCACGGGGGTAGGACACCTGGGGCCGGGAGATGTTCGCTCAGAGTCCGGTCGAAGTCCACCCCATCGACCGGGCGGTCCGGCGATCGGCCGCGGGGCGGGGGCGACTGGGCGTGGCACCTCTGTGGTATCAGCAGAGCAGGAGACGGTAAAAATGGGTGAGCGGCCGGCCGCACCGCCCCTGCAGCGAAGCCGATGACTACACGGCAAGAGGCTGGCCAGGGCGTCAAGGCTCTGACGGCCAGGAAGTAAGCCGGCCGACACCCACACCTCGGGAGCGACCGATGGGCATAGCACTCGGGCTGGTGGCCGCGTCCCCTGGCCGGGGCGGGTGGCGAACTGGAACTGGTGGTCCGCGGGCCGGACGCCCGGCCGGCGGCCGGGGTCGAGGTGCGGTGCCGGCCGGAGCGGTTTCCGGAGCTGCCGGGTGACGGGGCAACCCACGAGGCGACCGGGCGGACCGACGCCGACGGGCGGGTCCGCCTGCCCTGGCCGGTCGGGGTGAGCCGGGTGCGGGTGAGCGCCCCGGGGGTCGGGTACGGGCTGACCGGCGTTGTCGAAGTGACCGGCGGCGGGCCGGTGCGGGCGCCGCTGCCGCCGCTGGTTCCATTCGCCGTGCTGGAGGGCGCGGTGCCGGCCGACGTGGTCGGCCCGGCCCCGACCGTCACCGCCAGCGGCGGGCAACCGCACGAACAAGTCCCGGCGACGGTCGAAGGCGGACGGTTCCGGGCGGTCGTGCCCGCCGGCCGGTGGGAGGTGACGGCCGCCGGCAACGGCCGCAAGGCGGTGCTGCCTGCCCCGGTCCGGGCCGCCCCGGGGCAGGCGGTCGGCGGGCTGGTGCTGCGACCGCCGCCCCCGAGACCAGCCGGTGATTCGATCTCTCCGTTCGCCGAGCCGCCCGGCCGCGGGCAAACCGTCGTCTGGGCGACCGGCACCGCCCGCGACCCGGCCGGCCGGCCGGTGCCCGGGGCGACCGTCTGGGGATACGCCACCTACCAGGGCGGCATCCGGATGGGCGAGATCGTGCGGTCCACCACCACCGACCGGGACGGGCGATACGAGCTGAAGGGGGACGGCGGGCTGTCCTTCTTCTCGGTGACGCTGGTGGCACACCGGCCCGGCCGGCCGCCGGCCTGGGCGTGGCTCCAGACACCTGACGACGCTCTGCCGGCCGGGTTCGTCGGCCCCCCGGCCCCGCCCCGGCCACCGACCGTGGACCTGGTGCTGCCGGACGCCGGCGGCCGGCTGGAGGTGACGGTCGAGCGGGACGGCAAGCCGGCCGCCGGGGTGGCGGTGGCCAACGAGGGGGTGTGGCTGAAGGACCAGTGGGCGCTGGGCGGCGACACCCCGGAGCGGCAGGCGGTGAAGGCGGTGGTCCACCCGGTCGTCCGCACCGACGAGTCCGGCCGGGCGGCGTTCGACGCCCTGCTCCCCGGCCGCTACCGGGTGGTGGCGGCGGTCACGGAGGAGAAGTACGTCCGGCAAGCGTTCGACTGGCCTGACAGCCTCCAGCACACCCCCTACGGTGAGGCTGAGGGGGTGCCGGTGGCGGTCGGCCAGACCACCGCCCGTCGGCTGGTCGTCCGCCCGCCCCTGGCCGCACTGGCGATTGAGGCCGCCCGGCCTGACAGCACCCGGGTCAACCATCGGGAATCGCCCATCACCTACGGCCGGACGGACGGGACTGGCGGCTGGGCGCTGCGGACCTCGGTCGGGCTACACAGTGGCAGTGGGCTACAACCGACGGCGGTCGGGCTGTGGCGGGTGGGCTTCCAGTACCGCGACACCCCGGTCCCGGGCTGGCCGCTGTCCGGCCCACCGTATCACACCGCCGATGGGGTAGTGGCGGTCTCCCGGCTCCTGCCGTACACCGTTGACCAGCCGGGCTGGACCCGCGAGCCGGCGGTTCAGCCGGCCGGCGCCCTGCCCCCGCCGCGGTTCACCGCCCGGACGGTCGAGCCGGGGTCGCTGGTGGTCGAGTTACGGGACGTCGCCGACCGGCCGGCCCGCGGGTTCGTCATGGTCGAAAGCCCCGGCACGGTCTACGGCCGCGGGGCGACCGACGAAACCGGGACGGTGCGGTTCACCGGACTAATGCCGTATCCGGTCGTGGTGAGCGGCCAACTGGTCGGCCAGCCGCCGGCCGATCTGGGCGAGTACGACGGGCCGCTGCCGGACGACGCCGCGCTGACCGGCCGGACGACGGTGACGGCCGTGCGGCTCACCCCGGCCCCGAACGCCGAGGCCCGGGTCGTCCTCCGGGAACGGCCGGTCGGGTACGTGCGGGCCACCCTGCGGCCGCCGGCCGGCGCGAACACCCGGGACTTCGCCGTCTACCTGGCCGAACCGTACCCAGCCGGGGCGGGGGTCCACTACCGACCGAGCACCGGCGAGTGCGTGGCCGGGCCGTTCCCGGCCGGCGAAGCCCAACTGCAGGTGTTCCGCCACGGGGCGGGTGGCTCCGAGACGCGGACGGTGGCGGTGACGGCCGGGGCGGTGACGCGGGTCGATCTCCGGCCCGACCCAGCCACGCCGCTGGCCCGGGACGGCGGCGGACTGATCGGGGTGGGCGGGGTGTCCCACCGGGCGACCGGGGCGGACGGGCTGGCCGGCACCGTACTCCTGCCGGACGGCAAGACCCCGGCTCTGGGGGCGCGGCTGTGGTACTTCGAGCCGGGCCGGCCACAGCCGATGCTCGGCGGGCTGACCGACGCCCTCGGCCGGGTCCGCGGCAAGGGGCTGTGGTACGCGAGCGGCTGGCCGGCGTCCGGCGCCGGCGGCGGGCCGTTGGCGGTGGCCCTCCTGCCCGGCAGTCACGGGGCGGCGGTGGTTCCAGCGCGGCCGGACCGGCCGTTCACGGCGGTGCTGCCCGCCTCGGTCGCTATCCGCGGCCGGGTGACGGTGGGCGGGGCGGCCCCCCCGCCGCTGGGGACGGTGCGGGTACTCGCCGCCTACCAGGGCAAGGGCCAGCCGGGCGGGCTGGCGGACGTGCGGGCGACGGCCGAGCCGGACGGCACCTTCGAGCTGGCCGGGCTGACCGCGGACGGTATCTGGTCCAGGCGGCGGTGGACGACCTCTGGCTGGCGCCCGGCGGCGGTCGAGGTGCCGGGCGGCGGCCGACCCCGCTCGCCTTGTCGGTGCCGGCTTTGGGCGGACGGCTGACGGTGACGGTGGTAGACGCTGCCGGCCGCCCGCTGCCGGGGCGGACCGTCACCGTAGACCGCCCGCACGGACCGCTGTCCGCCGCCCTGTGGCCGGCCGGGTGGACGACCGACGGGGCCGGGCGGGTGGACGTGCCGGCCCTGGAGGCCGGGCGGCACCAGATCCGGGTGGCCGGGGCGGAGCCGGTGACGGTCGAGCTGCCGCCGCTGGCAACCCGCGGAGTGACCACGATGACGGTGCGGGTCGGCCCGGCCGGCCGGTAGCCGCGGGGGTCGTTGTGCTGTGTTGAAGCCCTGGCGAGGCGAGCCGGGGGCGTAAGCCTCCGGGTGAAGGCTCCAACCCGGGGGCTTACGCCCCCGGCTCGCCAGGGCTTCAACTGAGCGCCGTCGCTGATCGACACCGAGGCGGTGAACGCCCCGCCGCGGTCGCCCTTCGTCTTGACACATTCTTGATGCGCCGCCGGTCACATTTGACGCCGTCCTGACCCGCACCCGGCCATACTGTCCTGTGGCTCCCCTCGGAGGAGGCTCACATGGATCTCGTCTGGCTGGCCGTCGTTGTCGCCTTTTTCGCCGGGTCGTACCTGCTGGTCCGGCTCTTCACCGCCCTGCAGGGGGAGGCGTGACCGTGGACGGCTTCACCCTGGTCGCCCTGGTCGCGGTCGTCGCGCTGGCCGGCTATCTG
Organism: Gemmataceae bacterium; assembly: GCA_046350115.1. GTDB lineage: Bacteria > Planctomycetota > Planctomycetia > Gemmatales > Gemmataceae > JAXMAZ01. Next base: position 60,744 of record JAXMAZ010000021.1, read on the forward strand.
CTCGTGGCCCTGTTGAAACCGGAGTGGTTCTCATGACCGCCAACGGCCTCCTCCAACTCGGCCTCGCCCTGGGCCTCGTCCTGGCGGGCGTCCGGCCGCTCGGCTGGTACATGGCTCGGGTGTACACCCGGCCGACGCCCGGCCGGCTCGAACGGCTGGTGTACCGGGTCGCCCGCGTCGACCCGGCGCAAGAGATGACGTGGCAGCGGTACGCCGGGGCACTGCTGGCGTTCAGCTTCGTGAGCGTGCTGGCCGTGTACGCCGTCCAGCGGCTCCAGGCCGTCCTGCCGCTCAACCCGGACGGCCAGCCGGCCGTCTCGCCGGACTCCAGCTTCAACACCGCCGTCAGCTTCGCCACCAACACCAACTGGCAGGGGTACGGCGGCGAGAGCACGATGAGCCACCTCACCCAGATGGCGGCCCTGACGGTCCAGAACTTCGCCTCGGCGGCGGCCGGGATGGCGGTGCTGGTGGCCCTCGTCCGGGGGTTCGCCCGCCGTGGGGCGGACACCGTCGGCAACTTCTGGGTCGATCTGGTCCGGGGGACGGTGTACGTGCTGCTCCCGCTCTCGGCGGGGCTGGCGGTCGCCCTGGTCTGGCAGGGGGTGCCGCAGACGCTGTCGGCCGCCCACGAGGTCCGGCTCGTCGAGCCGACCACGGACGCCGACGGGAAACCGGTGACGGCCCAGAAGGTGGCCGTCGGGCCGGTCGCCTCCCAGGTGGCGATCAAGCAGCTCGGCACGAACGGCGGCGGGTTCTTCAACGCCAACTCGGCCCACCCGCTGGAGAACCCGACCCCGCTGTCCAACCTGCTGCAACTGGCGGCCATCCTGCTCCTGCCGGCCGCCTTCTGCTGGACGTTCGGGGAGATGGTCGGGGACCGCCGGCAGGGGTGGGCCGTCCTGGCCGCGATGCTGGTGATCTTCGCCCCGCTGCTGGCCGTCACCGTCTGGGCCGAACACCAGCCGAACCCGGCCCTGGCCGCCCTCGGGGTGGACCAGGCGGCCGGCAACCTGGAGGGGAAAGAGGCCCGGTTCGGTGTCGCCAACTCGGCCCTGTGGGCGGTCGCCACCACGGCCGCGTCGAACGGGTCGGTGAACTCGATGCACGACTCGTACACCCCGCTCGGCGGGCTGGGGCCGCTGTGGCTGATGCAGCTCGGGGAGGTGGTGTTCGGCGGGGTCGGGTCCGGGCTGTACGGGATGCTGGTGTTCGCCCTGGTGACGGTGTTCCTGGCCGGGCTGATGGTCGGCCGCACCCCGGAGTACCTGGGCAAGAAGGTCGGGGCGTTCGAGGTCAAAATGGCCTCGCTGGTCGTCCTCCTGCCGTGCGCGACGGCACTGGTCGGGACGGCGGTCGGGGTGGCGTGTGAGGACGGCCGGAAGGGGATCGCCAACGCCGGCCCGCACGGGTTCACCGAGATCCTGTACGCCTACTCGTCAGCGGCCAACAACAACGGGTCGGCGTTCGCCGGGCTGGGCGCGAACACCCCGTTCTACAACGGCACGCTCGGGCTGGCGATGCTCGCCGGCCGGTTCGGGGTGATGGTCCCGGTGCTCGCCGCCGCCGGGGCGCTGGCCCGGAAGAGGTACGTCCCGCCGGGGCCGGGCACCCTGCCGACGCACACCCCGCTGTTCGTGTTCCTGCTGGTGGCGGTGGTGGTGGTGGTCGGGGCGCTCAGCTTCCTCCCGGCCCTCGCCCTCGGGCCGGTGGCCGAACACCTGATGACGCGGTCGTAACCGGAGCCACTGAAACACCCATGAACACCCGAACCGAAGCCCCGCCGCTGTTCCGGGCGGACATCCTGCGGGGGGCCGTCGCGGCCTCGCTGGCCAAGCTCGACCCCCGCACCCAGCTCCGCAACCCGGTCATGTTCGCCGTCTACCTCGGCAGCGCCCTGACTACCCTGGTCTGGGTGCGGTCGCTGGCCGGCGGCGGGGCCGACGAGCCGCCCGGGTTCGTCCTGGGCGTGGCCGTCTGGCTGTGGGCCACCGTCCTGTTCGCCAACTTCGCCGAGGCCATCGCCGAGGGGCACGGGAAGGCCCAGGCGGCGGCCCTGCGGAAGTCCCGCACCGAGGTCACGGCCCGGCGGCTGACCGGCCCGAAGGGGCACGACACGGCCGACGTCCCGGCCGCCGAGCTGCGGGTCGGCGACCGGGTGCTGGTCCGGGCCGGGGACGTGATCCCGGCCGACGGCGAAGTCGTGGAAGGCGTGGCGTCGGTGGACGAGAGTGCCGTCACCGGGGAGAGTGCCCCGGTGGTGCGGGAAAGCGGCGGCGACCGGAGTGCCGTCACCGGCGGCACCCGGATCATCTCCGACTGGCTGGTCGTCCGGGTGACGGCCCCGCCGGGGCAAAGCTTCCTCGACCGGATGATCGCCATGGTCGAGGGGGCGAAGCGGCAGAAGACGCCGAACGAGATCGCCCTGGCGATCCTGCTCGCCGCCCTCACCCTGGTCTTCCTGCTGGTGGTGGTCACGCTCCGGCCGTTCTCGGCGTACAGCGCCGAGGCGGCCGGCCAGGGGCGGCCGGTCTCGGTCACGGTGCTGGTCGCCCTGTTCGTCTGCCTGGCCCCGACCACCATCAGCGCCCTGCTGTCGGCCATCGGCATCGCCGGGATGAACCGGCTCAGCCGGTCGAACGTGGTCGCCCTGTCCGGCCGGGCGGTGGAGGCGGCCGGGGACGTGGACGTGCTGCTCCTGGACAAGACCGGGACCATCACCCTGGGCAACCGGCAGGCCACCCGGTTCGTCCCGGCCGACGGGGTGACGGGGGAGGAGCTGGCGGCCGCCGCCCACCTGGCGTCGCTGGCCGACGAGACGCCGGAAGGGCGGAGCATCGTCGTCCTGGCCAAGCGGGGGTACGGGCTGCGGGGGCGGGAACTGGAGCCGATCCACCCGCACTTCGTCCCGTTCTCGGCCAAGACCCGGATGAGCGGGGTCGACCTGGACGGCCAACAGGTCCGCAAGGGGGCGGCCGAGGCGGTCGAGGCCCACGTCCGCGGGCTGGGCGGGCCGTTCCCCGACGGGGTGCGGCGGGTGGTGCGGGAGGTCGCCCAGGCCGGGGGCACGCCGCTCGTGGTCAGCCGGGACGCCCGGGTGCTCGGGGTGATCGAACTCAAGGACGTGGTGAAAGGTGGGATCAAGGAGCGGTTCGTCGAGCTGCGGCGGATGGGCATCAAGTCGGTGATGATCACCGGGGACAACCCGCTCACCGCCGCCGCCATCGCCGCCGAGGCCGGGGTCGACGACTACCTGGCCGAGGCCACCCCGGAGGCCAAACTGGCCCTCATCCGGGAGTACCAGCAGGGCGGCCGGCTGGTGGCCATGACCGGGGACGGGACGAACGACGCCCCGGCCCTGGCCCAGGCCGACGTGGCCGTCGCCATGAACACCGGCACCCAGGCGGCCAAGGAGGCGGGGAACATGGTCGACCTCGACTCCAACCCGACCAAGCTGATCGAGATCGTCCACGTCGGCAAGCAGTTGCTGATGACCCGCGGGGCGCTGACCACGTTCAGCATCGCCAACGACGTGGCCAAGTACTTCGCCATCCTGCCGGCGGCGTTCGCCGCCACGTACCCGGCCCTCGGGGCGCTCGACGTGATGCGGCTGTCGTCGCCGGCCACCGCCATCCTGGCGGCGGTGATCTTCAACGCCCTGGTCATCGTCGCCCTGGTGCCGCTGGCCCTGCGGGGCGTCCGCTACCGGCCGGTCGAAGCGGCCCAACTGCTCCGCACCAACCTGCTCGTCTACGGCCTGGGCGGGCTGGCCGTGCCGTTCGTCGGGATCAAGGCCATCGACCTGCTGCTCGCCCTGTTCCTGTAACCCGCGAGGAGGCGCCCGTGTTCGCGGAGATTCGTCGGTCGGCCGTGCTGCTCGGGGTTCTGACCGCCGTCTGCGGGGCGGCCTACCCGGCGGCCGTCACGCTGGTCGCCCGGATCGGCTTCCCGGGCCAGGGCACCGGGTCGGTGATCGTCGCCGGCGGCCAGCCGGTCGGGTCGGCCCTGATCGGCCAGCCGTTCACGAAGCCGGAATACTTCTGGGGGCGGCTGTCGGCCACCACCCCGGTGCCGTACAACGCCGCCTCGTCGGCCGGGTCGAACTTCGGCCCCCGGCACCCGGACCTGGTGAAGAACGCCCGGGAGCGGGTCGACGCCCTGCGGCAGCACGACCCGACGGTCGAGGCCGTGCCGGTCGATCTGGTCACCGCCTCGGGCAGCGGCCTCGACCCGCACGTCAGCCCGGCCGCCGCCGAGGTCCAGGTCCGCCGGGTGGCTGCCGCCCGAAAGCTGACGGAGGACGAGGTCCGGGCGCTCGTGCGGGCGCACACCGACCCCCGGCAGTTCGGCATCCTGGGGGAGCCGCGGGTGAACGTGTTGGCCCTGAACCTGGCCCTCGACGCCATCCCCACACGGTGAGCCAACCCGGAGGGCGGTATGTCATCCGACCGGCCGGACCCCGACCAGCTCCTTGCCCGGCTCCGGGCCGACGACCGGCGGCCCGGGAGGGGCAAGCTCAAGGTGTTCTTCGGGTACGCCGCCGGGGTGGGCAAGACCTACGCCATGCTGGAGGCGGCCCGGCACGCCCAGGCGGCGGGCCGGGGGGTCGTCGTCGGGTACGTCGAGCCGCACGGCCGGCCGGAGACGGAAGGGCTGCTGGCCGGGCTGGAGGTGCTGCCCCCCCGGGCGGTCGAGTACGGCGGGGTGGTGCTGCGGGAGTTCGACATCGACGCCGCCCTGGCCCGCCGGCCCGACCTGCTGCTGGTCGACGAACTCGCCCACACCAACGCCGGGGGGTGCCGCCACGCCAAGCGGTGGCAGGACGTGGCCGAGCTGCTGGCCGCCGGGATCGACGTCTGGTCGACGCTCAACGTCCAGCACATCGAGAGCCTGAACAGCGTCATCGGCCAGATCACCGGCGTGACCGTCCGGGAGACGGTGCCGGACCACATCTTCGACCTGGCCGACGACCTCGAACTGGTCGACCTGCCACCGGACGACCTGATCGACCGGCTGCGGGCGGGCAAGGTGTACCGGCCGGAGCAGGCCGAGCGGGCGGTCCGCAGCTTCTTCCAGAAGGCGAACCTGGTCGCCCTGCGGGAGCTGTCCCTCCGGCAGGCGGCCAAGCGGGTCCACACCGAGGTCGAGTCGGCCCGCCGCCGGGCGGCGGCGGTGCGGCCGTGGGCGACGGCCGACCGGCTGCTGGTGTGCGTCGGCCCCAGCCCGACGACCGCCCGGGTGGTCCGCACGGCCAAGCGGGTGGCCGACGCCCTGGACGCCCCGTGGCTGGCGGTCAGCGTCGACCAGCCGGGCCTCGCCGCCGACCCGGCCGCCGCCCAGCGGGTGGCCGATCACCTGCGGCTGGCCGAGCGGCTGGGGGCCGAGGGCGTCACCCTCACCGGGGCGGACGTGGCGGCCACGGTCCTCGACTACGCCCGCACGCGCAACGTCACCAAGCTGTTCGTCGGCAAGACCCGCAAGCCGCGGTGGCGGCGGTGGCTCCGGACGGGGGTGGTCGAGGAACTGCTGGAGGGCAGCGGCGACATCGACGTATATCTGATCCAGGGCGGGGAGGACGGCCGGGTCGCGGCCCCGGTGCGGCAAGCCCCCGCCCCGCTGCGGTGGTCCGGCTATCTGGCGGCCACCGGGGCGGTGGCGGCGGGGTCGCTGCTGGCGGAGGGGTTCGCCCGGCTGCGGGTGGCCGAGGCGAACGTCGTCATGGTGTTCCTGGCGGTCGTGGTGTGGGTCGCCCTGCGGTTCGGCCACGGCCCGGCGGTCTGGGCCAGTGTGGCGTCGGTGCTGGTCTTCGACGTGTTCTTCGTCGCGCCCCTCTACTCGCTGACGGTGAACGACACGCAGTACCTGATCACGTTCGCCGTCATGCTGGCGACCGGGTTGCTGATCAGCACCCTGACCGCCCGCGTCCGCACCCAGTTCGAGTTCGGCCGGCAGCGGGAGCGGCGGACGCTGGCCTTGCACCGGCTCGGCAAGCAGCTCAGCTCCCTGGCCGGGGACGTGTTCCTGGTGGCGGCCGCCGGCCAGCACCTGCGGGAGACGACCGGCGGCGAGGTGGCCATCTACCTGGCGGCGGGGGACGCCGACGCCAAGACCCCGCCCGCGGTCGCCTTCGGCCAGGACACGGCGATCGCCCGGCACCCGGTCAGCGGGCCGGCCGCCCACTGGGTGACGACCCACGACCAGATCGCCGGGCGGGGGACCGACACCCTGCCGAACGCGGTCGCCCTGTTCCTGCCGCTGACCGGCTCGCAGTCGACGCTCGGCGCGATCGCCGTCCGCACCGAGTCGGCCGGCCGGCTGCTCCAGCCCGGCCAGCGGCAGTGGCTCGAAAACTGCGCCAACCAGTTGGCCCTCGCCCTGGAGCGGGACCGGATGACGATGACCGCGGCCGACGCCCGGCTGCGGGCGGAAACCGAGCAGCTCCGAAGCACCCTGCTGAGCGGCGTGTCCCACGACCTGAAGACGCCGCTGGCCGCCATCGCCGGGGCCAGCAGCACCCTCCTCCAGATGGAACCGGCCGTCACCGGGGCGAGGCGGGAGCTGCTCGACACCATCGCCGACGAGGCCGGCCGGCTGACCCGGCTGCTGGAAAACGTCCTGCAGATCGCCCGGCTCGACGCCGGGGCCGTCACCCCGAACAGGCAGTGGCACGTGCTGGAGGACGTCATCGGCTCGGCCCTGCGGCGGACACGGCCCCTGCTCGCCGGCCACCGGGTCGAGGTCCGGGCACCGGCGGAGTTGACGCTGCTGCTAGCCGACGGGCTGCTGATGGAGCAGGTTCTCGTAAACCTGCTGGAGAACGCCGCCCGGTACACGCCGCCCGGGTCGCACGTCCTGGTGTCGGCCGCCGCCCAGGGCGGGGAGCTGGTCGTCACCGTGGCCGACGACGGCCCCGGCCTGCCGGCCGGGGCGGAGGAGACGGTCTTCGACCGCTATTACCGGGGGCCGGCCGGCCCGGACGCCGGGCGGGGGAGCGGCCTCGGGCTGGCCATCTGCCGGGCGATCGTCGGCCTGCACGGCGGGACCGTCCGGGCCGCCAACCGGCCCGCGGGCGGGGCCGAGTTCACCGTCCGGCTGCCGCAGCCCGAGCCGCCGCCCCGGGTGCCGGTGGAGTAGCCCGCCATGCCGACCAACGAGCCGCTGGTGCTGGTGATCGAAGACGAGATGCCGATCCGCCGGTTCCTCCGGGCCTCGCTGGCGGCGGAGGGGTATCGGGTGGAGGAGGCCGCGACCGGCGAGGAGGGGATCAAAAAGGCGACGGCCCAGCCGCCCGACCTGGTGATCCTCGATCTGGGGCTGCCGGGGGCGGACGGCCAGGAGGTGCTGCGGCGGCTGCGGGGGTGGCTGACCGCCCCGATCGTCATCCTGTCCGCACGGGACCAGGAAAAGCAGAAGGTTGAGGCGCTCGACGCCGGGGCGGATGACTACTTGACCAAGCCGTTCGGCATGGGCGAGCTGCTGGCCCGGATGCGGACGGCCCTCCGGCACGCCCTCCCGCGGGCCGCCGACGGGGCGGTTATCCAGGTCGGCGACCTGCGGCTCGACCTGGCCGCCCGGGTCGTCACCCGGGCGGGCGAGCCGGTCCGCCTGACCCCGCTGGAGTACAAACTGCTGGCGCTGCTCATGCGGAACGCCGGGAAGGTGCTCACCCACCGGCAGTTGCTCCGGGACGTGTGGGGGCCGCAGGACGTCCACGAGAGCCACTACCTGCGGGTGTTCGTCGCCACCCTCCGGCGGAAGATCGAGCCGGACCCGACCCAGCCCCGATACATTCAGACCGAGCAGGGCGTGGGCTACCGCTTCGCCGCCGAGTAGCGGCCGGGCGTGACACCTCCAGAGGACCGCCGCCGCATGACGTGGTACGCCGCCGGATACTTCGGGCTGGTCGCCGTGACCAGCCTGGTCAGCGTCGCCGCCTACGGGCTGGACAAGCGGCGGGCCGCCGCCGGCGGGCGACGGATCCCCGAACGGACGCTCCACCTGCTGGCCCTCTTCGGCGGCTGGCCGGGGGCGATCGTCGCCCAGCGGCGGTTCCGCCACAAGACGCGGAAGGTGCCGTTCCTCATCGCCTTCTGGGCCGTGGTGGTCCTGCACGTCGCCGTCGTCGGCGCCGCGGCGTACACCCTCCTCGGCCGGCCCGGGACTGAAGCCGTCGAGGGCCGTCGGCCGATAAAGCAGGGATGACCACCTCCTCCGTGACCTACGCCCCCGGCCCGTCCCCGAGCACCGCCCGGGCACCCGACGGCAGGGTCTTGCCCGTGCCGGCGGGCTGGGTGCTCCTGCCGCCCGGGGACGCCGCCCTCACCCGCCGGGTCAAAGCCGCCGGCGAAGCCTGGGTGGTCGCCGAGAAGCGGGGTCGGAAGGTCTTCTCCCGCGGCATCTGGGCGCCGGCCGCCACCATCGAGCGGGTCCGAACCGAACTGGACACCGAGCGGTCCGCCCCGAGCTTCGCCCGGAAGAAGGAGGCCGACGCCCGCCGCCGGGAGAAGGCCCAGGCCGAGTACGTCGAGGACTTCCACGGGGCGGTGGTCGCGTACCTGGCGTTCCAGCCGGCCCACGCTGACCTCGCCGCCCGGCTGGCCCGGGCCGTGACCGACCACGCCACCCCGGTCGGCAGCGGCACCGTGGCCCGGACGAAGCGGATCCCGGTCGAGCGGCGGGCCGAGGCGGCGGTGATCGCCTGGCTGCGGCACCAGACGACCGGGTACGACTCCATGCGGATCGAGCGGGTAAAGGGCCGGCGGCGGGAGGTCCGGCGGATGCTGGCCCAGCGGTCGAAAGAACTATTGGCCCGCTACCGGCGGGGCGAGCCGGCCCCGGACGGCTGCCCGCTCCAGACGGCACTGGGTTCGACGACGACGGAACGGGCACCGGCCCATCGCTGAACGCGCCGGGGCCGGATATCCTGTCGATAAGGGGTTCCGCCCCTCCCCCGCTTCCGGGCTGTAACGCAGCCCGTCAACTCCCCTCAGGCCGCCCCGATGGACGACACCGCCCCGGCGAAAGACCCGAACCTGCCGCCCATGGGGCGGCTCGGCGACCTGCTCTGCCCGCGGGCGCCCCAGACCATCGCCGAGGCCCGGCTGGAAGACGGGGCGCTGACCGACCTGGCGGCCAAGTTCGCGTACACCATCAACCGGTTCCCGGCCGACTGGCTGGCCGAGCGGATGCGGGTCGGCCCGGCCCTGGCGGCGGCGGTCGTCGCCCAACTGCTGAGCGAGGGGCTGGTCGAGGAGACGATGAGCACCAGCAACGGCCGGGCGGTGTACCGGATCACCGACCGCGGCCGGCGGCACGCCGAGCGGGCGCTGGAGGTGTGCGCGTACTTCGGCCCGGCCCCGGTCAGCCTGGAGGCGTACGCGGCCATGCTCCGGTGGGAGTTCGCCCACACCCCGGAGGTCAGCCCGGAGCACGTGACCGACGCCCTGTCCGGACTGGTTCTCAACCCACGAGCGGTGGAGATGGCCGGGCTGGCGGTGTCGTCCGGCCGCAGCCTGTTCGTGTACGGGCCGTCCGGGAACGGCAAGAGCAGCCTCGGCCGGCAGATCCACGCCGCCCTACAGGGGGACTTCTGGGTGCCCCACTGCATCAGCGTCCGGAACAGCGTCATCCGGCTGTTCGACGAACAGGTGCACCACCGGTCGGCGTTCGAGGGGGACCGGTCGGCGGCCATCGACCAGCGGTGGGTGCGGGTCCGCCGGCCGCTGGTGGTGGTCGGCGGGGAGCTGACCCTGGAGTACCTGGACCTGGTGTACAGCCCGACCGTGCGGTACTACGAGGCGCCGCCCCACCTGAAGGCGAACGGCGGGGTGTTCCTGGTGGACGACTTCGGCAGGGAGCGGGTGTCCCCGCACCAACTGCTCAACCGGTTCATCACCCCGATGGAGCACCAGTTCGACTACTTCACCCTGGCCACCGGGCAGAAGATCCAGGTGCCGCTGCGGCAGGTGCTGATCATCGCCACCAACCTGAGCCTGGACACCGTCACCGACCCGGCGTTCCTGCGGCGGATGGGCTACCGGCTGCTGCTGGAGGCGCCGACCCCGGAGCAGTACGCCCGCATCTTCACCGCCTACGCCGGCAAGCACGGGGCGGCCGTCGAGCCGGCGGTGCTGGACGGGCTGCTCGCCCGGTACCGGGAGCAGGGGCGGGAGCTGCGGGCGTGCGAGCCGCGGGACCTGATCGAGCGGGCCAGGGACATCTGCCGGTTCCACGGCCGGCCGTTGGAACTGACCCCGGACGTGCTCGACCTGGCCTGGACCGGGTACTTCGGCACGGCCCAGCCGGCCCCGGCCGCGGCCTGACCGCCCGTCACCGCCAGCGGAAGTACCGCAGGGCGACGGCGAACCCGACCGCCCCCCAGGCGGCCAGCACCCCGAGCGGGGCGGCCACCGCCGCCCACCCGCCGCCGTCGTTCATCACCGCCCGCAGGGCGTCGTTGGCCGCGGTCAGCGGCAGCAGCCGAATGATCGGTTGCGCCCCCTCCGGGAACCGCTCGTAAGAAAAGAACACCCCGCTCAAGAGCCACATCGGCATCATCACCGCGTTCATCAGCCCGCTCACCGTCTCCATCGTCTTGGCCCGGCAGGCGATCAGCAGGCCCAGCCCGGCGAAGCTGGCCGCCCCGACCGCCACCACCGCCAGGAACGTCAGGAAGTTGCCCCGCACCCGGATGTCGAACACGAAGTAGGCGAACGTCAGCAGCAGGGCGATCTCGACCAGGGTGAACGCCAGCCGGCTGAGCATCAGGCTGAGCAGGAAGTCGGACTTCCGCATCGGGGTGGCGAGGAACCGCTTGAGCAGCTTCCGCACCCGCAGGTCGACGACCAGGAACCCGACCCCGAACAGCCCGCCGCCCATCAGGTTCATGCCGAGCAGGCCGGGGATGAGGAAGTCGATGTACCGGGCGCCCGGCTCCGTCACCGCCTGCTCGGTCGCCCGCGGCAGGGCCGGGGCGTGCTGGCGGAGGAGCACGTTGTCCACCGCCGCCCGGGCCAGGGCGGCCTCCGGCCGGTTGCGGTCGAACACGTACTCGCCGGCCGCCCCCGGGCTGCCGCCGGGCACCACGATCAGGTCGGTCTTGGCCGTCCGCAGCCGGTCGCGGGCGGTCGGCCCGTCGCTGACCGTGACCGTCAGCCGCTCGTCCTTGGCCAGTTCGTCTTTCACGCGGTCGGCCGCCGCCGCCCCGCCGGGGCCGTCGGCCCGCACGTCCACGGGGATCTTCTCGACCGGCCGGTCGCGGAACGCCCACCCGAGCACGCACGCCAGGATGAGCGGGAACCCGTACACCCAGAAGATGGCCGCCGGCTCCCGGAAGAACTCCCGGAACCGGGTCAGGGTCAGTTGCCATAGCGGGGACATGCAGGAGTCCTCAAGTCATCAAGTCTTCAGGTCTTCAAGTCCGAAGCCAGCAGCCGACGGGGCGACTTGATGACTTGACGACTTGACGACCTGAAGACTAGGCGTCCCGGAGATGCCGTCCCGTCAGCGAGACAAACACGTCTTCGAGGGTGGCCGTCCGGGTGGTCAGCCCGGCCAGCGGCACCCCGTGGGACCGCAGGTGGTCCATCAGGGCCGGCAGGGCCAGGTGCGGCTCGCCGACCGTCAGCAGGTGCCCGGCCCCCTCCGGGCGGACGGCCCGGACGGTCGGCAACCGGTGGCACCCGTCCAGAACGGCCGCCGGCAGGTCGCCGTCGGTGGTGAACTCGACGACGTGCTCGCCGCCGAGGTTCACGATCAGTTCGCGGGGGGTGCCGAGGGCGATCACTTTGCCGTGGTCGACGACCGCCACCCGGTCGCACAGCCGCTCGGCCTCGTCCATGTAGTGGGTGGTGAGGACCACCGTCCGCCCGCGGTCCTTGAACCGGCGGACCACATCCCACAGCTCCCGCCGGCTCTGCGGGTCCAGCCCGGTGGTCGGCTCGTCCAGGAACAGCAGCTCCGGGTCGCCGACCAGGGCACACGCCACGGCCAGCCGCTGCTTCTGCCCGCCGGACAGCTTCTCGACGTAGCTGCGGGCCTTCTCTTGCAGGGAGACGGAGGCGATCGCCTCGTCCGGGGTGAGGCCGGACGGGTAGAACGAGCGGAACAGGGTGACGACCTCGCGGACGGTCAGCTTGTCCGACAGGCGGGTCTCCTGGAGGGAGATGCCGACCCGCTGGCGGATGCCGGCCTCGTCCGCGTCCCACCGCCGGCCGAGCACCTCGACCTCGCCGGCGGTCGGGTCGAGCAGCCCTTCGATGATTTCGAGCGTGGTGGTCTTCCCGGCCCCGTTCGGGCCGAGCAGGCCGAAGCACTCGCCGGTGCGGACCTCCAGGTCGACGCCGCGGACGGCCTCGACCGGCGGTTTGCCGGGGTACGTTTTGACCAGCCCGCGGACGCTGATGGCGGCAGACATGGGGACATGATACGGGGCGGGTCAACCGGCCGGCGAAGTCGGTCGCGGCCGGCCCGTGGCACAATGCGGCCCGGGTCGGCAGAGGGCGTGTGATGGACGAACGGACTCTGGAATCGCTCACCCATCGCGTGGAGGCGCCGGGGCGGATGCCGCAGGCGAACCCGCCGGCCCAGCCGGCCAAGGTCTGGCGGTGGCTACCCACCTGTTCGCCGTGCTGGGGAGCGGCGGGCGGTACTGGCTGGACCGCCGCGGAGCCAAGCCGCCGCTGCGGCTCGTGGTCGAGTACTGACGGCGAAGTTTTTCATTTTTTTGCTCGACAGACTCCGACCGGTCGCGGACATGTAAAGATGGAGCCCGTCTCGCCCGCCGTGATCTCGGGGGCCGCCGTGCGACTCGTTACCACCCTCGCCGTACTGCTCATCGGGCTATTCGCCGCCTCGTATGACACCCACGCCGGCCAGCGGGGCCGGGACCAGGTGCAGCCTGACCCACTAGTCGGGGTCTGGCGCAGCGACTGGCTGAGTCGAACGCGCCCTGCCAAAAACTTCGAGTACCTAGAGTTTGCTTCGAACGGTCGGGGCACCTGCCGCGTGACCACACCAGCGCAGCCGGATCAGGTGTTCGCTGGGTCTTAGAGGGTGTCCAATTAGGGGTGAGCGGTGCAGGATGGTTGAGCCGGCTCGATCGGCCGTCCGTTCGCCTGGGAAGCACGTATGGCACCACAGGATCACCTCCCGGCCGGGCCAGCCGCTGCGGCCCGACCCGGACGCCCCCTCCGCCTCGACCGCGTTGCCGGCCTTCCTGGCCCGGCTGGCCGGTGCCCCGGTGTACCACGGGTTCCCGCTCGTCCCAGAGTCCCGGACCCCGGACGGGTGGTGCTTCGGGATGATCACCGAGCTGGACTGCCCGGACGGGAACGACTGGGGAGACGCCTTCGTCGTGGCCCCGGACGACAGCCGGGCCGGCCTCGTCTGGCAGACCGGGCTGACCAAACTGGAGGCCGTCCTGGAGCCGGACGAAGGCCGGTGGGGGGTGTACGGGGTGCCGATCAGCCGGCCGGTCCACACTCAGGCCGAGCTGATGGCGGAGTTGGCGGCGTGGCTCCCGGCCCTCCGACGGCGTCACGCCGCATGGGCCGACCGGCCGTCGCCCCCGCCTACGCCGGGCGTAAAGGCGGGCCATGAGGCCGATCATGGCGACGGTGACGAACCCTCGGCCGACTCGCACGTCCGCTCGTAGTCCTTGCTCAGCCGCCGCCACCGGCCGAGCCAGCCGAACGTCCGCTCCACCACCCGTTGGCGCTTCGGCTGGATCGTCAGCCCCGGCCCGGCCGGCTTGGCCACCACCCACAGCACCACCTGGGCGAACCAGGCCGCCCAGATCGAACACGTCCGGTAGGCCGAGTCGGCGAACACCCGGACCAGCCGGGGGCGGCGAGCCGGGGCGCGGAGCATGGCCTCCCGGCCGCCGTCCCGTCCTGGACCGACGCCGGGGTGACGACGACCGCCCACACCAGCCCGAGGGTGTCAACGACCAGGTGCCGCTTGCGGCCGACCACCCTTTTTCCCCCCGTCGTACCCCTTCGGGCCGCCTTGCTCGGTGGTCTTCACCGTCTGGCTGTCCAGGATGCCGGTGGTCGGCCGCCGCCGCTTCCCGGCCGCCCGCCGGACCTTCTCCCCGCAGGGCGGCGTGGATGCGGGCGAGCGTACCGTCCCGCTGCCACCGCCGGAAGTAGTGGAAGCAGATGCGGTAGGTCGGCAGATCAGTCGGCAACGACCGCCAGGCACAGCCGGTGCGGGCCACGTACAGGATGCCGTCCACGATGGCCCGCCGAGTGTACTTGGCCGGCCGGCCCCCCGGCCTCGGCGGCGGCACCAGCGGCTCGATGAGCCGCCACTGGGCGTCGGTCAGGCTCGACGGGTAGGGCGTCCGGCTCATGCCCCGAGGGTAGGCTCCGGCACCCTAATTGGACACCCTCTTATAGTTACGACGCGGCAGGTGGCCAGTTGCTACTTACCTGGGACGACCGCTCGCGGTCTGGTTCGAGGCGGCCTTACCCTGCGGTCGTGGAAGTATTGACCAAAGACCGGTTTGTTCTTGACACTCCGCTCGACGAGAATCGCCGCAGCAACGTGGAGTATCAGCGGGTCAGGTAGCCATTAGCCAATCTGGTCAACCGTAATGTCAAACACTGAGCTCGCGTATGGGAAGCGACACTACAAGTGCATACTGTGCATTTAGACAATTCATTTCATGCGATAAACTAAAAGACAGGCTAGGCGGGACTTCGGAACAACTCCGACTTCTCCGGCAGCGTGTCGACTAACGGACACTTCTGGTTCAACGCGGACTTCCCCGACCGGGAGCACTACTTCGCGGCCTGTAAAGGGGCGACGAGTTACGACCTGATCGCCAAGGTGGCCTCGGTGCAGCCGCCGCCGTCGCCGCCCCCACCGCCCGGCTCACCGCCCCCCTACCCGCCCCCACCTCCGCCCCCGCCACCCCCATACCCGCCGTAATGCGGAGCGCCGGCTGGAGCGGATTCCGCTCGACATCCAGGCCGGCGTGCCACACTCTGGTGTGTCGCACGCCGGCCCGTGCCGCTCCCGGACCCCGCCCCATGCCGCCCGCCGACCTGCCGCCGGAACTGGCCGCCCACCCGCAGTACGCGGTCGAGCGGGAACTCGGCCGCGGCGGCATGGGGGTGGTGTACCTGGCCCGCAACCGGCGGATGGACCGGCCCGAAGTGCTGAAAGTGCTGGCCCCGGAGGCGGTCGCCCGGCCCGGCGCGCGGGACCGTTTCCTGCGAGAGATCTGGGCCGCCGCCCGGCTCCACCACCCGAACGTCGTCACCGCGTACAGCGTCCTCGAACTCGGCCGGCTGCTCGCCCTGGCGATGGAGTACGTGGACGGCCGCGACCTGGCCCGGGTGGTCCGGGACGACGGCCCGCTGCCGGTGGCCGCCGCCGTCTCGCACGCCCGCCAGGCGCTGGCCGGCCTGCAGCACGCCCACGAGGCCGGGCTGATCCACCGGGACATCAAGCCGGCCAACCTGATCCTGCGGTCGGCCCACGGGCGGGACACGGTCAAGGTGCTCGACTTCGGGCTGGCCAAGGCGTCGGCCGAGGCCGGCTCCAAGCTGACCGAGACCGGGACGGTCATGGGCACCCCGGCGTACATCGCCCCCGAGCAGACCCTGGACTCGGCGTCGGCCGACATCCGGGCGGACGTCTACTCGGCCGGCTGCACCCTGTTCCACCTGCTGGCTGGCCGGACCCCGTTCATCGGCTCGATGGTGGAGGTGATCGTCGCCCACCGGAGCCAGCCGCCCCCGCCGCTCGGCGCCCTGCGGCCGGACGTGCCGCCGGCGCTGGCCGCGGTCGTCGCCCGGATGCTGGCCAAAGACCCGGCCGACCGGTTCGCCACCCCGGCGGAGGCGGCCGATGCGCTGGAACACGCGGCCCGGCCGGCCGCGGTCGCCGTGGTCGGTAGCCGTTCGGCCGGGGGCGGCACCACGACCGGGCTGTCGGCCGCCGAGGACGAGTCTCCGGCGTCCGCCGTGACACAGGCCGGCGGCGGGTCGGACACCGTCGTCGCCCGGCCGGCCGTGCCGCGGGTTCGCCGGACGTGGGTCGCCGGCCTGGCCCTCGGGCTGGTCGTGACCGCGGTCGTCGGCGGGTGGCTGATCGCCCCGCGGCCCGGCCCGTCCGCCGACCCCGACCCGGAGCCGTCCCCGCCGGCCGCCGCGGAGCCGCAACCGCCCGGCCCGCCGGCCGCCGACGACGGATCCACCCCACTGTTCAACGGCACCGATCTAAACGGGTGGCAGCCGAGCGCCGTCGGCGGGTCGCACTGGCGGGTCGAGGGCGGCCGGCTGACCGCCAGCGGGCCGTCCGCCGGCTACCTGCACACCGAGCGGGCGGACTTCGGCGACTTCCACCTGAAGGCCCGGGTCCGGGTCAACCGCGGCGGGACCGGCGGGGTCGGGTTCGGGCCGTTCGACGGCACCCGGTTCCAGGTGAACATCACCGCCAACGGGCCGCCGATGTGTGCCGGCTCGCTGATCTGTGGGCCGCCGTACCGGGCGCTGGTCGACTTCGGCCGGCAACTGGTCGAGCCGGACGTGCCGTTCGACCTGGAGGTCCGCGCCGAGGGGGGCCGGATTCGTGCGTGGGTGAACGGCGAGCCGACCGCCGACCACACGCTACCCGCCGACGAACCCCGCCGGCCCGGCCCGCTGACGCTCCAGCAGTTCGACGGGCAGTGCGTCCTCACCTTCGACTCAATCCGGATCAAGGAGCTACACCCGCCCGCCGCCAAGCCCGCCCCCGCGGCGACCGGGCCGAAGATCCTGCACTACTGGCAGAGCGGGATGAACGGCAAGCCGGTCGGGACGGCACGGCTGCAGTTCGCCGCCGACGGCCGGATCCTGAACCCGCAAGGGCTGTCGGCCGGGGGCGGCACCTGGCGGCTGGCCGACAACGGCCGTCGGCTGGTGCTCCGCTGGCCGAACAAGCGGGCGCCGGGCGGGGTGTGGGTGGACACGTACACGTCGGCCGACGGAGTCCACTTCAGCGGGCGGAACAACGACAAGCCGCCGGCCACCCTCCGCGGCCTGCTGACCGCCCCGTGACCGGCTCACCGGGCCTTCCACCCGGCCGCCTCCTCGCCGTCCAGCCGCAGGGTCAGACACTTGGCGCTGCCGCCGGCTTTCAGGAACTCGTCCAGTTCCACCTCGATCGACGTGTACCCGGCCGCCGTCAGGTCGGCGGCCAACTGCGGACACCGGCTGTTGTGGACCACCGTCTTTCCGACCACCACCGCGTTGCACCCGAACCGGAACGCCTCCGCGTCGTTCACCGGGATCAGCGTCGGGACGTGGGCGGCCAGCACCCGCTGGCCGTAGGCGTCGAACGCCGCCGGGTGGTAGATGGCCACGCCGGGGGCGAGCGGGCAGAAGCAGGTGTCCAGGTGGTAGAACCGCGGGTTCACCAGTTCCAGCGGCAGGCACCGCACCCCCAGGTGACTCGCCACCCACTGGTGGGCCGTCGCGTCCGACCGCTGGCGGTAGCCGGCGAACAGGATGTCCCCGCAGAACAGGGCGTCCCCTGCCCCCTCGTGGTACAGCCCGTCCGGCAGGTGCTCGACGGCGAACCCGTGGGCGGCGAACCACTCGTCGAAGACGGGGGACTCCTTCGCCCGCACCTCGTGCTTGAACCGGCTGCTCAGGAACCTGTCGTGGAACATCAGCCCGGCGTTGGCGGTGAACACCAGGTCCGGCAGCCCGGCCCGCGGCTCCAGCGTCTCGACGGCGACGCCGAGTGACACCAGGGTGTCACGCAGGGTGGTCCACTGGCGGAAGGCGAGTTCGCGGACGGCCCCGAGGGACCGGTTCATCCACGGGTTGATCTCGTACTCGATGCCGTAGTGGTCGGGCGGGCACATCAGGATTCGCGGGGCGGTGCTCATACCGCTATTCTACAGCAACCCCCGCAAGCCCACGGACCGCGGTCCGTGGGCCGAACCGGCAACGACCACAACCCACCCCGGAGGGCCACAGGTGCGCGTGCTGACCCTCGACGCCCGGTCCGCGGCCGACAAGGCGACCGTCCGCCGGCTCCAGTTCGCCCCGGACGGCCGGCGGTTCGCGGCGGTGCTCGGCCCGGTGTCGCACACGGTCGCGGTGTGCGACGCGGCGTCCGGCGAGGTGACGTGGGAGGTGCCGGGCGGCGGGGACGCGACCGGGGAACCGGCGATCAGCCCGGACCTGGATGCGATCGCCTGGATGGAAGACGAACCGGAGGAGCAGTGCGACCGCGTCCTACTCTGGGTGGCCGGCTCCGACGCCGGCCTGGAGATCGGAGGGAACCTCCGCATGGCGGACGTATCGGCCGCCGCCTTCCATCCGGACGGCCGGTGGCTGGCAGTCGGGGTCTACGACCAAAAGCTCAGAAGCCGGGCGATCTCGCTGTGGCACCGGAACGGGACTGACCACCGCGACCCGGCGGCGACCGAGGTGCTACAGTTCGACTCGAATCAAGCCGTGTCCGCCCTCGCCTGGTCGGCCGACGCCGACCGGCTGGCGGTCGCCGGCGAGTTCGGCGGCCTGTGGGTGATCGCCGGGCTGGCGGCCAAGATGCCGCAGTTCGGCGTCCCGTACGGCGAACTCCGCTTCCGACAGGCGGTCAGAACTGCGATTCCGGCCAGCCAACTCCGTCAACCGGTCCGAACCCTCTGCTTCGCCCTTGACGGCCGGCGGCTCCTGGCCCTCGACGGCCGGTCGCTCGACATCTGGGACTTCGACCGCGGCGAGTGGCTCGGCCCGCTGCCGGCCAAGCCCCGCGTGCTGGATGCGGCATACAGCCTGGACGGCCGGACGCTGGCTGTCACCCGCCGCGACGGGACCGTCACATTCCTGGACGCCGGCACCCTGGCCCCGCGGACGGCCTACGACTGGAAGCTCGGGCCGCTGTACTCGGTCGCGTTCAGCCCGGACGGTCTGACGTGCGCCGCCGGCGGCACACGTCGGCGGGTGGTGGTGTGGGACTTGGAGTGATTGGCGTAGGGTCCGCTGTGCGGACCGGGGAGCCACCGGTCCGCACAGCGGACCCTACGCAATTGCTGCCAAATCTGGCCGTCACCGGTCGGCGGCCGGCCGGGGCCGCGGGGCGTCGGCCGGCAGCTTGAGGGTCGTGCCGCCGGGCAGCTCCTCGTCCGCCCGGAAATTCGGGTTCAGCTCCCAGATGCGGCTCCACTGCCGGGAGTCGCCGTACACCGACTCGGCCACCTGGCGGAAGGTCGCCCCCCGCGGGCCGACGGTGAACGGCCCCCGCGGCTGGGCCGGCTCCCGCCCGCCGGCCGGCGCCCAGTCGGCCCCGCGGTCCCGGACCGGCTCCGGCTGGGTCGGCCGGCTCGCCCCGATGAACCGGGCGTACCGCGGCTGCCGGAGTACGTACACCGGCGGCACCTCCACGTCCCGGCCGTCCCCGAGCCGGCCGCCCCGCTCGGCGTTGAACGCCTCCAGCGCCTTGCCGTACCGCGGGTCGCCGTAGTGCAGCTTGCTGACCGAGTCGTAGGTGTCGTTCGCCTTCGGGGTGTAGAAGTCCACGTCGAAGCTGAACGGGGTCGGCTTGGCCGCGGAGGTCGGCGGGGCGGTCGCGGCCGCGGGCGTGATGGCGGCGGCCCCGGACGGCTTGGTCAGGTCCAGGGTGGCCGGCGGCGGGGCTGTCGGCTCGACCGTCGGCGGGGCCAGCCGGGGCTGCTCGACCGCGGGCGGGGCAACATCTTTGAACGGCGACCCCTTGGCCTCCGGGGCCGGCAGACCGCCGGGCGCGGGGAGCGAGACGGCCGGCGGCAGGGCAACCCCCGGGGCGCCGCCGCCCGGCACGGGCGGGGTGGGGACGCCGCCGGCCAACGGGGCGACGGGCGCGGCCGGCTTCGGCAGGTCGGCCGCCGGCTTCGGCAGCTCCTTGTCTTTCGGCGGGGTGACGGCCACCGCCGGGGCCGCCGGCTGCGGAATCACCGGCGCGGGGACGGAAAGCGGGACGGCCGGAGCAGCAGAGGCCGGGGCCGGTGGGACGGCGGGGATGGTCGGCGGGGCCGGTTCCGCGGCACCTGCTTGAACGACGGCGGCGTCGAGCCGCGCGACCGCCGGGCGGTCGGCGGCCGCGGCCGAGACGACCAGCTCGCCCTTCTTGAGCGTCCGGACCAGCGCCTGGGTGCCGGGTTCGCCGAAGTACCGCGGCTGGAGGCTGGCCGGGGTGCGGACGACGGCGGCCGTCGCCGGGTCGAAGGCGGTCAGCGGGTTCCAGGCGTCGACCGGGGCCGGGGTCGGCAGCGCGGCCGGGGTCGGCAGCCCGACGGCCGGCGGAAGTTGCATCGGCTCGGCGGTAATCTTGGGCAGCGGGGCGGGCGGCGGGATCGCGGCCGTCGCCGGCGGCGGCACCTGGAGCGCGACCTGCGGCAGCTCCGGGGCGGCCACACTGCCCGGAGTGTTCGTCGCCGCCGGGGTGGTGACAGCGGGCACGGTGATCGACGTCACGGTCGGCAGATTCGGGTCGGCAGCGATCGTGGCCGGGGCGGTCGCCGGCGGATTGGTCGCGGCGAGTTGAGCGGCCGGCTCCTCCGGTTTCTTCGCGGCGGTTTCGGCGGCCGTCGGCGGGGTGACGGCCTTCGGCGGGAGGAGCAGTCGGACCGCCACCCCGCCGCCGGCCAGGCTGACCATGCCGACCGCCACCGCCACCTTCCGCCGGCTCGGCTGGAGCAGGGTGCTGAGCGCCTCCGTCACCCCCCGCGGCTGCGGGGCCGGCGGGGGCGCGGCCGCGGACGGCTCGCTCGGCTGCTCGGCGGCCGGCAGCTCGGCCGATTTCGGCGGGTCGATCCCCTTCGCCGGCTCGGGCAGTTTCGGCGGCGGGCTGGGGCGGGGCGGCAAGGGCGGCAGATCGTCCAGCAGGGCGGACGCCTTCCCGCCGAACAGCTTCAGGTCCGGGCCGAGCGGGACGCGGTCGGCCGGCAGGTCGGTCGGGTCGTTCATCCGTGAACCCTCCAGTTCGGAGGGATGAATGATGAATGATGAGTGATGAATCAAGAGCGGACCCGAAGTCTTGCCGCTCTTGATTCATCACTCATCATTCATCATTCATCCCTTCCCGCACAGCCACCCGCAGTTTGGCCGATCGGCTCCGCGGGTTGCGGGCCGCCTCCTCGGCGGTCGCCTCCACCGGCTTCTTGGTCAGCACCCCCCAGACCGCCGGGTCGCGGAAGGCGTGCTTCACCCGCCGGTCCTCCAGCGAGTGGAAGCTGATGACTCCGGCCCGGCCGCCCGGGGCGATAAGCCGTGGCAGCGCGGCCAGCAGCCGGTCCAGCGCCCCGAGTTCGTCGTTCACCGCCACCCGCAGCGCCTGGAAGGTGCGGGTGGCCGGGTCGATCCCGCCGCTGCGGGGGACCGTCCGCCGGACCAGGTCGGCCAGGTCGGCGGTCGTCTCGAACCGCTTCGCCTTCCGCCGCTCGACGACCCGCTTCGCCACCCACCGGCTCTTCCGCTCCTCGCCGTACTCGTAGATCAGGTCGGCCAGGGCTTCTTCGCTCAGCGTGTTCACCAGGTCGGCGGCGGTCTGCCCGGCGGACGGGTCGAGCCGCATGTCGAGCGGGCCGTCCGCCTGGAAGCTCAGCCCGCGGGCCGGGTCGGCGAGCTGGTCCGAGCAGAACCCGAGGTCGGCCAGCACGCCGTTCACTTTGTCCAGCCCGAGGTTGGCCAGCACCTCCGGCAGTTGGTCGAAGTTGGCGTGGACCAGCGTCACCGGCAGCCCGGCCAGCCGGGGGCCGGCGACGGCCAGCATCCCGGCGTCCTGGTCCAGCCCGATCACCCGGCCGCCGGGCTGCACCCGCTCGGCGATCAGCCGGGCGTGCCCGCCGGCCCCGGTGGTGCAGTCCACCCAGGTCTCGCCGGGCCGCGGGTCGAGGAGCCGGAGCGTCTCGGCCGGCAGGACCGGGACGTGGGTCGGCAGCAGAGGGGTCATACGGTATTTCGGGGAACGCGGTCAAGCCGGACCGGCGGGCGGGGGCTGGACCGCCACCCCCGGGCCGACCATACTCGCTTATTGTAGCCGAACCTCGCCACCAGGTGCCCGATGACCGGTCCGGCCACCATCCCGCATGTCGACTTGACTGCCGCCTCGGGTAACAGCCCGCCGCCCGCCGGCGCCGCCTCAGGCGAGGTGATCGCCGGCCGGTATCGGCTGGTCCGGCCGCTCGGCGAGGGCGGGATGGGGGCGGTGTTCCTGGCCGAGCAGACGGACCCGGTCAAGCGGCCGGTAGCGGTCAAGCTGATCCGTGCCGGGAAGGAGTCGCCGGCCATCGCCGCCCGGTTCGAGGCCGAGCGGCAGGCGCTGGCCCTGATGCAGCACCCACACATCGCCCGGGTGTTCGACGGCGGCGTCACCGTCGATGGTCGGCCGTTCTTCGTAATGGAGTACGTCGACGGCCGGCCGCTCACCGACTTCTGCCGCGACCGTGGGCTATCGCTGCGGGCCAAGCTCGACCTGTTCCTGCAGGTGTGCGACGCGGTCCGGCACGCCCACCAGAAGGGGGTGATCCACCGCGACCTGAAGCCGGGCAACGTGCTGGTGGCGGAGGGTGACGGGAGGGCGTCGCCGAAGGTGATCGACTTCGGGATCGCCAAGGCGACCGCCGGCAAGCTGTCGGCCGACGCCCTAACGACGGCCGCCGGGGCGGTCCTGGGGACGCCGGCGTACATGGCCCCGGAGCAGGCCGGCAACGCCGAAGACGCGGACACGCGGACGGACGGGTACGCCCTCGGGGTGCTGCTGTACGAGTTGCTCACAGGGACGACGCCGATCGAAGCGGAGCGGCTGAAGGCGACCCCGGTGTACGACCTGTTGGAACTGATCAAGGACGAAGAGGCAGAACCGCCGAGCCGGCGAATGGTCCGGCTCGGGGACACCGCGACGGCTCGTCAACTGCGGCGGGAACTGGACTGGATCGCGCTGAAGGCGCTGGCCAAGGAGCGGGACCGGCGGTACGAGTCGGTCGCGGGGTTGGCCGAAGACGTGCGGCGGTTTTTGGCTGACAAGCCGGTCCAAGCGGGGCCACCGTCCCAATGGTATCGGGTGCGAAAGTGGGGCTGGCGGAACCGGGTCGGGGTCGCGGGGCTGGCCTTAATCGCCGCCGTGATGTTCGCGGTCGGCTGGGCGGCCATCGAACGACGGCGCGCGACCGGGCTGTCGGAGAGCTACCGGAATTACGCGGAAATCCAGGAAGCGGTCCTAAATCAAAGCGGGACTTCGGACGGTCTGTGGGTCTTGAACGAATGGCTTGACGGAACCCTGTGCGAGCGACACGGGATGCCGCCACCGTTTGGCCGGCCGCCGGCCGAACAGTCCGTGCCGGTCTCGGTCCTCGTCGCTGAATACTCCCAGCGGGCTAGGTTGCAGGCCATCCGCCCGGCCGCCAGTCTGACCAGCACCGGTCGTATCACGGAGATGAATCTTCAACGCAAAACCGCCGCCGTCTTGGGTCGGCTAGATCGGTGCCCCGAGGCCATTGTTCATACCCGTCGGGTGGTTGAACTGGCAGACTGCGTGATCGCCACAACGACCGACGAACTCCACAGGGGGGACGCAGACGAGCGGGCGGCCACCCGGAAGCTTCTCGACACGATGACCGAGTCGCGGCTGGTCGACGTGGCGGTACTGGCAGAGTATCTGGCCCGGACGGGGGAGTTGGACGAAGCCGCACAGCAGTTCGACACGGCGACCGCCGCTGCCGAGCGGCTGAAGCTGCGGCCGTGGTCGGAGAGGGGGGCCGAGTTCACCTGGCAGAGCGCTCGAACTTGTCTGGCGCTCGGGCGACCCGACGACGCCAACCGACACCTGGCATCCGTCTACGACCACTACAAAGACAACACCTTCACATCCAGCCCGAAGGCCAATGAGGTGCTGGTTCTGCTCGCCCGGTACGGCCAACCGGCCGACCTGGTCAAGTGGCGGGGGGAGTTCGCCGCCCAAGGCTGGGTGCCAGACTTGGCCCCCCCACCACGGCCCGTCGGCCGGTAGCCGCCTCACTCCCCCTCGTCCTCGTCGGTCGGTAGGACGCCGGTCAGGACCGCCTCCCGCAGCGGCTCCGGGCAGACCGCCCACGCCTCCTCGTAGGCAGGGCCGAGCGGCACCGGGACGTGGACCCGGTCGGTCAGGAACACCGGCCGGTCGGGCAGCGGGTCGCCGACCCCGACCGGCTCGACGTATGCCACCCGCTCGCTAGCCGACACATACGACACGAGCAGCCGGTCCTTGCCGGCCGGGAACTCGAACGGCTCCTCCTCGCCGATCTCGTCCCAGAGCGCCTTGTGGACGCCGGACGGGTCGCGGGGGCCGGGCGGGAACGGGTCGATCACCAGAAGGTGAACGCCGCGGTTGACGAACTCCACCATCTTGTCGACGAAGTCGCGGAACGCCGGCCGGGAGTCCTTATTACCGGGCGACACCAGTTCGATCACCGCCACCGTCCGGCCGAGGTGGTGCTTGATGGCGATCCGGTTCGCTCGTTTGGCGTAATCGACCTTGTTGGACCGGCGAACGACGCGGGCTTCCGGGGCCGCTGCGACCGCAAGCCCGCCGCTCGGCTCGACCGCCTGTTTGGACCGCGGCCGGGCGTCCAGGGTGAGAACGTCCGACGCGACCGGTCCGCTCTTCTGCTCGATCAGGGCCGAGAAGCCGGGCGGTAGCAGCGCCCCTCGATTGAGGGCGTCGCAGATCGCCGTCGTCCAGCGCTGGTGGAAGTGGTGGAACAGCCCGGACGGCACCCGGGTCCAGTCGTGCAGCGGCATGGCGGGCCTCCGCCCGGATTATACCGCCGCCCGCCGGCTACTTCGACCCGCCGGCCTGCGGGATGCTGATCGGCGGGAGCGGGCCGGTCGGCACGCTCGGGGCGGCCGGCGGCGGGGTACTCGGGGTCGCCGCCGGGGCGGTCGGGGGCATCGGCTGCGGCACCTGGGACGCCGGCTGCGGCGGCGGGAGGACCGCCGGCAACTTGGCCGGCTCCTTCGCCGGGGCCGGGGCCGCCTTCGGCTTGGCCAGCGGCGGCTCCGGCGTCTGCGGGAAGAACAGCCCCTTGCCGACCGAGTTGGTGATCGGCCGGAACCCGCTCGCCGTCGGCGGCGGGGTCGCGCCGGGCCGGGACACCGGCTTGGCGGCCAGCGGCGGCTCGGCCGACTGCGGGGCCAGCGGGCCGGTGGTCGGCGGCCGGTAGCCGTTCAGGTGGTATTGCCACAGCGATTGTTTTGCCGCCTCCCGCACCCCGGCGTCCGGGTCCGCCTGGGCGACCGCCTCCAGGGTCAGCCCGGCCGGCTGGCTGACCGGCTTCAGCTTGCCGATCGACTCGGCCGCCGCCGACCGCACCCCC
Organism: Gemmataceae bacterium; assembly: GCA_046350115.1. Classification (GTDB taxonomy): domain Bacteria; phylum Planctomycetota; class Planctomycetia; order Gemmatales; family Gemmataceae; genus JAXMAZ01. The sequence continues at coordinate 86,077 of JAXMAZ010000021.1, forward strand.
GGCACCGGATCCTTCTGTACCGCCGCCATCAGGGCCGGGATCAGGTCCGGGTTGCTCCGCGGGTCGTACTCCCGCAGGTCCTCGGCCGCCTGCTTCCGCTTCCCCTCGTCCGGGCTGGTCCGCAGGGTCTCGGCCAGTTGCTTCACCTTGGTGGCCGGCGGGGCGTCCGCCTTCGACCGCCGCTTGAAGATGTTCAGCCCCTGGGCCGACGCCTGGGGGGCGGATACGGCCAGGCCGACGAACACGGCCAGGGCGAGCCAGGGGCGGGTCATGTGGGATCCTCCCGGCCGGCGGGAGTGAGTGCCGGCCCACCATCGGATCGGCCGGCGGGGCGGCGTCTTGCCGGGGAAATGGCGTCCGGGCCGGGAGAGCGTCAACGACGAACGGGTGCGACCGGCGCACCCGGCACAGACAGTTTAGCCGGACCGCGAGAAGTGGGCGAGGCGGGAGGAGATCAGCGGTTGGGCGGCATCATCGCGCCGCCGCCCCCTCCGCCGCCGGGGCCGCCCACCCCGGGCTTGAACTCTTTCTTGACCGGCGGCGGCTTGTACCCCTGTTCGGGCGGGTTGTTGTACCGCTCCTCGTTCGGCGGCAGGCGGAACTCCTCCACGTAGGGCACGCTGGTGTCGTGCTTCGCGGCGGTGTTGCAGCCGGCCGCCGCCAGCCCGACCAGTAGCCCCCAGCCCGTCCGCCGCATGGCTTCGCCCCTTCCGTGGGTCGGATCGCGGGTGGGGTATACCGTGCGGATGACGCGGTACAACCTGCGAGGGGGTGACAAGGTGATCCGGATTTGGTCACCTTGTCACCCCCTCGCCTTGTCACCGCGTCATTTCCCCGCGCGGGCCGCCGCCAGCTTCGCCTCCACCGCCTTCCAGTTGACCACGTTCCACCAGGCGTCCAGGTAGTCCGGCCGCTTGTTCTGGTACTTCAGGTAGTAGGCGTGCTCCCACACGTCGATGCCCAGCACCGGCACCAGCCCGTCCATCAGCGGGCTGTCCTGGTTCGGCCGCTTGACCGCCTCCAGCTTGCCGGCCGTCGGGTTGAACACCACCCACGTCCAGCCGCTGCCGAACTGGCCGGTGCCGTTCTCCTTCACCTTCGCCTTCAAGGTGGCGAAGTCGCCGAACGCCGCCTTGATCGCGTCGGCGACGGCCCCGGTCGGCTCGCCGCCGCCGTTCGGCCCCATGATCTCCCAGAACAGGGCGTGGTTGTGGTGCCCGCCGCCGTTGTTGATGATCGCCTGCTTGACCGCGTCGGGCGCCTTCGCCTTGACCACCCGGAGCAGCTCCTCGATCGGCAGGTCGGCCAGGTCCGGCGCCTGCTCCAGGGCTTTGTTCAGGTTGTCCACGTAGGCCTTGTGGTGCCGGCCGTGGTGGATCTCCATCGTCGTCGCGTCGATGGTCGGCTCCAGCGCGTTGGTCGCGTAGGGGAGCGGGGGCAGGGTGTGGGGCATGGTCGGCTCCGTGAAAGGACTGGTCGGCCGGGGCGTGGTTACTTTAGGGGCGGCCGGCCGGGATCGCCAACCGGGCGGTTTCCGCTTGCGTCGGCCGGACGGCCCGCGCAAACTTGTTAACGCTCTCTCATCCGGCACTCGCAACCGGCCGAGACTCATCATGACCCGCGTTCCCTTCGCCGCCCTGTTGGGCGCCATTTGCGCGGCCGCCGTCGGCTGCTCCGACCCGTATGCCGGCCGGGAGGCCGTCACCGGAAAAGTGACCCTGAAGGGCCAGCCGCTCAAGGACGGGACGATCCAGTTCGTCCCGGCCAACGGGAGCGGCACCCAGGCCGTCCTGTTCATCGTGGACGGGGCGTACAAGGCGGAACGCAAGGAAGGACTGCTCCCCGGCCGGTACGTGATCCGCATTTCCGCGGCCGACAAGAAAATGGGGGCCGACGAGTCCGAGGCCGGCGGCCCGGGCGGGTCGGCCAACATCACCTTCTTCGACCTGATCCCGCCCGAGTGGAACGCCGCCTCTCAGCACGAGGTGGAGGTCAAGAGCGGGGCCAAGAACGAGTTCAACTTCGACGTGCCGAATCAGGCCGAACCGTCCAAGAAGAAGGGCAAGCGGTAACCGCCCGGCCGACCGGGCGATCACGGTGTCTCATCTGTCCGATCCCGTTTCGTGAGGAGGACGGCCATGCGGAGGCGTCGCGGGTTCACCCTGATCGAGCTGCTGGTGGTGATCGCCATCATCGCGATCCTCATCGGGCTGCTGCTGCCGGCGGTGCAGAAGGTGCGGGAGGCGGCCGCCCGCAGCACCTGCCAGAACAACCTGAAGCAGATCGCCATCGCCAACATGAACTACGAGAGCGCCAACGGCACGTTCCTGCCCGGGGTGGGCAAGAACGGCTGCTGCTGGGGCACCTGGATGATCCCCATCCTGCCGTACATGGAACAGGACAACATGTTCCGGGGGTACACCAACTTCGGCGGGCTGGACTACTCCGGCGGGCGGTACAACCTCCAGTCGAACGTGGACAACACGACCAAGTTCCGGCTGAAGTCGTTCACCTGCCCGAGCGACGAGCAGCAGGTGTGGAACCTGTCCTCCACCCGCATTCTGACCAAGCACAACTACGCCCTGAACGCCGGCAACACCACCCTGTACCAGCGGAACTTGCCGCTCGGCTGCACCGCCGGGTCGGCCGGCTGCACCGTGTACGGCGGCGCCCCGTTCGACTTCTACAGCCAGGTGGTGAACAACAGCGACGACTCGACCGTGCCGTACAACGGCCCGGCTCCGCCCGGCGGGCCGGACAAGGACGCCGGCCGGCTCGGCCAGCCGCAGAAGATCACCAGCATCAGCGACGGCACCAGCAACACCCTGATGGCGGCCGAGATCATCCAGGGGCGGACGAACGACCTCCGCGGCCTCACCTGGTGGGGCGGGTCGGCCGGGTTCACCACCTTCAACACCCCGAACACCGGGGTCGACTTCCTGAACGGCGGCATCTGCCCGGCCCAGGACTACCCGAACCTGCCCCGGTGCACCACCACCGGGACGAACAGCGGGACGCGGATGATCTCCGCCCGCAGCCTGCACAGCCAGGGGATCAACGCGTCCATGTGCGACGGGTCGGTCCGGTTCGTCACCAACTCGGTCAACCTGGCCACCTGGCAGGCGGCCGGCACCGCCCGCGGCGGCGAGGTGATCGGGCTGAACTGACCGGCCGAACCGGCCGTCGTAACACGGGCCGCCGGGCGACCGGCGGCCCGGTTCCGTTCCCGCCCGGATTTGGGTTGATCCCCGCCCGCCGGCGGGCGATGATTCGGGTGTCGGTCCCCGCCGGCCGCCCCGCGCGGCCCACCCGCCCCGCCGCCCGTCGCTTCCGAGAGCCGCTCATGCTCGACCTGTCCACCGGCCGCACGGCCGACTGCTCCGGGCTGTCCCGCCGCACCTTCCTCCGCGTCGGCGGCCTGGCCCCGTTCGGGCTGACCCTGCCCGCGTACCTGCAGGCCCGGACGGCCAGCCCCGCCGCCCGCAACCCGAAGGCGACCAAGTGCATCCTCTTGTGGATGCAGGGCGGGCCGAGCCACATCGACACCTTCGACCCGAAGCCGGACGCCCCGGCCGAGGTCCGCGGCGACTTCAAAGCGATTCCGACCAGCCTGCCCGGGGTGCAGTTCAGCGAGCACGTGCCGCTGATCGCCAAGGAGGCCCACCGGCTCGGGATCATCCGCGGGCACGACCCGAAGAACGGCAGCCACGGCGTCGCCGACCACCTGATGATGACCGGCCACCCGTTCAACGCCAGCTTGCCGTTCCCGTGCTTCGGGTCGGTGGTGGCGAAGGAACGCGGGTTCGTCGACGGCATGCTGCCGTTCGTCCAGTTGGGCCGGAACATCGACCGCCGGTTCAACGGCGGGATCGCCGGGTTCCTGGGCGACCAGTTCAACCCGTTCGAGGTGCCGGACGACCCGAGCGCCAAGTCCTTCAAGGTCCGCGACCTGTCGGCCGACGACGCCGGGCGGAAGCGGCTGGACCGCCGGTACGGCATGCTGGCCGAGCTGGAGGCGTACCAGACGGCGGTCGAGAACGCGGCGGTGCCGGTGCAGGCCCGGGACGCGTTCTACGAGAAGGCCCACGGCATCCTGACCAGCCCGGCGGCCAAGAAGGCGTTCGACATCGCCGCCGAGCCGGACAAGCTGCGGGACAAGTACGGCCGGCACGGGCTGGGGCAGAGCTGCCTGCTGGCCCGCCGGCTGGTGGAGAGCGGGGTGCAGTTCGTGACCGTCACCGACGGCGGCTGGGACACCCACCAGGACAACTTCAAGGCGCTCAAGAACACCCGCCTGCCGCGGCTCGACTCGGCCCTGTCGGCGCTGGTGGCCGACCTGGCCGACCGCGGCCTGTTGGACGAGACGCTGGTGGTCTGGTTCGGCGACTTCGGGCGGACGCCGAAGGTGAACCCGACGGCCGGCCGGGACCACTGGAGCACGGCCGGGGTGGCGCTCATGGCCGGCGGCGGGGTGAGGGGCGGGCAGGTGGTCGGGCGGACCAACCCGCTCGGCGAGTACGTGACCGACAGCCCGGTGTCGCCCCAGGATTTGGCCGCCACCATCTACACCCAGCTCGGGGTGAACCTGCACACCTGGTACAAGACGGCAGACGGCCGGCCGATCGAGTTGGTGCCCGAGGGCAAGCCGGTCAAGCAGCTCGTCGGGTGACGCCTGATCCCTCAACATCATCGGTGCAGCGGCGGACCCACCGGGTCCGCAAGACCTCGCGGACCCGGTGGGTCCGCCGCTATCCCGGGGTGTCGCCCGTGATCGTTGACCCCGTCTACTTCCTGTTCCTCATCCCCGGGCTGCTCCTCGGCGGGTACGCCCAGATGCGGCTGCAGTCCACCTACGCCCGGGCCGCCCGCATCCCGGCCCGGGGCGGGCTGACCGGGGCGGAGGCGGCGGCCGCGGTCATGCGGGGGGCCGGCGTCACTGGGGTGCGGATCGAGCCGATCGCCGGCGCCCTGACCGACCACTACTCGCCCGGGGAGAAGGTGCTGCGGCTGAGCGACGGGGTGTACGACGTGCCGTCGGTCGCGGCCGTCGGGATCGCCGCCCACGAGGCCGGGCACGCCATCCAGGACGCCACCCGGTACGCCCCGCTGGTGGTCCGCAACCTGATGGTCCCGCTGGCCAGCGCCGGCGGCAACCTGTCCATGCTGCTCATCATGGCCGGGCTGGCCCTGCTCCTCCGCCCGCTGGTCTACCTCGGCATCGCCGCGTTCGGCCTGACGGTCCTGTTCCAACTCATCAACCTGCCGGTCGAGTACGACGCCAGCGCCCGGGCCAAGCGGGAGCTGGTGAACCAAGGGCTGATCAGCCCGGACGAGGAGCCGGAGGTGGCCCGGGTGCTGTACGCCGCCGCCCTGACCTACGTGGCCGGGACGGTGTCGGCCGTCTTCACGCTGCTGTACTTCCTGTTCCGGGCCGGGCTGATCGGCGGCGACCGGCGGCGGTCGGATGGGTAGGGTGCGTGATGGCTTTGCGGAACGCACCGCTGGGGCAGCCCTGGTCAACTCACTCTGATTCGTGAAGTGGCGTGGGGCCGGGGAGGGCGAGGCTCCTGCCGAGCCGCCAGCCCGCGTCGCCGGTCGTCACGCACACCCGGGGGCAGTCACCGGTGTCGGCTTCCGGCCGTTGCGGCGCGCTCCCCGGCTCGGCAGGAGCCTCGCCCTCCCCCCGGCCGCGGACAACGGGTCACCCCCCCGCTGGCGGGTGTTGCAGCCGCCACTTGAGCAGCGAGAACCGACGGGCGGTGTCCGTCTTACGCACTGCGATCTGCAAGGCCCGCCGGCTGCCGACCACCGCCACCAGCTTCTTCCCCCGGGTGAGGCCGGTGTACAGCAGGTTCCGCTGCAGCATGATGAAGTGCGTGGTGTGGACCGGGATCACCACCGCCGGATACTCGCTCCCCTGGCTCTTGTGGATGCTGATCGCGTAGGCCAACTGTAACTCGTCCAGGTCGGCGAACTCGTAGTCCACCGGCCGGCCGTCGAACTCGGCGGTCAGCACCTGGTCGATCAGGTCCAGCCCGATCACCCGGCCGATGTCCCCGTTGAACACTTCACGAGTGTAGTTGTTCCGCGTCTGGATCACCTTGTCCCCGACCCGGAACGTGGTCCCGTACCGCGGCACCTCCTTCGCCCCCGGGCCGGCGGGGTTGAGTGCCGCCTGTAGCTTCTGGTTCAGGTTCTGCACCCCGACCGCCGCCTTGTTCATAGGGGCCAGCACCTGCACGTCCCGGAACGGGTCGAGGCCGAACCGGGCCGGGATGCGGTCCCTCACCATCATCACGATTTTGTCGACCACCGCGTTCTCGTCGTCCGCCTCGACGAAGTAGAAGTCCCCCTTGCCGCCGGGCGGGGCGCTCTCCGGCTCGTCCCCGCTGTTGACCGCGTGGGCCGCCCGGACGATGTAGCTCCACTCCGCCTGCCGGTGGACCTGCGTCAGCCGGACGACGGCCACGGTCCCGGACTCGATCAGGTCGAGCAGCACGCTCCCCGGGCCGACCGACGGCAACTGGTCCACGTCCCCGACGAGCAAGACGCACGCCCACGGCGGCACCGCTCGCAGGAGCTGGTTGGTCAGCACCACGTCGGCCATCGACATCTCGTCCACGACGAGCAAATCCAGATCGAGCGGATTCTCCTTGCCGCGGCGGAACCCGCCGAGGCCGGCGTCGAACTCCAGGAGGCGATGGATCGTCTTCGCCTCCCGGCCGGTGGACTCGGAGAGCCGCTTGGCCGCCCGGCCGGTCGGGGCGCACAGCCCGACCCGCTGGCCGCCGGCGGCGAACAGTTCGAGGACGGCGCGGACAATCGTGGTCTTGCCGGTGCCGGGGCCGCCGGTCAGGACGAGCAGCTTCTCGGTGGCCGCCGCGGTGACGGCCCGCCGCTGGGCCGGGGCGAAGGTGAGGCCGAGCTTGGCCTCCACCCGGGCGATGGCCGCGTCCGCCCCGCCGGCCGGCAACGGGTGTGGCCCCTGCTGCAACAACTGGATCGACCGGGCGACGCCGAGTTCGGCCAGGAACAGGGGCTTGAGGTAGAGGAGGGGGTCGTCGGGGGGGGCGAGGTCTTCAAACCTAACCCCCCGTCCCCCTTCCCTAAGTGGTAAGGGGGAGCAAGCGGGATCACGGTCCGGACCGTTGGCCTCGGGTTCGGGCGGGGCGGGGGGTTCGGAAACCTAACCCCGGCCCTTCCCTAAGAGGGAAGGGGGAGCAAGAGGGGCGAACGTCCGGTTAACGGCTCCAGGTTCGGGCGGTCGGGAGCGCCCCGCTTGCTCCCCTTCCTCTTAGGGAAGGGGGCCGGGGGTTAGTTTCCGAACCCCCGCCCCGCCCGAGCTAGAACCGACCGCCCGGACGTTCGCCCCGCTTGCTCCCCCTTCCCTCTCAGGGAAGGGGGCCGGGGGGTTAGGTTGCTTCGGCTCGTCCCTGACCACCTCCCCTTCCACCCGCAGCGTCTCGATCGCCTGCCGGACGGTCTCGCCGTCGATCTGCGTCAGCTGCACCGTCTGTTCGACGACGACCGGCTCCGGCAGGCCGACGTGGCCGTTGCTCGACGCCTCCTGCAACACGTGCCGGACCGCCGCCGCGGCCCGCAGCGGCGACTCCCGGGGCAACCCGAGCCGCAGGGCCAGCTCGTCCGCCGTCTTGAACCCGACCCCCCAGATGTCGGTACTCAGCCGGTACGGGTTGGCCTTCACCTGCTCGACCGCATTCTCGCCGTAGGTCTTGTAGATGCGGACCGCCCGGGCGGTGCCGACGCCGTAGCTCTGCAGGAACGCCATGATCCGGTGGACGTGCTTGTGCTCGTGCCAGCCGTCCCGGATCAGCTCGATCCGCTTCGGCCCGACCCCCTTCACCTGGGCGAGCTGGGTCGGCGCCTCGTCGATCACCTCCAGAGTTTTGTCCCCGAACACGTCCACGATCTTGCGGGCGTACTTCGGGCCGATCCCCTTCACCAGCCCGCTGCCCAGGTACTTGGCGATCCCCTCGGCGGTGTGCGGCGGGGTGGTGCGAAGCTCGGCCGCTTTGAACTGCAACCCGTGGCTGCGGTCCGTCACCCACTCGCCGGACGCCTCGATGTACTCCCCGGCGACCGCCTGCGACAGGTGGCCGACGACCGTGACGACGTCCCGCAGCCCCTTGGCCCGGACCCGCAGGACGCAGTACCCGTTGTCCAGGTTGTGGAAGGTGATCCGCTCGATCACGCCGGACAGGGGTTCGGGCATAGCAATCACACCAAAGCCCGCCCGTTGCAACGGGTGGGCTTTCCGGGGCGGGGTCCACCCCCAACAGTACCCGACCCGCGGGCGATTACCACCACCGTTGCCCGCCCCGGTCGTGTCGCCGGTGCTGTTGATTTCGCTCCCCCTCTCCGCTGCGGGGGGGGGGCCGGGGGTGGGGTCACGCCTGCCACCCGGTTCGGCGACTTCGAATGTTCTGGCGGCGGGTCGGAGGTCGTAACCCCACCCCCGGCCTCCTCCCCGAAGCGGAGAGGGGGAGCGAAGACACCAAATCCGCAAACCAACACACCGCCGTTGCCCGCCCCAACTGTCGCCGCTGGCCAACTTGAACAATTCCGGCCGGATTTCGACGACCTCCCTCCGGCCGCACCCTTGAGATCGGACCGGCCGTGACCTAGGCTTGGTCAACCTCTCATCGCCCAGGGCGAACGGATGTCCGGGATCGCGGTCGGTGCGATCGTAGCGGCTTTAACCGTCGGGCCGACCCGGCTGCCGGAGACGGTCGCCCGGCTGGCGTCCGATGACTTCCGCACCCGGGAGGCGGCCACCCGCACCCTGCTCGCCGGCGGGCCGAGCGCGATCCCCGCCCTGTCGGCCGCCCGTCCCACGATCACCGACCCGGAAGCCGTCCGCCGACTGGACGCGGTCATCCGCCGGCTGACCGACGACCGGCTTTCCTCGTCCACCGTCGTCACCCTGACCCAGACCGGCCGGCCGGCGAGCGAGGCGGTCGCGGCGCTGTCCGCCCGGTCCGGCTACCCGCTGGCCGCCAAGCCGGGCGACCTCACGCCGGCCGTCACCCTCGACCTGCACGGCGTCCCGTTCTGGCAGGCGGTGGACGCGGTGTGCGACGCGGCCGGACTGGCGGTGGCCACCGACGCCGAGACCGGGCTGCTGCTGCACGCGGCCGACGCCCACAACCCGCACGTCTGCTACACCGGCCCGTTCCGGATCGTGGCGGCCAGCGCCAACAGCGGGCGGACGGTCCAACTGGCCGGGCTGCACCGCCGCACCCCGGGCCGGCCGCCGCCGGAGTACCTGAGCCTGTCGTTCGCCCTGTTCGCCGAGCCGAAGGCGCCGATCCTCGGGGTCGGCCAGGCGGTGCTGACGGAGGCGACGGACGATCTCGGCGGGTCGCTCCTGCCGCCCCGGACCCGCGGCCCGGCGGACGACGCGGTCCGCACCAGTTACAGCCCTCCGGCCGTCGGCTACCGGTCGCTGGCCAACTCGTTCGGAGTGAGCCTGTACCGCCACGACCGCACCGCGGCGACGCTCAAGCGGCTGGCCGGCACGGTCCCGGTGGCGGTGCTGGCCGACACCCGCTCGGACGTGACCGTCGTGGACCCGCTGACGGCCAAGGGGCGGAAGTTCCCCGGCCGGACCGCCGACCTGGAGGTGGCGGCGGCCGGCGAACTGAACGGCGTCGTGTCGGTGGAAGTCCTGGTCGCCCGGAAGGCGGGCCGGCCGGACGACTACAGTTGGCTGGCCGGGCTGGGCCAGCGGTTCGAGCTGACCGACCCTGCCGGCCGGCGGTTCCGGTTCGCCGGCGTCGGCAGCCAGACGACCGCCCCGACGTTCACCCGGCTGGAGCTGCGGTTCGACCGGCCGGCGGGATCGGTGATCGGCCGGCCGTCCCAACTGCGGCTGGTCGAGTGGGTGACGGCCACGCGGGAGGTGCGGTTCACTTTCGTCGACGTACCGTTGCCGTGACAGCCTTGGGAGGGCGAGGCTCCTGCCGAGCCGGGGAGCGTCCGGCAACGGGTTCAAGGCTCACCCGGCGATGCCACCGGACGTGGGATGATGCGGTTGCCGCAGGCTGACGGCTCGGCAGGAGCCTCGCCCTCCCCCCGGCCCGCCCCCGGCCGAACGTCCCATTCCCCTGCCCACCCGGCCCGGCGGGCGTACAGTGGACGCTGTACCTCCCGCGCCGCCGGAGCCTCCCCGATGGGCAAGCAGCACTCCCCGCAGTTCCTCAAGGTCGTCACCGACGCCAAGACCCGCGTCAAGGAGTGCTCTGTCGCCGACGTGAAGCGGCGGCTGGACGCCGGCGACCGGTTCACCCTGGTCGACGTGCGGGAGGAGAGCGAGTACGCGGCCGGCCACCTGCCGGGGGCGGTGCATATCGGCAAAGGGGTGATCGAGCGGGACATCGAAACCAAGGTGCCGGACCCGGCCGCCCCGCTGGTGCTGTACTGCGGCGGCGGGTTCCGGTCCGCCCTGGCCGCCGACGTGTTGCAGAAGATGGGGTACACGAACGTCATCAGCATGGACGGCGGGTGGCGGGACTGGACCGGGCACGGGTACGCCACCGAGGAGCCGCGGTCTGTCGCGCGGGCCGGCCTCCGGCCGGCCGGGGACGCCACCGGTGTCCCCGCTTACCCCCCGGGTCGAACCGATGCCGCCGCCCGACCGCATGCTGGCCACCCTCCGCCGGGCGACCGAGTTGGTCGCCGCCACCCCCGGCCGGGTCGGGCACCTCGTCCACCTGCAGAACTGCACCGACGTGCTCGTCGCCGGCGACCTGCACGGACACATCCCGAACTTCCAGGTGGTGTTCAAGGCGGCCGACCTGGGCAACCACCCGGGCCGACACCTGGTGCTACAGGAAGTGGTTCACGGCAAGTTCCGCTACCCGAACGGGTCGGACAAGTCGCACCAGTTGCTCGACCTGTTCGCCGCCCTCAAGTGTCAGTTCCCGGACCGCGTCCACCTGCTGCCGGGCAACCACGAGCTGGCCCAGTGGAAGGGCCGCGAGATCGGCAAGGACGGGGAGTCCCTGAACGACCTGTTCCGCAAGGGGGTGGACACCGCGTACGGCTCGGCGGGCACGCAAATCTACGTGGCGTACCTGGCCCTGTTCGCCAAGCTGCCGCTCGCCCTGCGGACGCCGAACGCGGTCTTCGTGAGCCACACCCTGATCCCCGGCCGGCAGCTCCCCCTGTTCGACCCGCGGCAGCTCACCGCCGACCGGTACGAGGAGAAGGAGTACCAACCGGGCGGCCTGGTCTACGGGCTGACGTGGGGCCGGGATACGTCCGAGCAAACGGCCGCCGACTTCGCCCGCAAGGTGGATTCCGACCTGCTCGTCACCGGCCACATCCCGACGGACGACGGCTACCTCGTCCCGAACGACCGGCAGGTGATCGTGGACTGCTCCGCGTCCCCGGCCAGCTACGTCCTGTTCCCGGCCGACCGCCCGCTCACCCACGCCGAGCTGGTTCAGGGCGTCGTCGTGTTCTGACCGACTTGTAGGGCGGGTCGAGGAGGCTTGGCGACGACGACCCGCCGGCCCCGCGGGAAGCCATAGCGGCCCTCAGTGGGCCGTCTGGTGGAGGGTGCGTGGAGGCTTTGCGGAACGCACCGCCGGGACTTCCCGCCCCGGATGCTGTCGCTGCGGGGCCGGTGCGTTGCGGTCGCAAAGCCTCCCGCCACGCACCCTACAGCCGACCCGCCGGCCACCAGCCCGGGCAACGAGCGGTTGCCGCGTCGGCGGGTCGGCGCCCGCAAAGCCGGGCTTGACCCGCCCTACGTCTGTGGTGACTCATGTCTTGGCTCAACCGGACGGTGATCGGGGCCGGGCTGACCAGCTTCCTGGCGGACGTCGGGTACGAGTTCGCCACGGCCCTGCTGCCGGCGTTCCTGCTGGCCCTCGGGTTGAACCCGGCCCAGGCGGCGCCGGCCCTCGGGGCGATCGAGGCGGCGGCCGAGTTCCTGTCGAACGCCGCGAAACTCGTCGTCGGCTGGTGGAGCGACCGGGTCGGCAAACGGAAGGCGCTGGTCGTGTTCGGATACGCGCTCACCGGGTCGGCGTTCGCCCTGTGTGCGGTGGCGGTGAGTTGGCCGATGGTGTTGGCCGCGAAGTCGCTGGCCTGGCTGGGCAAGGGGATTCGGGGGCCGCTGCGGAACGCCATCATCAGCGACAGCGTGAACCCCGGCGACCGCGGCAAGGCGTTCGGCTTCCACCGGGCCGGGGACACCCTCGGGGCGGTGCTCGGACCGGTGCTGGCGGCGGTCGTCCTGTACCGGCTGACGCCGGACGCGGCCGGGCAAACCGCCGACGCCTTCCGGTCCGCCTTCTGGCTGACGCTGGTCCCGGGCCTCGGGGCGGCGGTGACGTTCGCGCTGTTGGTCCGGGAGCAGCGGTTCACCCCGAAGCCGGGGCTGCGGCTCGGGGCGTCGCTGGCGGCCCTGCCGGCGGAGTACCGGCGGTTCCTGGTCGGGGTCGGGCTGTTCGGCCTCGGCGACTTCGCCCACACCCTACTCATCCTGGCCGCGACCGTCGCCCTGGCCGAAACCTGGGCGGACGCAGCGGTCCTCGGCGTCGGGCTGTACGCCTGGCGGAACCTGTGCCAGGCGGCGGCGGCGTTCCCGGCCGGCTGGCTCGGCGACCGCGTCGGCCACGTCCGCGTGCTGGTCGGCGGGTACGTGCTCGGGGCGATGACGATGGCCGGGTTCGCCCTGCTACTGCTGACCGCCCCGGGATCGTTCGCCGGGTGGCTGGGGCTGTTCGCCCTGGCCGGCGGGTACATGGCGGTGCAAGAAGCGCTGGAGCCGGCCGTCGTGCCGGAGTTCGTGCCGGACAAGGCGTCCCACGGGACGGCGTTCGGGGTGTTGGCCGTGGTGAACGGGCTGGGGGACGTGGGGGCGAGCCTGGCCGTCGGCGGGCTGTTCGCGGCCGTCGGCCCGGCCGCCGGGCTGGGGTACGCGGCCGCCCTCATGCTGCTCGGGGCGGCGTGGCTGGCGGTCGCCACCCGGCGGCCGGCGGCCCTCGACGCGGCCGGGTGAGCTGGTATCCTTGGGGCGCCCGGCTCAGAGAAGTCTGGAAACCCTGTGGGGCTGGTCCGGTGTAGGGTGCGTTGAGGAGGCTTTGCGACGAAACGCACCGGCCCCGCGGCGACATCGTCCGCGGGGTGCGGCCCGTCCGGTGCGTTGCGCAAAGCCTCCACGCACCCTACAAAAGCGGCCTCGGCGTAGGGTGCGTGGAGCGAGGGCTTTGACGAGCGCAACGCACCGGCCCGGCAACGAAAGCGTCCGAGGGGCGAAGCCCCGGCGGTGCGTTTCGCAGAGCCTCAACGCACCCTACGCCGGACCGCCCGGCTGATGTTCCCCCCTTGCCTCGGAGGTCTCCTCCCATGAGCACCGCCCCGCAGCCGGAGTTCAAGTCCGGCCAACACGAGTTCACCGACGAGCAGAACCGCACCATCAGCGGGCTGGCCGACGCCATGCGGACGGTCGCCTCCCTGATGCAGATCCTCGGGCTGGCGTTCGCCATCTTCTTCGGGCTGCAACTGGCCGCCGCCATCCAGACCAGGACCGGGTACGGGCCGGTCGCCGGGCTGGCGGCGGCGACCCTGCTGTTCCTGGCCATCGGCTTCTGGACCGGTGGGGCGGCGAAGTCGTTCCGCAAGGTGGTCGAGACCCGCAACGAAGACCTGTGGCACCTGATGAACGCCCTGCGGACGATGCACAACATGTACAGCCTGCTCAAGACGCTCGTCATCGGCGGTTTGGTGCTGGCGGTGGTCGGGCTGGGCCTGGTCGTCGCCGGCATGGCGAAGGGGTGAGTGGGCCAACCAGCCCGACGCGCCAGCGAGGGTATTTTGCTCCCTCGCTGGCACATCGGTCTGGTGTCGAACGCCTCACCCCGGGGCCGGGCTGCGCTTCAGCAACTCGGCGATCTCGACCAGGTTGGCGTTGATCTGACGCAGCGTCGCGCGGCGGGTGGCCAGCACCAGAAACACCGTCGCCAGGGCGGCCAGCCCGAGCACCCCGACGGACGCGGCCACCCCCAGCGTGATCATGTGGCTCGTCACCTGGTTGGCCCGCTCCTCCCGCTCCCGCTCGGCCGGCGTCACCCGGCCGGCGTCCACGTCGGTCGCCAGCTTGGCCACCCGCGGCATGAGCAGCCCCATCGCCACGAACATGCCGAGCACCAGCAGGGCGGCGACGAGCCACGCCCCGACCGCCAGCCCGGTCAACAGCCGGACCCGCCGGCGGTCCTTGTCCAACACCGCCCACGTCTGCCGGCGGGCGTCCGCCCCGCCGCCCAGGTCAACCGCCAGCAGCGCCCGGCCCAGCTCCCGATCGGTCATGGCCGCACCCCTGTTCCAGCGCCCGGCGAAGGGCGCCCTTGGCGTAATGGATTCGTGACCGGACCGTCCCGACCGGCCCGCCGACCACCCCGGCGATGTCCTCGTAGCTCATCCCCTCCAGGAACCGCAGCAGCAGCACCTCCCGGTGCTCCGGCGACAGCCGGTCGAGGGCGGCGTGGACCCGGTCGGCGTCCTCGGCCGACCAGCTTTCGTCCGGCTCCTCCACCAAATCCGCTTCGAGCAACGGGCGGTGCGACGGTCGCGGCTGGCGGAACTCCCGGGCCGCCCGCACCCGGGCGATCCGGTACGCCCAGCCGACAAACGCCCCGGCGTCGGCGAGCCGGTGGACCGACCGCACCACGTCCACCCACACGTCCTGGAGGGCGTCGTCCGCGGCCTGCGGGTCGGGCAGCATCTTGCGGAGGAAGTACCGCAGCCGGGGGCCGACGAGTTCGACCAGCCCGCCGAACGCGGCCTCGTCGCCGGTCTGGCACCGGAGGACGAGCAGCCGCAGATGGAGCGGGTCGGTCATGGGTTCCCGTCAGGCAGGTCTGACAGGAGAGTTGCGAACGGGCCGGCTGGAGTTCAACCGGAAACGAGAAATGCGGTGAGCATGGTGTAGGGCGGTGCCGAGTCTTCGAGGCCCGCCGGTGGGGCAGCCTGCCGCCGCCTGGACCGGCGGGCCTCACCAAACCCCGCGCCCCCCCCCTACGGCTCCTCAGCTCAGAACTGCCGCAGGAACCGTGGGTCGTTCTGCCAGAACAGCCGGATGTCGTCGATCGCGTGCTTCAGCATCAGCATCCGCTGCGGCCCCATGCCGAACGCGAACCCGGTCACCTTGTCCGGGTCGTACCCGCCGTTCCGCAGCACCGTCGGGTGGACCATTCCGGCCCCCATGATCTCCAGCCACCCGGTCCCCTTGGTCAGCCGGTCGCGGTTCGGGTCGTCGGCCGGCCAGTCGATATCCACCTCGATCGACGGCTCCGTGAACGGGAAGTAGCTGCTGCGAATCCGCACCTGCCGGTCCGGGCCGAACATCCGCCGGGCGAACGCGGTGATCGTCCCCTTCAGGTCGGCCATCGTCACCCCCTCGCCGATCACCAGCCCCTCCACCTGGAGGAACTGGATCTCGCTGCGGGTGCTGATCGCCTCGTTCCGGTAGCACATGCCGGGCAGGATCACCCGCACCGGGTTCGGGGCGTGTTCCCGCATGACGTGGATCTGCCCCGGGCTGGTGTGAGTCCGCAGCACGACACCGGGGGTGGTGGTGAAGAACGTGTCCCACATGTCCCGGGCCGGGTGGTGCGGGGGCATGTTCAGCAGCTCGAAGTTGAGTTGGTCCGACTCCACCTCCCGGCTGCGGTACACCTGGAACCCCATGTCCGCGAAGACGGCGGTGATCTCGCGGAGGATTTGCGTCGCCGGGTGCAGCCGACCGCGGGTGTGCGGGCGGCCGGGGAGCGTCACGTCCAGCGGGTCGGCGGTCAGGCTGGCGAGCAGGGCCGCTTCCTTCACCTCCGCCGACTTCGCCTCGTAAGCGGACTCCAGGGCCACCTTCACCTTGTTGGCCGCCTGGCCGTAGGCCGCCCGCTCCTCCTTCGGCAGCTTGCCGAGGGCTGACAAGGCGGCCTTCACGAGTCCCTTGTCGCCGAAGAACTTGGTGTTCCAGGCCCGCAGGGCGGGTTCGTCCGGGGTGCCGGTCAGCTCGGCGAGGGCGGTCTGTTCGAGGGCGGCGAGGTCGGCGACGGACATCAGCAACTTCCGGGTCAGCGGGGAGCGGACATCGGTGAGGATACGGCCCGCTGTCTGGAACGGACACGCTGGCCGCGACAAGGTTCTCGGCGGCGAGCAGTAGGAGTCAACCCACTGTCCGGCACGGACTTTGACACGAAAGGATCGGGCGGTTAGCCTTGGCCGGCTAGGGCTGGCAACGGATGACGGCCAGGCGGGGGTCGCATCCGCCTGCAGAACGATCGAACTGAACACCAGTTCGGATACAGGGAACAAGGATGGACATCGCCGAATACAAGCACCGCTACGGCGGACGCGATGACGCCGCGCCCGGATGGGACGCCATCACGGCCCGGCTGCGCGAGGTGTATCGGGACCAGGAGCCGCGCCACTGGGGCAGCATCATTAAGCACATGCTCGGCGGCCCCGACCCTCTGGACGGGATCAGCGCCTACGAGTGCCGGGACGGCGGCACGCCACACCTGCACTTCTGCACCTACGGGTATTCCTCGCTCTACTACGACGAGGAGAGCGTCGGCGGGGAGTGCAGCCGGTTCGGGTTCGAGATGACGTTCCGGCTGGCCACCTCGCTGCCGCCAGTCGAAGAACCGCACTGGGTTCTCAACCTGCTCAACAACCTCGCCCGGTATGTGTTCCAGTCCGGCCGCTGGTTTGAGCAGTATCACTGGATACCCGCCAACGGGCCGATCCGGGCCGACTACCCGACAGACCTGGTTGGGCTTGCGTTCCTTCTTGACCCGGCGCTCGCACCCATCGACACGCCTCACGGCCGGGTTGAGTTCGTACAGGCATTCGGGATTACCGCCGACGAGCTGGAGCGTATCAAGAGCAAGGCCGAGTCCTGCGAGCAGGTAGTCGAGCGGCACCGCCGCGATAACCCGCTGCTAATCACCGATTTGGAGCGCACGGTCGCAATCGCCCCCGGCCGGCCCCGCGGGTTCGTGAGGAGGGCGAGGCTCCTGCCGAGCCGGAGCGCGTCCGCAGCCGCTTGAACCCACACCGGGGGGCGGCATCCGGGCATGGGTGACAGCCCGCCGGGCAGGCGGCCCGGCTCGGCAGGAGCCTCGCCCTCCCCGGCTCAGCCCGCAGACCAGTGGGGAGTCGTTGCCGTTCGCGGCGGGTCGGCGCCGCAGAGCCGGCTTGACCCGCCCTACGCAAACCCCGACAACTTGCGGATCAACCGTCGGCGGCCGCAACCCGTCAGGCAGGGATGTCGCATGACCCTTTACGTCGGCACCAGCGGGTACTCGTACCCGAAGTGGAAAGGCTCGTTCTACCCGGCCAAGCTGCCGGCCAAGCAGATGCTCCGCTTCTACGCCGAGCGGTTCCGGGCAGTCGAGGCGAATAACACCTTCTACGCCTTACCCAAGCCGGCGGCCCTCGAAGCGTGGGCGGCCGAGGTGCCGGCCGGGTTCCGGTTCGTCCTAAAGTCGCCGCAGAAGATCACCCACATCCAACGGCTACGAGACGCCGGCGAGGCGGTGGCCGCGTTCCTTGAGGTCGGCGGGGTGCTGAAGGAGCGGCTCGGGCCGCTGTTCTTCCAGTTGCCGCCGAACTTCAAAAAGGACGTGCCCCGGCTGGCCGCGTTCCTCGACCTGCTGCCGGCCGGGTGCCGGGCGGCGTTCGAGTTCCGCCATGCGTCGTGGTTCGACGACGAGGTGTTCGGGCTGCTCCATCAACGGCAGGTCGCGCTCTGCGTGGCGGACGCCGACGACGAGTTGGA
The DNA here is from genome assembly GCA_046350115.1 of Gemmataceae bacterium. GTDB lineage: Bacteria > Planctomycetota > Planctomycetia > Gemmatales > Gemmataceae > JAXMAZ01. The sequence continues at coordinate 103,892 of JAXMAZ010000021.1, forward strand.
GGTGCCGTTCGTGGCGACCGCCGGCTGGGGCTACCTCCGGCTGCGGCGGGCCGAGTACGATGACAAGGCGCTGAAGGCGTGGGTGAAGCGGGTGAAGGGCCAGGGGTGGGGCGAGGCGTTCGTCTTCTTCAAGCACGAGGACACGGGGACGGGGCCGCGGTTCGCGGCGCGGTTCTTGGAGTTGGCTGAGGGGGCGTGAAGCGGTTGCGGCAGGCAGCCGGGCCGCCACGGAGGGCGGCCCCTACACCCGCGACGGTCGGAGACTTGGGACACGGTCTGCGATAACACCCGTGTAGGGGCCGCCCTCCGTGGCGGCCCGGCCGCCTGCCGCAACGACTCCGTCCGGTCGCAAGGCTCGACGGCCGACCCTGCTAATCCCCGCCGCCGCACCCGCCGCAGCCGCCGCCCCCACACCCGCCCCCACCACACCCGCCGCCGCTGCACCCGGCCCCGCACCCGCCGCCGCCGTCGGTCTGCTTCGGATACCACTGGTGCAAGACGGCCAGCGTCGACCCGGCCAGCGCCGCCGTTCCGAACAGGGCGACCGCCATCCCCGCCTGCCCCGGCTCCTCGGCCGCACGGGTGGTGCCGTGCTTCAGTAACACGTGGCGGGTTTGCAGGGCGGCCAGCGTTTGGTCCCCCTTGCGGGTGCGGGTCGGCCGGGTGGCCATCAGGATCAGGGCGGCCCCGGCCCCGATGGCCAGCGTGAGCGCCAGGTAGTCGGACGGCTTGCCGTGTCCCAGCCCGAGTACCAGCCGGGTGACGCCGAACACCAGCAGCACCCCGACCAGCGGCAGGACGCTCACCAGCCCGACCCCGAACCGCTGGCCCGGGGTGAACACCAGCCCGGCGTCCTCCAGCCGGCGGGCGGTGTCCCCGCCGGCCACCTGCACCTTCGCGGCCAGCGCCTTCAGCCCGTCTCGATCGTCCTTCCGCAGCGGCAGGGCCGCGTACACCGCCGCTTCCACAGGGGACGGGTTGAACGGCGGCCCCACCCGGCGGACGCTCTCCCCGCTCTCGGACACTTCGGCCGCCCCCTGCTCGACCAGCCGGGCGATCCCCGCGGTCGCCATCCGCCGGTAATTGCCACCCAGGTACGCCGCCTCCTCCCAGCCGAGCGCCGGCACCTCGTCGGTGGCGAACCCCGGCCCCTTGCGGACGTTGCGGATCAGCAGCCCCAGGCACAGGGCGGCCAGCATCACCGGGATGAGGAACACCAGGTAGTCGGTGCCGACCAGGTTGAACGGGTTCAACCCGCCGCCGGCCCCCGCCCCGGCGACGATCAGCAGCCCGGCTGCCACCACCCCGCTGGCCGCCCGCCGCACCCACGCCTTCGGCACCACCCAGTTGTCGGCCGCGTTCACGACGACGTGCCGCAGGTCGCGGCCGAACCGGGTGTCAGCGTCCGGCCAGAGGTCAGGCGGCGCGTCCTCGCCGAACGCCCGGCGGTAGGCGGCCAGGGTGACGGCGTACATCCGCCGGTGCTTGTCCGCCTCGGCCGGGCCGCCTTTGGTCGGGTCGTGGTGCAGCGGCCGGCCCAGCACCTCACCGCAGAACCGCTTCCAGTACGACCGGGTGTACGTCAGGTGTTGGTGCCAGACGGCGTCCACCTGCTCGGACGGGCAGACCGGTTCGCCGGCGGTCATCGCCAGGTAGACGAACCGCTTGTACTCCCGGACCGCCCGGTCGGCGAACGGCCGGGGCCAGCCGTTTTCGCGGGCCAGCCGGGCGGCGAACCGCTGGGCCGGCGGGTCGGGGCCGTCAATGTCGAACGCTTCGACGCGAGCCAGCAAGTCGGCGGACATCACACACCTCCCGGCGGGACGGGTTCCGCTCATCAGGTGGTTCGCGGGGTGGGCCGAGGTGATTGGTGAAGGGCGTGTGAAGGCCGGATGGGATGGGATCGAGTTAGCGGCGGACCCGCCGGGTCCGCAACGCGGCGAGCGGACCCGGCGGGTCCGCCGCTAACCGGTGAGGGTTAGGGTTACCCCAGCTCCCACCCCTTCCGCACCGCCCGGCCGACGTACTGGTTCGCTTCCGGCACGTCCGTCACCTTGCCGGCCGCCCCGTCCCAGGTGATCGGCTTGCCGGCCCGGTACGCCACGTTGCCCAGCAGCACTGCCTCGGCCAGCGTGCCGCTGTACCCGAACTCGCACAGCGTCTTCCCCTCGCCCCGGATCGCCGCCAGCCACTCCTGCTGGTGGCCGATCGACTTCGGGATGGTCTGGGCCGGCGGCTTGACGCTCTTGGCGAACTCGTCCGGCAGCAGCTTGTGCTTGCCGTAGTCGGCGAGCAGCACGCCCTTGGTACCCTCGAACCGGACGCCGCTGCCGAACCCGTCGAACCGCACCTTACCGTCCAGGTCCGGCCCTGGCACGCCGTGGAACCAGGTGAGCTGCACCGGCCCGCGGTCGCCGGCCGCCGGGAACGTGTAGTCCACCCGCATCTTGCCGGGGACGGTGTTGTCCGCGTTCGGCATCGGGCTGCCGGTGGCCGCGACGGTCGTCGGCAGGCCCAGGCCCAGCGCCCAGAACGGCAGGTCCATGTAGTGGCAGCCGAAGTCGCCGAGCTGGCCGCCGGCGAACTGCCACCAGTACCGCCAGTGGAAGTGCGGCCACGGGTGCTTGTACGGGCTGCGGCTGTGGTCGGCGTGGAAGAACGGCTCGGCCACCGGCCCGAGCCACACGTCCAGGTCGAACGGCACGTTGGCCGGCGACGTTAGCAGCTTGCCCGGCTGCGGCCCGCTGCCCAGCCACACCTGCACCTTGCTGATCGGCCCGAGGGCGCCGCTCTTCACGATCTCCACCACCCGGCGGTAGTTGTCCCCGGCGTGGATCTGGGTGCCCATCTGGGTGACGACCTTCGTCTCGGCGGCCACCCGCCGCATCACCCGCACCTCCTCGACGGTGCTGGCCAGCGGCTTCTCGCAGTAGACGTGCTTGCCCAGCCGCATCGCCCGGACGGCCGGGCCGGCGTGGGTGTGGTCCGGGGTGCTGACCACGGCCGCGTCGAACGTGTTGGCCGCCGCGTCGAACAGCTTGCGGTAGTCGGTGAACACGGCCGCGTCCGGGAACTTGGCCTTCAGCCGCTCGGTGTGCTTCGGGTCCACGTCGCAGATGGCGACCACCTGGTCGGTGAGCATCTGCGACCAGTTCTCCTGGCCGCGGTTGGCCGCCCCGATGACGGCGAGCCGGACCTTGTCCTTCCGCTCGCCGGGGGCGTAGGCCTTGACGAACGGGACGGCGGCGACCGCCCCCGAGGCGGCCAGGAACGAGCGGCGGGTGATGCGGGGCATGGCGGGGAAGTCCAAAAGGGGTGTTCGGTGTAGGGCGGGTCAAGCGTCGCTTTGGACGCGCCGACCCGCCGGCCCGGGCGGGGAGCGGTTGCCGGTCGCGGCGGGTCGTCGTCGCAAAGCCTCCTCGACCCGCCCTACGAGGCTATGCGAACAGCTCCGTCAGCGGCTTGCCGCGGCTGATCGGCAGCGGGCGGTTCAGGGTGTCGCGGATCTCGGCCTCGGGGTCCAGCCCGAGCGCCTCGAACATCGTCGCGGCCAGGTCCTCCGGGGTGGCGCTGCCGACGGTCGGGTAGGCGCCGAGCTTGTCACTCGCCCCGTAGACGAACCCGCCCTTCGCCCCGGCCCCGGCCAGCACTGCGGTGTAACACTGCGGCCAGTGGTCTCGGCCGCCGTTGCTGCTGATCCGCGGCGTCCGCCCGAACTCCCCGACCCACACCACCAGGGTCGTTTCGAGCATCCCCCGCTGGTCCAGATCTTCGACCAGGGCGGACAGGGTTTGGTCGGTCAGCGGCATCAGCTCGTTCAGCCGGTCGAGCGGGTTCTCCTTGTTGAACCCGTGGTAGTCCCACCCGCCGTTCGCCCCGCCGATCGACCGGCTGAAGTACACGTTCACGAACTTGGTCCCGGCCTCGGCCAGCCGGCGGGCGAGCAGACAGCTCTGGCCGTAGGTGGTCCGCCCGTACCGGTCCCGCACCGCGGCCGGCTCCCGGGTCAGGTCGAACGCCGTGCGGAACGTCTCGCTGGTCAGCAAGGCGACCGCCTTCTGGTACGTCTCGTCCACCCCGCGGGCCACCGCCGACTGTTCCAAGAGGCCGGTCTGGGCGTCGATCAGCTTGAGGATCTCGGTCCGGCTCTCCAGCCGGGCCGGGTTCAAGCCCGCCGGCAGGCTCAGTTCGGGCAGCTTGAAGTCCGGGCGGTTCGGGCTTTCGCCGACGAACAGCGGGTTGTGGCTCTTGCCCAGGAAGCTGGCGTGCTGGCCGGGGGTGATGCTGCCGTCGCTGATGACGTGCGGGAAGCTGACGAACGTGGCCGTCCCCCGCGGGGCCGGGGCCAGCTTGCTGACGATGCTCCCGTAGGCCGGGAACAGGTCGATCGAGTCCCGCAGCCGCTGGTCGTCGGTCGGCGGCGGCACCCCGGTCAGGGAGTAGTACCCGGCCGAGTTGTGGTTGTTCATCTTGACGCTGTGCCGCATACAGCGGACGACGCACAGCTTGTCCATCAGCTTCGCCGTCTGCGGCAGCTTCTCGCTGATCTGGACGCCGGGCACCTTGGTGCTGGCCGGCTTGAACCACCCGCGGACGTTCTCCGGGGCGTCCGGCTTCATGTCGAACGTTTCGTGCTGGCCAGGGCCGCCCCACTGGTGCAGCAGGATGACCGTCTTCGCCCGGGCCGCCCGGCGGCTCAGCTCGGACGCGCGGACCAGTTGGGGGAAGGTCAGGCCGAACAGCCCGACCCCGCCGACCCGGAGGGCGGCCCGGCGGGTGACGGCGGCGGACGGGAGCATCGGCGGGCCTCGGAACGGGCCGGGTGGGATGCGGTTGAGTGTACCGGACCGGCCGCCGACGTGCAAAGGGGGAGGGGCGTGAAGCGGGGCCGCCGGCGGCGGCCCCGCCCGCCGGCCGTCACCACAGGATGATGCCGTTCAGCGTCACCCCGAAGAAGTTGCTCCGGCCGTCGAACGGCAGGCTCTGGTTGTTGTAGTCGTACCGCACCTCCGGCCGGAACATCAGCCAGTCGTTCGGCCGCCAGGTGTTGCCGACGGTGAACGACGAGTACAGCCCCTTGAACCCGGTCCGCTGGCCGTCCACGTCGTCGAAGAACTCGACCCGGCCGGTGGTGGCGAACTTGTCCGTCCAGGCGTAGGTCAGGTAGTTGGCGAAGCTGTACCACTTCGCGTACCCGATCCCGGGCACGTCCCGCTGCCACCCGTAGGTGTACTCGGAGCTGAACGTCCACTTGTCCTGGTCGCCGAACTTGTGGACGAAGTCGACGTCCACGAACGCCGGGTAGTTCTGCCCGCGGGCAGCGTCGTACCGGTTGTCCCCGATGAACACCGCCCCGCGGACGAACGTCTTCTTGGTGAAGTAGTAATGGACCGCCCCGAGCCAGAAGAACCGGGCCGAGTCGCCGAACCACACGTCCGGCCCGAGGGTGAAGTCGCTGGTTACGGTGATGTTGTCCGTCACGTTGGCCTCCAGCATCACCCCGGTGTACGTGTACGGGTTGTAGATGAAGTCGTACGAGTAGCTGGGCAGCACCGTCTGGATCGGGTTCAGGCTCTCGATCCCGAACCGGGCGTACCGCCGGCCGACCTGCACGTCCAACCCCTTGAACACGTTCGGGAAGTACCACTCGGCGTAGAACTCGGGGACGTCCACCCCGTAAGGGTTCGGCCGGCCGTTGTTGGCCGTCAGTTGGTTGCTGAACAGATCGCGGGCGAGGGTGAACTGGTAGTTACTGCCGAACAGGATCAGGTCTACCTCGTACCCGAAGCTGGCCTCCTTCGACTCCTTGTCCACCGCCCGGTTGACGGTGACCCAGTTGAACTGGGGGACGTCCGGGTTGAACGAGTACCCCATGCCGGCCGGCAGCCGGTTGAGCGAGCCGACGTTGGTGGCCGTGTACCGCAGGTCGACGAATCCGCTGACGGTCGTCTTGCGGGCGTCCAGGAAGTCGCCCAGGGAGGTGCCCTGGAGGGACTTCATGAGAAGGGTAGACGGTCCCGACGGGGCCGCACCTTCTTCCCGGGCTTGGTGCGACGTCAGGGGGTCCGGGACCGCAGGACTTGCCGGCTGTTCGGTGGATGCCGGCGGTTGGCCGGCGGCAAGTGCCGCGCACGTGAGCAGGGTGGTAAACATCGCCGTCCTTGGCGTTGTGGGCGGGAGAGGGAACCTTCGGTCGTACCGCCGGCATCGGCCGCCGGACCCGCCCCGTTGAGCGGTCCGTTACCAATCACCCGTTCGGCCCCGCCCGCCGGACCGGTCGTACCGGCTACGCAGGCTGCAGAACCTGGAGCGTCACCGACTTCACCAGCCCGGCCACCCGCTGTCGGTAGGTGACCATGTGCGGGGCCGCCAGGTGTGCTTGCAGGGCGGGCACGTCCGCCCACTTCTCGACCACCGTCACCGTGTCCGGGCGGACCGGCGGCTGGGCGGCCAGCCCGGTCGGCACGTCGACCGCCGCCCCGTACTCGATGCACCCGGCCTCCGCCCGGACCGGTGGGACGACTTGAGCGAATTCGGCCAGGAACTCGGCCCGCTTGCCGGGGGCGACTTCGATGGTGGCGATCACGTGGATCATGAGGGAGCTTCAGTAGGTTGAAGGTTCAACGCCCACCCGTTGCAGCGGGTGAGCGTTCGGGGGTTCAGCGATTGACGGCCGTCACCGCGTCCAGCGGCGACCCGGTCCGGACCAGCCTCACGTCCGTGAACCCGACCCGGGAGAGCAGCGTCTCGTACCCGGCGAGGGTCCGCTCCTTGCCCTCGGTGCAGACCAGCATGTTGAGCGACTGCAACACCGCCCACGCCGGCCCGGCCTGGTCGTCATGCAGCACCTTCTCGGCGACCAGCACCAGCCCGCCGCTCGGCAGGGTGTCGTGAATCTTGGCGAGCAGCTTGAGGATTTTCTCCTCGGTCCAGTCGTGCAGGATGCGGCCCAGGGCGTACACGTCCCCCGGCGGCAGCGGGTCGGCGAAGAAGTCCCCGGCCGCCACCTCGACCCGCCCGGCCACCTCGGTCTGGCCGACCACCTCCCGGGCCAGCGGCACCGCTTCCGGCAGATCGAACACCACCCCCCGCAGGTTCGGCCACCGCCGGCACGCCGCCACTGCCAGGTGGCCGGTCGCCCCGCCGAGATCGACGAACGTCTCGAACCGTCCCAGGTCCACCGCGTTCGCCACCACCGGGGAGGAGATCAGCCCGAACCCGTGCATGCCGAACAGGAACTCCCGCTTGGCCGCCTCGTCCTTGAAGAAGTGGCTGAAGATCGGCCCGTCCCACCCGTAGGTCTGCTTCCACCGGTGGGTGCCCTCCCGCACCGCGTCGGCCAGGTGGTCCCACATCTGCCAGAGCACCCGGTCCGAGTACCCGATGTACCCGAGCATCCGGTTGGGGCTGGTCCGGGTCAGATAGGCCTGCGCCGCCGGCGTGTTAGCGACGGCCCCGTCCGGGGTGCGGGCGAGCAGCCCGAGCATCACCCCGGCCCCGACCAGCCGCTCGAACGCGTCCGGATCGCATTTCAACTCGGCGGCGAGGCCGGCCAGCGGCTTCGGCCCGGCGGCCAGGGCGTCGAACACCCCGAGTTCGACGGCCGCGAACATCACCTTCGAGGTGCGGAAGGCGTTGATCAGGTTCAGGACCGGGGTCGGGTCCGGCGGGGTCAGGTCGGCGGCCACGGGGAGGCTCCTGGCGAGCGGCAGAATTTAACCCCGTCGTCCGGGGGACTTCGCCGCTGGTCTATGACCCCGAAGCAGCGACGGCCGCGAGGAAGTCGGCCGGGGACAGAATCGGGATGCCGCGGAAGGGGTGTAGGGCGAGCAAGTGCTTGTCGCTCGAAACGATGTAATCCGCCCGGCCGTTGACCGCCAGTTCAAGGAACTTGTCGTCGTCCGCGTCACTGCACGCGACAACCGGAACGATGACCGCCACCCGCTGCCCGACCCGCGCCACCTGAGCGACGAACTCCCGCCGCACCTCGATCGGCGCCGCCGCGTCGAACTTGTCCCGGTCGAGAACCTCCTCCAGCTCGGCGATCGTGTCGTCCGACTGGAGCAGGACGCCGGCCGTGCGGACCGCCTCGAACGACCGCCACGGGTTGGACCCCGGGTGCAGGGCCGCGCTGACCAACACCCCGGTGTCGATGACCGCCCTCATGCCCCGGTCGCCCGGCGGGCTTTTCGCTCAGCGTCCCATTCAGCCAGGGCCGCCTGGGTGTCGGCCTCGGTGAACCCGTTGGCCGCGGCCTGCCGGGCCAGGTCGGCCATCGTCTGCTCAACGGTCCGGGCCGGCGGGGCCACCATCAGGCGGAACTGGACCGCCAGGGCGACGGCCCATACCCGCCGCTCGTCCTCCGTCGCCGCCCGGTAGCGCCGGGCCACTTCGTTCGGCACCCGGAGAGGGATCGTCAGCAGCTCGTCGGTGCCGGTCGTCGGCGGGTCGGCCGTTTCCGTTGCCATGTCGAGTCCTCCCGTCGGTGCTGCCGCCATCATACACTATCCGCTCATCCCGCTTTCCCCCGGGTTCCGCATGGACGACCACGGCCTCGCGTTCCTCAAGAAGCTGCTCGCCACCCCCAGCCCGTCCGGGTACGAGCAGCCGATCCAGGCGGTCATCCGGGAGTGGGCCGGGCCGGTCGCCGACGAGGTGCGGACAGACGCCCACGGGAACGTGTTCGCCGCCCGGTTCCCATCTGGCCGGCCGGCCGACGCCCCGCGGGTGATGCTCGCCGGCCACTGCGACCAGATCGCCCTGATGGTCCAGCACGTCGACGCCGACGGGTTCCTGTACGTCCAGCCGATCGGCGGGTGGGACGTGCAGGTGCTGCTCGGCCAACACCTGACCGTGTGGACCAAGACCGGCCCGGTGAACGGCGTCGTGGCCCGGCGGGCGATCCACCTGCTCACCCCGGAGGAGCGGACCAAGGTGCCGCAGTTTCCCGACCTGTGGGTGGACATCGGCTGCAAGACGAAGGCGGAGGCCGAGGGGGTGGTGCGGTGCGGCGACCCGGTGACGTTTGAACTCGGCTACCGGCCGCTGCGGAACAACCTGGCCGCCTCCCCGGCGATGGACGACAAGGTCGGCCTGTGGGTGGTGATGGACGCCCTCCGCCGGCTCAAGGACCGGCCGCTCAAGGCCGCCGTCGTCAGCGTTTCGACGGTCGCCGAGGAGATCGGCCTGCGGGGGGCGACGACCGCCACCTACGCCGTCCAGCCGACGGTCGGCATCGCGGTGGACGTGACCCACGCCACCGACACCCCGGGGAACGACAAGAAGACCCAGGGGGAGATCGCCCTCGGGGCCGGGCCGGTGCTGTTCCGCGGGCCGAACATCAACCCGCGGGTGTTCGACAAGCTGGAAAGCATCGCCAAGGAGCACACCATCCCGGTGCAGGTGCGGGGGGTGCCGCGGGCCACCGGGACGGACGCGAACGCCATGCAGATCAGCCGGCAGGGGGTGGCGGTCGGGCTGGTCGGCATCCCGAACCGGTACATGCACAGCCCGGTCGAGGTGGTGCACCTGGACGACCTGGCGAACGCCGGCCGGCTGCTGGCCGAGTTCTGCGCCGCGGTCGGCCCGGCCGACGACTGGACGCCGTGACCCCATGCTCGACTTCTCGCTCACCGCGTTCGTCTCGATCCTGTTCCTGGTCGACCCGCCGGGGACGATCCCGGCGTTCCTGGCGCTGACCGGGCACTACACCCGGGAGAAGCGCCGCAAGACGGCCCTGGTGGCGTGTATCACGGCGACCCTCACCCTGGCCGGGTTCGCGGCCGTCGGCACGTACCTGTTCAAGTTCCTCGGGCTGACCCTGCCGGCGTTCCAGATCGCCGGCGGGCTGATCCTGTTCGTGGTGGCGCTGGACTTCATCCGGGCGCAGCGGTCCACCCAGGAGGAGCCGGACGCCATGGCCGAGGGGGCGGCGGCCGACGACATCGCCATCACCCCGCTGGCCATCCCGTTCCTGGCTGGGCCGGCGGCCCTGTCCACGGTGACGGTGCTGATGGCCCAGGCCAAGGGGGTGGCCGAGATGGCCATCGTCTACCTGGCCATCGGGCTGACCGGGTTGGTCAGCTACCTGACCCTGCGGCTGGCCGACCCGATTCAGCGGCGGCTCGGCACCACCGGGATTCACGTCCTGGGACGGATTCTGGGCCTGGTGCTGGCCGGGATCGCGGTGCAGTTCGTGCTCGACGGGCTGGCGGCGGCCAAGGTGATCCCGCCGGTGCGGGCGGGGTGAAAGGCAACCTAACCCCCCGGCCCCCTTCCCTAAGAGGGAAGGGGGAGCAAGTGGGGCGACGCGCTCGGACTGTCGGTTCGGGGTCCGACAGAGTGGGACCGCGAAACCTAACCCCCGGCCCCCTTCCCTACGAGGGATGGGGGAGAGTGTTCGACCCCACCGGTGCGGGCCGACGCTACTGCCCGGACCATCGTCCCGCTTGCTCCCCCTTCCCTAAGAGGAAGGGGCCGGGGGTTGGTTTCACACCGCCTTCCCGCCCGAGACCGAAGCCAACAGCCCGGACGCTCAGCCGCTTGCTCCCCCTTCCCTCTTAGGGAAGGGGGCCGGGGGTTAGGTTGACCGCCCCCGGTCGCGGTTGTGCCGGCCGGTAGCCCGTCGGTACAATCCCCGCAGTCCCAGGAGGTCGCTGTGTTCCGCGTCGGGTCCGGGCACGACACCCACCGCCTCGCCGCCGGCCGGCCGCTCCTGCTCGGCGGGGTGCGGGTCGAGCATTCCCGCGGGCTGGTCGGTCATTCGGACGCGGACGTGGTGCTGCACGCCGTCACCGACGCCCTGCTCGGGGCGGCCGGCCTCGGCGACATCGGCGACGCCTACCCGGACACCGACCCGCGGCACAAGGACGCCGACAGCCGGCGGTTCCTGGCCGAAACCGTCGCCCGGCTGAACCAGCTCGGCTGGTCGCCGGTCAATCTTGACGTGACGGTGTTCGCCCAGGAGCCGAAGCTCGGGCCGGTGAAGGCGGCCATCCGCGACTCGCTGGCCGCCCTGACCGGCCTGCCGGCGGACGCGGTGAACGTGAAGGCCAAGACCGGCGAGCAGGTCGGGCACATCGGCCGCGGGGAGGCCATCGGCTGCCACGCGGTCGTATTGATCCAAAAATTGGCCACGGATCAACACGGATAAGCACGGATCAGAAAGAATTCTATTTAGTTCCGATCCGTGCTTATCCGTGTTGATCCGTGGCCAATTCTCTCTTGAGGTTGGTTATGGCCTTGCAGGTGTATTCCACCCTGACCCGCACCAAACGGCCGTTCCCGAAGCAGCCGGGCGAGCCGGTGTCGATGTACGTGTGCGGGCCGACCGTGTACAAGCCGAGCCACATCGGGCACATGGTCGGGCCGGTCATCTTCGACACCGTGAAGCGCTACCTGACGTACCTCGGGTACAAGGTGACGTGGGTCGTCAACATCACCGACGTAGACGACAAGTTGATCGCCCGGGCCAAGGAACTCGGCACCACGGTCCCGGAACTGGCCGGGCGGATGACGGCGGACTACCACGCCTGCCTGAAGGCGCTGAACGTCACCGGCATCGACCACTTCCCGAAGGCGACCGAGCACATCCCGGGGATGCTCCGGATGATCGGCACGCTGATCGAGAAGGGGTACGCCTACCCGGCCGGCGGGGACGTGTACTTCGACGTGTCCAAGGACAGCGACTACGGCAAGCTGTGCAACCGCGATCCGGAGCAGCTGGAGGCCGGCAGCCGGATCGAAGTGAGCGACCGCAAGCGGAACCCCGGCGACTTCGCGCTCTGGAAGGGGGCGAAGCCGGGCGAGCCGGCCGAGGTGCAGTTCGACAGCCCGTGGGGCAAGGGTCGGCCGGGCTGGCACATCGAGTGCTCGGCAATGAGCCAGGCGCTCCTGGGCGACACCCTGGACATCCACGGCGGCGGCCTTGACCTCCAGTTCCCGCACCACGAGAACGAGCTGGCCCAGAGCGAGTCGGCGACCGGCCACGACTTCGCCCGGGTGTGGATGCACAACGGGCTGTTGAAGATGGGGTCGGCGAAGATGGCCGGGTCGGTCGGCAACGTGGTGAACATCGCCGACCTGCTCCAGCGGCACACCCCGGAGACGGTGCGGTTCCTGCTGCTGAGTACGCACTACCGCAGCCCGATCGAGTACAGCGAGGACCGGCTCGACGAGGTGAAGCGGTCGCTTCAGGGGTTCTACCGCTTCTTCGAGCGGTATAAGCGAATCACGGGAAACAGCTTTTACGACCTCAAGGGCGACGGCGCGAGTGAAGAACTAAGTCACTGGCCACAGGCAGAGTACCCGCCGGAGGAGGCTTTCCGTCACGTCGTTCAAGGGCTTGCGACGGAATTTCGCGTCGTAATGGATGATGATTTTAACACAGGGGGAGCGGTTGGGGTTCTTTTCAACTTACTGAAGGCACTCAACCACTACGCCGATGCCGAACAACTGGAGACGGTTCGTAGGGTCCATGCTCTGGAAATGTTCACGCGCGGCGCGGATGTACTACGTCAGTTCGGAAGCCTCCTGGGCCTCTTCTGGGAGCCACCTGCGAACACGACCCTCGGGGGTAAGGATCATCTCGTCGCCGGGTTGATGCAGCTGCTTATCGACGTGCGGAACAACCTCCGCACCGACGCCAAGGCGGCGGACAAGGCCAACCCGCTCAAGAAGGCGCTGTTCGACCAGACCGACCTGATCCGCAAACGGTTGGCCGACCTCGGGGTACAATTGGAAGACCGGCCGGGCGGTACGACTTGGCGGGCCGGGTAAGTTCGGGTATCACCCGCCGCCCTCATGACGGGGGCCGGGTGGGAGGGCGGCATGATCGTCACCCCGCTGCCCCCGCACCTGCTGACACGGACGTTCCCCAGCGGGTGCCCGCCGATGCCGCTCACCCCCACGCCCCCGCCGCCGGCGGCCCCGTCCCGTCGCATCCTCGGCCTCGACCCCGGGCTGCAAACCACCGGGTACGGCGTCCTCGAACCCGGCCCGCACGGCCCCCGGGTGTGCGAGGCCGGGGTCATCCGGTCCGCCGCCGAACGGGCCGAAACCGACATGTCCCGCCGCGTCCGGCTGCTGTACGATGGTCTACTAGAGGTGCTGGACCAGTGGCGGCCGGCGGTCGTCGCGGTGGAGCAACTGTTCGCCCACTACGACCACCCCCGCACCGCCGTGCTGATGGCCCACGCCCGGGGCGTATACCTGCTCGCCGCCGCCCAGCGGGGCATCCCGGTGCTGAGCTACGCCCCGGCCCGGGTGAAGAAGACCGTCACCGGCCACGGCCGGGCGACCAAGGAGCAGATGCAGGCGGCGGTCGCCCGGGAGCTGGGGCTGGCCAAGCCGCCGGAGCCGCACGACGTGGCCGACGCGCTGGCGATCGCCCTGTGCCACTACCACCGGACGGCGGTCGCCGGGATCGGCACCGGGGTGAACCGGGAGCGGCTGTTCGGCCCGGACGAGGCGGCGTGACCGGCGGTCTTGTAGGGCGGTGCCGACGCTTTGGGAGGCCCGCCGAACGACACGTACCCGCTGCCCGGACCGGCGGGCCTCGAAGACTCGGCACCGCCCTACGAAACCACCGACCCCAACCCTCCCCCGACGCCGATGCTCACCAAGATGACCGGGACGCTGGCCCGGGTGCTGGACGACGAGGCCCGGCTGACTGTCGGCCCGTTCGAGTACCAGGTGCTGCTGCCCGAATCCGTCCGCCGGCAGGTGCAGATGCGGACCGGCCAGGACGTCACCTTCCACCTGATCGAGTACCTCGAAGGCGGGCCGTCCGGCAACCGGTTCGTCCCCCGGCGGATCGGCTTCCTGAGCGAGTCCGAGCGGGAGTTCTTCGAGCTGCTCTGCACGGTCGAGAAGATCGGGGTGAAGAAGGCGCTGCGGGCGATGAGCCGGCCGGTCCGGGAGATCGCCGACGCAATCAACCGCCAGGACAGCCGGTGGCTAAGCACCCTGCCCGGGATCGGGGCGGCGATGGCCGAGACGGTCGTCACCTCGCTGAAGCGCAAGGTGACGAAGTTCCTCATGGGTCCGACCCCCGCCCCGACCCTGGTGGACGCCCCGCCCGAAGCCGAGTCCGCCCCGCCGTCGAAGGCCGGCAAGAAGAAGGCGGCCGCCGAGCCGGCCCCGGCGAGCGTTCTACCTGAAGGCAACCTGGTGGACGACGTGTACCAGGCGCTGATGAGCCTGGGCCACAACGCCGTCGACGCCCGGGCCAAGCTGGACGCCCTGCTCGCCGGCGGCAAGCCGTTCAAAACGCTGGACGAGGCGCTGTTGCTGGTTTACGGCCGCGGTTAACCCGGAGGTTCCGATGCGGACTCTCGCCTGTCTGTTCGCGGTGTCGGCGGTCGGGGTCGGGCTGGCGGACACCAAGGACGAGCTGAAAGCCCTCACCGGGACGTGGGTGGCGGAGTCGGCCGAGCTGGACGGGGCCGACCTGACGAAGGCGTTCAAGGACTACGTGCTGACGCTGGACGGGGACAAGTACGAGCTGGACGACAAGGGCCGCAAGGACAAAGGGACGGTGGTGGTGGACGGGTCCAAGTCGCCCAAGCACCTGGACCTGACCGGCGGCCCGACCAGCCCGCTCAAGGGGAAGACGATCCGGTGCATCTACGCGGTCAAGGACGGCAAGCTGACGGTGTGCTACGGGATGGACTTCAAGACCCGGCCGGCCGAGTTCAAGACGGCCAAGGACAGCAAGCAGCTACTGGTGGTGTACAAGCCGAAAAAGTGACCCCACATCCGGAGCCCCGGAGGGGCGGCAGATGCGTAGCCAGGGGCGCGAGCCCCTGGTCGGACCGACCCCACCCGGGTAGCCCCGGAGGGGCGACAGAGCGGAGGGCGCCCGCCATGACGATCACCATCGACCTGCCGGCCGACCGGGCCGAGCGGCTGGCCGAGTTGGCCCGCCAGCGCAACCTGTCCGTCGAAGAGTACGCCCGGCTTGGGCTGACCGAACTCATCGACCGGGACGAGGGGTTCCGGACCGCGGCCGACTACGTCCTCCGCAAGAACGCGGAGCTGTACCGGCGGCTGGCCAAATGATCTACCTCACCGCGGACGAGGTCATCCGCCTCCAAGCGGACGTGATCGCCCAGTCCGGCGGTCTGCCCGGGGTGAAGAACCGGGGGCTGGTCGAGTCGGCGGTCGCCCTCCCGCGGCAGACGTTCGGCGGGCAGGAGCTGTACCCGACGCTCGCCGACAAGGCCGCAGCCCTCGGGTACTCGCTGGCCCGCAACCACGCGTTCGAGGACGGGAACAAGCGGATCGCCCACGCCGCCCTGGAAACATTCCTGGTGTGGAACGGGCACGAGTTGGATGCCGCGGTAGACGAGCAGGAGGACGTTTTCCTCCGCTTGGCCGCCGGAGCGATCAGCCGGGACGAGTTCACGGACTGGGTTCGCCGGAGCATGAAGCCGCTCGGCTGATCTGTCGCCCCTCCGGGGCTTGATTCATTGCCTGATTCCCACCCAGGGCTTACGCCCTGGGCTACGCATCTGCCGCCCCTCCGGGGCTAGACGAGACGCACCGATGGCCCGTGAGAAAGTGATCGGCTCCTCCGTCCCCGGGGACGACGGCAAGATCGACGCCGCCCTCCGCCCCAAGTTCCTGCGGGAAGTGGTCGGCCAGGCCAAGGTCCGAGAGCGATTGCAGATCGCGGTCGACGCCTCCAAGAAGCTCAAGGAGCCGCTCGGCCACATCCTGTTCGACGGCCCGCCCGGCCTCGGCAAGACCACCTTCGCCACCGTCCTGCCGAACGAACTCGGCACCAACATCCAGCTCACCAGCGGGCCGGCCCTGTCCAAGCCGGGCGACCTCCTGCCGTTCCTCACCAACCTGGAAGAGGGCGGCATCCTGTTCATCGACGAGATCCACCGGATGCCGCGGGTGGTGGAGGAGTTCATCTACCCGGCGATGGAGGACTTCCGCATCGACATCGTGCTCGGCGAGGGGGTAAACGCCCGGACCATCTCGATGAACCTGAAGCGGTTCACCCTGATCGGGGCGACCACCCGCGGCGGGATGCTGTCCGGGCCGATGCGGGACCGGTTCAAGATGCGGGAGCACCTCGACTACTACACCGTCGAGGAGCTAGCCGAGATCGTCCGGGTGAACGCGGCCAAGCTGAACACCCCGATCACCCCCGGGGCGTGCGTCGAGCTGGCGAGGCGGAGCCGGGGCACCCCGCGGGTGGCCAACGCCCGGCTGCACTGGGCGCGCATCTTCAGCGCGGCGAAGGCCGACGGGGCGATCACCGAGCCGTCCGCCCACGCCGCCCTGGACATGGCCCAGGTGGACGCCGACGGGCTGGACAAGAACGACCGCAAGTACCTGGAGGTGCTGATCGACGTGTTCGGCGGCGGGCCGACCGGGGTGGAGGCGCTGGCCGCCACCATGACCATCGCCACCGACACCCTGAGCGACGAGATCGAACCCTATCTGTTGCGGGAGCAGTTCATCATCCGCACCCCCCGCGGGCGGGTGGCCCTGCCGCGGGCGTACCAGCTCCTCGGCCGCACCCTGCCGAAACCGAAGCCGGAGGAGAAATCCGGCCCCACCCTGTTCGAATAGCCGGTGCGACCGACCGGCGGATCGTGTAGGGCGGGTCAAGCGTCGCTTTGGACGCGCCCGACCCCCCGAAACCGGCAACCGCTCCCCGCGAGGCCGGCGGGTCGGCGCCGCAAAGCCGGCTTGACCCGCCCTACACAAACCGGACGGTCGGCCGCCCGGCACCTACACTCATCCTGTCGGTTCGGTCGGTTCCCACGTCACCCTCTGGAGCTGCCCATGCGCTTCCTCCTCCTGACGGCCGCCGCGGCCGTCGCCCTCGTCGCCCCGGCCCGGGCGGCGGACGAGCCGAAGGCGATCGTCGAGAAGGCGATCAAGGCCCACGGCGGGGCCGACAAGCTGAACAAGTACCCGGCCCACCGGGCGACGATCAAGGGCACCATCTCGGCCATGGGCATGGACATCGAGCTGAAGGCCGAGTCCGTCGCCATGTACCCGGACAAGGCCAAGGTGAAGGGGGTCATCTCGATCGGCGGGCAGGAGATCACCCTGGTCCAGATCGCCAACGGCGGCAAGCTGTCGGTGAACGTGAACGGGATGGCCGTCCCGCTGGACGACGACAAGCTGGCCGAGGCCAAGGCCGGGGTGTACGCCACCGGCCTGACCCAGCTCACCCCGCTGCTGACCGACAAGTTCACCCTGAAGGCCGGCACCGAGGCGGCGGTGGACGGCAAGCCGGCGGTCGGGGTGGTGGTCAGCAAGGACGGCCAGAAGGACGTCACCCTGTACTTCGACAAGGAGTCCGGCAAGCTGGTCAAGACGACCCGCAAGGCGAAGGACGACGAGGGGAACGAGGTGGACCGGGAGACGGTGTACTCCGACTACAAGGCGGTGGACGGCATCCAGGTGCCGCACAAGGAGGTGGTGACCATGGGCGGCAAGAAGGCCCAGGAGTTCACCGTCGAGAAGTACGAGGTGCTGGAGAAGGTGGACGACGCCGAGTTCGCCACCGACTGACCCCGTGCCTTCTCCCCCTCCCCGAAGCGGAGAGGGGGAGCAAGAGTAAGGGAGTCGCGCCGGCCACCTGGTATCGCCCGGGTGGCCTTCTCATTTCCCGGCCGCCCGATCAAACTGGCGCGACGCGCCGCCGGCCCGGCGGACATGTGTGGGTGTGGCCGGCACGGACGCCGGCCGTTCGGAGACGATCCCATGCCGACCCACGGACGGGCCGGGCCGACCCTGTTCCTCCGCACCGCCCTCCGCCGCCACGACCCGACCCCGGACGCCGACCTGCTCGCCCGGTTCCACGCGGCCCGGGACGAGGACGCGTTCGCCGCCCTTGTCGCCCGGCACGGGCCGGCCGTCCGGGCCGTCTGCCGGCGGGTGCTCGGCGACCCGCACCGGGCGGACGACGCGGTCCAAGCCGCCTTCCTGATCCTCGCCCGCAAGGGTCACACCCTGCCCCGGGGGGCGTCGGTCGGCGGCTGGCTGGTCGGGGTCGCCCGGCGGGCGGCGCTGGCGGCCCGGCGAACGGACGCCCGGCGGGCGGCCCGGGAAGCGACCGTGCACCCCGCGCCGACGACCGGCGGCCCCGACCCGGACCTGCGGGACGCGGTCGAAGACGCGGTGGCATCGCTGCCGCTGCACCTGCGGGACCCGGTCGTGCTGTGCGAGCTGGAGGGGGTGCCGCGGGCGGTCGCCGCCCGACGGCTGGGCGTGCCGGAAGGGACGCTGTCCAGCCGGCTGGCGGTCGCCCGCAAGCGGCTGGCCGACCGGCTCCGTCGTCGCGGGTTCGCCCCGGCGGCGGCCGTCGTCCTGCTCCCGCTCGACCCGGCGACGGTGGCGGCCGTGGCCCGGCTGGCGGTCGGCTCCGAGGTTCCTTCCCGACGCGTCACGGAACTGACGGAGGCGGTCATGCGGACGACCCTGTTGGCGAAGTGGAAGCTGGCGGCCGGGGCGGTCCTGGCGGCGGTCGCAGCCGGGCTGGCGGCCGACCCGGCGAAGCCACCGGTTCCACGGCCGGCGGTCGCGGCGAAACCGACCGACGAAGGCCGGCTGGTGCTGGCCTGGAACGCCATCCGGTTCGTCACCCCGGACGGCCGGGAGGTGGCCCGGGTGACGGAGGCGGACGCCCGCCGCGGCGGGGCCGATCTGAAAGAGAACGTGTCCCTCGGCAACGACTGGAAGCCTCACCGGTGGACCGTGTTCATGCCGTGCGGGCCGCTCCACCCGTCCGGATCGCTGCCGATCTTCACCCGCACCGGGGCCGCCTGGCTGACCCCGGGCGACCCGGCCGTCCGGCCGCTCACCCGGTCGGACGGCTCCCCGTTGCGGTTCGACCGGGAGATCGTCGCCTGGTCGCCGGACGGCCGGTACGGCATCGGCCGGCAGAGTGACAGCGATCTGTCCAGGCTGGAAGTCGGCAAACTGACCCACACCCTGATCGACACCCACACCGGCACCCTCACCCCGCTGCCGGTGCCGCCCGACCAGGACGTGCTCGGGTGGGCGCCGGACGGCTCCTGGTTCCTGACCCGCGGCGGGCCGGGCGTCGGGCTGTTCGAGCGGCTGTTCAGCGGCGACGACCGGTACAAGCTGTGCAAGGTGTCCCGAGACGGCAAGTCGGTCGAAGACCTGACCCCGCCGGCGGAAAACGTGGGCCAGGCCCGGCTGTCCCCGGACGGGTCGAAGGTGCTGTATCACAGTTACCGGGTGAAAGACGGGGTGGGCCAGTCCGAACTGGTGGTGCTCGACCTGCGGACCCGCGACCGGCGGGCGATTCCGTACCCGACCGACCGCGCCGGGTTCGGGCTGGCCTGGTCGCCGGACGGCAAGCGGGTGGCGTTCGCCACCAATCACATCCCGCCCGGCGGCCCGAGCGACCGGTTCCATAAGTCCGAGCTGTGGGTGTGCGACGCGGACGGCGGCAACCCGCGGCTGGTCCTGACCGAAACCGCGCCGGCGAAGGCGTTCATGCTGCACGACTGGCGGTGACGGCTCGCGACATCGCTCCCACGGACCGGCGTAGGGCGGTGCCGAGTCTGCGAGGCCCGCCGTCTTGGGGGCGGGCCTCGTCGCCATGCCGCGGCCCTGTTTTGCTCCCCCTCTCCGCTTCGGGGAGGGGGCCGGGGGAGGGGTGACGCCCTCACGCCGTCACGGGGAGGTCGAAGTCGTCGGGACGGGTCGAAGTCGAGACCCCACCCCCGGCCCCTCCCCGAAGCGGAGAGGGGGAGACAGAACGGCGGCTCCCGCGGACCGTTGGCCGGGGCGGTTGCCACTCCCGGCGGTGAATTTTCGTAGGGTGCGTGGAGGCTCTGCGAAACGCACCAGCCCGGGCGGGGAGCGACTGCGGCGCCGGTGCGTTCCGCAGAGCCTCCACGCACCCTACGAAAACCCAGATTCCACCGACGCGCCGCCGCACTTCCCCCCAAGTACAATCGAAGGCCGCACGCCACCGGCCCGTTGGGGGAGCCATGCCCGCACACCCGCTGTCGGCCGCCGTCGGCAAGGTCCGGGACGCCCTGACCCCGCCGACCGACGGCCAGCTCGTCGCCCGGTTCGTGCAGGCCCGGGACGGGGCCGCGTTCGCCGCCCTGGTGGACCGGCACGGGCCGGCCGTGTTCGGCGTCCTGCGGCGGGCCGTCGGCGACCACCACCTGGCCGAAGACGCGTTCCAGGCGGTGTTCCTGGTGCTGGCCCGGCGGGCGGCGGTGATCGACCCGCCGGACGCGGTCGGCGGCTGGCTGTTCGGCGTCGCCCACCGCACCGCCCTGGAAGCCCGCGCCTTGGCCCGCCGCCGGGCCGCCCGGGAACGGGTCGTCGCCGAGTTGCCGGAGCCGCCGGTGTGCGACCCGGACCCGGCCGGCGACGTGCGGGCGGTGATCGACGCCGAGCTGGCCGCGCTGCCGCCGAAGTACCGGGACGTGCTGGTCGCCTGCGACCGGGACGGCCGGCCGCGGGCGGAGGTGGCGGCGGCGTTCGGGCTGGTCGCCGGGACGCTGTCGAGCCGGCTGGCCGAGGCCCGCAAGCGGCTGGCCGACCGGCTCCGCCGCCGCGGCGTGACGGCGGCTGTCGGACTGACGGCGGCGGTGACGGTTCCCCCCGAGGCGGTGGCGGCGGCCGTGTCGGCGGCGACCCAACCCGGGGCGGTCCCGGCGTCGGTCGCCGCGCTGGCCTCCCGGGTGACGCGAGCCATGAGTCCGTTCAAGTTCAAGCTGGTCGCCACGCTGCTGCTGACGACGGCGGCCGTGTGCGGGGTGGGTGCAATCGGCCGGCACCTGCTCCGGGCGGACGACCCGCCGCCGAAGGCGGCCGCCAAGCCGTCAGCGAAGCCGGCCGGCCCCGGCAAGCTGCTCGTCCGCGACGGCACCAAACACCTGCTCCTCGACCCCACGGGGCAGGTGCTGGCCGAGCCGGCGTTCACCCCGCCGGACGGCCGCATCCTGAACGACCCGGTCCTCTCGCCGGACGGCAAGCGAGTGGCGTTCACCGTGGACGGCGACCCGGAGAAGGTCGGCGACCAGGTGTACCGCCGCCGACACGTCATGGTCTACCCGACCGCCGGTGGGGCCGGCACCAAGCTGGACGTGAACGCCCTGACCCTGTTCTGGTCCGCGGACGGCAAGAGCCTGATCGCGGTCGAGCTGACCGAGGCTGAGAAGGCCGAGGACCGTGGGTTCTTGACCTACCGCGTCGACCCGGATACCGGGGCGAAGACCGACCTGACCCTGCCGCGAGAGTTCCATGCGTTCGATGGCATGGCCGCGTTCGCAGGTGACCGGAGCGAGATAATGGCCGTCGGGGCACGCTACCAGCTCGCCGTCCGCAAGGTCAGCCTGGCGGGCTGGCAGCGGGACGGTCAGACGGAGGTATTCTCGAACCTGACCGAGTTGCGGACCGAGGGGCCGGACGCCAGGTGGTCGCGGGCCAACGAATTGATCCTGTTCCGTGACCTCGACCCGGCCGAAAAGCCGGCCGAGGGGGTGGCGCCACTGCCGCGGCTGTTCGTCCTGGCCCTTGTGAACAACAAACCAATCCGGTCCCGGCTGGCCGGCGTGCCGGAGAACGCGGACGTGCGGAGCTACTGCTGGTCGCCAGACGGGAAGAAGATCGCCTACGTGTGGAAGCAGGCCCACCCCGGGGTGCCGCGGGCCGAGAACACCGAGAACGCCAACGACCCGAAGCTGAACACCGAGACCGAGACGTTCCTGGTGATCGCCGACGCGGACGGCAAGAACCCGCGTGTGATCCGCTCGGCGAAGTCGCCGCGGGCCACGACGATCACCCTCGGCGGCGTGGACTGGCGGTGAAACCGCCCGCTGGTCCGGGCGGACAACCGGGGGCTAGTACATGACGCGGACGCCGACTTCGAGCCCCCACTGCCGGTCGTTATAGTCCGGGGTGATGCCGATGCCGGGCTTCACGTAGGCGGTCGTCCCCTTGTGGCTGTAGCCGACCTCGGGGGCCACGTAGATGTCGTTGTTGCCGGTCAGGTAGTTGGTCAGGATTTGCAGCTCCGGCAGCGTGTACACCCCGCTCTCCCAGGCGTACATGCCGAACACCCGCCACTTCCCCCGGCGGATCGTCACGCGGTCCGAGTTGCCGAACGCCGACGCCTCGTAAAAGTACAGCGGGGCGACGATGAAGTTGGGCTGGAACGCGTACACGAACCCGACGCCCGGCCCGAGCACGTACTTGCCGGTGCCCAGGTTGAACGCGGTCAGCGCGTTGTCGAGCGTGGCACGGGAAACGATCGCGTTGTCCGCGGACGGCAGGAACGCCTCGAAGAAGCCGATGGCGGTCAGCTTCTTGTCCGCGGACGTCCACACGTTGTAGCTGGCCTGAACCCGGATGTCCCCCAGCCCCCCGATTTGCGGCAAAGCGGGGGCGGACGCCTGGAAGTTGTAGTACACGAACGGGACTTCGAAGAGCAGCGCCCCCCGCTTCTCGAACCAGGGGTACTTCAGCCGGGCGTAGGTGGTGTTGATCCGGTTCCCGCCCTGCAGTGTGTAGTACTCGTTGCTCAGGACGAACGTGGTGGCATTCTGGGCGGGGTTGGTGCCGTTGTCATTCTGGGCACCGCTGGCGGCGCCAGCCGGCTGGGCCTGACCGCCTCCCGGGGTCGCCGGTCCGGCCGTGTCCTGGGCGAGGAGGATGGCGGACGCGGTCGGCTGGTCGGATTGCGGCAGGGTGTACGCACCAACGCCCGCAGGCCCGGGGGGCGTGGCAGAGCCGGGGGGCTGAGCGGCCACCGACCCTGTGGCGGCGAGGAGGAATGCGAAGACCCCTGCACCGCCTCGCATGGCTCAGCCCTCGGGTTCAGGCGCGGAATTGGTATCGGCTGGGAGGATTGTGCGGGTGGAGCCAATTATGCGACACACGGACGACTGGTATTTGGAACCGCCGGCCGGAAACACTGGTCCCCTTAGCGGGGAGGTCTCATTCCCACACTCTGTATGAAAGGGCGTTTTGAAACCGCGTGGGCGGATCGGTGTCGGGTGCGTTGAGGCTCGGCGCAACGCACCGCCGGGACTCCGCCCCGCGGGTGAGGTCGTTGCGGGGCCGGTGCGTTCCGCTCGCCAAAGCCCTCGCTCCACGCACCCTACACCGGACCGGACCGTGTCGGGTGCGTGGAGGCTTTGCGGAACGCACCGCGGCACTTCACCCCGGGGTGGGCATCGTTGCGGGGCCGGTGCGTTTCGTCGCCGAGCCTCCTCAACGCACCCTACGCAAGACCGGTCACGAACGGTTTCAAGACACCCTCTGGGAACGCTCCGAGGTCTTCACCCCCGCTTGTCCTTTTTCCCCGACGCGCCGCCGGCCGGCGGGGATTATCCTCGTGGCACCGCTCCCACGCCCCGAGGACACGGATGGCCGCGACCGTCATCGGCGGGTTCCTGGACCGAGTCCGAGCGTCCGCCGGCCCGGCCGACGACCCCCGCCCCGACGCCGCCCTGCTCGCCGCCTTCGCCGACCGCCGCGACCCGGCCGCGTTCGCCGCCCTGGTCCGCCGGCACGCCGGGCTGGTGTGGGCCGTCTGCCGGCGGGTGACGGCCGACCCGCACGTCGCCGAGGACGCCTTCCAGGCGGTCTGGCTGGTGCTAGCCCGCAAGGCCGGGGCGGTCCGCCCGCGGCACTCGCTCGGCGGGTGGCTGCACCGGACCGCGGTCCACGTCTCGCTGAAGGCCCGTGCCATGACCGACCGCCGCCGTCGCCGGGAGGGGGAGCCGCTCCCGGACGCCCCCGCCCCGCTGCCGCCGGCCCCGCCCGACCCGGCCCTGCTCGCCGCCCTGGACGAGGAGATCGCCCGGCTGCCGGACGCCCTGCGGGCGGCGGTGGTGCTGTGCGAGCTGGAAGGGGCGTCTCGCAAGGTGGCCGCGGCCACGCTCGGCGTCGCCGAGGGGACGCTGTCCAGCCGGCTGGCGTCCGCCCGCAAGCGGCTCGCCGACCGGCTGCGGCGACGGGGGTTCGGGGCGGTCGGGGTGGCCGGGCTGTTGGCGGCCGGCCCCGGTGGGGCGGCCGTCCCGCCGGGTCTGCTGGCGACGGCTGTCGGCCTCGGGGACGGCGGGGCGGTGCCGGGGACTGTTTCCCTCCTCGCCGATGGAGTGATCCGAGCCATGTTCCTGAGCAAGCTGAAACTG
>JAXMAZ010000022.1:0-122432 GCA_046350115.1 Gemmataceae bacterium
GCGTCGCGGACAAGCGGACCGTGTTCGCCGAGGGGAAGGACTTCCCCGTCACCGCCGAGCGGAAGGCGAAGGGGCTGGGGGCGTTCGACCTGGCGACCGGCCTGGAAGTCGGGCACGGCGGGGTGTGGGTCGGGGCGCCGCCGTACCTGTGGTTCATCGAGAACAAGGGCGACAAGCCGGGGGCGTTCAAGACGGTGGCCGGCGGGTTCGGCAGCCAGGACACCCACGAGACGCTGAACACCTTCCAGTGGGGGCCGGACGGCTGGCTCTACGGCATGCAGGGCGTGTTCACGCAGAGCACGGTGAAGCCGCTGGACGGCCCGGAGACGCGGATGAACGCGGCCGTCTGGCGGCTGCACCCGAAGACCCACAAGTTCGAGATCTTCGCTGAGGGGACGAGCAACCCGTGGGGCATGGACTGGCGGAACACGGACGGCCAGTTCATCCTGGCCTGTTGCGTCATCCCGCACCTGTACCACATCGTCCCCGGGGCGATCTACAAGCGGCAGGCGGGCACCAGTTACAACCCCTACGCCTACGGGTACGTCAACGAAATCTGCGACCACACGTTCCACCGCGAGAGCGGCTGGGCGCACGCCGGGCTGATCTCGCTGGACGCCCCGCACATCCCGGAGAAGTACCGCAACAGCGTCATCTTCGGCAGCATCCACGGGTGCAGCGTCAAGCAGAACGTCCTGAAGCCGAACGGCAGCAGCTACACGGCGAGCCGCGGCGACGACTTCCTGGTGAGCGGGGACAAGAACTTCCGGCCGATCAACCTGAAGTGGGGTCCGCTCGGGGACATTTACCTGATCGACTGGCACGACCAGAACCCGTGCCACCAGGCGAAGGCCGAGAGCTGGGACTACGAGCGGGGCCGGGTGTACCGGATTCAGTTGAAGGGCACGCAGCCGAAGAAGGCGGAGGACTTGGGGAAGAAGACACCGGGTGAACTTCTGAAACTCGCGGCGAGCGATGACCCGTACCACTTCCGGACGGGGTTGCGGTTGATTCGCGAGCGAAACGTGAAGCTGGAAGAGGTTGGGGAAGTCGGCTGGCAAGCGAGTTCTGACAGTTTAAAGTTGACGCTTGAGCGACAACACTGGTTCGCGAATTCCTTCTCGCCGTTTGATGCAGACGCCGTGAAGGCGTTCGACCCATCGAGGAAAGTGCGGCGTGAGATGGTTCCGCGGATGCGCCCGATCATCCGCACGATCGTAAGCTCCGGGTTCGCGACTGACAGAACAGTGGAGGCACTCGTGCCGTTAGCGGCAGAGGAGGACTCGGCAATGCGCCGAGAACTTGCCTCCGCCGCCGTTAGTCTCGCCGAGTCGCATGATGTCGCGAACCTCGTTCGCGCTCTGCTCAAAAACAGAAACGATGCAAACGACCCGCTCATCCCGCACCTGACCTGGCTCGCCTACGAGAAGGTGCTGACCAAGAAGGCGGCCGAGAACCCGGCCAAGGACGAACTCGCCTGGCTGGTCAAACAAGCCCCGGACAACCAGCTCGTCCGCGATCAGATCGTGCCGAAGGTGATGCGGCGGCTGGTCGCCACCGGCCGGCCGGCCGACCTCGCCCTGTGCGTCCAGTTCCTCGCCGACGTGACCGACGCCCACACCCGCGAGAAGGCGATGGACGGCCTCGCCGTCGCCCTCCAGGACCAGGTCGTTGACACTCCGCCGGCCTGGGCCGCGGTGCAAGCCAGCGTCCGAGAGGGGAACGACCCGCGGCTCGTTCGCCTCGCCGACAAGCTGGCGGTCAACTTCCGCGACCCGGCGGCGCTGAAGCGGGCACACGCGGCCGTCCACGACGACACGCTCCACCCCGACCGCCGGGCCGAGGCGCTGCGGCAGGTGGTGCAGATGCGGCACCCGGACGCCCTGCCGCTGGTCCGGTCGCTGCTGCGGACCGCCCCGGACCTGCGGCTGCGGGTCGAGGCCGCCCGGCTGCTCGCCGCCTTCGACACCCCGGCGTTCGGGGCCGAGGCCATCCGCGACTGGAAGACGCTGCCGAAAGAGGTCCGTGGCGAACTGGTCAACAGCCTGGCGTCCCGCAAACCGTGGGCGAAGGCGCTGCTCGAAGGGATGAAGGCCGGCGTCGTGGACCAGGCGGAGGTGACGAACAACACCATCACCCGCATTCAGGCGTTCCGCGATCAAGAGCTGAACCGGCTGATCGAGACCGCCTGGGGCCGCACCCGGCCGACGCCGAAGGAGCTGGACGCGCTGATCGGCAAGATGCGGGGCGAGCTGGCGGCCGCCCCCGGGTCGTTCGCCCGCGGCAAGCAGGTGTTCGCCAACCAGTGCGCCAAGTGCCACAAGTTCGACGGCACCGGCGCCGAGGTCGGTCCACCGCTGGACGGGGCCGGCCGGGACATCGAGTACATCCTGGCCAACGTCATCGACCCGAACCGGGTGATCGGCGCCCCGTACTTCCTGCGGATCGCCACCACCGCCGACGGCCGCGTCGAGCAGGGTGTCCTGGCCGCCGAGGACGACCGGTCGATCACGCTCAAGGTGGAGCAGGGGGTGCTGAAGCGGATTGCGAAAGCCGATCTGGACGGGCCGGTGAAGGTGGTCGAGAAATCGATGATGCCGGAGGGGCTGACGGCCGGCATGACTGTCCAGGACTTCCGCGACCTGGTGCGGTACGTGATGGCCAGCCCGTACCTGACCGACGTGACCGTGGACGGCAAGCCGACCGCCGCCGGGGTGACGGGGCTGATCCCGCTGCCGACGAGTGACAAGCCGGTGACAGTGACCGCGACCGTGTCCGCCGCCGGCCCGGTGACGACGCAACTGCTGGTCGGCTCGGTGGACCCGTGGGAGGCGACGCTGGACGGCAAGCCGGTCGGCGGCGGCCCGGGTCAGGGGCGGAGCATTCAGCCGGACCGGGAGGGCGTGCCGGTGACGCTCCCCGCCGGCACCCACACGCTGACGCTGACGGTGAAACACAAGGGGGCGACGAAGGGCGTTTACGTCCGGCTGCTCGACCCGGACCGGAAGCTGAGCTACGCCGAGGGGAAGTGACCGGTCAGTACCGGCGGACGTGGCTGACGATCACGACCCGGGCCGTGGAATCGATCCGATACACGGCCACGAGCGGCGACTCGAACACGATGCGGCGGTTGTCCGCCCGCGATTCGCCTTGCCCTTCCGGGTCTCGGCCGAGGAGCAGGTCGAGCCGGTGGGCGGCGGCCGTCACCCCTTTGCGGTTGGGGTGGGTGAGCCAGACGGCGGCCAACTGGTCGCGGGCCGCCTTCGTCCACCGGACGGTGTAGCTCATTGGGCGTCCAGCGCCTTGAGGTACGCAAGGACTTCGGCCGTCGTGTACGTCGGCCCGGCCTCCGCCTTGGCTAATTCCTCCGGGGTCGGGTCCGGCGGGATAACCGACCCGGCGAAGATGCTCGGCTCGAAGTACCCGACGATCCGCCCCTCGGTGTCGCACACCTCGACCCGCTGCTTGAGGGGTCGGAACTGGGCCAACACAGACTCTTCCAGCGGCAGTTTGACCACGGCTCGCCCTCCGGACGGGAACAACCTCAAGTATAACTTGCCGCCCGGATCGCCTACAACGGTCACTTCACCACGAACCGCCGCTCGACCGTGGCCGTCGCCAGGGTCTTCGTCACCGGGTTGAACACGTCCACCTCGAACGGCCGGCCGACCCGGTTGCCGCACGGGTCTTCCAGCCGGGTGTCCACGGTCAGCGTGTACTCGCCCGGCTTCCACGGCCCGGGGAACGTCACCCACCGGCCGTCCGCCGTCACCTTGCCCGTCGTCTCGGTCCCGGCGACCCGGATCAGCCGGCCGGCCAGGGCATAGTCGAGCGGCTTCTCGAACCGCACCGTCACCCCGTCCCGCGTCGGCTCGATCCGCCACTTCGCCGGATCGATGGGGGCGTCGTCCGGCGGGCCGGCGGTGAACGTCTTCTTGAACCCGGCCTTGAGTGGTGCCCCGGTCTCGTCCTCCCAGGCCGCGTCCACGACCAGGGTGTACCGCTTTCCTTCCTCCAGCACCGGGCCGAGGGTCAGCCGCGGGGTCAGATCCCGCTTCACCCGGCCGGGATCGAACAGCAGGGTGAACCGGGTGCCGTCCGCCGACCACAACTCTTCGCCGAGTTCGAGGAACGCCCCCTCGACCGGGGTGCCGTCGGCCTTCAGCAGCCGGACGTGCCGGTACACGTCCCCGCGGCTCATCGGGGCGGAGAACTGCACGTAGAACCGCAGGTGGTTGTCCGGCAGGATGTCGGCCGTCGGGTAGACGGCGGTGACGACGGCGGTCGGCTTCACGGCCGGCTTCGGGACGGCCAGGTCGGCCCGGGCGGGCGGCCCGGCGGCAACCAGCTCGGCCCGGTAGGTGACGCCCGGGGTGAGGGGGAACCGGGGGCGGAAGCGGAGGGCGCCGCCGGCCACCTGGCTCTCCCCGGGGACTTGAGCGCCTTCACCGCCGACCGTGACCCGCAGAACCCCCGCCGGCGGCCAGTTGGTCGCCTCGATGGCCGCCCCGTCGGCCGACAGCCGGAACTGGACTTGCTGGGTCCGCGGGTGCGGCTTGGGGCCGGCCGGCTTGCCGTCGAGTTGCGGTCGCAGCCAGTCCAGCCCGTCGAGGTTGTCCCGCAGCCGCTCCTCGGCGTCGTCGTCGGTGTGGCCGATGATCCCGACGGGGCCGGTGTAGCCGCTGTCCCGGATGGCTTTCAACAGCCCCAGGTCTTCCGCCCCCTGGCCGAGCGGCAGGATCTTCCGCCCCTTCTTGTCCCCGTCCTTGTCCATCCCGTTCAGGTTCAGGCAGAGCAGGTGCGGCTTCATCGCCCGCAGGTGGTCGGGGAAGCGGTCAAGGTGGTCGTGGCCGTGGTGCAGGTTGTAGACGATGCCGACGTTCGGCAGGTTGATGGCCCCGACCAGGGCGACCAGGTTGGCCGGCTCCCCGGCCCAGCCGCCGTGGTTGTACAGCCCGATCTTGCAGCTCTGCCTCAGCGCCCGCCGGGCCAGCGGGGCGACCTGCGCGCGGGCTGCGGCCAGCTTGGCGGCCTGGTCCTTCCCGGGGGCCGGGTCGGTCAGCATGACCCACAACTGCGGGCGGGCGTTGTGCTTCTTGAGCGTGTCGAGGATGACCTCGGCGTCCTTGATCAGCCCGGCGGGGAACCAGACGGCCGTCAGCTCGATGCCGTTCGCCTTGAGGGCGGCGAGTTCGCGGTCGAAGGTGGGGAGGTGTTCGGCCCGCCAGTCGTAGGCGAACTTGGTGAACCCGAGCCGCTTGAGCATGGCCGCCCGGTCCTCGGGGGACCGCTTCTTGCCGTCGAACGGGACGACGCACCAGGCGACCAGGTTGTCCCGGGCGAAGACGTCTGCGGCCGGGGCGGCGAGGGTGAGGGCGAGGAGCGTGGGGAGCATCGGCGGGCCTCCAGGGGGCACGCCGATTGTCGCGGACCGGAGGGCCGAGGGCAACTCACCAGCCCGACGGGTCGTGTCTCCGTTTGGTCCCCTCCCCCCTTGTGGGGGAGGGGACCAAACCCCAAACTGCGACACTACCGCCCGACGCGCTAGCGAGGGCGGTTCGGACACCCTCGCTAGCGCGTCGGGCTGGTGTCCAGACACGCCGCCCTCGACCACAGCCGGGGCACCTCCCAGCAGCCGCCGGCCAGCGGCGGGTGGCGGTCCAGGTACGGGTTCCGTGACCGATCGAAGAACAGGTCCGCCGGGTACGTGGCGGACGGCCGGGCGGTCCGCCGGTCGGCCAGCCCGGCGTACACCAGCGCCTCCATGACCGCTTCCGAGCAGAGGTAGTCCCGGCCCGCCAGCCACACCGGCCGAGACCGGCCGACCAGGAAGGTTCGCAGTGGCCCCCGGGAGCGGAGCGGGGTGAGTTGCAGGGCGAACCGGACGACGGCGAACGTCTTGCCGTCCACGAGGGCGGCGAACTCGGTCAGCCGGGCGTCCTCGGCCGGGGTGAGCGGGACCGTCCGCCGGCGGACCCAGATCGTCCCCCGGTACGTGTTCAGCCGCCGGTCGAGCGGGTTGACCAGCGTCCGCGGGGTCGAGTCCACCCCGGCTTCCAGCAGTCCCAACCGGCCGTCCGGCATCCGCACCACGACGGCCGAGTGGCCCGGCTGGTCGGCGAACGCCAATTTGTACAGGAAGACGAACAGCGGGGTCGGGTTGCTCAGCACAAGCACATCGCCCGGCTGCGGCCGGTACGGCTCGAGCGGCGGCCGGGGGCGTTTGTCGTTGCTGTATGCCGGCTGGTGGACAAGCCCGTACCCGGGGTCCGGGCCAGGATCGGGCGGGGCCGGGCGGCGGACGCGGTCACTCGCCGGGGTCAAGAACAGGGCGGACAGGGTGAGGACAGACAGCGGCGTCATGCACGGCCGGCTCGGGGGACGGGCGGGGTCGCTCCGTGCGACCCGGAAGTGTGCCCCGCCGGCTGGCCCGGGGCAAACGAGACCGCCCGGCCCCGCGCGGCCTGAGGCGGCGACGGGGACCGGGCGGCGCGGTCGGGGCGGTGGCGCCGGTTACGGCAGCGGCACCGACTTGAGCGTCAGCGACTTATCCGCCCCCTGGATCAGCACTAGGGCGCGGGCGTCGTCCAGCTTGTCCAGTTGGGTGACGCCCTTCAGCTCCTCGATCGTCTCGTACTTGACCCCGGCGGTCTCGGTCTTCGGCCGGGCGGTGATCGGCTGGGCGTCGGCGAACCCGGCGGTCGGAATCTTCATCACCCCGCGGCGGGTGTTCGCCATCAACACGTAGTCCTTGTTGTCCTTCTGGTACACGATCATGTCCAGCGGCTGGTTCATGTTCCCCAGTTCGGCGATCGTCGTCCCCTTGATCTTGGCCCCGTCCTTCAGGTCCGCCACCGGCAGCTTGACCAGCGGGGTGCAGGTGTACGCGGCCATCAGGTAGTCGGCCCCGTTCAGCTTGTACGGGGTGAACGTCCGGACCGGGGCGTGGGTTTCCAGCTTGCCGTGGGCGCCGTGGAAGATTTCGATCCCGGCCCCCTTGCTGGCCGTGGTGAACGGGTACGGGAGCACCCGCAGGGTGGACGCGAAGTCCTCGTTCGACAGCCCGGCCACGACCACCTTGCCGTCCACGAACGCGAGGCCGGTGATCGCCTCCATCCGCTGGGTCTGCTTGGCGTTCGGCAGGGTGATCTGGGCGAACGGCACGTCCTTCAGGGCGAACTCGCTGATGGTGCCGTCCCGGCCGATTTTCAGGATGACCGGCATCGCGTTCTTGCCCTTGCCCCGGGTGATCGAGGCGAAGATGTTGCCGGACGCCGGGTTCACCTTGACGTCGGTGACGGTGACGTTGGCTGCGTCGGTGCCGACCGCGGAGCCGAGCTTGTCGGCGAACTTGTCGATCATCACGTCCGACTTGGCCGCCGGGGTGGTGTCGGCGGTGGCGACGGCGGTGATGGTGGCCGCCTGCGGGTCGGCGATGAACAGCGTCCCGTCCGGGGCGAACGCCAGGGCGGAGATGGCCTTGATGGTCGGGGTGCCCTTGGTCAGCGGCCCGGCGGCCGGGGCGGCGGCGGCGACCGTCGCGGCGGCGAGTGCGAGTGTCCAGCGCATCGGTTGCTCCGTTCGTGCGGTGGGCGCCGGTCGCGCCGGCGGCGCGGCGGCAACCGCATATGATGACCGTCCGGCCTGAGTGGGGCAAATGAGAATTGGCCCTTCTTCCTCGTTCCCACGCTCTGCGTGGGAACGCACGGGGTGACGCTCCGCGTCACGCCCCGGTCCAGGCGGTGGCGGCAGGTTCGGGCGGGTGTCCCGCGACGCGGAGCGTCGCCCCGTGCGTTCCCACGCAGAGCGTGGGAACGAGGAATTGATGTGAGCGTGGGAACGGGAGTGAATGATGGCCGACGTGCGTGCGTTCCGCGGGTTCCGGTACGACCTCGGCCGGGTGGGCGAGCTGTCGGCGGTCGTCGCCCCGCCTTACGACGTGATCGACCCGGCGTTGCAGGCCCAACTCTACGCCGCCAGCCCGTACAACGCCGTCCGGCTGGAGCTGACCAAGGCCGAGCCGGGCGAGGACAGGTACGCCGTCGCGGCGAGCGTCCTCAAGGACTGGCTCGCGGCGGACGTCTTGCGGCAGGACACCGCCCGGTCGGTGTACGTGTACGAGCAGGAGTTCACCGTCGAGGGGCAGACGTTCACCCGCCGCGGGTTCCTCGCCCGGGTGCGGCTCGAACCATTCGGCACCGGCCGCATCTTCCCGCACGAGCAGACCCTGGCCGGCCCGAAGGCCGACCGGCTCAGCCTGTACCGGGCGACCGGGTTCAACCTGTCCCCGGTGTTCGGCCTGTACCCGGACGCGGACAACGCGGTGTTCGCCACCCTGGAGCCGCTCATCCGCCGGCAGCCGCCGCTGGTCGCCACGGACCACCTGGGCGTGGTCAACCGGTTGTGGGTGGTGACGGACACGGCCGTCGTCTCGCAGGTGATCGGCCTGATGGGGCCGAAGCCGGTGTTCATCGCCGACGGCCACCACCGGTACGAGACGGGGCTGAAGTATCTGGACGAGCAGCGGGAAGTGGGGGCAGTGCCGGACGACGAGGCGCCGGCCAACTTCTGTCTGATGATGCTGGTGTCGATGAGCGACCCGGGTCTGGTCATCCTGCCGACCCACCGGCTCGTCTCCGGGCTGCCGCCGGTCACGCGGGAGCAACTGGTCGCGGCTCTCGGCGGCGGCTTCGAGGTGGTCGGCACGTTCGACGACCCGGGGGCGTGCTGGGAGCATGTGGAGTTGGAAGGCGATCAGCGGGTGCTCGGGTTCGGCACCGTGGCCGACGACAAGTGGGTGGCCGTGCGGCTGGTGAAGCCGGAGTTGATGGAGCAGGTGGCGGCAGACCACTCGGCCGACTGGCGGGAACTGGCCGTCAGCGTGCTGCACAAGCTGGCCTTGCCGCGGCTGGGCGGGGAGCCGGCGTGCCGGTACGTGCATCTGCTGCAAGAGGTGGCGGACGCGGTGGCGGCGAAGGAGTGCCAGGTGGTGGCGCTGGTGCCGCCGGTCGGGATGGAGCACGTCGAGGGGATCGCCGGCAACCGGGAGACGATGCCGCCGAAGTCGACGTACTTCTACCCGAAGCTGCTCACCGGGCTGGTGTTCCACTCGCTGAAGAAGGATTGAAAAGAAGGAAGGCCACAAAGCCCACCCGTTGCTACGGGTGGGCTTTCGTTCGCGCCCGCTACTTCGACGGTTTGTCGTCGCCGCCGGCGGTCCACTGGCGGCCGATCTCGTCCATCGTCTTCGGGAACGGCACCTGCGGCACCGGTAGGCCGAACTCCTTGCCGCGGGTCGCCCGGATCTTCGCCGTCTCCACCTTGAACTGGGCGTCCCGGGCGGCCACCACCTTCGGGTCCACCTGGTCGTCCGCCCCGAGCGACCACATCAGCAGCGGGTCGCCCATCGGCACCCGGGTGGTCGGGTCGGGCCAGGTGTGCCAGGTCTTGCCCCAGGTCGGCAGGATGGCCTTCATGAACTTCATCTCGTCCTCGGCGGACATCCCCGGGGCGATCAGCCCGCCGGCCATCACCTCATACGTGTGCGGGTGCCAGTACTTCTTCTCGGCGTCCGGCAGGGTGCGGAACAGCTCGTCCGGGATGATGTACTCGACGCCGAGCAACTTCGCCCCGGCGTCGCACCCGTCGAACAGCAGGCACTGGTGGAGCTCCTTGCCGAGTGCGCAGTAGTGCTGGGTGACGAGTTGGAACTTCGGGTTGTTCTTGGCCACGTGGATGCCGCAGAAGTGGGCGTGGAACCCGCCCATGACGGCCATGAACTTGGCGTCCGGTTTGCCGCCGTGGCCGTCGGCCTGCGGTGTGCTGCCACTGCCGGCCGCCGCCGACCCCGCCCCGGTCAGCCCCGCCGCCGTCGCCCCGAGCCAGTCCCGCCGGTTCATGACCGCCCCTGGTGTGGATGTGACGAGGCCGGGCCGCGTGGGCGCGGCCGGCCCCGGAAGTCGACCCGCCGACGGAGTGTCCCACCCCGGACGGTGGGCCGCAAGAGGGTGCCGGAAACAGGCCCGTCTCTCGGATCTGAGACGGGGTGGGGGCGGTTGTTCCCGCCGCCGGGAACGGCACCCTCGGGGTGCTGTTTCGGCCGCGAAAAACCCGGGTTATCTGCGGGGATTTCGGGCCGGTTAAGGCGGTGCCCGGGTCGGCTCGTTTTTTGCAAAGAAGGCCTGCCCGGTCCGGGCCGACTTGCTAGAACGAGTCGCACGGACCCGCCGGTCGGGGCGGCTCGCACCGGTCGTTGGCCCGTCCCGCACACCCTCGTCAGGACCGCCGCATGGCGAACCCGACCCCAACGCCGCCGCTCCCGACCCCGCCGGGCCTGACGCCGATCACCGCCACCACCAAGCGGGGGTTCGCCACCGCGTCGTTCAGCTTCGGGCTGTGGGGCACCCTGGTGTTCTGGTGGTACCCGTTCGGGATGGCGATCGCCGCCCTCGGGGTGATCTTCGGGCTGATCTCCCTGGCCCTGGGCATCAAGGCCGGCAAGGACGGGGAGAACCTGGCCCTGTACGGGGTCGGGCTGGGCGTCGTCGGGGTCAGCCTGGCGGTCGCCATCTACCGGTTCATGATGGTCGCGTTCGAAGGCACCACCGGGTGGGAGTGGCTGGCGTTCAACCTGTACTGACCCGACCCGCGTCCCGGCCCCGCCGGTGAGGACAGCACATGGCCCAGGTGTTTCCGAAGAGCATGAACGTGGTGGCCCGGCTGGCCGTCCTCGGGCTGCCGCTCCTGGGCGGTGCGGCGGCGGTCGGCGGGGCCGCGTTCTACCGGTCCGACTACACCACCGGCGCCCGGGAGGTGGTCGACCAGCCGGTCCCGTTCAGCCACAAGCACCACGTCGCCCAGCTCGGCATCGGCTGCCAGTACTGCCACACGTCGGTCGAGGTGTCGGCCACCGCCGGCCTGCCGCCGACCAAGACGTGCATGAACTGCCACCAGCAGATGTGGGTCGGGGCGGACCTGCTGGCCCCGGTCCGCCGGAGCTACGAGGCGAACATCCCGATCGCCTGGAACAAGGTGCACAACGTCCCCCACTACACCTACTTCAACCACTCGATCCACGTGAACAAGGGGGTCGGCTGCTACTCCTGTCACGGGAACGTCGACGAGATGAACCTGGTGTTCCAGACCAAGACTCTGCTGATGGAGTGGTGCCTGAACTGCCACCGCAACCCGGAGCTGTTCCTGCGGCCGCGGGCCGAGGTGTACAACCTGGCCTGGAAGGCGTCCGACGTGACCAACCCGGACACCGGCCTGCCGTACGACCAGCTCACCCTCGGCAAGAAGCTCAAGGCCGAGTACCAGGTGCGGGAGACGAGTGTGCTGACCAACTGCTCGATCTGCCACCGGTAGGTCAACCCTGCGGGTCGCGGACCGGCGCCGGCCGGCCCGCTTTGCGAGGACACTGAGGACGCGACCGATGCCCCCCGAGTTGAAGCCCGACGCCCCGCGGCCGGCCCCGGACCAGTGGCAGTCCATCGACCAGTGGATGGACACCCCGGCGTTCCGGGAGATGATGGGCCGGGAGTTCCCCGAGGACGCCTCGGAGTGGCTCGACCCGGTGTCCCGCCGGCAGTTCATGACCCTGATGGGGGCGTCCCTGGCCCTGGCCGGGGCGGCCGGGTGTAACCCGTCGCTGAAGCCGGCGTCCCAGCGGAAGCTGGTCCCGTACGTCCGCCAGCCGGAGGGGCTGCTCCCCGGGGTGCCGCTGTTCTTCGCCACCGCCATGCCGCAGGTGGCCGGGGTCGGGCTGGGCCTGCTGGTCAAGAGCGTCGAGGGCCGGCCGGTCAAGGCGGAGGGGAACCCGAACCACCCGGGCAGCCTCGGCGGCACCGACCTGTTCGCCCAGGCCAGCGTCCTCTCCCTGTACGACCCCGACCGGTCCAAGACGATCACCCAGCGGGGGCTGCCGGCCACCTTCGACAACCTGATGAAGGCGGTCCGGGAGGCGCTGGCCGCCCAGCAGCCGAAGCAGGGGGCCGGCGTCCGGGTCGTCACCGAGCCGATCACCTCGCCGACCCTGGCCCGGGAGATCGGGGAGTTCCTGAAGCAGTACCCGCAGGCCCAGTGGGTGCAGTACGAGCCGCTCGACCGGGCGGCCCAGCGGACCGCCCTGCGGGCCGCCTTCGGCAAGCACGTCAACCCGGTGTACCGGCTGGACAAGGCGGACGTGGTCCTGTCGCTGGACAGCGACTTCCTGGCCGCCACCGGCCCCGGCGAGGTGCGGTACGCCCGGGACTTCATGCAGCGGCGGAAGGTCCGCACCCACGAGGCCGGGCTGGAGCACAAGGACGGGGTGAAGGCGGAACAGATGAACCGCCTGTACGCCGTCGAGTCGATGGTGACGAGTACCGGGGCGGTGGCCGACCACCGGCTGCCGGTCAAGCCGTCCGACGTGGAGGCGTTCGCCCGGGCGGTGGCCGCCGCCGTCGGGGTGGCCGCCGGGGCCGCCCCGCAAATGCCGGCGGCCGCCCAGGCGTGGGTCGACCCGCTGGTCAAGGATCTGACCGCCGCCAGGGGCAAGGCGGTGGTGATCGCCGGGGACACCCAGCCGCCGGCCGTCCACCTGCTCGCCCTGGCGATCAACGAGAAGCTCGGGGCGTTCGGCCAGACGCTGGTGTTCACCGACCCGCTCGACCCCCGGCCGGACGACCCGAAGGGGGTGGCCGGGCTGAAGGCGGTGGTGGACGACATCAACGCCGGCAAGGTGGAGGTGCTGTTCCTCCACGGGGTCAACCCGGTGTACGACGCGCCGGCCGACCTGGACGTGGCCAAGGCGCTGGAGAAGCTGCGGGCCAAGGGGCTGAGCGTCCACGCCGGGCTGGCGGCCGACGAGACCGCCGACCAGTGCGTCTGGCACCTGAACGCGGCCCACTACCTGGAGGTGTGGGGCGACGTCCGCGGGTACGACGGCACCGTCGCCGTCCAGCAGCCGCTGATCGCCCCGGTGTACGGCGGGAAGGGGCTGCTGGAACTGTTCGCCGTCCTGTGCGGGCTGAACAGCAGCGACCCGCTGGACCAGGTGAAGGCCACCTGGAAGGCCCACTTCGACGAGAAGGTGAAGTCCGGCGACTTCGAGACGTGGTGGCAGCGGGCCGTCCGGGACGGGGTGGTGCCGGGCACCGCCCTGCCGGCGGTCAACGTGACCGCGGTCAGCCTGGACGCGCTCAAGGACTTCCCGCCGCCGGCCAAGTCGGGCGGACTGGAGATCCAGTTCCGGGCCGACCCGACCCTGCACGACGGCCGGTACGCGAACAGCGGCTGGCTGCAGGAGTGCCCGAAGCCGGTCACCAAGCTGACCTGGGACAACGCCGCCATCGTCAGCCCGGCGACGGCCGAGAAGCTCGGGATGTTCGGCAAGGACTGGTTCACCGGCGACCGCGGCACCCAGTTCGGCTGGACCGGCGGGGAGAACGGCCGGTCGATCGTGCCGATGGCTGAGCTAACGGTCGGCGGGCGGAAGCTCAAGGCCGCGGTGTTCATCCTGCCCGGGCACGCGGACGACGCCGTCACCCTGCACGTCGGGTCCGGCCGGGCGCTGGCCGGCCGGGTGGGCACCGGGACCGGGTTCGACGCGTACAAGCTGCGAACCACCGGCGGGCTGTGGGCGGCCGGGGTGGAGGTGAAGGGGACCGGGGACACGTACACCCTGGCCTGCACCCAGGGGCAGTACGCGATGGAGGGCCGGCGGCCGGCCCGGACGGCCACCCGGGACCAGCTCAAGAAGCAGCCCGAGTTCGCCCAGATCCCGGCCGCCACCCCCGGCGAGTACAAGGAGATCCGCCAGCTCACCCCGGGCACCCCGGAGGAGTGGGAGCGGCTGTACGGCAAGGACGGCCGCAAGTACCCGCTGGCCCACGACCACGCCGGCCACGATCACGCCCACGGCAACGGGCACGACGAGCACGGCCCGCACGACGCCCGGCTGGTGCCGCTCAGCCTGTACCCGGACTACCCGCAGAAGGTGAACGGCGAGCAGGCGAGCAAGAGCTACCGCCGGTGGGGCATGGCCATCGACCTGGGCGCCTGCACCGGGTGCTCGGCGTGCGTGGTGGCATGCGTGGCCGAGAACAACATCCCGGTGGTCGGCAAGGAGCAGGTGACGAAGGGCCGGGCGATGCACTGGATCCGCATCGACCGGTACTTCAGCATCCCCGGGGCGGACGCTTACGACGACCACCTGGGCGACCGGTACGTCCGCGGGGACAAGCGGGCCGAGGCGGTGAAGCGGGCGGGCGACATCCGCACCACCTTCCAGCCGGTCATGTGCGTCCACTGCGAGAAGGCGCCGTGCGAGGTGGTGTGCCCGGTCGGGGCGACCGTCCACTCGGCGGACGGGATCAACGACATGGTGTACAACCGGTGCGTCGGCACCCGGTACTGCTCGAACAACTGCCCGTACAAGGTGCGGCGGTTCAACTTCCTCCAGTTCGCCGACTACACGACCGACGCCCTGAAGCTGGTGAACAACCCCGAAGTCACCGTCCGCCAGCGGGGGGTGATGGAGAAGTGCACCTACTGTATCCAGCGGATCCGGAACGCCGAGATCGTGGCCGAGCGGGAGCACGCCACCCGGCCGAAGGACGCCAACGGCCGGCCGAAGATCCGGGACGGCGAGGTGGTGACGGCCTGCCAGGCCGCCTGCCCGACCGGGGCGATCGTGTTCGGGGACATCAACGACGCGGACAGCTCGGTGCTGCGGTGGAAGGCCGAGGCCCACGGGTACGGCCTCTTGGCCGAGTTGAACACCATGCCGCGGACCAGCCACCTGGCGGCGATCCGCAGCCCGAACCCGGCGATGCCGGCGGCCGACGTGAAGGGGGGGGCGTAACCGATGGCGACCGTCACCGGGCCGGCCACCGGCCACCACCCGCACACCAACGGCAAGTACCCGCCGCACCCGGAAGGGCTGGTCGGCGGGAACCACAACCTGGTCACGGTCGGGGACAAGATCTCCACCGTCGTGACCGGTGAGACGCCGACCCCGAAGGCGTGGTACCCGTTCTTCCTGCTCGGGTTCTCGCTGCTCGGCGGGCTGGGCGTCGCCCTGTTCTACCTGTTCTACGCCGGGGTCGGGATCTGGGGGATCAACCAGCCGGTCGCCTGGGGCTTCGCGATCGTCAACTTCGTGTGGTGGATCGGCATCGGCCACGCCGGCACGCTGATCTCCGCGATCCTGCTGCTGCTGCACCAGAAGTGGCGGACGTCGATCAACCGGTTCGCCGAGGCGATGACCATCTTCGCCGTGAGCTGTGCCGGCCTGTTCCCGCTCATCCACATGGGCCGGCCGTGGCTGGCGTACTGGCTGTACCCGGTGCCGATGAACTTCGCCATGTGGCCGCAGTTCCGGTCGCCGCTCACCTGGGACGTGTTCGCGGTGACGACGTACTTCACCGTCTCCCTGGTGTTCTGGTACGTCGGCCTGATCCCGGACTTCGCCGTCCTGCGGGACACCGCCCGGAACAAGCTGCAGCGGTGGACCTACGGCCTGCTGTCCCTCGGCTGGCGGGGGTCGGCGTTCCACTGGCGGCGGTACGAGAAGCTGTACCTGCTGCTGGCGGGCCTCGGTACGCCGCTGGTGTTCAGCGTGCACACGGTGGTGTCGTTCGACTTCGCGGTGGCCATCGTGCCGCTGTGGCACGCCACCATCTTCCCGCCGTTCTTCGTCGCCGGGGCCATCTTCAGCGGGTTCGCGATGGTCGTCTGGCTGGCGGTGCCGCTCCGCAAGTTCTACGGCATGAGCGACCTGATCACCGACAAGCACATGGAACTGTGCTGCAAGGTGATGATCGCCACCGGCCTCTTGGTCAACTTCGGGTACTTCTGCGAGCTGTGGATGGGGTGGTACAGCCACTCCATCTACGAGTGGGACACGACCTACCAGCGGATCTGGGCCGGCCCGTACTTCTGGTCGTACTGGGCGCTGATCCTGACCAACACCGTCATCCCGTCCTTGTTCTGGATCAAGAAGTTCCGGACCAACGACTGGCTGATCCTGCTGGTCGCCGGGTCGGTCCACATCGGCATGTGGTTCGAGCGGTACGTGATCGTCATCACCCTCAGCCGGGACCAACTGCCGTCGAGCTGGGGCCGGTACGCCCCGACCTTCTGGGACTACCTGACCGCCGCCGGGTCGGTCGGGCTGTTCATCACGATGTTCACCGTGTTCCTCCGGGTGCTGCCGATGATCTCGATCACCGAGATGCGGGAGCTGCTGCCGTTCGGCCAGGGCGGCCGGGACGGGCACGCCGTCATGGAGAACGCCCGATGACCCACGACACCCACGCCGCCCCGGCCCTGCACGGGGTGATGGCCGAGTTCGGCACGGCCGACGAGCTGATCGCCGCCACCCGAGCGGCCCGGCACGCCGGGTACACCCGGATGGACGGGTTCTCCCCGTACCCGGTCGGGGAGGTGGCCGACGAGCTGGGTTTCCCCCGGTCCGAGATCGGGGCGATCATGTTCATCGGCGGGCTGTGCGGGATGACCTTCGGGTTCCTGATGCAGTACTACCTGAACGGGATCGACTACCCGCTGAACATCGGCGGCAAGCCGTTCTTCTCGTGGCCGATGTTCGTCCCCATCACCTGGGAGCTGCTGGTGCTGACCGCCAGCCTGACCGGGGTGATCGGGCTGTTCGCCCTGTGCGGGCTGCCCCAGCCGTACCACCCGGTGTTCAACGTGCCGCAGTTCGCCCGGGCCAGCCGGGACCGGTTCTTCCTGCTGATCGAAGCGGTAGACCCGAAGTTCGACCCGGCCTCGGCGGCCGCGTTCCTGACCACGCTGACCCCGCTGAGCGTCGCGGAGGTGCCCGAATGAGTGCCCCGGTTCGCACCCCCGCCCGCCGGCCGCTGGCGGCCGTAGCCTTCGGGCTGCTGGCCGCGGCCGTCGGCTGCCAGCAGCGGATGGCCGAGCAGCCGGCCCCCCGGCCGTATGAACAGAGCACCATGTTCGAGTACGGGCAGTCGGCCCGGCCGCTGGAGCGGGGGGTGGTCCACCGCAACCAGGCGGTGGACGACGACCCGGTCGTCACCTGGCTGACCGCCGAGGGCCGCAAGGGCAACCCGGACGCCAAGTTCACCGGGGACGCCGCCTACGACCCGAAGAACACCGTCCCGCCGATGGGGGCGCCGACGAAGGTTGAGAACTTCGTCGGCGAGATCCCGGTCGCCCTGACCGAGGCCGACCTGAAGCGGGGCCAGTCGCTGTTCAACGCCAACTGCGCCCTGTGCCACGGGGCGGCCGGGTACGGGAACGGGAAGATCGTCGAGCGGGGCGTGCTCCGGCCGCCGTCGTACCACGCCGACCCGGCCGGGGCCAAGGACTGGTCCACCCTGGGGGCGGACGGCAAGCCGCGGTACGAGGCGTTGGACGCCGGGTACAGCCGCGGGTTCTACCGGTGGGGGGTGAAGGTGCCCCTTCGGGACGTGCCGGTCGGGTACATCTTCCAGGTCATCACCTGGGGGTTCGGCGGGATGGCCGCCCACGACGTGCAGGTGGCCGACCCGGTCGACCGGTGGCGGGTGGTGGCGTACGTGCGGACGCTCCAGATGAGTCAGAACGTGCCGGCCGACCAACTGCCGGCCGAGGCCAAGACGCAGCTCAACCAGCCGGCCGCCGGGGGGGCGAAGAATGACAAGCACTAACGAGCACGCCGACCACCCGACCGCCGACCTGGCCGGGCTGCCGCCGACGGACGCGTCGTTCGTCCGCAAGGTGGCCCTGGGCCTGCTGGTCGCCGGCGGGGCGCTGTTCGCCGTCGCCGGGGCGGTCAACATGGGGATGGCGGTCGACTCGTCGGCCGGCACCCGGGACTTCTTCTTCGCGTACCTATGCGGGTACGTGTTCTGGGCCAGCCTGCCGTTCGGGGCGCTCGGCCTGCTGATGATCGGGTATCTGACCTCGGCCAGTTGGCAGACGGTCCTGCGGCGGCAGTTCCAGGCGGCCACCCGCACCCTGCCGCTGCTCGCCCTGCTGGCCGTCCCGGTGGCCGTGTCCGCGTTCCTGGGCGGGGCCAAGTCCCCGTACTGGTGGGCGGACTCGGCCTGGGCGGTGGATCACAAGGACAAAGCGGCGGTCGCCACCGTCGCCCAGGAGAAGGGGCTGCCGGTCGAGGCGGTGCAGGAGAACGCCCACAAGGTGAACGACTACCTGAACCCGACCTTCTTCGTGGTCCGGCTGGTCGGCTACTTCGTGGTACTCGGGGCGATCATCTACTTCCTGAACGTGTGGGGCCGGCTCCACGAGGAGACGGACGACCCGGCGGAGAAGGGCAAGCTGGTCTCGCTGAGCGGCCCGGGGATGATCCTGTGGGCGCTGCTGCTCACCTTCGCCGCCACCGACTGGGTGATGTCGGTCGAGCCGACCTGGGCGTCGAGCATGTTCCCGGTGGTGTACGGGATGAACATGTTCGTCACCACGTTCGCCGTGTGCATCGCCCTGTTCTACACCCTGAACGCGGACAAGCCGGCGGTGATGGCGGTGCTCAAGGAGAAGTTCCGGATCGACATGGCCAGCCTGATGCTGGCCATCACCCTGGTGTGGGCCTACGCCACCTTCTGCCAGTACATGCTGATCTGGGCCGGCAACCTGCCGGAGGAGCTGACCTACTTCCGCAAGCGGGGGGAGGCCGGCTGGCAGTACCTGGCCTACTTCCTGATGCTGTTCCACTGGGTGGTCCCGTTCTTCTGCATCACCCAGCGGCACCTGAAGACCAACCCGCGGGCCATCCGCACCATCTGCCTGATCCTGCTGGCCGCGTGTGCGGCGGACGTGATCTGGTGGCTGCTGCCGGCCGTCCCCCGGCCGAACGGCGGGCTGCACGTGCCGATGGCCATCGGGGCGATCCTGGCGGTCGGCGGCGTCTGGGGGCTGGGGTTCGCCCGGGAGCTGGGCAAGCGGCCGATCCTGCCGGCCAACGCGGACGGGAAGTTCCTGGCGGCCTGGGGCCATCATTGATTCACGACCCGGGCCGTTGCCGGCCCGGTGGAGGAGACGGCGATGAGCACCCCGAACCCCGAGCACAAGGGCGACCGCCCGCTGACCGCGCTGCTGGTGTCCATGTCCGGGGCCAGCGGCGGCGAGCACGAGACCCTGCCGCCCGGGGCGGACGGGCAGGCGGTCCGGGCCGGGCACGAGCCGGACAAGTTCGACGTGACCGCCATCCTGTACGTGCCGGCGTTCCTGGCCGCCGTGGTGATCGTGGCGTTCGTGGTCGTCACGTTCGTCATCTTCACCTTCTACACCCGGTTCAAGCCGGCGGCGGCCGACGCCAACCCGCAGACCGTGCAGATGGCCAACGCGGACATCAACGACCGGTTCGCCCGGATCAGCTCGACCGTGCCGAAGGATCTGAAGACGGCCGACGGCAAGGTGATCGAGGGGACCGGCGTCCCGCAGCCGCGGCTGGAGTACCTGAAGGAGACCCGGCCGGAGACGCCCAGCGACCCGGCGTACATGCGGACCAAGCGGCCGGCCGACACCCCGGGCAACACCTACGAGATCCGGCCCGAGGATCTGCGGCCGGACAACTACCTCGACCCGCTCACCCGGGACAAGGTGCTGGCCACCTACGGCTGGCGGAAGGCGGACAAGTCGGTCGCCCGGATGCCGATCGACGCGGCGATCAAGCTAGTGATCGCCCAGAACAAGCTGCCGGTGAAGAAGGGGGCGGCCCCGGCCGCCACGACCTCGTCCGGCCGGGCCACCCTGGCCAACTCCGGCCGGGGCGGACAGGCCGCACAGCCGACACCGCCGTCGCCCCAACCGGACGCCAAGAAGGACAAGGCTGGGCACTGATTTGCGTAGGGTGCGTGGAGCGAGGCTCTGGGAGCGCATCGCACCGCCCCGGCAACGACCTCGACTCAGAGGTGAAGGCTCCGCGGTGCGTTCCGCAAAGCCTCCACGCACCCTACTAGAAGGAACAGGCTGACCGAATGACCCGTACCCTGCTGACACTGGCCGTCGCCCTGCTCGCCGCCGTGCCGGCGGACGCGCAGAACGTCGGCTCGTACGGCAAGGCGCCGCTGCCGGGCGACCGCGGGGCGGTGATCCCGGACGACGTGGAGTACGAGCAGAAGCTCGGGGCCGTCGTGCCGCTCGACCTGGAGCTGTACGA
The DNA here is from genome assembly GCA_046350115.1 of Gemmataceae bacterium. Lineage (GTDB taxonomy): Bacteria > Planctomycetota > Planctomycetia > Gemmatales > Gemmataceae > JAXMAZ01. The sequence continues at coordinate 20,132 of JAXMAZ010000022.1, forward strand.
TCACCACGCCGCCCCGGTGACGCTGCGACAGGTCACGGCCGGCAAGCCGACCGTCCTGGTGATGGCGTACATGCGGTGCCCGCGGCTGTGCAACGAGGTGCTGACCCGGCTGCTGGACTCGCTCAAAGAGGTCCGCCGCCGGGATCCGAGCTTCGTCGCCGGCGGGCCGTTCAACGTGGTGGTGGTGAGCGTCGACCCGAAAGACCCGCCGCCGCAGATGGCCAAGCGGCGGGCGGAGTTCGGCCGGGAGTACGACGGCCGGGACGAGGGCGTCCCCGGGGTGTGGTTCCTGACCGCCAGCCGGGGCCAGGGGACCGACCTGGCCGAGGCGGACGCCAAGGTGCACGAGGTGGCCGCCGCCGCCGGGTTCCACTACAAGCTGTACGCCAAGGGGAAGAACCACGCCTACGACCCGGCCGGCCGGCGGTGGGTGGCGGACGACGGGAAGGTGCTGGCCGACGCCGGCCGGAACTACGACTACCAGCACGCCGCCGGGGTGGTGTTCCTGTCCCCGGACGGGAAGGTGACCCGCTACCTGCTCGGGCTGGACTACCCGCCGGCGGTCGTCCGGCAGGCGGTGGTGGAGGCGTCGGCCGGGACCGTCGGGTCGCTGGCCGACAAGGTGGTGCTGTACTGCTTCGCTTATGACACCGCGTCCGGCCACTACCGGCCGACCATGCGGGCGCTGGGGGTGGTGGCCGCCCCGTTCGTCCTGCTGCTCGGGTTCCTGGTGTACCGGACGGTCCGCCGGGATCCGACCCCGCCGGCCCCGCCGCTCGGACGCGGCCCCGTGAACTTCGTCGCCGAGGACCGCCGTCCATGACCTCGATCCCGATCCTGCCGCCGTCGGCGTCGGAGTTCGCCGCCGCGTACGATCAGTTGTTCTGGTACATCACCGCCGTCATCAGCACCGCCGCGGTGCTGGTGTACGCGGCGATCGCCTACTTCTGCTTCCGGTACCTGAAGACGTCGTCCACCCCGGACCTGCCGACCCCCCGGATCCTGGGGTCGACCAAGGTGGAGATCGTCTGGACGGTGGTGCCGCTGCTGTTCTTCCTGAGCATGTGGGTGTGGGGCACCCGGCTGTTCAACGAGCAGATCACCCTGCCGCCGGACGCCCCCGAGTACTTCGTGGTCGGCAAGCAGTGGATGTGGAAGCTGCAGCACCCGGACGGGCAGCGGGAGATCAACGAGCTGCACGTCCCGGCCGGCCGGGCGATGCGGATCACCGGCACCAGCGAGGACGTGATCCACGACTTCGGCATCCCGGCCTTCCGGAGCAAGTTCGACGTGCTCCCCGGCCGGTACGTGACCGCCTGGTACAAGCCGACCCTGCCCGGCACGTACCACATCTTCTGCGACCAGTACTGCGGGATGGGCCACTCCCAGATGGTCGGCAAGGTGCACGTGCTGGCCCCGGCCGACTACGAGGCGTGGAAGGAGGGGACGTACCGGCTGGTGCCCGGCAAGAACCCGGTGGACGGGTCGCCGGCGTGGGAGGGCCGCAAGCTGTTCCTGAAGCTCCAGTGCATCACCTGCCACAACGCCGAGAGCTCGGCCCGGGCGCCCCGGCTGGAGGGGTACTACGGGACGATGCGGCCGCTCCAGGGCGGGGCCATGCAGAAGTTCGACGAGGAGTACATCCGCCAGTCGATCCGCAACCCGATGGCCAAGGTGGCCGACGGGTGGAAGCCGATCATGCCCGCCTTCCCGGTCGGGCAGGTGGACGAGATCGAGATGCGGAACCTGGTCGCGTACATCAAGTCGCTCAAGCCGGGCGACCTGCCGACCCGCAACGATAACTACCCGGCCCCGGTGAACGCCCCCGGCGCCCCGACCTCGGAAGGAGGGCTGGCCAAGTGAGTACCGCCACCCGCGCCGCCGCCCCGGCGATCCCGCATTTGGATTACACCCCCCAGTGCATCCCGGCCCCGGAGCCGACCCCGGAGCAGGACCGCACCCGGGTGCACTACCTGAACCACGCCCACGGCGTCCTGTCGTGGCTGCTGACGGTCGACCACAAGCGGATCGGCATCCTGTACCTGGTCGCGGTCAGCGTGTTCTTCGTGTTCGGGGCGCTGGCCATCGGGCTGGTCCGGCTCAGCCTGCTCTCCCCGACCGGGGCGATCCTGGAGCTGGACCAGTACAACAAGGCGTTCACCGCCCACGGCACGATCATGCTGTTCCTGTTCCTCATCCCGGTCATCCCCGGGGTGCTCGGGAACTTCCTGGTGCCGATGATGATCGGGGCCAAGGACATGGCCTTCCCCAAGCTGAACCTGCTCAGCTGGTACGTGTGGATGGCCGGGGCCGGGCTGTTCATGTGGCAGCTGCTGGTCGGCGGGCTGGACACCGGGTGGACGTTCTACCCGCCGTACTCGTCCAAGTACTCGCACACCAACCTGCTGTACGCCGGGCTGGGCATCTTCGTCACCGGGTTCAGCAGCATCCTGACCGGCCTGAACATCATCGCCACCATCCACAAGATGCGGTGCCCGGGGATGACCTGGAGCCGGATGCCGCTGTTCCTGTGGGCCATGTACGCGACCAGCCTGATCCAGCTGCTGGGCACCCCGGTGCTGGCCGTGTCGGTGGTGCTGCTGGCGGTCGAGAAGCTGTTCGGGGTGGGCATCTTCGACCCCAACCTGGAGGGCGACCCGCTCCTGTTCCAGCACCTGTTCTGGTTCTACAGCCACCCGGCCGTGTACATCATGATCCTGCCGGCCATGGGGGTGATCAGCGAGGTGCTCACCTGCTTCAGCCGGAAGAACATCTTCGGGTACAAGGCGGTCGCCTGGTCGAGCGTCGGCATCGCGGTGATCGGGTTCGTGGTGTGGGGCCACCACATGTTCCTGGCCGGCCAGGGGTACTACCTGGGGATGCTGTTCTCCCTCATCACCATGCTGGTGGCGGTGCCCAGCGCCATCAAGGTGTTCAACTGGACGGCCACCCTGTACCAGGGGAAGATCACCCTGCCGGCCCCGATGATCTTCGGGATCGGGTTCCTGGTGCTGTTCACCATCGGCGGGATCACCGGCCTGTACCTGGGGGTGATGGGGTCGGACATCCACCTGCACGACACCTACTTCGTGATCGCCCACTTCCACTTCACCATGGTGGGGGGGATGCTGGTCGGGTGGCTGGCCGGGCTGCACTTCTGGTGGCCGAAGATGACCGGCCGGATGTACTCCGACTTCTGGAGCCGGCTGGCCGCGGTGACGGTGATCATCGGGTTCCTGCTCACCTTCATGCCCCAGTTCGTGGTCGGCTACCTGGGCAACCCGCGGCGGTACCCGCTCTACCCGCCGGAGTTCCAGCTGTACCACGTGATGAGCACGGCCGGGGCGAGCATCCAGGGGGTCGGGTTCCTGATGCCGGCGTTCTACCTGACCGCCTCCCTGTTCTTCGGCAAGCGGGCCGGGAGCAACCCGTGGGAGGCGACCGGGCTGGAGTGGCAGACCCCCAGCCCGCCGCCGCAGTTCAACTTCGACGACACCCCGATCGTGTACTTCGCCCCGTACGAGTACTCGGTGCCGGACGGGCTGAAGGAACTGGAGCGGGCCGGCGGGGTGTTCGTCAACGGACACGCCGCCCAGCCGCTGGACTACAACTCGGACGGCCCGACCCGCAGCGGGCACCAGGGGGAGATCGCTCATGGCAGCTGACACCCACGCCCACGGGCACGGGGGGCCGGTCGCCCACCACTTCAACAACCTGGGCCAGCAGCACGCCACCGTCCGGTTCGGCATGTGGCTGTTCCTGGTGACGGAGGTGCTGTTCTTCGGCGGGGCGTTCTGCGGGTACACCGCGTACCGCATCTGGTTCCCGAACGAGTTCGAGGCCGGCAGCGCCGCCCTGAACGTCGGGATCGCCAGCGTGAACACCTTCCTGCTGCTGACCAGCAGCCTGACCATCACCCTGGGGATCGCCGCCTGCTACCGCGGCGACCGGGCCGGGCTGCGGCGGTGGCTGCTGGCCACCATCGTCCTCGGGGCCGCGTTCCTCGGGCTGAAGATGCGGGAGTACCAGCTCGACTACCTGGAGGGGCTGGTCCCCGGCCCCCGGTTCTCCGCCGTCCAGACCCGTGGCGGCCGGGCGCTGAGTACCGAAGAGGGGTTCGTCGACAGCCTGCAGCACGTACTCGGGCAGGCCGGCTTCCGGTACGTCCCGGTCGGCCCGCACACCCCCACCCCGGACGCCCCGAACTACGCCGAGTACGAGAGACGGCTGGCCGAGGCCCGGCAGTCGAACGGGGCCATCAAGGAGGTGAACCTGGTCCGGGTGCAGCTGTTCTTCATGTTCTACTACAGCATGACCGGGCTGCACGTCCTCCACATGATCGTCGGCCTCGGCCTGCTGGCGTGGCAGTACGTCCTGGCCCGGCAAGGGTTCTTCGACATGACCGAGCGGTACGTGTACATCGAGGTGATGTCGCTGTACTGGCACTTCGTGGACATGGTGTGGATCTTCCTGCTGCCGCTGCTGTACCTGGCCGGCCCGCACACCTGGGCGCAGGTGGGGACCGGACTGAAGCAGGCGTTCGGGATGGGGCACTGAGTTCGTAGGGCGGTGCCGAGTCTTCGAGGCCCGCCGCCCTGGGCTGGGAGCGGTTGCCGGACCGGCGGGCCTCGAAGACTCGGCACCGCCCCACGCAGAGCCAGCCGGAGGCGACCCGTGAGCGACGTGAAGCAGACGATCTTCGAGCGCGACCACCACACCGTCCCGACCACCGGGGCGCACCTGACCACGTTCGCCGTGCTGGCGGTGCTGGCCCTGGTCGCCCTGGCCGTCGGGTTCAGCGACATGGGGCCGTACAAGGTGCTGGCCAACCTGCTGGTGGCCGGCGTCCAGGCGACCGTGCTGGCGTACTTCTTCATGGACCTGCGGCAGGCGGACAAGCTGACCTGGCTGTGCGTCGGGGCGGCCATGTTCTGGACCACTCTGCTGTTCCTGTTCACCCTGACCGACTACTTCACCCGGCACATCGCGGTCATGTGACCGCGGCAGGCGGAGGGCCATGAGGCCGGACCGTGAGACGACGAGCGGCGAGGCGGGCACCTGGGTCGCCGGGGTCGGCCTCGCCGTGCTGTTAACGGGGATGATGGTCGGCGCGGCGGCCCTGCTCACCGGGTGCGACGGCGGCCCGGCCGACGGGTACGACCCGGCCCTGCGGTACCCGCTGCGGGCCGACCCGGTCGTCACCCGGCTGCCGGCCGACACCCCGCTCGCCCCGCCGCCGGCCGGCAAGCTCGACCCGAGCATCGCCGCCCTGGGCAAGGTCGGCGGGGCCATCGCCGACCCGGTGGCCCTGCCCGAGCTGCGGAAGCAGGAACTTCGGCAGGCGCTCGACGACCTGTTCGGCACCCCGGCCGCCCCGGCGGTCGGCGGGCCGGTGCGGGTCGGCGACCTGGACCTGTCCGCGGACGTGCTGGCGGCCGGCAGCCGGGTGTACCGCCGGCTGTGTACCAACTGCCACGGACTGACCGGCGACGGCCGTGGCCCGGCCGGGCCGTGGATGTACCCGTACCCGCGGGACGTCCGCACCGGCGGGTTCAAGGCGGCGGCCGGCGACCGCAAGCCGACGGTCGGCGAGTTGGTCCACCTGCTGCGGGCCGGAGTGCCCGGCTCGTCCATGCAGATGTTCGACCTGCTGCCGGCGGACGACCTGCGGGCGGTGACGGCGTATACGATTCACCTGAGCCTGCGGGGCGAGGTGGAGGCGGCCGTCATCAAAGCGGCCCTCGACCCGAGCGACGACGTGCAGGACATCGCCGGCGAGTGCCGGGCGGTCTTGGGCAAGGCGGTCGGTAAGTGGCAGGCGGCCCAGGCCGCCCCGCCGCCCGCCCCGGTCCCGGTGAGCGACCCGGCCGACCCGGAGGCGGTCCGCCGGGGGATGGCCCTGTTCAACGGACCGGCCGCCGGGTGTGCCGTCTGCCACCGGGACTACGGCCGGCAGGACACCTACCGGTACGACGCCTGGGGGGCGGTGGTCAAGGTCCACGACCTGACCCGGGGCGAGTTCCGCTGGGGCAAAGACCCGGCGACGCTGGCCGCCCGTATCCGGCACGGCATCCCGCCGTCGGGAATGCCGGCGAACCCGTCGCTGACCGAAGCCCAGGTGGCCGACCTGGTGAGCTTCGTCCGCGAGCTGGGGTATCCGCAGCGGCTGCCGGCGGACGTGCGGGAGAAGGTGTACCCGCCGGTCAGGACCGGGCCGTAGGCTCCGGGACGGGGTGAAGTCTCGCGGGCCGCCACGGAGGGCGGCTACGAGGAGCGCGGGCATGGGTGACGCCCTACCGTATCACCGGCCGTAGGGGCCGCCCTCCGTGGCGGCCCGGACTGCCACCGGCAACCGCTTCGTTCTCATGCAGAAGGCTCAACCGTCCGAACCATGACCCGCGACCCGCTATCCCCGGCCCTCGACGCCTCGCCCCGCACGCCGGCCGAGCGGTGGGTCCGTCGGCTGGCGGTGGCGGCCGTCGTGGCGACGGCGGTGCTGCTCACCCTCGGCTGGCTCGTCACCTCGTTCCGGGTCGGCATGTCCGACCGGGTGTGGCCGACCGAGCCGTGGTATCTGGTGGTGAACGGTCAGGAGTGGCGGGAGGACAACGCCGGGTTCCTGCTCGAACACACCCACCGGCTGGCCGGGTTCGTGGTCGGCGGGCTGACCTCCCTGCTCGCCGTCGTCGCGTGCTTCACCGAGCGGAAGCCGTGGCTGAAGTGGGCCGGGCTGGCGGCGGTGTTGGCCCTGATCGCCCTGTACGGTCAGTTCCACCGGCAGATGGGCCAGGCGTGGGAGGCCCGCAAGGCCGGTGGGGCGGTGACGGTGTGGCCGCAGACCACGGCCCCGACCGCGGTCGCCGCGGCGGTAGTGCTCGGGCTGGCCGGCGTCACTTTGGTAGTCGGCGGTCGGGGCCGGTGGGTGCGGGCGCTGGCGTCCGTGTCGCTGGTCGCGGTCATGGTTCAGGGGCTGCTCGGCGGCTACCGGGTGTACCTGGACCAGCTCGTCGGCACCGAACTGGCCCTGATCCACGGCACGTTCGGCCAGGCGGTGCTGTGCCTGCTGATCGCCGTGATGGCGATGTCCAAGCCGCTGTCCTTCGAGCGGGAGCTGCCGGACGTGGACCGGCAGCGGGTCGGCCGGCTGGCGGTCGCCCTTCCGGTGCTGGTGTTCGTCCAACTGGTGTGGGGGGTGATGGTCCGGCACTACGGCACCCCGCTCGCCCAGCGGCTGCACGTGCTGACCGCGTTCGTCGTCGCCGGGCTGGCGGTGTGGCTGGCGGCCCGGTGTGTCGTCACTCCCAGCGGCCGGCGGCACCTCGGGTTCACGGCCTATCACCTGCTCGGCATCGTCGGGGTGCAGGTGCTGCTCGGGGTGGAGGCGTGGATGGGCAAGTTCGCCGCCGCCGGGCCGCAGTTCGCCGTCCTGCCGCTGGACCGCAAGGTGACGGTCGGGTCGGCCAGCGTGCGGACCCTGCACGCCCTGGTCGGGGCCGCCCTGCTGGCCGCCGCGGTGCTGCTCGCCCTGCGGGTGTGGCGACGGGCGCCGGCGGGTGACGCCGGGGCGGCCGGCCCGCGGGCGGATTCCCGGGCCGCGGAGCCGGTCGCCGCCGCCTGACGGTTCTACAACAGACCTCACCCCCGGCCCGGCCGGGCCTACTTTCGGGACGACTGATGGCCACCGCCGAGCCGACCACCTTGCCCGCCGCCGACCCGCTGGCCGTCGCCGCCGTCCGCACCCGGCTGGCCGACTACGCCGAGCTGACCAAGCCGAAGATCGCCGCCATGGCCCTGGTCACGGTGGGCGTCGGCTACCTGCTCGGGGCCGCCCCGGAGGTCCGCTGGGGCCACCTCGGGCAAGTCCTGTTCGGGGCCGGGCTGGTGGCCGCCGGCGGCAGCGCCCTGAACCACTGGCTGGAGCGGCGGACCGACCGCCGGATGGGGCGGACGGCCAACCGCCCGCTGCCGACCGGCCGGGTGACGGCGGCCGAGGCGCTGGTGTTCGGGGTGCTACTGTACGCGGCCGGGGTCGGGTATCTGGCCGTCAGCCTGCCGACCCCGGCGGCGGCGGTCGCGGCGGCGGCCACCGGCTTCCTGTACGTCGCCGTGTACACCCCGCTCAAGCGGGTGACGGCGTGGAACACGGTGGTCGGGGCGGTGCCGGGGGCGCTGCCGCCGGTCATCGGCTGGGCGGCGGCTCGGGGGTCGGTGGACGCCGAGGGGTTCGCCCTGTTCGCCATCCTGTTCGTCTGGCAACTGCCGCACTTCTACGCCATCGCCTGGCTGCACAAGGACGACTACGCCCGGGGCGGGCTGCGGATGCTGCCGGTGGTGGACCACCGGGACGGCCGGTGGACCGGGCGGGCGACCGTCGCCACCTGCGGCCTGCTGATCGTGGCGACGCTGGCCCCGGCCCCGTTCCTCGGGCCGGTGGCGGCGGCCGTGTACCTGGCCGGGGCGGTGCCGCTGGGGGTGTGGTTCCTGGCCCGGGGGGTGCGGTTCGCCCGGGTGCCGGACAACGTCACCGCCCGGTCCGTCCTCCGCGGGTCGCTGGTCCACCTGTGCGGGGTGATGGCCCTGCTGGTGGCGACCGGCGTCGTCCCCCGGTTCGTCGGCTGAGTCCCGCGGCCGGCGGGCGGCTTTGACCTCTCCCGAGGGCGCGGGGCGTGGTGCCCCGCCGCGGCGCCGTTGCGAGCCGTTGCCGCACGGGGTGCCCGCCCCCGCCCTCCGCTTCCTGACCCGCATGGGGGTGCGTCCGATGGCCGATCCCGTCACCGAGCCGCGGGCCGCCCGGCTGGCCCGGGTGGCCCTGCCGATCCTGCTCGGGCTGGGCGTCCTGTCGCTGGCGGCCAGCGCCCTCTTGCCGGTGCCGGGCCGCCGCACCAGCCCGACCGCGTCCGCCCCGGAGCCGGCCGAGCTGACCACCCCGGTGCCGGACTTCAGCCTCACCGAGCGGTCCGGCAAGGCCGTGTCCGCGGCCGACCTGCGGGGCAAGGTGTGGGTGGCGTCGTTCGTGTTCACCCGCTGCACCGGCCCGTGCCCGAGCGTCACCGCCACCATGGCCCGGCTGCAGGAGGAACTCCGCCTGGCCGACCGGCCGGACCTGCGGCTGGTGACGTTCACCTTCGACCCGGACACCGACACCCCGGACGAGCTGAAGAAGTACGCCTCCCACTACCGCGCCCACCCGGACCGGTGGCTGTTCCTGACCGGCCCGGAGGACAAGCTGCACGCCCTGGCCAAGGACGGGTTCAAGCTGGGCGTCAGCCGGTCCGACAAGCCGGCCGCCCTGCCCGGGGAGAAGTACCAGCACAGCACCTACCTGGCCGTGGTGGACCGGGACGGGATGGTCCACCTCCGCGGGTTCCACGGGTATCAGGGGCCGAAGGACACGGACGGCGAGCGGTACGCCCGTAGTCTGGCCGACCTGAAGGAGTTGGTCGACCGGCTGCTCGGCGAGGGCGGGCGGTGATCCCAGCGGACGCCCGGCGGGTCGGCGGCATCGTCGGCAGCGCGGCGGCTGGGGGGGCGGTCGTTGTCGCCCTGGCCCTGCTGGCCCCGGCGGACGCGCTGCCGGGGGAACAGGCGGACGCGGCCGGCCGGCCGATCTGGCTGCTGCTCGGCGGCGGGTGCGTGGCGCCGGTTGCCATGTTCTACGGGTGGCTCGTCGGGGCGTGGGTCGCCGGGCGGGTGGTGCGAGGGAAGGCAACCTACCCCGGCCCCCTTCCCTGAGAGAGAAGGGGGAGCAAGCGGGGCGGCTCTCGTGTCGGCAAAACTCGGACCCGTAGTCGGACGCTCATTCCCCTCGCTCCCCCTCTCCGCTTCGGGGAGGGGGCCGGGGGGTGGGGTCACGCCGGCCACCCGGCCCCGGAAGCTCCGAAGTCGCGGAATCGGGTGGCGGGTGCAACCCTCTTCCCCGGCCCCCTCCCCCGAAGCGGGAGAGGGGGAGCAAGGGGGACGCTCGCCCCGCCCGTGACCGAAACCACAGCCCGGGCGCGCTGTCGCACGCAGATCCCCGGACCCTCTCAGGGAAAGGGGACGGGGGTTAGGTCGCTTCAGGAGTCGCCGTGACTGCCCCTTCGCCGGCCGTCATCTGGGACGTGGACGGCACCCTGGTCGACACCGCCGAGCACCACTTCCTCGCCTGGCAGCGGTTCGCCGCCGACGCCGGGTTGCCGTTCACCTGGCCGACTTCGCCGCCACGTTCGGCTGGCGGAACCCGGAGATCGTCCGCACGCTGTTCGACCCGGCGGCGTGGACGAGGCGTGCCGACATCGGGCTGCGGAAGGAGACGCTCTATCGGGCGATGGTCCGCGAGCACGGGACGGCCCTGCTGCCGGGCGTCGAGCCGCTGTTGATGGCGTTCGCCGACCGGGGCTGGCCGCAGGCGGTCGGCTCGCCGCCCCGCGGGGAACCTGGACCTGCTGCTCACCGTCACGCGGACGCGGCCGTACTTCGCCGCGGTCGTCAGCGGGGAGGACGTGACCCGTGGCAAGCCGGACCCGGAAGTCTTCCCTGACGGCGGCGGCCGTCGCCTCGGGGCGGCCCGCGGCGGTGCGTGGTGTTCGAGGACGCGGTCGCCGGGGTGCAGGCGGCGAAGGCCGCGGGGATGAGGTGCGTGGCGGTGACGGCCGTCGGCCACCACCCGGCGGACACGCTCCGAGCCGCGGGTGCGGACCTGGTGGTCGGGTCGCTGGAGGAAGTCACCGCCGAGTGGGTCGGGGGCTGTTCCGATGACCGGGCCGCCGGAAGACCCGCGGGTGCGGTTCGCCGCCGAGCGGACGCTCTTGGCCTGGGTGCGGACCGGGCTGGCCCTGATGGGGTTCGGGTTCGTGGTCGCCCGGTTCGGGCTGTTCCTGCGGGAGCTGCCGGCCGCCCACCCCCGCCGCACGCCGGTTGGTCGAGCGGGTTCGGGGTGGCGCTGGTGCTGCTCGGGGTGGCGGTGTGCGTGCTGGCCGGGCTGGAGTACCGGACGGTGCTGGGCCGGATCGACCGCGGGGAGCCGTACCGCCCGCCGGTCTGGTCACTCGGGCTGGTGGTCGCCGGTCTGCTGGCAGCCGTCGGGCTGGCGATGGCCGGCTACTTGTTGGCGTCGTAAGGGGCGTCGGCCGTCTGGGTCGGGGTCGGCCGCGACCGCGGCTCGCACTGCCCGACCATTCAGGACCGCATCCCCATTCGGGGCAGTAACCACACTTGGATCACCAGCCACGCGGCCAGGAACCCGGCCAGAATCAGGTAGTCCATCTTTCGCCCCTCAGCGCGGCGTCGGACATTGGTCACTCCCCCACTGCCATTCTACCAGCCGAGGGCGGCCCGCCCTTCGAGTTCGTCCAGCCCGCCGGACAGGGCGGCGTCCCGGGTCGGGTACTTGCCCCGCCGTCCACCCGCTTGCCGTTGATCGTCTGGGTGACGGCGAGGTGAACCCCGGCCGCCGGCCGGGCCTCCAGCTTATACTGTCTGGTCGCCGACCATTACAAACAGGATGTGGTCGCGGATGCCGGGCTTAAGCGACCCGTCACGGAGGGAGAGCCAGTCTGGTGCGGTGGGCAAGCTCATCACAAAGCCTCTACGTAGGGTGCGTTGAGGCTTTGCGAAACGCACCGGAGGGGCATCGACCCGGGTGGGACCGCCTGCAGGGCCGGTGCGTTTCGTCGCAAAGCCTCCTCAACGCACCCTACGAGATACCATCTACTCCGGCAGCGGCTTCCCAGGTCTCCGGCAGGAACGGCAGCACCGCCAGCCCGAGCCGCGAAGATGCTGCACATGGCCAGCCCGGCGTACCGGAACGGCAGGTCCGGCGTCTCCGGCGTCTTGGCGTAGGCGAACACGTCCGTCGTCAGATACCCGAGCACCAGCGGGCCGCTGGCCGCGATGAACCGGCCGACGTTGTAGCAGAAGCTGGTGCCGGTCGCCCGCAGCCGGGTGGGGAACAGCTCTGGCAGCCAGATCGCGTACCCGCCGAACAGGGCCAGCAGGCAGAACCCCATCAGCACGTTCATCCAGACGATGTCCGCCCGGGTCTTCATCTGCATGAACACCAGGGCGACGCCGGCCGCGGCGGCGATGAACGTGACGGCGAACGCCGGCCGCCGGCCGACCCGAGGTCAGCCAGCTAAACCCGGTCATGCCGAAGAACGCCCCGACGTTGATCGCCAGGACGCCCCGGCCCAGATGATCCCCTGGCCCTTGATGTACGCCGCCCGCTGGTCGGCCGGCAGTTGCTCGGCTTCGGCGGCGAACGTCGGCCGGAAGATGCCCTGCTGGAGATCGACCACGAAGAACCCGATCCCCCACAGACCGACCACCCCGACGAACGCCAGCAGCACCCCGAGGACGGCGTGCCGCGTCACCCACCCGCCGCCGAACAGGTCGGCGTAGGAGCCGAGCCGCTTGCCGGTGCCGGCGTCGGCCGCCGCCTTCGCCTGCTTCCACGACGCCGGCTCGGTCAGCTTCCGCTGGATGAACACGACCAGCACGGCCGGCACGATGCCGATCAGGAACAGCACCCGCCAGGCGCTCAGCCCGACGGACTTGAGCGGGTCCAGGTAGCCGTACAGCTCCAGCAGGCCGAGGGCAATGTACAGCAGGGCGGCGGTGCAGTTGCCGACGGCCGACAGATCCTGCATCAGCCCGAGGGTGAACGGGCGGGCGTTCCCCGGCATGGTCTCGGCCAGCAGGGCGACGGCGGCGGCGAACACCCCGCCCACCCCCAGCCCGGTCAGGAACCGGTACAGGCAGTAGTCCCACGGGCCGACCGACACGGCGGCCGGTGAAGACGGAGTACAGCAGGATGGTGTACGTCAGGGTGCGGACCCGGCCGAGCCGGTCCCCGTACATGCCGAACACCAGCCCGCCGGTCGCCCACCCGATCAGGAAGACCGACGTCGCCCGGGTGGCCCACGTCTTGACCGTGTCCGGTGGGCGGACGCCCCGCCGAGCAGGTCGGTCAGGGACATCACCCGGGCCAGGTTGAATAGCTGCTGGTCCATGCAGTCCGCCATCCAGGCGATGGCGGCGACGGTGAACACGAACCACTGGTACCGGGACAGGTCGCGGAGGCTGGCCCACCCGGTCCGGGGGCGGCATCGGCGGACGGGTCGGCGATTGCCATCGGGGGGGTTCCGGCGGAACGGGTGGGGCGGGGTGCCTGCCAGATATACCCGCCGCCCGCGGCGGACGCCAGCATTTCCCCGGGGGTTGACGCCGTATGATGAACGCTTTCCCGACGGCCGGAACGCCGGAGGCCGGATGACGCCGCCGCTCTCGCGATCGGGTTCCTCCCCGGGGCCGGGCAGATGGCCACTGCCCTGGCCAAAGGGGCGGCTCGCCGCCGGGCTGCTCGACCCGGCCCGCAGCCTGGCCAGCGACCCGTACCCGGCCGCCGGGGAGCGGTTCGCCACGACCACGGGCTTACGGGTCACGGACTCGAACGCCGACGTGCTGGTGGCGGCCGACCTGCTGGTGCTGGCGGTCAAGCCGCAGGCGATGGCCGGGCTTTTGGACGAGATCACCCCCTGGGTGGACCGCCGGCATCTGACCATCTCCATCGCCGCCGGGGTGACGCTCGCCCAACTGGCCGCCGGGCTGGGGGCCGACGCCCGGCTGATCCGGGTGATGCCGAACACGCCCTGCCTGGTCGGGGCGAGCGCCAGCGGGTTCAGGGCCGGTCGGCCGCCACCGCCGATGATGTGGCTCTGGTCGAGCGGCTGTTCGGGGCGGTTGGGGTGGCGGTGCGGGTGTCGGAGCCGCTGCTGGACGCCGTCACCGGGCCTGAGCGGCAGCGGCCCCGCCTTCGTGTACGTGATGATCGAGGCACTGCGGCCGACGGCGGCGTGAAAGCCGGCTTACCCAGAGATGTTGCCCAGAAGCTGGCCGCACAAACGGTCCTCGGATCGGCGAAGATGGTGCTCGAAACCGGCCAGCATCCCGGCGCCCGTGTCGGACGCGGTGGCCAGCCCCGGCGGCACCACCATCGCCGGGCTGCACGCCCGGAGCGGGCCGGCGTCCGGGCGGCCCTGATGGACGCCGTGACGGCCGCCGCCGACCGGGCGACGGAGTGGGGAAGAGCCGCGACCGCTAGGGAGCGGCTGAGACGGCAAGACGCGGTTGCCATTCAGCCGCTCCCTGCGGTCGCGGCTCCTACGGGTCGTAGTCCCCTGAGTGTGACACCGGCATGAGCCAGGAACTCGTCCTGATCTTCGACTTCGGCTCCCAGTTCGGGCAACTGATCGCCCGCCGGGTGCGGGAGCTGAACGTCTTCTGCCAGGTGGTCCGGCACGACCTGTCGGCCGACCGGGTGAGGGAGCTGAACCCGAAGGGGATCATCTTCTCCGGCGGGCCGATGAGCGTGTACGAGCCGGGCGCCCCGCAGTGCGATCCGAGGCTCTTCGAGCTTGGGATTCCGGTGCTGGGCATCTGCTACGGGATGCAGCTCGCCTGCCAGGCGCTCGGCGGGACGGTCGGCGGCGGGGCGCACACCCGGGAGTACGGCCGGGCGACGCTCACCGTCGCCGACCCGAACGGGCTGTTCCAGGGCTACCCGGCCGAATCGACCGTGTGGATGAGCCACGGCGACCAGGTGCAGACGGTGTCCGACGAGTGGCTGCCGCTGGCCACCACGGAGGCGTGCCCGCTGGCCGCCGTCAAGCACCGCACCCGGCCGGTGTACGGTATCCAGTTTCACCCGGAGGTCCGCCACACCCCGCACGGCAACCAGGTGCTGGCCAACTTCCTGCGGGACGTGTGCGGCTGCTCCGGCTCCTGGAAGATGACCACGTTCATCGACCGGACGGTCGCCGAGGTGCGGCAGCGGGTCGGTAAGAAGCGGGTCATCTGCGGGCTGTCCGGCGGCGTTGACTCCGCGGTGTGCGCGGCCCTGTTGGTGAAGGCGATCGGCCCGCAACTGACCTGCATCTACGTGGACAACGGCCTCATGCGGGAGGGCGAGACGGCCCTCGTCAAACACACCTTCCGCGACTGGTTCAAAGCGGACCTGCATGTGGTGGACGCCCGGGAGCGGTTCCTCACGGCGCTGGCCGGCGTGACCGACCCGCAGGAGAAGCGGAAGCACATCGGCCGGGTGTTCATCGACGTGTTCAAGGCCGAGGCGAAGTCGATCCCGGACGCCCACTTTTTGGCCCAGGGGACGCTCTACCCGGACGTGATCGAGAGCGGGGGCAGCCCGGACGGCCCGGCGGCGACGATCAAGCTGCACCACAACGTCGGCGGGCTGCCGGCCGAGCTGGGGTTCGAGCTGATCGAGCCGCTGCGGGACCTGTTCAAGGACGAGGTCCGCAAGCTCGGCACCGAACTCGGGCTGCCGGACGAGGTCGTCTGGCGGCACCCGTTCCCCGGCCCCGGGCTGGCCGTGCGGTGCCTCGGGGAAGTGACCGAAGACAAGCTCGCCACGCTGCGGAAGGCGGACACGATCTTCATCGAGGAGCTGCACAAGAGCGGCTGGTATCGCAAGACGGCCCAGGCGTTCGCGGTGCTGTTGCCGGTGCAGTCGGTCGGGGTGATGGGGGACGGCCGCACCTACGAGGGGACGGTCTGCCTGCGGTGCGTCCAGACGGACGACTTCATGACCGCCGACTGGTCCCACCTGCCGTATGAGTTGCTGGCCAAGGTGTCGACGACGATCATCAACCGGGTGAAGGGCGTGAACCGGGTGGTGTACGACGTGAGCAGCAAGCCGCCGGCGACGATCGAATGGGAGTGACTTCTTGCTCCCCTCTCCCCTAGGGGGAGAGGGGCCGGGGGTGAGGGGTCACGACTGCTTGCCGGTTCGGCGTCTCAGTAGTGGCGTGCCGTCCTACCCCTCACCCCCAACCCTTCTCCCCCAAGGGGAGAGGGGAGCAAAGACCATGACCCGGGCCGACATCTGTGCCAGCGACGACGCCGAGGCCATCGCCCGGTTACAGGAAGTGCTGGCCGAACTCGGGTGGGTGGCGGACGACACCTGGCACGACTCCCCGCTCGGGGTCGGGCTGACCCGGTTCCGCCGCGGCGCGGACGAGCTGACGGTGTTCATCGACACCTGGCTGGCGGACGTGGCCGGGCCGGCGGCGGCGGTCCGAGAGGTGCTCGAAGCCCTGTCCGCCGGCTGACTACAATTCCTGCAGACCCGACATACCGGAGAGCCACCCGTGCCCGTCCCCTCGCTCGCCCTGCTCGTGGGCGTGATCCTGACCGCCGCCGGCGCGTTCGCGTACCTGAACGGCACCCCCGACCCGGCCACCGGGGCGGTCAGCCCGACGGCCCTCATCCCGGCCGCCGTCGGCGGGCTGCTGGCCGTGTGCGGGCTGGTCGCCTACGCCGCCCCGGCCGCCCGCAAGCACGCCATGCACGCCGCCGCGATGGTCGGGCTGCTCGGCTTCCTCGGCGGGTTCATGCCGCTGGTCCGCGGTTACTCGAAGACCGGCACGGTCGACTTCGGCAAGCCGGCGGTGCAGGCCGGCGTGCTGATGATCGGGCTGTGCCTGCTGTTCGTGATCGCCTGCGTGAAGTCGTTCCGGGACGCGCGGAAGGCGCGAACGGCGGCCGGTTAGCCGCGAGGCGGAGGCTCCGCGGAGCCGAGCGCGACACCCGCGCCCCGATTTCGTCGAGCCGCGAAGCCCCGTGATGCTGGTTCCGCGCTCGGCTCCGCAGAGCCTCCGCCTCGCGGCTAAACGCCGCTCACTTCTCCAACTCGCTCAGCCACTTCTCGACCGTCGTCGCGTAGTACACCCCGCTCATGCTGGACGGGGTCTTCGGCGTCACCCCGTACCCGCCGTCCGCGTTCCGACACGACGCCACGAACCGCCGCAGCCCGGCCGGGTCCGGCCTCGCCTTGAGCAGGTACAGCGCCCGCATCACCCGGTACGTCGTCTCCAGGTCGGACGCTTCCGCCGTCTTGCCCCAGCCGCCGTCGTTCAGTTGGCCGACCTGGAGGAACCCGGGGATGGCGTCCTTGGCCGGGAACGGCAGCCCGAGCCGCAGCTTGAGGGCGGCCACCGACCCGACCTCCCGGGCGCCGCCCTCCCGCGGCGTGCCGGCGGCGGACCGCCCGAATTCGTCCGCGACGGCGTCCCAGGCGTCCAGTTTGAACGGGCAGTCCTTGACGCCCCACGCCTCGACCGCCGCCGCCGCGATGCGGGCCTCCTCGAACGTCTTGGCGTGCTTGGCCAGGTAGCCCATCGCCCCTTTGTACTTCTCCTTCGGGATGCCGAGTTCGGCCGCCGCCATCACCCCGACGGAGGTGATCGCCACGTCCGGCTTACCGCCCGGCTCGGCGAATGCCCCGGTGGCCGGGTCGTAACAGGACAGCACGAACGCGGTCAGCTTGTCGGCGTCGGTGATCTCGCCCCCGAGGGTCTTGACCGCCCGGACGGCCCCGTTGCACGCCCGCAGGCTCGGCTTGCCGTCGGCCGTCACCTTGTACGCCCCGGTGGCCGGGTCGCGGAGCGACTGGACGTACCGCAGGGTGGCGAGCTTCTCCTTGACCGCGGCGTCGATCTTCTCCGTCTGGGCGACGGCGACCGCCGGGACGAACAGCAGGACGGCGAGCGAGCGCATGGGACGACCTCTTGTGTAGGGCGGGTCGAGGAGGCTTGGCGACGACGACCCGCCGTGAACCGCAACGACCGCTTGCCACACGCGGCGGGTCGGGCCGGGGGAGGGCGAGGCTCCTGCCGAGCCGGGGAGCGTGTGGGCAGGCACCGCAGCCCGTACCGGTGGCAGCCGCGGGTGTGGCATCAGGCGGTTGCCGGGCGCTCCCCGGCTCGGCAGGAGCCTCGCCCTCCCCGGCCCGACCCGCCGCGAACGGCAACGAGCGGTTGCCACGCCGGCGGGGCGGGGCCCCCCAAACCCGCAAGGGCTTGACCCGCCCTACGGAAATCACGCCTTCGGCCGGAACGCCTTCACCACCCCGTCGTGGGTGGTCAGGTACGGGCCGCCGATCAGGTCGACGCAGTACGGGATTGCCGGGAACACCGCCAGCAAGCACTCGCGGATGGCGGCCGGCTTGCCCGGCAGGTTGACCACCAGCGACTTGCCCCGTACCCCGGCCGTCTGACGCGACAGGATGGCGGTCGGCACCGACTTGAGCGACACCTGCCGCATCAGCTCGCCGAACCCGGGGAGCATCTTCTGGCAGACGGCCTCGGTCGCCTCCGGGGTCACGTCCCGCGGGGCCGGGCCGGTGCCGCCGGTCGTCACCACCAGCCCGCACCCCTCGTCGTCGCATAGCGCCTTCAAGGTAGACTCGATGTGCTCCTGGTCGTCCGGGATGACCCGGGCGACCGGCTCCCACTCACAGGAGAGGGCTTCCCGGAGGAAGCCGACGACGGCCGGGCCGCCCTTGTCCTCGTACTCGCCGCGGCTGGCCCGGTCGGACACGGTGACGACGCCGATGCGGATCGGGGCGGGCATATAACACGCTCCATCGGGCCACGGGCTGGGTGCGGCCATTCTACCGGGAACCGCCATGAACAGTATCTGGACGTTCCATTCGGCCGGGTCGCTGGTGTTCGGCCGCGGGGCGGTCGCCCAGGTCGGGGAGATCGCCCGCCGCCGCGGGGCCAGGCGGGCGTTCGTCGTCACTGACCGGATCCTCGCAAGTAACGGGGTGCTGGACCAGGTGACGGCGTCCCTGCACGTCGCCGGGGTGGAACCGGTCGTGTTCGACGGCTGCGTGCCCGAGCCGCCGTCGGACGTCGTGATGCAGGCGACGGCCGCCGCCCGGGACGCCCGGCCGGACATCCTGATCGGCCTCGGCGGCGGCAGCAACATGGACACGGCCAAGCTGGTGGCCGTGCTACTCGCCCACGGCGGCACCCTGGACGACTACGTCGGCGACTGCCGGGTGCCGGGGCCGGTGTTCCCGCTGGTGTGCGTGCCGACCACGGCCGGCACCGGCAGCGAGGTGTCGGCGGCGGCGGTGTTCACAGACGTGGCGAAGCAGATCAAGGTGAGCTGCCTCAGCCCGCACATCCGGCCGGCCGCGGCGGTGGTGGACCCGCTGCTGACGGTCGGCTGCCCGCCGAAGGTGACGGCCGACAGCGGCATCGACGCACTGACCCACGCCATCGAGGCGTACACGGCGGTCGATCACGCCGAGTTCCTGACCCGGCCGCCGGGCGGGGAGACGGTGTACCAGGGGAAGAACACGATGGCCGATTACATGGCGGCCGAGTGCGTCACGCTGGTCGGCGGCTACCTGCGGCGGGCGGTGGCGGACGGGTCCGACCTGGAAGCCCGGGACAAGATGGCCCTGGCAGCGACCCTGGGCGGGCTGGCGTTCAGCAACGCCGGGGTGGCCCTGGTCCACGCCATGGAGTACCCGGTCGGCGGGGCGGTCCACGTCAGCCACGGGGCCGGGAACGGGCTGCTGCTCCCCTACGTCATGCGGTACAACGCCGAGGTGCGGGCGGACGAGATGACCGCCGTCGGGCTGTGGCTGAGCGGCCCGGGGGTGTTCGCCGCGGCGGACGAGGGGGACGGGCCGCCGGACGACCGCCTCCGGGACGCCTCCCGGCGGGTGGCCGAGTACTTCGACCACGGGGTCGAGGCGGCGATCGCCGCCGTCGAGAGGCTGCGGGCGGACACCGGCATCCCGGCCCGGCTGCGGGACATCGGCGTGACCGAGGCCATGCTCACCGGGTTCGCCGCCAAGGCGTTCGGGATCAAGCGGCTGATGCGGGTGAACCCGCGGCTGCCGCAGTCGGCGGACGAGATTCTGGGCATCTACCGGGCCGCGTTCTAGGGTCTGACATGACCGCACTCCTCGCCGCCGCCGTGCTGGCGGCCGACCCGCCGACCCTGTTCCCGCCCCGGGACTTCGTCGAGTACTGGTCGGCCGCCCGGGTCCACCTGCGGGGCG
Source organism: Gemmataceae bacterium (assembly GCA_046350115.1). Lineage (GTDB taxonomy): Bacteria > Planctomycetota > Planctomycetia > Gemmatales > Gemmataceae > JAXMAZ01. Next base: position 39,990 of record JAXMAZ010000022.1, read on the forward strand.
GCGACCCGTACTCCGGCGAGCAGCTCCTGCCGCTCCAGCGGGAGATGTACGGCCGCCCGGACATGGACGAGGTGGTGTCCCTGTGGACCCCGCCGTGGACCCTGCCGCTGTACTGGCCGTTCGGGGCGCTGCCGCCGCTCGAAGGGCACCTGCTGTGGGTGGCGGTCCAGGTGCTCGCCGTCGTCGCCGGGGTGTGGATGGCCTGGCGGGTGTACGGCGGGCCGACCGACCGGCTGTGGGGGCTGGCCCCGGTCGGCCTGGCGGCCGGGTTCGGCCCGGTCTGGTGGATGGTCGGGTACGGGCAGAACACCGGCCTGCTGGTCCTCGGGCTGGGCGGGTTCCTGTACCACCGGACCCGCGGCCGGCCGTACACCGCCGGGGCGTTCGCCGCCCTGACCGCGATCAAGCCGCACCTGCTGGCGGTGTTCGGCGTGGTGCTGGTGGTGGACGCCCTCAGCCGGGACGGCCGGCGGGCGCTGCTGGCCGGGGCGGGGGTGCTGGCGGCGCTGGCGGCCGTCGCCCTGATCCCCGACCCGGGCGTCTTCCAGCAGTTCCTGGACTCCGCCCGCCGGCCGCGGACGGGCGCCCAGGTGCCGCTCTCCCACTGGGCGCTGCCGACGGTCGGCTGGTGGGTCCGGGCGTGGGCGGCCTGGGACGCCCTCAAGACCGACTCCGGGGCCGGGTTCTGGATCCAGTTCGTGCCGACGGCGGTCGCGGCCCTGGTCGCCGGCGGGTGGCGGGTGCGGGCCGGCCGGCGGTGGGACTGGGCGGCCGCGCTGCCGTGGCTGGTGTACGGGTCGGCGCTGGCCACCCCTTACGGCGGGTGGATCTTTGACCTGACCGTGTTGCTGATCCCGCTCACCCGGACGGCCGCCCGGCTGGCCCGCCACCCGCAGATGATCCCCGCGACCATCGCCGTCGCCGGGCTGCTGCTGGTGTCGCTCGCCACCCTGTTCGTGCCGGCCGTGGCCCAGCAAGAGTTCGGCTTCCAGTACGGGCTGCACCACCACGTCTGGCTGACCCCGGCCGTCCTCGGGCTGGACCTGCTGGTGATCCGGATGGTTCCGAAAGCCCTGTAGGGTGGGTCAAGCCGGCTCGGCGGCGCCGACCCGCCGCGAACGGCAACGTCTCCGCGATCATCTACGAGCGGAGCCGGGGGAGGGCGAGGCTCCTGCCGAGCCGGGGAGCGCGGGGCAACCACTGCGTCCCATACCGGTGACGGCCGCCGGTGTGACACCTGCCCGTTGCCACTCGCCCCCCGGCTCGGCAGGAGCCTCGCCCTCCCCTCCGGAACCGGCCGGAATGGCAAGCGGTTCTCGCCCGGGCCGGCGGGTCGGCGCCGCCGAGCCGGCTTGACCCGCCCTACGCCGACCCCGCCGCCTACACTATCTTCCGTCCCAGGCCGGGCGCGCCCCGGCCGCAGCGGAGGGCGGGCATGGCGGACATCGGGAAGGCGGGGCCGCACCGGGTGGTGGTCGTCGGCGGCGGGTTCGGCGGGCTGTACTGCGCCAAAGCGCTCGGCAACAACTCGGCCCTGACCGTCACCCTGATCGACCGGCGGAACTTCCACCTGTTCCAGCCCCTGCTTTATCAGGTGGCCACCGGCGGGCTGTCCCCGGCCAACATCGCCGCCCCGTTACGGTCCATCCTGCGGAACAAGAAGAACGTCCGCTGCCTGCTGGCCGACGTGACCGGGTTCGACGCGGCCGGCAAGGCGGTGCTGACCCGGGACGGGGACCGCGTCCCGTACGACACGCTCGTCCTGGCGACCGGGTCCACCCACCACTACTTCGGCCACGACCAGTGGGAGGCGCTGGCCCCGGGGCTGAAGACGGTCGAGGACGCGACCGAGATCCGCCACCGGGTGCTGGTCGCGTTCGAGAAGGCGGAGCGGGCGGCCGACCCGAAGGAGCGGCAGCGGCTGCTCACGTTCGTGGTGGTCGGCGGCGGGCCGACCGGCGTCGAGATGGCCGGGGCGGTGGCCGAGCTGGCCCACGTCACCATGCGGCGGGACTTCCGCGCCATCGACCCGCGGGCCACCCGGGTCATCCTGATCGAGGGGCAGAACCGCATCCTGTCCCAGTTCGTCGAGCCGCTGTCGGCGAAGGCGATCGCCCAGCTCCACGACCTGGGCGTCGAGACGGTCCTGGACAGCCACGTCACCGACCTCCAGCCGGACCACGTGATGTACCAGCCGGACGGCGGCAAGGAGCCGCGGCGGATCGACACGGAGACGGTCATCTGGGCGGCCGGGGTGAAGGCGTCCCCGCTCGGCAAGGCGCTGGCCGAGGCGCTGGGCGGGCCGGCCGCCGACCGCGGCGGGCGGGTGCCGGTCGGCCCGGACTGCACCGTCCCCGGCCACCCGGACGTGTTCGTGATCGGCGACCTGGCCAGCCAGCCGGGCAAGGACGGCAAGCCGCTCCCCGGGCTGGCCCCGGTGGCCATGCAGCAGGGCAAGTACGTGGCCGACGTGATCGAGGCCCGGCTCCGCGGGGCCGCCCCGCCCGGCCCGTTCCGGTACTGGGACCGGGGGACGATGGCGACCATCGGCCGGCGGCGGGCGGTGGCCGACGCCGGGTGGATCAAGCTGAGCGGCCGGCCGGCCTGGCTGGCCTGGCTGCTCATCCACATCCTGTACCTGGCCCGGTTCGAGAACCGGGTGTTGGTGGTGTTCCAGTGGTTCTTCAACTACGTCACCACCAACCGGGCGGCCCGGCTGATCACCGGGGTGCGGGCGGACTCGGCCCGGGTGATGCGGCCCGGGCCGGCCGCCGACCTGGCCCCGGCCAAGCACTGAGCCGGGCGGCCCGCGTAGGTTGCGTGGAGGCTTTGCGCAACGCACCGGCCTCGCGATGGCCCGTGCCTGCTCCAGCGGTTGCCTCGGGGGAGGGCGAGGCTCCTGCCGAGCCGGGGAGCGCGGGGGCAGGCACCGGGTGCCACACCCGTGACAGCCACCGGACATGGGACACAGCGGTTGCCGCAGGCTGGCGGCTCGGCGGGAGCCTCGCCCTCCCCTCGGGCCGTCGCCGGGAACGATCCGAGGTTATCCCGGGGTGCAGTCCCGCGGTGCGTTCCGCAGAGTCTCCACGCACCCTACACCGGTCACGCCCGCTGCGGTAAGCAACCGACATGACCCTGACCCTGGTCCGCAAGCTGCTCCGGGACGCCCGCCTGCCGCTGCTGGCGGTGTGCGGCATCCTGTTCGTGTTCTCCGCCTTCTGGGTGAAGATCGCCCAGCGGGTGACGACCGAGATCGCCCCGTTCTTCCTGATCCTGGGCCAGGCCCAGGGGGTGGGGAAGGAGATGATCGACGAGGTGGTGTTCAAGGGGCCGGGGAAGGTGTCCCAGGCGGTGCTCGGCGGGGCGGACATCCGGTTCGACCAGCCGAACGACTTCCTGGCGGTGGAGCTGCTCCACCCGGTCGTGGTGCTGCTGGCCGGGCTGTGGGCGGTCGGCCGGGCGGCCGCCGCGGTCAGCGGGGAACTCGACCGCGGCACCCTGGAGCTGCTCCTGTCCCAGCCGGTGCCGCGGAACCGGCTGATCCTGGCCCACTTCCTCGTGGACCTCGTCGTCATCCCGTGCCTGTGCCTGAGCATCGTCGCCGGGACGCGGGTCGGGCTGGAGGTGGTCGGCCCGTTCGTGGTCGATTACAGCGTGCTGGACAAGCTGCCGCCGCAGGCCAAGCTGATCGTCAAGCAGGGGCCGCCGGTGCTGGCGGTGTCGGCCGACCGGCAGCTGCCGGCCGTGGTCGGCCTGGCGGCGCTAATGTTCGCCCTGAGCGGGCTGACCATGCTGGTGTCCGCCCTCGGCCGGAACCGGTGGCGGACGCTCGGGCTGGCCGCCTTCCTGGCGGTCGGCATGTTCGTGGCGAACGTGGTCGGCCAGCTCTGGGACGGGGCGGCGTGGGTCCGCCCGTGGACGCTGTTCTTCTACTACCAGCCGCAGAGGGTGTGGCTGCACGGCGACTGGCTGGCCGACCTGACCGACCCGTGGGGGCCGGGCTGGGGGGCGGTGCCGGCAGTGCCGGTGCTGGCCGGGGTCGGGGCGGCCGGGTATCTGCTGGCCCTCCGCGTCTTCACCCGCCGCGACCTGCCGGCCCCGCTGTGACGGCGGGCGTTGCCCCCCTCTCCGCTTCGGGAGGGGGCCGGGGGAGGGGTCACGACCGATACCCGGCACGGAGGCTCCGAAGTCGCCGGACCGGGTCGGGGCGTGACCCCTCCCCCGACCCCTCCCCGAAGCGGAGAGGGGGAGCAGGACCGCGCTGCAAACTCGTCTGGACACCTCCTTCGCTGCTTGTTATCAGCCGGCCGGTTCCGGGGGGAACTACGGGGGGACCGACCATGAAGCGGGTGCTGGTGTTGGCCGCGGCCGTGGCGGCCGCCGCCGGGTCCGGGTGCGCGAACGCCCGGTACGTGCAGAAGGGGACCGACGAGGGGGTGGTGGCCATCCCGTCGAACAGCGACTCGTGGCCGGACTACCAGCGGACCAAGGCGCTGGACCTGATCCAGGCCCACGTCGGCCCGAGCTACGAGATCGTGAACGAGCAGGAGGTGGTGACCGGGCACACCACCGTCAACCAGCAGGACACCAAGCGGGAGGCGACGATCAACGGCACCATCCCGTTCCTGCCGGCCGAGAAGCAGCAGGTGACGACGACGACGACCGAGGTGCCGCAGCGGGAGTGGCAGATCCACTACCGGAAGGTGGCCGGGGTCGCCGCCCGCCCGCCGCTGCCGGGGGCCGGGCTGCTGCCGGCCGGCGGGCCGCCGCCGACGACGGCGGCGGTGCCGGCGGGCGGGATGCAGCCGCCGGCGGTGGGTCCGAGCGTGGTTCCGGCGGGCGGGATGCTCCCGCCGACGAACCTCGGCCCGCCGACCCGCTGAACGACCAACTGCAAGTGACCGGGCCGGTCGGCCCGTTCGTGTAGGCGGTCTCCTCGTTCCCACCTCTCCTCGTTCCCACGCTCTGCGTGGGAACGGGCGGGGGCGACGCTCCGCGTCGCGTCTTTGCCACGGGCGGGAGCGTCCCCGGGCGGGCAGTCCGTGACGCAGAGCGTCACGCCCGGGCGTTCCCACGCAGAGCGTGGGAACGAGAAGGGGTTACGAGTTCGCCAGCCGCAGCCCGATCGGCAGGGCGTCGCCGAACAGCCGGTTCTGGTCCTCGCCCTCGGCCTCGCTCACCTCGTCTACCATCCGCGGCCACGCCGCCGGCACGTTCGCCGCCTCCAGCAGCTTGATGACCGCCTCTCGGTGGTCGTCGTTTACGTCCACCCCGCGAAGACCGGTCCGCCGGGCGAGCTGGGCCAGGCAGAACCCCCACCCGAGCCGGTCCGCGTCCGACACCGGCTGGTAGCCGACCAGCGTGTCGACCCACTGCTCGGCGACGTGCGGGTGGATCAGCGTGTTGAGCGGGCCGTACAACTGCTTGCGGGCGCCGAGCCGGGTGAGCGCCCAGAACGCATACGTCGGGGCCGGCGGCCGGGCCACCTGCCGCAACAGCTCCTCGCCGAGCTGCTGGCGGGTCTTGGCGTCGAGCCGCTCCAGGGCCGCCGCCGCCCGCCACATCTCGGCCAGCTCGTTCGCCCCCGGCCGGCTGACGCCTTTGCCTTTCGCCGGCAGCAGCACCGGCCGCAGCTTGGCGAACAAGGCTTGCTGCAACGCCGCGTTCAGCCCGCCGGCCACCCGCCGCCACATGATCCAGTAGTCGGCCCCGCCCTCCAGAACCGTCGGCTGCTTCGCCTGCCCGCCGGCCGCCGTCGCGGTGGTGATGAGCTTCCACAGCGCCTCGACCCGATACCGGTCGAGCGGGTCGCCGAACCCGGGCCGCAGGCAGAACCCGGTCAGGTTGTACCACCGGGCCAGGTGCGGCGGCGACTTGGCCCGGGTGTCGGCCGTCTCGGTCAGGAAGTCGAACAGGCGGCGGCACAGCCCGGTCGGCCAGTCGCCGCGGCCCGCTTCCAGCGCCGCCTCCAGCGCCCGCGGCAGTTCCGGCGGGGTCGGCATCCCGGCATCGAAGCAGCCGCGGACGAGGTCGCCGGCCGCTTGCACCTTCTCCTCGGGGAACACGTCGATGACCGACGCCGCGTCCGTCTCGCCGTCCGCGTCCCGGTTGATCGCGTGGGCCTCCCGGACGTTGAACTCCAGCCGCCAGCGGTTCCCTTCCCGGCTGACGCAGTACAGCTCCAGGGTGCCGATTTCCGTGTGCTTGGCGGCGAGCGTCACCGGCACCCGCTTCGTCCCGCTCCGCTTGCCGCCCCGCAAGACCGTGTGCAGCGGCGGCAGTTGCAACACCTGACCCGGGGCCAGCGTCAGCACGTCGCCCGGCTTGTCGTCCCCGCGGACGGTGGACGTGTACAGCGGGAACAGCACCGGCTGGCCGATCTGGAGTTCCAGCTCGGGCCGCGGGATGGCGACTTCTTCCCCCTCGGCCAGCCGACGCGGCACGACGCACACGACTGATAGCCCGCTGTCACTCGACCCTTCCACGCCGACGTAGTAGCTGCGGGGGATGCCGCCGCCAATCCGCCGGCCGCCGGTCTGCTTCAGCCAGCCGAGGTACGCCGCCCCCCAGGCGACCGCCAGGTCGAGCGACGGGCTGGTCAGCACCAGCGGGTGCCAGCCGGCCGGGAACCACGGCCGCATCACCTCGACCACCCGCTCCTGCAGCACCTTGGGGGTGAACACGCCGCCGTTGAACAGGATGGCGTCCACCGTCTCGCCGGCCGGCAGGTGTTGCCGCAGGAACGCCGCCAGGTGCTTCGTCACCGCCGGGTCGGCGACGTAGGGCAGACCCATCTCCTGCAACCCGGACCGGGCCGCCCGCACCGGCTCGGCGTCGAACGGCACCGCCGGGAAAAAGCCGTCGAACAGGGCGGCGGTCACGTCCGCGGCCGTGATGTCCACGGACACCGTGCCGGCCACCACCGACCGCCCCTTGCCGACGACCGTCACCGGCACCGCCGCCGGCGGGTTCGGGCCGAGGAGCGACTCCTTGGCCGCCCGGCAGGCCTGCACCAGCGCCCCGAACTGGGCCGCCTCCAGCCGGCCGCCGGGCAGCTTCGCCTCGACCGCTTTGGCCAGGGCGAGGTCCATGTTGTCCCCGCCGAGCAGCAGGTGGTCGCCGACCGCGTCGCGGACGAACCCGAACTCCCCCTGTTCCTCGACGCAACGGATCAGGCTGAAGTCGCTGGTCCCGCCGCCGACATCGACCACCAGGCACCGCATCCCCGGCTTCAGCCGGCCGGCTTCCTCCGGCGTGTGGGTGCCGAGCCAGGCGTAGAACGCGGCCTGCGGCTCTTCGAGGAGTGTGACGTGCTTCAGCCCCGCGGTCTTGGCGGCCTCGGCGGTGAGCGTCCGGGCGGTGTCGTCGAACGACGCCGGCACGGTCAGCACCACCGGGCACTCTTCCAGCCGGTCCTCGGGCTTGCGGCCCGGGGCGGCGTTCCAGGCCGCGACCATGTGCTTGAGGTACGCGGCCGACGCCTCCAGCGGGGACAGCCGGGGCACGTCCGGCGGCGCCCCCCACGGCAGCAGCGGGGCGGTCCGGTCCACCCCCGGGTGGCACAGCCACGACTTGGCGCTGGACACCAGCCGGCCGGGCACCTTGGCCCCGTGGGTGCGGGCGAACACCCCGACCACGTCCGTCGCCGACTGGTCCCACGGCAGGGCCGTCGCCCCGGCCGGCAGGTCCGGGCCGGGGCGGTACAGGAACGACGGCAGCAGCGGGCTTTCCTGCACGTCCCCGGCGGCGACCAGTTGCCGCACCGGGAAGGCGTGCAGCCGCACCCCGCCGGCCTTCGGCCTGGACTGGGTATCCACGTAGGCGACGGCCGAGTTGGTGGTGCCGAGATCGATGCCGACCAGGAACCGGGCCATAGTCGTCAAGTCCTCAAGTCTTCAGGTCTTCAAGTCCGATGCGTTCGTCGTCCCGGTTTGCGACTTGGGACTTGACGACTTGATGACTTGATGACTGAATTCCGGGTATGCCACCGACAATCTTAGGGTTGGACATCGGCGGGGCGAACCTGAAGGCGGCGACCGCCGACAAGCGGGCCGTGTCGGTGCCGTTCCCCCTCTGGAAGAACAAGGACGCGCTGCCGGCCGCCCTCGCCGAGCTGGCGGCCAAGTTCCCGGACGTGGACCAGTTCGCGGTGACGATGACCGGGGAGCTGTGCGACTGCTACCAGACCAAGCGGGAGGGGGTGGCGCACATCCTGCGGTCGGTGCGGGCGGCGGCCCACTGTCACCCGGTCCGGGTGTGGGGCACCGACAGTCGGTTCCACACGGTTGATGAAGCGGTGGCGAACCACCTGACCGTCGCCGCGGCAAACTGGCACGCTTTGGCTACTTTCGCCGGTGGGTATGTGCCGGGTGGCCCGGCGTTGCTCATTGACATCGGGTCCACGACGTCGGACATCATCCCGCTGGTGGACGGCGTCCCCGAGCCGCGGGGGACGACCGACCCGACCCGGCTGGAGTCCGGCGAGTTGGTGTACACCGGCACCCGCCGCACCCCACTGTACGCGCTGGTCGGGGAGAATGAGCGCCGCCGGCTTGCCCCGGAGTTGTTCGCCACCTCGCTCGACGTGTACCTGCTGCTTGGGCTGGTGGCCGACAACCCGGCTGACGGAGACACGGCCGACGGCCGGCCGGCCACCCGGGACTGCGCCCACGCCCGGCTGAGCCGGATGTTCTGCGGCGACCCCGAGTCGGTCCCCCGAGCGCAGACCGAGCGGCTGGCCGCGCAGTGTCTGGAAACCCAGCTCGAATCGCTCGACTGGGCCGTCCGGCAAGTGCTGACCCGGCTGCGGGCCGCAGCGTCCTGGGACGGCGGGCCGCGGCTGCCGGTCAGCTACCTGGTCAGCGGGTCGGGCGAGTTCCTGGCCCGGCGGCTGGTGGACCGGCTGCCGCACAGCCCCGACCACGTGCTGTCCCTCGGCGACCGGCTCGGCCCGGAGCTGTCGGCGTGCGCCCCGGCGTACGCGGTCGCGGTGCTGGCGAGCGAGCGATCAGACCCGAGGGCGTGAGCGACCGGGCGAAGTGGCAACGACGCCAACCCTTTACAGGGACAGCCGGAGGGGAGGGCTTCGGCCGTTGCGACTTCACCGATGACACCTCAGTCGAATCCGCCGTCCGGGCTGGTCGTGGTGAAGGTCGGCGGCAGCCTGTACGACCACCCGCGACTCGGCCCGGGGCTGCGGGCGTACCTGGACCAGCTCGACGCCACGAAGGTGCTGGTCGTCGCCGGCGGCGGCGGGTTCGCGGACGTCGTCCGCGATCTCGACCGGTGCCACCGGCTCGGGGAGGGGCGGTCGCACGACCTCGCTCTGATGGCGACGGGGGTCGCCGGTTTCGTCCTGAAGGGGCTGCTCGACCTGCCCGACGACTGTTTCACCGGCCGGCTCGACTGGTGGACGCACCAGCGGCATCGGGTCGGCGTCCTGCTCGCCGACCGGCTCCTGAAAGGCTACGAGGAATGGGTCGCCCCGGTCCCGCACACCTGGGAGCTGACCACCGACTCCATCGCCGGGTACGCCGCCGGGGTGGCCACCGCCCGGCTCGTCCTGCTCAAGTCAACGGACGTCCCGCCCGGCACTCCCTGGGAGGAAGCCGCCGCCCGCGGGTGGGTGGACGCCCACTTCCCGGCCGTCGTCCGCGAACACCGCCTCCGGGTCGAAGCCGTGAACTTCCGCCGCTGGCTGGACGCCTTCCCGGAGTGACGCCCGCCCGCCGGGTGCAACCGGCGCAACCGGACGCGCCCGCCCATCTCCCGTTACCGCTACCGCCCCCGCCTCCTTCCCCCATTCCGGCCTATGGGGTACGATCGGATGCCGCCACCGATGTACCGATAAGGTGCCCACATGGGTCGCTCCCGCTGGTCCGGGTTCCGGGGCAAGCTGTTCGGACTGATCGCCGTGTTCGTCGCCGGCGGCATCGTCAACGAGGTGTGCCGGGTCCTGGCCATGGACACGGTCAAGGTCGGCGGCCCGCTGTACCAGCAGATCGCCCGGGAGAAAGACCTGACGGTCGAACTGGTCCCGTCCCGGATGATGGTCCGGCACATCTTCCTGCTGCTGCACAAGGTGTGCATCGAGACGGACCCGGAGGCCGGCCGCAAGTGGCTGGAACAGGCCGCCCGGGAGGAGCGGGAGTTTGTCCAGAACTATGAGGAGTGGGACCGGAAGCTGCCGAACGCCGACCTGCGGGCCACACTGCGGACCGAAGTCTATCAGACGGCGGTCGAGTTCTTCGACCGGGTCCACCGGGAGTTCCTCCCGGCCTACGAAGCGGACGTCGGCACCCGGCAGAAGGCGGCCACCGTCCTCCGCGGCCGGATCCGGGAAGCGTACCTGCGGCAGATGGACGGGTGCGACCGGGCGGCCGCGGCGTCGGTGGCGGCCGTCGCCCGGGTGGAGGCGGACGCGGCTAGCACCGTCCGCTTCTGGAACGTCGTCCTGTGGACGGTCGGCCTCGGGGTGCTGGCGTTCACCGTCGGGTACGGGTGGTGGATCACCCACCGGATCGTCGGCCCGACCGGCCAGCTCGTCCACCGGATGCGGGCCATGGCCGACGGGGCCGGCGACCTGACCGCCCGGGTGGACGCGTCCGGCCGGGACGAGATGGCCGACCTGGGCGGGGCCATCAACCGGGTGATCCAGACCATCCACGACCTGGTGGTCAAGGTGCGGGAGTCGAGCATCCAGTTGTACGCCAGCAGCACCGAGATCGCGGCCACCGCCCGGGAGCAGGAGTCGACCATGCAGACGCTGGGGGCGAGCACCACCCAGATCGCCGCCGCCGTCAAGCAGATCTCGGCCACCTCCCGCGAGCTGTCGTCCACCATGAACGCGGTCAACGAGGGGGGTAAGGCGACCACCCAGCTGGCCGCCGCCGGCCGGGCCGGGCTGTCCGGGATGGCCGCCGCCATGCAGCGGCTGGCGACCTCCACCGACAGCATCTCCGGCAAGCTCGGGGCCGTCCGGGAGAAGGCGAACGACATCAACGTGGTCGTCACCACCATCACCAAGGTGGCCGACCAGACCAACTTGCTGAGCATCAACGCCGCGATCGAAGCGGAGAAGGCCGGGGAGTACGGCCGCGGGTTCCTGGTGGTTGCCCGTGAGATCCGCCGGCTGGCCGACCAGACGGCGGTGGCCACCCTGGACATCGAGAACATGGTCCGACAGATGCAGGGGGCGGTGACGGCCGGCGTCATGGAGATGGACAAGTTCGCCGACGAGGTCCGGACCGGGGTGGCCAAGGTGGGCGAGATCAACGGCCAGATGGGCCAGATCATCGAGCAGGTGCAGGCGCTCAACGGCCGGTTCCAGGACGTGAACGAGGCGATGGCCCAGCAGTCCGGCGGGGCCGGCCAGATCAACGACGCGATGCTCCAGTTGGCCGCCGGGGTGCAGCAGACGACGGCCAGCCTGAAGGAGTTCCACACGGTCACGGTCAACCTGCGGGACGCGGCCGACGGGCTGAAGCAGCAGGTGTCCCGGTTCACCGTGGCGGGGTAGGTCGGGAACCCCTCCTCGTTCCCACGCTCGGCGTGGGAACGGGCGGGGCGACGCTCCGCGTCGCGGGCCGCCCGCCCGGGGACGCCCCCGCCGACTCTCAAAGACGCCACGCGGAGCGTGGCCCCCGTGCGTTCCCACGCCGAGCGTGGGAACGAGGAGTTGACGTGCTCTGCCTGTACGCCCACGCCGGCCCGGAGCGGCTCGCCATCCCCGCCGGGGCGGTGGTGGAGGTGATCCCCGCGGTCCGGCTACACCCGGCGGCGGGGGTGGCCGGCGTGTTCCGCTACCGCGGGGCGGTGGTCCCCGTTCTGGACGTGTACAAACTCGTCACCGGCGAGCCGTGCCCGGTGAAGTTGCACGCCCGCATCGTGGTCGTGGACGACCCCCGGCTCGGCCTGCTGGTCGAGCGGGTGAGCGAGCTGAAGGAGCTGCCGGCCGCCGACGGCGGGTACGCGACCGGGGCGGCCGGCACCGGCCTCGGCCCGCTGACCGCCGACGCCGACGGGGTGGTCCGCCGGCTCGACCTGGCCCGGCTGGCGGGGCTGGCGTTCCGGGAGGCGACGCCGTGAACCCGGTGGCCGCGGTCCTCGAACGGCGGCTCGGGCTGAACCCCGGGGCGGTCGGCGGGCGGGCGCTGGAGGTGGCCGTCGGCCGCCGGCTGGCCGCCGCCGGGATCGCGGACGTTGCGACCTACGCCGACCGGGTGCAGGCCGACCGCCGGGAGTTCGACGCGCTGGTCGAGGCGGTGGTGGTGCCGGAGACGTGGTTCCTGCGATACCCGGAGTCGTTCCGCCACCTGGCCGGGTGGGCGGCCGAGCGGCGGCGGGCGCTGCCGGTCGGCCGGCCGCTGCGGGTGCTGTGCGTGCCGTGCAGCACCGGGGAGGAGGCGTACAGCGTGGCCCTGACCCTGCTCGACGCCGGGCTGCCGGCCGGGAGCTTCCGCGTGGACGGGGTGGACGTCAGCGGCCGGGCGGTGGCGGCCGCCGAGGCCGGGTGTATCCCGACTCGGCGTTCCGGGACGCCGACGGGCTGGCCGTGCGGCCGCGGTACTTCACCCGGACGGCCGACGGGTGGGCGGTCCGGGACGAGGTGCGGGCCGGCGTCCGGTTCCGGGCGGGCAACCTGATCGACCCCGGCTTCCTGGCCGACGAGCCGGCCTACGACGCCGTCTTCTGCCGCAACCTGTTCATCTACCTGACGCCCGAGGCCCGGCGGACGGCGACGGCCGCCCTGGAGCGACTGCTGGCCCCCGGTGGGGTGGCGTACATGGGCCACGCCGAGCCGCTCGGGCTGGCGGACGGCCGGTTCAAGCCGCTCCCGCCGCCGCAGGCGTTCGTGTTCGGCCGGGCGGAGCAGAGGGCGGTGGTCGAAAAGCCGCCGATGCCGTTTTTTGCAGTCCGCACCCCCAAAGCCCACGGCCCGCTGGCCGTGGGCGTCCCGCCCGCGACTCCCACCCCGCCCCCGAAACCCGCCCCGCCGGACCTGCTCGCCGCCGCCCGCGCCGCCGCTGACCGCGGCGACCCGGCCCGTGCCGCCGCCCTGGCCGAACAGCACCTCGCCGCCCACGGGCCGTCGGCCGCCGGGTTCAGCCTGCTCGGGGTGGCCCGCGGCATGGCCGGCGACCCGGCCGCCGCCGAGGCCGCGTTCACCCGCGCCCTGTTCCTCGACCCCAGGCACTACGACGCCCTGGTCCACCTGCTCGCCCTGGCCGAGGCCCGGGGCGACGCGGCGGCCGCGGCCAACTACCGCCGGCGGGCCGACACCGCCCACCGCCAGCAGGAGGCCGGCCGATGACCGGGGAAACGGTCGCGCTGCCGACGGTCGCCCACTGCTGGAACCGGATCGGGGTCCACGGCGACCGGTCGTGCCCGGAGCTGGCCGAGCACATTCACTGCCGGAACTGCCCGGTGTACGCGGCCGGCGGCCAGCGGCTGTACGACCGGTCGCCGCCGGCCGACTACCTGGCCGAGTGGACCGACCGGATCGCCGCCCCGGACCCGCCGCCGCCGGGGGACACCCTGCCGGTGGTGCTGTTCCGGGTCGGCCCGGAGTGGCTGGCCCTGGACGTCAAGCACACGGTCGAGGTGGCCCCGGCCCGGACCGTCCGCCGGGTGCCGCACCAGACCGCCGGCCTGCTGGCCGGGCTGGTCAACATCCGCGGCGAGCTGCAACTGGCCGTCTCCCTGCGGCACCTGCTCGGTCTGGACCCGGAGGCCGAGGAGCCGCCGACCGCCCGCCACCTGGTGGCCGAACACGACGCGCCCGGTGGGTGCTGCCGGTGGACGAGGTGTTCGACATCCGGCACGTTCCCGGGCGGCCGACCTGGGGCCGGTGCCGGACACCGTCTCCCTGGCCGCCGCCACGTTCACCCGCGGCGTCTTCCGGTGGGACGACCGGGCGGTCGGGCACCTCGACCCGGACCGGCTGTTCGCCGCCCTGAAGCGGGGGTTCCGATGACCGACGCCCCCGCCGACCCGCTGATGGACCTGTTCCGCACGGAGGTGGCCGAGGCCACCGCCGCCCTGGCCGACGGGCTGGCCGTGCTCGCCGCCGACCCGAAGCAGACGGCCCAGCTCGATGCCCTGGACCGGGCCGCCAAACGGGCCAAGGCGGCCGCCCTGATCGTCGGCCAGGCGGCCACCGCGGATGCGGCCCAGCGGCTGGAGGCGGCGGTCGCGGCGGGCCGCACCGGCGGGGTGACGGCGGCGAAGGTGGGCGAGTGGGAGGGGTTGGTCAACGAGCTGACGGCAACGAGCGAGGGGTCGCAGAACCGGTCCCCCTCTCACCTTGGGGGAGAGGGGTTAGGGGTGAGGGGCGAGGACTCCGCCCCTTCCCAGCCGCCCGAAATGGGACGCAGCGCCGACCCCTCACCCCCGGCCCCTCTCCCCCCAAGGGGAGAGGGAGCCAAGCTCTCCGTTCCGCCGCCCGACTCGTCCCTCCTCGAGCTGTTCCGCGAGGAGGTGCGGTCGCTCACCGGCACCCTGAGCGGCGGGCTGGTCGAGCTGGAGGCCGCCCCGGCCGACCCGCGGCGGATCGAGCCGCTGATGCGGGCCGCCCACTCGCTCAAGGGGGCCGCCCGGATCGTCGCCGTCGAGCCGGCGGTCGAGGCGGCCCACGCCATGGAAGACCTGCTGGTCGCCGCCCAGGCCGGCAACCACGCGATCACCCCGGACGACATCGACGCCCTGCTGGCCGGCACCGACCTGCTGGCCGAGTTGGCCGCCGCCGACCTGGGGGCGTGGGCGGCGGCCAGCGTCGACCGGGTGGCGGCGGTGAAGGCCCGGTTGCGGGGCGAAACGGTCCGACCGCGACCCCGGGAGGGCGAGCCTCCTGCCGAGCCGGGGAGCGCGCCGCAGCGGCCGGAGGCCACACCCGCGGCAGTCGCCGGACAGGGGACGCCGTCTTCGCGGCCGGCAGACGGCTCGGCAGGAGCCTCGCCCTCCCCGCCGTCGTCGGCCGACGCAGAGCGGGTGGTCCGCGTCACCGCCCAGTCGCTCACCCGCCTCCTGTCCCTGGCCGGCGAGTCGCTGGTCGAGGCCCGGTGGCTGCAGCCGTTCGCCCGCACCCTGTTCACCCTCAAGAAGCACCAGGACCACCTGGCCGACGTGCTGGACGAGGTGGCCCGGACGGCCGGCACCGACGCCGCCCGGGACGCCCGCCGCCGGCTGACCGAGTGCCGGCAGGGGCTGGCCGACCGGATCGCCGCGTTCGAGGCCCACGCCCGCCGGTCGGACGAGCTGAACAGCCGGCTGTACCGGGAGGTGATCGCCAGCCGGATGCGGCCGTTCGCCGACGGCACCCACGGCCTGTCCCGGATGGCCCGGGACGTGGCCCGGCAGCTCGGCAAGCAGGTGACGGTCCGGCTGCTCGGCCAGGACACGGACGTGGACCGGGACATCCTGGACAAGCTGGACGCCCCGCTCGGCCACCTGGTCCGCAACGCCATCGACCACGCCATCGAGCCGCCGGACGAGCGGGCCGCGGCGGGGAAGCCGGCGGCCGGCACCCTGACCGTCGAGGCCCGGCACCACGCCGGCATGCTGACCGTCAGCGTCAGCGACGACGGCCGCGGCATCGACCTGGACCGGCTCCGCAAGAAGGTGGTCGAGCGGGGGCTGACCACCGCCGAGCTGGCCGCCCGGCTGAGCGACCCGGAGCTGCTCGACTTCCTGTTCCTGCCCGGGTTCAGCACCGCCGCCGCCGTCACCGACGTGTCCGGCCGGGGGGTCGGGCTGGACGTGGTGCAGACGACCGCCCAGCAGGTCGGCGGGTCGGTCCGGGTGAACACCCAGCTCGGCAATGGCACCCGGTTCGAGCTGCACCTGCCGATCACCCTGAGCGTCGTCCGGGCGGTCCTCGTCACCGTCAGCGGCGACCCGTTCGCCCTGCCGCTCAACCGCACCGACCGGCTGCTCAAGCTGCCCGCCGACCGGGTGCGGCAACTGGAGGGGAAGCCGCACTTCGAGGCGGACGGCCGGCACGTCGGGCTGGTCCCGGCCCACCAGGTGTTCGACCTGCCAGGGCCGCCGCCGGCCGGGGACGAGCTGGCCGTGGTCATGGTCGCCGACCGGTCCCACCGGTACGGGCTGATCGTGGACGGGTTCCTGGGCGAGCAGGATCTGGTCGTCCGCCCGCTCGACCCGCGGCTCGGGAAGGTGCCGAACGTGGCCGCCGCCTCGCTCCTGGAGGACGGCTCCCCGGTGCTGATCGTGGACGTGGACGACGTGGCCCGGTCGGTGGCAGCGCTGGTCCACGAGGGCCGGCTGCGGCACCGCAAGCCGGAAAAACCCGGAGAATCTCGGCGGAAGCGGGTGCTGGTGGTGGACGACTCGGCCATCGTCCGGGAGGTGGAGCGGCAGTTGCTGGCCGGCCGCGGGTATCAGGTGGACGTGGCGGTGGACGGGGCAGACGGCTGGAACGCCCTGCGTCAGGTGGGGTATGATCTGGTAGTGTCCGACATCGACATGCCGCGGATGACCGGGCTGGAGCTGGTCCGGGCGATCCGCGCCGACCCGGCGGTCCGGTCGCTGCCGGTGGTGGTGGTGTCGTACAAGGACCGGCCGGACGACCGGGCCAAGGGGTTGGACGCCGGGGCCAACTTCTACCTGACCAAGGGCAGCTTCCACGACGGCCAGTTCCTGGCGGCGGTGGCGGAGCTGATCGGACCGGCCGAAGGGTAGGGCGGGTCAAGCGTCGCTCTGGACGCGCCGACCCGCCGAAACGGCAAGCGATTCTTGCCCGGGCCGGCGGGTCGGCGTCGCAAAGCCTCCTTGACCCGCCCTACGGGGAAGGGCACGTATGGCTCAGATCCTGGTGGCGGACGACAGCCCGGAGCTGGTCCGGTATCTGGACACCCTGCTCCGGGCGGCCGGCCACGCGGTCGTCGGGGCGGGGGACGGGCTGCTCGCCCTGGCCGCCGTCCGCCGCGCCCGCCCGGACGTGGTCATCACCGACATGCAGATGCCCGGGATGGACGGGCTGCAGCTGGTGGACGCCCTGCGGACCGAGTTCCCCGGGCTGCCGGTGGTGCTGTGCACCGGGGAGGGGAGCGAGGAACTGGCCGTCGAGGCGCTCAAGGCCGGGGCCGTCCACTACCTGCCCAAGCGGAAGCTGCTGGCCGACGCCGTCCCGGTTCTGGAGGAGGTGCTGGCCGTCGCCCTGGCCCGGGGCAAACAGGCGCTGTTCCTGGACTGCATGACCGCCGCCGAGCACACCTTCACCCTGGTCAACGACCCGGACCTGGCCGGCATGGTGGTCGGGCACGTGGAGGCGGTGATGAAGCAGTTCGCCCTGTTCGACCTGGGCGAGCACGTCCGGGTCGGGGTGGCCGTCCAGGAGGCGGTGGTGAACGCCATCGTCCACGGCAACCTGGAGGTGTCCAGCGACCTGAAGCGGGCGGACTGGACCGGGTATCACGCGGCCATCGCCCGGCGGGCGCAGGAGCCGCCGTACCGGGACCGGCGGGTGACGGTGGTGACCAAGGTGGTCCGGGGGGCCAGCCTGACCGTCCGGGTGCGGGACGACGGCCCGGGGTTCGACCCGGCCGCCCTGCCGGACCCGACCGACCCGGAGAACATCGAGAAGGGGAGCGGTCGCGGGCTGCTGCTCATCCGCACCTTCTTCGACCGGGTGACGCACAACCGAACCGGGAACGAGATCGTGATGGAGAAGGGCGGGGGGCCGGGCGAGCGGGGGGCGTAAGCCCCCTGTTGCTGCCCGCCAGGCGGCCGGGCGAGCGGGGGGCGTAAGCCCCCTGTTGCTGCCCGCCGCGGGGCGCTCCAACAGGGGGCTTACGCCCCCCGCTCGCCCGGGATCAAGGAGGCCGGATGCGGATCGCCATCGTCGACGACCGGCCGCTGGCGGCCGAGGCGGTCCGCAGGGTGGTGGCCGCCGCCCCGGGGTACGCCGTCGCCTGGGTCGCCCGGGACGGGGCGGAGGCGGTGCAGAAGGCGGTCGCCGACCCGCCCGACCTGATCCTCATGGACCTGGTCATGCCGGGGGTGAACGGGGCCGAGGCCACCCGCCGGATCATGGCCGCCCGGTCGGTCCCCATCCTGGTCGTCACCGGCAGCGTGTCCGGCAACTTCGGGCTGGTGTACGAGGCGCTCGGGTACGGGGCGGTGGACGCGGTCAACACCCCGGTCCTCGGCCCGGACGGGTCGCTGGCCGGCGGGGAGGTGCTGCTGGCCAAGATCGCCCAGATCGCCCGGAAGGCGAAGGCCGGGTCGTCCCCGGCGGTCCCGGTGTTGGCCCGGCCGGCCCCCCACCTGGTGGCGGTCGGCTCCTCGACCGGCGGGCCGGCGGCGGTGGCCGACCTGCTGGCCGGCCTCGGCCCGGCCTTCCCCGGGGCGGTGGTGCTGGTCCAGCACATCGGGGCGGACTTCACCGCCGGGCTGGCCGAGTGGGTGCAGCACCGGACCCGGTTCCCGGTCCGGGTGGCCCGGCCGGGGGACAGGCCGCAAGCGGGGGTGGCCCTCTTGGCCGGCCGGGACGACCACCTGGTGCTGACCGCCGACGGCTCGCTGGCGTACACCCCGGACCCGGCCGACACCCCGTTCCGGCCGAACGTGGACGCCCTGTTCGCCAGCCTGGCCGCCCACTGGCCGCACCCCGGGTCGGCGGCGGTGCTGACCGGCATGGGCCGGGACGGGGCGGACGGGCTGCAACGGCTCCGCCGGGCCGGGTGGGCGACCTACGCCCAGGCGGCCGGGTCGTGTGCCGTGTCGAGCATGCCGGACGCGGCGGTCAAGCTGGGGGCGGCGGCCCGGGTGCTGACCCCCGCCGAGATCGGTCGGGCGGTCGCCGCCGCGGTGCGGCCCGGAACATAATCAACCACCCCGAAAGCCCACCCGTTGCGACGGGTGGGTGAGACGGCCTGGGTCCGGACCGGCGTCCCGAGTCGGGCGACTGCGGTTGCGACTTCACCCACGGACCGCGGTCCGTGGGCTTTCGGAAATACCAAGTTAACCCACCCATGCCCCACCCCACCCGCGTCCTGCTGATCGACGACCAGCCGGTGATCGGCGAGGCGGTCCGCCGCATGCTCGCCCCGGAAGCCGACATCGAGTTCCACTACTGCCCCGACCCGGTGAAGGCGCTGCCGACGGCCGACCGGGTGCGGCCGACGGTCATCCTGCAAGACCTGGTCATGCCGGACGTGGACGGCCTCACCCTGGTCAAGTTCTTCCGGGCCAACCCGGCCACCGCCGACACCCCGATGATCGTCCTCAGCAGCAAGGAGGAGGCGGTGACGAAGGCGGCCGCCTTCGCCGCCGGGGCGAACGACTACCTGGTCAAGCTGCCGGACCGGATCGAGCTGCTGGCCCGCATCCGCTACCACAGCCGCGGGTACGTCCACCTGCTCGAGCGGAACGCCGCCTACGCCGACCTGGCCGCCAGCCGCAAGCAGCTCGCGGACGAGATCGCCGCCGGGGAGAAGTACGTCCGGTCGCTGCTGCCCAAGCCGGAGCGGGGGCTGGTGACGCTGGACTGGCGGTTCGTACCCAGCCTGCAGATGGGCGGGGACGGGGTCGGGTATCACAAGCTGGACGCCGACCACCTGGCCCTGTACCTGCTGGACGTGACCGGACACGGGCTGGCGTCCGCGCTGCTGAGCGTGACGGTGCTGAACGTCCTCCGCACCGGCTCCCTGCCGAACACCGACTTCAAAGACCCCGGCCAGGTGCTGTTCGGGCTGAACGAGGCGTTCCCGTGCGAGAAGCACGGGGAGAAGTTCTTCACCATCTGGTACGGGGTGTACCGGTTCACCACCCGGACGCTGGCCTGGTCCGGGGCCGGGCACCCGGCGTCGTTGCTGTACGCCCCCGGCGGGGCCGACCCGAAGCAGCTCGACAGCCAGGGGCCGATGATCGGCATGATGCCGTGGCCGGCGTTCGACGTGGGCGGGTGCAGCGTGCCGCCGGCCGCCCGGCTGTACCTGTACAGCGACGGGGCGCACGAGATCCACAAGACGGACGGGTCCGACTGGCAGTTCGCCGAGTTCGTGCAGACGATGACGGACCTGGTGCGGGACAAGCCGGCGGCGGTCATGGACGAGCTGCTGACCTACATCCGCACGCTGAACGGCGGCCCGGTGCTGGACGACGACTGCACGCTCCTGGAGGTGCGGTTCCCGGACTAAAACGCAGAAAGCCCACGGACGATCGTCCGTGGGCCGGTCGACCCCTCCGGCTCACAACTCCCGGGTAGGGTCCGCGCCGGACCGGTGGTGATGCCCCGAGTCCGCACAGCGGACCCTACCCCGGTCACGGCCGCTCTTCGGCCGCTCGCGCCAACGGCGGCCTCGACTCGCACCCCACGTCCGACGGGTCGCCGACGAAGGCCGGCTCCAGCCCGGCCAGCACCGGGCGGGTTGTTCGCCTTGCCCCGGGCCAACGGTGCCGCAGGCGGCCGCACCGGTGTCGGCGTGCGTCTGGGCGGCCTTCAGCAGCGTCGTGCTGGCCTTCGGGGTGGCGATGTCGGCCGTTCGGTCAGGGCGTTCACCGCGTCCTCGACCTTCCGCGGGTCGGCCTTGCCGGACAGCATCTCCAGGGCCGGGCTGGCGGCCGGGGCGGTCGCCGCCTTGACCGCCGGCATCGGGGCCGGGGCGGCCGGCTGGGCCGCGGTCGCCGGCTTCGGGGCTGGCTGCTGGGCGACCATCGCCCGCACCGGGACGGCCGCCGGCTGCGGGGTCGCGGTCGGCTTGGCGACGGCCACCGTCGGGGCGACCGCGGGGGCGGTCGGCTTCGGGGCCGGCTGCTGGGCGACCACCGGCCGCACCGTCGGCGCCGCGGCCGGCTGTTGGGCGACCGCCGGCCGGGCGGGGATCGCCGGCTGCTGGGCCACCTGGGCCGGCATCGGCCGCGGGGTCATCGGGGCGGTCGGCGGCATGTGGGCCATCGGCGGCGCCTTCTCCGCCGGGCCGTCCCCGAACAGGTAGTCCATCAGGTTGGCCGGCCGGTCCGCCCGGTCCTCGCCGACCGGTTCGGCCTCGCGGCCGGCCATCCGGATGAACTCGACCGGGACCGGCGGGGCGACGGCCATCTTGTTCTTGCCGAAGGCGATCACCTCGCCCCACGACGCCCGCGTCACCCGGGCGTAGAACTCCTGACCGGTCGGCCGGACGACCTCGTCCGCCCGCAGCCCGGTGGCCGCCTTCTCCTCCCCGTACGGGCCGGGCTTGGGCATGGCCGACGCCCCCTCCCGCCGCTCCTTCTCCTTCTCCTTCTCGTCCACCACCGGGCCGTCGGTGACGACCGGGCCGGCACAGGCGGCGGCCAGGCACTTGCTCAGGGCGGCCTGGGCGGCGGCCACCACACGCGGGGACTTCTCCCGCGGGTTCCCGTCCTCGTCGCTGCACGACGCCGCGATGCTCAGGGCGGTGATCGTCTTCTTGGTGCAGCAGCACCCGCCGAGCAGGGTCTGGGCGGCGGCCAGCCGGACCCACTCGTTGCGGTCCACCCGCAGCGCCCCGACCAGGGCGTCTTCCGCCTCCGGCCAGTAGTGGCAGTCCACCGTGCCCAGGTACTTGACCGCTTCGATCCGCTGCTTGGCCTGCAGCCGGTCGAACTTCACCTTGGCCGCCGCCCCGACCGCCCCGGGGTCCATCAGCTCGGCCAGGGCCGGGGCCTGCGGCGGGAACGGCTTGATGAGGCCGCCGGTCAGCTTGGACAGCGGGTTCTGCACCCGCTCCCGGAGCTGGCCGAACGGGGTGTCGGCCATGGCCCGCTGGCGGTACTCCATCTGGGCGTTGCTCAGGCCGAGGAAGCTGCTCAGGGTGGTGGTCGGGCCGGGCGGCGGCGGGTACGGGGCGATGCCGACCGGGCCGGGGGTGATCGGCACGGGGGCGGAGAACGGGGCCGGGCCGGCGGCGAACGCCCCGGGGCCGCCGGACAGCGGCAGGGCGGCTGCCGGCGGAATCCCGACGGCCGGCGGCAGTTGGGCGACCGCGGACGCGGCCAGCGCGGGGACGGCGATGGCCGCACCCACCGAGCGGAGAAGGGTCATGGCACCGTACCTCGCGACGAGTCAGGCCGGGGCGTCCGCCCCGGCGGGAGCCGGGCTGAAGAGTCGGGCCGCCGCCGACCGCCCCGGCCGGCCGAGGCCGGTGGGGCAGGCGTCCGTGCCGGGTCGGCGGGTGGATCGGCCGGGACGGGTTAATTGTCGGCTACCCGTTCCCCGGGTCTTGACGAGTTTGCCCGCTTCCCCCGTCGTGCGGAGGTTCCCGAAGGGACCAGTCGTGCCGGTCGGGCAAGATGGCGAAGCGGGGAAGGGGCCGGGTCAGTCGAGGCGATGGGTGACGTGGACGCTCAGCGACAGTTCGACCGCCCGCGGGTCCTCGGACACGACCTCACCCGGTTGTGAAGCGTATGCGCTGACTGCCAGGAGGGCGGCGCACCGCTGCCGCTCCATCACCCGGTCCGTCCGTCCGTCCGTCGCAGGTCCGGACGAGAGCGAGTGCAGCCCGCCGAGCCGTCGGCCGGCCGCGTGGGCCAGCCGCTCGGCCAGCCGGCACGCGGTGGCGTACGCCTCGGCCGTCGCCCGGCCGAGTAGGTCGTCGTCCGGCCGGGCGACGTACAGGAATTTGGGCGACAGGTCGTCCGGCGGCATCGCCAGTTCGGCCATTGCGCCACCATCGCCCGCAACTGCTCCTCCGGGCCGGCCCCCGGCGGCGGGGCGGGCGGCGCGGCCGGCGGTTCGGCGTCCACGGCGGCGTCGAACCGCAGCCGGTCGACGAGCAGTAGCACCTCCTCGGCCGACGACCCGGCGATGTCCCAGGTGGCGGTCAGGGTGACGTTCACCCCCGGGCGGTCGGCGGGCGGGGCGTCCGGGGTGCGGGGCAGGCGGGTCCGGGCCTCCCGGCGAATCCCGGCCATCGGGTCCGGGTCGGCGCAGTCGTCCGGGTGCGGCTCCCCGACCGCCACCCGGGCGGCCCCGAGCCGGGTCAGCCGCCGGCCGGCGTCCGCCGCCCACCGCTTCACCTCGGCCAGCCCCAGCTCCAGGGTGGCCGCCGCCGCCCGCCCCCGGGCGACCATGACCAGCACGGCCGGGCGGAGCCGGACGGTGGCGGTGGCGTGCGTGCTGACGGTCGCCGGCGGGTGGGGCGTGTCGGTCATGGGCGGGGTCCGTGGGCGGCGGCGGGCGGTCGCCCGCCGAACGTCGTCGGCCAGGCTAATCGCCGGCGCGTCTTTGGTCAAACGGGTAAGCCCCGCCTCAGCCGACCGCCTTCGTCACCAGGGCGGCGATTCGGGCCTCGTCGGCGGGTGTCAGTGCCGTCAGCGCGAAGGCGGTCGGCCAGAAGGTGCCGTCGTCCAGGTTGGCGTGCTCGTTGAACCCGAGCGTCAGATACCGCTCCTTGAACTTCTGCGAGTCGCGGAAGAAGCAGACGACCTTGCCGTCCCGGGCGTATGCCGGCATGCCGTACCAGAGCCGCGGCGTCAGGCCGGGCGCGTTGGCCGTGATGATCGCGTGCAGCCGCTCGCAGAGGCCGCGGTCCGGGTCCGGCAGCGCGGCGATCAACGCCAGCACGGCGGCCTCCCCGTCGGCCTTGCCGGCGGCCTTCTTGACCGGCTTCTTCTCCGCCATGACGCCTCCTCGGAAATCCGGAACACTGTCAGGCGGCGGCGTCGGCCGCCGCCCCCGGTTCGGTGACTCTTGCCCGCCCCGTCAGCCCGCCGAGCAGGGCCGCGAAGACGGACACCAGCAGCCCCAGCCCGATGCCGGCCAGGCTGGCAAGTACGCCGCCGGCGACGGCCCCGAACCGGTCGCCGAGGGCGTCCATCGTCAGGACGATGTAGAGCAGGCCGCCGGCCGCCCCGAACAGGATCGGCAGCCCCCACCGGCGGCCGAACGCGGCCGGTGATCGAACGGGCCGAGTCGCACTCGTCATCGCAACGTCCCCCATCGAACGATCCTGCTCACCGGCCCGCGGGGAGCTACACGTCCAGAAAGCCTACATGCGGCCCCGGATCGCAAGCATCAAGCCTCGGCCAGCCACGCCTTCGCGGCTTCGATGCCGGCCGCATCGAAATAGCGAACCTTCGCCATCGTGAACGGTTTGCAGACCGCGGCCATCCACTTCTCCCAGGTCTTGTCGCCGACCAGGGCGATCCGCTGGATCTTGGTACAGTGGGTGGTGGCGAACTTGATGTCGTCCCAGAGGGCGTGCAGGTCCCACCCGTGGAAGTCGTGGAACTGGGCGAGGACGTTCACCTTCCCCTCTTTGGCGAACTCGGCGTCGATCAGCGGGACGAACGCCTTGTAATCCGCGTCGTGGAGCTTGCCGCTCAGCTTGAGCCCGACGGTGTGCGCAGGCATATCCGTGAGTTGCTCGACCATCGTTGTCTCCTCAGTCGGACTCGGGATCGATTCACCACGTTCTCTACAGCCGAACGACCCCGCTCAGCAGCGGCGGGGGCCACCGAGCCGTCTACTCCCGGGAACCCGCACGGCCCCCGCCGTCTGCTGCAGCGCCTGGTTCGGCCTGCCTTTGCTCTGCGAGCGGCCCGGCCAGCGTCTCAGCCCACGACCGCACCCGCTCGGTGAGGAACGCCGACTCCTCCGCCCGCTCGGCCGCCGTGCGGTGCCCCGGACCGCCGTAATGCCAGGCCGGCCTGCGGAACCCCGGCTCCAGCGTCGCGCGGACCACCGCCAGCATCGCCGGGCGGGCGTCGGCCGGCAGGGCGGCGACCACCTCACCAGCCAAGTCGGTGTTCGACCCCGGGGCAGCCGCGAGCTGGTCGAGCAGGGCAGCGGCGAACTCGTCGGCGGTGATCTTGCCAGCGAGCAGGAACCGCCCGTACTTGGCGACCCACCGCAGCAACTCGGCCACCGCGACATCCGCCATCGGTGCGCCTCCGCCGCCGAACTTGTAATTAGGTTGCGCCGGCGCAACCTAACGCGGCGAGCCAGTCGTCGCTTAGCCGCCGCCGAGCTTCGCCGGCTAGGCTAACAGTCCGAACACGCCGGGTCAAACACTGCGCCGCCCACCACTTGACTTCCGCGGATTATGACCGACACTTGATGTGTTCTTTTGTTCACTTCTGGTGCCGCCATGTCCGCCGCTGCCGTTCGCCGGGACGAGTGGGCCGACGCCGTGTTCGACGCCGTCCGCGCCCTCCGGGCCGCGCTCGCCGACCCGGCCACCAGCCTGAAGGCGGCGGTCGAGCTGCTCAAGCTGGAGGTCGCCCGCATCCGCCACGGTCGGGCCGTCGCCGGCACCGACGTCCGCGACGACCTCGGCGAACTGGGTCCGCTCGGGGCCGGCCCGGTGAAGGGGTCGGCGATGGACCAACTGGACGACGCGGACCGGGAACTGGTCCGCGAGCTGACCGCGATGTTCGCCGGGTCGCCGGACTGCGACCCGTCGGAACTGGCGGACGACACCGCGAACGAGCACGCGATGATTGAGCTTCGCCGACCCGCCACGGCTGTTGACGCCGACCGCATGGGGGGAGGGCGAGGCTCCCGCCGAGCCGCCAGCCTGCGGCAAGCGGAGTGCCCCGGCGCGGGGACTGCCACCGAGGAGACAGCGAGCCGTTGCCCTCGCGCTCCCGGCTCGGCGGGAGCCTCGCCCTCCCCCGGTGACGCCCACCAGCGACAAGCGAGCGCCCCGACCCGGGAAGTCTCACGGTGCGTTTCGCAGAGCCTCCACGCACCCTACACGAACCGGTCTTCCGTAGGGTGCGTGGAGGCTCTGCGAAACGCACCGGCCCCGCACCGATCACGCCCCTCACCGACTCACCCGCGGCGGTAGAAGCGGTTGGCCACCAGCCCCTCGACGGCGAACAGCACCAGCACCCCGATCAGCAGCCACGGGAACAGGTTCACCTCCCCGGCCGACCGGCTCTCCAGCACGTCCCGCAGGGCGACCGCCCGGCCGACCGGGATCACCGCGTCCGGCCCGCACACGTCCTCGATGGCGGCCACGGGGGCTTTCGCCAGGTCGAACTCCTCGGCCGGCGGGTTCAGGCTGAACCCGTCCTGCCAGCTCCGGTCCGCCGTCCGCAGGACGAAGCTGCCGGCCGTCAGGGCCAGGGCCGGCGGCAGCTTCCACTCGGCCTGGTTCGGGCCGACGACCGGGGCGGCGTCCGCCCCGCCGACCCCCGGCCCCTCCAGCACGAATGTCCGCGGCCCGTCCGCCCGGGGCAGGGCGAGCGAGACCGCGGTGCCGGTCGGGAAGGTGAACACCTCGTCCGCCGGGCTGCCGGCCAGGTGCTTCGCCAGCAGGTTCGGGAAGACGACGGCGAAGCTGCTCTCGGACGTCTCCCAGTAGTCGTTCCACTTGCGGCTCTCGTCCCAGGGGGAGTCGAGCCGGGTGGTGAGCAGCACCACCCGTCCGCCCTTGGTGCCGACCGTCCGCTCCAGAATCGCCGGGTCACGCTGGGCTGGGTCGGCGGCGGTGTCGTACCGGACGACCACGCTCTCCGGGGTGAAGTCGGCCGCCTTCCAGAACTTGAACACCCGCCGGCGGTTGGTGACCACGTCCCGGTTGCCCTGCAGCCGCCACTCCCGGAACGGGGCGAGCAAGGGGTGCCGCTCGGCCGCCTCGTCCAGCGCCCAGGAGACGCCGGCCCGGCGGGTCGGGTCGGGCAGGGTTTTCGTATCCACGACGGCGGCCAGCTTCGCCGGCAGGAAGTTGGCGGCCGGGTTGGCCAGGTCATATGCGGACAGCGTGAGCTGCTCCGGCCCGCCGGGGATGACCAGCACCTGACCGCCGCCGTCCAGGTACGCCCGCACCTTGTCCCAGAGCGACTTGCCGTCCTTGCCCGGCAGGCTCGGGTTGGACACGCTCAGCAGGACGACCGCCGGGTACTTGCCCAGGTCGGGGAGCGTGTCCGGGGTGACGACCTCGCACCCGAACTCGCCCTTGGACTGGAAGGCCAGCTTCCAGTAGTCGGCGTCGGACGGGTCGTCGGTGATGGTCAACAGGGTGCGGCTCTCGCCCACCTTGAAGGTAACGTACCGGACGTTGTCGGCCGCCAGGTTGTCGTCGCGGATCGTCACCTTCGCCTGGTGCAGCCCCGGCTTGAGGTCTTTGAAGGTGAACGACACCGGGACCGGGGAGCCGGCCGGCAGCTTGACCTCGGTGCGGTCCGGCGGTCCGTTGTTCACGCTGACCGCGACCTCCGCGGACCCCACGTCCGCCCCGGCCGCCTGAACGCTGGCGGTGAGCGTCACCGGCTGGCCGACCGGGGCGACCGTCGGCCGCACCTCGGCCGACAGGATCGACACGTTCGCCGGCTGATCGACGCCGACATCGAAGAACAGGTGGGCGACCGGGGGAGCGGGCACCTTGTCCCGCACGGCCTTCAGGTCGGCGGCCCGCTCCGCGGCCCAGGAGGCCACGGCGCGATCCGAGAAGACAGCGACGAGCCGGGGCAGCGGTTCGCTCCCCTCGGTCTCACGGTCCACGGACGCGAGCAACTGGTAAGCAGTGAGCAACCCGGCGGCCAGCGGCGGCCCGCCGCCTCGGGGTTCGGCCATCTGCTCCAGCTTCCGCCGGGCGTCCCCGGTCGAGACTTCCCACACGGCGAGCGGGTCGGCCGGGTCGACGACCGCCACCTTGGACCCGGCCGGCAGCTCGTCCAGCAGCTCCAAGGCGCGGCGGCGGGCGTCGGCGAGGCGGGTCTTGTCCCCGGCCACGTACCCCATGCTCGGGGTGGTGTCGATGACCAGCACGGCCGCGACCGGCTGGTCGCCGGCGAGGTGGATCGCCAATCCGGAGGTCGGCACCCGCGGCTGGAACAGGGTGAGGGCGAACAGGGCGATGAGCAGGCACCGCAGGGCGAGCAGCAGGAAGTGCTTGAGCCGCATCTTCCGCTGGTTGATCCGCTGCCTCACCTTGAGGAACCGGACGGCCGGGAACGGCAGCCGCTTCGGCTCCTGGCGGAGGATGAGGTGGAGCAGGACCGGCAGGCCGACGAGCGCCGCCCCGGCGATCAGGATCGGGTGCATGCCGGCATTCTACAGCCCTGGACCCGGTTCCGAACTGCTCCCGCCAGTGTAAGTTCACTGTCCCGGGTTCGGTATTGGAAGCCGACCCGTATTCTGGAGACCGCTCATGCCGTTTCGTCTGGCTTTCGTTCTCGCACTGCTCGCCGCCCCGGCCGCCGTCGCCGACGACTGGCCGCAGTGGATGGGGCCGAACCGGGACAACGTCTGGCGGGAGACCGGCGTCCTGGAGAAGTTCCCGGCCGGCGGGCCGAAGGTGCTGTGGCGGACCCCGGTGAAGGGCGGGTACGCCGGGCCGGCGGTCAGCGGCGGCAAGGTGTTCGGCTCCGACTACACGTCCGACACCGACCTCGGCGAGGGCAACTTCCAGCGGAAGGAGGCGAACGGCACCGAGCGGGTGTTCGCCCTGGACCAGGCCACCGGCAAGCCCTTGTGGGAGCACTCGTACCCGGTCCGGTACACCATCTCGTACCCGTCCGGCCCGCGGTGCACGCCGGTCGTCCACCAGGGGAAGGTGTACTTCCTCGGGGCTGAAGGCGACCTGCTCTGCTGCGACGCGGCGGACGGCAAGATCCTCTGGAAGAAGGACCTGAAGGCCGAGTACAAGACCAAGGCCGCCCTGTGGGGGTACGCCGCCCACCCGCTGATCGACGGGCAGAAGCTGATCACCCTGGCCGGCGGGGACGGCAGCCACGTCGTCGCGCTGGACAAGAACACGGGCAAGGAGCTGTGGAAGTCCCAGAGCCAGCCGGAGCAGGGGTACGTGCCGCCGAGCATCGTCACCGTGAACGGGGTGCGGCAGCTCCTCGTCGTCGGCCCGTCGGCCGCCCGCGGGCTGGACCCGGAGACCGGCGCCCGCCTGTGGACCACCCCGTACAGCGCGACGAACGGGTCGATCATCATGACCCCGCTGGTGGTCGGCGAGTACCTGTACGTCGGCGGGTACGACGGCAAGAGCCTGCTGATCAAGCTGCCGGCCGGGAAGACGGACACGGTCGAGGTGGTGTGGAAGGACAAGCCCGGCACCGCCGTCTCGCCGGTGAACGTCCAGCCGTTCGCCGGCGGCAACGTGGTGTACGGGATGGACGGGCCGGGGGACATGCTGGCGGTCGAGCTGCCGAGCGGCAAACGGCTGTGGTCCAGCACCGCCCCGGTCGCCGACGGCAAGAAGGTCCAAACCGGCACCGCCTTCATCGTCAAGAACGGCGACCGGTTCGTGCTGTTCAACGAGTTGGGGGAGATCGTCTTCTGCAAGCTGTCGCCCACGGGGTACGAGGAGATCGACCGGGCGAAGGTGATCGAGCCGACCAGCGCCGCGTTCGGCCGGAAGGTGGTGTGGTGCATGCCGGCGTTCGCCGACCGGAAGATGTACGTGCGGAACGACAAGGAGCTGATCTGCGTCGATCTGGCTCGGTAATTCCGAGTCTTCAAGTCGTCAGGTCTTCAAGTCATCAAGTCAGGAATGCCTTGACCACGTGACCGGTGCGATCCTGACGACTTGAAGACTCGGTCTATGCGAACCGCCGCTGCCGCTGGACCAGGTACTCCATCAGCGCCTTGTCGAACCCGACGCTGGTGTCCATCGGCACGTAGTCCACGTCCGCCGCCCCGCACTCCTTGCGGTACACTTCGCGGAACTCCTCCACCCCGGCCAGGTAGTCCGCCCGGATGCCCCGAGCGTCCACCTGCACCGTGTCCGCCGACTCCACGTCCTCGAACTCGACCAGCCCGGTGAACGGGAAGTGGACCTCGGCTTCATCGAGGATGTGGAACAGGATGACCTCGTGCCCGGCGTGTCGCAGCCGGTACAGGCTCTTGATGACGGGGCCAGGGTCGGTGAGCAGGTCGCTGAACACCATCACCAGCCCCTTGCCGCGGATGAGCGGGACCAACCGGGCGAGCGCCCCGGCCACGTCCGTCTCCCCGGCCGGCTTCAGGTTGGCCAGCACCCCGAGCAGCGTGCCGATCTGCGACCGCTTGCTCTTGGGCGGCACCACGGTGCGGATTTTGGTGTCGAAAGTGACCAGCCCGACCGGGTCTTGCTGGTGGACCATCAGATAGCCGAGGGCGGCGGCCAGGCAGATGGCGTACTCGAACTTGGTCAGCTCCTGGCGGTACGTGTACCCCATCGACTTCGACAGGTCCATGACCAGGTAGCCGGACATGTTGGTCTCGGCCCGGAACTTCTTGACGTAGTACCGGCCGGTCTTGGCGTACACGTTCCAGTCGAGGTCTTTGGGGTCGTCCCCCGGGGCGTACTTGCGGTGCTCCGAGAACTCGACGCTGGCCCCCTGGAACGGGCTGTGGTGCAGCCCGGACAGGAACCCCTGGACGATGAACTTGGCCCGCAGGTCGAGCCGGCTGACCTGCCGGATGACCTCCGGCCGCAGGTACTTCTCGGCGGTGCTCATGGGAGGATTGTACCCGACCGTCTCCTCGTTCCCACGCAGAGCGTGGGAACGAGGGAGGATTGGTTGTAGAACCCGCCCACCCGCGGGCACTACCCTGGTGTCCGGCCTGCATCGGGAGCCGTCGTGAAGCAACTGCCTGCCGTCCTGCGCGCCGCCCTGGCCGCCGACCCGGCGAGCGACGCCGACCTGCTCGGCCGGTACGCCGACCGCCGAGACGGGGAGGCGTTTGCCGCCCTCGTCCACCGGCATGGCCGGCTGGTGTGGGCCGCCTGCCGGCACCAGACCCGCACCGCCGCCGACGCCGAGGACGCCTTCCAGGCGGTGTTCCTGGCGTTGGCCAAGTCCCCGCACGCCGTCCGCGACCCGGCCCGGCTGTCGGCGTGGCTGTACGCCGTCGCTCACCGGGTCTGCGGCAAGCTGCGGCAGGCGAACAGCCGGCGGGTCGCCCGGGAGGAGGCCGTCGCCCGGCGGGAGGCGGGGCGGGCGGTGCCGGACTCGGCCTGGGACCAGGCGTTGGCCGCGGTGCATGAAGAGGTCGCCCGGTTGCCGGAGTCGTTGCGGGTGCCGTTCGTCCTGTGTTGCCTGGACGGCCTGGGCGTGAGTGAAGCGGCGAGCCGGCTCGGGTGGAAGCTGGGCACCCTGTCCGGCCGGCTGACCCGGGCCAAGGACCGGCTCGCCGCCCGGCTGGACGCCCGCGGGTTGACGGCCGGGGCGAGTATCGCGGTGGCGTGCGGCGGGGCGGTGCCGGCGGCGGTGGCCGGCCGGGCGGTCGGGCTGGCGGTGGGCGGCGTGACGGTCCCGAACACGATCCTGACCCTTTCTCACGGAGCGATCGGCATGGGTGTCAACCGACTGAAACTGCTAGCCGCGGGGCTGCTGGTGGCCGGCGGGCTGGGGGCCGGGGCCGGCGGCTGGCTGGCCGCCGCCGGGGCACAGCAGCCGAAGCCCGCGGCCGCCAAGCCGGCCGACCCGGCGAAGCCGACGAACCAACCGGAAGGGCTGGCGGACCTGGATCTCGTGCTGGTGAACGAGGCGAACTCGTCGCCCAAATGGGAGTACCATTACCGCCCGCAACTCGTCGGCCCGAAATCCGGTGTGAAGCCGTCCGAGCTGCAAGCCCTGCTGGAGCAGATGGAGAAGGACGGCTGGGCGTTCGTCGGCGAAGTGACGATGCGGGTCGGCAGCACCCTCGGCGGGGAGCCGAAGGGGGACGCCGGCGTGACCCTGCCGACGCTGGTATTCCGCCGGCCGGCGAAGCAGACCGCCATGCTTAAGGCCGAAAACCTGTCGCGGTACTTGCTCACTCTCGACGACGCGAACCAGAACACCTCCCGGTTCGTTCTGGGCGATCTGCCCGCCCAGGTGGTACAGCAGGCGGACCCGACCGCCGACCGGATTAAGGCGTTGGAAGCGGAGTTGGCCGCTCTGAAGGCGAAACAGGCGGCGGGGAAGGCCGAGGCCGTGTTCACCCAGTCCGTCCTACCGCTCGGAGTCCACGAGTTGCAGGACATCATGGCCCGAATGGCCAAGAAACGGTTCGGGGACGACCGGCTCCAGTTCGTGGTCAACCCATTAGCCGGTGGCACGCTACACCTGTCCGGCGACCAGGCGAGCGTCGACTGGGCGAGCGGCGTGCTGAAGGGGTTGGCTGCGGCGATGAAGGGGAATCCGCCGGTCAGTGCTCCTCAACCAACAACTCCCCGGCGGCAGTGAACCAGCCGCGGCCGTCGATCTGGTACACCCCGTCACCGGCCGCGGCCAGGAACCGCACGACGCCCTCGACCGCCCGGTCGAGGGCGATCTCGTCGGCGTGGTCGAGCGGCCGGCGGATCGTGACGAGTTGCTTCGTCTGGATGACCCGCTCCATCAGCGGCCGGTGGTGCGGGCTGTAGGCCATCGTCTCCAGTTCGGCGGCGAACGTGTTCAGGTCGGCCCGCAGGTCATCGACATCGGTTAGGTAGCGAGCCAGCCGGACCGGGGTGCCGCCGCCGGGCAGCACCAGCTCGCCGCCCGTCCAGCCGTGCTCGTCGCCGCGGAAGTGCGGCACCACCGCCAGCCCGGCGGCGTGCAGGTGCTCCGCCAGTGTCGCCGGCGGCACCTCGTCGGCGGTCGGCGAGAATACGCGGAGCCACATCAGCCGGCCTCCAACACCGCCTTCAATTCGGCCGGCAATCGGTCGTAGCACGTCATGTAGGTGGCTTCCAGCGGCAGTTCGATGAACACTCCGCCGTCCAGGAACAGCGGCACCGGCGGGAGCGGCTGGCCGACGGTTGCGTAACTGAGGTAGGCGTAAGGGCGGGGGTCGGCCCGGTAGCCGGCGAACGTCAGCGGCCGGTCGGTCGGGCACGGGTCGGCCGGGTCGGCGTCGTCCAGGGCCGCCCAAACTGCCGGGTGGACCCCGCCCGGGTCGTGGGCGCCGGGCGGGAGCGGGTCGATGACCGCCACGTGCACCCCGCCGCGGAGCAGGTCGGCCACTTTGGCGGCGAACGCCTCGACCGTCCCTTGCCGGTCCTTGTTGGCAGGCGACACGACCTCGATGACGGCCACCACCCGCCGACCGGACCGCACCACTAAACGGCGGTGCGGCACCTGCTCCTGCCGCAGCCGGGCCGCCCTCTCGGCCCGCGGCTCGGCGACCGCCGTCCCGCCCCCCCCGGCCGGCTCCGGCCGGGCGGCAGGGGAGTAGGTGAGCACGTCCGGGACGTACACCCCGGTCCGCTGCTCGGTCATGGCGAAATACCCCGCCGGCAGGCCGCCGCCGTTCAGTGAGTCCTTCAGGTGGGTCAGCCAGCTGGTGTGGAAGTCGTGGAACAGGCCGGGGTCGCGGCCGACCACCACCGCCCAGTCGTGCATCGGCATGGCTCGCCTCTTAAATCTTCCGCTTGCCGGTCACGTACTTGGCCGGCTCCGGCTCGCCGACGGCGGTCAGCAGGTCGCGGATCAGGTCGTCGCTCGTCTTGCCGTCCGCCTGGGCCTGGAAGTTGGTCCCGAGCCGGTGCCGCAGCACGGGCAACGCCGCCCGCTTGATGTCGTCCACGGCCACCGTGAACCGGCCGTCCATCGCCGCGAACGCCTGCCCGGCCCGCACCAGGTACTGGCCGGCCCGCACCCCGGCCCCGTAGTCCAGCATGTCCTTGACGAACTGCGGGGCGGTCGGGTCGGTCTTGCGGGTGGCCCGCACCAGCCGGACCACGTACTCGGTCACGAAGTCGCTCACCGCCACGCTGCGGACCAGCTTCTGCAGGTTCACGATCCCCTTGCCGCTCAGCACCTTGGTCAGCTCCGGGGCGTCGTCCTTGGCCGTCATGCTGATGATCCGCTTCTCCTCGTCCAGCGTCGGGTAGTCCACCTTCACGTTGAACATGAACCGGTCGAGCTGGGCCTCCGGCAGCGGGTACGTCCCCTCCTGCTCGATCGGGTTCTGGGTGGCGATGACGAAGAACGGGTCCGGCAGCTTGTGCGTGTCCTGGCCGACCGACACCTCCCGCTCCTGCATCGCTTGCAGGAGGGCGGCCTGGGTCTTCGGCGGGGTGCGGTTGATCTCGTCGGCCAGCAGGATGTTGGTGAACACCGGCCCGCGGACGAACCGGAACTCCCGGCGGCCGTCGTTCTCGTCCAGGATGGTGGTGCCGGTGATGTCGGACGGCATCAGGTCCGGGGTGAACTGGACCCGCTTGAACGACACGTCCAGGATTTGCGCGATGCTGGACACCATGAGCGTCTTGGCCAGCCCGGGCACCCCGACCAGCAGGACGTGGCCGCGGGTGAAGACGGCGGCCAGGATCTGCTCGATCACGTCCTGCTGGCCGACCAGCACCTTGTTGAGCTGCTCGGCCATCTGCTGGCGGGCCTGGGCGAACTGGGCCAGGTAGTCGGCGATCTTGTCGGACACCGGCGGACCCGTGAGGGAGGAGACAGGGTCATGATACCGGCTGGCCGTCGACGTAGGGCGGGTCCAGCCGGCTTTGCGGCCAGCCGACCCGCCGAAACGGCAACCGCTCCCCGCCCGGGCCGGCGGGCCTCCCCGAGCGTCGGCACCGCCCTACGGGGCTGTCCGGCGTAGGGCGGTGCCGACGCTCTGGGAGGCCCGCCGCGAACGGCAATCGCTCCCCCGCCCGGGCCGGCGGGTCTCGGCGTCCAAAGCGACGCTTGACCCGCCCTACACCGAACCGCCGGCGGTCCACTTGGCGATGGTCTTCGCCAGGCTCCGGCCGATGCCCGGCACCCGGTCCAGCCCGCCCCGCTCGGCGACCGCGGCGACCGGCTCCGGCAGGGCCAGCACCGCCAGTGCGGCTTGACGGAAGGCCCGCACCCGGTACAGATTGTCCCCGCCCCGGGCCAGCTCGGACGCATGGGACCGTAAGCGGTCGGCGATCTGGGCGTTGTCCACGGCCACCCCTCCGGAGGGACGATTCGTCCCCTCAGGTGTGCCACACGGAACGCCCGTACACAATGTCGGTAGGAGGCCGTATGGCCGGGTTCCGCATGCACATGACCGTGTCCACCGTCGTCGGCGTCGGGTACGGGGCGGCGGCCGTCAACCCGCTCGGCTTCTCCCCGGCCGCCGGGTTCCTGGCCGCCGGGCTGACCGCCTGCGGCGGGATGCTGCCCGACCTGGACAGCGACTCGGGGGCGCCGGTCCGGCACCTGTCCGGGGTGGCCGCGGCCGTCGGCCCGATGCTGCTGGTGCCCCGCCTCCAGGCCGCCGGGATCGGGCACGAGGCGCTGCTGTGCATCCTCGGCGGGCTGTACCTGGCCATCCGGTACGGGGCGTCCTACGTGCTCAAGCGGGTGTCGGTCCACCGCGGCATGTTCCACAGCATCCCCGCGATGCTCATCAGCGGGCTGGTGGTGTACCTGGAGTACGACGGGCCGCTCCGCACCCGGCTGCTGCTCGGCGGCGGGGTGATGCTCGGCTTCCTGTCCCACCTGGTGCTGGACGAGGTGTACAGCGTCGACCTGTACGGGGCGCGGCTGAAGTCGTCGGCCGGCACCGCGGTGAAGTTGTTCTCCCCGTCCATCTGGGCCAACGCGGTGTGTTACGGGCTGCTCGGCGGGCTGGGGTTCCTGGCCTACGGCGACTGGACCATGAACGCCCCGCCGGGGGCGGTGCCGGGGGCGGTCGGGCGGTCTGAGCGATTCTCCCGTGAATGATTGCATCACGGTTTGGCGGCGGGTACAACGGGGCGGGGCCGGCCGGGTGCGCCGGCCCCGCCCCGCGGCCGCCACCCCCGAGGATCGCCCGTGCCCAGCCCGACCATCACCAGCGCCAGCGGCATCCTGAACCGGAACGCGGACGACATCAGCTTCATCCGCATCAACGGCACCAACCTGTCCGCCAGCGACGTCATCGTGATGTACGACAGCCCGCCCCGGACCCTGTGGTCGGGGTCGGCGGTCGAGGCGGCAACGGGCGGCACCTGGGCCATCTTCCAGGTCCAGGCCCAACCCCTGTTCTTCGCCCTCGTCTGCGGCGAGCTGATCGTGCCGGCCGTCAGCGCGGCCGCCGCGGTCAGTGTCACCATCACGGACACCGTGACCGGCGGGTCGGGCCACGGGACGGTGACCACCGACGTGATCGACGTGGACATCGTCAGTTGACCGGCCCGCCCCCGTCCCCTCGGAGCCAGCTCATGGCACACACGATCAACGCGACCACCACCACGAACATCGTCCTCAGCCGCCGCGCCGGCGAGTACAGCTACGTCCGCATCAACGGGACCGGTCTGAAGATCGGCCACAAGGTGAAGATCACCTCCGGCGGCACCGACTGGACGGGCGACGCGTTCGAGGAGAATGCGGCCAAGACGTTCCTGGTGGCCCGGCTGCGGCACGACGCCAAGGAAATGACCAAGGATCCGCTCAGGCCCAAGGTGGTGGCCCCGGCGATCGTCCAGGTCACGGTCACGGACGCCGCGACGATGGACACGGCCACCGAAGACATCTCGGTGGTCATCATCACCTGAGCCTGGCGTCACGGCCCCCGCTCGGCGGCGGTGAGGGCGGCGGCCGTGCGGACGTCGGCCGGGTCGGTGGCCGCGGCGGCCCGCAGGGCGGCGACCGCCCGGCCGCGGAACTGTCCGGCCCGGGAGCGGTCCGGGGCCGTCCGGGCCAGCCCGGCCAGCGCCTCGCCGGCGTATCGCCGATACGCCGGCACGTCCGGGTAAGCGGCGGCCAGACGCTCCGCCCGGTTCAACGCGGTCGTGAAGTCCCAGGCCGCCGCGATCGTTCTCCCGCCCTCCTCGCGGACGGACCCGCGGGCCAGCCGGGCGGCCACCCCCAGCTCCCGGTAGATGACCACCGCCGGGTGGCGGTCGGCCAGCCCGTCGGCCAGCGGCAGGGCCGCTTTGGTCAGGTTGGCTTCCGCCTTCGCCCGCCACTCCGGCGTCCGGGTCCAGGTCCGGGCCTGTTCGAGCACCGCCCACCCGAGGGCGTGGTTGGCGTCCGTCAGGTTCGGCCCACCGGCCGTCCGGGCGGCCTGCAGCACGGCCATCGATTCCACGTGGAGGGGGAGGGCGGCGGCCGGCCGGCCCCGGTCCCGCTCGATCACGGCCGCGGTGGTCAGCATCGACCCGTACAACACCGGGTCGAGCCCGTTGCGGTCGGCGGGCGGGGCGGCTTGCAGCTCCTTCATGAGCGCGACCGCCCGGGCCGCGTCCTCGGCGGCCGGCCCGAACCGGCCGCGGCCGGCCAGCAGCTCGGCCCGCACCTGGCTGGCGACGGCCAGCGACCGGCGGTGCCACGCCACCCCGGGGCGGGCGGCCTGCAGCCGGGCGGCCAGCTCGACCGACTCGGCGGCCGCGGCGTCCGCCTCGTCCCGCCGGCCGGTCGCCCGTAACAGCTCGGCGTGGTCCCAGAGCGCCTGGCTGAGCTGGTCCGGCGGGGTCGGGTCGGCCGGGTCGGCGGCGGCCTGCTCCCGCCAGAACCGGACCGCCTCCCGGTAGCCGCGGTCGGCCGTCGGGTGGCTGTTCGTCAGCCGGTGCAGGTTGGCCGAGTACCGGTACAGCCGGGCCAGCCGCTGGGCGGTGGCCGGGTCGCCCGGGCGCTGGGTCTGGGCGTCGACGTACCGCCCCAGGACGAAGTCGGTCAGGTCCCGGCGGACCAGCTCGGACCCGGCCACCGCCGGCAGCCGCCCCTCCACCCACCCCTCGATCACCTGGCGGCTGATGGCGTGGGCCATCGTCAGGTTCGCCTCGGCCCGCTCCCACTCCTGCTCGGCCCGCTCCCGGAGCAGTTCGGCCCGGTCCCGCTCGGCCGCCGTCTTCCGCTCCTCCCGCCAGACCAGGGCGGTGCTGGCCGCCAGGCCGACGGTCGCCGTCGCCAGGGCGACGCCGGCCGCCACCACCGCCGACCGGTGCCGCCTGGCCCACCGCCCGGCCCGGGCCGCCCACGGCTCCGGGTACGCGGTCACCGGCTCGTCCGCCAGCCACCGGCGGACGTCCTCGGCCAGCGCGTCGGCCGAGGCGTACCGGTCGGCGGCGGCCCGGGCCATCGCCTTCTGGCAGACGGCGTCCAGGGCCGGGGGGGCGTCCGGGGCGACCGTCCGGGGGGGCGGTGGGGCGACCGCCCGTACCTTCTCCAGCACCTCCTGCGGGGTCGCCCCGTCCACCGGCGGGTGTCCGGTCAGGATCGTGTACAGGATGCACCCGAGGGCGTAGACGTCGGTCCGGCGGTCGGCCGGGCCGCCGGCCGCCAGCTCGGGGGCCATGTACGCCGGGGTGCCGACCTGCGACCCGGGCGGGGTGTCGGCGGCGGGCAGCGGCCCGGAGTCCGGGCCGGCCGGGTGGTCCGGGTCGCCGGTCCGCTTGGCCAGCCCCCAGTCCAGCACGAACACCTCCCCGTACTCCCCCAGGACGACGTTCGGCCCCTTCAGGTCGCGGTGGATGACCCCCTGGCTGTGGGCGAACGCGACCGCCCGGCAGACGGCCACGAACGCGTCCAGCAGCCGGGCCAGCCCGAGCCGGGCGGGTCCCGGCCCGGCGGGCGGCGTGGTACGCGACGACCGCCCGGTCAGCGTCTGCCCGTCCACGAACCGCATCACGTAGGCCGGGCCGCCGGCCGGCGCCGGCCGGGGCCAGGTCGTACAGCGGGACGATGCACGGGTGCTCGAGCTGGCCGGTCACCCGCCCCTCGCGGACGAACCGGCGGCGGTTGGCGGCGGTGTCCGGGCGGTCCGGGCGGATCCGCTTCAGGGCCACGTCCCGGCCGATCAGGGTGTCCCGGGCGACCCACACACTCGCCCAGCCCGCCGGCCCGGTGGAACCGGGCGACCTGATACCGCTCGGGGAACGGGACCGCCTCAGCCGGCGGGTCGGCCGGGCCGGGATCGGTCAGCCGGCGGGTCAACCGCGGCCAGCCCCGGCAGGTGGGTCGGCCGTCGGCCGCCCCGGCGGGGCGGAGGTCGGCCGTGGTGTCGGCGGCCGTCAGCCGGCCGGCAGCCGGCGGGAAGGAGACCGCGGGCGATCAGGTACGGGACGAGCGGTCCGTCCGCGGCCGGGTTCCAGTCGGCCCCGGCCGCGGACACGGCGACCGGGTCGGCGACCCCGGCCGGAAGGCGGCCAGTAGCAGTTGCACATCGCGGGTGCCGTCCATCGCACTCCTCCCATCGGACGAATGGTCGGCCGGCCGTCGGGCTGCTTTGAAGTTACCGGCCGGCCGACGGGGATGCGACGGGATTCCGACGTTCTTTCCGGAGAGCGGACGGGATCCGGATCGGCAGACGGGTCAGCGGGGGCGAGCCGGGCGAGGGCCGCCCGGGCGGCCTGCTTCAGCCGGTCCGGGGCGGTTCCGGCCGCCGCCTCCAGGAACTCGACGTACCCCGGCTCGTGATACCCCAGGGCGGCCAGCAGGGTGACGCACCGCACCTGCACGGACACGGCCGGGTCGGTCATCGCCGCCCGGGCGAGCAGTTGCTTCACCTCCGGCCGCCACCCGTGCCGGCCCTCGGCCAGCCCGGTCGCCGCCGTCTCCCGGACCGACGGCCGCAGGGCGTTCGCCAGGTCGTCGGCGAACGTCTGGGTGTCCGCCTGCACCGCCGCGGCGACCGACGGGTGCAGCGTGGCGGGCGGGGGCACCGGCGGCGTCAGGGTGGGGACGGCGGCGTACACCGGCACGGTCGGCCGGGGCGGGGTGGGCGGCCGGATCGGGGCGACCGGCTGCGTCGGGGCCATCAGCGACCGGACCGCGGACGGCGACGGCAATCCGCCCGACTGGCGGCGGGCGGGGGAGGTCTTCGACATGCCGGCCAGCACGGCCGCGGTCGTGACGTACCGCCCGCCGGTGGCTACGTCCTCCACTTCGATCTGAGCGCCGACCTTGGTGACGCGGAACTGCCGGTCCGGCTGGCCGGCCGACCGCTGGGTGTACACGTCCCCCGGCTGCTGGCCGAACGCCGTCCCGCCGAGGGCGACCGCCGCCACCGCCCACGCTCGCCACGCCATGACCCGCCCTCCGCGCCGCCGGGCGACCGGCTCACGCGGTTACATCGGCCGGGGCGGTCCGGGCGGTTGAGACGGACGGGCGAAAAGCGGCGATCGGCGGGGTCCGGGCGGGTGAGTGAAGGGTCACTTCTTCTTCAGGTTCACCTGACATGCCCCGTCGTGGCACGGGACCAGGCCGAACCGGTTCTTCGCCACCCACCGGTACACCCGGTTGCCGACCCACGCCACCCCCGGCAGGTACAGGAGCGGGGCGACGGGCACGGTCAGCGGCAGCCGCCAGGCGATCCACCGGAAGGCGGCGAACCCGGCCGGGGCGTGCCGGCGGTCCGGGGTGAGGACGTGCATCTCGGTTAGCATCCTGTCCCGGTCCAGCGGGACGGCCGACGGCGGCAGGTCAGCCTCCCGGGCGGACCGGAAGTGCAGCCGGCCGAGCCAGTCCAGCCGCTTCAGCCAGCCGACCGACTTGCGGCAGAACGGGCAGTCACCGTCGTACAGGACGATGGCTTGGCCGACGGCCGGGTCGGCGACGGACGGGGCGGCGGTGGCCATCGGCGGACCCTCGGGACTCCTTCTGTCATCTTAACCGCCGGGCCGGGCTGCGGTTGACAGGGATTTCGGTCGGGAGCCGGTTCCGGTGTAGGGCGGTCGAGGAGGCTTTGCGACGAGGCCTGCCGGTCCGGCAAAACGGCAGGCCTCGTCGCAAAGCCTCCTCGACCCGCCGCTACAGCCGGTCCGATTCGGGTTCTCATTTGTTGCCCGTTTACCCCGGCGAACGTGTTGGTAAACTGGGCGGTCTGTCCCGCCGGTTCACCCTTCAGGTT
Organism: Gemmataceae bacterium; assembly: GCA_046350115.1. GTDB lineage: Bacteria > Planctomycetota > Planctomycetia > Gemmatales > Gemmataceae > JAXMAZ01. The sequence continues at coordinate 80,632 of JAXMAZ010000022.1, forward strand.
GCTGCCATGATCCGCCGCCTGCCGCTCCCCGCGGTCTTGTTCCTCATACTCGCATCGGCCGTCACCGCCCAGGACCGGGTGACGGGGGCCAACTACCCGCTGGCCCAGAAGTTCACCCGCGAGTTCGTCGCCCAGCACGTCCAGGAGGCGAGCGTCTTGCCGCAGTGGGTCGGCAAGACGGACGTGTTCTGGTACGCCGCCCGCACCCCGACCGGCACCCGGTACTGGAAGGTGGACCCGGCCAAGAAGGAGCGGGCGCCGCTGTTCGACCACGTCGCCCTGGCGGCGGCGCTGTCGGAGGCGTCCAAGAAGCCGCTCGACGGCGACACCCTGCGGCTCGACCGGCCGGTGGTGTCCGCGGACGGCAAGACGCTGTCGTTCGTGTTCGGCGAGTTCCGGTACGAGTACGCCCTGGCCGACGGCAAGCTGAAGCAGACCGGCAAGGCGACCGCCGCCGGGCCGATGGCCCCGGAGCAGATCGAGCGGATGCGGCAGCAGTTCGGGGACGAGCGGGTGAACGAGATCCTCCGCCGGATGCAGGAGCAGCAGCAACAGGAGCGGCGGGACGACCAGCAGCAACAGGACCAGCAGCAACAACAGGGCGGGGCCGCCCCGGCCCCGAAGGACGGCCCGCCGGCCGCCGGGTACAAGAACTACTCGCCGGACAAGAAGAGGTACGTGTTCGCCCAGAAGCACAACCTGTTCCTGGGCGAGGAAGGGCAGCCGGAGGACAAGGCGACGCAGATCAGCACCGACGGGGTCGAGGACTACAGCTTCGCCGCCGGGTTCGGCGGGTTCGGCGGCGGGCGTGGCGGCAACGCCCAGCGGGCCACCCCCGCCGCGGCCGACCGCAAGACCCGGCCGAACGTCACCTGGTCGCCGGACTCCAAGGCGTTCTTCGTCCAGCGGACCGACAGCCGGGGGGTCAAGGATCTGTTCCTGGTGGACTCGATCGCCGCCCCGCGGCCGACGCTGGAGCAGTACAAGTACCCGATGCCCGGCGAGGACGCGGTCCGCAAGACCGAGCTTTATTACTGCGACGTGGCCAAGAAGGCGCTGGCCAAGATCACCCCGAAGTGGAAGGACGAGCGGTACACGGACGTTCGCTGGGGCAAGCCGAGCGGGGAGCTGCGGTTCATCCGCCGGGACCGGCTCCAGCGGAACCTGGAGGTGTGCGCGTTCGACGTGTTCAAGGGCGCCTGCAACTGCCTGTTCGGCGAGGGGTTCGAGGCCGCCTTCCTGGACTTCCAGCCGGCCCGCTACCTGGACGAGACGGACGACCTGCTGTGGTGGTCGGAGCGGAGCGGGTGGGGGCACTTCTACCGGTACGGCCGGGACGGCAAGCTCAAAAACGCCCTCACGTCCGGCGCCTGGCGGGCCAGCCGGGTGGTGGACGTGGACGCCAAGGCCGGCGTCGTCTACCTGGCCGGCAACGCCCGGGAGGCCGGCGAGAACCCGTACTACCAGCACCTATACCGGGTGAAGCTGGACGGCACCGGGCTGACCTGTCTGGACCCGAGCGTGCTGCCGAACGGCAAGCCCTACGCCGGCGGGTTCAACCAGTCGTCGTCCCTGTCGCCGAGCAAGAAGTTCGTCGTCACCACCAGCACCCGGGTCGATCACGCCCCGTTCGCCACCGTCCGGGACGAGACCGGCAACGTGGTGATGACGCTGGAAGAAACGGACCTGTCCCGGCTGCAAGCGACCGGCTGGAAGATGCCTGAGACGTTCACGGTGAAGGCGGCGGACGGCGTCACCGACCTGTACGGCAACCTGTGGAAGCCGTTCGACTTCGACCCGGCGAAGAAGTACCCGGTGATCGCCAACGTCTACCCCGGTCCGCAGACCGAGGGCGTGACGTACCGGTTCGGGGCGTACAGCCCGACGATGCAGATGGCCCAGCTCGGGTTCATCGTCATCCAGGTCGGCCACCGCGGCGGCAGCCCGGAGCGGTCCAAGGCGTACCACTCGTTCGGCTACTTCAACCTGCGGGACTACGGCCTCGTGGACAAGAAGGCGGCGCTGGAAGCGTTGGCCGCCCGGTTCCCGTACATCGACCTGGACCGGGTGGGCATCTACGGCCACTCCGGCGGCGGGTTCATGTCCGCCGCTGCCGTCCTGCAGCCGCCGTACAACGACTTCTTCAAGGCGGCGGTGGCGAGCGCCGGGAACCACGACAACAACATCTACAACGACAACTGGTCCGAGCGGTATCACGGCATGAAGGAGGTGCCGGCCGACCAGAAGACGACCTCGGCCACGACCACCACGACCGGCACCGAACGCGGCCTCGGCTTCGGGACCGGCACCGGGCGGAAGAAGAAGGGGCCGGAGGAGGCGATCGAGCTGGAGCTGGCCGACCTGTTGGAGATGTTCAACCCGGACGACAAGGAGTCGGTCGCGGACCTGGAGAAGCGGATCGCCGAGGTGAAGGCCAAGCTGGAGGCGCTGAAGAAGGCGGAGACGAAGGTCGAGGCGAAGGGGGAGGCGAAGGAGGAGAAGAAGGAGGAGAAGAAGGCCGAGGTGGCCCCGCCGCCGAAGATGAAGTGGGACATCAAGGTGCCGACGAACGCCGAGCTGGCCGGCAACCTGAAGGGGCACCTGCTGCTGGTCCACGGGGAGATCGACAACAACGTCCACCCGGCGAACACCATGCGGCTGGCGGACGCGCTCATCAAGGCGAACAAGCGGTTCGACCTGCTCATCATCCCCGGCGCCCGGCACGGGTTCGGGGCGGCCCAGCCGTACTTCACGCAGAAGATGTGGGACTTCTTCGCCGAGCACCTGCTCAGCGACCGCCAGACCGGGGCGGACATCAACACCAAGGCGGTGAAGCGGCGGTAGGGGCGGAGCCCAGGAAGGGACTTCCCTTGTGTCGGCGACGGCCGGCGGGGAGGGCGAGGCTCCTGCCGAGCCGGGCCGCCGCGTGGGCCGCGGCATCCCACACCGGCGACGGTCGCCGGGTGTGGGTATCGGCCGGTGCCGCCGCGCGTCCCGATCGGCAGGAACGCCCGCCGACCGCCACGCCGTCGCGGAAACAGGTAAGAGCCACACACCGGCGGAGGCGCGATGACCGAACCGCTCCCCGCAGACCGACCGCCGGTTCGGAAGCACCCGGCACACGGCGTCTTCGCCGACCACCCCCATCGGCCGGTCGCCTGACCGTTTGCACCGACGGCCGCCGTCCGTGGCTAGCATCCTCGGAGAACCACCGGCTTCTCCGAACCGTTTGGTCCGAGGCGACCGGATGGCTCGTCGGCCGATATGTGTTGATGCCCGATCACCTGCACCTTTTCGCCGTACCGGGGATGGAAGAGTTCGAGTTCGACGGCTGGGTTCGATACTGGAAGTCGTTGTTCCGCAAGCGGCACCCCGGCAAGTCGCTCCGCTGGCAGACCGACCACTGGGACACCCGGTTGCGCCGTCACGACGGCTACGAGGAGAAATGGCAGTACGTGGTCAACAACCCGGTGCGGCACGGGCTGGTCCAGCGACCCGAAGACTGGCCTCATCAGGGCGAGCTTCACCCACTCCGGTGGGAGTAACCGGGGGAGGGCGAGGCTCCTGCCGAGCCGTCAGCCCGTGGCAACCGCCCGGACCCAGACCCGAGGCCCGCGCCGGGGGAGGGCGAGGCTCCTGCCGAGCCGACGAGAGCGCGTGTCAACGGGTCCAAGCCACACCGGTCATGGTCCCCGGGCATGGGACGAAGCGCTTGCCGCAGGCAGCCCGGCTCGGCAGGAGCCTCGCCCTCCCCCAGGGCAGTCATTGCGGATGATGTGAAGGGGTACTGTGGGCGGCTGTTACTTCCGCCGGTCGTCACGGACCTGGTCGAGCAGCTGCTTCGCCGCCGCGGCGGCCGTCGGGCCGCTGCCCTCATACGCCCGCAGCCGGCCCGGCTGGCCGGCGTCGATCGGCACCTCCGCCCGCACCACGTAGTTGCCGTCCCGGTCCCACTCCGGCGACCCGACCAGCGCCTCGTACTTGTCCTTCAGCTCGGCCGCGACCTCGTCGAACGTCCGCCCGGTCGGCTCGCCCCGGGGGACGAACGCGGCCGGGGTCGCCCGCGGCCGGCGGTCCGGGTCGATGGCCAGCTTCGGGTCCGTCGGGTCGATCCGGCCGGCGGCCAGGGCGGCGTTCGTCGTCCCCCGGCCCGGGCGGTACGGCTCGTCCCGCCGCGGCGGCAGGGCGGCGTCCCCGCCGTCCCCCGGGTTCTTCTTGCGTTGCCCCACCTTGTCCGTCTTCTCCGGCTTGTCCGGCGGGGTGTCCATCCCCCGGCCGGCCGGGGTGCCGAGCAGCGGGTCGCCCCGGCTGGCCAGTCCGTCTTTGCTGTGGACCGGCAGGTTCTGCGGCGGGATCTTGCCCCCGAGCAGCGGGTCGCCGCGGCTGGCCACCGCCCCGCCGGCGTCGCCCCCGCGGTCGAACAGCCCCAGCCCGAGCAGCCCCTTGCGGTCCCCGTCGGACGACTTGCACCCGGCCCCCAGGGCGCACCACGCCGCCGCCCCGGCCAGCACCAGCCGGCGGGTCAGTCGAAGGCGGATTCGGACGCCGCGGACGGTCATCGGCCCCAGCCCCGGACGGAACCCCCGGCCACACAACGGCCGGTTCTATAAACTCTGTCCCCGTCCCCCCGGTGGCGTCCACCGCCGACCGCCGAAACCGCCGCCCGCCCGGGCGATTCCGGGCCGGTCGTGGCGGTCCGGGCGGCCCGGCCGGTCGGGCGGACCCGGCGGGTCGTACCGCATACCGCGACCACAGGAGCCGTGCAATGGCAGCCCACCGGATCGCCGTCATCGGCGGGGACGGGATCGGCCCGGAAGTGACCGCCCACGCCGTCGCCGTCGCCCGCAAGGCGGCCGGGTCCGCCCCCCTGGAGTTCGCCGAGCTGCCGTGGGGCACCGGGTTCTACAAGCAGCACGGGCGGATGCTCCCGGCCGACGGGTGGGACACCCTCCGCGGGTTCGACGCCGTCCTGTTCGGGGCGGTCGGCGACCCGTCCGTCCCGGACAAGGTGACGGTCCACGAGCTGCTCCTGCCGATGCGGCGGAAGTTCGACCAGTACGTCAACCTGCGGCCGGCGTACCTGTTCCCCGGGGTGCCGTGCCCGCTGGCCAACAAGGCGCCCGGCTCCATCGACTTCCTGGTGTTCCGGGAGAACACCGAGGGCGAGTACGCCCCGGTCGGCGGGCACCTGTACCCCGGCACCGAGCACGAGGTGGCGGTGCAGACCGGCGTGTTCACCCGCCGCGGCTGCGAGCGGATCCTGCGGGCGGCGTTCGAGGCGGCCCGGGTGCGGCCCCGCAAGACGCTCACCAGCATCACCAAGTCGAACGCCCAGGTGTACGGCCTGGGGCTGTGGGACGATGCGTTCAATGCCGTCCGGGCCGAGTACCCGGACGTGAAGTCCTCGTCCCTGTTGGTAGACGCGGCGGCCATGGACTTCGTGCGGAAGCCGGAGAGCTTCGACGTGGTGGTGGCCAGCAACCTGTTCGGGGACATCCTGACCGACCTGAGCGCCGCCGTCACCGGCAGCATCGGGCTGGCCAGCTCGGCGAACATCAACCCGACCCGGCAGTTCCCGAGCATGTTCGAGCCGGTCCACGGCAGCGCCCCGGACATCGCCGGGAAGGGGATCGCCAACCCGCTGGCCGCGATCCTGAGCGCCGGGCTGATGCTCGACCACCTGGGGCTGGCGGACGCGGCCAAGGCGGTGCGGGCGGCGGTCGGGGCGGTGCTGGCGGCCGGCAAAGTGCGGACGCCGGACCTCGGCGGGACGGCCACCACCGCCGACATGGGCGAGGCCGTACTTCAAGAGATCGCCCGCTGAGTACGCAGACTTCGACGCAGATGAAACCGGATTGAAAACATGAGCTGAATTCTTATCCGGATTTCATCTGCGTCGAAGTCTGCGTACTCAGCGGGCCATTCAGACATGCCGACCGGACCCGAAATCATCCTGATCCTGAAGGTGCTGGTGGCCGCGGTGACGGCGGTGCTGGCCGCCGCCGTCTGGGCCATCGCCACCGGCCGGCGGCGGCTGCACGGCCGGCTCAACCTGGCCTTCCTGATCCTCACCCTGTCCACGGTGGTGGGGTTCGAGCTGCTGCTGCGGCTCGGGGCGGACGTCACGTCGCAGTTCAGCCCCGAGGCCCGGCGGGCGCTCGGCGTCCACCTGTGGTTCGCGGTGCCGTCGGCGGTGCTGCTGCCGGTGATGTACTGGTCCGGGACGACCGGCCGCCGCCGGCTGCACCTGCCGCTGGCGGTCGTGTTCGCAACCCTGTGGGCCGGCACCGTCGTCACCGGGCTGTTCTTCCTGCCGCACGGCTGACCGACCAGGACTGCCGTGTAGGGTGCGTGGAGGCTTTGCGCAACGCACCGCTGAGACCTCAGCCCACGGGTGTCAGTCGTTGCGGGGCCGGTGCGTTCCGGTCGCAAAGCCGCCCTCCACGCACCCTACACCGGGGCCGACGCAGGCCGGTTACGCCGACCCGCCGGCCCACCGGGCCAACTCCTGATCAGCCCGGCGGACCGCCTGGGCGGCGGCCAAATCCGGGGTCGGCCCGGCGCCGATCTGGTAAACCCCGCGGCGCCACACCTCGCACCGGAAGCCGGTGGACCCGTCCGCCCCGCGTTCCAACTCCAGCCGAAACCGGCCGGCACCCCCGTCGCACCACTCGGCTAATTGGATGAGCGTCATCGCTGTCACCTCCCGCCGGGAACAGTCCTCCGGGACGTCCTTCGCGTGCAGCACCGATACCACCGACGTGCAAACGGCGGGCCGATTCGCCAGCCGGTGGCGGCACCGTCGGACAAGGCAGACTTGGTGACGAAGCTTGCCCGGATTGCCCGACCCGACGCTTTAGTACCCCCTACACGGCGAGCCGGGGGCGTCAGCACCCGGCATGGAGCCGCACCTCGACGCGCCCACCCGGGGGCTGACGCCCCCGGCCGCCAGGGCTCGCGATGGCCCCGGATCTGTCAGCCGACGTACACCACGCCGGGGTTGGTGAACGGGTCCAGGTCGCGGAACGAGGTCGGGGTGCCGCCCCCGGTGATCGCCGACCCGGCGAACGCCCGCACCTGCGGCACCCCGGCCGCCCCGAGGCCGGTCACCACGTCCGCCTTGGCGTCCCCGTCCAGATCCTTGACCGCCACCCGCACCCCGCCCCGGTTGGAGTCCGGGCCGGCGAAGAAGTTGCCGACCGTGATGTTGGCCGCGGCCGCGTCGTCCAGGGAGTTGAACGCGGTGGCCAGCAGGGCGGCCCCGCTGGCCACCCGCACCCGCGGCCCGCCGTTCGGCCCGCCGCCCAGCACCAGGTCCGCCTTGCCGTCCCCGGACACGTCCCCGGCGGCCACGAACGCCCCGTTCCGCAGGGTGTTCTCGAAGGCGAAGAAGTCGGGCCGCAGCTTCGGCGGCGGGGCGGTGCCGGTCACCGGGGTGAGCACCTTGGCCCCGTCGAACAGGGCGATCCGGGGGCCGCCGCCGAACCCGGCGGACACGGCCACGTCCGGGGTGCCGTCCCCGGACACGTCGGCCGCCGCCGCCCGGGCGCCGCCCCGGAAGGCGGTGTCCTCGATCCCGAAGAACCGGGTCAGTTGGGCGTCCTGGCCGGTCTTCCCGGCGGTCAGCTTGGCCCCGTCGTAGATGGCCACGATCGGCCCGCCGGACTGGTCCGGGGTGACGATCACCTCGGCCTTGCCGTCCCCGTTCAGGTCGGCGGCGGCCACGTACACCCCGCCGGTGAACCCGGCCTCGAACACGTCGAACTGGTTGATCGCCTGCTGGGTCGCCCCGTCGAACACGATCAGGGTGGACACCCGGCCGGGGCCGGCCCCGACGATCAGGTCGGCCCGCCCGTCCCCGGTCACGTCGGCCGCCGCCACCCGGGCCTCGATGTTGCCGGGGAACGGGGTGACGCCGAACACCTTCGCCCCGGTGGCGTCGAACAGGGTGGCCCCGCCGACCGCCCCGGCCGCGTACCGCTGCGGGGCGACGGCCGGGATGGCCGCCAGCAGCTGGCTGGTCCCGGTGTTGTCCACCGCCAGCAGGCCGAACGTGTTGGCGTTCCCGGCCGGCGGGTGGAGCAGCCCGCTGGTCAGCAGGGTGACCGTCTTGTTCCCGAAGGTTCCGGACGTCCAGTCGGCGGTGAACGACCCGATCTGGGTGACGCCGTCGGCGGCGTACACGTCAATCACGTACTTGGCCAGGTTGAGCGGCTGGTACGGGCCGAACCCCGGGTACGCCAGGTCGTTGGCCAGCACCGTCCCCAGGCTCCGCACCTTGAGGTCCACGATGCCGGAGTCCGGGGAGCCGGCGAACGGCACCACCTCGACCAGCCCCGGGGTGGCGCTGGCCGTCCGGGCGGCGTTCAGCAGGCTCAGTTGCAGCTTGTTCGCCCCGGTCGTCTGGGCCGGGTCGCCGACCAGCACGGCGATGTTGCTCGACCCGTTGGCCAGGGTGACGGTGGTCTGGAGCAGCCGGTTGGCCACGTCGTCCGACCCGGTCGAGTTCCCCCGGGCCACGGTCACGGTGACCGGCAGGGGGGCGGTGGCCACGAGCTGGGCGTAGGTGCTGGCCCCGCGGAATGCCAGGTCGTTCAGCTTGGTCGTGTTCGTCCCGCCGGGGACGGAGTAAGTCAGGTAGACGTCGACCGGTTCGGCGGCCGCGTACGGAGAGTTGTTGATCACTTGCAGTTGGGCGTCCGGGACGGCCCGGTCTTCCAGGGCGGTGAGCTGTAGGCGGGCGGCAGGCCGGGTGGTCATCGTGAGTCCTCGGCAGACGAGAGGCCGCCGCACCGATCCGCGGTGCGGCCCCCGTTCGGGGTAGCTAGTGTAGGCCGGGGGTGGCAAAAATGTCAAAACCGCTGCGACCGCCCCGACCCGTGGAACCGGACCCGTGCCCGATCCCCTCCCGCCGCCGGCCGACTGGCAGCTCGAAGTCGAGCCGTTGACGGAACTTGTGGCGGAACCGGCGCCGGTGCGGGAGCCGGCGGCCCGCCCCACTCCGGCTCCGCGGGCGCTCGCCCGGACGGAAGCCCCGCCCCCGCCGGTCGAACGGATCGTCGAGGCACTGCTGTTCGTCGGCGGGCCGCCGCTCACCCCGGAGGCGGTGGCCGCGGCCGTCCGCGGGCTGACCCCGGACGCCGCCCGGGAGGCGATCGACCGGCTGGCCCGGCAGTACCGCGGGCAGAACCGGCCGTACACCGTCGAGCCGCGGGCCGGCGGGTACGTGCTCGCCCTGCGGCCGGGGTTCCGGGCGGTCCGGGAGCGGGTGCTCGGCGGGCCGCGGCAGGCCCGGCTGAGCCAGCCGGCACTGGACGTGCTGAGCCTGATCGCGTACCGCCAGCCGGTCACCAAGGGGGAGATCGACGCCGCTCGGGGGGCGGACAGCGGCGGGGTGCTGCGGCAACTGGTCCGGCTCGGGCTGGCGGCCGTCGCCCGCCGGGCGGACGCGGACGGCCGGGCGGTCGGGTACGGCACCACCCCGCGGTTTCTGGAGCTGTTCGGGCTGGCCTCGCTGGACGACCTGCCCCGGCTGGCGGATACAGAAGGGTGAAGTCGCCAAGCCCACCCGTTGCAACGGGTGGGCTTCTTCGGCCGGAGCGCACCCATGTTCGACCTGGTCTACCGGTTCGACCCGACCGGCCGGCACACCCCGACCCCGCCGGCGGACGCGGACGCGGCGGTCGAGCGGCTGGAGGCCGGCAACCGGGAGTTCGCCCGGCTGCTCGACCCGGGCCACCAGTCCGCCCGGGTCGAGCTGCGGTTCGACGCGGACGACCTCGGGTTCCCCCAGGAGGACGGCTCCCCGCCCACCCAGACCCCGTTCGCCGCCGTGCTCGCCTGCTCGGACGCCCGGGTGCCGACGGAGATGATCTTCGGCCAGGCGGTGAACGACCTGTTCGTCGTCCGGGTGGCCGGGAACGTGCTCGGGGACGAGTGCCTGGGCAGCCTGGACTACGCCCTGTCCGCCCTCGGGGACAGCCTGAAGCTGGTGGTGGTGCTCGGGCACAGCCGGTGTGGGGCGGTGACGGCGGCGGTGGACGCCTTCCTGCACCCGAGCCGGTACCTGGACGTGGCCGCCAGCCAGCCGCTGCGGGCGGTGGTGAACCGGGTGTACGCGGCCGTCCGGGCGGCCCACGCCGGGCTGGTGGCGGTGTACGGCCGGGCGGTGGAGGACCGGCCGGGGTTCCGGGCCGCCCTGATCGACACCGCCGTCCCGCTGAACGCGGCCATGTCCGCGGCCACCGTCCGGGACGAGCTGGCCGGCCGGCTGGGCGGCCGGCGGAAGGTGGTGTACGGGGTGTTCGACCTGTTCACCAAGCGGATCAGCCTGCCGCTCGACCCGGACGACCGGGTGGCCATCCACCTGGCCGCCCCGCCGGCCGACCCGCGGGCGTTCGAGCACCTGGGGCTGCTGGTCGCCGGCGGGGCGTCCGTCCGGGGGCTGCTCGGATGATGCGGACCCCGCCGATCGAAGGCCGCCGGCCGGAGCAGAAGCCGGGCACCTGGAAGATGTTGGCCGAGGCGATCTGGCCGCCGCTGCCGGTGTGGCGGCGGCTGGACCTGCTCACCCTGGCCATGACGCTATACTCCGCCGTTGCCACCTGGGCGGTGCTGGTCCTGGACATCCACCTGCCGCAGTGGGGCGGTGGGTCGGCCATCCTGAACGCCCTGATCCTCGGGGTGCTGCTCAGCTTCCGCAACGTGCAGGCCTACGACCGGTGGTGGGAGGGCCGCAAGCTGTGGGGGCAGCTCGTCAACGACAGCCGCAACCTGTGCCTGCCGGGCGGCCGCCCTGCCCCACCGGGCGTCGGCCGCCGCCCGGCGGCGGGTCGGGGTGATCGTGGCCGGGTTCGCGGTCGCCCTCAAGCGGCGGCTGCGGGACGAGTCGGTGCCGAGCCGCAGGCGGTGCCGGGGTTCGAGGCCGACCCGGCGGCCCCGGCCCACGTCCCGGGGTACGTGGCCGGGGAGCTGTTCAAGCTGGTCCAGGCGGAGCGGGCGGCCGGCCGGCTGACCGAGCTGGAGGTGCTGCTGCTGGACCCGCACCTGAAGGCGCGATGGACGTGTGCGGGGCGTGCGAGCGGATCAAGACCAGCCCGATCCCGCTGTCGTACCGCAGCCTGCTGCGGCACGGGCTGCTGCTGTACCTGCTCAGCACCCCGTGGCTGATCGCCGACCAGCTCGGGTGGGCGACGGTCCCGGTGATGACCCTGATGACCTACTTCCTGCTCGGCATCGAGCTGACCGCGGAGGAGGTGGAGGAGCCGTTCGGCCGGGACGGGGACGACCTGGCCCTGGCCGGTACTGCGACACCATCCGGGCGTCGGCCGAGCAGGCGGTCGGCGGGAGCGATGGCTCTTCGTAGGGTGCGTTGAGGAGGCTCGGCGACGAAACGCACCGGCCCGGCAACGACGGCGTCCGAGGGGCGGGAGTCTCAACGGTGCGTTTCGCAGAGCCTCAACGCACCCTACAAAAGCCAGCCGGCCCGCACCCCGCTGATGGACCGGCCTTGTCCCGCGGGGGTCCATCGGCGTAGGGTGCGTTGAGGACGCTTTGGGACGAAACGCACCGGCCCCGCAACGGTAGCACCGAACGGGTGGTGCCCCGACGGTGCGTTTCGCAGAGCCTCAACGCACCCTACAACGACCCCATGCCACGCTATCGGCGGGCGTTCGTCCCGGGCGGGACGTACTTCTTCACCGCCGTCACCCACCAGCGCCGGCCGATTCTGCTCGGTGACTCCGGCCGCCGCTGCCTCCGGGCGGCCCTGGCTGCTGTTCGTCAACGGTTCCCGTTCGGGTGTGAGGCGATTGTCCTGCTGCCTGACCACCTGCACACGATCTGGACCCTTCCCCCGGGCGACGACCGGTACGACCTCCGCTGGCAGCGGTTCAAGCGGCTGTTCACCGATGCGTACCTGTCAGCCGGTGGTGTGGAAGGGGACCGTACCGCCTCCCGGGTCCGACGACAGGAGCGGGGTGTGTGGCAGCGGCGGTTCTGGGAGCACACCGTCCGCGACGAGGACGACTTCAAGCGGTGCCTGGACTACCTGCACTACAACCCGGTGAAACACGGGCTGGCGAGCCGGGTGACGGACTACCCATGGTCCACGTTCCACCGTTGGGTGACCCACGGCGAGTACGAACCGGAATGGGGCACCGGGTTCGTGTGTCCGGACATCCCCGGGGCCGAGTGGGAGTGACCGGTGGCCGGCTCGGCGTAGGGTGCGTTGAGGAGGCTTTGCGACGAAACGCACCGGCCCGGCAACGATGTCCAGCCCGGGCCGAAGTCTCGCGGTGCGTTTCGCAGAGCCTCAACGCATCCTACAAAGACGGGCTGGCTGATTGACCCGCTCGGCCCCGCGGGGGTACACTGACGGCCGCCGAGCCGACTCGCGTCCGCCCCTTTCCCACCCGTCGCCGGAGCGTCCGATGACCAGCCCGTTCAGCCGCCGTGAGTTCCTCGAACGCGGGGCACTCCTGTCCGCCGCCGCCGCCTCGCTCGCCGCCACCCCGGCCGCCGCCGACGACACCAAGCCGGTGTCCGCCCGGCGGTCGGCCAACGACCGGCTGCGGGTGGCCGTGGTCGGGGTCAACGGCCGGGGCATGAGCCACGTCGGCGGGTTCGTCGGGTCGAAGAAGAACGCCGCCCTGAACACCGAGATCGTCGCCGTCTGCGACTGCGACGAGGCGGTCATCGGCAAGGCCATGTCGGCGGTCGCCAAGGAGCAGGGGTCGCCGCCCAAGTACGTCAAGGATTTCCGCAAGCTGCTCGACGACAAGTCGATCGACGTCATCAGTATCGCCACCCCGAACCACTGGCACGCGCTGATGGCCGTGTGGGCCATGCGGGCCGGCAAGGACGTGTACTGCGAGAAGCCGGCCAGCCACAACGTCGGCGAGGGCCGGCTGATGGTCCAGGCCGCCCGCAAGTACGACCGCATCTGCCAGGTCGGCACCCAGAGCCGCAGCACCAAGGGGATGCGGGAGAGCATGGCCTGCGTGCTGGACGGCAAGATCGGTAAGGTGTCGCTCTCTTATGGCACCTGCTACAAGCGGCGGCCGAGTATCGGCGACGTCCGCCGCAGCCTGGGCGTCCAGCCGACCCCCAAGACCATGGACTACGACCTGTGGTGCGGCCCGGCCCGGGTGCTCCCGCCGACCCGCAACAACAAGCCGCACGGCTCGGTCCACTACGACTGGCACTGGATCTGGGAGTACGGCAACGGCGACCTGGGCAACCAGGGCGTCCACGAGATGGACAAGGCCCGGTGGGCGCTGGGCAACGCCGGGCTGCCGCAGACGGTGGTCAGCGTCGGCGGGCGGTTCGGGTATGTGGACGACGGGGAGACGGCCAACACCCAGCTCTGCCTGATGGAGTACCCGGACGCCCACCTGATGTTCGAGGTCCGCGGGCTGCCGACCGACAAGTATAAGGGGGCGGCGGTCGGCAACATCATCGTCGGGGACAAGGGGTACGTGGTCTGCCCGAGCTACAGCAGCGGCGTCGTGTACGACCCGGACGGCAAGGAGGTGGCCAAGTTCAACGGCGGCGGGGACGAGGGGCACTTCGCCAACTTCCTCAAGGCGGTCCGCAGCCGGAAGGTGAGCGACCTGAACTGCGACGTGGAACAGGGGCACCTGTCGGCCGCCCTGTGCCACCTGGCCAACGTCAGCTACCGGCTGGGGGCGGAGGCCACGTTCGACAAGGACATCACTTGTTTCGCCGGGTGCCCGGCGGCGGCCGAGGCGTTCGGCCGGATGAAGCAGCACCTGGTCGACAACAAGGTGGACCTGAAGACGGCCGTCGGCCGGGTCGGGCCGAAGCTGACCGTCGACGGCAAGGCCGAGAAGATCAGCGGCGGTGCCGATCTGGCCAAAGCGAACGCCCTGCTGTTCCGCGAGTACCGCAAGGGGTTCGACATCACCGAGGCGGTGTGAGGCCGCGGCCGGCAGACGCAGAAAGCCCGCGGGCAATCGCCCGCGGGCTTTTCGCTTACCTCCTCCGACTAGCCCTGCGTCGTGACCGGAACGGGCTTCAGATCCCTCGGCAGCGGGGTGGGCGTGTCGGCGGTCAGCCGCTGGGCCGTCACCGCGACGGGTGGCCCGGACGCGGGTTTAGTTGACGGTCGGAATCGCCAGAACCGGTGGTCGCAGATCCGGCAGCGGACCGGCCGCCGGCCGATCAGCCGGAACACGGACTGAAGCGCCCCGCTGTGGGACGCGGGACGGAGTTCAAACCCGCCGCACTGCGGGCAGGGCTTGGAGCGCCAACTCATTCGGCACCGGGATGTGGGGGGCGAGTGCGATAGTTTTTCAGCCTAGAACGGAATTGCGGGATCGGCAACCCGCCCTTGCCGGGCAGGTGTAGAGAAATGTACACTCGATGTTGGCTTCCGGTCGGTAACTATTACCGACCGGAGGTTACATCACCAGTCGTCGGCGGGCCGCCCGGGCGGCGTTACAATCGCCACAAGTCCCCCGGACGACCAGGGTGTGACCGTCCGCCCGGAACCGGTGCTCGGCCGCCACCTCTCGTAAGGCCGCCTCGATCGCCGGGTGCTGGAACTCGATCATCGCCCCGCACTGGTCGCACACCAGGTGCTCGTGCTGGGGGTAGCCGTAGTCGTGGTCGTACACCGTCCGGCTGCCGATCTCGATCTTCCGCAGCAGCCCGGCCTCGACCAGCTTGCCGAGGGTGCGGTAGACGGTCGCCCGGCTCACCTGTCGGCCGGCCTCTTTCAGGTCGTCGACCAGTTCCTCGGCGTCGAAGTGCTTGTGACGGGCGAAGATGTGACCGACCAGCTCCCGCTGCTGGTCGGTGAACCGCTGGGGCGTCGGGCGGCTGGCCAGGTACTCCCGGAACCGCTCCTCCGGGGTCTGGGACACGGGCACGGCGGGAAGCGACACAGCCATCTCCTGTCGGGCCGGCGGCCGGCAAAACGCGAACCGGCCGGGATTACCCCCGACCGGTTCGGAACGCGGAGCCGGTGGCCCTGCGGCATTATACCCGGCGGCTATCCGTCGAGCAGTTCGTTGAACATCCGCTCCTGGGCCTGGTGCCAGCGGTCCGGGGTGTCGTACTCGCCGGCCGCGATCAGCTCCCGGACCCGGGCGACCAGCTCTCGGCGGACCCCGTCCGGGCCGGCCGGCAGCGCCCTCAGCTCGGCCAGCGGGTCGCTGGTCGGGGCGGCGGGACGGTGCGGGTAGCGGGGCAGGGCCATCCGGTGGGCGAGCGGGTCAGGGGTGGTTGTCGCGGGGGTCGGCCGGCGGGTGAGTGTCACCCGCCAGGCTTGCCATCGGGGCGAAGGCTGAGGCATCGTCCGTCTTCTCCCCTGCCGCCGGTCGGCGGCAGAAGCCAGTGTACTCGTTGGTGGCCGCCGGGTGCAACCCGCGGTCGGCGTCGTTGTCGGCTACCAAATGCAGCCGTCGTGCCGATCCCGCCGGGCCGGGTACTTTTTGTTCACCCCGTCGGAGCAGGTGTTCACCCCGGCCTACCCATCTTACGCATGGGTTATCGTCGGCCGCGCGCCGGCCGGTGAAGCAATTCGACGGTCCCCGGGGGCGGTTCGGCATGTCGGTTCGTCCGTCGCGTGGGTTCGGCCGGTGGTGCCTCTCGGACCAGCCGCGCGGGCACCCCATCCCCCAGTCCGGCCGCCGGTTCCGCTGAACCGCTCAAGCCCCGGCGACCGCCGCCGGGCTTGAGCCGAACTCCGCAGGCGCGCGGTCCCGGCCGGCGAGTCGGGCCGGGTCGCAGAGGCGGCGTCCGTGTGTCGCGGGGAGGTATTGACCGACTTGGCCCCGACCGGTTGTTCGGTCGGCCACCGTCACTGGCGAAATGTCCGTCCTCACGCCCGGCGGCGGCTGGCCGCGGGTGTGAGCCCCCTGTGCGACGAGCATAGCGCAGTCCGACCGGACTGGGGCGATTCCGACGTGTTCGTGATTGCCGGACGGTCTCAGGCGGACAGCGCCGCCGGCACAGCCGGCGCGCCGCGCACGACCGGTTAGCCGCGAGGCGGAGGCTCTGCGGAGCCGAGCGCGGGTGGCGTCACCGTACAGGGGCCACGGTCATCTCGACCACCTCCCACCCGCCGAGCATCCACGCCCGGCGGAGCCGCATCGTCACCTCTCGGACCGGCGGGTCGGTCGAGTCGTCAACGAACACAATCGTCTCCTGGCAGCCGCCAAACCGGTCACAGTCCCCAACCGGTTCGCCACTCCACCCGGTCATACGGTAGCCGTGAGAGGCGGCGTGTTCGCGGGCGGTGTCTACCGCGTCCAGAATGGGGGCATCACAGGCGATCTCCCAAACCAGCGAGTACAGGCAGAAGCACGGGAGCAGGCTGAGCGCGAGTGCCATAACCAGCTCGACCCCCAGCCGGGTCCGTCGCCCGACATTCATGACCCACCTCCAAACAGCCCGAGCCATTCCTTACGCGGCCGACCCGGGCCGGGGGAGGGCGAGGCTCCTGCCGCCGGGCGCGCCCTGCCCGGCTGACCCCGTCTTCGCCCGGTGACAGCCGCCGCCGGCTCGGCAGGAGCCTCGCCCTCCCCCGGCCCGGGACGGCCGCACAGGTGAAGGTGTTGCCGGGACGCGGTCCCCGCGCTCGGCTCCGCGGAGCCTCCGCCTCGCGGCTAACCGGCGGCCGGCAACTGGGTCGCCACCCGGACGGTGAACGTGCTCCCCCGGCCCAGGTCGCTGTGCAGCTTGACGTCCCCGCCGAGCAGCCGGGCCAGCTCCCGGACGATCGACAGCCCCAGCCCGGTGCCCCCCTGCTCCCGGGTGAGCGGGTTGGCCGACTGGCGGAACTTGGCGAACACCAGCTCCTGCTCCTCCGGGGCGACCCCGACCCCGGTGTCGGCCACCGTCAGCACCAGGGTGTCCCCGTCGACCCCGGCGGACAGCGTCACCCGCCCGCCCTCCGGGGTGAACTTGACGGCGTTCGACAGCAGGTTGCCGAGGATCTGGCCGAGCTTGCCGGCGTCCTGGCGGACCGGCGGCAGGTCGGCCGGCACCTGTACCCGCAGGTCCACCCCCTTCTTCTCGGCCTGCGGGCGGAACATGGCCGCCGCCTGCTCGCACAGGTCGGCCACCCGCGTCTCCCGGGGGTGCAGCCGCATCCGCCCGCTCTCCGCCCGGGCCAGGTCGAGCACGTCGTTGATGAGCGCCAGCAGCTGCTGGCCGCCGGTCATGATGTTGGCCGCGTACCGGTGCTGCTTCTCGGTCAGGTTGTCCGCGTTCAGCAGCACCTCGCTGAACCCGATGATGCTGTTCAGCGGGGTCCGCAGCTCGTGGCTCATGGTGGACAGGAAGTCCCCCTTCAGCCGGTCGGACTCGAACAGGGCCATGTTCGCCCGGGCCAGCTCGTCCACCTTCTTGTCCAGGGTGGCGATCAGCTCCTGGTTGCGGGCCTGGACGTTGGTCAGGTTGCGGAGCATCCGGTTGAACGCGTCGGACAGGTCTTCGAACTCGTCCCCGGTCTGGATCTCGCTGCGGACGTTCAGCTCGCCGGCGGCGATGGCGTCGGCCACCGCCTTCAGGTGCTTGACCGGCTTGACCACCACGTACCGGATGATGACGTAGCTGCCGGCCAGGATGAGCAGGGTGGTGCCGAGGGCGAAGGTGAGCAGCAGCGCCCGGTTCTGGTGGAACCCGGCCTCGATCGCCTCGGTCGGCAGTTGCACCCGGACGACGGCCATCAGGTCGCCCGGCTGGAGGGCCGGGGCCGGGGCGGCGACCGCCGCCGGGTCGGCGTGGCAGTGGACGCACCCGGCGGCCGCCCGGACCGCCCCGTAGTAGACGAACGCCCGGTCGCCCGGCAGCTCCTTCGACTTCTCCGCCCGGGCCGGGTCGGTCTGGAACTCGGTCAGGGCGGCCAGGTCGTCCGGGGCCGGCTGCCGCTCCGGCTTGACCGCCCCCGGGGTGATGATCTTGTAGCTGTACCGCTTCGGGCCGTCCGGCCAGGTCCGCTCCAGTTGCTCCTGGAGGTCGTCCATGCCGGCCCGCAGCCCCCCCGGGACGTGGACCCGGGTGACGATCGGGGAGACGAGCGTCCGGCCGGTGTGGGCGAGCTGGTCGTAGGCCAGCCCCTCCGTCTGCCGGGCGTACACGGTGAAGCTGACGGCCATCAGCACCAGCACCCCGGCCCCGAGGTACATCCGGCTCTTGGTCTCGAGGGCCGTCTCGCCGAGCAGCCGTTTGAACCCGCGGTAGGACATCCGCGCTCCGAGTGGTTAGCCGCGAGGCGGAGTCCGCGGAGCCGAGCGCGGCGGCTTCCCGCTCACCGGGACGTGTGAAGACCTCGCGCTCGGCTCCGCGGACTCCGCCTCGCGGCTAAACGGTTGACACATCGGACAGAAGTGGCTCGACCGCCCGGCCACCCGCACCACCGCGATCACCGCCCCACACTCGGCACACGGTTGCCCGCCGCGGCCGTACACCCGGTGGGAGTCCTGGAACCCGCCGGCCAGCCCGGACCCGCCGACGTAATCGCGGATCGTCGATCCCCGGTTGTCGATCGCCGCCCGCAACACCGCCACCACCGCCTTCCGCAGCCGGTCGGCCTCGGCCGGCGACACCGTCGGCCCGCGGCGCTGCGGGTGCAGCCCGGCCCGGTGCAGCGCCTCGTCGGCGTAGATGTTCCCCACCCCGGCGACCACCGTCTGGTCCAGCAGGATCGCCTTCACCGGCCGGTCCGACCGCCGGACCGCGTCCCGGAACGCCACCGGGTCGAGGTCGAACGGCTCCGGCCCGAGCTTGTCCGCCAAATACGCCGTCACGGCCGCGTCGTCGGCGAACAGTTCGACGCTGCCGAACCGCCGCACGTCCCGGAACCGCAACTGCCCGCCGTCGCTCAGCCCGAACGTCAGGTGCGTGTGGTCCGCCGTCGGGTCGCTTGTCGGGGCCACCGTGAGCTGGCCGGTCATCCCCAAGTGAACCACGAGCCGGCTACCGGTGTCCAGTTCGACGATGATCCACTTCCCCCGCCGCCGCACCCCGCCGACCGCCGCCCCGACCAGCCGTTCCGCCCAGCTCGCGTCCCACGCCCGCCGCAGCTTGCGGCCGCCGGCCGTCACCCCGGTCAGCCGCCGGCCGACCAGCAGCGGCCGCAGGTCGCGGACGACTGTCTCCACCTCCGGCAGCTCGGGCATGGGAAAACTAACCACAGAGGCACAGAGACACAGAGGAAAACACAGAGCGATTCTATTCGACAAGAGAGAGTGACCGCGAGGCACGGTGGGCGGGGGCCGCTAGAATTCCTCTCTGTGCCTTCCTCTGTGTCTCTGTGCCTCTGTGGTTAAATTCCGATGGCTTCATTCCCTGACGCCCGCGGCCGGTTCGGCCCCTACGGCGGGCGGTTCGTCCCCGAAACGCTCATGTTCGCCCTCGACCAGCTCGACCGGGCGTACCGGGAGGCGAAGGCCGACCCGGCGTTCATGGGCGACTACCACCGGCTGCTGAACGAGTACGTCGGCCGGCCGAGCCGGCTGTACTTCGCCGAGCGGCTGACGAAGGAGGCGGGCGGGGCGCGGATCTACCTCAAGCGGGAAGACCTGAACCACACCGGGGCGCACAAGATCAACAACGCGCTCGGCCAGGCGCTGCTGACCCGGCGGATGGGCAAGACGCGGGTGATCGCCGAGACCGGGGCCGGCCAGCACGGCGTCGCCACCGCCACCGCCGCCGCCCTGTTCGGGCTGGAGTGCCGGGTGTACATGGGCAGCGAGGACGTCCGCCGGCAGGAGCTGAACGTCTTCCGGATGCGGGCGATGGGGGCCGAGGTGTTCCCGGTGGAGAGCGGCAGCCGGACCCTCAAGGACGCCACCAACGAGGCCATGCGGGAGTGGATGAGCACGGTCGAGGGGACGCACTACATCATCGGCAGCGTAGTCGGCCCGCACCCGTTCCCGGTCATGGTCCGGGACTTCCAGAGCGTGATCGGGGTCGAGGCCCGGCAGCAGTGCCTGGCCCAGATCGGCCGGCTGCCGGACGTGGTGGTGGCGTGCGTCGGCGGCGGGTCGAACGCGGCCGGCATGTTCCACCCGTTCGTGGGCGACGCCGGGGTGGAGATGATCGGCGTCGAGGCCGGCGGCCGGTCCGGGAAGGCGGGCGACCACGCCGCCACCCTCAGCCACGGCGCCCCGGGGGTGCTGCACGGCAGCTTCAGCTACGTGCTGCAGGATCCGGACGGCCAGACGGCCGACGTCCACTCGGTCAGCGCCGGGCTGGATTACCCGGGTGTCGGGCCGGAGCACAGCTACTGGCGGGACAGCGGCCGGGTGCGGTACACCAGCGTGTCCGACAAAGAAGCGTTGGACGCCTTCCACCGGTGCGGCCGGCTGGAGGGGATCCTGCCGGCCCTGGAGACGGCCCACGGCGTGGTGGAGACGATGCGGGTGGCGGCGGCCCGGCCGAAAGACGACGTGGTGGTGTTGTGCTTCAGCGGTCGCGGGGACAAGGACTGTGCCGAGGTCGCCCGGCTGACGGCCCGGTCGTCCGGCGGGTGAACGGGACAACCCGCTGTCACTTTTGAGTCCCAGCCCTCACCGCGTTCAGCCCCCGGGTTCGGCCGGGGGCTGAACGGTTTCTGCCCGGCCGCACATCGTCCGGGGATTGAACTCGGCAGCGGAAGTGAGCGGCGTCCGGCGGGCACTGTTTCCGCCCGTTAACACGGGCCGACCGGTCGGCCGGTCGGCCGGGCGATTCGGCCGGTTTGCGGTGACAACACCGTCGCCCCCGTGGCATTTAGTTGAGTACCGGCGGGCTGAAGGCACGGGGCCAAGGCCGACGCCGGTAGGACTGACGGAGCGGCCGCCGCGCCGAGCGGGTTCCCCCTCCCCACGCGCCGGGTTCGGTACGCTCCGACGGAACTGCTCAAGGGGATTCGATGCGCATCCTTCGACTGACCGCCGCGGTGGCAGCGGCCGGCCTGCTGGCTTCCGCCACTGACGCCCGGGCGGCCTCCATCCCGGTTGGGGCGACCGTGACCTTCACCGGCGGGGCGCTCGGCAACTTCAACGTCGTCAACACGTCGGCCCCCGGGGCGACCATCACCCAGGTGCAGATCAACCTGCGGCAGAACGGGGCGACGGCCCCGGGGAACCTGTACTTCGACACGGTCCTCGGCGGGCCTGGGGAACTCTTGTCGCTCGCGTTCACCCCGGTCGTGGGGGCCGCGGCCACCGGGTTCGGGTCGGCCAGTGGGGCCACCGACGGGTCGATCGCCCTGACGCTGACCTTCGGCGGGTTCGACGCCGCCGAGGTGTTCAACTTCGGGATCGACGTGGACCACACCCGCCCGACCGGGATCGCGAACCTTCTCAACCGGTCGACGGTGACCGGGGCCGAGTTCGCCGGGTCGACCGTGTCCGTCACCTTCGGCGGGACGAACGTGGTGCCGACCACCCTGACCGGCACGTTCACCGACCAGGGCACCGTGTTCGCCCAGGCGGAGTTGAGCGGGCAGGCGGTCCTGTCCCCGGCCCCGGCCGGGGCGGTGCTGGCCGTCCTCGGGCTGCCGGCCCTGGGCCTGCTCCGCACCCGCCGGAAGGCGACCGCCTGAGCCGGCCCGCCGGTTCCGTTCCGCTGCTGCGGCCCCCGGGTCACCCCCGGGGGCCGCGTCGTTTCGACCCGGCCTCGGGCCGCACGGTCGGCGCGACAACGCCGGTTAACGGCCCGGAGGCCGGCGTTAACCGGCGGGCACGGTCGGTCGGAGAAACTTACCGGAATCTGGAAAACGCGGCCCGGTCTGAGCGACAGATTGTTGGCCGGGTGGCATTTTTATGATGTCGCCCGGCTGCGGCCTTCGGCCGCGGGGCAGTCCGATTGGATCAGGCTCGAACCGGTCGCCGGCTTCGCCTCGCCGGCCGCGTTCGGTCCCCCTGATTTGAAGGAGAGGGAGTCATGCGCGTGGCTCGATTGACGGCGGCGGCTGTCGCGGTGGCCGGGCTGTTGGCCGGCGGTCCGGCCCGGGCCGGGATCATCGTGTCGACGACCGGCCCGCTAACCATCAACCCCAGTCCGGCCGGGCTGAACCTGAACAACGGGAACGCCCCCGGGAGCTTCGCGTTCAACGAGCGGGGCCAAGTGACCGTCGTCGCCGGCTCGGTCAGCGTGGACACGCTGGTCAGCACGCTGGCGGCCGGGCTGGTGAACGCCAAGGGGGGGTCGGCCGGGAACCTGCCGGCTGGGGTGTACGACAGCGCCCTGATTCACTTCGACCAGGCGCCCGGCGCGGGCAACCCGTCCCTGACTGCGTCCATCACCTTCAGCGACCCGATCGTCGGCATCATCTTCTCGACGAGCCGGCTGAACAACACCGACGGCACGTTCGGTCTGCCGGGGGTGACTTACCCGACCGGGGCGGGCGGGACGGCCCGCGGGCTGGAGGGGGGGGACGGGCTGCGGATCAGCGCCGACCGCCGGACGCTGTTTATCGACGACTGGGACATCGCCGGCGCCCTGGACCAGACCCGGGTGATCACCCTGCACACCCCGGCCCCGGCCGGGGCGGTGCTGGCCGTCCTCGGGCTGCCGGCCCTGGGCCTGCTCCGCACCCGCCGGAAGGCGACCGCCTGAGCCGACCGGCGGGCGAGGAACGACGCGGCCCCGGATCGCCCACCGGGGGCCGGTCGTTCCCGCCCGCCGGTCGTACAACCCCGGGTATGAACTGGACCCTCCCTGTACGCCGCCCTGGCCGCCGGGGCCGGGGCGTGCATCGCCCTGCAGGCGTCGGCCAGCAGCCGGTTCCGCACCCACCTGGACAGCCCGCTGTGGGCCGCCTTCCTGTCCATCTGCGGGACCATCCTGACGGCGACCGCGTTCATGGCGCTCGTCCGCCCGCCGGCCCCGGCCGCCGAGGCGGTGCGGCGAACCCAGTGGTGGAACTGGGTGGGCGGGCGCTCGGGGCGCGATCGTGCTGGCCGGGGCGTACCTGACCCGGCCGCTCGGGGCGGCCGCGTTCATCGCCCTGGTGGTCGGCGGCCAACTGGTCGCGTCGCTGCTCCTGGACCACTTCGCCCTGATGGGGCTGAAGGAGCAGCCGATCACCCCGGGCCGGGCGCTCGGGGCGCTGCTGGTGGTGGCCGGGGTGGTGTGCGTCAAGTACCTGTGAGCCGGGCGTCACCGCTTCCGCGGGGCCGGCATCGGGCCGAACAGCCGCTCCAGCTCCGCGTCGGTCGGTAGCCGCTGCGGCCGGGGCGGTGCAGACACCCCCATCATGTCCGCACCCCGGCGGCGCGTGTGCGGAATACAGAGATTCGAGGGGCGGGAGGTCTGAAACCTAACCCCCCGTCCCCCTTCCCTACGAGGGAAGGGGGAGCAAGCGGGGCGACGCGCCAGGGCTGTGAGTTGAGGCCCGGGTGAGGTGAGCGTTCTCAACCTAACCCCCCGGCCCCCTTCCCTAAGAGGGAAGGGGGAGCAAGCGGGGCTCGCGTGTCGGCATAACTCGGACCCGTAGCCGGACCTCGTCCCACTTGCTCCCCCTCTCCCTCTTCGGGGAGGGGGGCCGGGGGAGCGAGCCTCCCCGCCGCCCCTGTGACTCCGAAGTTTCCGGATCAGGCGGCGGTCGTGACCCCTCCCCCCGGCCCCTCCCCGAAGCGGAGAGGGGAGGGGAAAATCGCATACAATCCCCGCATGAACCCGATCGACGCGGCTCTTCCGACGGCCGGGCCGACAACCACAAGGCGTTCCTGCCGTTCGTCCCGGCGGGCGACCCCGACCTGGCCACCACGCGCGAGCTGCTCCCCGCCGTGGCCGCCGCCGGGGCCGACCTGATCGAAGTCGGGGTGCCGTTCTCCGACCCGATCGCCGACGGCCCGGTCATCCAGGCCAGCTACACCCGCGCCCTGGCCAACGGGTTCAAGCTGGACAACCTGTTCGACACGCTGAAACAGGTGACGACGGCCCCCGGGTGGCAGACGCCGCTGGTGGCGATGGCCTCGTACTCGCTCATCTGGCGGCGGGGGCCGGACCAGTTCCTGGCCGACGCCCAGGCGGCGGGGCTGAGCGGGGCGGTCGTCCCCGACCTGCCGGCCGAGGAGGCGGACGAACTGGCCGCCCGGTGCCGGGACCGGGACTTCAAGCTGGTCCTGCTCGTCACCCCGACCACCGCCCCGGACCGGGCCGAGCGGATCGTCCGGGCGTGCAGCGGGTTCGTGTACGTGGTGAGCGTGGTCGGGATCACCGGGGAGCGGGCGACGATCTCGTCCCAGGTCGGCGGGCTGGTCGCCCGGCTGCGGGGGCTGACCGACCTGCCGCTGTGCGTCGGGTTCGGGGTGAGCCGGCCGGAACACGTCCGGGAACTGGCCGCCGTGGCGGACGGGGTGATCGTCGGCACCGCCTTGGTGCGGAAGCTGGAGGCGGCGGGCGGCGACCGGGGGCGGGCGGTCGGCGAGGCGAGTGCGTTGGTCCGGGAACTGACCGCCGCGCTCGGCGCCCCGAGGGCCGGTGTATCGGCCGGGTAACTCGTTCCGATATTAGCATGACAACCGCTGTAGCGATCTCCGACAGGTGCGGGCGGAAAACTGAGATGGGAGGCGGAACACTGGCTTGCGGCGGCCCGGTGCAGCCGCAATAATCTTCACACCTCCCCCCGACCGCCGGGGGCGGCCGTCCGAACCCCTTCGACCCGCACGGCCCCACCATGCCGGACCGACCCGAGGACGACATCTTCGCGGCGAACGGGCGGGTCCGCCCGGACGTCGCCGACGCCGCCACCCAACGGGCGCTCCGCGAGTCCCTGGCCCACGCCCGGGCGACCAACTGGGACAGCGTCCGCACCCCGCACCTGTTCATGGGCCTGCTGGCCGCCCCGGACCCCGGGGTGTTCAACTGGGCCAACCGGCTCGGGGCCGACCTGGGCAAGCTGCTCGACCAGTTCCGCGACCTGTTCTACCAGGACGCCGACCCGGTCCCGCCGCTGTTGCTCAACCGCGAGTTCCTGAGCGACAACGTCATCCGGGTGCTCCGGGACGCCCACGGCCGGGCGAAGGACGGTGGTCGCGGGGCGTTCACCCAGATGGACCTGCTCATCACCCTGTTCACCGCCCCGAACAGCATCGTCGCCGAGTGCTTCGAGCGGATCGGGGTGACGGCCGCCCGGCTGACCGAGCTGGCCGTCCGGGCCGAGCAGGAGAGCTTCGAGGTTTGAATCGGTCGCCGGTGTAGGGTGCGTGGAGGCTTTGCGCAACGCACCTGTGGGCTTCACCCCTCGGACGGGATCATTGCTGGGCCGGTGCGTTGCGCGAAAGCCTCCACGCACCCTACAGCAGCTACATCAGCCCGCCCGTCTTGAGCCGAACTCCGCCCTTCCCACATTTCCGCCCCTTCGCCGTCCGCTTAACCGGCACGTTCGGCCCACCGCCACCCCCGTTCCGACCGGCTCACCGTCTTTTCGATGGGGCGGCGCGGGGTGTGCCGTAGAATCGGGTGACGTGGACCCCGGCTCGGACGGAGGGCGGACGCGATGACTCGCCATCTCATGCTCGCACTGGCGGCCGGGGCAGTCCTGGGCGGGGCCGGGTGCCGGAACAAGCAGTGCCGGGACTGCAGCCCCGACCCGCCGCCGCGTTACCTCGGGGAGCCGACCGGCCCGCGGGGCGGCACCATCCCGCCGTCCAACCTGCCGACCGCCCCGCCGTCCACGCTGCCGTCCCCGGACCTGCCGCCCACCCGGGACTCGCTGCGGATCGACCCGAACCCGCCGCCGACGGTGGACGTGCCGTCGGGCAAGTCGGCCGCGGCCAAGCCGGACCGCGAGGTGATCCTGCCGGACGGCCCGCCGGCCGCCGGCGCCGCCGACCGCAAGCCGACCGGAGCCGGCTACCTGGACGAGCCGCTCGCCGGGGACCGACCACCGCTGCCCGGCGGGTCGGCCCCGGCGCCGGCTCCGACGACCAGCGAGCGGCCCGCCGCTCCGACCCCGGCGCCGTCGGGCGGGACCAAGCCGACCGGCCTGACCCTGATCCCCGGTCGGGCCGGCATCACCTCCGGGCGGACGCCGACCGACGCCGGCCTCGACTGGCTGAAGGCGAACGGCTACCGCACCGTCATCTACCTGCACGCCCCGGACGCGGACGCCGCCAAGCTGAAGGCGGACGCCGAGCGGCGAGGGCTGACCGTGGTGGCGATCTCGGTGTCCCCCGAGACGCTGAAGGAGGCGCTCGACAAGTTCGCCGCGGCGGTCGGCGACCGGGCGATGCGGCCGACCTACGTGGCCGACGCCGACGGGGTGCGGGCCGGGGCGCTGTGGTATCTGGTGTTCCGCACACAAGACCTGGCCAGTGACGAGGTGGCCCGGGTGCGGGCCGCCCCGCTCGGCCTGTCAGACGACCCGAAGTTCTCCGCCGCCGCCCGGGCCGTGCTCGACAATCGCTGATATGTTTAGCCGCGAGGCGGAGGCTCTGCGGAGCTGAGCGCGACACCTGCACGCTGAGGCTTCGCGGCTCGACGAATCGGGTTCGAGTTCCCGCGCTCGGCTCCGCAGAGCCTCCGCCTCGCGGCTAAACGGCTGATCCGCTGATGCCCGACTTCGGCCCCACCTCCCCGCTCACCCCGCCGCTGTACCCGTCGGCGGTGTACGTGTTCCCCGACCTGGATGCGGTCGACGCCGTCTACACCCAGCAGTCCCCCGGCTTCATCTACGCCCGGGACGGGCACCCGAACGCCACCCGGCTAGCCGATCAGCTCACGGCTCTGGAAGGGGCGAAGTGGGGCGTAGTCTGCGGGTCCGGGATGGCAGCGGTGTCGGCGGCGGTGCTGCCGCTGGTCGCCGCCGGGGACCGGCTGGTCGTCAGCGACAAGCTGTACGGCAAGACGACCAAGTTGCTCCGTCAGGAGTTGAAGCGGTTCGGCGTCACCTGCACGGCGGTCGATGCGTGCGACCCGGACGCGGTGCGGGCGGCGTGCCAGGCCGGGCCGGTGCGGGTGGTGTTCGTCGAAACCCTGTCCAACCCGCTGTGCCGGCTGCCGGACCTGCCGGCCCTCGCGGAGATCAGCCACGCCGCCGGGGCGAAGCTGGTCGTGGACAACACGTTCGCCACCCCGGCCCTGTGCAAGCCGCTCGACCTCGGGGCCGACCTCGTCGTGGAGAGCCTGACCAAGCTGATCGGCGGGCACTCGGACCTGACCCTCGGGTTCGTCGGCGGCACCGACCCGGAGGCCGGCCCGGCGGTGGCGGCGGCGGTCAGCACCTGGGGGTGGGCGGCCCCGCCGTTCGACTGCTGGCTGGCCGAGCGCGGCCTGCCGACCCTGACGCTGCGGGCGGACGCGGCGGCGGCCAACGCCCGCGCCCTGGCCGACTGGCTGGCCGAGCAGCCGGCGGTCAAGCGGGTCGTCTACCCCGGCCGGCCGGACCACCCGGACCACGAGTTGGCGAAGCGGCTGGTGCCGGCGTACGGGTCGATGCTCTGCTTCGAGCTGGCCGACCGGGAGGCGGTGAACCGGTTCCTGCGGGCCGCCCCGGGGGTGCCGCTCAGCCCGTCCCTCGGGCACGTCACCACCACCGCCAGCCACCCGGACACCACCTCCCACCGGTCGGACAGCCCGGCCGAGAAGCGGCGGCAGGGGATCACCCCCGGGCTGGTCCGGCTGTCCGTCGGGTGCGAGCCGCTGGCCGGGATCAAGGCCGAGATGGGCAAAGGGTTCGGGTCGTAAAGGCGGGCGGCCCGCCCGGCCGGGCCGGAGCGGGCCATTACCGCTGGCGCCCGGCCCGGGGATATGATGGAATGTGGCCGTCCGTGGCCCCGTTCCGAGGTTCCGTATGTCCACCCCGCGGCTGGCCCACAACGTCTTCTTCAAGCTGCTCGACCACTCGCCGGAGAAGGTCGAGGAGCTGGTGGCGGCGTGCAAGAAGTACCTGAACGTCCAGCCGGGGATCGTGTTCTTCGCGGCCGGGCCGATCTGCGCCGAGCTGGACCGGCCGGTGAACGACCGTGACTGGCACGTCGGGCTGCACATCGTGTTCATCGACAAGGCGGCCCACGACGCCTACCAGGACGACCCGACCCACAACCAGTTCATCGACGAGATGAAGCCGAACTGGGCCGGGGTGCGGGTGTTCGACTCGCTGGTCTGACCGGCCGCCGGTCTGCTCTGTAGGGTGCGTTGAGTCTTCGAAACGCACCGGAACGGCAAGCGGTCCCACGGTGCGTTTCGAAGACTCAACGCACCCTACAAGACCGACTCATGAACCGCCTGTACCCGTCCGACCTGGCGGGGTTCGCCCGCAAGTACCGGTTCGCCGGCGGCAAGCTCCGCCGGGTGAAGCTGGCCTACCGCGGCCCGGAGACCCTCACCGTCGAGGCGGTGCTGAGCGTCCGCCCGGCCGTCCGCGACCTGGGGGCCGACGCCCGCCCGGTCCGCCTGCGGCTGCGGCTGGTCGGGGTGGAGGAGTACCGGTTCCAGAAGCGGCCGAGCGCCGCCGGCGGGAAAGTGACCGAGGCCCGGTTCGGCTACTTCGGGGACATGTACTTCGTCAACCTGGACGCCTGGGGACTGCAGCCGGGCGAGGTGCCGAAGATCCACGACTTCCGCGGGTCGGACACGTACCTCGCCGGCCGGGAGCTGTATTGGGAAGAAGTCGCCAAGTAGTCATCAAGTCGTCAAGTCTTCAGGTCCTCAAAGTCGGAGGGTTTGCGACTTGAGGACCTGAAGACTTGACGACTTGATCCCTAGCGGGCCGGGAACTTGTAGACCGTCGTCGACTTGAACGTCTCGCCCGGCCGCAGCACCGTCGTCGGGAACTTCGGCTGGTTCGGCGAGTCCGGGAAGTGCTGGGTCTCCAGGCAGAACCCGTGGTACTGCCGGTACACCGCCCCGCCCTTGCCGACCGCCTTGCCGTCCAGGAAGTTGCCGGTGTACAGTTGCACGCCCGGCTCGGTCGTCCACACCTCCATCACCCGCCCGCTGGTCGGCTCCGTCACAGTCGCCACCTTCTGCGGCTCGGCGGCATTGGCCGTCCCGTGGACGAAGTTGTGGTCGTACCCCTGCGGGTCGGCCTTGATCTGTTTGATTCGCTCGCCCAGGGCGTGCGGGGCGGTGAAGTCGAGCGGGGTGCCGGCCACCGGGGCGATCTCCCCGGTCGGGATCAGGGTGGCGTCGGTCGCCGTGTACTTGTCCGCCTTGAGCTGGACCGCGTGGTCCAGCACCGACCCGGCGGCGTGCCCGGCCAGGTTGAAGTAGCAGTGGTTGGTCAGGTTCAGCACCGTCGCCTTGTCGGTGGTGGCGGCGTAGTCGATCCGCAGGGCGTTGTCGTCGGTCAGGGTGTAGGTGACGGTGCAGGACAGGGTGCCGGGGTAGCCCTCCTCCCCGTCCGGGCTGGTGTAGGTGAGCTGGAGGGCCGGCGGCATCGTCACCAGCACCTTGGCCTTCCACACCTTCTTGTCGAACCCGACCTTGCCGCCGTGCAGGTGGTTCGGGGCGTTGTTGGTGGCGAGCGTGTACTCCTTGCCGTCCAGGGTGAACTTGCCCTTGGCGATCCGGTTGGCGTACCGGCCGGTGATGCAGCCGAAGAACGGGCTTTGCGTCTCGTACCCCTTCAGGTCGTCGAACCCGAGGGCGACGTCGGCCGGCTTGCCGTCCTTGCCCGGGACGACCAGCTTCTGGATGGTCCCGCCGTAGGTCAGGATGGTGGCCGCCATCCCGTTCTTGTTGGTCAGGGTGTACGCCTCGACGGGGGTGCCGTCGGCGGTCTTACCGAACGGGGTCACGGGAACCTCCTGGGCGGCGGCCGGGCCGACGGCCGCGGCCACCAGCAGGGCGGAGAGGGGACGGCGCATCGCGGATCGCTCCGTGGGGAAGGGGACGGCGGACATGGTATCCGCCGGGCGGATTTCCGACAGGGGCGGGGCCGGCCCGGTCGCCGGCCCGCCGGGCGGTCCGTAGGACGACCCTGCCGGGGCCGACCCCGCCCCGGCCGCCCCGGAGCCGACCCGATGACGCTGGCGCGCGGTTCGTTCCTCGCCCTGCTGACGTGCGCCGCCGCGACGGCCGCCGACCCGCCGGCCCGCAAGCACTCCAACCTGGCCCGGCTGGCCCCGGACCGGCTGGCCGCTGTTCACGCCGACGTGCAGGCGCTGAAGGCGAAGCGGGTGGCCGTCCCGCCCCGGCCCGGCCTGACCGACTACCGGTGCATCCTGCACGCCCACGCCGAGGACTCGGACCACACCGGCGGCACCCTGCCCGAGATGCTGGCCGACGCCAAGAAAGCCGGCGTCCACGCCATCCTGCTGACCGACCACTTCCGCCCGCCGCGGGACTTCATCGACGGCCGCTGGCGGGGGCTGAAGGACGGGGTGCTGTTCGTCCCGGGGTCGGAGTCGCACGGGTTCCTGGTCTACCCCACCCGGTCGATCCTCCAGCGGATGAGCCTGACCGGCCGGGACTTCGTCGCCACCGTCACCGCCGACGACGGGCTGATCTTCCTGTCCCACACCGAGGAGCGGAAGGACCACCCGGTGGACGGGCTGACCGGGGTGGAGGTCTACAACCGCCACTGGGACGCCAAGCGGGACCGGGCCTCGCTCCTGGCCCTGCCGCTGATGCTCACCGACCCGGACAAGCTGGCGGCGTTCGAGAAGTCGGTCCGGCAGTACCCGGACGAGGTGCTGGCGTTCCAGTGCGACTACCCGGACGTGTACCTGAAGAAGTGGGACGAGGGGACGAGGCGGGTGCGGCTGACCGGGGTGGCGGCGAACGACTGCCACCACAACCAGATCCTGAGCGTGAAGGTGGCGGACGCGGAGACGGTGCTGGTCGGCACGAACGTGGACCCGGACGACAAGAAGCTGCGGGTGACGGCCGCCGCCCAGCCCGGCGTTCGCGCGCTGACCCGGGACCGCAAGCCGGGGGACATCGTGGCCCGGGTGGACGTGGACCCCTACTACCGATCGTTCCGCAACGTCAGCACCCACGTCGTGGCCCCGCGGCTGGACGAGCCGGCCGTCCGGGCCGCCCTGAAGGCGGGGCACGCCTACGTGGCCCACGACTGGATGGGGGACGCCACCGGGTTCCGGTTCGAGGCGGTCGCCGCCGACGGCCGGACGGTCGCCGACATGGGTGACGAGGCCAAACTGTCCCCCGGCCTGACGCTGTCCGCCCGGCTACCCCTGCCCGCCCTCGTCCGCCTGCTCCGGCACGGCCAAGAGGTCGCGCGATCCGAGGGGGTGGCCGAGTTCACTTACCCCGTGACGGAGCCGGGCGTGTACCGGCTAGAGGCGTGGCTCAAGCTCGACGGCGAGTGGCGGCCGTGGGTCTTCGCCAACCCGGTGTACGTCCGCTGAACCCACCCCAAAGCCCACGGGGGTAGTGTCTCAGTTCGGCGGGCGGGATGGCTGTTCTCCCCCTCTCCGCTTCGGGGAGGGGCCGGGGTGGGCCCCGCGACCCGGCCCGGTGCCCTCGAAGTCGCGGGGACGGGTCGGGCGTTTCACCCCTCCCCCCGGCCCCCTCCCCGAAGCGGAGAGGGGGGAGAACAGCCCATGAAACTGAGGCACTACCCCCACGGGCTGTACGAGGCTGCTGATGTCCGCTCTGCTCGAAACCGTCGATGACGCCGTCTACCAGCTCGTCACCACCACCCGCGGGCCGGCCGGGGCGCTGCCGCTGACCCCGGAGCTGCTCCGCCACGCCCCGAGCGGCGACCTGTTCGGCTGGTCACAGAACGTCGGCATGGGATTGAACCCGAGCCTGCTCGGCCGGCCCGAGTACCTGATCCTGTCCACCCACGGCGGGCTGCGGGCGGACGACGGCTCCCCGGTCGCCCTCGGGTTCCACAGCGGCCACTGGGAGGTCGGCCTCTTGGTGAAGGCCGCCGCGGAAGAACTCCAGCGGCAGAAGGCGATCCCGTTCGCCGGGGCGGTGACGGACCCGTGCGACGGCCGCACCCAGGGGACGGCCGGCATGTTCGACAGCCTGCCGTTCCGCAACGACGCGAGCACCGTGCTCCGCCGGCTGATGCGGAGCCTGCCGACCCGCCGCGGGGTGCTCGGGGTGGCGACGTGTGACAAGGGGCTGCCGGCCATGATGATGGCCCTGGCCTCCCAGCACGACCACCCGACGGTGCTGGTGCCCGGCGGGGTGATGCTGGCCGGCGAGACCGGGCAGGAGGACACCGGCAAGGTGCAGACCATCGGCGCCCGGTTCGCCAACGGCGAGATGACGCTGGACCAGGCCGCCGAGGCCGGGTGTCATGCGTGCGCGTCGCCGGGCGGCGGCTGCCAGTTCCTTGGCACCGCGGCCACCTCGCAGGTGATCGGCGAGGCGCTCGGGCTGGCCCTGCCGCACTCGGCCCTGTCGCCGTCCGGGCAGCCGATCTGGCTGGACATGGCCCGGCGGTCGGCGAAGGCGCTGGTCGAACAGACCCGGCTCGGGCTGACCACCAAACATATCCTGACCGATGCCGCGTTCCAGAACGCGCTGGCCGTGTTCGCCGCGTTCGGCGGCAGCACGAACCTGTTGCTGCACACCCCGGCCATCGCCTTCCACGCCGGCGTCCGGCGGCCGACGGTCGAGGACTGGACGCGGGTCAACCGGCAGGTGCCGCGACTTGTAGACGCCCTGCCTAACGGCCCGGTCGGGCACCCGACGATCCGCGTGTTCCTGGCCGGCGGCGTGCCGGAGGTGATGCTCCACCTTCGGGCGATGGGCCTACTCGCCCTCGACGCCCTGACCGCGGCCGGCGAGCCACTGGGCAAAGTCCTCGACTGGTGGGCCAAGTCCGACCGCCGCAAGCGGCTGCGGGCGGTGTTGGCCGAGCGGGACCGCGTGGACCCGGACACGGTCATCATGTCCCCGGAGGCGGCCAGGAAGCGGGGGCTGACCAGCACCGTGACGTTCCCGCACGGCAACATCTGCCCGGAGGGGAGCGTCATCAAGTCGACGGCGATTGATCCCTCGGTGGTGGACGCGGACGGGGTGTACCGGAAGGTCGGCCCGGCCAAGGTGTTCACCACCGAGCCGGCGGCCATCGCCGCGCTCAAGGGGCAAGGCGAGAAGCCGGTGAAGCCGGGGGACGTGTTGGTGCTGTGCTGTCGCGGGCCGATGGGGTCCGGCATGGAGGAAACGTATCAGGTCACATCGGCGCTCAAGTTTCTGTCGTGGGGCAAGCAGGTGGCGGTGCTGACCGACGCCCGGTTCAGCGGGGTGAGTACCGGGGCGTGCATCGGCCACGTCACCCCGGAGGCGCTGGCCGGCGGCCCGATCGGCAAGCTGCATGATGGGGACATGGTGCGAATTGTCATCGACCGTAACCGGCTGGAAGGGAGCGTCGATCTGGTCGGCGATGCCGGCGGGGTGTACGGGCCGGAGTGGGGGACGGCAGAGCTGGCCCGGCGGGGACCGCGGCCGGACCTGGCCCCGGACCCGAAGTTGCCGGCCGACACCCGGCTGTGGGCGGCCCTGCAGCACGCCAGCGGCGGCGTCTGGGGCGGGTGCGTGTACGACCCCGAGGCGATCGTCCGGCGGCTGGTCGGCTGAGGAGGCGTCCGATGAGCGGGGTGGTGGCGGCGGTCGCGTGCAGCCCGGGGCACACCTTTCACAAGCCGGTGTCCGTGCGCATCCGGCTGCTGGCCGGGCTGGGGGTCGAAGGGGACGCCCACGCCGGCGTCACCGTCAAGCACCGGTCCCGGGTGGCCGCCGACCCGACCCAGCCGAACCTGCGGCAAGTCCACCTGATCCACGCCGAGCTGTTCGACGAGCTGCGGGCCGCCGGGTTCGACGTGACCGCCGGGCAGATGGGGGAGAACGTCACCACCCGGGGCGTCGACCTGCTCCGGCTGCCGGCCGGCACCGTGCTGCGGCTCGGCGAGTCGGCGGCGGTGGAGCTGACCGGACTGCGGAACCCGTGCGTCCAGCTCGACCGGTTCCAGCCCGGGCTGATGGCCGCCCTGCTGGGCCGGGACGGGAACGGGAAGGTGGTCCGCAAGGCCGGGGTGATGGGCGTGGTGCTGGTCGGCGGCGAGGTCCGACCCGGCGACCCGATCCGGGTCGAACTGCCGCCGGAGCCGCACCGCCCGCTCGACAAGGTGTAGGGTCCGCTGTGCGGACCGGTGTTCGGCCGGTCCGCACAGCGGACCCTACGCCGGACGGCTCACCGGAAGTACCGGTTGATGATGTTCTCGATCAACTCCTGCCGGCCGCTGGCGTTCGCGTCCGCATCGCCCTTCTTCTGCATGTAGGCGTCGAGCGTCTCGAACGTGTGCTTGCCGGCCTCGATCTCCGCCCCGACGCCGGTGTCCCAGCTCGCGTACCGCTTCTTGAGCAGGTCGGCCAGCGCCCCGTCCTTGCGGATCTTGCTGGCGATCTTCAGCCCGTGGGCGAACGCGTCCATCCCGCCGATGTGGGCGTGGAACAGGTCCACCGGCTCGAAGCTCTCCCGCCGCACCTTGGCGTCGAAGTTCAGCCCGCCGGTGCCCAGCCCGCCCTGGTTCAGCACCACCAGCATCGCCTGGGCGGTCAGGTACAGGTCGGTCGGGAACTGGTCCGTGTCCCAGCCGAGCAGCAGGTCGCCGCGGTTGGCGTCGATGCTGCCGAGCATCCCGACGCTGCTGGCGTACATCAGCTCGTGCAGCGGGGTGTGCTTGGCCAGGGTGGCGTGGTTGAACTCGACGTTGAACGCGAACTCCTTCTCCAGCCCGGCCCCCCGCAGGAAGGCGAGCGAGTTGGCGCAGTCGAAGTCGTACTGGTGGCTGGTCGGCTCGTGCGGCTTCGGCTCGATCAGGAAGGTGCCCTTGAACCCGATCTTCTTCTTGTGGGCCACCGCCATGTGCAGGAACTTGGCCAGGTGGTCGAGTTCCCGCTTGAGGTCGGTGTTGTATGGGTTGACGTACCCCTCCCGCCCGCCCCAGAAGACGTAGTTCTCGCCGCCGAGTTCGAGGGTGACTTCGAGCGCCTTCTTCACCTGTGCGGCGGCGAACGCGAACACGTCGGCGTTCGGGCTGGTGCTCGCCCCGTGCATGTACCGCGGGTTGCTGAACGCGTTCGCGGTGCCCCACAGCAGCTTGATCCCGGTGCGGGCCTGCTGCTCCTTGAGCCGCTTGACGACCGCGTCCAGGTTCTTGTTCGACTCGGCCAGGGTCTTCCCTTCCGGGGCCACGTCCCGGTCGTGGAAGCAGTAGTACGGGACGCCCAGCTTCTCCATGAACTCGAACGCCACGTCCACCCGCTTGAGGGCCATGTCGACCGAGTCGGTGCCGTCCTCCCACGGGCGGACGGCGGTGCCGGGGCCGAACGGGTCGCTGCCGGTCCCCCGCATGGTGTGCCAGTAGGCCACCGCGAACCGCAGGTGGTCCTTCATCGTCTTGCCGTCCACCACCTCGGTCGGGTTGTAGTGGCGGAAGGCGAGCGGGTCGGTGCTGTCCGGGCCTTCGTACTTGACGGCCGGGACGTCGGGGAAGTAGGCCATGACCAGCCTCGGGAGGAGGGACGGAGGGTCGTGGAGTGAGCGTAGCGGCCGGCGGCGGTTGCGGGTAGGATGCAAACAGGAACGAGGACCGACCGATGAACGGGACCGCCGCACCCCCCGCCCCATCCCCGGTGGACTACGTCCGGCAGCTCTCGCCGGAGGACAAGCAGGCGGTGTTCCTGAGTCTGCTCCGGGAGGCGGTCGAGTTGAACGGCGAGAAATCGCTATTGCCGATCGAGGACGAGACCGGCCGCCCGTTCGGCCACTACGTCCCCCCGGCGGTCGCTGACGCCCAGCTTCGGGCGGTGCTACCACCCCTCGATCCGGAGCGGGAGGCGGCCATCCGTCAGGCGCTCGCGACGCCGGATCGGACGTTCGACATGAACGAGTTCTTGGACGAACTCAGCCGGGAGGACGAGGGCTGAAGTTCAGGTCGATGACCACCAGTTGCTGTTCGGTCCGGAAGAGGCCAACCCGTCGGGGCGGGTGGACCTGGACGAGGGCCAGGTGGTCGCCGGGGAACGGACACCAGACCGCTCCCGGGAATCGCGGGTCAGGGACCGACCCGAGGGGCGGGCCGCTGGCCAGTTTCAGCCCGTCGATGAACTCGTTCCACAGCGCATCGAACAGCCGCTGTCGATCCGCCCGATCCGCACTCAGCGACCGCCTCCAAGCCCGCACCTGGGGGCGGACCCGCTCGTGTAGCTTGACGACGACCCGCATGACGCCTCCGGCGTTGGGCTACTTGGCAACAGTATCACCCAGCGCCTTCATCACGGCCACGGTGAACGCCGGCAGGTCGTCCGGCTTGCGGCTGGTGATGACGTTGCCGTCCACCACCACCTCGGCGTCCACGAAGGTCGCCCCGGCGTTCACCATGTCGTCCTTGATGGAGTGGAAGCCGGTGGCCTTCCGACCCTTCAGCGCCGGGGTGCTGCACAGCACCCACGGGCCGTGGCACACGGCCGCCACCGGCTTGCCGGCCGCGTACACGTCCCGCACCAGCTTGAGCATCGGCTCGCTGCGGCGGATGTAGTCCGGGCAGAACCCGCCGGGCACGATCAGGGCGTCGAAGTCGGCGGCCGAAACCCGGTCGGCCGCGACGTCCGCCTTCGCCGGGTAGCCGAGCTTGCTCGGGTACGTCTTGCCCGCCTCCGGCCCGACCAGGGACACCGCGCACCCGGCCTCCCGCAGCCGGTACACCGGGTACCACACCTCCAGCTCCTCGTACTTCTGCTCGACCAGTACGGCGACGCGCTTGCCGGCGTGTGTCATCGGGTTGTTCCGGTAAGAAGGGAAACGGCAAAGCCCACCCGATGCAACGGGTGGGCTTTCTGAGGCTCCCCGAATTGTAGTCAGTCCCCGGCCCGGACCGTCACCTTGTAGCCGCCGTTCGCGGTGTCGTTCCCCCAGTGGCTCGGGGCGACGATCAGGTACAGCCGGCCGGACTGGCCGGCCCGCGGCGCCCGGTGGCTCGGCCCGACCGGGAACGCCGGCCCGGCCGGGCCGATCCGCCCGACCAGCATCCCGCTCGGGAACGTCCGCCCTGACCCGGCCGGCCCCGGGACGGCGGCCATCCCGTTGCCGGCCGGCCCGCACACGTACCGGCCCGGCTCCTGCGGCCACTGGTCGACGGTGCCGGCGGCCGTCACCTCCAGCGGGCCGTCGGCCGTCACGTCCACCCCGGTGTCGTACCACGCGGCCCAGTTCAGCCGGGCGTACCGGGCCGCGTCCACGGTCTGTTCGGCGGCCGCCCCGCCGGCCAGCCCGCGGATCGCCCGCAACTGCTCGACCGGGACCGCCGCCTCCCCGAACTGGCGGCTGCGGACCCGCAGCTTCGCCGCCTCCACCCGCCCGCGGACGGTGAACTCGGCCGTTTCCACCACGTCGAAATCCCGGGCCTCCTGCCGGTCTTCGGGCACCACCGCGAGCAGCTTGCGGGCGACCGCCTCGGCCCGCCGGGCGACCTCCGGGTCGGTGCTCTTGGCCGCCCGGCGGACGGCCGGCAGGGCCAGCTCCTTCAGCCCGACCAACTGCCGCTCGGCCTCCTCCCGGTCGCGGAAGGCGTCCGCCCCGAGCCGGCCGACCAGGGCGGCCACCTTGGCCTCCGCCCCGGGCGGATAGCGGAACCCGAACTCGACCCGCCGCAGGTCGGCCAGCGGGACGGTCAGCTTGCCGTACTTGGTGGCGACGACGATCGCCTCGTCCAGCACCTGCACCCGCAGGCTGCCGCCGTCGGTGAACCGGGCCTCGAACTCGGCGGGGGCGGGCGGTTGGGCGGCCCAGCTCAGGGCCAGGCCGGCGACCGCGGCGAGAAGGGCGGCGGGGGACATGGGCGCCTCCGTGGCGGGCAGTACCCCCACTGTACCGGCGGGCGGCGCGGGCTGTCCAGCGGCCGGGTCAGCCGGGCGTACGTCGGTTGGTCCCCTCCCCTTGTGGGGGAGGGTTAGGGTGGGGGGCAGGACTCGTTGCCGAATCGGAGTCTCGGGAGCGGCGGGGGCGGCTGACCCCCACTCCTAACCCTCCCCCACAAGGGGGAGGGACCAGACCGCCAAACTGAGATGCTACCGGTCAGCCGGGAGTAGGTCAGTTCGCAGCTCGGTCTTTCTCCCCCTCTCCGCTTCGGGGAGGGGGCCGGGGGGTGGGGTCGAACCCCAACCCGCTCCCGGGACTCCGAAGTCGCAGAACCGGGTCGGGGTCGTGACCCCTCCCCGGCCCCCTCCCCGAAGCGGAGAGGGGAGAAGACCATCCGGGCGGCCAACCTGACGTGCGGCCGGGTCAGCCGGCGGTCGCCGGGGCTTCGGCCTGTTGGCCCTTGTACCACTCGACCGCTTTGCCCATCCCCTCGTCGAACCCGACCCGCGGGTCGTACCCGAGGACCGTCCGCGCCTTGGCGATGCTGAAGTCCAGGTTCAGCCCGGCGAACTTCACCCCGGCCTGGGTGATCTTCGGGGCGTGCGGCCGGTTCTCCCGCCGGAACTTCCCCTCCCGCCACCGGGCCAGGATCTTGGCCAGCCAGAGCGGGATCGACCGGCTCGGCCGGGGCAGCCCCAGCCCGTCGGCGATCCCCTCGAAGAACCGCCGCTTGGACACGAACTCGCCGTCCGTGATGTTGAACACCTGGCCGACCGCGGCCGGGTTGTCCAGGGCCAGGAAGATGGCGTCCACCAGGTTGCCGACGTAGGTGGTGTTCAGGGCGTGCTTGCCCTTGCTGATGTACGGGATGTCCTTCTTCGCCAGCCGGCCGGCCAGCCGGGGCAGCACGGTCCGGTCCCGCGGGCCGTAGATGAACCCGGGGCGGAGGATCGTCACCGGCGTGCCGTGCTTCCGGTACTCCTCCAGGGCCAGCTTCTCGCACTCCACCTTGCTCTGGGTGTACCCGTCGATGTGGCTTTCGGGCAGCGGCTCGCTCTCGTCCGTGCCGTAGTGGTGCCGGGCCTCGTACACCCCCAGGCTGGACACCTGCACGAACCGCTTGAGCGGCTTGCCGCGGACCGCCTCCAGGAGCGCCCGCAGCCCGCCGACGTTCACCCGCCGGAACTCGTCCACCGCCCCCCAGTCGCCGACCTTGGCGGCGCAGTGGATGACGTAGTCCGCCCCGTCCGCCGCCTTCGCCAGGGCCGCCGGGTCGGTCAGGTCGCCGGGGACGAGCTGGGCGCCCAGGCCTTCCAGGTGCTTGGTGTCGCCGCCGGAGCGGACCAGTGCCCGCACCGTCCCGCGCTTGGCGGCCTCGTCGGCGACGTGGCTCCCGACGAACCCAGTGGCGCCGGTGATTAGGTAGGTCGGCATGGCACGCTCGTTTATGGCACGCGGATGACGCGGATTTCACCGCGGATGAAAACCGGATCAGAACCCAGATCGAAATCTTATCCGCGTGAATCTGCATCGGCCGATCCGCGTCATCCGCGTGCCGTTTGGGCTGCCCCCATTCGGCAGCGGGGCCGGCCGGCTTGACACAAAAACCGCCCCCGGGTATCCCCCCCCGCCCGGCGCACGGACTGCGACCGGGGCACCTGGGGGATGCCCGATGACCGTCTGCCGCCCGCTCGCCTGCGCCCTGCTGGCACTGGCCGTGCTCGCCGGGCCGTCGGCCGCGGCCGACCCGAACAACCCGGTCGGCAAGACCGTCGCCCGCGTCCTGCCGGTGAACAACAAGGTCCACGACGCCGCCCTCATCCTGGCCAAGATGACCACCAAGGCCGGCCGCCCCTACGACGAGGCGACCGTCCAGGAGGACGTGCGGCGGCTGTTGAACACCGGCTGGTTCGCCCCCGGCGGGGTGACGGTCAAGACGGCCGTGGACGACGCCGGCCAGGTGACGGTGTTCGTCCACGTCATCGAGCTGAACAACATCGTCCGGGAGGTGGTGTACCTGGGCAACCAGCACTACAGCGAGAGCGAGCTGAACGACCTGACCGGGGTCCGCCGGGGCGGGCCGCTCAACCCGCAGATGAACCAGCTCGCCGCCCAGTCGATCCGGAACAAGCTGGCCGACGACGGCCGGGCGTTCGCCAGCGTCCACCTGCTGGAGGGCGGGGCGCTGACCGACACCCGGGTGGTGTTCCAGATCGTCGAGGGGCCGGTCGTCCGGGTCCGCGGGGTGGAGTTCACCGGGAACAGCGTCGCCTCGTCCGGCCGGCTGCACACCGTCGTCCTGGTTAACGGGCCGCTCATCCCCCGGGTGGTGACGCCGCTCAGCCAGAAGTACCAGCCGGCGATGGTGGAAGAAGACAAGAAGCGGCTGACCGACTACTACCACCGGCTCGGCCACCTGGAGGCGCAGATCCGGGAGGAGATCGTCCGCAACCCGAACGACGCCGGCGAGGTGACGGTCGTCTACCACGTCGTCGAGGGCCGGCCGTACACCGTCGGGGCGGTCCACTTCGACGGGAACAAGCTGTTCCCGACCGACCGGCTGCAGAAGGTGACGGAGCTGACCGCCGGACAGACGTACAACCGGGATCTGGTGGAGGCGGACAAGAAGCGGATGGAGATCCTGTACGGCAACGGCGGCCGGCGGGTCGGGGTGCAGGAGGCGGTGTTCGTCGACCCGCAGAAGCCGGGCGTCGTCACCGTCCACTACCAGGTGCAGGAGCCGCCGGCCCGGTCCCAGGACCGGGTCGGGCAGATCATCATCGAGGGGAACACCGTCACCGCCGAGCGGGTGATCCGCAACCAGCTCGGCCTGTACCCCGGGCAGATCCTCCAGTACCCGAAGCTGGAGGAGGCGAAGATGAACCTGATGCGGCTGGGCGTCTTCGACGCCGAAGACCCGCCGACCATCGAGGTGGTGCCGAACGAGTTCGACAGCGAGTTCAAGGACATCCGGGTGCGGGTGAAGGAGACCCGGACCGGGATGTTCGCCCTGACCGCCAACGTCAACTCGGACGCCGGGGTGAACGGGTCGATCGTGGTCAACCAGCGGAACTTCGACATCCTCCGGGTGCCGACCAGCCTGGACGACCTGATCGGCGGCCGGGCGTTCCGCGGGGGCGGCCAGGAACTCCGCCTCGAAGCCATGCCGGGGACCATCTTCCAGCGGTACTCGATCACCTGGCGGGAGCCGTACTTCCTGGACACCCGGTTCGGGCTGACCGGCAGCGGGTACTACTTCAACCGGGCATTCGCCGAGTACACCGAGGACCGGGTGGGCGGCCGGTTCGGGGTGGACTACCGGTTCCTGGACAACAACATCTGGCGGGCCAGCTTCAGCACCCGGATCGAGGACGTGAACGTCCGCAACGTCCCGTGGTGGGCCAGCCCGGCGATCACCGACGACATCGGCCACTCGACCGTCCTCGGGCTGAAGGCCGGGCTGAACCGGGACACCCGGGACAGCTACCTGCTGCCGACCAAAGGGAGCGTGCTGGACGTCGGGTTCGAGCAGGTGCTCGGGGACTACACGTTCCCGATCGGGACGGTCGAGGGCAGCTCGTACTGGACCATCTGGCAGCGGAAGGACGGGAGCGGCAAGCAGGTGCTGGCGGCCCGCAGCCAGGTGTCCGTGACCGGGACGAACGCCCCGGTGTTCGAGCGGCTGTACGCCGGCGGGTTCCGCAGCCTGCGGGGGTTCACCTTCCGCGGGGTCGGGCCGTTCGAGAACCAGCTCAACGTCGGCGGCACGTTCGCCTTCCTGAACACCCTGGAGTACCAGATCCCGGTGCTGGCCAACGACAAGCTGTGGTTCGTGACGTTCGTGGACCACGGGACGGTCGAGCAGAACGTGGCCATCAAGAACTACCGGGTGAGCGTCGGGGCCGGGCTGCGGATCGTGGTGCCGGCCATGGGGCCGCTGCCGATCGCCCTGGACTTCGCCGTGCCGATCACCAAGGGGCCGTTCGACAACAAGCAACTGTTCAGCTTCTACGTCGGCTGGTTCGGCGGCCAGTGACCGGGCGGGCGG
>JAXMAZ010000023.1:0-120011 GCA_046350115.1 Gemmataceae bacterium
GAAACTTCGATATCGCCTGTGATGGACGACGTCTCGACCGCTCGCGGAGCGAGCGGGCTACACACGAGCTAACCATGTCCGACCTCCGCCACGCCACCGGGACCGCCGTGCGGGCCGCCTGCAGGAGTCGGTCGCTCGCCGGCCCGACCCCTGGCCTCGCCCTCGGGTTCGTGCAGGCCAACCTTGTCCTGCTGCCGAAGGACTGGGCGTTCGACTTCCTTCTGTTCTGCCAGCGAAACCCGAAGCCGTGTCCGCTGCTGGACGTGACCGAACCCGGCGACCCGGAGCCGAAGGGGGTCGCCGCCGGGGCCGACCTCCGCACCGACCTGCCGGCCTACCGCGTCTGGCGGGACGGCGAGCTGGTCGCCGAGCCGACGGACATCCGCGATCACTGGCGGGAAGATCTCGTCGGGTTCCTGATCGGCTGCTCGTTCACCTTCGAGACCGCCCTGCTCGATCATGGCGTCCCGGTCCGGCACATCGAGCAGGGGGTGAACGTGCCGATGTACCGCACGTCGGTGCCTTGCAAGCCGGCCGGCCGGTTCTCGGGGCCGCTTGTGGTCTCCATGCGGCCACTCACCCCACCGCAGACCATCGCCGCCACCCGCATCTGTAGCCGATACCCGCTCGCCCACGGGGCGCCGGTCCATTTCGGCGACCCGGCGGCCATCGGCGTCCGCGACATCGCCCGGCCCGACTTCGGCGACCCGGTGGACGTGCGGCCCGGCGAGCAGCCGGTGTTCTGGGCGTGCGGCGTCACCCCGCAGGCGGCCGTCATGCAGGCGAAGCCGCCGTTTGCGATCACCCACAAGCCGGGGCACATGTTCCTGACCGACCTCCGGGACCGCGACCTGGAAGCGTAGCCGGGGTTTTCCCCGTGACGCAGGGGCGGCCGCCGGGCACAATAGCAGCACCTGCCGGATGCCCCTTCCCTTGCCCTCCGCTCCGAGGCTCCCATGAGCGACCGTCCCTCCCGCCGGAAGTTCCTGGCCACCACCGCCGCCGCATCGGCCGCCCCGCTGCTGGCCGCCCCGGCCGTTCGCGCCGCCGGGAACGAGACGCTGAAAATCGCCCTCATCGGCTGTGGCGGGCGGGGGACCGGGGCCGCCCTGAACGCCCTCCGGGCCGACCCGTTCGTCAAGCTGACCGCCGCCTGTGACATCTACGAGGACCAACTCCAGTCGTCGCTCAAGTCGCTGGCCCGGGCGGACGGGGGCAAGTTCGCCGACAAGGTGGACGTGCCGGCCGACCGCCAGTTCACCGGGTTCGACGGGTACAAGAAGGCGATCGACAGCGGGGTCGATCTCGTCATCCTGGCCACCGCCCCCGGGTTCCGCCCGCTCCACGTCGCCTACGCCGTCGAGAAGAACAAGCACCTGTTCATGGAGAAACCGCACGCCGTCGACGCCACTGGGGTGCGGGCGGTGATCGACGCGTGCAAGCTGGCCGAGAAGAAGGGGCTGGGGGTCTGCGGCGGGTGTACGTACCGGTACGACACGTTCAAGCGGGACACGGTCAAGCGGCTGCACGACGGGGCGGTCGGGGACGTGCGGACCATCCACACCACCTTCCTCACCGGCGACCTGTGGGACCGGTCCGGCAAGGCCAAGGCGCAAGACCCGGCGGACATGGATTACCAGCTCCGCATGTGGTACTACTACCCCTGGCTGTCCGGGGACTTCCTGGTCGAGCAGGCCATCCACAACGTGGACAAGGCGTGCTGGGTGATGAACGGCGAGTACCCGGAGTTCGCCACCGGGATGGGCGGCCGGCAGGTCCGTACCGCCCCGAAGTTCGGGACCATTTACGACCACTTCACCGTGGTGTACGAGTACAAGTCCGGGGCGAAAGTGTTCCTCCAGTGCCAGCAGAACTCGGGGGCCAAGCACAAGGGGACGATCGACGAGGTCGTCGGCACCAAGGGCGTCTGCCAGCTCATGCGGCACACCATCACCCCCTACG
The DNA here is from genome assembly GCA_046350115.1 of Gemmataceae bacterium. GTDB lineage: Bacteria > Planctomycetota > Planctomycetia > Gemmatales > Gemmataceae > JAXMAZ01. Next base: position 1,963 of record JAXMAZ010000023.1, read on the forward strand.
GCGGGGCCACCTGGACGCGGGAGGGGGAGCACGACCTGGGCAAGGCCTACGACCTGGAGCACGAGGAGCTGATCGCCAGCATCCGGGCCGGCAAGCCGATGAACGACGGGGTGCGGTCGGCGATGAGCACCCTGATGGCGATCATGGGCCGGGAGGCGGCGTACTCCGGCCAGCGGATCACCTGGAAGCAGATGCTGGAGTCCAAGCAGACGCTGGTGCCGGCCGAGTTCGCCTGGGGGCCGAACCCGGTCCCGCCGGTCGCCATGCCGGGCAAGTACAAGTTCGTGTAAGCGGTTCTTCCGTAGGGTGCGTGGAGGCTCTGCGAAACGCACCGGTCCGGCGAGGAGTGCTTGCCGGCCCGGTGCGTTTCGCAGAGCCTCCACGCACCCTACACTCTTCCTTCCCTCTCTCCGGGACCAACCATGTACACTCGCCGTGAGTTCGCTTTCGCCGCCGGGGCCGCCGCCCTGACCGCTGGTTCGCTCGCCGCCCGGGAGCCGTTGCCGAAGCTGAAGAAGGCGGTGAAGTACGGGATGGTGAAGACGGACGGGACCATCGCCGACAAGTTCGCGCTGCTGAAAAAGCTCGGCTTCCAGGGGGTCGAGATCGACAGCCCCGGCGCCCCGGACCTGAAGCAACTGGTCGCAGCCCGGGACGTCACCGGGATCCAGATTCACGGGGTCATCGACTCGGTCCACTGGAAGGACACCCTCTCGTCGCCCAAGGAGGAGGTGCGGGCGAAGGGGCTGGCCGCCTTGCGGACGGCCATCGGCGACGCCAAAGCGGTCGGGGCGGACACGGTGCTGCTCGTCCCCGGGGTGGTGAACAAGGAGGTCAGCTACCAGGAGTGCTGGGACCGGTCCACCGCCGAGGTCCGGAAGGCCATCCCGGACGCGGACAAAGCCGGGGTGAAAATCGCCATCGAGGTCGTCTGGAACAACTTCCTGACCAAGCCGGAACAGCTCGTCGAGTACGTGGACCAGTTCAAGACGCCGACCGTCGGGGCGTACTTCGACTGCAGCAACATGCTCAAGTACGGGGTGCCGGCCGCCACCTGGATCCGGACGCTCGGCAAGCGGATGCTGAAGTTCGACTTCAAGGGGTACAGCGCCGCCAAGGCGAAGGCGGCCGGGAGCGACGGGGCCGGGTTCCAGGTCGGCATCGGCGAGGGGGACGAGGACTGGCCCGAGGTGCTCAAGGCGTGCGCGGAGGTCGGGTACAACACGTGGGCGACGGCCGAGGTCAAGGCCGGCGGCGAGGAGTGGCTGGCCGACGTGTCGAAGCGGATGGACAAGATCCTGCAACTGAGCTGAGTGAGCCACCCGGGCGGGGGACGCCCCCGCCCGAATGCCGCCGTCGGTTATGCCACCTTATACTTGCCCGGGATCGGCACCGGCCCGATGGCGATGGTGCTGTCCGCGGACAGGTTCTCGGGCATGGTGCTCTCCTTCGAGTTGAGCGCCTGCTCCCACTTCACCTCCTGGCCGCTGTACGCCGCCATCCGCCCGAGGATGGCGGTCATGGTGCTCTCCGTCACCTGCTTCAGCTCGTTGAGCGGCTTGCCGGCCTTGATGCTCTGGAGCAGGTCGATGTGCTCCTGCACGTAGGGCGACACGTCGGTGTCCTTGGCCACCCGCTCCCGGTTGATCGTGTACGCGTTCACCCGGCAGGTGCCCTTGGTCCCGAGCACCGTCTCGGACACGTCCGACTTGATCCCCGGGATGTGGGTGCAGGTGCTGGTCAGCAGCACCCCGCCCGGGTACTCGTACTCGACCGTGAAGTGGTCGTAGATGTTGCCCACCTCGTTCGGGTCGCCGGGCTTGCGGGCCGCGTACCCCCGGCCGCCGAACCCGGACGCCTTGACCGGGTGGGCGCCCAGCACCCAGTTGATCACGTCCAGGTTGTGGACGTGCTGCTCGACGATGTGGTCCCCGCACAGCCAGAGGAAGTGGTACCAGTTGTCGATCTGGTACGCCAGGTCGCTGGCCCCGGTCTTCCGCGGGTGGAACCAGATGCCCTTGTCGTTCCACGAGCACCGGGCGGCCACCGGCTTGCCGATCGCCCCGTCCTGCAGCTTCTTGACGGTGTCGATGTACCCCTGCTGGTGCCGCCGCTGGGTGCCGGCCACCACCGCCAGCCCCTTCTTCTTGGACTCGTCCACCAGCTCCAGGCACTTGCGGATGCCCGGCCCGTCCACCGCCACCGGCTTCTCGCAGAAGACGTGCTTGCCGGCGTTGATGGCCGCCTCCAGGTGGGCCGGGCGGAACCCCGGCGTGGTGGCCAGGATGACCAGGTCCGGGCCGGCCTCCAGCACCTTCTTGTACCCGTCCAGCCCGCCGAACGCCCGGTCGCCGACCTTCACCTTGTCCTTGAACCCGGCGTCGGACAGGTTCTTGGCCAGCCGCTTGGCCCGGTCCGGGAAGAAGTCAGCACAGGCGATGATCTCGACCGTCTTGCCGCCCAGAGACTTGTCCGCCTTCAGGATGTCGCTGGCGGCCCCGCTGCCGCGGCCGCCGCAGCCGATCACCCCGACCTTGATGACGTCGTTGCCGGCCGCGTGGACGGCGGTGGGCAGGGCGGCCGCGGCGGTGGCCGCCGCGGTGTTCGCGAGGAACGTGCGTCGAGTCGTGTCCGACATTTGAGAGGCTCCGGGGCGGGTGAGAGGAACAGGGTGGGAGGGATCAGTCGGCCTTCTTCAATCCGGTGGGGGGGGGGGGGGGTGGGGGGGCGCGGTTTCGCCCGGGCGGCGTCGGCGGCCTGCCCGGCCCGGGCACCAATCCAAAGCACGAACCGCGAGGGTCAGTCGGCCTTCTTGACAACCATCGGCTTCAGCCCGATCAGGTCCGGGTACTCCTCGGCCGGCAGGGCGACCCGGAACCCGATCACGTCCATCTTGGTCAGCCACCAGATGCTCTGGGGCAGCTGCGGGTCGTGCTTCATCCAGCTCTTGTCCGACGCACGCCGGGCCGCGCTCCGCAGCCGGTCGGCCGGGTCCGCCCACGACCCGCCGCGGACCACGTGGCCCCACTTCTTGTCGGTCGGCTTGTTCACCGGCCCGAGGGTCAGCTTCTCCGCCGGGGAGCGGGCGTAGAACTTCGGGTCGTACTGGTCGAGCACCCACTCGGACACGTTCCCGTGCAGGTCGTGCAGGCCGAGGGCGTTCGGCTTCTTGGCCCCGACCTTATGGGTGGTCTTCTCCTTATTCTCCTTCCGCGGGCTTTCGTCCGACGCCTCGTCGGTGGCCGAGTTGTCGGCGTACCAGGCGTAGTCGCCCAGCTTGGCCCCGGCCGGGATGCCGTAGGGGCCGTCCGTCCCGGCCCGGCAGGCGAACTCCCACTCGGCCTCGGTCGGCAGCCGGTAGCCCTTGCCGGTCTTGTGCCGCAGCCAGTGGCAGAACACCATCGCCGCGTGGTGGGTCATGCAGATGGCCGGGTGCCCTTCCCGGCCGTGCTCGTACAGTTCGTCCACGTAGGTGTTGGTCGGCCGGGTGATGGCGTCCGCCTTCAGCTTGGACGCGATCTCGTCCGGCACCTCCCCGGTGACGAAGATCTTCTCGTCCTTCCAGAAGGCGTAGTACTGGTCCCAGGTGGTCTCCACCTTGGCCAGCCAGAACGGGTTCACCTTCACCTTGTGCCGCGGCCCCTCGTCCGGCTGGCGTCCCGGCTCCGACTCCGGGCTACCCATCAGGAACTCGCCGCCGGGCACGTACACCATGTCGAACTTCACCTCCGACCCTGGGACCGGCTGGGTGAAGTTGGTCGGCGGCAGCCCGGCCTTGGCCGGCACCTTCGGCTCGGCCGGCAGGGTCGGCCCGTCCGCGGCCGGGAGGCCGAAGGCGACGCTGGCGGCGAACAGGCAGGGGACGAGCGTGACGGCGGTTCGGCGGCGGGACATATCTGCTAGATTCCTCGATAGACGGGGCGAAGTCAACCGTGTGGGGCGGGTCCGGGGGGCGGAGGGGGTGTCATGACCGTCCGTGGGCTGGTGGTCGTGTGGGTTTGTTGTATGCCGGCCGGCCGGGCCGCCGACCCGGTCCGGTTCGAGTTCGAGTCGAAGCACATGGGGACGACCTTCCGGATCGTCCTGTACGCCGCCGACAAGCCGACCGCCGAGGCCGCCGCCAAGGCCGGGTTCGACCGGGTGGCCGAACTCGACCGGGTCATGTCGGACTACAGCCCGAAAAGCGAGCTGATGACCCTCTGCGCGGCCAACGACACCGCCCCCGGGGTGCCGCGGCCGGTCAGCCGCGACCTGTTCGCCGTGTTGCAGGAAGCCCAGGCCCTCTCGAAGCGGTCGGACGGGGCGTTCGACGTGACCGTCGGGCCGGCGGTCAAGCTCTGGCGGCTGGCCCGCCGGACCCAACGGTTCCCGGACGCCAAGGAGTTGGCCGACGCCCGCAGCAAGGTCGGGTACGACAAGGTCACGCTCGACCCGGCGAAACGGACCGTCGCCCTCACGGTGCCGGGGATGCGGCTCGACCTGGGCGGGATCGCCAAGGGATACGCCGCCGACCAAGTGCTCGTCCTGCTCCGGGACAAGTTCGGCATCCGACAGGCGCTGGTCGCCGCGTCCGGGGATGTCGCCTGCGGCGACCCACCGTCCGGCAAGACCGGCTGGAGCGTGGACATCGCCCCGCTGGCCAAGGGCCGGCCGGTCCGCACCCTCAGTCTGGCGAACGCGGCCGTCAGCACGTCCGGCGACCTGGAGCAGTTCGTCGAGATAGGCGGGGTGCGGTACTCCCACGTCCTCGACCCCCGCACCGGCGTCGGGCTGACCGGCCGACGGAGCGTCACCGTCGTCGCGCCGAAGGGGGTCAACGCAGACAGCCTGACCAAGGCCGCCAGCGTCCTGCCCCCGGAGAAGGCGCTCGCCCTCATCGACGCCACCCCGGGCGCCGCCGCGTACCTCGTCGTGAAGGAGTCCGACGCGGCCGAGGAGCGGGTCACGCAGTCCGCCCGGTTCCCCCTGTTCCTGGCCGGGGGCGGCGGTAAGGATCAGTGAGCGTCGCCCTGGTGCGTCCACAGGGGGTGGGGTATGGACGAGGTCGTCAACCACGTGGCCCAGAAGACCGGTATCGAGGCCGAGAAGGTCCGGCAGGCGTTGACCGCGGCCGTCGAGTTCATCAAGGGGAAGCTGCCGCCCCAGTTCGCCAGCCAGGTGGACATGTTCGTCAAGGGCGGCGGGGCCGGCGGCCCCAGGTCCGCCGCCGGCATGATGGGCGGGCTGCTCGGCGGCAAGTGACCCGTTTAGCCGCGATGCAGTCCGCGGAGCCGAGCGCGCCGATTCGTCGAGCGCGACCCCGGCATGTTGCGGTCGCCTCGGCTCCGCGGACTCCGCATCGCGGCTAAACGGGTCGGTCGAACCGGCGGTCCCACTCCGGCAACCGGTCCGTCAAATCGTCCGCCGACGCGGCCCGCAGGGTGACGTGCCCGACCTTCCGCCCCGGCCGGTGCTCCTTGCCGTAGTCGTGCAGGTGGGCAGCCGGCTCCCGCAGCACGTCCGCCGCCGGCGGCACCGCTCCGATGAAGTTGTACATCGCCGACCAGCCGACCGTGTTCGCCCGGCCGAGTGGTAGCCCGCACACCGCCCGGACGTGGTTCTCGAACTGGCTCGTGGCTGCTCCTTCGATGGTCCAGTGCCCGCTGTTGTGGACCCGCGGGGCCATCTCGTTCGCCAGCAGCCGCGGCCCGTCCTGGAACCACTCGATGGTCAGCACGCCGACGTAATCCAGCTCGGTCAGCACCCGGGCGGCGAAGTCGGTGGCCCGCTCGGTCAACTCCTCGCCGGTGGCCGACGCCGGGGCGATGCTGCGGTGCGGCCATGCGCCGCGGTGCTCGTTCTCGATCAGCGGGTAAACGGCCAGTTCACCGCCGGCGACCCCGAACGGCGATGACCGACGGCTCGGTCGAACGGTACGAACCCTTCGAATCAGCGGCCGCTCGCCGAGTTTCTCCCCACGCGGCCTCGGCGTCGGCCGGGGTTGCGGAGGACGGCTTGCCCTTGCCGTCATACCCGAACCGCCGGGTTTTCAGCACCGCCAGCAGATGATTTCCCCGGCGCGCGCGTGTTCGCCGGCTGTTCTGCTCGCGCATCGAACTGGTCGCGGGTGTCGACCGCGGCGAACGGCGGGGTGGGGATGCCGAGCGACTGGAAGAAGGACTTTTCGACCAGCCGGTCTGCGACCCTTTCCAGCGCCCCGCGGCCGCGCGGGGCCTGCCGGCACCCAGTCGGCCAGCCACCGGGCCGACTCGACCGGCACGTTCTCGAACTCGTAGGTGACGACGTCCGACTGCTGGGCGAGCCGGTAGAGCGCCTGCAGGTCGTCGAACTCGCCGCGGACGTGACCGCACACCTGGGAAGACGCACTGGGTCGGCGGCGGGTCGAGCACGGTGCAGCGGACATCGAGCGGGTACGCGGCGAGGGCGATCATCCGCCCGAGTTGTCCGCCGCCGAGGATGCCGAGACGCATAAGTGCATGGGGTAGGGTCCGCTGTGCGGACCGGGGAAGCGCATCCGGTCCGCACAGCGGATCCTACACGGAGCGCGGGTCGGCCTTCTCCAACACGTCCTGCGTCTGCTTCGCCCGGAAGGCCAGCAGAGCGTCGCGGATCGCCGGGTGTTTGTTCGCCAGGATGCTCGCGGCCAGGAGGGCGGCGTTGGTCGCCCCGGCCTTGCCGATGGCCAGTGTCCCGACCGGCACCCCGGCCGGCATCTGCACGATCGCCAGCAGGGCGTCCAGCCCCCGCAGGAGCGAGTGTTCCGTCCCGACCGGCACCCCGAGCACCGGCAGGTGCGTCTTGGCGGCGCACATCCCCGGCAGGTGGGCCGCCCCGCCGGCCCCGGCGACGATCACTTCCAGCCCCCGACCGGCCGCGGCCTCGGCGTAGGCGAACAGCTTGTCCGGGGTGCGGTGGGCGCTGACCACTTCGGCCTCGAACGGGACGCCGAGCCAGGTGAGCGTGTCGGCGGCGTGCTTCATCGTCTCCCAGTCGGACCGGGAGCCCATGATGATGCCGACCAGGGGGGGGCGGGGGTGACTCATGGTTACGCCCGATTCTATCCGCCGGCCGACCGGCGGCAGTCAACCCCGGGCGTTTCCCCTACCTTGACCGCACGAGTCATCCGCACATTCGGAGCGCCGCCGTGAGCACCCTCGCCGTGAAGGCCGGTCCCGCCACCCTCGACTTCCTCGCCCTCGGGGCGCTGGTCCACCGGCTCGACCCCGGGATCATCCCGTTCCGCAAGGCCCGGACGCTGGACATCCACGTGTCCGGCGGCGAGTACAACGTGGCCGCCAACCTGAGCGACTGCTTCGGGCTGAAGACCGGGATCGCCTCCGCGATGGTCGATTACCCGATCGGCGAGCTGGTCCAGGCGAAGGTGCGGGAGACGGGCGTCGTGCCGTTCTACAAGCACTTCGCCCACGACGGGGTGCGGGGGCCGAACATCGCCACCGTGTACAGCGACCGCGGGGCCGGGGTGCGGGCGCCGGTGGTGTTCTACAACCGGTCGAACGAGGCCGGGGCGCTGCTCAAGCCGGGCGACTTCGACTGGAAGACGATCTTCACCAACGGCGTCAAGTGGTTCCACTCCGGCGGCATCTTCTCCGCCCTGTCGGCGACCACGCCGGAACTGGTCATCGAGGGGATGCAGGCGGCCAAGGCGGCCGGGGCGATCACCTCGTTCGACCTGAACTTCCGGGCCAAGCTGTGGAAGGCGGCCGGCGGCGAGGGCAAGGCGGTGGACACCCTGCGGCGGATCGTCCAGCACGTGGACGTGCTGATCGGCAACGAGGAGGACATGCAGAAGGGGCTGGGCGTGAAAGGGCCGGAGGTGACGACGAAGGCCGAGTCGAAGCTCGACCCGGAAGTGTTCTTCGGGATGATCGAGGCGACGGTGAAGCAGTTCCCGAACCTGAAGGCGGTGGCCACGACGCTGCGGGAGACGCACAGCACCAACCGGCACGACTGGGCGGCGGTACTGTGGCTCGGCGGCCAACGGTTCGTCAGCCCCACGATGGAGCTCGACGTGGTGGACCGGATCGGCGGCGGGGACGGGTTCGCGGCCGGTCTGATTTACGGGCTGATCGCCAACCGGTCGGCCGAGGAGTCGTTGCGGCTCGGGTGGGCGCACGGGGCGCTGCTGACCACCTTCCCCGGCGACACGACGATGGCCAAGCTGGACGAGGTGGAGGCGCTGGCCAAAGGCGGCACCGCCCGGGTGCAGCGGTGAGGTCAGAGGTCGCCTTCGGTCAAGCGATCCTGGGCGGCATAGCGAACGCGGTGGACGTTGACCGTCTCGCCGTCGATGGTGAACAGGAACCGGTAGACCAGGCGCCGACGGCCGTAGTCCAGTTCCCGAAGATTGATCCCGAGGTCGGCCGCCTCGTCGGCCTCGGCGTAGCGGTGCGGGTCGTGCTCAAGTGCCGGGATGACGGTCGTCACCACCGCGGCCCGCAACCGGGCGGCCGAGTGACGGCGGTTCGCAACAAGCCGTTCGATGTGCGTCGCAAGATCGCTTTCCGCCCTTCGCCGGAAGACGACGGAGAACGCCATCGTCACTCACCCGGTTCGAGTGGCAGGTCGTGTTTCAACGCCAATCGCCTGAGAAGTGTCCGCGCCTCAACCCCACCGACCCCAGCGGCGGTCTCCGCGATCGACTGCCGGAGAATGGCTAACTCCGTTTCGCGGTCATACGGTTCGGGCGGCGGTCCGTGGTCATCGGTGGCTAGCTCGAACCAGACCCGCGAGCCTTCCGGCAATGCCGGCGAGCCGTCGGGGACGATCACCCCGTTGACGACCGTTCCCCTAAGCACCATCGGTAGCCTCCGCGGTACACGTCTTCTCAGCATACCACAGACGACACCGGCTCACCCGATCGGCTGCCACGCCCGGCCGTCGTTCTCCAACAGCTTGGCCCCGCACGCCGGGCCGTCCGACCCGACCGCGTACGGCTGCGGGTCCGGGGCGTCGGCCGACTCGGCGGCGGCGATCAGCGGGTCCATGATCTCCCACGCCCGCTCGATCTCGTCCGCCCGCATGAACAGGGACGCGTCCCCCTGCACCGCGTCCAGGAGCAGTCGCTCGTAGGCCTCCGGCAGCACCTTCTCACCGTAGGCCTCCTTGTAGTCGAAGCTCAGGTCGCGGGGCCGCAGGTTCACCCCGTCCACCTCCGGCACCTTGGTCTGGAAGTTCAGGTGGATGCCTTCGTTCGGCTGGAGCACCAGGGTCATCCGGTTGCACTGCAGGGTTTCCCCGGGCGGCAGCGGGAACATCAGGTGCGGCGGGCAGCGGAACTGGATCATCACCTCGCTGTACCGGGCCTTCAGCCCCTTGCCGCTCCGCAGGTAGAACGGGACGTTCTTCCACCGCCCGTTCTCGATCCCGAGTTTCACCGCCGCGTAGGTCGGGGTCTTCGACCCGGCCGGCACCCCCGGCTCCTGCCGGTACCCGTCGTACTGGCCGGCGACGACCGCCCTTTTGGCCTGCTCCGGGGTGGGCACGGCGATCGAGTCGAGCACCTTCATCTTCTCGTTGCGGAGGGTGTCGGCGGTGTACCGGGTCGGGCTTTCCATCGCCACCAGGGTCATCACCTGGAGCAGGTGGCTCTGGAACATGTCCCGGAGTACCCCGCTGCCGTCGTAGTACGCCCCCCGCCGGCCGACCGTCACCGTCTCGGCCACGGTGATCTGCACGTGGTCGATGTACTGGTAGTTCCAGAGCGGCTCGAACAGGGTGTTGGCGAACCGGAAGATGAGGATGTTCTGGACCGTTTCTTTGCCCAGGTAGTGGTCGATCCGGTAGAGCTGGTCCTCCCGCCAATGTTGGTGCAGCACCCGGTTCAGCTCGGCCGCCGTCGCCTTGTCGTGGCCGAACGGCTTCTCGATCACCAGCCGGCGGAACCCGCCCTGCTCCTTGTTGAACCCGGCCTCCCCGAGCGTGGTGCTCAGGCCGGGGTACAGGTCCGGAGAGACGGACAGGTAGTACAGCCGCCGACCGCCCTGCGCCCCTTCGGTCTCGTCGAACCACTTCCGCACCGGGTCCATCCCGCCCGGCTGGGTGACGTCCGAAGCGACGTAGTGGACCCGGCCGGCGAACGTGTTCCACGCGGCCTCGTCCCACTCCTCCCCGGCGGCCTGGAACATGTCCCGGGCGCGCAGCCCGAGGTGGTCGCGGAAGGACGGGTCGGTGTACTGGGAGCGGGCCACCCCGAGCACCCGGGCCTCGGCCGGCAGCCGGCCGCCGCGGGACAGGTTGAACAGGGCCGGCACCAGCTTCCGGGCGGTCAGGTCGCCGGAGGCTCCGAAGATCACCACCGTCAGCGGCGCGGGCATAGCTGCAAACCTGAAGGACGCGCGGGACCGGGTGACGCCCCGGTCCGGTCCGCGGCGACGTTAGGGTATTGAGCCGGCGGACGGAGTCGAACCAGTAGGCCGGCCGCCTAGAGACGTGATCGCACCGGACCGGGTCGTTGTGTCAGCCGCAGACGGGAGCGAGTGCGAGGGGGGGGACTTGAACCCCCACGCCCTTACGGGCGCAAGAACCTAAATCTTGTGCGTCTGCCAATTCCGCCACCCTCGCCTGACGCCGGCCCCAGGCCAGCCGCATTCGTTCTATCGCCGACGCGGGCCGGGTTCAACGCCGGCCGCGGGTGCTTGGACGCCGGTCGGCGGCCCGCGGCAGTATTACGTTGCGGCCCACCGGGGCGAGGGATACACTCCAGTCACTTCCTCGGATCGTGCTGCGGACGGCTTGTCCCAGCCCGGGACACCCCCGCCGCACGGCGTGTGGATTTCGGCGAGACCCAGTCGGCGTCGCGACCCTGACGGTTTCGGGAGCGAGCGGGCCGGCGGGTTCGGGCCGGTCTGCCACGGCCCGGACACCCACTTCCCCCCTCCCGACCGCCAGAGGCGGCCCGCACGGGTCGTCGCCACCGACGAGGCCCGGCCCTCTGTCCTCTCCCCGCGTGTCCGACAGGAGACGTGCCATGCCTGCCCTCGCCGCCGCGGCCGGACCGTCCGCCCGCACCGACCACGACCACCTCCAGGGGGCGTGGGTGTCCGTCGCCGGGCCGCGGGAGGCGCGGCTGCTGGTCGCCGGCCGCCGGTTCACGATCGAACTCGGCGGCGACATCTACATGGGCACGTTCGACCTGACCCCCGGCGGCATGGTCATGCACATCGACGCCGGGCCGGCCAAGTACGTCGGGGCCGCCGCCCATTGCCTGTACCAACTGGACAGCGGGGTACTCCGGTGGTGCCCCGGCCGGCCCGGGTCGGGCCGCCCGCCGGCCGCCTTCCCGGACGTGGACGACCCCCGCTACCTGTCCCTGGTGTTCCGCCGCGCCGCCCGCCGTTAACCTTCTAACCCCTCCCGTCCTCCGCACATTCCGCCCCGAGAAAGGGATCTCATGACGACCGCTGTTGCCGAACGCCCCACCCGGGCCGCGGTGCCGCAGGAGCAGCCCGCGGGCACCGCCTACCAGTACCCCGGCATCCCGACCACCTGCGACGGGGCGGAAGCCGTGGTCCACGTCGAGGTGCAGATCAGCCAGGCGGCCGGGGCGTACCCGATCACCAGCAGCACCACCATGGGCGGCGGGTTCAACGCCTCGGTGATGAACGGCCGGACGAACCTGTGGGGCGACACCCTCATGTTCTTCGAGCCGGAGAGCGAGCACTCCGCGGCGGCCGTCTGTGAGGGGTTCGCCGTCGCCGGCGGCCGGGTGACCAACTTCACCTCCGGCCAGGGCTTGGTGCTGATGAAGGAGGTGCTGTACACGATCAGCGGCAAGCGGCTGCCGATCGTCATGAACATCGGCGCCCGGGCACTGACCAGCCAGGGGCTGAACGTCCACGCCGGGCACGACGACGTGATGAGCGTGGCCGACGTCGGGTGGGGGATGCTGTTCGCCCGCAACGCCCAGGAGGCCGGCGACTTCTGCCTCATCTGCCGGCGGGTCGCGGAGGCCACTCAGACCCCGTTCTTCAACGTCCAGGACGGGTTCCTGACCACCCACACGGTGGAGACCGTCCGGCTGCCCGAGCCGGAGTTCATGAAGGACTACGTCGGCGACCCGAAGGAGCGGCTGACCAACCTAATGGACCCGGCCAACCCGGTCATGTCCGGGGTGGTGCAGAACCAGGACTCGTACATGAAGGGGAAAATCGCCCAGCGGTGGTACTACGACCGCATCCCCGGCAAGCTCCAGGAGGCGTTCGACGAGTTCGCCCGGAAGACCGGCCGGCGGTACGGGGCGGTGGACGCCTACCGGTGCGAGGACGCCGAGTACGTGCTGGTCGGCATGGGCTGCTACATGGAGACGGCCCGGGTGACGGTCGACTACCTGCGGGAGAAGAAGGGGGTGAAGGCCGGGTGCCTGGCCGTCACCGTGTTCCGCCCGTTCCCGGCCCGGGAGGTCGTGGACGCGCTCAAGGGGTGCCAGGCGTTCACCGTGTTCGAGCGGATGGACGACCCGCTGTCCACCACCGGCAACCACCTGACCCGGGAGGTGAAGGCGGCGTTCTACGACGCGGTGGCCGGGCAGAACGGCCAGGACCGGCTGCTCGACCCGCCCCCCCGGGTGTACCACGCGGCGGCCGGGCTGGGCAGCCGGGACGTGCGGCCGGGGGACTTCGTCGCCGCCGTCCACAACATGATGGCCGGCGGGCCGGAGTTCTTCTCCGTCGGCATCGACCACCCGACCGCCCTGACCCGGACGGACGACCCGGACCTGCGGCCGAAGGGCGGGTTCTCCATGCGGGGCCACTCGGTCGGCGGGTTCGGCAGCGTGACCACCAACAAGGTGATCGCCACCATCGCCGGCAACGTGTTCGGCAAGGACGTGCAGGCGTACCCGAAGTACGGGTCGGAGAAGAAGGGGCTGCCGACCACCTACTACCTGACCATCGCGGACACCCACATCCACATGCACTCCGAGCTGGAGAAGGTGGAGCTGCTGTGCGTGAACGACCCGACCGCCATGCTCAGCCCGCTCACCCTCAAAGGGCTGGTGCCGGGCGGGGCGGTGTTCATGCAGTCCCCGCACGCCGACCCGGCCGAGGTGTGGAAGCGGATCCCGGTGGCCAACCAGCACGCCATCCGGGAGAAGAAGGTGCGGGTGTTCTACTGCGACATGGTGCGGATCGCCCGGGAGGAGGCGGACGACCCGGACCTGCAGATGCGGATGCAGGGGATCGTCCTGCTCGGGGCTTTCCTGCGGCTGACCCCGTACGCCAAGGAGGCGGAGATGTCCGACGCCCAGGTGGACGCCGGGGTGGAGAAGGCGCTCCGCAAGTACTTCGGCAAGCGGGGCGAACAGGTGATCCGGGACAACATGAAGTGCATCCAGCGCGGGGCCACCGAGATGAAGGAGATCCCGCAGGACGTGATCTACGCCCAGTAAGGGTCCAACCTCTCACCCGGTCGAAATCACCGGAATGGGAGGAGGCGGTTGCCACAGGCAGCCGGGCCGCCACGGAGGGCGGCCCCTACCAGGCGCCGTAGGTGGGACTCGGGTTACGAGCGGTGCGTTACCCCGGTAGGGGCCGCCCTCCGTGGCGGCCCGGCTGCCTGCGGCAACCGCCCCGCCCGCCCCGCAACCGGCACCATGATGCAACATAGCTTATTACTCGCTGCGCCCTCTACACACACACGACCGGAGCCTCTCCCATGACCGCGACCGCCACCACTCTGCCGTCCATGAACGCGGCGAGTGATAAGGATCCGTTCAACAACAACTGCTACGGCACCACCATCGACCGGCCGTACAAGCCGGTCCAGCTGAGGACGTTCCTCAGCCTGCCGGTGCTGGACGTGAACGACTTCAACGACCGCGTCATCCGCGGGTACGAGGAGGGGTACGGGGAGAAGGAGCTGCCGGCCGACCTGCCCCTGGCACGGTCCCTCATCCCGGCCGGCACCGCCTCCCTGCGGGACTTCAGCTACATCGCCCCGGACCTGCCGGAGTACCTGCCGGAGAACTGCACCGGCTGCATGGACTGCGTGACCGAGTGCCCGGACACCGCCATCCTGGGCAAGGTGCTTGGGGAGGACGAGTGGGAGCGGAAGGTCCGGGCCGTCCCGGCCGGCGACCGGGAGATGTACCAGGCCCAGTGGTCCCGGACCAAGAAGTACTACGACGCCGGGAAGAAGAAGCAGGGCGTCGGCGGGATGTTCCAGATCATCATCGACCCGTCCAAGTGCAAGGGGTGCGCCGAGTGCGTGACGGTGTGCGACGACAACGCCCTGAAGATGGTGGCCAAGACGGACGACGTGATGGCCAAGGCCCGCAAGAGCCACCGGCTGTTCAAGGACATGGGGCCGTCGGACGAGAAGTTCATCAGCGGCAGCCTGCTGATCGACATGATGCTCAAGGAGCAGACCCACATCTACACCGGCGGGGCCGGGTCGTGCGCCGGGTGCGGGGAGGGGACGGCCCTGCGGATGCTGTGCGCCGCCGTCGGCAGCAAACACGGGGAGCAGTGGGGGATCGTGGCCGCCACCGGGTGCAACACGGTGTACACGTCCACCTACCCGTACAACCCGTACCTGGTGCCGTGGACCAACTCGCTGTTCGAGAACGCCCCGACCTACGCCATCGGGGTGCGGATGCGGTGGGACCAGATGGGCTGGCAGGACAAGCCGCTGTGGGTCGTCGGCGGGGACGGGGCGATGTACGACATCGGCTTCCAGGCGCTCTCCCGGCTGTTCGCCAGCGGCATGAACGTCAAGGTGTTCGTACTGGACACCCAGGTGTACTCGAACACCGGCGGGCAGGCATCCACCGCCAGCTTCACCGGCCAGAACACCAAGATGTCCGTCCACGGCAGCGCCTTGGGCGGCAAGCAGGAGCGGCGGAAGGAGATCGCCCAGATCGCCATGATGCACCCGCGGACCTACGTCGCCCAGACGACGTGCACCCACGCCAACCACTTCTACAAGGCGGTGCTCGGGGCGCTGGAGTTCGACGGGCCGGCGATCGTGGTGTGCTACACCACCTGCCAGCCGGAACACGGGGTGGCGGACAACATGGCCGGGGAGCAGGCCCGGTTGGCGGTGGACACCCGGGCGTTCCCGCTGGTGGTGTACGACCCGCGGGCCGGCAACTCGATCAAGAGCCGGCTGTCCCTCATGGGCAACCCGAACATGAAGGGGGACTGGTACGTCCACCCGAAGACCGGCAACGAGGTGACGTTCATCGACTTCGCCCGGAGCGAGGGGCGGTTCGCCAAGCACTTCGACAAGTACGGCAACCCGTCCGACACCATCCTTGCCGCCAAGCAGGACCGGCTCGAAAACTGGCACACCCTGCAAGACCTGGCCGGCTTGCGGTGACGGGATTCCGGTCCGGCGACGTGGGCCGCTCCAGATGACTCTGCATCGAGTCGCAAGGATACCCATAGGTTGGTGGGGCAGGCATTTCTGCCTGCCCGGGTCTTTGAAATCGGGCAGGCAGAAATGCCTGCCCCCACCGTCCCCAATCGAACGACTGCAGGAGCGGATTGGCTTTCCCTTCTCCAGCCGCCACCGTCTATACTGCACTCCTCACCCGCGCCCGCCGTCCGGCGGGCCGACCGCCGCTCGCCGCCGGGCGAGCGAGTGCCGCCGACGTGTGCGTTCGTCCTCCGGAGCCTGCGGATGCCCCGATCCGTTTACCTCCTCGTCACACTGGCCTGCCTGGCAACGGTTGCCACCCGGTCCGCGGCCGCCCCGCCGGTGGACTTCCAGCGGGAGGTGCAGCCGATCCTGGCCGAGCACTGCCTGCACTGCCACGGGGCGGACGCCAAGACCCGCAAGGGCAAGCTCCGGCTGGACACCCGGGACGCGGCCCTGAAGGGCGGGTCGTCCGGCGAGCCGGCGGTCGTTCCCGGAAAGCCGGACGAGAGCGAACTGTACCGGCGGATCGCCAGTCACGACACCGACCTGGTGATGCCCCCGCCGGACGAGAAGAAGCCGCTGACCGACGCCCAGCGGGGCGTCCTCCGCCGGTGGATCGCCGAGGGGGCGAAGTACGAGGCCCACTGGGCGTTCACCCCGCCGATGAAGGCGCCACTCCCCGCGGTCGGCGTCCCCTCCCCCATCGACGCGTTCGTCCGGGACCGACTCCGGCGGGAGAAGCTGACCCCGGCCGCCCCCGCCCCGAGCGGCGTACTGTGCCGCCGGCTGTACCTTGACCTGATCGGCCTGCCGCCGTCGCCGGCCGAGCTGTCCGCGTTCGAGCGGGACGGGTTCGCCGCCACCGTCGAGAAACTGCTGGCCAGCGAGCGGTTCGGCGAGAAGTGGGCGCGACACTGGCTCGACCTGGCCCGGTACTCGGACACCAACGGGTACGAGAAGGACATGCCCCGCGAGATGTGGGCGTGGCGGGACTGGGTCGTCAACGCCCTCAACCGGGACATGCCCTACGACCGGTTCGTGATCGAGCAGGTGGCCGGCGATCTGCTGCCCAACGCCTCCCAGGACCAACTGGTCGCCACCGGGTTCCTGCGGAACAGCATGATCAACGAGGAGGGGGCGATCGTCCCCGAGCAGTTCCGCATGGTCGAGCAGTTCGACCGGCTGGACTGTCTCGGCAAGGCGGTCCTGGGCATGACCACGCAATGCGCCCAGTGTCACACGCACAAGTTCGACCCACTCAGCCAGCACGAGTATTACGGCCTATTCGCCTTCCTGAACAACACCTACGAGGCCCAGTCGTGGGTGTACACGCCGGAGCAGTTGAAGCAGATCGACGCCATCCGACAGCGGGTCCGCAGTCTGGAAGCCCGCGCCCGCAAGGAGCGGCCGAAGTGGGAAACCGAACTCGCCACTTGGGCTGACGAGTTAGCCGCCAAACAGCCGAAGTGGACCACGCTGGAAGCGATCGAACTGGGCAGCGTCAGCGGGCTGAACCACCCGACCCAGGAGGCGGACAAGTCGCTGCTGATGAAGGGGCACACCAGCGACGAGGTGTTCGTCATATCCGCCCCGGCTCTGGCCGGCGTCACCGGGTTGCGACTGGAGGCACTCCCGCACCGCGACCTGCCACACGGCGGTCCCGGCCGCAGCCGGGTCGGTGGGTGGGCAGTGAAGGGCGTGGAGGTGTTCGTCAAGCCGCCGGACGCGAAGGGGTGGGCGAAGGTCAAGCTGGTCAACGCGACGGCCGACTTCGCCGGGCCGGACCCGAAGCACTCGCCGGCGAACCTGACCGACGACAAGGACGACACCGTCTGGGTGGCGGACCGGGGGCCGGGCCGCCGGAACCAGGCGTCGGCCGCCGTCGTGCAGTTCGAGAAGCCGCTGACTTACCCGGCCGGCACGCAGTTGAAGGTGACCCTGCGGATGGGCGACATGCTCGGCTGCGCCCGCCTCAGCCTGACGACGGCCCCGAAGCCGGCCGCCCCGCCGGTTGATCACGCGGCGGTGCTGGCGGCGCTCGTCCCCGCGAAGGACCGCACCCCGGCCCACCGGGATGCCCTGTTCGAGGCATGGCGGCGATCAGTATCCGAGCTAGCCGCGGTCAACAAAGAGATTGACGACGCGTACAAGTCGTGGCCGGCCGCCGGCACCACCATGCTGCACCTGGCCGAGCGGGAGCCGGGCAACCTTCGGCCGACGCACTACCTGAACCGCGGCGAGTGGGACCAGCCCGGGGAGGTGGTTTTGCCCGGCACCCCGGCCGCCCTGCACCCGTTCCCGGCGGGCGCCCCCCGCGACCGGCTCGGGTTCGCCCGCTGGCTGGTGGACCGCCGGTCCCCGCTGGCCGCCCGGGTGGCGGTGAACCAGACCTGGCAGGCCGTCTTCGGCACCGGCCTGGTCGAGACGGCCGAGGACTTCGGCACCCGCGCCCCCGTGCCGGAGTACCGCGAGCTGCTCGACTGGCTGGCCGTGGACTTCATGGACCACGGCTGGAGCCGCAAGCACCTCATCCGCACGATCGTCTCCAGCGGCACCTACCAGCAGTCGTCCGCGGCGAGCAAGGAACTGCTGGCCCGCGACCCGCGGAACCGACTGCTCGCCCGTGGGCCGCGATTCCGGGCCGACGCCGAGGTGGTCCGGGACATCGCCCTGACCGCCTCCGGCCTGCTGACGCACAAGCTCGGCGGGCCGGCCGTCTACCCGCCGGTGCCGAAGAGCGTGCTGGACTACAACTACACCTACCCCGGCTACTGGGCGCCGGCGACCGGCCCGGAGCGGTACCGCCGGTCGCTGTACGTGTTCCGCAAGCGGTCGATGCCGGACCCGGCGCTGTCCGCCTTCGACAGCCCGAACGGGGACAGCGCCTGCACCCGCCGGGTGCGGTCGAACACCCCGCTGGCCGCCCTGACCGGGCTGAACGAGCCGGTGTTCGTCGAGGCGGCGCGCGCCCTGGCTCTGCGAGTCCTGCGTGAGGGCGGGTCGGACGACGGGCAGCGGGTCGATCACGCCTTCCTGCTGTGCGTCTCCCGCCGCCCGACGGCCGCCGAGCGGGACGAGGTGCTGAAGCTGCTCCGCACCCACCGGCAGCGGCTCGCCGACGGCTGGCTGAACGCCCGCGACATTACCACCGGCGACCCCGCCGCCCTGCCGGCCCTGCCCGGGAAGGCGACCCCGCAGGACGCCGCAGCCTGGACGCTGGTGGCCCGGGTGCTGTTGAACCTGGACGAGACGGTGACGAAGAACTGAGCCTTCCCCGGGAAGCCGAACGATGGCCCACGACGACCGGTCCGACGCCCTCCTCTGCCGCCGGTGGTTCCTGCAGCAGTGCGGGACTGGGTTGGGCGCGATCGCCGCCGGCTCGCTGCTCGCGGCCGACGCCCCGCCGAACCCGCTCGCCCCGAAGAAGCCGCACTTCCCGGCCAAGGCGAAGCGGGTCATCTACCTATTCCAGGCCGGGGCGCCGAGCCACCTCGACCTGTTCGACCACAAGCCGGAGCTGGCCAAGCGGAGCGGTCAGCTCCCGCCGCCCGAGCTGCTCAAGGGGTATCGGGCGGCGTTCATCAACCCGAAGTCGGCCCTGCTCGGCCCGAAGTTCAAGTTCGGCACGCACGGCCGGTGCGGGATGGAGCTGAGCGAGCTGCTGCCGCACACGGCCAAAGTCGCGGACGACCTCTGCCTGGTCCGGTCGATGCAAACGGACGCGGTCAACCACGCCCCGGCCCAGATCCTGATGAACACCGGGTCGCAGCAGTTCGGCCGGCCGAGCTTCGGGGCGTGGACGCTGTACGGCCTCGGCAGCGAGTCGGCCGACCTGCCCGGGTACGTGGTGCTGACCAGCGCCAAGGGGAC
This sequence comes from Gemmataceae bacterium, assembly GCA_046350115.1. GTDB lineage: Bacteria > Planctomycetota > Planctomycetia > Gemmatales > Gemmataceae > JAXMAZ01. The sequence goes on from JAXMAZ010000023.1 coordinate 21,211, forward strand.
GAGCGGCGGGGCGAGCAACTACGGCAGCGGGTTCCTGCCGACCGAGTACGGCGGGGTGCCGTTCCGCCCGGCCGGTGATCCGGTGCTGTACCTGTCCAACCCGAAGGGGGTGGACGCCGACGCCCAGCGGGCGTCCCTGGACACGCTCAACCGCCTCAACGCCATCGCCCACCAGTCCGCGCTCGACCCGGAGATCGAGGCCCGCATCCAGAGTTACGAGATGGCCTTCCGCCTCCAGACCAGCGCCCCGGAGCTGATGGACCTGTCGAAGGAGCCGAAGGAGGTGCTGGACGAGTACGGCATCAAGAACCCGACCGAGGCCAGCTTCGCCCGCAACTGCCTGCTGGCCCGCCGGCTGGCCGAGCGGGGGGTGCGGTTCGTCCAACTGTTCCACGAGGCGTGGGACCAGCACGGCAACCTGGTGAACGATCTGAAGAAGAACACCCGCGACACGGACAAGCCGAGCGCCGCTCTGGTGGCCGACCTGAAGCGGCGGGGGCTGCTGGACGACACGATCGTCATCTGGGGCGGGGAGTTCGGCCGGACGCCGATGGTTCAGGGCGGGACGGACGGCCGGGACCACCACAACCGCAGCTACTCCATGTGGTTCGCCGGCGGCGGGTTCAAGGCCGGGCACGTCCACGGGGAGACGGACGACCTCGGGTTCAACGTGGCCACGGACCCGGTTCACGTCCACGACCTGAACGCCACCCTGCTCCACCTGCTGGGCATGGACCACACCCGGCTAACGTTCCGCTTCCAGGGCCGCGACTACCGGCTGACCGACGTTCACGGCAACGTGGTCAAGGGACTGCTGGCGTAAGCCTGAACCCGGGGGTGACGATGTCCGACCGATACCGGCTGGTCGTCGTGCTGCTAGCACTGGCGGGGTCGGCCGCCCCCGGACAGGACGCCGTGCGGTTCGGCGACCCGGCCGGCAACGTCACCTTCACCGACGCCCGCGGGCTGACCCGCACCCTGGCGGACTTCGGCGAGAAGCGGGCGTTCGTCCTCGTCTTCACCAACACCACCTGCCCGCTGGCCCAGCGCTACCTGCCCACCCTCCACGGGCTGGAGCGGGCGTACCGCGACAAGGGGGTGCAGTTCGTCGGGGTGAACGCGGCCGAGGACGACTCCCTCGTGGCGACGGCGACGCATGCGGTCCGATACGGCGTCGAATTCCCGGTGGTCAAAGACTTTGGCGCGGCCCTGGCCCGCACCCTGGGCGTGCGGCGGACGCCGGAGGCGGTCGTCCTGGACGCGGACAAACGGCTCCGCTACCGCGGCCGGATCGACGACCAGTACCGGCTCGGCGGCACCCGCCCGGACCCGACCACGCACGACCTGCGGGACGCCCTGGACGCGGTGCTGGCGGGCAAGCCGGTCGCCACCCCCGAGACGCCGGCCGACGGCTGCCCGATCCCGTTCCCAAAGCCCCGCCGCCCGCGGGACGTTACGTTCGCCGAGCACGTCGCGCCGATCCTGCGGAAGCACTGCTGGGAGTGTCACAAGCCCGGCGGGTCTGCCCCGTTCGCGCTGACCACGGCCAAACAGGCAACGGCCAAGGCCGACGCCATCGCGGAGGTGGTCGCCACCCAGCGGATGCCGCCGTGGTTCGCCGGCCACGAGTTCGGCCCGTTCGCCAACCGCCGCGGGCTGACCGACGCCGAGCGGGAGACGCTCGCCGACTGGGCGCGGACCGGGGCCAAGCCCGGCGACCTGTCCCGCGTGCCGCCCCCGCCGCCGACCGACAGCGCGTGGCGGATCGGCCCGCCGGACTTGGTTCTTGAGACCGGGGTGATCGAGCTGCCGGCGGCGGGCGACATCCCGTATCAGTACGCCATCCTGCCGCACGTCTTCCTCGACGAGACGTGGGTGCAGCACATCCAAATCCTGCCGGACAACCCTCGTTCCCTGCACCATTGCAACCTGGCGTTCGCCACGCTCACCGAGGGGTTCAACGAGGCCAACTTCCTCACCGGCCAGGTGCCCGGCGGGGAGCCGATGGCCCTGGACGACGGGGTGGCCTGCCGCATCCCGACGGGGGCCGTGCTCGCCCTCCAGATGCACTTCGTCAGCACCGGCAAGCCGGAGAAGTGCCGCGTCGCGGTCGGCCTGCGGTTCCCGCGGGGGGGCGTGGACCGGCAGTTGCGGAACGTCCAGCTCACCGACCGCCGGTTCGCCATCCCGCCCGGTGCCCCGGCCCACAAGGTGACGGCGAGCCGGGTCCTCGACCGGGACGCGGTCGGCATCGGGCTGTTCGCCCACATGCACCTCCGCGGAAAGGACATGACGTTTACCGCCCACACCCCGGACGGCAAAGCGGACACCCTACTCGTCATCCCGAACTACAACTTCTCCTGGCAGATCCCGTACCGCTGGGAGCCGGGGGCGGTGCGGCTGGCCAAGGGGACGCGGCTGGAGTGCGTCGCGCACTACGACAACTCCGCGTTCAACCCGTACAACCCGGACCCCAAAGCCACCGTCCGCAACGGCCCGCAGACGCACCACGAGATGATGGTCGGCTTCTTCTTCTACACCGATACCAACGAGCGGCTGGGGCTGACCGTCGACCCGAAGACCGGGCGGGCGGTGACACCCGGGCCGAAGAAGTGACCCGCCCCGTTGCCAACTTCGGCGGGGACATCCGGTTCACCCCGAAGCACCTCTACCGGCCGCGGACCGAGGCCGAGGTGCTGGCAGTTCTCGACCGGCACGCGGGCGGCAAGGTCCGGGTCGTCGGCGCCCGGCACTCGTGGAACCCCGGCATCGCGTCCGCCGACGCCCTGCTCGACCTGCGGTATCTGCGGGCCGTCGCGGTCCACCGGGCCGGCGGGGAGGTCGTGGCGGTGACGGCCGGGGGCGGGTGCCGCATGAAGCACCTGTTGGGTGCCTTGCACCGCCGGGCCGACGCGACCCTGCCGTCGGTCGGCCTCATCACCGAGCAGACCGTCGCCGGCGTCGTCTCCACCGCCACGCACGGTTCCGGGAAGCACTCGCTGTCCCACTACGTCGAGCAGATCCGTGTGGCGGCCTACGACCCGGCCACCGGCCGTGCCCGCGTCTACACCTGGGGCGAGGGCGACCCCGAGTTGGCCGCCGCCCGGTGTGCGGTCGGGTGCATGGGGGTGGTGCTGGCCGTGCGGTTCCGGTGCGTGCCGCGGTACGACGTGGAGGAGGTGATGCACGCCTGCGACGGCCTCGACGAGGTGCTCGCCGGCGAGGCCCGCTACCCGCTGCAACAGTTCTACCTCGCCCCACACCGCTGGACGTACTTCGCCCAGCGGCGGGCCGCTGCCCAGGCGATCCAGCCGCGGAGCCTGGCGGCACGGCTGTACCGGGCGTGGTGGTTCCTCGGGATCGACGTCGGGCTGCATCTGATCTTCAAGCTGCTCGTCTCGGTAGTCCAGTCGCCGCCGCTGACGCGGTGGTTCTTCCGCCGGGCGCTGCCGCGGCTGGTGCTGCGAAACGTCACGATCGTGGACCGGGCCGAGCGGGTGCTGGTGATGGAGCACGAGCTGTTCCGGCACCTGGAGATCGAGCTGTTCGTCCCGGCCCGGCACCTGCCGGGAGCGGTCGGGTTCGTCCGGGCCGCCGTAAACACGTTCGCCGGCGTCGACACCGACCTGACGCCGGTCGCCGACCCGGACCTGCGGGACGAGCTGCGGCGGCACTGCGGCACCTTCACCCACCACTACCCGATCACCTTCCGCCGGGTGCTGCCGGACGACACCCTCATCTCGCCGACGGCCAGTGCATCGGAGCCGTGGTACGCCATCAGCTTCATCACCTACGCCGAACCCCGGGGGCCGTTCCTGGCGTTCGCCGGGTTCCTGGCCCGCGGCCTGGGGCGGCTGTTCGGAGCCAGGCTGCACTGGGGCAAACACTTCCCCCTCGGCCCGGCGGAGGTCGAAGCCGCGTACCCCAGGCTGCCCGAGTTCCGCGCACACTGCGAGCGGGTGGACCCGCGCGGGGTGTTCCGGAACGGGTTCGCCGGCCGGGTGCTCTTCGGGGCCGATTAAGGTCCGGAGCCGGCGGCAGCGGCCCGCAGCCGGCCGGACCGGTAGCCTTTGAGGTAAGCCAGCAGGTCGTCCGAGAAGGTGGTCCGCACCGTGCCCATCGCCCACAGCTCGGCGACCGCCTCGTCCGGCGTCCAGCCCTGCTTCTCCATCCGGTAGACGGCGCAGTAAGGGCCGGTCCGGTGGATGCCGGCGAAGCAGTGGACCAGAATCGGGTAGCGGGTGGTCGGGTCGGCCAGCAGGCGGATGAACTGGTTCATGTTCCGGTCGCCGGCGCTCGCCCCGTCGGCGTCCGGGATCCAGTCCGCCGCCGGCAACCGGACCTGGGTGATGCCGAGTTCCCGGCAGAGGGCGGCCTCGGCCACGTCGTCCTGGTCCCGGTTGGTGTCCCGGAGGGTGACGACGGTGCGGATGCCGTACTCGCGGAACACCCGCTCGAACCCGTCCGGGGTGAGCTGGCCGCTGCGGTACAGGACGCCCGGTTCGACCACCCGCAGGTTGCGGTACGTCACCGACCGGTCCGCCTTGTACGCGAACGGCAGCCCGCACACCGCGACCGCCACCAGTACACATCCGGCCGGTACAAGCCACCGCCTCATGCCCGTCTCCGTCCGTCAGGGGCGAACGCCGCCGGCCGGGTTGTACCACGCGTGGACCGGGTCGGCCAGCCCGGTCACCCGGGGCGTCAGGCTGGACGGCGTCGGCAGATCGCTCACGTCGGCCGGCGGGCCGAGCAGCCCGAGCCGGCGGAGCGGCCACCGCACCGCCCAGGTGATCCACCCGGGCAGCGGCCCGGGGTCGGCCGGCCGCTGCTCGGACAGGGTCGGCCGGAGCACGATCAGGATGAGCAGCGGGGCGTACCACAGGACGTACTGCCCGCCCCGGTCGGCGAACCAGAACTGGATGCCGATCAGGGTGGCGGCGGTGGCGGCCAGGAGCTGGCCCAGGTTCCGCACCGGCGGCCAGAAGAGGATCGTGACCACGAACCCGGCGTACAGGACGAACACCGGCAGCCGGTACGCCCAGTGGGCACCGGTCCAGATGCTGTCCGCGGTCGGACTCCGCCACGGCTGCCAGTCGGACAGGTTCAACGTCCTCCACACCCCGTCCGGGAACTGGCCGGATGCCGCGACCACGTACAGGGTGAGCACCAACCCGAGCAGCCCGGCCAGCAGGAACCCGGCGGCGAACCGGCCCAGCCCCCGGCCCCAGTAGAACTGCGTCCAGGCCGGGACGAGCAGGAGCGGGAAGAAGGCGGTGCCGGCCGCCAGCCCGAGCAGCACCCCGGCCAGCAGCGGGTGGCGGAACAGGCACACCGCCCACAGGATGAGGGCGGCCGGCAGGACGTGGTGCAACTGGCCGATGTGATACCCGGTGTACGGGACGAGCAGGTACAGCACCCCGGCGGCCAACCCGGTCGGCAGGTCGCCGAACTGCCGCCACCCGGTCAACACCAGCCCGGCCACCACGGCCGCATGGCAGACCAGGGCGAGGGTCCGCTCCACCCAGAACCGGGCCTCCGGCGGGGACACCTCGGGCTGGGTGTGGGCGACGACAGCGGCCGCCCCGGACTCCACCCCGCTGACCACTGCCGGCCGCTTGCCGACCGGCCCCCACGGGTCGTCCGGGCGGGTGTACGCCACCGCCGTCAGGCCGACGAACAGCGCCCCGCCGAGCCAGGCCAGGCCGGCCGGGCTGAGGTTCGGGGCCGCGACCGGCCGGCGGGCGAACGCCAGGTCGAGCAGGCAGCGGACGAACCACAGCAGCGACGCCCCGAGCAGCCAGGCGTACCCGGCGAACCGCTCCCGCCCCGCCCGCGGGCCGGCCGGCAGTTGGTTCGACTCCTGGATCAGCAGGAACCCGGGGACGAACAGGAATAGGGCCAGCAGGTCCCAGTTCCGCACCGCCCACGGCCGGCCGAAGTGGTAGAACAGGGCGACGACCAGGAAGAACGAGACGTAGAACCAGGTGGCCGAGTTCGGCAGGGTGAAGTCGACGAAGATCGAAGGCGGCACGGCATCACCCTCGGGTTCGCGACCGGGCGGACGTTCTGTTGGGGTACGCGGCCGGGCGGCCGGTGTCAACCGCCAACCGCCGTTGCCCTTGACCGGCCCCCCCTGCCCCCGGATACCATCCTCGTCACACTGACGCCGCACGGCTTCCCCCGGGGTCTGACCGGAATGTCCCGACTCGTCCACCTCCTGCCGGCCAACGTCCGCCGGGCCGGCCGCCGGGTCCGGGATGTCCTCCGCCGGTGGGAGCGGGCGCCGGTCGACGCCCCCCTGCCGGCCGCCGACTGCCGCGGGGTGGTCGAGCCGGTCACGCCGACGTACCTGCTGGAACGCGGCCAGTCGGCCGCCTGCCCGGTCCGGGTCCGCAACCTCGGGTCGGTGACGTGGAGTTCCCACGGCAAGCACCCGGTCCGGCTCGCCCTCCACTGGCTGACCGCCAAGAAAGAGCCGGCCGGCGAGCCGACCCTGGTCCCGCTGCCGCAGCCGGTCCACCCGGGGCAGGCCGTCACCGTCCCCGCCCGGCTGGTCGCCCCGGCGGCGGTCGGGCACTACCTGGTCGAGGCCGAGGTGGTCCAGGACGGCGGGCCGGCGTTCCGCGACCACGGCTGCCGGCCGGCCCTGATCGAGGCCCAGGTGACCGGCCGGGACGCGGACGACATCGACTACTTCAAGGCCTACGCCACCGCAGACCTGACCCGGGACTTCTGGACGGTGGTCGGCCCGCGGACCAAGGACGAGTTCGACCGGCTCGGCCAGGCCAAGCTGAAGCACCTGCTGGACGTCGGCCTCCGCCCGGACTCGCGGGTGCTGGACGTCGGGTGCGGCACCGGCCAGCTCGCCGTCGCCCTGGAAGGCTTCCTGTCCGACGCCGGCCGGTTCGTCGGCACGGACATCGGCCCGGAGGCGGTCGCCTTCTGCAGAGAACACTACAAGCGGCCGAACTTCCGGTTCCTGGTGAACGGGATGACCGACGTCCCGATCACCGGCGAGGCGTTCGACTACGTCACCTTCTTCAGCGTGTTCACCCACACCTTTCCGGACGAAACCGCCCTGCTGCTCGCGGAGGCAGCCCGGCTGCTGGCCCCCGGCGGGTCAATCGTCGCGGACGTGTTCGTCTCCCCGCTGGTCGAGCGGTGCGCCGGCAACCGGGGGATGATGGAGCTGAACCGGGACCACTTCCTGCGGCTGGTGAAGCTGGTCGGCCTGACGATGGAGGTGATGGCCGACTGGGAGTGGTCCGGCCAGACCCGCCGCCAACTGCTCCGGCTGACCCGCCCGGCGACGGGGGCCGCCGGATGAGCCTGACCGGCCTGAAACAGACCGCCCTCTGGAAAACCCTCCGCGGGGTCAAGCGGGCGCTCGTCCCGCCGGGCACCGCCCCGCTGTCGGCCGCGGATTTCGTCGGGTCGGTGGCGTTCGTGGACCCGCCGGTGGCGGTTGCCGCCGGCCGGCCGGCCCCGTGGAGCGTGCGGGTGACGAACGCCGGCGGGCAGGCGTGGCCGGCCGCCGGCGCGCACTCGGTCGGTCTGTGGGCCGAGTGGTCCACCCCGCACACCGGTCGGCCGTTCGGCGACCGCCACCAGTTCCCACTGCCGGCCGCCATCTACCCGGGCGAGCCGGTCGAACTCCCGCTGCCGGTGCCGACGCCCGGGTTCGTCGGCGACTTCGCCCTGACCGTCGGGCTGTCGGACGGGACGGACCGGCTCGGCCCGGCCGAGTGCCGAGTGACGGTCCTCGCCCCGCGGGAGCGGGACATCGACTACCACGCCGTTTACCGGACGGCCGACCTGGCGGCCAACCACTGGTGGGTGGTCGGGGCGTACCACAGCCGGGACGAGTACGAGCGGTCGATCGGCGAGCGGTTCGGCATGCTCCGGACGCTCGGCCTGACGCCGGACTCGCGGGTGCTGGACATCGGCTGCGGCACCGGCCAGATCGGCGAGGCGCTCGAGGGGTTCTTGTCCGACCGTGGGGCGTACTACGGGACGGACATTGGGCGGGAGGCGGTCACCTTCTGCCAGACCCGGTTTAAGCGGCCGAATTTCGTCTTCCGGGTCGGGGAGATGACGCGGGTGCCGTTCGCCGCCGAGGCAGACGGGCTATTCGATTTCGCCGTGTTCTTCAGCGTGTTCACCCACACCTACACCGACGAGTCGGCCCTGCTGCTGGCGGAGGCGGCCCGGCTGCTGGCCCCCGGCGGGAGCGTTGTCGCGGACGTGATCACGTCCCCGCTGGTCGAGCGCGGGGTCGGGCACCGCGGGGAAATGGTGGTCAACCGGGACCACTTCCTCCGGCTGGCCGGTATGCTGGGGTTGGCGGGCGAGGTGATCGGGACGTTCCCGTGGAACCCGCACGCCGAGCGGCTGATGATCCGGTTCCGCCGCCCGTAACCCCGGGTAGGACTCCCGTCTGATGCGCATCCTGCTGACCAACGACGACGGCATCTACGCCCCCGGCCTCCGCGCCCTTCGCAAAGAACTCCTCCCGCTCGGCCAGGTGACGGTGGTCGCCCCGGCCACCGAGCAGAGCGCCGCCGGGCACTCGGTCACGCTGGTCACGCCGCTGCTGGTGAACGAGGTGTTCGACGAGCTGGACGGCAAACGGGAGTTCGTCGGCTGGGCGGTCGAGGGGCGGCCGGCCGACTGCGTCAAGCTGGCCCTGCTGGAGCTGCTCCCGGACCCGCCCGACCTGATCGTGTCCGGGATGAACGCCGGGTCGAACGCCGGCATCAACGTGCTCTACTCCGGCACCGTAGCCGCCGCCATCGAGGGGGCGTTCTACCACTTCACCGCCATCGCCTGCTCGCTGGAGTACGACCAGAAGATCCACGACTTCCCGACCGCCGCCCGGCACTGCCGGCGGGTGATCGACCGCATCCTGGCGAACAAGCCGGCCAAGGGGAGCCTGTTCAACGTGAACATCCCAGTGCTGGAGCACGGGCCGATCAAGGGGGTGCGGGTGCTGCCGCAGAACGTCACCCCGTACACGGAGCAGTTCGACCGGCGGGTGAACCCCCGCGGGCGGACGTACTTCTGGACCGGCCCGTCCTTCCACTGCCCGGACCCGCACCCGGACACGGACGTGTCCGCCCTGTGCGAGCAGTACATCACGGTGACGCCGCTCAAGTTCGACCTGACCGACCACCAGCGGCTGGCGGCGATGCGGGAGTGGGATCTGACGCTCGACGGCTAACCGCCCGGCACGCGGCGCCCCCCTTCCGAAACCCCTCGGATTTGTCGATCGCGTCCGGACTGGGGCGGATAGTATTCGCGTGAACGACAGGACGACATCCTGTCGGCTATTCCCCTCACCGGAGACCTCTCATGTGGACTCGCCGAGCGTGGCTGGCGGCTGCCGTTGTCGCGGTTGTCGGGGGCCGGGGTCTGGCGGCCGACCCGAAGTTGACGTTCGAGATCTACCCCGACGCCAAGGACGAGTACCGCTGGCGGCTGAAGGCGGCGAACGGTAAGGTGATGGCCACTTCCGGCCAGGGGTACAAGGCCAAGGCCGACTGCAAATCGGGGGTCGAACGGATCAAGTCCGACGCCACGACCAAGCTGAAGTTCGAGGTGTACGAGGACGCGAAGAAGGATTACCGGTTCCGCATCAAGGCGACCAACGGCCAGACCATCGGCGCGTCGAGCGAAGGGTACAAGGCCAAGGCGGACGCCGAGAAGGCGATCGAGGAGATCAAGGCCGGGGCCAAGTCCGCGGAAGTGGTCGAGAAGCCGAAGGACAAGGGTTGATAGTAGTGGGTCGTGTCTGTAGGAGGCGAACGGCCGGCGTCAGCCGGCTGGTCCGTCGTCCCTGGGAAGGGTGTTGGCGGTGCCCGGTCGGAGCGCCCGACATAGGTCCACATCTCCCCAGGTGACGGACCAGCCGGCTGACGCCGGCCGTTCGCCTCCGACGGCGAATTGAGACACGGTCGGACCTATCCATCCCGCAGGTGGCGTCGCCGCAAGATGTGGTGGTAGTGCTGGGCGAACCGGTGGGCCTCGTCCCGCACGTACTGCAACAGCCGCAACGCCGCCGAGTGCCGGCTCAGCTTGATCGACTCGGCCTCCCCGGGGCGGAAGATTTCCTCCTGCTGCTTGGCCAGCGAAATGACCGTCGGCGGCTCGATGCCGAGCAGCTTGAACGCGTCCATCGCCGCGTTCAGTTGCCCCTTGCCGCCGTCGATGAGCAGGATGTCCGGGAACACCGCCTCGTCGTCGTGCAGCCGCTTGAACCGGCGGAAGATCACCTCCCGCATCGAGGCGAAGTCGTCCACCCCTTCTACCGTGCGGATTTTGAACCGCCGGTAGCCGTCCTTGAACGGCAGCCCGTCGAGGAACGACACCAGCGACGCGACCGTGTCCTGGCCGCTCAGGTGGGCGATGTCCACGCCTTCGATGGTCCGCGGCACCTTGGCCAGCCCCAGCACCTTCTTCAGCCCGACCAGCCCCTTCTTCGGGTCGATGTGGAACAGCTCCGGCTGGACCGCCTCCTCCTGCCCCTTCTCGCCCCGGAGTTCGAGTTTTTCGAGGGCGGCGATCTCGTCCCGGATGCGGGCCGCCTTCTCGAACTGCATGGCCGTACTCGCTTCCCGCATCTGGGCGTCCATCTCCCGCACCAGTCGGGCCTTCTTCCCCTCCAGCACCAGGATCAGCTTGCGGACCTGCCGGCGGTACTCCTCCCGGCTGACCCGGAAGTTGCACGGGGCGGTACACTGCCGGATGCTGTGCAACAGGCACGGCCGGAACCACCGCCAGCGATCGTCTGCGGACGAGATATCCAGCGAGCAGGTGCGGAACTGGAGTACCCGCTGGAGGACGTTGACCGCCGCCTTGAGCGAAGTCTTGCTGGTGAACGGGCCGTACAGCCGAACGCCCTTTCGCCGCGGGGTGCGGGTGATCTCCACCCGCGGGAACTCCTCCCGGGTGCGGATTTGCAAGTACGGGTACGACTTGCCGTCCTTGAGCGACTTGTTGAACCGCGGCCGCAGGTCTTTGATCAGCCGGTTCTCTTTGAGCAGGGCGTCCACGTCGTCGGCCGCCGGCAGGTAGTCGATGTCGGCGATCAGCGGGACCATGTCCTTGATCCGCAGGTCGGACGCCGCCTCCTTGGTGAAGTAGCTGCCGGCCCGGCTCCGCAGGCTCTTCGCCTTGCCGACGTAGATGACGTTCCCGGCCTCGTCCTTCATCAGGTAGACGCCGGGGGTGGTCGGGAACGTCCGCACCTTCTCCGCCGGGCCGGGCCGGGGGTCTGGAGTCTGGACACTAATGACTGGTTCGAGGCGGTCGGCCGGGTCGGTCGGCATAAGGGCACCGTGCGTTGGGCTTCTCCTATTCTATCCGCACGACCTGCACATCCGTCACGCCCGAAACGCCCCGTCGGACTCCGGCTGGTACGGTCGCTGCCAATGGAGAATCTCGACCCGGTTGCCGTCCGGGTCGTGGACGAAGAACCGGTCGGCGGCCGCGATCTTCACCGTCTCCTGGACCGTCAGCCCGTGTCGTCGGCAGTGCTCGCGGGCCGCGGCGATGTCATCGACGTGCAAGCAGAAGTGCCGGGGGCTGAGCGTGTCCGGCTCCGGCTTCAACAAGAGGTGCAGGTACTGACCGCCGAGGTCGTACCAGACGGCCACGAAGTCGAACTCCCGCGGCGGGGCGACCTCCCGCAGCCCGAGCACGTCGCCGTAGAACCGCCTGGCCGTCGCCACGTCGGTAACGATCACCGTGCAATGGTCGAGGTGGGTGAAGCGAAACACACTCATCGGCCGGACCCGGTACAGTGGTGGGAGTGGACCCCGTCAGGATAGCCGCATGAGCCTGCTTCGCGTCAAAACCACCGAGCGCCGGGTCGGGGTGGTCGGCCTGTACAACGCCGGCAAGACGGTGTTGCTCACCTCGCTGGTCAACCACCTGGAACACCACGACCCGGACCGGTTCCGGCTCGGCCAGGGGTCCGACGCCGGGACGGTGGCGGTCCGCCGGTTCGAGCTGCTGTTGCCCGACCCCGGCTGGCCGCAGTTCCAGTACGCCGCCTACCGGGACGCCCTGGTGTACAACGGCCGCTGGCCGGAGAAGACCCGTGACCGCTCCCAGGTGGTGTGTCGGTTCGAGCGGTCCGACTGGCGGTTCAGCGACTGCCTGCTGAAGCTGTACGACCTGCCCGGCGAGCGGATCGCGGACGCAGCCATGGTCGGCCAGTCGTTCGCCGAGTGGTCCGATCACCTGCTCGCCGTCGTCCGGAACGACACACCGTACCGCACCGCTTGCAGCCCGTTCCTGGAGGCGGTCGCCAAGCCCGGGGTGGCCGAGCCGGATCTGATCGCCGCGTACAAGTTGTCGCTGGCGAACCTGATCCTCGGGTTCAAGCCGCTGGTGTCACCGTCCACCTTCCTGCTCGACCCGGCCGGCAAACCGGCCCGGCCAGACACGCCTGAGAACCTGGCCGCGAGCCGGGTCGCCGGGCTGGCGGCCGGGGCCGAGTTCTGCCCGCTGCCGGCCGACGTGCGGGCGGCCCGGCCCGATCTGGCGGGCGTGTTCGCCGGGCGGTTCGAGGAGTACAAGCGGGCGGTGGTCGAGCCGTTCGTCGCCGCGCTGAAGACGTGCCACGCCCTGATCGTGTTGGTGGACGTGCCCACCCTGCTGGCGGCCGGCGTCGGGATGTACGACGACAACCGGCAAATCCTCCGCGACCTGTTCCGGGTGCTGGATCCCGGGGAGAACCTGGCTGAAACGATCGGCCGACACCTGGCCGACCTGGTGTTGCCGCACGACTGGCGGCCGGGGTGGATCAACCGGGTGGCGTTCGTCGCCCCCAAGCTGGACCTGGTCCACCCGGCCGACCGCGACCGGGTGCTCGGGCTGCTCAAACGGATGGTCGGCCGGCTGGCCGAGGACCGGGAGGGGCTGACGGCCGCGTACTTCCCGTGTGCGGCGGTCGTGTCCACCAAGGTGCTGCCAACCGACGACGGGGGGCGGGCGCTGGTCGGGGTGCCGTTCCGCGGGGCGGACGGGCGGAAGGTGCCGCCGGGGGCGGAGCAGCGGTTCGGGGTGTCGGCCGTGCCGGACGACTGGCCGCTGAGCTGGGGGCCGGGCGGGTACGTGTTCCCGGAGGTGTACCCGCAGGTGCCGGCCCGCAAGGACTGCCCGCCGGACCAGATCAACCTGGACCGGGTGATCGACTTCGTGCTGGGATGATTTGAGTAGGGTGCGTGGAGGCACTGCGGAACGCACCGGCCCGGGCGATGAGTACTTGCCTGGGCCCGTGCGTTCCGCAGTGCCTCCACGCACCCTACATCGGCCGGCTGCTTGTAGGGTGGCGTTGAGGGAGGCTTTGCGACCGAAACGCACCGGCCCCGCAATGGCAGCCTCCCGGTGCGTTTCGCATAGCCTCAACGCACCCTACAAGAATCACTCCACGTACACGAACTCGTTCAGGTTGAACACGGCCAGACAGAGGTCGGCGAGCGCCTGCTCCGTCTTCGCGTCAGGTCCGGCCTGTTGCCGCAAGAAGCCGGTCGCGGCTGCGAGTTCCTCGGCCGTCGGCGCCCTTCCCAGCGCCCGTCGGAACAGGGCTGTCACCTGTTTCGCCGGATCGCTCCCGGCTGTCCGCTCCAGCTCCGCTGCCAGCCGTCGGCTCTGCTCGCGGGTGAACGGGCCGTTCATCAGGATGAGCGCCTGCGGGGCGAACGTGCTGACCGACCGGGCGGCGCAGCTGCTCAGCGTGTCCGGCTGGTCGAACGCCTCCAGCACCGGCAGCCGGACGTTCCGCTTGAGCAGCAGGTACAGGCTGCGGCGGGTGTGTTCGGCCGGGTCGGGGGTGACGGGCCACAGCCCGACCGGCTCCCCCTCGGTGAAGATCAGGTCGTACACCTCCGGCTCCAGCGGCACTTTGACGCTCGGCCCGCCGACGGTGCGGGTGAGCGTGCCGGCGGTAGCGAGGACGGCGTCCCGGATCGCCTCGGCTTCGAGCCGGTGACGGTTCTGCCGCCAGAGCAGCCGGTTGTCCGGATCGGCCTTCATAGCCGCCGCAGTCGGCTCGGTCCGACTCCTCTGGCGGTATGCGGTGGACAGCACCAGGAGCCGGTGCATCCGCTTGAGCGCCCACGGGGTCGCCCCGTCCGCCTGCCAGGTCGGCTCGACCAGTTCGCGGGCCAGCCAGTCGAGCAGGTCGGGGTGGGTCGGCCGCTCCCCCTTGGTGCCGAAGTCGTTCGGGGTGGCGACCAGGCCGCGGCCGAAGTGGTGCTGCCAGAGCCGGTTGACGATCACCCGGGCGGTGAGCGGGTGGGCCGGCCGGGTCAGCCACTTCGCCAGGTCGAGCCGGTCGCCCGGCTTCGCCTCCGTGGCGATCACTCGGGGGAATGCGACTGGGACTTCGCCGGCCCGGCGGCGCAGGTCGCCGCGGCGGAGCACGAACGTCGGCGGTCGCTTCTCCTCCTCGCCCACCGCCCAGGCCTGTGGGGTCGGCGGCGGGAGCGTCTCCTCCAGCCGCACCTGCTCGGCTTTCAGCGCGGCCCGCTTCGCACGCTCGGCCGGGGCCATCGCGTCGATCACCTCGTCCCATAGCGGGCGGATGACCGGCTCGGCGTCCTTGGCCAGCTTCTTCTGGGCCGCCGTCCGGTTCTTCGGCTCGGTGTCCACCGCCGCCCGCATCTCCGGGTCGAGGGCCGCCTTCTTCGCCTCCCGCGCCTTCACCCGGGCCGGGGCTTCCAGCCGGTCGATCGCTTTCTGGATCGGCTTGATCTGGGCTTCGATCGCTTCCCGCTTCACCTTGGCCGCCGCCTTCTCGGCGTCCGTGGCCAGGTCCACGTCTTTGAACTTGGTGCCGGCGAAGAATGCCTGGAGGCGGTAGTAGTCGCCGAGCGAAAGCGGGTCGAACTTGTGGTCGTGGCAGCGAGCGCAACCGACCGTCAGGCCCAGCACGGCCGACCCGACCCCGGTCACCATCTCGGTCAGCACCTCCTGGCGGACCTGCTCCTTTTCCAGGTTGCCGCTGACGACATGCACCGGCCCGCACCGGTGCAGACCGGTGGCGTGCAGCAGGTCGGCCGCCTGTCGCGGGTCTTTCCCCTTGGCCAGCAGGTCGCCGGCGATCTGCTCAGTGAGGAAGCGATCGTATGGTTTGTCCGCGTTCAGGCTGGCGACCACGTAATCGCGGTATCGCCACGCCTGCGGCCGCTCGGCGTCCAGCTCGAACCCGTTCGACTCGGCGAACCGCACCACGTCCAGCCAGTGCTGCCCCCACCGCTCGCCGTAATGCGGCGAGGCGAGCAGCCGATCCACCAGCTTCTCGTAGGCGTCCGGTGACTGGTCGGCCAGGAAGGCGTCGACCTCGGCCGGCGTCGGCGGCAGACCGGTCAGGTCGAAGCTGAGCCGACGGATGAGCGTCCGGCGGTCGGCGTCCGGGCCGTAGGTCAGCCCCGCGGCTTCGAGCCGGGCCAGGACGAAGCGATCGACCGGGGTGCGGACGCGGTTGCGCTCGTGGACGGAGGGGAGAGCGGCTCGCGCCGGCGGGCGGAAGGACCAGTGCTCCCGCTCCTTGGGTGTGACCGGCGGGTCGGTGTACGCGGGCGGGTCGGCGGCCAACGCGGCGGCACCGGCACACAGCAACACGGCTAAAGAGAGCGATCCACGCATGTCGGGCTTCCGCGGGACGGGCGGGCTGGCGGGCTGCCCCCAGCGTACCGGCTCGCCCGTGCCACGACAACGGCGTGCGCGTCAGCCGACGAACACCCCCGGTACGAACGGCAGCCCGTCGGGCGGGGCCACCGGGACGCCCTCCGTCCCGGTCCGGTCGAACCAGCGGAGCGGGCCGGTCCCCCGCCCCGGGGCGACGACCAGACGGCCGGTCCCGGCCGGCACCGCCAGCCGCACCCCGTCGGCCAGCGGGGCCGGATCCCCGGCGAAGAAGCTGCCGCCGTCGGCCCCGGTGAGCGGGTCGATCAGCCGGACGTGCGGCGCCCCGCCGCCGCCGGCCGCCGTCACCAGCTCGGCCCGGCCGTCCCCGGTCAGGTCGCCGGCCGCCACCCGCACCCCGCCGCGGAACGACGGGTCGAAAGCGAACACCGCCGCCCGCGGCGTCAGCGTCCGGCCGTCGAACACCGTTACCAGCGGGGCACAGCCGTCCCCGGCCCCGGCCGCGATGCCGAACGCCCCGGCGGCCACGTTCACCCCGCCGCGGAACGACGGCTCGAAGGCGAAAAAGTCCTGCGTGACCACTTGATCCGACGCCCGGATCACCCGCACCCGCGGGCCGCCCCCCCCTCCTGCCCCGGCCACCAGTTCTGGGCGGCCGTCGCCGTCCACGTCGCCGACCGCCAGGTTCACCCCGCCGGTGAACCCCGGTTCGAACGCGAACGTGCGGAACAGTTCGTGCCCGTCCCGGCCGGAAAACCCGGCGACCACCGGCCCGCCACCCGGCCCGGCCGCGACCGCCACGTCCGCCACGCCGTCCCCGTCCAGGTCGCCGGTCGCCACCCGCACCCCGCCGAAAAAGCCCCGCTCGAACGGCCGCAGCCGGCCGACCTCGGCCCGGGTGTCGGCGTCGTACACGGCCACCTCGCCCGGCCCGCCGGCGTCCGACCCGACGGCGAACAGGTGCTGCCCCGGGCGTGCGCCGGACCAACCGATTGGGGCCGCCCAGGCAGCGGCCGGGTCGTAGTCCAGCACTTGTTGGCGGACCACGGTCAGCGACCGGATGGTGACGGCCGCCCGCTCGTTCTGCCCGTACTGCAGGTCCGCCGGGGCGAGCGCCGCCCCGCCGTTCGGGGACACGGTCAGGTGGACGAAGTCACTTTTCAGCCCGTAGAACGGCACGCCCTCCAGCGCCTTCCACAGGTTGACCAGCGGCACCCGTTTTTCGGCCGCCACGTCCGCGACCAACTGGCTGTACGCGGCCGCGGTGGCTTCGGACGACGGCGGGCGGTACTGCAGGTGCGGCATGGTCGTCAGCACCGGCACCACCCCTCGGGCGGTCAGCCGGTCGACCAGGGCCGCCAGCAGGGGCCGGAACTGATCGTAAGGGGTGAACGCGGTGTCGTTCGTGCCGATGGTGATGAGCGCGACGGCCGGGCGGACGGTGTTTACCTCCGCGTCGACCGCCTCCAGCAGCCGGGGGACCGTCCACCCCGGCTTTGCTGCGAGGCTGACCCGGGTGAACGAGTTCGCCCCGGACCCGTCAACGGGCGCACTGTAGCGGTTGAATGTAGCCACATCGTCTGTCGTAAACCCGGCGACGCCGGGCTGTGGGCCGGGCGTCCGGCCGGCGCCGAGATTCCCGAAAAACTCCGGCGTAGCGGTGTTGCTGTCGCCCAGCTTGATGAACGCGTCCGACCGCAGCCCGGCCGCCCGGCCTGCGAGGGCGATCTGCCGGACGTGCCCGAGTGTCTCGGGAGGCAGGTCCGGCAAAACCGGCAGGGTTTCGAGCGGGGCGGCGGCCGGCACCTCCCGCTGTTCCAGTCGTTCCGGCGGGGTCAGGCGGTGCGGGCTACGCATGGGGTCGGTCCGGCCGGGGCGCGGGGGGCGTTCGAGCATACCCGCGCGGTCCGAGGCCGGTCGGCTCGCACCGGCGGGTGATCGGCGTCACGCGAAGTCGTCCGCGGCGCCGGCGGATCAACCGGCCTCATGCGACAGGACGGACGCCGGGTCGGCGAACACCGCCGGCGCCCCGCCGGTGTGGATGAACACGAGCACCGACCCAGCCGGGTACTTCCCGGCCCGCACGTCGGCGATCAGGGCGGCCATCGCCTTCGCCGAGTAAACGGGGTCGAGCAGGATCGCCTCGGTGGTGGCGAGCAATCGCAGCGCCTCCCGCCCGCCCGGCGACGGTAGCCCGTACCCCGGCGCGATGTACCCCTCGTCGGCGTCCACCTCCTCGGCAGCGACGGTGTGCGGCAGGCCCATCATCCGGGCGGCGTCGGTGGCGTCCCGGGCCAGCGCCTCCGAGATCGACCACGGCCAGCCCATCGGGCAGATCAGCCGGGCCGGGCAGCCGAGGCCGAGCAGTTTTTTGCCGAGCGCGACCCCGGCCCCCGTCGCCCCGGACGAGGAGACATAGACGGCGGCCAACGTCAGCCCCGCGGCGTCGAGCTGCTGGGCGATCTCGGCCATGCATACTGCGTAGCTGACCGCCGCCAGCGGCACCACCCGCGGCCGGTGCCACACGTATGGCTTGCGGCCGGCCCGGCGGAACTCGTCGGCCCGGGCCGCCAGATAGGCATCCAGTTCCGGGCCGATGGCCGAGTCGGTGAACTCGACGTGCGCCCCGACGAGGTAGTCGAGCAGCAGGTTGCCCTGCGGCTCGGTCGAGTACCCTTTGCGGCTGAGATACAGCCGGCACTCCAGCCCGAGTTTGGCGCACCCGGCCGCCGTCTGCCGGCAGTTGTTCGACTGCACCCCGGCCCCCCACACCACCACGTCGCACCCCTGGGCGACCGCGTCCCCGAGCAGGAACTCGTTGTGCCGGGCTTTGTTCCCCCCGAGCAGCAGGCCGGTGCAGTCGTCCCGCTTGACGAACACCCGCACCCCGCCGCCGACCGCCGCCGCAAAGCGCGGCACTTCCTCCAGCGGGGTCGGCAGGTGGGCCAGCCGGACCCGCGGCAGCCGGTCGGCGGCAGTCAGCACTTCGCTCGGCGAAAGGACTGCAGGCGGCATGGCCGGCTCCGACCGGGGCGGGTATGATCCGACCCGGCGATTGTCCGGCCCCGCCGCCGCCGCGGCAAGCGGTTGGAAGTCGGATCGCGGGGCCGGCTAACAATGCCTCGTCCCCCGACCCACCCCGCCGGCAGACACGGGAGCGGTATGCCCAGGTCCGCGAGTGGTCGGCCCGCCCCCACCGGCCGGCCGCGCGAAGTGCTCATCATCGGGGCCGGCCCCGGCGGGCTGGCGGCGGCCATCCTGCTCGCCCACGCCGGGGTGAAAGTTCGTGTCATCGAGCGGCTGCCGCGGGTCGGCGGGCGGTGTTCGACCATCGAGGCGGACGGGTTCAAGTTCGACCTCGGGCCGACCTTCTTCCTGTACCCCCGGGTGCTGGAACGGATTTTCAAGCTGGTCGGCCGCGACCTGTGGCACGAAATCCCAATGGCCCGACTGGACCCGCAATACCGGATCGTGTTCGGCGGCGACCGCGGGCAGATTGACTGCACCCCGGACCTGGGGCGCATGGCCGCCGAGGTGGCCAAGCTCTGCCCGGCGGACGCGGCGAACGTCGGCCGGTTCATCGCCGACAACCGGGTGAAGCTGGAGCGGTTCCGCCCGGCCCTGGAGTCCCCGTTCCTCGGCCTCCGCGACCTCTTGAGCTGGGACCTGGTGAAGATGCTGCCGATGCTCCGGCCGTGGGCATCGGTGGACGGCGAGCTGGGGCGGTACTTCTCCGACCCGCGGGTCCGGTTGGCGTTCACCTTCCAGTCGAAGTACCTCGGCATGTCCCCGTTCAACTGCCCGAGCCTGTTCAGCATCCTGAGCTACCTGGAGTACGACTTCGGCGTCTGGCACCCGTTCGGCGGGTGCGGGGCGGTGTCCGAGGCGATGGCCCGGCTGGCGACGGAATTCGGGGCCGAGTTCCACCTCGACGAGCCGGTCCGGGAGGTGCTGTTCGACGGCCGACGGGCGGTCGGGGTGCGGACCGACGCCGGCGAGTACCGGGCCGACGCGGTGGTGGTGAACGCCGACTTCGCCCACGCCATGCGGTCCCTGGTGCCCGACCGGCTGCGAAGCCGGTGGACCGATGTCAAGCTCGAAAAGAAGCGGTTCTCCTGCTCTACGTTCATGCTCTACTTGGGCGTCGAGGGCCGATTCGACGACCTGCCGCACCACACCATCTACACCGCGGAGGATTACGTCGGCAACCTGGCGGACATCGAGACGCACAAGCGGCTCACCGCCGACCCGTCGGTGTACGTCCAGAACCCATGCGTCACCGACCCCGGCCTGGCCCCGGACGGGATGAGCACCCTGTACGTCCTGGCCCCGGTGCCGCACCGCACCGACGCCATCGACTGGGCCAAGGAAGCCCCGGCCTTCCGCCGCCGGGTGCTCGGCCAGTTGGAGAAGCTCGGGGTGAGTGGGCTGGAAAACCGCATCCGGTTCGAGAAGATGGTGACGCCGGACGACTGGGAGCACGGGTACGCGGTGTTCAAGGGGGCGACGTTCAACCTGGCCCACTCGCTGGACCAGATGCTCTGCTTCCGCCCGCGGAACCGGTTCGAGGATCTGGAGTCGGTGTACCTGGTCGGCGGCGGCACCCACCCGGGGAGCGGATTGCCGGTCATCTACGAGTCGGCCCGGATCACCAGCCGGCTGCTGCTCCAGGACTTCGGCCTGGACGCCGGCTGGCTCGGCCAGCCGGGGGCGAAAGAGGAGCCAGTGCTTGCGTAGGGCGGGTCAAGCCGGCTCTGCGCGCCGACCCGCCAGCCCGACTGGGGACTCGTTGCCACGCCGGCGGGTCGGCGCCGCAGAGCCGGCTTGACCCGCCCTACAACGGACAGCTTGAGCGAGCCAACACGTACGAGGGGCGCCCGTGGCGAATTCTGCGGCGAACCGGGTCGGCATCATCGGCAGCGGGCTGGGCGGTCTGGCGGCCGCCTGCACCCTGGCCGCCCGCGGGTACGGCGTGGTCCTATTCGAGAAGTCCTCGTGGCTCGGCGGCAAGGCGGCCGAGTTGGCCGAGGGCGGCTTCCGGTTCGACATGGGGCCGACCATCCTGACCATCCCGAACGTGCTGCGGCGGGTGTACGCGGAGGCCGGGAAGAATCTGGACGACTACCTCGACCTCGTCCGCCTCGACCCGCAGTGGCGGTGCTTCTTCGACAACGGGTCGGTCCTCGATCTGGTGGAAGACACCGAGGCGATGGCCAAGCGGCTGGACGGGTACGCCCCCGGGTCCGGGGACGGCTACCGGCGGTTCCAGCAGCTTTCCGACCGGCTCCACGCCATCTCCGACCGGTTCTACTTCTGGAAGTCGATCGGCGGCCTGTCCGACATGATCGACCTGAAGGCCGGGTTCCAGCCGTCGATCCTGGCCGACGTGATGAAGATGCGGATGGGCCACTCGGTCGCCGGGACGGTGCGGAAGTACGTGCCGGACGCCCGCGTCGCCCAGATGCTCGACCACTTCACCCAGTACGTCGGGTCGTCGCCTTACGGCTCGCCGGCGGTGCTGTGCGGCATCGCCCACATGCAGACGAATGACGGCGTCTGGTACCCGATGGGCGGCACCCGGGCCGTCCCGGAGGCGCTGACCAAGCTGGCCGGGGAGCTGGGCGTCGAGCTGCGGCCCGGGGTCGGGGTGAGCCGCGTCCTGCTGAACGCCACCCAGGACACGGTCGTTGGCGTGGAAACCGACACCGGCGAGCGGGTGGAGCTGGCCGCGCTCGTGTCGAACGCCGACTCGGTGCGGACCTACCGCGAGCTAGTGAACGGCGCGGCCCCGCGGGCGGTCAAGCGGTTCGAGAAGCGGCGGAGCTACGAGCCGGCCTGCTCCGGCGTCGTCCTCTATCTCGGGCTTAAGAAGCGGTACGATCATCTCCTGCACCACGACTTCGTGTTCAGCCGCGACCCGCATGAGGAGTTCGATTTCATCTATAAGAAGGGCGAGCCGGCCCCGGACCCGACCTGCTACCTGGCCAGCACCAGTCGGACCGAGCCGGCCACCGCCCCGCCGGGCGGGGACGCCCTGTACGTGCTCGTCCACACCCCGTACCTGCGGCCGCACCACGACTGGTCGAAGATGCTGCCCGAGTACCGGCGGGTGATCCTGAACAAGCTGAAGACGACCGGCCAGATGCCGGACATCGAGGACCGCATCGTGTTCGAGCGGCACCTGACGCCACAGGACATCCACGACCGCTACCTGGTGCTGAACGGGGCCATCTACGGGCTGGCCAGCCACGGCAAGTGGCTCGGGGCGTTCAAGCCGGCCAACCGGTCGCCCGACCTGAAGGGGCTGTACCTGGCCGGCGGGGCGGCCCACCCCGGGCCGGGGATGCCGATGGTCCTCATGTCCGGGTGGATCGCCGCCGACACGCTCGACCGGGACCGGGCGGCCCCGCGGGTCCGGCCGGCCGCCACCGAGCACGCCTGACATGACCGCGCCCGCCGACGACCCGGCCCGCCACCGCCGGGGGTGGTTCGCCCGCGGGTTCCGGGACCGGTATGTCCTGCGGTACGTGCGGAAGCACTTCCACGCCGTCCGGCTATCGAACGCGAGCAGCCCGCTCCCGGCCGGTGACGCCCCGCTAATCGTCGTACTCAACCACCCGAGCTGGTGGGACCCGATGACCGGCACCGTCCTCACCCGGGAGTTCGGCGAGCACCGCGAACACTTCGTCGCCATCGACGCCGAGATGCTCAAGAAGTACCCGTTCTTCAAACTGATCGGGTTCGTCGGCGTGGACACGCACTCCCTCCGCGGGGCGGCCGAGTTCCTCCGCACCGCAACGACGCTTCTCAGCAAGCCGAACCGCGTGCTGTGGGTGACGGCCCAGGGGGAGTTCAGCGACGTGCGGACCCGGCCGCTCGGGCTGCGGTCCGGGGTCGGCCACCTGGCCGCGAGGCTGGGCCGCGGGTTCGTGCTGCCGGTGGCGTTCGAGTACACCTTCTGGACCGAGCGGACGCCGGAGGCGCTGGTCCGTGTCGGGCCGGCGGTCGATGTGGCCGAAGCCCCGGGCCGCGGCGGGCGGGAGTGGACGGCCCGCATCGAACAGGCGTTGACCGAGACGCTCGACGGGCTGAACGCCGACGCGATGGCCCGCGACCCGGCCCGGTTCACGCCGCTGCTCGGCGGGGCGGCCGGGGTCGGCGGGGTTTACGACGGGTTCCGCCGGGTGCGGGCGTGGCTGACCGGCCGGCGCTTCCGCCCGGCGCACGCCGACCCGGGGACCGGCCCGTGACCGCCCTGTCGCTGGTCGCCCTCGGGTTGGCCGCCTTCCCCGCCCTGCTCTACCGGCGGAACGCCCGGCTGTTCCGGCCGCCGCCGGCTGTCGGTGACACCCCGGTGTCACCGCCGCGGGTGTCGGTGCTGATCCCGGCCCGGAACGAGGAGGGGTCGATTCGGGCCGCGGTCGAGTCGGGGGTGGCCAGCACCCGCGTCGCGCTGGAGGTGATCGTTCTCGACGACCACTCGACCGACCGCACCGCTGAGCTGGTTGAGTTGATTGCGGCCAAGGATTCGCGGGTACGGGTCGAGTCGGCCCCGCCGCTGCCGGCCGGGTGGTGCGGCAAGCAGTTCGCCTGCTTCACCCTGTCGAAGCTGGCTCGGCACCCGGTCCTCACCTTCCTCGACGCCGACGTCCGGCTCAGCCCGGACGCCCTGGCCCGGATGATCGCGTTCCAGCGGCAGTCCGGGGCGGCCCTGGTCAGCGGCTTCCCGCGGCAGGAAACCGGAACGCTGCTGGAAAAGTTGGTCCTCCCGCTCATCAACTGGCTGCTCGTCTGCTACCTGCCGATGGGGCCGATGCGGCGCCTCAAGTTACCGGGCCTCGGAGCCGGGTGCGGCCAGTGGTTCCTCACCACCCGCGAGGCGTACCACGCGGTCGGCGGCCATGAGGCGGTGAAGGCGTCACTGCACGACGGGGTTAAGCTGCCGCGGGCGTTCCGGCAGGCCGGGTTCATGACCGACGTGTGCGACGCGACCGACCTGGCCGTCTGTCGGATGTACCGAAGCGCTGGTCAGGTGTGGAACGGGCTGGCCAAGAACGCCCGCGAGGGGCTGGGGGCGCCGGGGCTGATCTGGGTGTGGACGGTGCTGCTGTTCGGCGGGCAGGTGCTCCCGTTCCTGGCGTTCGCGATCGCGCTGGCACAGCCCGTCGGCCCGCCGCTAGGACTCGCGGCCGCGGCCGTCACCCTGGCGTGGGCGGTGCGGTTCGACGCCGCCCGCCGGTTCCGGGCGTCCTGGCTCGGTGCGGCCCTCCACCCGGTCGGCGTTCTCGTCCTGCTCGGCATCCAGTGGTACGCGACGGTCCGCCACTGGCTCGGCCGGCCGGTCGGGTGGAAAGGGCGGGGGCACCCGAGCCTATCATCGGACGCCCGACCCACACCAGCGTCCTGACCCACTATGCCCGACACGCTCCCCACATACGTCGTCGTTGGGGCCACCGGCGGCATCGGCTCCGAGCTGTGCCGCCGGCTGGCCGCGCGCGGGGCCAACCTGTTTCTGGTCGCCCGCGACGCCGGCCGACTGGACGCCCTGGCCGCCGAGCTGTACGAGACTGGCCCAGCCGGTCGCTACCGCGCCCACCCGGCGGACGCCACGCGGGCGGCCGAGGTGGACGGGGCGTTTGCCGCAGCATCGGAGGCGTTCGGTCGGCTGGACGGGGCGGCCCACCTGGTCGGCTCGATCCTGCTCAAGCCGGCCCACCTGACTTCCGACGACGAGTTCGAGCAGACGCTCACGCTGAACTTGCGGACGGCGTTCTACGTGTTGCGGGCGGCGGCCCGAACGATGACGGCCGGCGGGTCGGTCGTGCTGGCCTCGACCGTTGCCACCCAGATCGGGCTGGCTAACCACGAGGTGATCGCGGCCGCGAAGGGGGGCGTCAACGG
Source organism: Gemmataceae bacterium (assembly GCA_046350115.1). Taxonomy (GTDB): domain Bacteria; phylum Planctomycetota; class Planctomycetia; order Gemmatales; family Gemmataceae; genus JAXMAZ01. Next base: position 45,769 of record JAXMAZ010000023.1, read on the forward strand.
GCTGGTGCTATCCGCCGCGGCCACCTACGCCGGCAAAAACCTGCGGGTGAACGCCGTCGCCCCGGGGCTGGTCCGCACCCCGCTGGCCGCCAAGATCACCGGCAACGAGCTGGCCCTGAAGGCGTCCACCGCCCTGCACCCGCTCGGCCGGATCGGCGAGCCGGCGGACGTGGCGGCGGCCATAGCCTTCCTGCTCGACCCGGCCAACTCCTGGATCACCGGCCAGGTCATCGGGGTCGACGGCGGCCTCGGCCGGGTCCGGTCGAAGTAACTCACCAGCCCGACGCGCGAGCGGGGGGAACTCCGTACCCTCGCTCGCGCGTCGGGCTGGTGAACGACTGACCTCACACGTCCAGTTCCTCGGCCGCCGCCTGATCGGCCTTCCGCATGATGAACTCGTACCGCGGCTCGGGGTCTTTGCCGAGCAGGTCGCGGAAGGCGTTGTGGGCGTCGATCTGCTCGTCGATCTTTACCTGCAACAGCGTCCGCTGCCGGGCGTCGAGGGTGGTCTTGCCGAGCACCTGAGCGTCCATCTCCCCCAGCCCCTTGAACCGGGTGATGTCCGGCTTGGCGTTCGCCCGCAGCCCGGCCAGGATCTGCTCCTTGTGCTCGTCGTCGCGTGCCCAGTGGGTGTCCTTGCCGACGTTGATCCGGTAGAGGGGCGGCTGGGCGATGTACACGTGCCCCTTGCGGATCAGTTCCGGCATGTGGCGGAAGAAGAAGTCGAGCAGCAGCGTGGCGATGTGATACCCGTCGGCGTCGGCGTCCATGAGCAGGATGATCTTGCCGTACCGCAGGTTCTCGTAGTTAAACCGGTCCCCGGCCCCGGTGCCGATGGCGCTCACCAGGTCGGACAGCTCCTGGTTTTGCAGCACCTTAAGCGTCGGCAGGTCTTCGCCGTTGAGGATCTTGCCCCGGAGCGGCAGCACCGCCTGGGTGTTGTTGTTCCGCCCCTGCTTGGCCGACCCGCCGGCCGAGTCCCCTTCCACGATGAACAGCTCGGTCTCGCCCCGCTCGGTGTTCTTACAGTCGGCCAGCTTGCCCGGCAGGCTCCCCCGCCGGCGGCCCGGGGCGGCCCGCTTCACCTCGACCGCCGCCGCCCGACTCGCCTCCCGGGCCTTGGCCGCCAGCACGATCCGGCCGATGATCTGGTCCGCGGCCGACTTGTTGGTGTTCAGCCAGGTTTCGAGCTGGGTGCGGACGAACCCGTCCACGGCCGCCTCGACCTCGGAGTTGTTCAGCCGCTGCTTGGTCTGCCCCTCGAACTCCGGGTTCTGGACGAACACGGACAGGATGGCGACGATCCCCTCGCGGATGTCCTCGGCGGTGATCTTGTACCCCTTGGCCGCCTTCTTCGCCTCGTCGTGGGTGTCGATGTAGTTGTTCACCGCTTTCCGGATCGCCGACTTCAGCCCGTTCTCGTGGGTGCCGCCGTTCGGGGTGCGGATGCCGTTGACGTAGGACCGGATCGCCTCCTCGGTGGACTCGGTCCACTGGAGGGCGATCTCCATCTTGTCCGGGTTGTCCCGCTTGGCCGCGAACGCCGCCTGGGTGATAGGGTTCTTCTGCGTGCCGGCGACCAGCTTGCCGAGGAACTCCGGGATGCCGCCCGGGTGCGACAGCTCGACCGTCTCGCCGGACACCTCGTTCTTGAACGTGATGCTCAGCCCGCTGTGGATGTAGCTGATGTCTTCGAGCCGGGCCTTGAGCACGTCCGGGTCGAAGTGCGTCACCTTGAAGATAGCCGGGTCCGGCTCGAAGTGGATGCTGGTGCCGTGGCCCCGCGCCGGGCCGACCTTCTCCAGCTTGCCGACCGGCGCCCCCTTGGCGTACTCCTGGCGGTACTCGAACCCGTCCCGCTTGACCGTCGCCACCAGCTTGCGGCTGAGGGCGTTCACCACCGACGCCCCGACCCCGTGCAGCCCGCCACTGTGGAAGTACCCGCTCCCTTCCTGGCCGAACTTGCCGCCGGCGTGCAGCACCGTCAGCACCAGTTCCAGCCCGCTCTTCTTGTGCTTCGGGTGGATGTCCACCGGGATGCCGCGGCCGTTGTCAACGACGGTCAGCGAGTCCCCGCCCTTGTGCAGCGTGACGGTGACGTGGTCGGCGTACCCGTTCAGGTACTCGTCGACCGAGTTGTCGATGATCTCCCAGGCGAGGTGGTGCAGCCCCTTGGCGTCCACCCCGCCGATGTACATGGCCGGCCGCTTGCGGACCGGCTCCAGCCCTTCCAGAACCTGGATCGCCTCGGCGGCGGTGTACTTGGATGCGGTGATCGAACTCATCGGTGTATCGCACTCGTGGTAGGTCAGGCTGTGCCTGACGCATTGCTGCCCACGTCAGGCACAGCCTGACCTACAAGCTCACGACCCCTCGACTGACGCCCCGCCCTTGCCCGGCCGGGCCGGCCCCTTGCCGTCGATCGCCTCCCAATCGGCCAGCTCGATCGGCGGCGGGATCACCCGAACCAGCTCGGTCCGCTTCACCACCTCATGGCCCGTGCCGCCGCGCTTCTGCGGGGCGTAGGCGACCGGGCCGCAGTCCTTGGTGATCCCGCCGGACGTCTCCACCACCAGCTTGTTCGTGTCGTTCCGCCGGCCTTCCGTCACCAGCCCGCCGCCGATGCACACGTCGCCCTCGTCCAGCTTGATGCCGATCACACCTTTGCCGACCCCGGACAGCACGCTCACTTCCGCCACCGGGAAGTGAATCACCCGGCCGTCCCGGGAGGCCAGCATCACCCCCGTCTCGTCCCGGACCAGGGTGACTAACACCACCTTGTCGGTGCCGTCCAGCTTGGCATATCGGCGACCCGCCTTCGTCGACTCCGGCCGGTATGTTGCCAGCGGCAGCCGCAGGGCGTACCCGGCGGAGGTCGCGATCAGCAGGTACGGGCCGCCGGGGGTGTCGCCGTCGGCCGGCTGGTCGGCCGGGGTGAACCGCGGGTCGGTCGTGAGGGCCGCGATCACCTTCACCTGGTCGGCCAGCTTGAAGAACTTGGTGATCGGCTCCCCGTACCCGCTGCTGGCCGGCACCTCGTTCACCCGCATGGTGTACGCGGTGCCGTCGTCGGCGAAGAACACCACGTTATCGAGGGTGCTGGCCGGGACCACGGCGACCACCGCGTCCCCGTCCCGCACCCGGGTGCTTTCGACGCTCGACAGCCGGCCGACCCGCTTCACCCACCCGTCCCGGGTGAGCACCACGTTGGTGTTCTCCCGGACGATGTACGCCTCCTCGTTGAACTCGAGCACGTCCTCGTCGGACGCCATCCGGGTCTTCCGCCGGGTGACGAACGACTGCTCGGCCAGCGCCTCCAGCTCCCCCTTCACCACCCCCCACAGCTTCTTCTGGGACGCCAGGATGCCCTCGATCCGGGCGGCCTCTTTCTGCTTCTCCCGCAGCTCCTCCAGGATCTTCTGAATCTCCATCTGAGCGATCTTGTAGAGCTGGCTGTCCAGGATCGCCGTCGTCTGCTCGTCGTCCAGGTCGAACTCGGCGGTCAGCTTCTCGGCCGCGTCCGCCTTGCCGGTGCTGGACCGGATCAGCTTGATCGCCTTGTCCAGCGCGTTGAAGATGACCTGGAACCCTTCCAGGATGTGGATCCGCCGCTTCAGTTGCCGCAGGTGGTACTCGAACCGCCGGCGGACGGTCGCCAGCCGGAAGTCGAGGAAGTGACGGAGTAGGTCTTTCAGGCTGAGGGCGTCCCGGGGGACCATCGTCACCCCGTCCTCGGCCGGCACCAGGCAGGTGACGTTGTACGAGAACGTCCGCTGCAGCTCGGTGTGCTTGTACAGGTAGGCCATCACCAGGTTCGGGTCGGTCCCCGGCTTGACCTCCAGCACCAGCCGCAGCCCGTCCTTCTCGTTCGACTCGTTCGCCTGGCCGGTGAGCTGGGGGAGCTTCTTCTCCTCGATGATCGCCCCGATGGCGTTCTCCAGCGCCCCCTTGTCCACCCCGTAGGGGATCGACGAGACGACGATCTGCTGCTTCCCCTTGCCCACCTCTTCGAGCTTCCACTCGCCCTGGACTTTGACGCTGCCGCGGCCCTCCTCGTAGATCCTGCGGAGGGTGGCCCGGTCGGTGACGATCTTGCCGCCGAGCGGGAAGTCCGGCCCCTTCACCTTGTCCAGCAGTTGGGCGACAGACGCATCGGGGTTGTCGATCAGGAAGACGCACGCCCGCAGCACTTCGCCCAGGTTGTGCGGCGGGATGTTCGTGGCCAGCCCGACAGCAATCCCCGACGTGCCGTTCACCAGCAGGTTCGGGTACTGGGCCGGCAGCACGACCGGCTCCTGCCGGGTGCCGTCGTAGCTCGCCTGGCGGTCGACCGTCTCTTGATCCAGTTCGGCGAGCAGTAACTCGGCCGCTTTGGTGAGCTTGGCCTCGGTGTACCGGTAGGCGGCCGGCGGGTCGCCGTCGACGCTGCCGAAGTTCCCCTGCCCGTCCACCAGCGGCAGCCGCAACACCCACTCCTGGCTCATCCGTACCAGGGCGTCGTACAGGGCGGTGTCGCCGTGCGGGTGGTAGTTGCCCATCACCTCGCCGACGATCTTGGCGCACTTGAGCGGCTTCCGCTCCGCCGTCAAGTTCAAGTCCTGGTACATGGCGTACAGGATGCGCCGCTGGACCGGCTTCAGCCCGTCCCGCACGTCCGGCAGCGCCCGGCCGCGGACGACCGACACCATGTACCGGAGCATCCGGCTCCGGGCCTCCTCGGCGATCGACACCGTCTGGATGTCCGGCATTCCCGCCCCCACCTCAGCGAACTAAACGTCCGTACAGATCAGTGTACCGGAATTGCGGGCGGCTCCCAGGTCGGTTACGGCCGCCCGGGAACGCGAACACCCCCGCCGGCCGCGGGGGTGTCGAACCGACCGGGCTTGCCGCCCCGTCCGCCGCTCACTTGCCGCCGCTGCCGCCGGCCGGCGGGGCGGACGGGGCCGGCGGCGGGTACGCCTTCAGGATGGCGTCCAGCCGGGCCGCGTAGTCGTCCGGCACGTCCTCGAACCCCTTCAGGTTCCAGAGCATCATGAGCGGCTTGCCGGCCGGGTTGGTGTTGGCGGTGGTCAGCAGGGTGCGGACCCGCTCGACCGTGGCCGCGTCCACCGTCGTCCGATTATACGCGATCACCCCCGGCGGGAAGGCGTCCGACCGGCACAGCACCTTGAGCTGCTTGGCCGCCCCGGGCTGCAGGTTCTGATAGCCGGTGATGGCGGCGGCGTCCACCAGGGCGGCCTTGGCGTCCCCGTTCACCACCGCGTCCAGCGCCTCCTCGGACGTGACCGACGGCTTGGTCTTCGGCACCGCGCAGTTGTTCGGCAGGGCCAGCCGCTGCCGCTCCAGGTACAGGTGGCAGTGCGCCTTCGACATCCGGGGGACAACCACCGACTCCTCTTTGAGGTCGGCCAGCCCGGACAGCTTGGCGTCCGCATGGACCACCACGCACGCCTCCAGGTGGCGGGTCGGCGGGATGCTGATGGCCAGCGGCACCAGGTCCGGGTTGTGGGCCTTCACCCAGGCGTACTCGAACCCGTGGAACACCCCCAGGTGGACCCGGCCGGCCTTCATCCTGTCCGCCAGGGCGAACGCGTCCGGGACGATCTCCACGTCCCCGGTCAGCCCGGTCTGCTTGCGGATCAGCTCCTGCAGCGGCCGGGACATGGCCTGCACCAGGGCCGGCTGGATGTCCCGGAACATCCCCTGGACCATGCCGATCTGCAGCCCGCCCGGCTCGGCCGCCCGGCCCGCCCCGGCGACGGCCAGGAGGGCCACCGCCGCCACCCGCGCACACTCCATTCGCGCCACGACCGCCTCCGGTTAAACGAACGGGGACAAAAGGGCGAGACAGCGGGCCGCGGCTACCGGCCCGGGAACCCGGCCCGGACGCCGCCGGCCGTCACCCGCTCCAGCTTGGCCAGCGCCCGGATGTGGTCGAGCACCGCCTCCAGGTAGTCCGCCTGGGCGACCCCGGCGTCGGCCTCGGTCTCGACCACCAGTTGCGGGTCTTGTCGGGTGGCGGCGGCGGTCCGGGCCTGCTCCAACGTCTGCCGGGTCAGGTCGAACACCCGCTTGGCCTCCCGCATCCGGCTGGACGACGCCTCCCACTCCAGGTAGGCGTTGACCGCCTCCAGCTTGACCAGCCCGAGGATCGTCTCGTACAGGGCGTCCTGCCGCTGGCTGTACTCGCACGCCCGGGCCACCCGGTCCTCCTTGTTGCCGACCAGGGAGGTGGGCATCTCCGGGGCGATCGCCCCCGGCCGGTACGTCCCGTTCCGGACGGCCATCGGCACCTGCCGGCTGTGCAGGTCGGTGCCGGTGGCGAACGTCGAGATCTGCTGCCGCAGCCCGCCGACCTTGGACTGGGCCAGTACCTCGAGCCGGAACACGTCCACCCCGGCCGCCGCCTGGGCCAGTTCCGGCCGGCGGCTGACCGCCTCGGCCACCACCTGCCCCTGGGTGACGGACCCGCTGAGCATGAGCGGCAGCTCGGTGTCCTTCGGGGTCAGGTCACACGTCTGGTCGACGCCCATCGCCTCCTTGAGGGCGGCCAGGGCCGCCTGCTTCCCGGACTCGGCCTTGATCTGCAGCTTGCGGACCGCCCCGATCGCCCGCTGGAGCCGGGCCAGGGTGAAGCTGTCCAGCTTCGACCCCGGCGGCTTGACCCCGGACTCCAGGATCCCCTTGGCCGCGTCGTAGTACGTCTCCATCTGGACGATCACGTCGGCCGCCGTCTGCTCGGCCTGCCGGGCGTAGACGAACGAGTAGTACAGCCAGGTGACGTCGTAGGTCGTTTCTTGCTGTACTTTTTGCAATTCGGCGACCGCCACCGTGGCCCCGCGGTCGGACTGCATTCGGCGTACCGGGATGTCCGGGCTGAGCCGCTCGACGATCGGCCGCAGGTTGTTGAGCGCCTGCCCGCCGAGCAGGGTGGCGTTCAAGCTGTGCTGGGCGGCCTTGATCCGGGGCTGCCGCTCGTGAGCGATGGCCAGGCACTCGCCCAGGCTCAGCACCTGACGGGTGGGAGCGGCCGGCTGGGCGGCGGGCGGCTCGGCGGGCCTGGGGGGCTGGGCGGCGGTGGGGCCGGTGAGGGCCGTCGAACTGAGGGCGACCAGACCGGCCCGGGCGAGTCGGCGGGGCCACAACCGGGCGGGGGGCATGTCCGGACCTCGGCAGACTCGTCCGTGAGTGCCACGACCGGGGGCGATCGGTCGGCGGAAGGCGTCCTGCTCCCGCGGGCGGCATCCGGTTCATCGGCCGGCCCGTCCGACCGGCTGGACGGCCGGGCGACCGCCCCGTCCGTCTCGCCATGCTGGCGACCCGGTTGGTCCGGATGTGCCGGTTCGACCGCTTCCGGTGGTAAGGGTTTTTCTCCCCTCTCCGCTTCGGGGAGGGGGCCGGGGGGGGGGTCACGACTGCTACCCGAATCGGTGACTTTGGAATCGCGGGAACGGGTCGGGGTCGGACCCTGGTCCCGGCCCTCCCCGAAGCGGAGAGGGTGAGAAAAGGCAGGCCCGTCCGGGTCCGCTGCTCGTCCGGTATCATGTCCGGAAGGGACGAGCAACCAGCGAGTACGCCCGATGGGACTCGAACTCAGCCCGGCGGTGGAACGGGCACGTGACGCGGCCCGGCAGTCGGCCGTCGCTGCCGGGGCGGCGGCCGTCCGGCTGGCCGACTGGCTGCTCGCACTCACCGAAGACGCTGAAGGAAAACCGGCCGAATTGTTGGACCGGACCGGCGCCGACGTGCCGGGGCTACGGGCGGCGTTGGTTGGGCAAGCCGACTGGCCCACCTCCCCGGCCCCGGCCGACACCGCCCTGTTCGCCGCAGCACGGGAAAAAGCGATCGCCCTCCGCGGGGACGCGGTGCTGACGACCGAGACGGTCCTCCTGGCGGTGATCGACGCCGACCCGGTGTACCGCCACCGGCTGGCCCGCCACGGCGTCGACCCGGCCGCCGTCGAGCGGGTGCTGCTGGCCGCCCGCACCGACGTCGAGCCGGCCGACGCGGACGATCCTGGTCCGACGTTCACTGTCGCCGAGCCGACCGAGCAGGCCGACGCCGCCCGGGTGGTCGACGCCAACCTGAACCGTGCCCGCGAAGCCCTGCGGGTGCTGGACGACTACTGCCGGTTCGTGCTCAACGACGCGACGCTGACCGACGAGGTGAAGGGGCTGCGGCACGAACTAGCGGAGGCGTCCGCCGGGCTTCCATTGCTCGCGGCCCGGGACACGGTTGGCGACGTGGGGACGGTCGTGACCGCCGGCGGGGAGTACGTCCGGCGGTCCCCGGCCGAGGTGGCGGCGGTCAACCTGAAGCGGCTGCAGGAGGCGCTGCGGAGCGTCGAGGAGTACGGCAAGGTGTTCGGCCCGGAGTTAGGCCGCCGGGTCGAACGGGTCCGCTACCGGTCGTACACCCTGGAGCGGGCCGTGGTGCTCGGGGCGAGGTCGCGGGCCAGACTCGAAGACGCCAGGGTGTACGCCCTGCTGACCGGCTCCCAGTGCGCGGCAGCCCTGGACTGGACCATCGCCGAGGCGGCGGCCGGCGGCGTCGGGGTGATCCAGTTGCGGGAAAAGACCCTCTCCGACCGCGAGCTGCTCGACCGGGCCAAAAACGTCCGCCGGTGGACCCGAAAAGCCGGCGTGCTGTTCGTCGTCAACGACCGACCCGACATCGCCCGGCTGGCCGAGGCCGACGGCGTCCATCTGGGCCAGGATGACCTGCCGGTGGCGGCGGCCCGCCGGATCCTGGGGTCGGATGCCATCATCGGGGTGAGCACCCACGACGCGGACCAGGTCCGCCGGGCGGTCCGGGACGGGGCGGACTACATCGGCGTCGGCCCCACCTTCCCGTCCAAAACCAAGCCGTTCGACCACTTCCCCGGACTAGCATTCGTGCGGGAGGTGGCGGCCCTCACCTCCCTGCCGGCGTTCGTACTCGGTGGCGTGGACAGGTCGAACGTGCATCAGGTCCGGGAGGCCGGCGGCTCCCGGGTGGCCGTCGGGGCGGCCATCGCAGCCTCGGACGACCCCCAAAAGGCCGCCCACCAGTTGCGTGAGGCACTTCGATAAGCTGCAGATTCCCCAAGCTCTCACCGCTCCCGGTCAACCCGCGGCCCTCCGACGGCCGATTAATGTCACAGGATAAGCTGGGGCGTTTGGCCCGGAGGCGAAGCGCTGTTAAAATAGAGGGGATTTGACGACTGCAAGGGAGAAGCCCTTGCCCCGCCCGGCGACGGACCGGACGGCAGCCCCGCACCGCGGTCGGAGTCTGGCATGGACGGGCTACGGAAGATGTTGGAAGCGGTCCAGGATGCGGGGCTAGTGGCGGGGCACCTTCGCGGGCTGTTTCACGTCTGCATCGGCCGCAAGATCACCGCCGCCAACGGTGGTGTCGTGTCCAACGGCGTCACCTGGCGGGAACTGGCCAACCTGCTCAAGATCGCCCGGTACGACCCGGAACTGGTCCGCGAGGTCGGGGCCGACCCGGAGGAACTGTCGCCGCGGGACCGGCAGCGGTACTGGTACGGGGCGATCGCCCTGGCCCGGCCGGACTCCGCCGACGCGGTCGCCGACGGCCAGCGGCTCGCCGTGCTGCTCGAACCGCTCGGGTATCAGATCGGCCCGCCGCCGCCAGGGTTGCCCGCACCGTCAGCCGCCCCGACCGCCGAACCGAAGAAACCGGTCGCCAAAAAGCCGGAGTCGGACATCGGAAAGAAGAAAAAGAAGTGACCGTCACCGCCGGCCGCGGGCGGTGACGGCGTACACCCCCGCCCCGACTGCGATGAACCCGAGGCCGATCAGGGCCACGTCCCGCTGGTCCGGGCTGACCAGCATGTTCCCCAGCACCGCCACCATACAGCCCACGAACACCGCCGGCACGACCGGGTAGCCGGGGCACCGGTACGGCAGCCGGACCGTGGCCGGCGGGTGGGTGCGGCGGAACACGAAGATGCTGGCCACCGCCAGCGTCTCGAACGCCCCGGCTCCGAACACCACGAAGTCGGTGATGACGTCGAACGGCGGCTTGTTCGGGTCGGCGGTCAGCCCGGCCCGGGTGTACGCGGCGACGGCGTAGATGAACCCGACCGTCACACCGGTCATCAGCAGGGTGGCTGCGAACGGCGTCTGGTACTTGGCGTGGACCCGGGCGAACGCGGCCGGGGCCAGGCCGTCCCGGCTGAGGGCGAACACCCCCCGCGGGCCGACCAGCATGTTCCCGCCGAGCGCCCCGAACACCGACACCATGACCGCGGCCGACGCCGCCAGGGTGCCGGCCGGGCCGAGCATCCGCCGGCACGCCTCCGTCGCCACCGGGGTGTCGGTCAGGGTCTTCATCTCCTCCGCCGGGATGACCAGGTAGTACGACACGTTCACCAGCGAGTAGACGGCGATCAGCAGCAGCACGCCGCCGACGAAGGCGATCGGCAGGTTCCGCTGCGGCTCCCGCACCTCCCCGGCGATGGACGCCACGTTCGACCAGCCGTTGTACGGCCACATGACGGCCACCATCGCCACCGCGAACGCGACCGCATACTTGCCGGCGTCCAGCGTGGACCGGTCCGGCCAGACCGGGCGGAAGTGAGCGACATCCGGCCTGACCGGTGAGTTGACGGCCAGGGCCAGAACAGCGAGCGGCAGGACGATCAGGGCGACGAGCGAACCGACCTTCACGGCCGTGACCACGAACTGCACCCCCGCCCCGAGCCGGGTGCCGCGGGCGGCCAGTAGGCCGAGCAGGGTGACGACGACTGCGGCGGCGGTCTGACGCGGCCAGAACCCGAGGACCGGGTCGGTGCGGTCGAGGGCCAGTTTCAACACGTCGTTGAGCGACTCGGCGAACACCGATGCCAGAGCGGCGCAGGACGCGCACCGTAGAAACCAGAACTCCACCCACCCCCACAGGAAGCCGAACAGCCGGCCGTAGGCCTGCCGCAAAAACACGTAGTTCCCGCCGGCCTGCGGGAACAGGGACGCCACCTCGGCGAGCGCCATCGCCCCGCACAGGGTCAACAGCCCAACTACCACCCAGACGGCGATGGCCGGCCCGGTCTCCGGCACCGCCTCGGAGACGGCCCGGCCCTTCTTGAACACCCCGGTGCCGATCACACACCCGACCACGATGGCCGTCGCCAGCCACGGGCCGAGGACGCGGGGCAGCCCGCTCGGTTCGTCCTTCATGCGGCCGATGGTACACCCCGCTCCGGGGGGAAGGAACGGTGCGGCACCGGAATTGCGAAAGTTGCCGCCCGGTCCGACGTGCCCCACACCCCCGGTCCTGTTATGAGCGATCTCCTCAGAAATGCGGTGCCCGTCCTGATCCTCGTCGCGGCGGCGGTCGGCGTCACCCAACCCGTCGGCCCGCACTCCGCCCCGGACCCGCAGATGAAGGCGGTGCTGGACGAGCTGGCCGCCCTGAACCCGAAGCCGATCGAAACACTCACCCCCGCCGCGGCCCGCAAACAGCCGACCCCGGCCGACGCGGTGAAGGCGCTTCTTAAAAAGCAGGGCAAGCCGACCGAGCCGGAACCGGTCGGGTCCGTGAAGGACATCACCATCCCGGGTCCGGCCGGCCCGATCCCCGCCCGGGTGTACACGCCCCAAGGGACCGGACCGTTCCCGGTGCTGGTGTACTGGCACGGCGGCGGGTGGGTGCTCGCCGACCTGGACGGGTACGACGCCACCCCGCGGGCGCTGTGCAACGCGGCCGGGTGCGTGGTCGTCTCCTGCCACTACCGGCAGGCGCCCGAACACCCGTTCCCGGCGGCCCCCGAAGACGCCTTCGCGGCGTACCAGTGGGTGCTCGGGAACGCGGCCTCAGTCGGCGGTGATCCGAAACGCGTGGCCGTCGCCGGGGAGAGCGCCGGCGGCAACCTGGCGGCGGTGACGGCCGTCCGCGCCCGGGACGCGGGGGTGCCGGTGCCGGTGCATCAGGTGCTCGTCTACCCGGTCACGGACCAGAATTACGACACCCCGTCCTACCGGGAACACGCCGACGCCAAGCCGCTGAACACGGCGATGATGCGGTGGTTCTGGGGACACTACCTGGCGGAGCCGGCGGCCGACACGCCGTATGTCGCCGCCCCGATGCAGGTGCCCGACCTGCGGCGGCTACCCCCGGCGACCGTCATCACCGCCGACCTCGACCCGCTCCGCAGCGACGGCCAGATGTACGCCGACCGGCTGCGGCTGGCCGGCGTCCCGGTGACGGCCGTCAACTATGACGGGGTGACGCACGAGTTCTTCGGCATGGGGGCGGTCGTCGATAAGGCCAAGGAGGCGGTGGCCAAGGCGGCCGAGGGGCTGAAAGCCGCGTTCGGGAAGTGACGTGTACGGTGCGTGGAGGCTTTGCGGAACGCACCGGGCCGAGGGGCGCTTGCCCGGCCCGGTGCGTTCCGCAAAGCCTCCACGCACCCTACGAAAACCACCGCACGAACAGGCTCGCCAGCCACGCGGTCAGCGCGATCCCGGCACCGACGATCAACACGATCAGCAGCACCAGCCCAGCGATCACCCACCAGCTCGACCGCCGCGTCCGCTCCGGCTCGGCGAGCGCCTGTTCCAGCAGCCGGGCGTTCTTGAGGTTCGCCCGCCAGGCGGCGTCGAGCACGTCCCCGGCGAGCGGCACCGCCCCGGCGACCGCGTCCGTGCCGATGTTCAGCAGCATCCGGGCGAGTACCGGCTTCGGCACCCCGGCCTGGGCGGCGGTGGTCAGGATGTAACTGCCGATCACCGCCCCGACCAGGTCGCCGACCACGGGCACCAGCCCGATGGCCGCGTCCAGGCCGATTTTGAAGTTGGTGCCCGGCACCGTGTACAGGCTGTCGAGAAGCTTCGCCAGCGCCCGGATCTGGGCCAACTCGCGCGGGACGAACTCGCCTTTCGGTGGCGGGTCCGTGTCCGTGATAACGGGCGGGTTCGGTGTCATACCCCATCGTAGGCAACCCCGCCGCCGGCCGTAGGGCGGTGCCGAGGCTTTGGGAGGCCCGCCGGGCCGGGCAGGAGCGCTTGCCGGTCCGGCGGGCCTCCCAAAGCCCGGCACCGCCCTACGGCCGACTACACAGGTAGCCCCGCCCTGTTCTAATCGTCCAAGATCCCCGCCCCGAAGGCGTTCTCCTCCTCCGGCTCCGGTGCCAGCGGGGTCTCGGCCGCGGTCGCCGTCTTGGCGTGGTCCTCGCCCTCCACCACGTCGGCGGCGTGGGCCTTCTTGATCGTCTCCTCGGTGCTGGTCGGGTCCACCTGCCGGCAGGCCTCGGTCAGCACGTCTGCGATCTGTTTCAAGTCGCGCTGCCAGTCGGCCGGATCGACGCCCGTCGGGGTCAGTTGGGCGAACTCTTCGGTCAGCAGGATCATCCGCAGCAGGTGGCGGAAGATCAGCCCCTCTTGCTTCGCCAGGTCTTTGTGGGTGATGAAGGCGTTGAAGTTGCCGCCGAACCGCAGCACCTCGCCGGCCGCCCACACCGCCTGGGTGGTGACGTCGGCCACCTCCGGGTGGGTGGCGTCGAACAGCAATCGCAGCTTCTCGGCGAACCGCGGCGGCCGCTCGTCCCACGGCACCCACTCGTCCTCCTCCGGCTCCTCTCCCTCTGGCACCGGCGGCTTGGCGACGATCAGCCCGCGGGCGACCAGCTCCGGGTCGAGCGTCTCCGTCTCGAACGTCCCGGCCGGCAGGTCGTCCGGCACCCGCACGAACTTGAGTAGCGGCCGGGGCAACTCCAGCACCGACTCGAACGCCTGCACCCGTTCGTCCGGGTTCGCGGTCGCCAACTGGTCGATCAGCCACGCCCCGTACAGCGGGTGGACCGCCCGGAAGACGAGCAGCTTCTCCAGGGCCGGCGTCGGGGCAGCGAGTATCGGGGTGTACGTCTTCAGAAGGTTGTCGAAGGTGCGGGCCGGGGGGGTGCCGTCGGTCGTCGGCTCGAACACTGGCTCCGGCTGGAGGGTGACGTACCCCTTGTCGTGCAGCACCCACAGCATCCGGTCGAGTTGCTTAATCCCGGCCTCCACCCGCGGCTGGTCGAGCAGCCGCTTCTTGACGACGGTGCGGATCTTCTCGATCTCCGGCGACACTTTCAGCAGGTACGCCAAGAGCCGCCAGGGCAGCGGCCCCTTGCTGTACAGCCGGGCCGGCGGGGCGGCCTTGAGCCGGTCGAAGTCCCCTTCCCCCCAATACTTCCGCTGGCTGTTGCGGGCCGGCTTCTTCTTGAGCAGCGCCTTCTTGGCTTTCAGCAGGCCGGGGTCTTTGGTCGTCTCCGGGATCTGGTCGTACTGCTTCTTCCACTTCACGATCCGCACGTCGTCCTCGTGCGGCAGGGTGTAGACGTGCCCTTCGGTGTCGAACTGCGGCCGGCCGGCCCGGCCGAAGATCTGGTGGGCGGTGCTCGGGTCGATCACCTTCTCCTTGCCGAACGGCCCCTTCACCAGCGACGTGAGCACCACCGACCGGGCGGGCAGGTTGATCCCGGCGGCCAGCGTCTCCGTACACAGGGCGACGCTCAGCAGCTTTTTCTCGAACAGCGTCTCGACCGCCCGCCGGTACTTCGGCAACAACCCGGCGTGGTGGACGCCGACTCCCCGGCGGAGCATCTGCTTGAGCTTCGGGGCGATGCCGGTACTCGGCCACTCCAACTTGTCCACCGCCTCGTTCAGCGCCACCTTTTGCGGGCCGTTGAGCAGGTCCAGCCCCTTCAACTGCTCGGCGATGCTCCAGCACTCGTCCCGGTTGAACGCGAACACCAGGGCCGGCGTCTTCCGCTCGGCGTCCGACCCACGGGCCATGTCCACCAGCAGGTCGTTTAGGAACTGGTCCGGTATCCAGTGGTACGTCAGCGGGATCTTCCGCTCCCGCCCCTCGACCAGTTCCAACCGCCGGCCGTGGTAGCGGTCGAGCCAGCTCAGGAACTCGGCGGCGTTGCCGACCGTCGCGGACAGCAGCAACAGCCGGATGTGCTTCGGGAGCATGTTCAGCGACAGCTCCCAGACGATGCCCCGCTCCGGGTCGGCGAAGCTGTGGAACTCGTCCATCACCACGGCCGACACCGCGTCCAGGTTGAACCCCTCCGGGTGCAGCAACCGGTTGAGGAGAATCTCGGCGACGACCACCAGGATGCGGGCGTTCGGGTTCACCTTGCGGTTGCCGGTGATGAGGCCGACGTCCTCCCGCTTGAACCCCCACCGCTCGGCGGCGGCCTGCATCTCCTGGAACTTCTGCTCGGTCAGGGCGATGAGCGGGGTCGTGTAGTACGCGATGGTGTTGGTGTGCAGCGCCTCGAAGAGCGCCGCCTGAGCGATGAGCGTCTTGCCGGTCCCGGTCGGGGCGCACACCAGCACCCCCTGCTCGGCCGTGAACCAGGCGAGCAGCGCCTCCTCCTGCACCGGGTACGGCGGGTACGGCAGGGAGTCGATGTATTGGCTGGCCAGTTCGTCGCGGGTCGGCATGGGCTTAGGTTAGCAGGACATGGCACGCGGATGACGCAGATTTCACCGCGGATGAAAACCGGATCAAGCCAGATCCGATCCGATGTTTTATCCGCGTGAATCCGCGCTCCGCTCCGCGTCATCCGCGTGCCATCTGGATAGAGTGTCGCCACCCCGACCTCGGAGTTGCCATGACCCCGCTCGCCATTGCGTTGTGCCTGTCCGCCGGCCCGACTGCCGACCTTGTGCTGGTCAACGGCAAGGTGTGGACCGGCGACCCGGCCGGCCCCGAAGTCGAAGCCGTCGCCGTTTGGCGGGACCGGGTGCTGCACGCGGGGTCGAATGCGGACGTGAAGGCGCTGGCCGGGCCGAGCACACGGGTGATCGACCTCCGCGGCCGGCGGGTGGTGCCGGGCTTCTACGACAGCCACGTTCACCTGCTCGGCGGCGGCCAGCAACTCGCACGGGTCGAGCTGAAGGACGCCAAGGACGAGGCCGAGTTCGGCAAACGGTTGCGGGAGTTCGACGAGAAGCTGCCGCGGGACCGGTGGATTCTCGGCGGCAACTGGGACCACGACCGCACCTTCGGCGGCCGGATGCCGACGGCCGCGATGGTGGACAGTTACGTGAGGAACCGGCCGGTGTTCATCCGCCGGTACGACGGCCACATGGCCCTGGCCAACTCGGCGGCGCTGAAGGCGGCCGGCGTGACGGCGGAGACCAAAGACCCGCCCGGCGGCGTCATCTACCGGCTGGCCGACGGCAAGACCCCGTCCGGGGTGCTGAAGGACAACGCGATGGACGTGATGGACCGGCTCATCCCGGAGCCGGACGACGCCGAGATCGCCGAGGCGGTGCGGGCGGCCCTGAAGCTGGCCGCGTCGGTCGGCGTGACGAGCGTGCAGGACATGGACGGCAGCTCGGCCGCCGCCCGGCGGAAGATGCTGCGGGTGCTCCAGCGGCTGGAGCGGGAAGGGGCGCTCACCTGCCGGGTGGACGTGCGGTGCCCGATCGCCGCCCCGCGGGAGCTGACCGCCCTCGGGGCGGAGGCCAACTTCGGCGGGCCGTTCGTCCGGGTCGGCGGGGTGAAGGGGTTCATGGACGGGTCGCTCGGGTCGAGCACGGCCAAGATGTTCGAGCCGTTCAAGAACGAGCCGACCACCGGCGTCTACGTCACCCCGCCGGACCTGATGCGGGCGCAGATCCGGACGGCGGACGCCGCCGGGCTGTCGGTCGGGGTCCATGCCATCGGCGACCAGGCGAACAGCGTGCTGCTCGACCTGTTCGCCGACGTGGCGAAGGCGAACGGCCCCCGCGACCGGCGGTTCCGCATCGAGCACGCCCAGCACCTGCGGCCGAGCGACTACGCGCGGTTCAAGCAGCTCGGGGTGATCGCGTCGATGCAGCCGTACCACGTGGCCGACGACGGCCGGTGGGCGGAGGGGCGGATCGGGGCCGAGCGGTGCCGGTCGTCGTATGCGTTCCGCTCGCTGCTGGACGCCGGGGCGGTGCTGGCGTTCGGCTCCGACTGGCCGGTCGCCCCGCTCGACCCGCTGCCGGGGGTGTACGCCGCCGTCACCCGCCGGACGCTGGACGGCGGCCACCCGAACGGCTGGGTGCCGGAGCAGCGGATCACGGTCGCCGAGGCTGTGACAGCGTACACCCGCGGCAGCGCGTTCGCCGGCTTCCAGGAGCGCGAGAAGGGGTCGATTACGCCCGGCAAGCTGGCCGACCTCGTGGTGCTAGAGCGGGATATCTTTGACCCGGCCGAGCAGGACCGCATCGGCGACACGAAGGTGGACGTGACAGTGGTCGGCGGCAAGGTCGTGTTCGAGCGGAAGTAACCGACCAGCCCGACGCGCGCGAGGGTGGAGAAAGCACCCTCTCGCGCGCGTCGGGCTGGTGGTCGATTGCGGGTCTTTCGTAGGGTGCTGTTGAGGAGGCTTTGCGACGAAACGCACCAGCCCGACAACGCCATCGCCTGCGAGGTGAAGTCGAATGGTGCGTTTCACAGAGCCTCAACGCACCCTACGGAAGCAACTAACGCATCGCCCGCACCCAGCCCCAGACGGCTAGCCCAGTCATCGCCGCCGCGTACCACACCAGCCACCGCCCGTAGCCGCCGCCCTCGGCGACGCTCGGGCCGTGCGGCGGGTTGGTGGTGTGCAACTCCGGCTGATCGACGGCGATGCCGGAGAACCAGCCCTTCGACGGCGGGCTGCCGAGCGGGCGCAGCTCGATGCCCGGCGGCTCCGGGGCGGGCGGCGGCGGGGGCGGCGCGGTCTCGTCCGGTTCGACCCGCGGCGCGAAGCCGACCGCCACCTCCCGCCCGCAGGTCGGGCAGTCGGCGGCGGTCACGGGGGCGTCCGCCCCGCACCACGGGCAGGGGGCGGTCGTCACTTGGCCCCCATCGCCCACTTCATCCCGGCCAGCAGGTGCTGCTGGAACCGCGGGTCTTGCCACACCTTCTTGTCGTGCCCGAACGCGGTGTAGAACACCTTCCCCTTCCCGTACTCCTTCGACCAGGCCAGGGCGTAGTCGCCGTCCGCCCGGGCGCCGTTCTTCGGGGTGAACGACCCGGGCTCGGCCGACAGGATGACGTTCACTTTGCCCCGAGAGTACGGCTGGTCCATCATGATGTAAATCTCGTCCTTGTACTCCATGCCGGCCGGGAACGCGGCGGCGGCCGGGTGCTTCGGGTCGTCCACCTTGACCTTCACCGTCTGCAAGCCCGGCGGGTGGGTCTTGAAGTACCCGCCGATCAGATCGCCGTAGGGGCTGTCGTCGTACAAGGTGTCGACGGCACAGTGCGTACCACAGAACGCCCCGCCGGCCTTCACCCAGGCGGTCAGGTCGGCCACCTCGTCCGGGGTCAGCGGGGCGATGTTCTTCTTCTTCGGCCCGGACCCGGTGGTGAAGAACAGCACGCAGTCGAAGTTCTTCAGCGTGGCGGCGTTGACCCGCCCGCAGTTCTCCGGCTCGACCGTCTTGCCGGTGGCGGCGCGGAACGCCTTCTGGTACTTCTCGAACTCCGGCCCCTTCGGGTCGCCGGTGTACCGGTAGCAGGTGACGTCCAGCCCGTTCTTCGGGCCGATCTCTTTGAGCACGTCCTCGGCCGTGCCGACCGAGTTGTGGATAAACCCGCCGCTGTGGGTGACGAGCAGCACCCGCTTCGGGGACTGGGCCGCGGCCGGGGCGGCGAGCAGGGCGGCGAGAGCGACGGGCAGGATCAGCCGTGCCCGGAGAGGGAGGGTCATCGCGGAGGCGCTCCAAGGGGCGAGGACAACGGTTCGGACGGCCCGAATCGTACCCCCGCCGGGCGGCCGGCTCCAGCGGATTTTCGGCGTTACGTCCGGCGGACGACGAGCAGGGTGCGGTCGTCGGCGACCGGGGTGCCGCCGGCGAACCGGTCCAGGCTGCCGAGTACCCGGCCGACCACCACCGACGGGTTGCCGTCGCACCCGGACAGGGCCGCGTCCAGCCGGTCGGAGCCGAACGGCTCGCCGGCCGCGTTGGCCGCGTCCGTGATGCCGTCGGTGAACAGCACGGCCGTCGACCCGGGGGGGAACGGCACCGTCTGGGCGGCGTAGTCCAGGTCGCGGGAACTGACCCCGAGCGGCAGCATTTGGGCCGTCGGCCCGGCCTCCCACCCGCTGCCGGCCGACAGCCGCGGGGCCGGGTGCCCGGCGGTCGCATACGTGAGGGAGCCGGCCGCCGGGTCAAAGATGGCGTAGATGGCCGTGACGAAGTGGCCGGTGGTGATCGTGTACCGCCGGGCTAGGTGGGCGTTCAGGTGAGCCAGGAACCGGCCCGGGTCGTCCGGCGGTTCGACAAAGGCGTGGGCCAAACTGTGGGTGATGGCCATGAGTACGGCCGCCGGGGTGCCGTGCCCGCTGACGTCCGCCACCAGCACTCCGAGCCGACCTCCGGACAGCGGGAAGAAGTCGTAGTAGTCCCCGCCGGCCCGGTTCGCCGTCCGGTAGTGGACGGCCAGGTCCAGCCCCGGCACGGCCGGCACCGCGGCCGGCAACAGGCTGTGTTGCAGGTCGGCGACCGTCCGCAGTTCGTACTCGGCCGCCTGGTACAGTTCCTGGAGGCGGTCCGACAGCACCTGCGTCTGCACAGCCCGGCCGAAGAGATTGCTCATCCACACCAGTTCCGGCACCTGCTCCCGGGGGAACGCGGCCGGTTCCTCGCGGGTGAGCACGACCATGTTCGTCGTGGCCCCGTGCTCGAACAGCGGGATGGCGAGCAGCGACTGCTGGCCGGCCAGGTACTCGGCCGCCGGGTCGTCCGGGTGAACGTCCAACTCGTCGATCACCCGCGGCTCGTCGGCGTACACCAGATCGGCGAACAACCCGCCCCGGTGATCCGGCAGCCGGTGCGGCTCCTTGTACGGGTTGATCCGGTCCGGCCAGAGGTTGAACCGGGTGACGCGGTAGTTCGGCCGCTCCAGCCCCCGCCGGGACAGCGTCAGTTGCCGGGCCGTCGGGTAGAGCTGAGCCATCCGCCGGGCGTACACCTGGTACGTCTCGTCCGGGTCGGTGTACCGGCTCAGCTCCCGCATCAGGTCGACGCTAATGGCCAGCCGCGCCCGCCAGTTCCGGGTGGTGGTCTGGAAGAAATCGGCGGCGACCGGCATGACCCGCCTCCGAGCGGCGACCGTCGAACGAATCGATCCGAACCCGACCGTGATGGGCACGCACAGTAGAACCCGCCTCGAAACCGGAATCAAGCAACTGCTCGGAACAAACCCAATATGACGAGTGCAAGATCACTGCATCCGGGACCGGTTCTCCAGGTTTCCTGGTCCACACGGTCCGCTCGGTCCGATCGCCTGCCAATCGAAATAACCGCTGCAACCCGCCGGACCGGCACGGGTTACGACATGCCCGCCCTGCCCGACCGACCTGGTCGCTTGAACCCCCATCCCCCGGTTCATAAAACGGAAGTAGGCACCGGTAAGCCCTTTCCGACCGGTCCACGGTTCCGACGCCGACCCCTTTTTACCGGCCCGTCCGGCTGCAAACCGCGCGCGGTTCGCCGCCGGCCGTAGCGACGGCCGTGAGGTAACCTGATGGCAGCCTTGAAGGTGCGGCGAATCGACCTGACCGCCAGCGACGCCACCCGCCAGCTCGCCAAGCTCCGCGACCAGTTCCGCATCGACGCCGAGGTGGTGTCGCCGCAGTCGAAGAAACTCACCCAATCGGTCTTCGGCGAGGCTCTGACCCCGGCCCGGGCGGTCGAACGGATCTGCACCGACGTCCGCGACAACGGGCTGGAAGCGGTCCTGAAGTACACCGACGCGTTCGACAAGGTCAAGCTCAAGCCGGCCGACCTGCGGGTGAAGGAGTCCGAGCTGGCCGCCGCCCACGCCGCCGCCGACCCGGAGCTGCTGGAGGTCATCCGCCGCATCCGGTACAACATCGACTCGTTCCAGAACGGCCTGCTCCACCGGGACGCCGAGCTGCGGGTGAGCGGGTCGCACGAACTGCACCTCCGCTACCGGCCGCTCAACCGGGTCGGGGTGTACTGCCCCGGCGGGGCCGCCGCCTACCCGTCCACCCTGCTGATGACCGTCTGCCCGGCCCAGGCCGCCGGCGTGGAGGAGATCGCCGTCGCCCTGCCGCCGAAGAACACCGGCGCCTACAACCGGGACATGCTGGCCACCTGCCACGAACTCGGCGTCACCGAGGTGTACCGGATGGGCGGCGCCCAGGCGATCGCCGCGCTGGCTTACGGTTGCGAAGGGGTGCCCGGGGTGGACATGGTGTGCGGGCCGGGCAACCAGTTCGTCGCCCTGGCCAAGAAGTTCGTGTTCGGCACCGTGGCCATCGACTGCCTGGCCGGGCCGAGCGAGATCGTGGTCGCCGCCGACGACTCGGCCCACCCGAACTACGTCGCCCTGGACCTGATCGCCCAGGCCGAGCACTCGCCGGGCGTGGCCGTGCTCGTCACCTGGTACGAGCCGCTCATCAACGAGGTGAAGGAAGCCCTGGAGAAGCGGCTCGCCAAGATCGGCCGGGGCGACCTGGCCCGGGACAGTCTGGAGCGGTTCGGGGCGTTCGTCCTCGCCCCGGACAAGGCGGCGGCCATCGAGTGCGTGAACCAGTTGGCTCCGGAGCACGTCCACATTCAGACCCGTGACCCGGACGCCTTCGCGGACGAGATCGACGCCGGGGCCATCTTCCTCGGCCCGTTCACCCCGGTGGCGGTCGGGGACTACGCCGCCGGCCCGAGCCACGTGCTGCCGACCGGCGGCACCGCCCGGTTCGCCAGCGGTCTGTCGGCGAACGACTTCCGCAAGCGGACCAGCATCCTGCGGTTCACCCGCAACGGCCTGCGGGACATCGCCGAGGACGTGGCCTACCTGGCGAACAAGGAGGGGTTGCCCGGCCACGCCCTGAGCGTCGAGCAGCGGGCGAACGACAGCGGCCCGGCCGCCCGGCCGAAGCCGAAGCCGGACAAGGTGGCCCCGACGGCGCCGGTGCTGAAAAAATGACAGGGTGACAAGGTGAGGGGGTGACACGGTGACAAGGCACCCCCGATAACCGGCCCGTCACCTTGTCACCCTGTCACCCCCTCACCTTGTCATGTCCCGCCCCGGCCCCCGACCTCGGGCTAACATCGGCGAAATGTCGGGCTACACACCCGGCGAGCAGATCAACTCGCCCGACGTCGTCAAACTCAACACGAACGAGAACCCGTACCCGCCCAGCCCGCGGGTGTTCGAGGCGGTCCGGCAGGCGCTTACCGGGGACTCGCTCCGCAAGTACCCGCAGCCGCTCGGCGACACCTTCCGCAAGGCTGCCGCTGGCGTACTGGGCGTCGATCCGGACGCACTCCTGATCGGCAACGGGTCGGACGACATCCTGACCATCCTCACCCGGACGTTCGTCCCCGAGGGCGGGCGGATCGTCTCCCCGACCCCGAGCTACTCGCTGTACAAGTCGCTCGCCGAGATCCAGGGGGCGCGGTTCGAGACGGTGCCGTTCACCCCGGACTGGTCGCTCCCCGACCCGTGGCCGGCCGGTCCCGCGGACCTGACGTACCTGCCGAACCCGAACTCACCGTCCGGCACGGCCGTCCGCGAGGCGGACGTGGTCCGGCTGGCCGAGCAGTGCAGCGGGCCGCTGGTGCTGGACGAAGCCTACGCCGACTTCGCCGAGTGGAACGGGCTGGGGCTGGTCGGCCGCGTGCCGAACCTGATCGTCACCCGCACCTTCAGCAAGTATTACTCGCTCGCCGGCATCCGGTTCGGGTTCGCCGTCGCCGACCCGGCCACGGTCCGCGAGCTGGTGAAGGTGAAGGACTCGTACAACTGCGACGTACTGAGTCTGGCGGCAGCCACGGCCGCGATTCTCGACCAGGGGTATTACGCCGACCTGCGGTCCCGGGTGATCGCCACCCGCGGCCGGCTGGCCGTCGGCCTCGCCGAGCTAGGTTTCCGGGTGACGCCGAGCCAGGCCAACTTCGTCTGGTGCCGGCGGTCGGACCGGCCGGTGAAGCCGGTCTACGAGGAGTTGAAGCGGCGGAAGATCCTGGTCCGGCACATGACCTACCCCGGTTACGGCGACGGCCTGCGGGTCAGCGTCGGCACCCCGGCCGAGGTGGACCGGCTGCTCGCGGAACTGCGGACGATCGTCTAACCCTGGTCACGCACCCATGCCCCGCACCGCTCACCTCCGCCGCGAGACGACCGAAACCGCGGTCGACCTGGCCCTCGACCTGGACGGCACCGGCCGGTCCCAGGTGGCGACCGGGGTCGGGTTCTTCGACCACATGCTCACCCACCTGTCGCGGCACAGCCTGATCGACCTGACGGCCAACTGCCGCGGCGACCTGCACATCGACGCCCACCACACGGTGGAGGACGTGGGCATCGTGTTCGGCAGGGCGCTGGTTCAGGCGCTCGGGGACAAGGCCGGCATCCGCCGGTACGGGGACGCCACCGTCCCGATGGACGACGTGCTGGTGACGGCGGCCGTCGACCTGAGCGGGCGGCCGTTCCTGGTGTGGGACGCGGACGTGCCGCTGGAGGCGCTCGGCACGTTCAGCAGCCAACTGGCCGAGGAGTTCTGGCGGGCGGCGTCCTCGGCCGGGCTGTTCAACCTGCACGTCGTCCTGCACCACGGGCGGAACACCCACCACATCGTCGAGACGGTCTTCAAGGCGGTGGCCCGGGCGTTGCGGCAGGCGGTCGAGCCGGACCCGCGGGCGGCCGGCGTGCCGTCCACCAAAGGGGTTCTGTGAACCTGCTGGCCCACGCCCTCCTGGCCGGCGAGGACCCGGACGCGGTCGTCGGCAACCTGATCGCCGACTTCATCCGCCCGGCCGACCTCGATTCGCTGCCGCCGGGCGTCCGCCGCGGGGTGCTGCTCCACCGGCACATCGACGGGTTCACCGACCGGCACCCGGTGGTACAGCGGAGCATCGCCCGCATCGGCGGACGGTGGGGCTGGTTCTCCGGCATTCTGATCGACGTGTACTACGACCACATCCTGGCGGCCGGCTGGGACCGGTTCCACGACCAGCCCCTGCGGGCGTTCGTCGACGGAGTTCACGAGGTGCTGACGGCCCAGCTGGCCGACGTGCCGGCGGACGCCGGCCAGATCCTCCGCGGGTTCGTCGCGGCGGACCGGCTGGCGAGTTACGCCTCAGCCGACGGGATCACGGACGCCCTGGCACGCCTGTCGGACCGCATCGCCGCGAGGCTGCCGAAGCGAGCCGTGCGGTTGGAGGAGGCCGTCCCGGACCTACTGGGCTCACACCAGGAGTTGGCCGAGGATTTCG
Organism: Gemmataceae bacterium; assembly: GCA_046350115.1. Taxonomy (GTDB): domain Bacteria; phylum Planctomycetota; class Planctomycetia; order Gemmatales; family Gemmataceae; genus JAXMAZ01. Next base: position 69,978 of record JAXMAZ010000023.1, read on the forward strand.
AAACGTTCTTCCCGGCCGTGCGGCCTGTTCGTCGCCGGATGGCTGTTAACGGCGCGGTCGTGCGGACCGTGGGAGTTCCACGGTCCCGCACACCGGACCCTACGCCGAAAGACGGTCTCCGCCCTTATTACATGATCCCGCCGGATCCGTTCCGGGGTCATGTGGCTGGGCATGTCGTTGAACCAGAACTGCCGCCAGAACTCGCCGATCTGCCGGTAGTCCTCACTCTGGTTGAGGAGCTGGTCCATCCGGGTGTTCGCTGGCGTACATGTTGACGCAGCCGGTGGACCTGACCGCCGCGGCCGCGAACACCGCCAGCCGCGAGCCGTTTGATCTGCTTGCCCATCGCCCTGCCTCCGTGCGTTCGGGTCTGGACGCCGGGCGTGGGGCCGGACTGGCAGTCCCCCGCCGCCGTCCGACCTGCCGAACCGGGTCTGTCGGAGTTATCGGCAGCCCCGGCACACGCCTTGAATCAATTCCAGGCGACGGTGCCGGGTGGAGAAGTGCTTCCAAACGGGCGGAACCGCTAAAGTCGTCACTCAACGGGGTTTGAGCGGCACACCGCCGGCGACGGGGCTGCCGTCCAGTGAACCGTTTTCACCACCACCCGTGAGGACCGCGCCGGCCCCGACCAGTTCGCCCGGCTCGCCGTCGTCCTCGGCCGCCCCCCGCCGCCGCTTCGGTTTGACCTCGGGCGGGGTGGCCATCTTCCGCACCCGCTCCTCCATCACCTTGCCCGGCTGGAAGGTGACGACGTTCTTCGCCTCCACCTCGACCGGCTTGTTCGTCCGCGGGTTCCTGGCCCGCCGCGGCTTCCGGCGTTTGACCTCGAACACGCCGAAGTTTCGCAGCTCGATCCGCCCCTCGGTGATGAGGGTGTCGATGATGGCGTCAAAGGTCCACTGGACGATCTCTTTGGTCTTTAACTGCGTCAATTTGGCTCGGTCGGCGATCTGCTTGACGATTTCTTTTTTGGTCACGTGAGCCACCCCCCCGAAGGTGACACGTCCCGGGATGCGTGCAGGCCAGATGTCGGCAAGTCTAAGTTTGTCAACGGGTAGTGTCAAGCACTTTGGCGCCGACTTGGGAATCCGGGCCAACTCACCGGGCGGCCAACCGGCCTGCCACCAGCACCGCGAGCATCACCCCGCCGGTCGCCGCCACCAGTGCCCATTCGGGGTAACGGGCCAACACGTGCCACCCGCCGTCCCGCCCCAGCCCGGCCGGGCGTCCCGCCCGCCCGACGGCCTCACGGACCCCGGCGGTGCGGGCCAACAGACGGACTTTGCCGGTCGCCCAGTCCTTGGCCAAAGCCCGCCGCTGGGTGAGCGTCAGCGAACGCAAGGTGGCGAGAGGCAACGGTTGGAACAGGACCGCGCCGAGCACCGGTGCAGTGTCGCGGACGTACCCGGGGTCCAACCCGGGGTGGCGGGCCGCGTCGCGGAACTGGGCGACCGCTTCCAGGAAGTCGCACACGTCCGCCGGGGTGGCGAGCGAGGCCGAGGGGACGGCCGTCGTCGTCCGAAGGGCGTCCCAGGCCCGCAGCAACGCCCGCAGCCCGGCCAGTTCCCGGTACGCCGCCCGACGCCCCGCCTTCAGGGCGACCTGCTCCGGGACGACCTCCGTGGGAGCCAGTTCCTCCGGCACCGTTTCCGGCGCCACCGGTGGCGGTGCTACAGGCGCCACACGCCGGGGCGGGGGAGGCGATTCGGCCGGCGCGAGCGGGCGGAGGTCCAGGTCGGTCGGCTTGTCCGGGTCGAACGGAGCCTCGTTCGCCCCCCCGAACGACGACCCCGGCTCGTCGTCGGCCGGCGGCAGAACCGTCGGCGACGGGATCGCCGTCGTGGCACGCGGGGCGGCGAGCGGGGCGGCCGGCGGGGTGATTGGTAACGGTGCGGCCGGAGCGGCGGACGTGACCGCCAGCATCGCCTGGGCCAGCCGGTTCATCCCCTCGGTCACCAGGTCCGGGTGGACGAGCTGGTGCGGCCGCAGCCGGCCCATCCGCTCCAGCGCCCGCCGCTCGGCGTCCGCCGGGTCGACCGGGCCGCGGGGCAGGCCGAGCAAAGTGAAGTCGCCGGGCGGCCACGGGCCGGGCGGGAGCGACAGCCAGGAGCGGAGCAGGTTAGTGTCCATCGCCCTCCGAACCCGCCTTGCCCCGACCGCCACGGCCGGGCTATAACCCGGAGTCCGACCTCACCCCGCCACCGGAGCGGCCGGCCCACCGTGCGGAACTTCCTGCGAGCGTTGAAGCACGTCTGGCCGTACCGCACCCGGCTCGTTCTATCGGTCCTGGCGGCGGTGGCCGTGGCCGTCCTGTGGTCGCTCAACCTGTCGGCCATTTACCCGGTGCTCACCGTCCTGGCCGACGGCAAGTCGCTCCAGAACTGGGTGAACGACTCGATCGACGGGCTGGAGCGGGAGAAGAACAAGCCGGAGCGGCTCGCCCACATCAGCAAAGACCGCGAGGTCATCGACTTCCTGCGGAACAACCCGCGGGGGCCGTTCGAGGACCGAGAGCTGCGGACCCGCACCCTCCGGCTGGCCGAACGGGAAGGCGAGCTGGAGGACATCAACCGCCGGCTGTGGCGGCTGCAGCAACTCCGCGACTTCGTCATCGACCGGCTGCCGGCCGACCGGTTCGACCAGTTCGTCTGGATCGTGTTCGCCGTGCTGATCGGGGTGGCGGTCAAAGGGGTGTTCGAGTTCTTCCAGGAGACGCTGGTCGGCGGGGTGGTCAACCGCACCGTGTTCGACCTCCGCAACCGGTTCTACCGGCTGGCCATCCACCAGGACGTGCGGCAGGTGCAAGAGGCCGGCACGGCCGAGCTGATGACCCGGGTGACGAACGATCTGGAACAGGTCGGCGGGGGGATGAAAATCCTTTGCGGCAAGGTGGTGGTCGAGTCGTTCAAGGCGGTGTCGTTCGTTTTCGCGGCCGCCTTCATCTCCTGGCGGCTCACCCTGCTGTTCGTCTGCCTGGTGGTGCCGGCCGCGGTCGTCATGGGCCGGGTCAGCCGGATGATGAAGAAGGCCAGCCGGAAGGTGCTCGACCGGATGGGCGACCTGTACAAGATCGCCCGCGAGACGTTCGACGGCATCCGGGTGCTGAAGGCGTTCACCATGGAGCCGGCCGAGCGGGTGCGGTTCCGCAAGGCGAACCAGGAGTACTACCGCAAGTCGATGCGGGTGCTCCGGCTGGACGCCCTGACCGGCCCGCTGCTCGAGCTGTTCGGCATCGCCGCCGTCGGGCTGCCGCTACTTGCCGGGGCGTACCTGGTGATGAACAAGACGGACACCATCCCGCTCGGCCCGGTCAAGCTGCAACTGCACGACGGGGAGCTGAGCTTCAAGGCGCTGCTGCAACTGTACCTGTTCCTGGGCATGGTCGCCGACCCGGTCCGCCGGCTGTCGAGCGTGTACAGCAAGATCCAGACCGGGGCCGCCGCCGCCGACCGGGTGTACGCCCTGGCGGACAAGACGCCGAAGGTCGCCGCGAACGCCGACGGCCCGCTCGTTCCCCGCCACACGGAGCGGATCGAGTTCCGCAACGTCTGCTTCTCTTACGTCCCCGGTCAGGTGCCCGGCACCCTGAACGCCGTTGATCTGGTCGTGGAAGCCGGCGAGACGATCGCCATCGTCGGCCCGAACGGGTGCGGCAAATCGACCCTGCTTAGCCTGCTGCCGCGGTTCTTCGACCCGGACCACGGGGCGGTGCTGGTGGACGGCGTCAACGTCCGGCACGGCAGCCTCCGCAGCCTGCGGAAGCAGCTCGGCATCGTGACGCAGGACACGGTGCTGTTCAACGACACCATCGCCGCCAACATCGCCTACGGCCGGCCGGGGGCCACCCGGGAGCAGGTGGAGGCGGCGGCCAAGCAGGCGTTCGCCCACGAGTTCATCGCCACCCGGCCGCTCGGGTACGACGAGCCGGTCGGGGACGCCGGCAGCCAGTTGTCCGGCGGCCAGAAGCAGCGGCTGGCCCTGGCCCGGGCCATCCTCCGCGACCCCCGCATCCTGATCCTGGACGAGTTCACCAGCCAGATCGACGCCGAGAGCGAGGCGAAGATCCACCAGGCACTGCGGCAGTTCGTCAAAGGGCGGACGACGTTCCTCATCACCCACCGGCTGAGCGCCCTGGAGCTGGCCGACCGGATCGTGGTCATGGAGGCCGGGCACGTCCTGGCCGTCGGCACGCACGCCGAACTGCTCCGCACCTGCCCGCTGTACCAGCGGCTGTACGACGCCCACCTCGGCCCGGCGGACACGAAGGCGGCGTAGCGAACGTCTCGGCGGACCGGCTTTCGTAGGGCGGGTCAAGCCGGCTTTGCGGCGCCGACCCGCCGCAGGTGGGCAACCGCTCACACCCGGTCCACCGACCGAACCGGGATGCACGATGTCGTTGACGTCGCGGCGGGTCGGCGCCGCAAAGCCGGCTTGACCCGCCCTACATAAAACCAGGAACGGTCCGTACTCTGGTGGTATGGCCACCGCCGACCCGGTCACGCTGGTTCTGCCCATCCACAACTCGGCCGACGCATTGCCCAAGGCGGCCGACGCCTGGCTCGCCGCCCTGGACCGACTCGGCCGACCCTACGAGCTGCTGATCGTCGACGACGGCAGCACCGACGGCACGGCCGAGGCCGCCGACAGGCTGGTCGCCCACCGCAAACACGTCCGCCTGCTCCGGCACGCCACCCGTCGTGGAACTGGTGCGTGCATCCGGACGGCCCTCGCCGAGTGCAGCACGCCGCTGTTCGCCACGACCGGCCTCGAATACCCGTACCACCCGACCGACCTCGGCCGGCTGATCGCGGCCGTCGGCCGGCAGGAGGAGATTTACGGCAAGCCGTTCGAGGTGTCGGTCGCCTGCGGCTGCCGGTCCGGGCGGCCGGCCCCGGCGGCGTGGAAGTGGCTCGGGCGGGCGTACCGGTTCCTGGCCCGGGTGCTGGTCGGCTACCCGCCGGCCGCCGCCCCCGGCTGGCTCGGCTTCCGCGAACACCGGCGGGCGTGGCTCGCCTGGATGGCGTTCGGCAACCCGCTGCACGACCCCGACTGTGCCCTTCGCGTGTACCGGCGGTCGGTGTTCGACAAGTTCCCGATCCAGTCCGACGGCGGGTTCGTACACACCGAGCTGGTGGCCAAGCTGGTGTTCACCACGCACCTGCTGGACGAGGTGACACTTTCCCCGAGTCCGGCCGCGGTGCCGTCGCCGGACTGGGCCGACTTCGGGCGGGTGTTCCGCGACCCGCAGTTCACCCCGCCCGACGAGGCCACCCGGGGGCGTCAGCCCCCGGGTGATGCTCCCGCGACTGTCACCGATGCCGTTGCCGTTCACCCGGGGGCTGACGCCCCCGGCTCGCCCGTGTCGTGACCATGTCCGACCGCCCGCGACAGGTGTTCGTCACGGGGAAGCTGGCCGAGCCGGCCCTGCGGCGGGTGCTGGCCGACCTGGCCCCGGCGGTCGGGTTCGAGCCGGACGTGGTCGTCCTGCCGATCACTGTCGCCGCCCTGATGACCACTGATTGGATCGCCAAGCGGCTCACCGTCCCGGCCGGCACACAACGGGTCGTGCTGCCGGGGATGTGCCGCGGCGACCTCGCCCCGATCGAAGCGGTCGCCGGTGTCACGGTCGTCCGCGGCCCGAAAGACCTCCGCGACCTGCCCGAGTTCTTCGGCAAACGGTCCGGCCCGCCGCCGGGGTACGGGGCGTTCGACATCGAAATCCTGGCCGAGATCAACCACGCCCCGCAGAAGCCGCTCGCCGAAATCCTGGCCGTCGCCCGGCACTTCCGCGACAGCGGCGCGGACATAATCGACCTCGGCTGCGACCCCGGCGGGCCGTGGGCCGGCGTCGGCGACACGGTGCGAGGCTTGCGGGCCGAGGGATTCCGCGTCTCCATCGACAGCTTCGACCCGGCCGAGGTGGAGGCCGCCCTCGCCGCCGGGGCCGAGCTGGTGCTGAGCGTCAACGGCACCAACGTCGAACACGCCCGCCGATGGCACGAACACTTCCCGGATGTGGAAGCCGTCGCCATCCCGGACACGCCGACCGACCTCGCCAGCCTGGACCGCACGATTGTAGCGCTCGCCGGCTGGGGCGTGAAGTTCCGCGCGGACCCGATCCTCGAACCGATCGGCTTCGGGTTCGCCGCCTCACTCGGCCGTTACCTGGAGGTGCGGCGGAAGTACCCGGACGTCGAACTGATGATGGGCGTCGGCAACCTGACCGAGTTGACCGACGTGGACTCGGCCGGGGTGAATGTCCTGCTCGCCGGGTTCTGCCAGGAGGTCGGCGTCCGCAGCGTGCTGACGACCGAGGTCATCAACTGGTGCCGGTCGTCGGTGAAGGAGTTCGATCTGGCGCGCCGGCTGGTCCACCACGCGGTCACGAACGGGGTGTTGCCGAAGCACCTTGAGCCGGGGCTAGTCCTGCTACGCGACCGCAAGCTGTTCGCACACGGCCCGGGCGGGCTGGCGGAGCTGGCGGCGCGGATCACCGACCGCAACTACCGGCTGTTCGCCGAGGGCGGCGACCTACACGTCCTCAACGGCTCGATGCACCTGCACGGGACGGACCCGTTCGGGCTGTTCGCCGAGATCGAGCGACGCGACGACAAGCTGGACCCGTCGCACGCCTTTTACCTCGGGTACGAGCTGGCGAAAGCGGTGACGGCGTTGACGCTCGGCAAGCAGTACACACAGGACCAGGCGCTCGACTGGGGCATCCTGACCCGGCCTGAGACGAGTCACCGCAATCCGGGCGAGCGGGGGCGTAAGCCCCCTGACGCTGCGGTTGCCGGGGCGCAGCAACAGGGGGCTTACGCCCCCGCTCGCCTCTATACTGGCACCATGCCGCCGGCCGTGACCCCTCTCGTCGAAGAACTGCTTCCGTACCCCGACCCGTGGGACGTGGCCCGCAAGCTGGCCCACCTGCCGCACCTGCTGTTCCTCGACTCGGCCGACCGCCACCCGGACCGCGGACGGTACTCGTATGTGACCGCAGACCCGGTGAGTTTCACCGCGGCCGGTGCAGTTTCTCCTGACAGCAAGACACCGTTTCGTCTCGACGGTCTACTCGCGTCGTTGTTGCCGGACGAACCGTTGGTCCCGGTCCCGGGGTTGCCCCCGTTCCAGGGTGGCTTGGCCGGGTTGTTCGGCTACGGCCTCGGCCGAGAGTTCGAGCAAGTTCCGCCGCCCCGGGTCGATGAGTTCGATCACCCAGACGTGATGGTCGGTGAGTACAGGTGGGTGATCTCGTTCGACCACATCCAAGGGCGGGCGTGGCTGGTTGGACAACCGCCGATTGAAGTCCGTGAGTTGTTGTCGCCGGTCGTAGGGTCCGCTGTGCGGACCGTGGGAGCGCCACCGGTCCGCACAGCGGACCCTACCCCGAGCCATCCCCTCCCCGGCTTCCCCAATGTCACGTCCAACTTCACCCGCGGCGGCTACCTGGCCGCAGTCCGCCGGGCCATCGAGTACATCCGGGCCGGGGACATCTTCCAGGTCAACCTGTCGCAGCGGCTGCTCGCCCCGCTGACCGAACACCCGCTCGACCTGTACGGCCGGCTGCGGCAGGCCAGCCCGGCCCCGTTCGCGTGCTACTTCGACGCCGGTGACTTCCAGATCGCGTCCGCCTCGCCGGAGCGGTTCTTGCAGGTGTCGCCGGACGGGTGGGTGTCCACCAAGCCGATCAAGGGCACCCGGCCGCGGGGCATGACCTCGGTCGAGGACGCAGCCCTGCTCCGCGACCTGACCACAAGCCCGAAGGACCGGGCTGAGAACGTCATGATCGTGGACCTGCTCCGCAACGACCTCGGCCGGGTGTGCGAGTTCGGGTCGGTGACGGTACCGAAGGTGTGCGAGGTCGAGTCGTACCGGGACGTTCATCACCTGGTCAGCGAGGTGCGGGGGAGGCTGCGAGCCGGGCTGACACCGTTCGACCTGTTGCGCGCCGCGTTCCCCGGCGGAAGCGTGACCGGCGCCCCGAAGGTGCGGGCGATGGAGATCATCGCCGAGCTGGAGCCGACCGCCCGCGGGCCGTACTGCGGCAGCGTCGGGTTCGTCGGGTTCGACGGGTCGATGGACACGAACATCCTGATCCGCACGTTCACCGCCGGCCGGGGGTGGGTACAATTCCCGGTCGGCGGCGGGATCGTGGCCGACTCCGACCCGGAGCGGGAGTACGAGGAGACGCTGCACAAGGCCGCCGGCCTGCTACGGGCGCTGAAGAAATGATCCTCGAAGGGCTGGTGACGACGACCAACGCCGACGGCTCGCCCCACCTGGCCCCGATGGGGCCGACGGTGGACGGCCCGGAGTTCACCCGCTTCCTGCTCCGCCCGTTCCCCACGTCGAACACCTACCGCAACCTGCGCCGCCACGGCGAAGGGGTGCTGCACGTCACCGACGACGTGCTGCTGTTGGCCAAAGCCGCGGTCAACGCGGTGGACCGGTTCCCCCCCGTCACGCCGGCCGAGCGGGTGAGCGGGTTCGTGCTGGCCGACGCCTGCCGGGCGTATGAGTTCGTCGTGCGGGCGGTGGACGCATCCGGGCAGCGGGTGCGGATCGAGGCGGAGGTCGTCCACACCCGCCGGCTGCGGGACTTCTTCGGGTTCAACCGTGCCAAACACGCGGTCGTCGAGGCGGCCATCCTGGCCACCCGCCTGCACCTGCTCCCGCCGGCCGAGGTGGCGGCCGAGTTCGACAAACTCCGGGTGATCGTGGACAAGACCGGCGGCCCGGCCGAGGACGCGGCGATGTCCTTTCTGGAGGAGTACCGCGGCCGGAGGGCGAGCGAATGACCCGGGTCGTCGCCCCGAGCCGGCTGCACTTCGGGCTGCTCCACGTCCCCGCCGACCCGGCCGCCCCCGGCCGGCACTTCGGCGGGTGCGGGCTGATGATCGACGGCCCGGGCGTCGCCGTGCGGGTCGAGCCGGCCGCCGACTGGCGCGGCGAAGGGCCTAGCGCCGCCCGGGCCGTCGAGTTCGCCCGCCGGGTGACGACGACCCCGCACCACGTGACCGTCGAGCGCTGCCCGCCGGAACACGTCGGCCTCGGGGTCGGCACCTCGCTCGGGCTGGCCGTCGCGAAGGCGCTCCGCCCGGAGCTGTCGGCGACCGAGCTGGCCCCGCTGATCGGCCGCGGGGAGCGGTCCGGCGTCGGACTGTACGGCTTCGAGCACGGCGGGTTCATCGTAGACGGCGGGAAGGCCGCCGGGTCCACGTTGCCGGAGCTGGTCGGCCGCCACGAGTTCCCCGCCGACTGGCGCGTCGCACTGATCATCCCGGACCAGCCGTGTCGGTGGTCAGGCAAGAAAGAGCAGGCCGTGTTCGCCCGGACCCGTGTTCTGGAGGAAGTCGCCCGGTCGGCCGAGCGGATGCGACACCTCCTGTCCGACGAACTGCTACCGGCTCTGACCGCCCGCGACTTCCCCCGCTTCAGCGAAGCCGTTTACGAGTACAACCGGGCTGCCGGGCTGCCGTTCACCGCGGACCAGGGCGGCGTTTACGCCGGGGAGGTCGTGACCAATCTGGTCGAGGCCGTTCGGGAGCTGGGCGTCGTCGGGGTCGGCCAGTCGTCGTGGGGGCCGGCCGTGTTCGCGGTCACGCCAGACGTGGACCGCGCCGAATACCTTACGGATGTGATCTGGGGCCGGTTCGCCGGGTTGACATCGGCCGAAGTGGTGTCGGCATCGCCACGGGGTGCGGTGGTAGAGAGCGGCCCGAACAGATCGCGCCACTCAGCCGATCACGACGCGGATCAGCCCGACGAGTAACACGTCCGCCAGCAGCACCAGCAGCGAACAGACGACGACGCTGTCCGTCGCCGCCTTGCCGACCCCCTCCGACCCGTCGCGGGCGGTCAGCCCGATGAAACACCCGGTCGCCCCGACCAGGCCGCCGAACACCAGCGTCTTCAGCCCGGCCGGCACGACCTCGTGCAGCCGCAACTCGCGGAGGACGGCCGTCTGGTACTTGAGCCAGGTCGTGCCGCCGGCGACCGACTCGGCCAGGTAACCGCCGCCGAGCGCCAGCCCGGCGATCAGGACGTGAAGCAGTGGCGTGGCGATCACGCAAGCCAGCACCCGCGGGCCGACCAGCCGGCGGACCGGAGAGACGCCGAGCAGTTCGAGCGCATCGACCTGCTCGCCGACCTTCATGGACGCGAGTTCCGCCCCGAGGCTGGCACCGGTCCGGGCGGCGACGATCAGCCCGGCGGCGATCGGCCCCAGTTCTAGCAGAACAGCCGCGGACAAAACCGTCGGCAGGAACTCGACCGCCCCGGTGCCGCTCTTCTCCAACACCCCGCGGGTGTGGACCCAGATGACGACGCCGAGCGCCAGCCCGGCGACCGCGGCCAGCGGCAGCCCGCCGACCAGTACCCCGAAGAGCGGCTTGGCCCACAGCGACGGCCGCGGGACCACGAGCGCGGCGCTGATCAGGGAGCGGGCGGTGAATCGTGCCCACTCCCCGGCTTGGGCGAGGCGGTCGGCGGTGGACGAGAGTGGCATACGGTCAGCGGGCGGTCGCCCAGGTCCAGTGGCGATCGGTCGTTTGTCGCACGGCCTCCGGGTCGAAGCCGAGCCGGGCGACGAGTTCGCGGACCTCGGCCAGCGTCAGCGCCGCCCGCAGGGACTCTGCGAACAACTGCCGCTGGTGGGCGTTCGCGCCGGCCGCGTAGGTGTCCACCAGCCGTGAGAGTTCGGCTTCGCTGTCCGGGCGGAGCAGGTCGCGGACGAACAGCGTCCCGCCGGCGGCGCACACCCGGGCCATCTCGGCGAGCGGCTCCATCGGCTCACCGACGTGGTGGATCAGACTGTTCGAGACGACCGCGGCGAACCGGCCGTCGGCGAACGGCAGTCGGCGGGCATTAACCAGTTGCAGCCGGAGCCGGCCGGCCAGCCCGGCGGCGGCCACGTTCCGTTCCGCCAGCTTGAGCATCTCGGCGGCGGCGTCGACGGCCAGCACGTCGAACCCGGTCGCCTGCCGGCAAACCTCAATCGGGATCTGGGCGGTGCCGGTGGCCACGTCCAACACCTCGCCGCCGCGGGCCGGCCAGGCGCGCAAAAAATCCGCCGCGAACACCCGGTTCACGGCGGAATGGTCCATGGCGTCGTAATCGCTGGCGTCCTCCGGGGTGTCCATCACCTCCGGCTCCAGCACGCGGTCGATCACCAGCCGCCCTCCCCGCACCCGCACGCGACCAGTTCCTCGGCCGGCTCCTCCGCCCGCCGCGCCTGTTCGGCAACACAGGCATCGAGCAGCGCGGCCCGCAGCTCGCGGTCGTGGATGCCGTTGCGGTCCCAACTCAGGATGACCGCCGACGTGGCCGGGTTCAGCCGGGCCACACGGGTCAGCCAGCAGACGCCGGCCTCCTCGCTCAGCTCTTCCGTGGCCGGGTGATTCCACGCGATGTGGGACGCCAGGCAGCCCATCGGGATCGCCCGGGTGAACGCCCCGTGGATCAACATCGGGCTGGCAGTGGACAACAGGTCAACGAGCCGGGTCAGACCGGCGTCCGTCACGTGCGGCAGCCAGTGGGTGCGGAACTCGGTGAGCGGGTCGGTGCGGGTCATCGGCTCTCCTTCCCACGGCGGGCGCGGATTGGCACCCACCGCCGGACGGGCGCAAATCATTATCCCATCAACTGTTGCGGCACAGGTAGCGGGCCGGCGCGGCGGCTGGTGACCGTTCTCTGGGCCGTCTGTAAGGCAAACCCCCGCCGGAAAGGGACTGACCTCGGCGGGACTAGCAGTGTCAGACCGGAGGCATCTTAGAGCCGGGTTTTTCAGGGTGTCAAGGGGCCGGATGGGGGCCACCCCCTGACCGGGGGCCAGGGCGCCGGGTTCGGTTCGGCTACCCCGTTGGTCGGGAACGGGTTACGGAGGACCGTCAGGGGGAAAAGAAAACCGGCAAAAATACCGACCTACGCCTCGGAAATCGCTTGTAAGCCGGTGAGAGTGATGTCAGTTCCCCCGGTTCTCGCCAGAACATAATTACACAATTAAAAACGACATGATTACAAATAATCTTGGGCGAAGCTATGCACCCCGTTAGCAATGACAGCACGCCGACCAATCGATCAATACCGGTTTTTCAAACTGACAGCGGGCTGTCACTTGTGAAGTGACAGCCCGCTGTCAGTTATCGGCCGACCCGGCCGGGCGGTCACTTGCCGGCTTCCGGCCGGAGCGACCGGACCCACTTGCCGGCCACCCACATCTCGCTGTCGGCGATCGCCTTCAGCTCCTTCTCCAACTGCTGGCGGTAGTCCGGCCGGCTGTTCGCCTCCAGCGTCCGCCGGGTCTCCTCCCCGGTCTTGACCGACTGGTACAGCTTCTCGAACACCGGCTTGCTGGCCGCCCGGAACGACTCGAACCAGTCCAGCGCCCCCCGCTGGGCGGTGGTGCTGCAGTTGGCGTACATCCAGTCCATGCCGTTCTCGGCGATCAACGGGTACAGGCTCTGGGTGGCCTCCTCGACCGTCTCGTTGAACGCCTCGCTCGGGCTGTGGCCGTTCGCCCGCAGCACTTCGTACTGGGCCAGCCACAGCCCGTAGATGGCCCCCATCAGCACGCCCCGCTCGCCGGTCAGGTCGCTGAACACCTCCTTCTGGAAGGTGGTCTCGAACAGGTACCCGGACCCGATGGCGATGCCCAGGGCCAGGCACCGCTCGCGGGCGCGGCCGGTGGCGTCCTGGTGGACGGCGAAGCTGCTGTTGATCCCCCGGCCTTCGAGGAACAGCCGGCGGACGGTCGTCCCGGACCCCTTCGGGGCGCACAGGATCACGTCGATGTCTTTCGGCGGCACCACCCCGGTCTGGTCGCTGTACACGACCGCGAACCCGTGGGAGAAGTACAGCGCCTTGCCGGCCGTCAGGTGCGGCTTGATCTTCGGCCACGCCTCCTTCTGCCCGGCGTCGCTCAACAGGTACTGGACGACGGTCCCCTTCGCCGCGGCTTCTTCCAGGTCGAACAGCGTCTTGCCCGGCACCCACCCGTCGGCCACCGCCTTGTCGTAGGCCTTGCCCCCCTTCCGCTGGCCGACGATCACGTTGACCCCGCTGTCCCGCATGTTGAGCGCCTGGCCCGGGCCTTGCACCCCGTACCCGAGGACGGCCACCGTCTCGTTGGCCAGGATCTGCTTGACCTTCTCCGGCGGGTAGTCGGTCCGCTCGACCGCCGTCTCGGTTTCGTTGCCGATCTTCAGCTCTTTCATGGCTCGGCCCGCAGGAAGGAGTGTGGGGACGGGAACACGTTACCCGGCAGATATCTTGGCGTCAAGTATCTTGACATCAAGATACATGCCCAGGAGGATGAGGGCATGGGACGCGAAACCGACGCGGTGGACCAGGTGGTGGCCGACTGGCGGGCGGCCCGGCCGGACCTGGACCCGGGGCCGCTGGAGCTGGTCGGCCGGGTGCTGGTGCTCGCCCAGCACCTGGAGCGGGGGGTCGAGGCGGCGCTGAAAGAGTACGACCTGTCGCTCGGTCAGTTCGACATCCTGGCCACCCTGCGGCGGCAGCCGGCCGGCGACGGGATGACCCCGACCGCGCTGCTCAAGAGCGTGGTGCTGTCGTCCGGCGGGATGACCAGCCGGCTGGACAAGCTGGCCGAGAGGGGGCTGATCGCCCGCCGGCCGGACCCGACCGACCGCCGTGGGGTGATCGTCGCGCTGACGGCCAAAGGGCGGAAGCTGATCGACGCGGCGACCGACACCCGGTTCCGGGAGGCGGCCCGGTCCCTTCCGCCGGCGACCGCCGCCGAGCGGAAGCAGTTGGCCGGGTTGCTGCGGGCGTGGCTGAAAGCGGTGGAGGTAGGGTGACGTAGGGCGGTGCCGAGGCTCTGCGAGGCCCGCCGGTCCGGGCCACGGGTGCGTGTCATTCGGCGGGCCTCAGGACTCGGCACCGCCCTACGCCCATCGCGGTCGGCTCACTCGTCCACCACCTCGTCCATCCGGCTGATGGCCACCACGTCGGTCCGGGTCAGCAGCACCCGCTTCCGGTTCCGTTTGATCCCGGTCGCCACCGACGCGGCCACGTAGTTCTCCCGGCTGGTGTCGGTGTCCCGCAGGTCGTGCAGGTCGGCGTTCCGCAGTTCCAGGAAGTGTTCGTCGAACCGCTTCAGGGTGCCCAGGCAGACGAACTCACTTCGGCAGTCGACGACCACCTTCTGGTCCAGAAAGTCATCCAACATGCGTAGGCTCCCGGGGGTTCGGGGGGTGCCGTCAGGATACCCGCGGCCCGGCGGTCGGGGCAAACTCGGCTTACCCGGCCGGGGCGAGTGTGGTATACCCCGCCCGGCCCCACGGACGGGGCGGCCGACCGGAGGGAGCCGGGTGAGCGACCGCAGGTTCGTCTGTCTGTTGGCCGGCCTGGCGGCCGGGTATCTGGCCCTGGCCGGGACGCTCCCGCCGCTGGACGACGAGCTGTACTACTGGTGCTGGGCGCAACAGCTCCAGCTCAGCTACTTCGACCACCCGCCGATGACCGCCCTGCTGATCCGGGCGAGCACCACCCTGTTCGGCGACTCGGTCCTGGCCCTGCGGCTACCGGCCTGCCTCACGACGCTGGTCATGCTGGCCGTGGTCGGGCATCTGGTGACCCGGCCGCGGGAGCTGTTGCCGCTCGTCATCTGCACCCCGTTGTTCACCTTCGGGGCGATCCTCATCACCCCGGACACCCCGCTGCTGCTGTTCTGGTCCCTTTATTTACTGTGGCTGGTGAAGGTGCAGGAACGGCTGACCCCGACGGACGGGGGGCCCGCGGCGTACCGGCGTGGCTGTGGGCGGCCGGCGGGGCGGCACTCGGGGGGGCGGTACTCGGCAAGTACACCGCCGGGCTGGCGGGGCCGGCCGGGTTCGTCGCGTTCGTCCTGAGCGGCCGGCCGTGGCGGGCGTGGCTGCCCGGGTACGTGTTGCACGGGGCGGTGGCCGCCGTGCTCACGACCCCGGTCCTGGCGTTCAACCTGCAGTACGACTTCGCCCCGCTCCGCTTCCAGTGGGAGCACGCGATGGCGTCCGACACCGGCCCGGGGTTGCGGACGCTGGGCGAGTTCGTCGGCATCCAGACGCTGCTGTTCGGCACCCTGCCGTTCGTGGTGTTCGCGTGGGCCGTCCGGAACTGGCGGGGGCTGGCGGCCGACCCCCGGCTGCGGGCGTGCGCGTGCCTTTTCGTGGTGCCGTTCGGGTTCTTCCTGTACAAGGCGTGCCGCGGGCCGATGGAGGGGAACTGGGCGGCGTGCTACGTCGGGCTGTGGCCGGTGGCGGCCGTCTGGTTCGAGCGGGTGCGGGACCGGCGGTGGGGGCCGGGGTTCACCGTGGCCACGTTCGCCGCCCCGGCCGCGTGCGTGGTCCTGCTGTCCGTCCACCTGGTCGCCCCGCTCCCGTTCCTGTCGCCGGCCAACGACCGACTGCACCGGCTGGCCCCCCCGGCTGGAGATCGCCCGGCAGGTGGCCGACCGGGCGAAGGCGGACGGGCTGCCGGTGTACACCCCGACCTACCAGTGGACCGCCCTGCTCCGGTTCTACGGGGCGGACGCCCGGCAGATGGACGGGGTCAGCCGGCCGAGCCACTTCACCCGCCGGCCGGACCACCTCCAGGACGCGGCCGGGCCTACGTGCTGAACGAAAGCCTGCTCCCGCCGGAGCTGGCCGACGGGTTCGGCCCGCCGGACGTGACCGGGCTGTACCCGCTGTACGTCCGCGGGGAGCTGCACGGCGGGCTGCTGCTGCTGAAGTACACCCAGACCGGGCCGTGCCGGACGAAGGGGCTGGCGGCCGGGGTGGCCGGGATCGGCTGGGGCCGGGTTCCTTGACCGGCGGCGGCCCCGGCCGCATAAAGACGACGCGCCCCCTCCTTTGCCGTGCGACCGATGCCCCGCCGCCGCTTCGCCATCCCGCCCCTACCCGAACAGGTGGTGGACCGCCCGGACCAGCTCGCCGAGCTGGTCTGCCACCTGCAGACGGCCCCGGTCATCGGGCTGGACACCGAGTTCGTCGGCGAGGACAGCTACCGGCCGGAGCTGTGCCTGGTCCAGGTGTCCACCCCGGACCGGCTGGCCATCATTGATCCGTTCGCCTGCGGGCCGCTGGACGACTTCTGGGAAGTGTTGCTCGACTCGCGCCGGACGACCGTCGTCCACGCCGGCCGGGAAGAGTGCCGGATGTGCCACTTCGCCGTCGGCCGGCCGCCGGCGACAGCGTTCGACACCCAGATCGCGGCCGGGCTGGTCGGGTTCACCTTCCCCATCGGGTATGCCGGGCTGGTCCAGGAGGTACTGGGGGCGCGTGCCCGCAAGGGGGAGACGCTGACCGACTGGCGACGGCGACCGCTCACCCACGCCCAGATCCGGTACGCCTTCGACGACGTCCGCTTCCTGCTCCCGCTGCACCACTGGCTGACCACCAGGATGAAACGGCTGGACCGGCTGGGGTGGGCGGAGGAGGAGTTCGCCGGGTACGTCCGGGAGTGGGTGTCGGACGAGGCGGCGGCGGAGAAGTGGCGGCGGCTCAAGGGGCTGGGAGGGCTGGACCGGCGGGAGCTGGCCGTCGCCCGGGGTGTTCGCCTGGCGGGAGGGGTTCGCCGCCCGGGTGAACCGGCCGCCGGGACGGTCCTGCGGGACGACCTGATCGCCGAGATCGCCCGCCGACCGCCCACCCGGGCGGACGACCTGGCCACCCTTCGCGGGCTACCGCGGGGCGAGGCCGGGGCCATCCTCACGGCGGTCCGGGCCGCGGCGGCGGTCCCGGATGCGGACCTGCCGGTCCCGGCCGAGCGTGAGAACGACCCGCCCCACGTGGCCGCCCTGGCCGGGCTGCTCGGGGTGGTACTCGCCGATGTTACCGCCCGACTGCGGATCGCGTCGAATCTGGTGGCCACCGCCCAGGACTTGAAAGGGCTGGTCCGCGCCCGCCAGCCGGGCGGGGAATTGCCGGCCGACTCCCCGCTCGCGTGCGGCTGGCGAGCGGCGGCAATCCGCCCGCACCTGGACGCGGTGCTCGACGGGCGGGCGGCGGTTCGGGTGGCCGACCCGGCCAGCACCACCCCGCTCAGCCTCCTGCGGATGCCGACCGGCAAGCGGCCGGCGGACGGCGTATAATCCCGGGCGTCCCCTCCGCCCGGTGCCCGCCATGTCGCTGCTCAAGTGCCCGAACCCGGGTTGCCCGTACCAGTTCGACTCGGCCGGCGTGCCGGCGGGGGCCGTCCTCGACTGCCCCCGCTGCGGCCAGCGGTTCGCCGTCGGCCCGGCCAAGCCGCCCCCGGCGGTGTCCCCGCCGCCCAAGCCCGCCCGGCCGCCGGCCGCACACGGCCCCCGGATCGGCCCGTTGCTCGTCGTCGGCGGCGTCGGGCTGCTCGTCCTCGGGGTAATCGGCGCGGTACTGGTGCTGTCTGGCCGACTGAAGCCCGGTGGCGATCGGGTCGTTGAGGAGCCGGCCCCCGAGTTCCGGGACGAGGACCGCAACTTCGCCTTCCGCTTCCCCGGCGGGGAGTGGCAGCGTGACCCGGGGACCGCGGCCACGATGGGCGTGACCGCGTTCGCCCTGCACCGGGCAAGCCCGCCGGAGGGGTGGGCCGCCCTGTCGGTCAGCGACTTCAAGGACCGCTCGCCGCTGGCGTCCGAGATGGCCGCCAAGGTGGCGGACCACCTGGGGCGACTGTTTCAGAACCTGCCGGCCGAGCTGCCGGCCGAGCCGGTGACGTGGGCCAGCCAGCCGGCCCTCCGCAGCCGGTTCCGGGGGGAGCTGAAGGCGACCGGGGCCGTCTGCTCCGGCGAGGCGTACACGCTCGCCCACCGGGGGGTCGGGTACTGGTTCTACACCTGGTCGGCCGAGCAGGACGAGGGCGCGGTCGCCCCGGAGTTAGCCCGCGCCCGGGACGGGTTCCGGCTGCTGGACAAGCGGGCGAACTGGGCCGAGCGGACCGGGGCGGCAGTGGATTTCACGGGCCGGGTCGGCAACTATCGGCTGACCAGTTACGAGCGGATCTGGCAGTCCCAACCATCCCCGGATGAGGAGCCGAAGCCGGACCTCGAACTGCACGCCGCCCTCCGCGGCCGGCAGAACCAGGACTACACGCCCCGGGCCACGGTCCTGGTGTGGGTGGTGCCGGGGGCCGCCGGGGACGACCCGCTGAAGGCCGCCGAGGCGTTTCTGCGGAAGCTGTACAAACGGGACGAATCGGTGTTCGGCAAGCGGGAGGTAACGCCCGTGGACGACCCGCCGGCCGGCGACCCCCCGGTCGGGCCGGAGGGGACAGGTCGGGAGACGGGCCGGCTGCGGGTCGCCCCGGCCGACCCGGCCGCGTCCGCCGCCGCCCGCAAGTTCGTGGTGTTCGCCGCCCTGCCGACGGAGGCCGGGCTGGTGATCGTAGAAGGGTCGTGCCCGTGGGCCGAGCGGGCGGTCTGGGAGCGACGGCTGATTCAGTTTGCCGGCTCGCTCCGCCCGTAGGACAACGCTCACCGGCCGCCGGCGCTGGACGGGCCGAGCGGGTACGCCCCGCCGGGGAGCGGCGCCGCCGGGCCGGTCGGCGGCAGGTCCTGCATCCCGCCGGGCTGGGACGGGCCGGGCAGCGGCGGCAGCGGGAACAGGTTCCCGGGCAGCGGGGCGGGGACCGTCCCGACGTTCGGCGGCGAGGCCGGTGGGCCGCCGGCCGCCGGCGGGGCGGTCCGGGCCGGCACCTTGGACGGCGGCAGGTTCTGGCCGACCGTCCGGAGTTCTTCACCCCGGGCGGTCAGTTCGCCGATGTTCAACGGCCGGACCGGCTCCAGGTCCAGCCGCACCCGCCGGACGTCCTCGATCCGGAACGGCCACAGCACCTCGGCGACAAAGTCGAGCGGCGGATAATCGTACCACCGGTGGCGGAACCGGACCCGCTGTTCCAGCGGCTCGTACCCCGGGGCGGAGGCGGTGAACGTGTACCACCCCGGGTACTCCCGGCGGCCGTCCACGGGGCTGGGGCCGAGGGCCGCCCCGTCGACCGCGACCTGTGCCCCGGGGACGTTTGTTTCGACGACGAACCGGCGGTCCACGCACCCGGACCCGAGTCCGATCGCAGCGGCGGCGGACACCAGTTTCCAGCGGCCGACCGTCATCCCGCCCCCCGCGCCCCGGCGTGTCGGTGCTATGGTTCCGGTGCCCGCGGATACCCGCGGCCGGCGGCCGGGTCAACCCCGGTCCCCCCTCGCCCCCCCGGGGCGGCCGGGTACAATAGGTAAACTGACCGATCCGTCGTAACCCAGGGCGTCGCCGTGCCCCCGTCCGCAGCCATCCGGTTCGCCAGCCTGACCGACGTCGGGGTGAAGCGGAGTCACAACCAGGACGCCTGCGCCGTCCAGCCGGCCGCCGACCCGTCCGTCTGGCGGGCCCAGGGGCACGTGTTCATCGTCGCCGACGGGATGGGCGGGCACGCGGTCGGCGAAAAGGCCAGCGCCAAGGCCGTCCGGGACATCCCCCTGACGTACCTCAAGCACGTCGTCCAGGAGGGGGTGCCGGCGGCCGTCCGCCGGGCGTTCACCGAGGCCAACCAGTCGATCCACGCGATCGGGCTGAACAACCCCGAGTTCAAGGGGCTGGGCACCACCGGCACCGCCCTGTTCCTGCGGCCGGAGGGGGCGTGGGTCGGGCACGTCGGGGACAGCCGGGCGTACCGGGTCCGCGGCGGCCGGGTCCACCAGCTCACGTTCGACCACTCGTGGGTGTGGGAGGTGGCCCGGCGGCAGGGGATCGACCCGGACGAGCTGGGCGACTTCAAGCGGAACGTGATCATCCGGTCGCTCGGCCCGGACAGCGACGTAGAGGTGGACATCGAGGGGCCGCACCCGGTCGAGCCGGGGGACGTGTTCCTGCTGTGCAGCGACGGGCTGAGCAACGTCGTCGGCCCGGACGAGATCGGGGCGGTGGTCACCGCGTTCGGCCCCGAGGACGCCTGCCGGTATCTGGTCAACCTGGCCAACCTCCGCGGCGGGCCGGACAACATCACCTGCCTGATCGCGGTCGTCCCGGACGGCTCGGCGAACGGCAAGGCGGCCGGCGGCGGCGGGGTGCTGGCCGCGATCGACCGGGTCGTCCCCTGGCCGTTCGCCGCCCTGGGCCTCGGGGCAGTTCTGGCCGGCGTGTCCGTCTGGCTGCAGATGGCCGAGGCCAAGGCGGTCGCGATCCCGGCGTTCGTCGCCGCCGCCGGCCTGATCCTCGGCGGGCTGGTCGGGCTGTACTCGTACCTGCGGAAGCGGACCGAGGAGGCCGACACCCAGGCGGCCGAGCCGCCGGCCGAACTGCACCTGTACCGGGACTACGGGTTCGTGGTCGGCAAGGAGCTGTACGACAAGTTCACCATCCTGCACGTCGGGGTCAGGGACGCGGTGAAGGAGCGGAACCTGGCCGTCGACTGGCCGGCCCACGACAATCAGGCGGCGGCGGCCGAGGCGGCGGCGGCCAAGGGCGACTGGACGACCGCATTCCGGGACCGGTTCGTGGCCCTCCAGGCGGTGGCGACCGCCTACCACAAACACCTGGCGAAGGACGAGACGTTCCGCCCGAACTGGATGCCGCACGACAAGCCGGCCGGCGGCAGCAAGGACTAGACCGGTAGCAGGTCGGCCACCACGATCCGGGCGGCCGGCATGGCCAGCGGACTAATGGTATCCCCGGTCCGGAGGTTGGTTACTGAGCCATAGGTTAAGCCGAATTCGGCGGTCGTGTCGGGTTGCGGATCTCGTCGCACCTCCAGCACGTCGCCCACGAGGTTGAGGATCCAATACTCCCGAATGCCGGCCGCCGCGTACAAACTGGTCTTTCTTGTCCGGTCGGTCGCAAGCGTCGTTTCACTCACCTCGACCACCAACTCGGCCGTCGTCGGGTTCCCCTGACGGCCACTGAACGCTTGTAGCCCCCCGATCACGACCGCCACGTCCGGATCGGGCATCCCGTGCGGCGCCAGATCCAATGTCATTTGGATCCGGACCCAGAAACCGGCCCCGAACACGCCCGCCAGTGCGACACGGAGCAACTCGATCCCTATCGCGTGGCGGTTCCCCATCGTCGTCCTGACAAGGATGTCTCCGCCGATCAGCTCGACCCGCTGGGAGGCGAAGAACCCCAGCTCGGTCATCCGGACGTACTCGTCACAGGTGAATCGTCGGTTGAGATAGCCACCCGGCACGACCGAAGTCGTCGGTGGCGTCGTCGGTGTCGCCACACTCATGTTCACCCCCCGCACCCCGGGCCGTCGCCGACCGCGTCGGCCATCACCCGCAACTGGATGACGCTCCGCTCCTGCTCCTTCTCCAGGTACGCTCGCCCCTTCTTGACGTTCACGTGGTCCCACGTCAGCCGCTCGCCGACCGGCCGCTGGCGGTGGCTGTAGAAGCCCACGTCGATGCCCAGGTCGCGGAACGTCTGCCACCACAGCTCGGGCTTGAAGCACTCCTTCCACGAGTCGAGCCGGGCGCCCCGTCGCCACGCCTCGTACAGCCCCGGGGCCACCCGCCGGTCGCCGCGGGTGAGAATGCCTTCGAGCAGGCTGGTCTCGATGTCGTGCTGCTTGATCTTCACCGCCCCGCGGATCGTTTTCCGCCGGTGCAGGTAGTCGCCGGCCCAGTGGAAGTAGTCGCGGGACTGCATCCCGTTCCACTGGTACGGGGTGTGCGGCTTCGGCACGAAGTTGGACACGCTGGCCGTCACCTCCTTGTACCGCCCGGTCACTTCCCGGCTGATCTGGGCGATGGTCTCGGCCATCTCCACGATGCCATCGAGGTCGGCCGGCCGCTCGCCGGGGAGGCCGCACAGGAAATACAGCTTCACCTTCTGCCATCCGTGCTTGAACGCCTCCCGGCAGCCGGTGTACAGGTCGTCGTTCTTGATCCGCTTGCGGATCTGCTCCCGCATGTCGTCCCGGGCCACCTCCGGGGCCAGGGTCAGCCCGGCCTTGCGGACGTTCTGTACCAACCCGGGCAGGCTCCGCAGTTGGTGGTTGATCCGCAGGCTCGGCAGCGACACGTTCACCCCGAGCGGGGTGAACGTGTCGTACATCTTCTTGACCAGCTCCTCGAAGTGCGGGTAGTCGCTGGTCGAGAGCGACAGCAGGCTGATCTCGTTCGTCCCGGTGTTCCGGTAGCTGTCCAGTGCGGCCTGAACGATGGCGTCCACCGACCGCACCCGCAGCGGTCGCTTGATGACGGTGCTCTGGCAGAACCGGCACTGGTGCGGGCAGCCCCGCATGATCTCGATGGCGATCCGGTCGTGTGGCGTCTGGACGAACGGGACGATCGGCCTCGTCGGCAGCGGGAACTCGTCGAAGTCCTTGCTGATGGTGCAGGAGGTGATCTCGGCGGGCACGTCCGACCGGGTCCGCGTCACCGACGCGATGGTGCCGTCGGCGTGGTAGTCGAACTCGTAAAACGCCGGGGCGTAGGCCCAAGTCACCCCGCCGGCCACCTCAGCGAGCATCTCCAGCCGCCGGCGGTAGGACAGGTCGCCGTCGCGGACGGCTTGTTCCTTCAGAGTCACCCACTTGTCCATCACCCACGGCAGCGATTCCTCACCGTCGCCGATGACGAACAAATCCACGAACGGGGCGAGCAGCTCCGGGTTCTGGGCGCCCGGCCCGCCGGCGATCACCAGCGGGTCGGCCACCGTCCGGCGGTCGGCGAAGTGGGGCACCCCCCCGAGGTCGAGCATGGTCAGGACGTTGGTGTAGCTCACCTCGTACTGCAGGCTGAACCCGACCAGGTCGAAGTCCCGTAGCGGGGTGAACGTCTCCAGCCCGTACAGCGGCAGGTGGTTGGCCCGCAGCTCTCCCTCGAAGTCGAGCCAGGGGGTGAACGCCCGCTCGCACGCCCACTGCGGGTCGGCGTTCATGGTCGAGTACAGCACCTGGAAGCCGTGATGGCTGGTGCCCAGGGCGTAGGTGTCCGGGAAGCAGAGGCACAGCTTGCCGCGGACCTGGCGGTGGTCCTTGGGCACGCTGTTCAGTTCGCCGCCGGCGTACTGGGCCGGGGTCTTCACCCGCGGCAGCACCCGGAAGACGGCGTCCTTGAGAGCGGCGTTCAGCATTTCGTCGAACTCGGCAATGGAACGCGGATCGCGCAGATTTCACCGCGGATCAACGCGGATGAAGACAGGATATTAAATGGGTTTGATCTGCGCGAATCCACCTCGGCCGATCCGCGTCATCCGCGTTCCATCTCTTCAGTCCGCGATCCGGAACAGCGTCCGGGCGTTGTCCTCGAACACGTCCGGGTGGTGGGTCGGGGGGATGATGGAGGCGACGAACTGCTTGTACGGTGCGATCGGGATGAGCGGCCAGTCGGTGCCGAACACGAACCGGTTCGGCCGCTCGGCGTACCGGAACGCCCGCCGGACCGCCGCCGCAAGGTCCGCGAGCTGGTCCTTCGCCTCCGGGTCGGCGAACACCCCGCCGTCCCCGACGACCAGGCCGGACAGGTCGGCCCACACGTTCAGGTTCTTGTAGACGACCTCGGCCGCGTCGGTCAGCCACGGGTTGCCACAGTGGGCGATGACGAACCGGGCGTCCGGGTGCTCGACCGCCACCTCGTCGATGCCGAGCGGGTGGGCGTACTTCAGCTTGGCCATCGCCGAGTACGTGTCCCCGGAGTGGAAGAACACCGGCACCTTGAACCGGGCAGCCAGCTCGTAGTACCGGCGATACCCCGGGTGAGCCGGCTCGTAGTGCAGGTAGCCGAGGTAGCACTTGAGGGCGACCACCCGCTTGCGGGCCAGTTCCTTCTCGACTTTGGCGAGGTGGTCGGGGTCGTCGCCGCGGGTCGGGTCGCAGACCCCAATGGGCCGTAGGCCGGGGACGAGTTCACAGACGGCGAGCGTCGTGTGTATGCCGAGCGGGTCGGCCGGGCCGCCGTTCCACTGGCCCATCGCGAAGGCGTGGGTGACGCCGGCCGCCCGCATCCCCTCCCGCAGGGCGGCGGCCACCGACTCCGGCGGCTCGGTACACAGCGGGTGGAGGCACCCGACCCCGGGCAGGTTCGGCGGGACGACGTGCAGGTGTGCGTCGATCATCGGGCCGGGTCAGTCGGGTGGGCAAGCCACCTGACATGATACCCGGCGAGACTTGACTACCACAGCCCGCGGCCCGCGGGTTTCTGCTCCCCCTCCCTTCTTCGGGGAGGGGGCCGGGGTGGGGCGGGGGGCTCGGCGACCCTGCGGCGGGTCCGGGTCGCCGGGACAGGTGGGGTTTGTAACCCCTCCCCCCGGCCCCCTCCCCAAGCGGAGAGGGGGAGCAAGAGGGGCGGAGTCGCTGGGCCGAAAATGCTCGTTCCGATCCGGGGTATCACCCGCCCGCCTTCGGCGGCCCCGGCTTCGTCGTGGGCGGCTGCGTCGCACCCGTCGGCACGACCGGAGCCGGTGTTGTAGGCGTGGGCGGCGTCGCCGGGGCGGCGGCCGGCTCGGCCCGGCGGAAGCTGGTCAGGTCGTGCCGGCGGACCGACACCCCCTGCCCGTTCGGCCCCGGCCCCATGGTGTACACCCCGAACTTGCCGGTCGCCGTCTCGGCCACGTACAGGGCCGCCTGGCCGCGGGCGATGTACCCGGTGACCATCATGAAGTGGACGTCCTGCCGGGGGCCACCTCGAACTCGCTCACCAGATCGACCTCGGCCCAGCCGACGATCTTGCCGGCGGCTCTTGTCGATCACCGTGCCGAGCAGCTTGCCGGCCTTGTAGTCGAGCAGCCACACCCCGTCGGTGTCCTGCCCGGGGCGGAGGGTGACGGCCCCGGTGGCCATGACGAAGTCCTGGTAGCGGTCGCCGGACGCCGCCCCGGCCGGCCGCGGCGGGCTGAGCGCGACCCACGCCGCCACCGCCCCGGCCACCGCCCCGACGGCCAGCGCCCCGACCTGACCCGACAGCTTCATGGCGAACCCTCCGGCCGGCCGTGGGCGGACCTCACCCGTGCGGCGCGGCCGGCACCATACCCTCCCCGCCCGCCCTGTCCAGCCCGACCGGCGGATTCGGTTCGCCCGCCGGCGGTCGCGGCTGCTATGCTGAGGCAACGCCGCCATCGTTGGAGGGAGACATGGCCCGCACCTCGGCCCGAACCGTGGAACGCGACCTACGCACCGCGATCTCCCTCTGGCAGTCGTTCAGCCGCCTACCGCTACGGACCCGGCTAGCGGTGATCGGCCTGGCCGTGGTCGCCGGGCTGATCTACCTGTGGGCCAACCACAAGCCGGCCCCGACGATCATCGCCCCGGCGGACGAGGCCAACCAGCCGCCGGCCGCGACCGTCCCCGGGGACGGGTCGTACCTGTTCTGCTTCTGGAACGTGGAGAACCTGTTCGACGACAAGGTCGACCCGGGCCGGCGGTCCGTGGACAAGGAGTTCGACGTCCCGTTCGGCGAGGACGCGGCCCTGCGGCAGGAGAAGCTCGACCGCCTGACCGCTGCCCTCTTGCGGATGAACGAGGGCCGCGGGCCGGACATCTTGGCGTGCGCCGAGGTCGAGTCGGTGCGGGCGGCCGACCTGCTGCGGGCGACCCTCAACGCCAAGCTGACGGCGACAAAGGCGGACCCCCGGCTGCAGTACACCCAGGTGTCGATGAAGAACATCGGCAACGACGCCGGCCGGCACATCAGCACGTGCGTCATCACCCGGCTGCCGGTCGCCCACCAACTCACCCGCGTGCACGGCCGCAACCTCCGCATCCTGGAAACGCACCTGGTCGTGAACGGCTCCGACCTGACGGTGATTTCTTCCCACTGGACGTCGCAGCTCACCCAGCGGGACGGCGGCAACGGCGGGGGCGGCCGGGACCGGTACGCCGAGACCATTTACGACGTGTACAAGAAGGCGTTCGACCGCAACCCGGGGGTCGATTTCCTGGTCTGCGGGGACTTCAACTGCGAGCCGGAGGCGGACTCGGTGCGGAACGTCCTCGGGGCGCTGGTCGACCGCACCCGGCTGACCAGCCCCCCGGCACTGCTGAACCTGTTCGCCGGCAAAGACCCGGCCAAGTACGGCACCCACTGGTACTCGGGCAAACCGCTCATCTACGACCACATCTGCGTCTCCCCCGGGCTGTTGGACGACAAGGGGTGGAAGTGCGATCCGGACACCGCCCGCAGTATCTCGGAGGGGCTGACCCAGCCGGGCGGCACCCGCCGGCAGCCGTGGCGGTTCGGCGGCCTGGGCAAGGGGCCGATCGGCGGCCGGGGGTACAGTGACCACTTCCCGGTGGTCGTGCGGCTGTCCGTCCGGCCGGCGGCCGGTCCGGCTAAAGAGCCGGAGTGACCAGCCGACCGGCCGGAAAAACCGCCCGGCCGCTTGCCCCCCGGGCGGTCCGGCGGGTAGGATTTCCGGTAGATGGTCGCACGCCGGTGGGGTTACCTTCGACCTCCGCCTCAGCAAGTTCCGGTTCCACCCTCACCGACGCGGAGGACGGTCATGTTCGGCCTCGGGATGCAGGAGTTCTTGGTCCTGTTGCTGATCGGGGTGCTGTTGTTCGGCCGCAAGCTGCCGGACATCGGCCGGTCGCTCGGCAAGACGGTGATCGAGTTCAAGAAAGGGATCAACGGGATGGAGGAGGAGATCAACTCCTCGACCAGCACGTCGCCCCGGCCGGCGATCGAGCCGGAGCCGGTAAAGCCGCCGCAGCGGGTGACGCCATCGGCCCCGGTGTTCAGCGACGCCCCGGCGACCAACCTGCCGCCCAAGGTGTGAACCTTGACCCGGGCGGCCGGGTCTGCTAAACAACAAGTCCCGGCAGATGACCGGGACCAAGGGCGATTAACTCAGTGGCTAGAGTGCGTTCTTCACACGGACGAAGTCACAGGTTCAAATCCTGTATCGCCCACTCTTAACGCCTAATTTCGCAAGGGTTTACGATAAGTCGAAAATTTGGTCAGATGAGTTGGGTTAGTTGGCGGCTCGTCGGGTGAACCGACGAGCCGTTTTTGTTGGGTCGGTAAGACGGGCAGGGCAACGAACGGTGCCGCTCACCCGGACCGAACGGAAAACCGTGGTGGCGAAGGCGACCGCTGGCATTCGGGGGCGACAGCGGCGTCAAGCGGAACTCGCTCCGGCACGTCTTGGACTCGGCCGAGCGGGCGGTCGCCCAGGCTGAGGGGTCGGGCAGCTTCTACCAGCTGAAAGTCACCCGGCTCGGTACCCGCCCGCCGGTCTGGCGGCGAATCCTCGCCCCCGACTGCACCCTGGACAAACTGCACGAACACGTCCAGACGGCGATGGTCTGGGCAAACTTGCAACTGCACCACTTCCGCATCGGGGAAACGCTCTCCGGCGACCCGGTGTTGATGGCCGACAACGTCGTGGAGTTGGGGTACGGTGACTCGACCGCCACCAAGCTGAGCGACATCGCTCCGGCGGACGGCAAGAAGGTCCGGTTCGCCTACGAGTACGACTTCGGCGACTCCTGGGACCATGAGAGCGTGGTCGAGAAGCGGGTGCCCACCGTAGCGGGCGCGAAGTACCCGGCGTGCGTGGACGGGGAGCGGGCGTGCTCCCCGGAGGACGTGGGCGGCGTCTGGGCTACGTCGCCTTCCTGGCCGCCATCTGCGACCCGAACCACGAGCCGCACGAGGACATGCTCGAACGGGTCGGCGGGCGGTTCGACCCCGACAAGTTCGACCCGGCCGCCGCCACGCGGATGCGGCGGGGGCTACCCAACAGGGGGCGGATGTGACGGGCATCTCTTCGAACCTGTTCGCCGAGTTGCCCACGGGCCTTCCGGCCGAACTCGTGCAGTCCCTTGCGGATGCGCCCGGCATCCGCATCGAGCGGATCGTGTCGCACGGGCATGCCTCCCCACCCGGCTTCTGGTACGACCAGGACGAGGCCGAGTGGGTCGTCGTCCTGACGGGAGCGGCTAGGCTGCGGTTCGAGGACGGCGAGAGCGAGATGCGGCCCGGCGACTTCGTGACCATCCCCGCCCACAGAAAGCACCGGGTCGAGTGGACGACGCCGGACGAGCCGACCATCTGGCTGGCGGTGTTCTACGGGGGCAAGGAGTGAGACGGAGAACCGGCCGGCGGGCTGGGCCTGCGACCGCGCCGGTGGGAGGAGGATCACAGCGGCCGGATCGGCGACCCGGACGACCTGCCGCCGGGCACCGGGCTGCTGTGGTCCGAGGTTGACGACTTCGACGCGGTCGTCGCACGGGGCGAGTCACTGGGGCCGTGGTCGTCCAGCCCCGGCACTGCACCCCGACCTACGGGGACGGTCGGCTTCATGGGGCGGCGTTCCGCAGGGCGTCCAGATCGGCCCCGACGACGGCGGGCAGGTTCTTCGTGATCTTCTCCACCGGCCAGTCCCACCACCGGATCGCCAGCAGCTCAGCGACAACCTCGTCCGGGAACCGCTGCTTGACCACCTGGGCCGGGTTCCCGCCGACGACCGAGTAGGGCGGTACGTCCCTCGTCACGACCGACCGGGCGGCGACAACGGCCCCGTCCCCGACCTTGACCCCCGGCATGACCAGGGCGTCGTACCCGACCCACACGTCGCTCCCGACCACCGTGTCCCCCTTGTACGGCAGGTCGCCGGGCTTCGGCATCACGGCCTCCCAGCCGCCCCCGAATATCTGGAACGGGTACGTCGAGAACCCGCTGACCTTGTGGTTGGCCCCGTTCATGATGAACTTGACCCCACGGGCCAGGGCGCAGAACTTCCCGATGACCAGCCTGTCCCCGATGAAGGGGAAGTGGTACAGGACGCACTTCGCCTCGAAGCGTTCGGGGCCGTCCGGGTCGTCGTAGTAGGTGTACTCGCCGACCTGGATCAGCGGGTTCTTGACCAGCGGCTTGAGGAACCCGACCTGCGGAAACCCCGTCATCGGGTGCGGGTCGTCCGGCGACGGGCCGTGCATGGACTCCTCCGGAGGTTGCCAAGGCATTGTGGTACGCCGTCGCCGCGTAGCTCAGGCTGGTCGCCGTGACCCGCGTCGCGGCCTATGGTCTGGACAAGCGGCAGGCGCCTGTTGGCCCTTCCGGGCGGGTGACCGGGTGCGATTCTGGCCCAGCGTCCGTCCCGTCGCAAGACGAGGAAGGTGTCGTTCCTCATCGCCTTCCGGACGGTCGTCGTGGCCGTGGCGTACACCTTACTCGGCCCGCTCAGGACCGAAGCCGTCGAAAGCCCCAGGCCGATAATTCAGGGCGCACCGCCTTCAGCGTCGTCCGTGGTGCTTGCGCCCCGTGGCAGAAGTGGTTCGTCGAGCCGTTGAGGTGTGCCCGGCGTCCCGCTTCGCCGACGTGCAGCCGCTGATGACCGACCGACCCCGGGTGCGACTCCCGGACGACGACCACCTGACCGATTTCCTGGCCGGGGTCGGCGGGTGGCAACGGCCCTGCCTGGTCATCGAGATCAAGCTGTTCACCGGCTACCGGGCGGCCCGTGCGAATACGTGCGGCTGGACGAGCAGGCGACGACGGGCGAAGGGTTCGGCATCAGTCGGATACCATGACGAGAGCCTAAAACGACACAACCCCTGGGATTTCCAGGGGTTGCTTCGAGTTACCCGGCTAGGATTCGAACCTAGACAAAGAGAACCAAAATCTCTTGTGCTACCGTTACACTACCGGGTAGTGCTGTCGGTAATTTATCGCCGCAGGGACACGCTGACAAGGCCATCGTTCCCATCCGGTCAGTCCGTCTACCGGTCGGTTAGTCGCCCTTCCGGCGGTCGGCGAGTGCGGGTATAACCCGGCCATCCGCTCCGCCGACCGACGGGAAGGACGCCCGTGTACCAACTCCTGCTCTGCCTCCGCTACCTCCGCACTCGCTATCTAGCGTTCGTCTGTATCGTCAGCGTGATGCTCGGGGTCGCCACCCTGATCGTCGTCAACAGCGTCATGAGCGGGTTCAGCAACAAACTCAAGGACCGGCTCCACGGCATCCTCGCCGACGTGGTCATCGAGACCGAACTGGCCGACGGGTTCGAGGACGCCCCGGACCGGCTCGCCGCCCGCGTCACCGGCTCCCCGATCGGGCAGTACGTGGAGGCCGTCTCCCCGACCGTCGAGGTGTTCGCCATCCTCCAGTTCCAGGTCCGGAACAAGGAGGGGAAGGCGTTCCCGATCACCAAGCACGTCAAGCTGGTCGGGGTCGACCCGGCCCGGCACGCGGCCGTCGGCAAGTTCCGCGAGTACCTCGTGGGCCAGCGGAACAGCCCGGCCCCGACGTTCGACCTGACCCCGGCGGCGAAGGAGCGGTTCGAGCGGAACCGGGTGTTCGCCGTGTGGGGCATGGACGACCCGCGGCCGGCCCCGGCCGTCGCCGGCGACCCGGGCAAGTTCCTGGAGATGCCGCCGGCCGCGGCGGGTGCGGCCCAGCCGGCCGTACTCCCGCCGCCGGCCCTGCCGGTCCCGCCCCCGCCCCGGGTGCCGGGGATGATCCTCGGCTACGGCATCTGCCACTTCCGATACGGCACCGACCCGCAGACCGGGCAGCCGAGCGAAGTCACCCTGCTCCGGCCCGGGGACGACGTGTTCCTGGCGACCGTCACCGGGGCCAGCCTGAAACCGGTGTCCGGCACGTTCGCCGTCGCCGACTTCTTCAAGTCGGAGATGAGCGAGTACGACTCCAGCTTCGTCTACGTGCCGCTCGACGACCTGCAGCGGATGCGGGGCATGGGCGGCCGGGTAAACGTCCTCCAGCTCAAGCTCAAGCCGGGGGTGGCGGAGGACGCCCGGCTGCTCAACGACGTGGTCGTCCCCGGCATCCAGTCGCTGTTCGCCCCGGGGGAGGCCCAGGTGCGGTCGTGGCAGCAGCACCAGGGGCCGCTCCTGGACGCGATCGACGTGGAGCGCCGCATCCTGAACATCCTGCTGTTCATGATCGTCGGGGTGGCCGGGTTCGGGGTGCTGGCCATCTTCAGTATGATCGTCACCGAGAAGTACCGGGACATCGGGGTGCTGAAGTCGCTCGGGGCGTCCGACCGCGGGGTGATGGGGGTGTTCCTCGGGTACGGGCTGCTCCTCGGCCTGGTCGGATGCGGCCTCGGGTCGGCCGCCGGCCTGCTCATCACCAAGTACCTGAACCAGATCGAACAGGGGCTGGCGTGGGCCACCGGCCAGCAGGTGTTCGACCGCAAGATCTACTACTTCGACCAGATCCCCACCAACGTCGACCCGCTGACCGTCGCCCTGGTGAACGTCGGGGCGGTGGCCATCGCCGTCGGGTTCAGCGTCCTGCCGGCGTTGAAGGCGGCCCGGCTGCACCCGGTCCGGGCGTTGCGGTTCGAGTGATGTCCCGGTCGGTCAGGCTGTGCCTGACGGGTTGCACGCTCACGCGTCAGGCCCAGCCTGACCTACCAGAAGGCCCGAACCATGCTCGTCGCCGACCGCCTGACCAAGAGCTACCGCCGGCACGCGGACGCGGTGCCGGTCCTCCAGGGGCTGTCCGTGGCCGTCGAGACGGGCGAGTTCCTGAGCATCGTCGGGGCGTCCGGGTCGGGTAAGAGCACCCTGCTCCACCTGCTCGGCACCCTGGACGCCCCGGACACCGGCACCATCACCCTGGACGGCCGGCGGATCGACACCCTGCGGGGCAAGGCCCGGGACGAGCTGCGGAACCGGACGTTCGGGTTCATCTTCCAGTTCTACCACCTGCTGCCGGAGCTTTCGGCACTCGATAACGTGCTGATGCCGGCCTACGTCCGCCACTCCGTCTGGGGCTGGTGGGCGGTCCGCCGGCAGTGGCGGGCGCGGGCCGAGGCGCTGCTCGACCGGGTCGGCCTGTCCCGGCGGCTGACCCACAAGCCGCGGGAGCTGTCCGGCGGGGAGATGCAGCGGGCGGCGGTCGCCCGGGCGCTGCTGGCCCAGCCGCGGGTGCTGTTCGCCGACGAGCCGACCGGCAACCTGGACCCGGAAACCGGCACGGAGATCGTCCGCCTGCTCCGGGAACTGAACCGGGACGACGGGCTGACCATCGTGATGGTCACGCACAACCTGGATGTGGCGGCGGCCACCGACCGGGTGGTACGGATGTCCCACGGCCGGCTGACCGCGGACGAGCCCGACTCCTTTCGGCCGGTGTTGACGGCGGTGTAAGGTGTCAGAGTGTAGCCATCCCAAAGCCCGCCCACGGTCGTGGGCGGGCTTTTTCGCGTGGTGAAGCCATGTCCCAGGTCTGGATCGACGGCGCGTTGGTCGACAAGAACGACGCCAAAGTCAGCGTCTTCGACCACGGCTTGCTGTTCGGCGACGGGGTGACGGAGGGGATGCGGGCCTACGGCGGGTCGGTGTTCCGACTGGCCGAGCACTTGGACCGCCTGTTCGCCTCCGCCGACGCGATCGCCCTGAAGCTCACCATGACCCGCCCCGACTTCGCGGCCGCGATCGCCGCCACCCTGGCCGCCAACGGCCGGGCCGACGGGTACGTCAAGGTGGTCGTCACCCGCGGGGCCGGGACGCTCGGCCTCGACCCGCGGAAGTGCGAGCCGCAGGTCATCGTCATCGCCGAAGACGTGGTCCCCTTCCCCCGCGAGTTGTACGCCGTCGGGCTGGACCTCGTCACCACATCCGTCCGGTGGCCCCTCCCTCACCCCGTCGGCACCCTGAGCCGGGTCGCCGGCGTCCTGGCGAAGCGGGAGGCGCTGCAGGCCGGCTGCCTGGAAGCGGTCGTCCTCGACGCGGCCGGCTCCGTCGTCGGCGGGGCGGAATCGGACCTGGCCGCGGTCTACGGCAACACCGTCCGGCTCCCGAACAGGGGCGGCGTCACCCAACAGTTCGTCGCCGAGCTGGCGGAACGGGCCGGTTCGACGGTCGTGGTCGGCGGGTTGAACCGGGACGACCTCACGGCGGCCGACGAGCTGTTCCTGACCAGCGCCGAAGCCGAGCAGATCGGCGTGCGGTCGCTCGACGGGTCGAAAGTCGGGGGCGGCGGCGAAGGGCCGATCACCCGGCAACTGCGAGAGGCGTTCCGGGCGGCGACTCGGGGTGTGTAGTCCGCGAGCGGAACGGGCGCTTCAACCCGGCCGCAGGACTTTGACGCGGGACGGAGACATCGACCGCTCGCGGAGCGAGCGGACACACACCCGCGTTGTGACCGGTCCGACGGCCCGGATATACTGCGGGTATGAGCGCCCCGCCGATTTCTTCGACGCTTCCTCCGGACCTGCTGGCCAAGCGGGACCGGCTGTTGGCGGTGGTGGCCGACTTGCCGGGCGCGGCGGTCGCGTTCAGTGGCGGGGTGGATAGCGCGGTGGTCGCCAAGGCGGCGGCCGTCGCCCTCGCCGACCGGGCGGTCGCGGTCACGGCCGACAGCCCGAGCGTGCCCCGGAGCGAGTTAGCCGACGCCCGCCGACTGGCCGCCCACATCGGCATCCGCCACGTCTTCCTGCCGACCCGGGAGTTCGACGACCCGAACTACCTGAAGAACGACGGCGCCCGCTGCTACTTCTGCAAGTCCGAGCTGTACTCGGCGATCGAAGCGAAGCTGCCCGACCTCGGAGCGGCGGTGGTGTGCAGCGGGGCCAACCTGGACGACCAGGGGGACTACCGCCCCGGGCTGACCGCCGCCGCCGAACACCACGTCCGGCACCCGCTGCAAGAGGCCGGGTTCACCAAGGCGGACGTGCGAGCGGTCGCCCGGGCGTGGGGGTTGCCGGCGTGGGACAAGCCGGCCGCCCCGTGTCTGTCCAGCCGCATCGCACCCGGCCTGGCCGTCACACCGGAACGGACCCGGCGGGTCGAGGACGCCGAGGCCTACCTCCGCACATTGGGTTTGAAGGACTGCCGCGTCCGCTACCACGACGGCGACCTGGCCCGGGTCGAGGTGCCGGCCGCGGATATTGCACGACTGGCCGACGCCCCGGTCCGCACTGCGCTGGCCGCCGAGTTGCACCGGCTCGGGTTCAAGTTCGTCACCCTCGACCTGGACGGCTTCCGCTCCGGCAGCCTGAACGACCTCGTCCCCCTGTCCGTCCGGCGGACGTACACCCGAGACCCCTCGCCATGACCCCGCTCCCCGCCCCGAAGGCGCTGGACGCCTTCTACCTGGACGCCCGCAGCCGGCTGCTCGACCTGGCCGCCACCCTGGACCGGATCGACCGCGGGGTGGACGCGGCGGCCGCCCGGTCCGACCCGCGGCTTGCCCGGCTGCGGGCCGGGGTCGAGCAGTTGCTGGCCGCCGGGCCGGGGGGGCGGGCGGAGGCGGTGCAGCGGCTGTTCTCCCTGGACTACGACCCGGCGTGGGAGCGGCCCACCCCCCGCTGACGGCCCGGGTGATGGCGGGCCGAACCCGCGGCGATACACTGTAGGCCAGGTGGACTCAGTCGCACCCGCTCCGAGGTCTCCATGCCGATCAAGGTCACGTGCCCGAAATGTCAGGGGGTGCTGCACGCCCCGGACGACGCCGGCGGCAAGCGGGGCAAGTGCCCGACCTGCGGCACGGTCCTGGCCATCCCGGCCGGCGGGGGCGGGCTGGGCGGCGGCCTCCTCCCCCCTCCCCCCGCCCCGGTGGCCCCGGTCCCCGACCGCCCGGCCGTCGAAACCCCGTTCAAACCGCCGGCCGCCACCCGGCCGCTGCCGGAAGACGACCTGCTGCCGCCGAGCGATGCCCGCCGGTCGTCGTTCGGGTCGATGGGCCGGCCGGAGGCCGAACCGCGGAAAGCGTCGGCCGGCAAACTGCCGCCACCCAGCTTCGCCGCCGAGCCGCCCCGCAAGCAGCCGGCGGACCCGTTCGCCCGGCCGGGCAAACCGGCGGCCGAGGCTGTGACCGAGGACGTGGTCCGGGGCTGGCGGCGGGCGCGGCGGGGGCTGTGGTGGGTCGGGCTGGGGCAGTTCGTCTTCCTGCTCGCCGTCCTCGGGCCGGCCGGCATCGCGATCGCCGAGAACTACGGCACTGCACTGCCGAACGCCGACCCCGGGTTCCTCAAGATCGCCGGGCTGAGCCAGGCGATGGAGATCCGGGCCGGGGCCGTCCTCATCCCGGCGGCCCTCGGGCTGCTGCTCGTCACCCTCGGCCGGTTCGGCGTGGCCGGCGCCCCCCGGGCGTCGTACAGCCGGGGGCTGGCCCGGGCGGCCGCGTTCGCCACCTTGTTCACCCTGGCCGGGGTGATTGCAGCTCTCGCCCCGACCGTCGCCCAGGTGTTCACCGGCATCCTCCCGCCGGCCGCCTCGCTCGGGGTGAAGCCGGAGGAGTGGACGGTGGACGTGTGGACGAAGTTGACCACCAGTGTGCTGCCGCCGGACGACTGGAACGGGATCAGCCAGCGGGCCGGGCTGCTGGTCGCCGGGGTGTTCGTGCTGCTCGCCGAGGTGTGGTTCGCCAGCGCCCTGGGGCGGATGGGAGCGGCCCTCGGCAACGACCGGCTGGCCAGCCGGAGCACCCGCTTCCTTGTCTACACCGGGCTGACCTTCTTCGTGGTGGTCGCCGGGGTGGTTTACTACCTGGCGTACACGGCGCAGGCGGACAAGTTCCTGGGCGAGCAGTTCACCCCGAACTGGAACAAGCTGGCCCCGCACCGGGCGACCGCCCGGTGCGGGCTGGTCATCCTGGCCGGGCTGGTCGTCTGGTTCTGGAACGCCCGGCTGGTGGGCGGCGCCCGGCGTGCGATCCGGAGCTGGCTCGAACAGAACGAGCCGGCGGCCGCGTGACCCGGCCGACGCCGGGCGGAGGCGGGGATGCTGGGGGCGGCGGCGACGGCCCTGCGGTTCTGCTGCCCGGAGTGCGGCGCCGGGCTGGCCGCGCTCCGGGCGGACCGCGGTCGCACCCTGTGTTGCCACCGGTGCGGGGTGCCGGTCCGGGTGCCGACCCGGCCGCACCCCCTGGAGTCGGACGTCGCCCCGGACCCGCTGGTCACCCCCTCCGCCGCGGCGAACGCCGCTAGCGGGATCGGACTGCTGACGGTAAGCCTCCGGGTCGCGCTCCTCGAACACACCTTCCTGATCGCCGTCGGCTGCGTTTGGCTGGGTCACGTCGGCTTGGCCGGCGTCCTCAGCCGTGACCTCGGCCGCTTCGGACCGCTACTCGCTACCGCCTGGGTTCTCGACCTGGCCCTTCTCAGCGTGCGAACCCGGCTCCGGTGGGTCGGGTACGGGCGGTGCCGGTCGGCCGCCGCTGCGGTCGGAGCCGACGGCTGGGTCACGGCCGCACAAATGGCGACCCTGACCCGGTGGGCGGGGGGGCTGGTGGTCCCGGCCCCGTGGGCGCTCGGGTGGACGGCGAACGAGTTGCGGCCGGAGGCGCAAACGGTCGTGGCCGTCGGCTTCCTCGCCTGGGTGGCCGGCACGGCGGCCGAGTTCGGTATCCTGACCATCTGGCATCGGCTCTTGATCGAGATGGCGGGCCAGCAGGCGGCCGACCCGGTCACACGCTACCTGCTGGCCCTGGGCGGCACAGCCGTCGCCGTCCCGGCCGGGTTGAGCCTGCTCGGCATGTCCGCCGGGCTGACCGCCCGCCCGGGCGCGTCACCGTTGCACCCGCGGTCCGCGCCGGCGGTCCGGTTCGAAGACCTCCCGCCCGACGCCTGGTACGCGGTCGGCGGGTTCCTTGCCGGGCTAGCCGTGCTGGGTTTGTTGATCGGGGTCCGCTATCTGAGGGTGCTGACCGCCGTCCGCGCCGGGCTGACCGGCCGCTGACCCGCCGTCACTTCTTGTCGCCCGGCGCTTTCGCGAAGCGGTCCAGCCAGTCGAGCAGGATGGCGTCCCCGATCGCCTTCGACCGCCGTAGTTCCTCGGGCGGCTTGCCCCAGTAGAAGCTGATCCACCCGGCGGCGTGCGGCCCGGCCCGGCCGATGAACCCGGCCAGGTCCGCCGGCGAGCATTTCAGCGGGAACGTCTCCTCGACCACCACCGGCTTGCCGACCGCGAACCCTTTGAGCGTGTCCATCGCCCGATCCAGCCGGCCCGCCTCCGGGTACAGATGGACGCTGACGAAGTCGAGGTCGCCGGCGACCTCTTTGGGCACGAACCCGGAGGTCAGCCCCGGCCGGTCCAGGCTCCAGTCCACGAGGCCGACGGTAATCAGGTGCCGGTCATCCGCGCGACGGATGGCGGCGGCCAGGTGTCGGACCCACGCCCGGGCGACGGCCGGCCGGGGGCGGTCCCGCTGGTCGAGGGTGACGAACTGCACGAAGTGCTTGCCCGCGAACGCCGGGCCGAGCCAGTCGCCGGGCGGGCGGCCGCCGAGGCACCACCGGCTCGTTCATCAGGTCGTAACAGAAGACGGCCGGGCTGTCCTTGCACCGCCCGGCGACTGCGGTCCAGAACCGGGCTTGGGCGTCCCAACGGTCCGGCTCGGACAGCTTGTCGTACCACCCCGGCACGTCCGCCTTGTGGTAGCACCCGAGGCCGGTCAGGTCGAGGTACAGCCCGACCTCCTCGGCCAGTCGAAGCAGCATCGCCAGCCGATCCAACGCACCGGCGTCGGGCTGGTCCGGCCCGGTCATGAACCGGCCGAACTGGAGGTGGATTCGGACGACGTTCGCGCCCAGCGCCTTCATCTGCCGGAAGTCGCGGGCGACCGCGTCCCACTCCCGCTCCCAGTAGTCTTCCAGCAGCCGGCCCGTCCGATCATGGTCGTAGTTTAACCCCCAGGGCACAAACGCCCGGCCGGACGGCACCAGGACAAACCCTGTCCCGTCCTTGGAAACGACGTTCCGCTCGCCGCCGGCGGCCAGATCAGGATCGCCGGCGGAGGCGACCAGGACAGCGATCAAGGTGAGGGCGCGCATGGCGGTTAGCCGCGAGTAGGGGGGAGCGTCGCTCGCATCAACTCGGCCACCGCCGGAGCGTCCCCGCCACCGGCCTGCAATGCCGCGATGACCTTCTCCCGCCGCTCGGCCGGGTGGTTCTGGCCGAGCTTCCACTTGCCTTCCAGCCGGTCGATCGGCAGCCGGAACCCGACGATTTGACCGACCAATCGGTCCACGAAAACGGCCCCCGTGTCCAGCACCCACGGCCGCGGCATGCCGGACTCGAACACCGCCACGCTCCGCTGGAGGATGTCCAGCAGTTCGCCACGGTCGTCGATCAGCGAGACCCGGCCGTAAGCGTGAACGGCGGTGTAGTTCCAGGTCGGGACCACGTGCTCGGCCCGATACCACGTCGGCGACACGTAGGCGTGGGGGCCGCTGAACACCGCCAGCGCGGTCCGGCCTTCGAGCGTCTGCCAGTGCGGGTTGGCCCGGGCCAGGTGGCCGACAAGCGTGCCTTGGGGGCCGGCCGTTCGGTCGAGCAGAAACGGTAGGTGTGTGGCGAACGGCTCCCCACCCGCATCGGAGACGAGCAGGCCGAAGCTGTGCCGCTCGATGAAGGCGTGGAGTGTGGCCGGGTCGGTCTGGGCGAAGTGGGGCGGGACGTACATCCGGGCGTCCCTCGGACTGTGACGGCGGGATGCTCTGTTGAAATCTTCGGACGTCAGGCGAGCGGGGGGCGTAAGCCCCCTGTTGGACAGCGATGGGCGGCTCCAACGGGGGGCTTACCCGCTCGCCCGGGATTTCAGCAGCAACTGCGGGAGCGAACAGCCCGCAGTGTACCACGGGGTCTGCGGCCCGGCGAGCCTCACCCATCGTGCCGGCAGCGGACCACGCGGAACCCGGTCGGCAGCGCGACGACGGTGTCGGTCCAGTCGTGCCCGTCGTACCGGTAGCGGATCTGCACCGCCCGGCTGACCCCGGTCAACAGCCGGTCGAGGGCGACGGACAGGGGCAGCTCGTCCGTGCCGGCGTACCCCTTCGGGTCGCCCTTCTCCCGGACGCTGACCCCGGTGGTGGCGGACTGCAGGTCGGCGAACAGGGCCGACAGGGTCGGCGGGTCGAGCAGTCCTTCGACCATCATCGGCACCGGCGGGCCGTCGGGCAGGGTCGGCTGGGACATCACTTGCCTCCGGCGGACGGGGCTTGGTCCAGCGCGGCCGACGGGGCGTGGCACTGGGTGCAGTTGGTCAGCCACGGGTGGGTGGTGCGGGTGCCGGGCCGGCCGACCGTGCCGTGACAGCTCGCACAGCTCTCCCGCATCCAGGTGTGGTGCGGGATGGTCGGCGGGGCGCCCGGGGACGCCCGTCCGCCGGGGCCGGCCCGGAACAGACCGGCGAACCCGCTCTCGGCCGGCTCCGGTCCGCCGACCGGGGCGGCCGTGGACTGCTCGACGTGGCACTGGGTGCAGTTCGTCAGGTGGGCGTGGCTGATCTTGGAGGCGATCCGGTCGCCGACCTTCAGCCCCTCCCCGTGGCAGGCCAGGCAGGCCGCCGCCGACCGGGCCTCGACCGGGTGCGGGATGGTCGGCGGGGCGCCGTCGTAGGCCCGGTTCCGCGCCCTGTCCGCCAGGGCCGCTAGCTTCATCTCCTCGGTGCGGACCACCGGGTCGGTGACGCCCGGCCGCTCGTAAACGAGTTGGGCCAGGGCCGTCCGGTCGGTGTTCGGCCGGAGCTTCGCCGTGGGCAGCTCGGCGTAGTTGACTGCCGGCGGCGCGTCGCCGTGCGGCGCCGGCGGGGCGGCGGTCGGCCGAACGGTCTGGCCCGGCTCCCGGATGCCGGTCAGGAAGCCGAACAGGGCGACGCCGACGGCCACCGCCGCCAGCAGGGAGGCGAACCGCCGGGCACGAGGCGGGAGCAGGTCGGCGGCCGTGTGGTGGTCCGGCGGCCGGGTCGGGGTCTCGGTCATCGCACACCTCCGGACGTCACGCGGATACCTTCACCACCCGGACGGCACACTTCTTGTAGTCCGGCTCCTTGCTGAACGGGCAGTGGGCCTCCAGCGTCAGCCGGTTGATCAACTTGGTCTCGTCGAAGAACGGGACGAACACGTGTCCCTTCGGGCACCGCGCCCGGCCGTCGATCCAGGCCGGCAGCTCCAGCGACCCGCGGCGTGTCTCCAGCCGCACCCGGTCGCCGGTCCGCACGCCCAGCGCCCGGGCGTCCTCCTGGCTGATCTCCACGTAGGCGGCCGGCATCGCCCGCTTCAACTGCGGCACCCGCCGGGTCATGGTGCCGGTGTGCCAGTGCTCCAGCACCCGCCCGGTGTCCAGCCACAGCGGGTAGTCCTTGTCCGGCACCTCCGGCGGCGGCACGTACGGGCGGAACCAGATGAACGCCTTGTCGTCGTTCGCCACCGAGTGGTAGAACTGCACCCCTTTGCCCTTCTTGACGTAGGGGTCGTACCCTTCCAGGAACCGGTACCGGGTCTCCTTCCAGGTTCCGTCCGGCTGCTTCACCACCGGCCACCGCAGCCCGCGGGCCTTGGCCAGTTCCGGGTACGGGGCCACGTCCTTGTGCTTGATCAGGGTGAACTCGCGGTACTCCTCGTACAGCTTCTCGTCGACGTTCACCTTGCCGTAGTAGTTCTCCCACTTCCACACCTCGACCGGCTTGCCGTCCTTGTCAGTGATGTGGAACAGGAACTTGCCGTCCTTGTCCTTCATCCCCGGGTGGCCGAGGTCGTGCAGCTTCCGGGCGACGGCGATCGTCTGCCAGCAGTCGTCCCGGGCGTCGCCCGGCGGGTTGACCATCCGGAACCACTGCTGGGTCCGCCGCTCGGAGTTGCCGAAGATGCCGTTCTTCTCCACCCACAGGGCGGACGGCAGCACCAGGTCGGCCAGCTCCGTCGTCGCCGTCGGGTACACGTCGGACACGATCAGGAACTTGTTCGGCAGCTTCGCCTTGGCGTCGAACAGCTTGTGGACGTTCGGCAGCGACTGGCCGGGGTTGGTCACCTGCACCCACAGGGTGTCGATGTCCCCGCCCTTGTCGGACGCGGTGCAGAACTTCTCCCACATCTCGACGGTGTGATACCCGATCTTGGGGTTGATCCGGCCGGGTGGCAGGTGCCACAGCTTCTCCGCCTTGGCCGCCTGGTCCGGCTTGTCCACCCGCAGGTCGCCGGGCAGGGAGTGGGACAGGGTGCCGACCTCCCGAACGGTGCCACATGCCGACGGCTGGCCGGTCAGCGACTGCGGCCCGTCCCCCGGCCGGCCCCAGTGCCCGCTCAGCAGGTGGATGGCGTGGACCAGGTTGTTGATCGCCGTCCCCTGGGTGTGCTGGTTCATCCCCATGCACCACAGGCTGGCGACCTTCTTCGACTTGTCGATGAACAGCCGGCCGAGCAACTGGAGCTGCTCGACGGACAGGCCGGACGTCTTCGCCACCGCTTCCGGGGTGTACTCGGCGACGAGCTGCTTGTACTCCTCGAACGAGCACGGCTCGCCCATCAGCGTTTGCGGGTCGCCGGCCTTCTTCCACGGCTTGCGGAAGGTGCAGTGCTCGGTCACGAAGTCCGTGGCCACCGCCCCGGCGGCGATCACCTGCTGGGCGATGCAGTTGGCGATGGCCAGGTCCGACTGCGGCTGGAACACCAGCACGTGGTCGGCCCGCTCGCTGGTCCGGGTGTACCGGGTGGTCAGGTCGACCAGGGTGAGCTTGTCGCCCTTCAGCTTGCGGTCGATGAACCGGCTGAACAGCACCGGGTGCATCTCGGCGAAGTTGTTCCCCCACAGGATGAGCACGTCGCAGGCGTCCAGGTCGTCGTAGCAGTTGTACGGCTCGTCCACCCCGTAGGTGCTGATGTACCCGGTGACGGCGGACGCCATGCACAGCCGGGCGTTCGGGTCGATGTGGTTGTTGGACAGCCCGCCCTTGATGAACTTGTTCGCCGCGTACCCCTCGGGCACGGTCCACTGGCCGGACCCGTAGAAGGCGAACTTCTGCGGGGCGGCGTGGATCCGCCTGGCGATGGTGTCGATCGCCTCGTCCCAGGTGATCGGCACCAGCTTCCCGTCCTTCCGCAGGAGGGGCGTGGTGAGCCGGTCCTTGCCGTACAGGATGTGCCCGACGTGATACCCCTTCACGCACAGCAAGCCCTTGTTCACCTCGGCCTGCCGGTCGCCGCTGACTGCCACGACCCGGCCGTCCTTGACCCCCACCTGGACGTGACACCCGGTGCCGCAGAACCGGCACGGCGCCTTGTCCCAGGTGACGCCCGGAAGGACCGGGAGGCCGACCCCGCCGGGCGGGGCCGGTTGGGCGGAAAGTCGGTCGGTCATGACCGACCCGGCCGCCGCCAGGGCGGCCGACCGGAGGAACTGTCGGCGAGAAGGGTCAGACGGTGACATCGGTCGTCTCCGGTTCGGTCGCATCGTCCCAGTGTACGAACACCACCTCAACGGCCCGCACCCCGGCCAGCCCGGCGGCCCACTCGTGCCAGTGGCGGGCGGCTTCCGGGTCGGCCGCCTCCAACGCCACCGCCCGACACGGCCCGCACACCTGACCGAACGTGAACGGCCCGGCGGCCTCCAACGCGGCCACCGCCGCGGCTGCCTCGCCCGGGTCGTCGGTCAGAGTGACCACCAAGCCGGTGGTGTGCATGGCGGAGTCCTCAAGAACCACTCGACATTGTCACCATATCGCCCACGTCTGCTGTAATCAAGAATAAAAGATATCTAGTTCTTGATTTCTCGAATCCGACCCATTATGCTGTTGGTGTTCACCCCCGGAGTGCCCCATGCCCTCCCCCTCGACCATCCGCCGCTGGCTAATCGCGCTGCCCGCCGTGGCCATCGCGGTCGTCGGCTGCAGCCGACAGTCGCCGCAACCGACGGACCAGCCGGTGGCGGCGCGGCCGGTCGCGGCCGGCCACCCGGTGACGATTCGCACCCCGTCCGGCCCTCCGTCAGTGGCTACGGGAGCTGTGGACGACAAGGGCCGGCCGGTGACGATCGCCTGCGCCACCTGCCACTCCACCAAGCCGGTCAACGCGGAAGCGAAGATCGGCACCCCGCTGCGAGCGTTCCACCAGACCGTAGCCGGCAGCCACGGCAGCCTGTCGTGTACCTCCTGCCACAACCCGGCCGACGGGTACGCCACGCTGCGGCTCGCGGACGGGAAGGCCGTGCCGTACACGGAGGTGATGACGCTGTGCGCCCAGTGCCACGGGCCGCAGTACCGCGACTACCAGCACGGTGCCCACGGCGGGATGACCGGGCACTGGGATCTGACCCGGGGCGGGCGGCAGCGGAACACCTGCACCGACTGCCACCACCCGCACGCCCCCAAGTACCCGACCGTGTCCCCGGCCGCCGGGCCGAACGACCGGTTCCTGACCGGAGGCGGCCATGAGTGAGGGCGGCAAGCTGTCCCTGCCGGTGCTCGGCGAGGTGGACCGCCGGACGGCGGTCAAGGCCGGGGCGGCGACCCTGGGCCTGGCCGCCTGGGCAGCGGCCATCAAGCCGTGGTTCGAGTGGACCTCGGAGCTGAACACCGACGAGTTCCTGCAGAAGCACTACCGGGAGCTGACCCCGGACCAGCTCCAGGCGATCCTCAACCGGCTGACCGACGAGGCCCGCAAGGAGACCGGCAAGCCGGTGACGGTGAAGGACCACAAGCCGATCCCGGGGGTCCAGTTCGCCTACGCCCTGAACCTGAGCATCTGCATCGGCTGCCGCAAGTGCGCCGAGGCCTGCCACGTGGAGAACAACCACGACCGGCCGAGCCACCAGAGCTACATCCGGGTGTTCGAGATGCAGAAGGGCGGGATCGACTTCGAGAAGGGGAACGCCACCTACGACCACCCGGTGCCGGCCAAGGACAAGTACTACATGCCGGTCCAGTGCCAGCAGTGCGAGAACCCGCCGTGCGTCAAGGCGTGCCCGATCGAGGCCACCTGGCAGGAGTCCGACGGGATCGTGGTGGTGGATTACAACTGGTGCATCGGTTGCCGGTACTGCGAGGCCGCCTGCCCGTACCACGCCCGCCGGTTCAACTGGACCAAGCCGGAAGTGCCGGCGAACGAGATCAACCCGAACCAGAGCTACCTGTCCAACCGGGTCCGGCCGCAGGGGGTGATGGAGAAGTGCACCTTCTGCCTGCACCGCACCCGGGAGGGCCGTCTGCCGGCCTGCCTGGAGGCGTGCCCGACCGGCGCCCGGGTGTTCGGCAACATCCTCGACCCGGACAGCGAGATCCGCTGGGTGCTGGAGAACAAGCGGGTGTTCGTGCTCAAGGAGGAGCTCGGGACGAAGCCCCGCTTCTACTACTTCTTCGACAAGTGACACGCGGCCGGTCGGTGGGTTTAAGCCGGGCACCGGGGCGAGGTCCGTTCAGCTGCGAGGGGACGTCATGGGCGAGCCGATAGCCACCACACTGCCTCATCCCCCGACCACCTCGTACTACCGCTTCCTCCGCCGGTCGCTGCACGTGGCGACCGACGGCGGGTGGCTGTTCTACGCCTGGATGCTGGTGCTGACGGCCGTCGCCCTGGTCGGGGCGAACGCATGGGCGGTGCAGGTGCGGGACGGGATGGTCCGCACCAACATGACCGACCACGTCAGTTGGGGGCTGTACATCGCCAACTTCACCTTCTGCGTCGGCCTGGCCGCCGGCGGGGTGATGATGGTCATCCCGGCCTACCTGTACCACGACCACGACATGCACGAGGTGGTGATCGTCGGCGAGGTGCTGGCCATCGCCGCGATCATCATGAGCACCCTGAGCGTGGTGGTCGACCTGGGCCGGCCGGACCGGTTCTGGCACCTGATCCCGGGCATCGGCAAGTTCAACTG
Source organism: Gemmataceae bacterium (assembly GCA_046350115.1). Lineage (GTDB taxonomy): Bacteria > Planctomycetota > Planctomycetia > Gemmatales > Gemmataceae > JAXMAZ01. The sequence goes on from JAXMAZ010000023.1 coordinate 114,454, forward strand.
GCCGGTGTCCATGCTCACCTGGGACATCATCGTCCTGAACGGCTACCTGCTCATCAACCTGCACGTCGTCGGGTATCTGCTGTACACCCGGTTCCGGGGCGCCACCCCGGACCCCAAGTGGTACGTGCCGTTCGTCCTGCTGTCGATCGTCTGGGCGGTCAGCATCCACACGGTGACGGCGTTCCTGTACTGCGGGCTGGGCGGCCGGCCGTTCTGGAACACCGCCCTCTTGGCCCCGCGGTTCCTGGCCAGCGCGTTCGTGTCCGGGCCGGCGTTCATCCTGCTGGTGCTGCGGGTGATCCGGGTCGGCACCGACCTACCGATGAACCCGGGGCCGGCCCGACTGCTGGTGCAGATCATCCGGGTGGCGGCGGCCGTCAACCTGCTGATGCTGGCGTCCGAGCTGTTCACCGTCTTCTACACCGGCGGCGGGCACCTGGCGGCGGCCAAGTACCTGTTCTTCGGCGACCACGGCAAGAACGGGCTGGTGCCGTGGATCTGGACGGCGATCATCCTCAACATCCTGGGGACTGTGCTGTTCTTCACCCCGGCCGCCCTCCAGCGGGGGTGGACCCGGATCGCCGCCTGCGGGTGCGTGATCGTCGGCATCTGGATCGAGAAGGGGATGGGGCTGATCGTCCCCGGGTTCATCCCGTCCACCCTGCACGAGGTGGTCGAGTACGCCCCGAGCCTGACCGAGTGGAAGATCACCGCCGGCATCTGGGCGCTCGGGCTGTTGCTCCTGACGGCGATGCTGAAGGTGACGGTGGCGGTGTTCACCGACCAGATGGCGGAGCCGGCCGGACCGCCCCCGCCGGCCGCGAGGGCCGCATGACCCCTTACGGCAAGACCGCCCAGACGGCGATCGCCGCGGTCAGCCGGCTGGCCGAGGTGTACGACCCGGCCAAGCGGGTGCGGCTGAACTCGGCCGACATCGCCGAGCGGCGGCACCTGCCCCAGCCGGTGGTGGCCAAGGTGCTCACCACCCTGTCCCAGTCGGGCATCGTGAACGGCTCCCCCGGTCCGGGCGGGGGGTACTGGCTGGCCCGCCCGCCGGAGCAGGTGACGTTGTTCGACGTGGTGACCCTGTTCGAGCGGCTGGACGAGAACGTCTGCTGCCCGTTCGGCCCGGACTACTGCGGCACCACCCCGCAATGCCCGATGCACTTCGACATGCTCCGGCTCCGCGAGCAGTTGGTGTCGTTCCTGAAGACCAGCACGTTCGCCCGGTTCGTCGGCTGGGGCCAGCCCCCCGCCGGACCGCCGCCCGACGCGGTCACACCCGGCAAGCGGTCCCTCGACGTAATCCCGAAGCGGTGAGCCGCCCGGCTCAGCCGCCGGGCGACGCGGGGCCGGCCGCCCCGTTCAGAACGTCTCGCACCCAGGAGAACGCGGCGACCGCGTTCGGGAACCCGATCGTGGACGACGCCAGCGCGACCACCTGGTAGATCTCGTCGGCGGTCGCTCCGGCCGCGAGCGCCTTGCGGGCGGCAGAATGGACCGCCCCTTCCGCTCGCCCCCCCACCGCCACGGCCAGTTTCACCAGCCGGCGGGTGCGGTCGTCGAGCGGCCCGGCCCGCTCCGCCTGGCGGGCCGTTTCCCACGCCCGGCCCAACTCGGGGAACCGGCCGATGAACTCGACGAAGGTGTCCGGCGGCTTGGGCAGGCTGGGCACGGCGATGTCCTCCGGGCGAAAGGCGGCCGTCACGATTGCGAACGGCTCCCGCCCATTTGTTAGGCGTACCCGCACGCGCTTCGCAAGTCAATCAGCACCGACAGGCTCTGCTGAAATCCGGGCGAGCGGGGGCGTAAGCCCCCTGTTGGAAGCCTGGCGGGGCGGCTCCAACAGGGGGCTTACGCCCCCCGCTCGCCCGGATTGCAATTCAGCAACACCAACACCTGGTGTGTGATCGTCAGAACGGCTGCTGGACGCCGAACCAAAGCTGGAACGGGGTGGCCGCGTTGATCGTCTTGGCCACATCCAGCCGCAGGGGTCGCCCGCTCCATGAAACTGAAGACGGCCAGGTCCACCCGGACCCCGGTCCCGAGCGTGGGCCGTGCCGCCGACCACGTTGCCCGAGTTGTAGATCGCCCCGGCGTCGTAGAACCCGGCGACGTACACGTTCCGCACCCCGAACACGCTGTCCAGCGTGTTCCACCGCACGTCCCGGCACACCGGCACCCGGACCTCGGCGTTGGTCGCCCACAGGAAGCTGCCTTGTCGCTCCTTCAGGTCGAACCCGCGGAACAGGGTGCTGCCGCCGAGCGTGAAGAACTGCCCTCGCCCCGGCCACGCCCCCTGCAGCGCCACCCGACCGGCGACCGTCAGCCGGGACAGGTACGGCCCCCACTCGTCCGGCAGCCGTCTGGCAGCGGCGAACTCCCCCTTGAGCTGGGCCATCCCGACCGTGTTCTCCAGGCCGGCCGCGCCACCGGCCGCCACCAGGTCCACCCACACGCCCCGCTCCGGGTTCCAGTACGGGGTGTACAGGTTCAGCCGGAAGTGCAGGCCGGTGAGCTGGGTCCAGTTCGGCCGCACCGCCCCCGGGGCCGGCTCCCGGGCGATCGGCAGGAAGTTGTCCTGGTAGTCGGTGAACACGTCGACGAAGCTGATCGGCGGCAGGTACAGGCTGCTCCCGTACCGGATCACGTACCGCCCGTAGACAGCACCCCGCGGAACGCGGTCTGCGACCCGCCGTCGTCGAACCACGGCCCGGCCACCCGTTGCTCGACGTTGAACCCGACCTGGGTGTTCTTGGTCGGCCAGTGGTCGAACACCCCGTCCGCCCCGATGACGAAGTCCCGGTAGTCGTACCGGGCGGCGGCGTACACCCCGCCGGCGAACGTCTGGGTGCGGAACGCCCCGGCCCGCACCCCGGCCATGGTGGACCGGGTGTACCACGGGTCCGGGTACGACGGCCCCCACACCCACGGCCCGGCGGCGAAGTTCCACCGGTCGTAGTCGTTGGTCAGGTCGGTCTCATTGAGCATGGTGTACAGCGGCACCAGCCGGAAGTTCGACCGCGGCTTCCAGTCGTTGTCCCCGAGGTTGGCGTCGAGCAGCACCCGGTCGGGGTCGACGGTCACTTGCGTCGGCTCGGACGGGAGCGTGAGCCGGACCCGGTATTTGCCGTCCCCGAGCGGCTCGACCGACGCCCCGTTCTCGGCGTGGGCCACCCCGCCGCCGACCGGCACCCGCACCGGGAACCCGTCCCCGTCGGCCAGTTGGAAGCCGACCACGGTCGGCTCGTCGAACTCCCGGTGCTGGGAGACGACCACCTCGACCGGCACCCCGCTGCCACCCGCCCGCGGGCCGACGGCCTTGGTGTGAACCTCGTCCACCCGCCAGTCGGTCAGCCCCTTGTCGTACACCCAGCGGTCGAAGAGCTGGTCCCACTGAGCCGTGGTCGCCTCGCCGGTGAACGTGACGAGTTCGGCCTTCAACTGGGCGACGCTCAACACCCTCCACGAGTACTTGGCCACCAACATGCGGGTGAACGGCAGGAACTCGGCCCCGAGCCGAGTTTCGATCATGCCGAACACCTTCGACCCGCGGTCGTAAGCCCCGCTGAATAGGCCGACCAGGTGGCCGAACTGGGGCAGGTCGCCGGCAGCAGGCTGTTCGTCCCCCCGGCGGATGGCCCCGGTCAGGCTGGCGAACCGGTAGTTCTCCCGCTTGATGTTCGGCAGCCAACTCACCTCCTTCGGCCAGGCGAGCAGGTCGTTGTTCTTCCCGTGCTTCAGGTCCATCAGCCGGTGCGTGAAGTAGGTCGCCGCCCCCTCGTCCAAAAACGTCTCCGAGTACCCGTTGGTGCCGACCAGGTTGTACCACCACTGGTGGCAGGTCTCGTGGGACACCAGGTACTCGATGTACCCGCGGCCGAGCTTGGGCATGTCGAACACCCGCTCGTCGATCATCACCAGCCCGGCCGACTCGTTCCCGTTCCAGCCGAAGAACGACTCGACCAGGGTGAACTGGTCGGCCGGGTACGGGCCGAGCCACTGGCTGAACATGGCCAGCGCCTCGGCGGAGATGCGGAGCATTTCCCGGGCGTAGTGTTCGTGCCCCCGTTGCGCCAGGCAGCGGACCGGCACCGCCCGGCCGTCCGGCAGATTCGCGGTGCCGGTGTACTCTAGGAACTTCGAGCTGCAGACGATGGCGAAGTCCCGACCCACGAACGGGGCCATCGTCACCCGGACACGACCGTCGCCGAGGTCGGCGGTGTCTTTCACCGGGGCCGAACAGGCGAGCTTCTCGTCCGTCGGCAGGGTGATCGTGGCGGTGTAAACACCGGCCTCGTTCCAGAACGGCTGGTGCCACGGGACGAAGGGCACGTCGTGCCAGCCGCGGTCGTCGTAGAAGGCGACCACCGGAAGGGCGTTCGTCAGGAACGTCACCCCGTCCCACTGCCCCCAGCGGCCCTGTTTATTCGGCAGCCGGATTTGCCCGGCCAGTTCGACCGTGACCGTTTCACCCGGACCGACCGGCTGCGAAAGTTGAACGATGACAGCCGTCGGATTAGTCGTGCTTTGATGGAAGTCGAGCGGCCTCGCTGCCCCGTTTGCCGGCTTGAGAGCTACGCTCTGGATCGAACCGTGCTGGCCGTTCAGGTCGATACCCGAACTGGGATCGAGGCGGAGGAGTTCCAGCGTCTTCGCCAACAGAAGGGTGTCACCCTTCGGGATGCGGTAAAGAGGATAGAAGTTCACGACCAGCGTGTCAGTTGGCCGTGTGGCGGGATTCGTCCAGGTGACAGTTTGGCGAAACGTGACCAACCGGTTCAGGGTGTCGAGCTGAACGGACAGGTCGTATCGGGGCAAATGGGCAGGGACGGGCTGCGGGGCGACGGCGACAGCCGCTCCCGGCAAGCCGACAATTCCCCCGGCAATCAAACACCAGATGGCCGGGCGCATTCCCCTCACTCGCTCGGTCCCCGGTCGAAGCGATGTCGACCAGGCAGCAGCGACGGGAGATACCCGTGATGAGGTTCTGAGAACAGCCGAGTTGCGAAGCGGTTGTTACATCCGGCCTGACTTACGGCAGGGTAGCGAATCCGCGGACCGGTCGCCGAGGTCCGCTTCGCCGGCGATCAGCACCGGCAATCCGTTCTTGATCGGGAAGCAGACGCCGCAGTGGTCACAGGTCAGCTTATCCCGATCCCGCGTCAGGGTCGCATCTCGGCGGGGGTCGATGGGGCAGCGGAGCAGCGTGAGGAAATCGGCGTCCATGTCGGCACCGATGGGCGGTGGAGGGGAATGAAAAAACCCCGCCAGGTTGCCCTGGCGGGGTTCTATCTTTGCAAGTCGGTAGCGAAACGTTACCAAGAATCCGGCGACATGTTGGTCACTCGTCCCTGGTTGGACGAGGCCTACAGTTTACATCCTTAGAAAGGAGGTGATCCAACCGCAGGTTCCCCTACGGTTACCTTGTTACGACTTAGTCCCAATCAGAAGTTTCGCCTTCGGCACCGGTGAAGGTGACTTCGGGCGCTCCTCCCTTTCGTGGCTTGACGGGCGGTGTGTACAAGGCTCAGGAACACATTCACCGCGGTGTTGCT
>JAXMAZ010000024.1:0-108059 GCA_046350115.1 Gemmataceae bacterium
CAGCCCGTTCTCCACCAGGTACACCAGGTCGCCGAGCGGGCTGGTCAGGAAGTCCATGGTCCAGGCGCCGAAGAACAGGCTGGGGCGGTGCGGCCAGCCGACCCGGCCGGTGCCGGCGGCGGTCACCCGGAACTGGCTGCCCGGCCCCTTCACCTTCTCCACCCCGGTGACGGCCAGCCGGCCGGCGTCCCGCATCTGGGCGGCGACGAACTCCTTGGCCAGCTCGTCGGTGTACGCCGGCCGGTCCTTGGCCGGGGTGCCGGCCGGGGCCGCCCAGTACCGGACCGCCTCCTGGAACGGGTCGGCGAAGAACCCGTCCGCCTTGATCACCTCCCCCCCCTTGGGCTGCTTGTTCTCCCCCATCTCCACCTCGGCCCCGACCGTCCCGCCGGGCACCCCGAACCCGGTGTACTTGACGGTGAACCGGACCTCGGTGTCCCACGGGTGCGGGCCGGCCGGTCCGGCGGCCACGTCGGCCACCTCCTGCTGGTAGGTGAAGATGGCCAGCTTGGCCGCCCGGCCGCGGTCGGCGGACACGAACCGGCCGCCCCCGTCCCGCCCGCCGAACAGCTTGGGCACCGCCTCCTCGGCCGGCAGCGGGGTGACGCCCAAACTGGCGACCAGCCCGATCAGCACCCCGGCCAGGATGAGCATGACCAGGAAGATCCACCCGTCCACGGCCTCCTTGTAGGAGTCCTTGAGCATGGCGATGAACTTGCTCACTGGTCGTCCCTCCGGCCGGCGCCGACGGGGCGGGCGGCCCGGACCGGCCCGCGGCGGCGGTCGTCGGTCCCCGGCTCCCCGTCCTCCACCACCCCGACGAACACGTCTTCCAGGGTCTGCTTTTTCTGGACCAGGTGCCGCACCTTCAGCCCCTTGTCGCCGAGCAGCGACAGCACCTTGTCGATGGCGTCCAGGTGCTCCCCGACGAGCACGTCCCACTGGTCGCCGTGCGGCTCCACCTTGAACCCGAGCCGGCCGACCTCTTCCGTCGGGAACGACTGCCCCGGGGCCAGCCCGACCACGTACCGCCCCTCCTGCTTGGTCAGGTCGGCGACGGTGCCCTGCCGGACCAACTCGCCGCGGTGCAGGATGGCCACCCGGTCTGAGATCATCTCCACCTCGCCGAGCAGGTGGCTGTTGACGAAGATCGTCCGCCCCTCCCCCTTGAGCTGGATGAGCAGGTCGCGGATCTCCTTGCGGCCGACCGGATCCACGCCGTCGGTCGGCTCGTCCAGGAAGATCACCTCCGGGTCGTGGAAGAACGCCTGGGCGATGCCGAGCCGCTGTTTCATCCCCTTCGAGTAGGTCCGGATCTTGTAGTCCGCCCGCTTGGACAGGCCGACGATCTCCAGCGCCTCCGCCCCCCGCTTGCGGCGCTCGCTCCGGCTCAGCCCGTAGAGCTGGCCGTAGAAGTCGAGCAGGCTATTCGCGGTGTGGTACTGCGGGAACTGGTGGTCTTCCGGCAGGTAGCCGACCCGCCGGCGGATGCCGGCGGTGCCGGCCGGGGCGCCGAGCAGGTCGGCCTCGCCGTCCGTCTTGCGGACGATGCCGAGCAGGATCTTGATCAGGGTGGATTTGCCGGCCCCGTTCTGCCCGAGCAGGCCGAAGATGGTGCCCGGCTCGACCCGGATGGACACGCCCTTGAGCGCCTCGATCCGGCCGTAGTGCTTCCGCAGGTCAACGGTGGATACCGCCGCCACGGCCGCCTCCCGTCGGTGTTGAGTGAGGAACCGCCCGCGGGCGGCATGAACCGTGGTTCGCCGACCGGGGCAGGATATTGGCGGGCGGGTGAAAAGCCCACGCACGTCCGGCGGTGGGCTTTACCCCACCCCCGTCGGCGGTGTACCGTATGCCCTCCCTGCTGAGGTGACACGGATGTCGCACCCCCGGCTCGCCCTGTTCGTGGCCAGCGGCCTGATCCTGTTCCTGGAGCTGGCGTGCATCCGCTGGTTCCCGGCCCACGTCCTGTTCCTCACCTTCTTCACAAACACCGTGCTGCTGGCCGGGTTCGTCGGCATGTCGGTCGGCTGCCTGACCGCCCGGTCGCCCCGCCGGCACCTACTCCGCACCCCGCTGCTGCTGGCCGCCGCCCTGGCCGTCGGGCTGCTGCTGAACGCCTTCCGCGGCCGGCTGGAGCGGTACGTGGACGTGGGCGGGCAGGCCCAGCCGGAGGTGGTGTTCTTCGGGGCGGAGGCGAACGTCGGCCGGGCGCCGGAGTTCCTGGTGCCGGTCGAAGGGGTGGCCGGCGTGATGTTCCTGTTGGTGGCGGCGGTGTTCGTCGGCCCCGGGCAGGAACTCGGCCGGGCGTTCGCCCGGGAGTCGAACCGGGTGGCGGCGTACAGCGTGAACGTGGCCGGCAGCCTGGCCGGGATCGGGCTGTTCGCCGCCTGCTCCTGGCTACACCTGCCGCCGCCGGTCTGGTTCCTCGCCGTGGCCGCCGGCCTGTTTTACCTGCTCCGGGCAAGTGACGAACGACCCAAAACCCTCGGGCCGGCCGTCGCCCTGGCCGCCACCGTCCTGCTGACCGTGCCGACCTCCGGCCTGCTGCCGCTCGACCCGGCCGCCAAGCAAACCACCTGGTCGCCGTACTACCGGATCGACTACCAGCCGCCGACCGGCACCGTCACCACCAACCTGATCGGCCACCAGGTCATGTCCGGGCGGGAGGTCAACCCGGCCCCGGCGTACCACCTGCCGCACCTGTTCAACGCGGCCGCCGGCCGGCCGCCGGCCCGGCGGATCCTGGTCATCGGGGCCGGGTCCGGGAACGACGTCAGCCGGGCGCTGCTGTGGGCCGCCCCGGACGCGGTCATCGACGCGGTGGACATCGAGCCGGTGATCCAGGGGATCGGCCGGGCCGACCACCCGGACCGGCCGTACTCCGACCCCCGGGTGAAGCCGCACCTGGACGACGGCCGCAACTTCCTTCGCCGGGCGCCGGACGCCGAGTACGACCTGGTCGTCTACGCCCTGGTGGACTCGCTGGTGCTGCACAGCGGGTACGGGAGCATCCGGCTGGAGAGCTACCTGTTCACCCGGGAGGCGTTCCGGGACGTGCGGCGGGTGCTCAAGCCGGCCGGGGCGTTCGCCGTGTACAACCTGTTCCGCCAGGGGTGGGTGGTGGCCCGGCTGCGGGACGCCCTGCGGGAGACGTTCGGGGCCGACCCGGTCGCCCTGGTCGAGTCGGCCACCCCGGTTCCGCGGATGGAACTGGACGAGTTCCGGCAGGTCGTCACCGCCTTCTACGCCGGGTCGGAAGAAGCGGTCGGGCCGGTCCGCCAGCGGTTCGAGGCGGGGCCGCTGTGGCTGCCGGCCGACGCCCCGATCCGTCCGGACACCCCGATCACATTCGCCACCGAACCACCGGCTACCGCGGGACGGTGGGTGCCACTCAGCCCGACCGTGGTCGCCGAGTCGGCCGGCACCGTCCCGCCGGCGACCGACGAGTGGCCGTTCTTCTACGCCCGCAAGCCGACCCTGCCGAGCTACCTGCTCCGCGGGGTCGGGCTGATGGTCGTCTTGGCCGCCGGGCTGTGGTTCGTGTACCGCCCGCGGGAAGGGCTGACCGACGGGGCCGCCCCGTCGGAGCCGGGGATGCTGGCCCGGATGTTCTTCCTCGGGGCCGGGTTCATGTTAATGGAGACGAAAGCGGTCGTTCACATGGCGCTTCTGTTCGGCAGCACCTGGAGCGTGAACACGGTCGTTTTCGCCGCGATTCTGGTGATGGCCCTCTTGGCGAACCTGTTCGTCCTGGCGGTCAAGCCGCAGCGGTTGGGGTGGGCGTACCTGGGGCTGTTCGCCGCCCTGGCCGCCAACCTGCTGATCCCGCTGGACGCCTTCCTCGGGCTGGGCCGATGGACCCAGACGGCGGCCGCGTGTGCCCTGGTGTTCGCCCCGATCGCGTTCGCCGGGGTGATCTTCGCGGTCAGCTTCCAGCGGAGTGCGGCCCCGGACCGGGCGTTCGGGGCGAACGTGGCCGGGGCACTGGCCGGCGGGGTGGCCGAGAACCTGTCGATGCTGCTCGGGTTCCAACTTCTACTCGGGGTGGCGGTTGGGTTTTACCTTCTGTCGGCCCTCAGCGGTTGGTCCCTCCGGGGCGACAACGCACTTCGCGGGTCTGGCGCTCGCCGCCCGGCGTTCCGCCCCATGTCGCTCACCCGTAGGAGTTAACGTCCCGGCCGGTGGGGTTGACCCGGTGGGTTACTGGGAAGATTCGACACCGCGGGCAGACTGCCTGTATAATGGGCATGTCGGGCGAGGTGTCCGGCCGTTCGGCCGTCCCGGGATGTCCTATCTGGCCCGGGGTTGACGCTCCCCTGCCCGTCGGCTCAGCAGTTTGGCACTGCGTTCGCAATCGCACCCTCGTGCCTCTCCCCGGCTCGCCGGTGCGGCGACCCGAACCCGAGTGGAGCCACCCCATGTCCGAGGCTTCCGAGGATTTGCCCGAAGGCGTTTCCCCGCGGCGGTCCGGTCGGCCGACCGGACTGTCCGCCGCGGCCATCCGATCCGGCAAAGAGACCATCTCCACCGAGCTGGCCCTGACCATCTTCCGACAGATGGTCCGGACCCGGGCGCTGGAGGAGCGGTCGATCAAGATGTCCAAGTCGGGGGAGGCGTACTTCTGGATCGGCGGGACCGGGGAGGAGGCGTTCAACGTCTGCCTCGGCATGCAGGTGAAGCGGGGGGCCGGGCCGGCCAACGACTACCTGCACCTGCACTACCGCAACGCCGGCGTCCTGCTCGCCATGGGCATGTCGATGCTGGACCACGTCCGCACCCTGGCGATGACCGCCACCGACCGGCACAGCATGGGCCGCAACTTCGTCGGCCACTACGCCATCCCGGAGTGGAACGTCGTCCCGGTGACGTCGGTCATCGAGGTCCAGATGGTGATGGCCCCCGGCACGGCGCTCATGCAGAAGCGGCACGGCGGGGACGGGCTGAGCGTCGCGGTGAGCGGGGACGCGGGCACCGCCGAGGGGGACTTCGAGAGCTGCCTGCTGTGGAGCAGCCGGCCGGGGAACGAGCTGCCGGTGCTGGCCGTGGTGACGAACAACGGGTGGGGGATCAGCACCCCGCACGACAGCCAGCACGCCGACCGGCACATCGCCGACCGGGCCGCCCCCTACGGCATCCGGCACGAGACGATCGACGGGAACGACCCGGTCGCCGCCTGGCACGCCATCGACCGGGCCATGCGGTACGTCCGCCGGGAGCGGAAGCCGTTCGTCCTGGAGGCCCTCGTCAGCCGGCTGCACGGGCACTCGTCGTCCAGCGGCGCCCAGCGGAGCTGGCGGGAGCCGGACTGCCTGGCCCTGTTCGAGCAGAAGCTGATCGACCAGCACGCCATCGACGCCGACCAGGTGCGGGCGATGAAGGAGGACGCCCGGCGGGAGGCGAACGAGGCGGTCGTCCGGGCGGTGGGCGAGCCGAAGCCGACCAAGGCGGACGTGTACAAGCACACCTACGCCGACAGCCCGGTGGACGCCGTTTACCCGAAGGACTACACCGGCCTCCCCGGCCGCGGGTAGGCGGCCGCCCCCCGAGCCGACCCGTGTCCGACCTCCCCGCCATCCCGGACGCCCGTCCCCACCCGGCCGCCCGCTACCTGCTGTGGGCGGTCCTGCTGGGCGTGGGCGGCGTTTGCGGCAGCGTGCTCACGCTCGTCGGCCTGACCGCGTCCCGGTCGCTGACCGACCGCCCCCGCGACGGCCTCCTCCTGGCCGCCTTCCAGCCGGAGCCGCTCCTCCAGCGGGTGCGGGCCGCCCACGCCCTGCCGCCGGACGCCCTGAAGGTGACCGACGACCAGCGGCTGGAGCTGTTCGGCGCCGGCAGCCAGCGGGACCGGTCTAGGATCTGGGCCGAGCGGCGGACGGTCCGGCTGTCCGGCAAGGTGCCGGCCGCCACCGGGGCGGCGGCGTGCCAGCTCATCACCCGGGAGCTTCAGGACGAACTCGGCCGGCACGGGCTGAGCCAGACCCGCAGCGGCGGCTCGTCCGGGCACTCGGGGGACGACTTCGAGACGGCCTACGAGTTCCACTACACCCACCCGTCCGGGCGGACCGGGTATGGGCTGTTCACGGGGACCGCCCGCGGCGGCGACCTGCGGGCCACCCTGCTGTTGTTCGAGGACCGGTAAACTCACCCTCGCACCCTCCCGCGGGGTTCCGCATGGCGACGCTGGTTCAGGCGGTCCGGATGGCGCTCCACTACGGCGAGGCGCACCTCGGCGTGACGGACGTGTTCGGCGAGGACGTGGGGCCGCCGCTCGGCGGGGTGTTCACGGCCACCCAGGGCTTGAAGACCGCCTGGAACACCCCGCTGGACGAGCGGGGCATCATCGGCACGGCGATGGGCATCGCCTACGCCGGCGGCCGGCCGGTGTGCGAGATCCAGTTCTGCGACTACGCGTTCAACTCCCTCGACCTGTTGAAAGTGGCCGGCAACCAGCGGTGGGCCAGCGCCGGCGCGTTCGCCATGCCGATCGTGGTCATGACCCCGACCGGGGCCGGCATCCGCGGCAGCCTGTACCACTCCCACAGCTTCGAGAGCTGGGCGTCCCGCCTCGCGGGGTGGAAGGTCGTCCTGCCGAGCAACCCGCTGGACGCCTACGGGCTGATGATCGCGGCCATCAAAGACCCCAACCCGGTGATGGTGCTGCTGCCGAAGGCGCTGCTGCGGGCCAAGGGCGGGCCGGACGAGCGGATCCCCGGAGAGCCGGCCGACCCGGACGAGCTGAGCCGGCTGATCGACGCCCCGGTCGGCGACCGATCGGACTGGCAGCCGCAGTGGCCGGACCTGGGCGAGTACGTCGTCCCGATCGGCAAGGCCCGGCTGGCCCGCGAAGGGGTGACGGCCACCGTGGTCAGCTACGGCCGGCTCCTGCCGCTGTGCGTGCAAGCGGCGGACGAACTGGAGCGCGACTTCGGGTACACGTTCGACGTGATCGACCTGCGGAGCATCTTCCCCTACGACTGGGCGATGATCTCCGCCAGCCTCCAGAAGACCGGCCGGCTGCTGATCGCCAACGAGGACACCGAGGTGACGAACTTCGGCGAGCACCTGCTACGGCGGGCGGTGGACGACCACTTCTACGACCTACTGGCGAAGCCGTCCGTGCTGATGGGCGAGCACCTGCCGGGGATCGGGATGAACCAAGTGTACGAGACGAACTCGGTCCCGCAGTACGAGCAGGTGCGGGACGGGATGCGGAACCTGGCGGCGGAACAGGTTTAGGCGAACGGCCGGCGTCAGCCGGCTGGTCCGTCCGCCCAGTGGTGACAGTGTGCCGAGGCAGGCTCGACCAGCCGGCTGACGCCGGCCGTTCGCCAGGAGAATCCGATGGACTTCCCTCTCCCCCCGGTCGGTGAAGGGCTGTTCGAGGTGGAGCTGGTCCGCTGGCTGGTGCAGCCGGGGGAGGCGGTCGCCCGCGGGCAGCCGCTGGCCGAGCTGATGTCCGACAAGGCGACGATGGAGCTGCCGGCCCCGTTCGCCGGCACCCTGTCGGCGACACTGGCCGAGGCCGGGAGCAAGGTGAAGGTCGGGCAGGTGATCCTGCGGTATGAGCCAGCGGGAGCCGACAACCCCTCCCCCGACCCCTCCCCGAAGCGGAGAGGGGAGCAAGCGGGGCGTGCGTCCGACCCGGAGACTTCGTCACCGACCGGCGACCGCCCCCGCTTGCTCCCCTCTCCGCTTCGGGGAGGGGGCCGGGGGAGGGGTTCTTCGCCCCAGCCCGTGTCGAACGGCACCGCCGTCGCCGTCCTCGACCGCCCGCACGCCCCCGTCGCCGCCCCGTCGGTGCGGTATCTGGCCCGCAAGCTCGGGGTCGATCTGGGCAAGGTCCGCGGCACCGGGCCGGCCGGCCGCATCCTGCTCGACGACCTGGCCCCGTACCTCACCCCGAAGGCGGCCCCGACGGAGAAGCTCGTCAAGGGGCCGGACCGCGACCCGACGCACGGCCTCGACCTGGGCAAGCCCGGCACCCGCACCAAGCTGGCCGGGCTGCGGCGGAAGATCGCCGAGAAGATGGTCACGAGCGTCCGCACCATCCCGCACTACAGCTACATCGACGAGTGCGAGATCACCGACCTGGTCCGGCTCCGCGGGCAGATCAAGGACACCCTGGCCGCCGCCGGGGTGAAGATGACGTACCTGCCGTTCTTCGTGAAGGCGGTGGCGAGGGCACTCAAGGACGTGCCGGCGGTGAACGCCACGTTCGACGAGGCGGCCGAGGAGGTGACGCTGCACGCCCACTACCACGTCGGGATCGCGGTGTCCGCCCCGGCCGGGCTGGTGGTGCCGGTCATCAAGGACGCGGACAAGAAGGACGTGGCCGCGATCGCCACCGAGATCGACCGGCTGAGCAAGGACGTGCGGGCCGGCCGGCCGAAGATCGACGACCTGCGGGGTGCGACGTTCACGGTCACCAGCATCGGCAACATCGGCGGGCTGATCTCCACCCCGATCATCAACCACCCGGAGGTCGGGATCATGGGGATCGGCAAGGTGGTCCGCCGGCCGGTGTACGACGCCCACGGCGACCTGCGGCCGGCCGACCTGGTGTACCTGTCGTTCTCGTTCGACCACCGGGTGTTGGACGGGGCGGTCGGTGCGGCGTTCGGCAACGCGGTCATCCGCCACCTGCAGAACCCGGCCACGTTACTGCTACCGGAGCGGTTCGGGGTATAGTCTCACCAGCCCGACGCGCGAGCGAGGGTGTCTTTTCAACCCTCGCTCGCGCGTCGGGCTGGTGAAACTGTGACAACAACCCCACCCCACCGCCCCAGCATCGAGCCGCTGCCGTCGATCGGCGTGCTGGTCGCGCTCATGACCCTGGCCGCCAGCCAGATCCGCGAGAACAACTTCCAAGACCTGTTCATCTACCGGGCCGGGGCGGCAGTCGCCCTCACCGGCGAGTCGCCGTACCGGGCCGGGGCCGTCCGCCCGCAGATCGAGGCCCAGTGGCCGGACGACGCCCGCCTCGCGGACAACTCCGGGTTCTTCCTGCCGCCGGCCGGAATCGCCCTGTTCGCCCCGTTCGCGGCGGTGCCGTGGCCGGCGGCGAAGGTGCTGTGGGTGGTCGTGTTGGTCCTCGCCGGGTTGGCCGCGTTCGCTCTATCGCGACTGTTCCTGCCGCCGGACGCGGACCAGAACCCGCTGCTCCGCCCGCTGGTCGCCGCGGCGGTGCTGCTCAACCCGGTGACGGTCGCCGGAGTGGTCGTCGGGCAAACGTCGCTGGTAGTGCTCGGGTGCATCATCTGGGGACAGGTGGCGTGGGACGGTGGGTATCGCCGGCTGGCCGGGCCGCTGTGGGCGGTGGCGTTCGTCAAACCGCACCTGGCCCTGCCGCTCCTGCCGTTGGCCTGGTATCTCGGCGGCTGGAAGCGGGCAGCCGAACTGGCGGCGTGGGTCGCCGGGCTGACGGCCGTCGGCTGGCTGCTGGCCGGCGCCCCGAGTTCCCTGTTCGCCGACTACCTCGCCTATCTGGCCGACGGGCACAAGGCGGTGGCGTTCAACCGGGCCGCCCTGAACCCGCAGGTGACGAGCTGGAACCGGCTGCTCATCGGCCTCGGCGGGCCGGCGGTCGAACTGAACGCCCCGCTGATTCTTGCCGGGTACGCCGTGTGGGCCGGGCTGGTCGCGGGGCGGGTGTGGCAGGCTGGGAAACCCTCGCCGGCGTGGGCGACGGCCGCGGCGGCGACAGGGGCACTGCTCTGCAGTCAGGTACTCGGGTACGAGTTGGTGCTGCTGGCCCTGACAGTGCCGCTGATCCGCGACCTGTTCCGCGACGGCCGGCGGGGGCTGGGGTGGGCGTTCGTCGCCGTGCTGGTGCTGACGAGCGTGCCGCTGGAGATGGCCGAGCCGGTGTTCCCGTCGCACCGGAGCTTGGGGGTTGCAGTTTCAGCGGTACTGGTGGTGTGGTCCGCGGCTGCCACCCGCGAAAGCCCACCCGTTGCAACGGGTGGGCATTGAGACTTCCCTCTCGCTGTCACTTCGACGCAGTTTCCGTGGAGCCCTTCTTCCGCCGCCGCGGTTTCTCCGGGGCCGCCTCGCCGTTCGCCTCGGCGGGGGTCACGGTCGCGGCCGGCGCCTCGCTCCTGGCCCGGTTCTGGGCGTCCACGAACACCACCTGCGGCTTGTGCTTCTTCGCCCGCTTGGTCGGCAGGGTGGTGAACGTGGCGATGATGACCACGTCCCCGGTCTTGACCAGGTGCGCCCCGGCCCCGTTCACCTGCACCACCCCGGACCCGCGGTCCCCCGGCAGGGCGTACGTCACCAGCCGGGTGCCGTTGGTCACGTCCCACACGTGGATCTGCTCGTGCGGCAGGATGTCGGCCGCGTCCAGCAGGTCGGAGTCGATGGTCAGGCTGCCTTCGTAGTCGAGGGCGGCGGCCGTGACCGTCGCCCGGTGGAGCTTGGACTTCAGGACGGTCCGCCGCATGGCGTTCTCCGGGTGGGGGTTGAGGCACCGTGTGTCTCCATTCTACGGACCGGGTGCCCGGCCGGACCGGTTCGCCTATAGTGACAGGCACCCCGGGTCGGCGGGCGGACCGCCGCCGGGACACGTCCAGGAGTCCCTGCCATGACGCTGCCCGTTCGGGGCGGGGTCGCCGCCCTGCTCGCACTCATGCTCACCCCGACCGCCCCCGCCGACGAGGGGATGTGGCTGTTCAGCGCCCCCCCGCTCCAGCAGCTCAAGGACCGGTACGGGTTCGAGCCGACCCCGCAATGGCTGGACCACCTGCAAAAGTCCAGCGTCCGGTTCAACAGCGGCGGGTCCGGCAGCTTCGTCTCGGCCGACGGGCTGGTGATGACCAACCACCACGTCGCCGCCGACGACCTGCAGAAGCTGTCCACCCAGGAGAAGAACCTGCTCCGGGACGGGTTCTACGCCAAGGCCCGGGCGGACGAGATCAAGTGCAAGGCGCTGGAGCTGAACGTCCTCCAGGCCATCAAGGACGTGACCGACGAGGTGCAGGCGGCCGTCACCAAGGACATGGCCCCGGCGGATGCGGCCAAGGCCCGGCAGGCCAAGATCGCCGCGATCGAAAAAGCCGCCGCCGACCCGGCCAAGGGCATCCGCGCGGACGTCGTCACCCTGTACAGCGGCGGCCGGTATCACCTGTACACGTTCAAGAAGTACACCGACATCCGGCTGGTCTTCGCCCCGGAGAAGCAGGCGGCGTTCTTCGGCGGCGACCCGGACAACTTCGAGTTCCCGCGGTACGACCTGGATGTCGCTTTCTTCCGGGTGTACGAGAACGACCAGCCGGTCAAGCCGGCCCACTACCTGAAGTGGTCGCCGGGCGGCTCGAAGGAGGGGGAGCTGACGTTCGTCTCCGGCCACCCGGGGCGGACCAACCGGCAGAACACCATCGCCGAGCTGGAGTACCTCCGCGACACCGGCTACCCGTACCTGCTCCAGCGGCTGAACCGGCTGGAGGTGCTGCTCCACTCCTGGGCCGAGCGGAGTTCGGCCAACATGCAGAAGGCGGAGGAGGAGCTGTTCGGCATCCAGAACAGCCGGAAGGCCCGGACCGGCGGGCTGGCCGGGCTGCTCGACCCGAAGCTGATGGGCCGCAAGAAGGCGGAGGAGGAGCGGCTCAAGAAGTTCATCGCCGACCAGCTCGCCAAGCCGGACCTGGCGTCCGCCGAGCGGGCCGACTTCGAGTCCGCCAAGGCGGCGTTCGACGCCATCGCCAAGGCGGAGAAGCGGCGGGGCGAGATTTACAAGGAGTACGCCGCCCTCGAACAGGGCGGCGGGTTCAACTCGGCCCTGTTCGGCATCGCCCGCACCCTGGTCCGGGCCGGGGACGAGAAGCCGAAGCCGGGCGGCGAGCGGCTCCGCGAGTTCGCCGACGCCCGGCTGCCCAGCCTGGAGTTCGGGCTGTTCAGCGACGAGCCGATCTACGACGACTTCGAGACCCTCAAGCTGGCCGACTCGCTCACCTTCCTGGCCGCCACCTTCGGGGCGGACAGCGACCTGGTCAAGGCGGTGCTGGCCGGCAAGTCCCCGCGGGACCGGGCGTTCGAGCTGGTCAGCGGGACGAAGGTGAAGGACGTGGCCGTCCGCAAGAAGCTGTACGAGGGCGGGAAGGCGGCGGTGGACGCGGCCAACGACCCGATGGTCGAGCTGGCCAAGCTGATCGACCCGGCCGCCCGGGCGGTCCGCAAGACGTTCGACAACGAGATCGACGAGCCGAAGAAGCAGGCCCACGCGGCGCTGGCCAAGGCCCGGTTCGCGATGGACGGGACGAACTCCTACCCGGACGCCACCTTCACCCTGCGGCTGGCGTTCGGCCCGGTCAAGGGGTACACGGAGAACGGCAAGCCGGTGCCGGCGTTTACCACGATGGGCGGGGTGTACGAGCGGAGCAAGGAGCAGGGGAACGCCGGCCCGTTCGAGCTGCCCAAGCGGTGGGAGGAGCGGAAGGCGAAGCTGGACCTGTCCACCCCGTTCAACTTCGTCTCCACCGCGGACATCATCGGCGGGAACAGCGGGTCGCCGGTGGTGAACAAGGCCGGGGAGGTGGTCGGGCTGATCTTCGACGGGAACATCCAGTCGCTGGTGCTCGACTTCATCTTCGACCAGGAGGTGGCCCGGGCGGTGTCGGTGGACAGCCGGGCGATCGTCGAGGCGCTGCGGAAGGTGTACGACGCCAACGACCTGGCCGACGAGCTGACCGGGAAGAAGTAACGATACCGTTGGTTTACACGTCCCCTGCGCCGGCCGGCAGAACGCGCGTTCTGCCGGCCTTTCTTTTATTGATTCCGGCGAAAGGTCAGTTACCTATAGATAGGCCGACCGTTTTGGTTCCGCCGATTTTTTCAACTTTGTGTGCGAGAGGTACGTATGCTCGGCAATTTTCGATGTGTCGTGCGAAATCTGCTCGCCGTCGGATTGTCTACCGCAGTGGCCAACTCCGCGGTCGCAGGGCCGATCACCTGGACGGACTGGACCAGCGCGACCACCGGCTCGTCCGGGTCTGCGGCCGGCACCCTCGGGGCGATCACGGTCGGCTTCACGGGTGAGCTGAGCGGCAACACGCAGGTGGCCGGCGGCATCAACTACTGGGTGCCCAACGCCCCGTACCTGAACGCAGTCGTCGGGAACGCCCCTCCGGCGGCTGATATCCTGACCTCGGTCGGCGGCAGCCCCACCATCACTTACACCATCACCTTCTCGCAAGCGGTCCAGAACCCGGTCCTGGCGGTCCTCAGCCTCGGCGCGCCGGGCACGCCGCGAACCCTCCAGTTCGATCAGCCGTTCACGCTCTTGAGCAGTGGGACCGGGTATTGGGGCGGGGCCGAGCCGGACTCGCTGTTCCAGGCCGGCAACATTCTGACCGGGATTGAAGGGCACGGGGTGATCCAGTTCAACGGGACGTTTACGAGCCTGTCGTGGAAGAACCCGACATTCGAAAACTGGAGCGGCATCCAAGTCGGGCTGCCCGAACAGTTGGTCGGCGCCGTCCCGGCCCCGCCGGCGGTGGTGCTGCTTGGCATCGGGGCGGTTGGTCTGCTCCGCGTCCGGCGGCGTGCGTAACCGTCGTACGCTCGGAGGCTTGACAACCCTTCCACCGGGCTACCAACGGTCGCCCCTTCCGGGGGCGTCGGGCTGGGTATCGAGTTCTCGCCGACCCCGGCCGCGGAACCCCGGCCGGGGTCCGGTGCTTATGGAGACAAATCCCCCCGGGAGCCGACCATGGTCCGATCGTTATTCGTAGTGGTCGCTCTCAACGTCCCGGCGACGGCCGCCGAGCCGGTCAGGCGGGAGTGGACGGTCGCCGGCGTCAAGCGGGAGGCGTTGGTCGTCGCCCCGGCATCGTCCTCGGGCAAGCCGGCGTTGGTGTTCGACTTCCACGGCCACGGCGGTACCGCCCGGCACGCCGCCCGCGCCCACGCCCTGCACGCCCACCTGCCGGACGCGGTCGTCGTCTACCCGCAAGGGCTACCGGCCGTCACCCCGAACGATCCTGACGGCAAACGAGCCGGGTGGCAGATCCGCGAGAAGGCCACCGACGACCGCGACCTGAAGTTCTTCGACGCCATGCTGGAGTCGCTGGGCAAGGAGTTCCGCACCGACCCGAAGCGAGTGTTCGTCACCGGCCACTCGAACGGCGGGGCGTTCACGTACCTGCTGTGGGCCACCCGCGGGGACAAGATCGCCGCCGTCGCCCCGGTGGCCGGGTCGACCGCCCCGGCGGTGATCCTCAAGCTGAAGCCGAAGCCGTGCCTGCACGTCGCCGGGGAGAAGGACGCGATCGTCCGGTACGACGGCCAGAAGCTGGTGATGAACGCCGTCAAGCGGACGAACAAGGTCGAGCCGGACGGCAAGCCGTGGGGGAAACACGGCACCCTGTACCCGGCGAAGGGGCCGGACGGGGCGGCGTTCGTCGCGGCGGTCCACCCCGGCGGGCACGAGTACCCGGGGTGGACCGCCGGGCTGATCGCCACGTTCTTCACGGAGTTCGGCGGGAAGTAATGAGTGTCCACCGTGTACCGGGGACGCCACCGGCGTCACCGGCCGGCCGCAGGCCGGCCCGCTATGCGCGCCGCACCAACAGCCCCGCCACCGCCGTCGTTGCGGCGATCTGGAGCAGGCACAGGGCCGCCACCGACGACTCGCTGCCGTAGTGCATCTGGTCGAACACCCGCAGCACGAACTCCTCCCGGCCCGGCGGCACCACGATCTTGGTCGAGCTCACCTCGCCCAGGGCCAGGGCCGCTACCGCCACCCCCGCCCGGACGAACGCCGGCCCGGTCAGCGGGGCGACCACCAGCCGCCACTCGCTCACCCCGTCCAGCTTCGCCAGGTCGAGCAGCTCCCGCGGCACCGCCCGCACCGCCGGCCACAGCACTGCCACCGCCACCGGGAAGAACCGCACCACCGCCGCCCACACCGTCGGCACCGGGGACGGCTGGTCGTACAGGGCCGACGCCAGCGGCGGGAACGCGACCGACACCCCGAGCCGATTCAACGCATCGCCCTCGACGCGGACCAGCCCGCGGATGGTGTCGAGCAGCCCGAACCCGACCACCGGCCCCGGCGTCACCCACAGCACCACGCACGCGACGAACAACAGCCGGGCGAACCAACGCGAGCCGGTCGCCTGCCAGCACGCCACCCACGTCAGTCCGGCGGCCAGCAGCCCGGCCGTCGCCGCCGTCCCGACGCTGCCGACCAGCACCCGCCAGTGAACGACCCACGCCGTCCGGACGGTCTCGACCGACCCCGCCTTCCACGCCAGCGCGGCCAGCGGCAGCCCGGCGAACACGAGCGCCGCCGCCCACACCCCGGCCGCCGCCAGCCAGCGGGTCCGTGGTGACACCGGGATGTCACCCGGCTCGCCGGCCGCCTCCGGGGGCGGGCCGAACCGCCGCACCGCCCACGTCGCCAGCCACCCGGCCAGCACCAAGGCGACGCCCCACGCCGGCACGGTGACGGCCACGGCCGCGGCAAAGCCGTCCTCCCCGGCGACGAACCGGGTGTACACCTCCTCGGCGAACGTGCGGACCATCATCGCGTCCGTGGCCGGGATCTCGGTGACGGCCTGCACCGCCACCCACCCGCCGGCCGCCACCGCCGCCACCGCCGCCCGCGGCAGCACCACCCACCGCACGACCGCCCCCGGCCCGCCGGTCAACAAGGCGTCCTCCTCCAGCCCGCGGTCGCCGGTCCGCAGCCCGGCGGACACCACCCAGATCACCCACGGCAGCCCGGCCGCAGCGTGGACCCAGGCGGCCGGCAGTAGCCCGAGGCTCCACGGCCGCCAGGCGACCTGCCCGGGGGCCAGCCGCAGCGGCGGCAGCCACTGGCCGAACACCGTCTGCCACGCCACGGCCGCCACCGGCAGCGGGACGAACAGCCCGGCCAGCACGAGCAGTCGGAAGAACCCGCGGCCCGGGAGCGAAACCCGTTCCAACGCGACGGCGAGCAGCGTCCCGAGCGGGACGGCGAGCAGCACGGCCAGCCCGGCGAGTTGGGCCGTGGTGGCCGCGAGTTCGGCGATCCGCCCGGCCTCCCGCCAGACGGCCGACCCGCCGACGGTCCGGGCGGCCGGCACCAGCACCGGGGCGAGCAGCCCGACGGCAAGGGCTGCGGTGATGAGCAGACGGAGCAGGGACATGCGACGAGGTCGGGGGTGAAGAAACTGCGCCACGCGGAGACTTCACCTACGCACAACACCCCCGAAAGCCCACCCGTTGCTACGGGCGGGCGGGACAGCATCCGGTAATCGGAACGCGGAAGACCGGCGGGCGAAATGGGGCGACCGCACGCGGTGCGTGCGTGCTCACCCGCCCTTCTTGGGCTCGTCCTTCTTCGGCTCCGGGGCCGGCGGCGGGGCGGCGTCGGCGGGGGCCGGGGCCGCCGGCGGGGCGTCACTCTTCTTCGTCGGCATGGCCGCCGGCGGGCTGACCCGGCTCGGCAGGGCGTACCGCGGGTCGGCGTCCCGCAGGCTGACCAGCAGCCCGTTCTCCGCCGCCAGCAGCACCCGGTCGGTCCGGTTGTTCGTCACCGGCACGGTGAAGTCCCCCACGTCCAGCCGGCCGACCGGGTCGATCATTCGGTCCGGGGTGACGCCCGCCACCGGGTTCGGGTAGATCAGCAGGGTGCCGGACCGGTCCATGACGTAGGCGTACTCGGCCGTCACCGCCAGCAGCCGGTCGGCCGTCGCCGTCGTCCGCCAGCGGACGTCCCCGGTGCGGAGGTCCAGCTTGGCCACCCCGGCGTTGTCCCCGGCGACGAACACGGCGTCGGTCGTCGGCACCGGCTGGCGGTTCGGCCGGCCGCCGACGTTCGTCCGCCACTCGGTCACGTACCCGTCCGGCCCGCTCCGGGCCGGGTCGAGCGCCAGGCTGATCCCGCTGGCCAGGTTCAGGAAGACGAGCGGGGTGCTGTCCACCACCGCCGGCCCGGCCACCGGGGCGACGACGGTGTCCTCCAGGTTGGCCGACACCAGCTCCTTGCCGTTGGCCGCGGACAGGGCGACCACGTGCCGGCCGTCCGACGTGGCCCAGATCCGCGGCGGCTGGCCGGGCGTCCCCGGGGTGACCAGCGGCCGGCCGATCAGCCGGATGGTCGGCTGGTACGTCCAGGCGATGGGGAGCGGGGCGGCGTACCGCGGGGTGAGCAGCTCCCGGGCCCGGCCGAGCGTCTGGAAGGCGGTGATGGACGGGGTCCGCTGCATCGTCCGCCGCCCCTCCGGGTGCAGGGTGTACGGGTAGGCCAGGTTCGGGATGGTGGCCAGCGACGGGGTGTTCTGCAGCCGCCGGTCGTACAGGGAGTACGGCGGCGTGACCTTGACCAGGCTGTTGATGGACGCCGTCCGGTGGACCGAGCTGTACGACGAGACGGCCGTCGGGTCGAGCGTCTGCGGCCGGTCCCACATGGACGCCGGGACCGGCGGCGGCGGGGCCACCCGGGTCGGGACGGCGGCGAAGTCCCCGGTCGGCAGCCGGAACGCCACCACCTTGCTGTTGCTCAGCACCAGGTACACCGACGTCTGGTTGACCAGCTCCGGCGGCCGGTTGCCCCGGCCGACGTACGCCTTGTCCACGCTCACCGTCGGCCCGGTCGACACGTACCCGGTGAGCGGCTGGTCCAGCACGATGAACCCGTCGGCCCGCTGGAACGCGTACAGCCGGTCGATGCTGGCCGCGATCACCAGCCGGTCGGTCACCGCCACCGGGTGCACGTCCACGTACCCGGTGGCGTACCGCTGGGCCCACTGGACCCCGCCGGTCCGGGCGTCCACGGCCACCAGCAGCCCGGACCGGGTCTGAACGAAGATCTGGCTCTCGTCCACCACCTGGACCACTGCGATCCCGTCCCGCCTCCCTTCGAGCGGCAGGTAGCTGGTCCACTCGGTGGCCAGCCGGAGCCGGTCGAGGGCGGCCTGGTCGGGCGGGACGGCGGTGTGCCCGGACGCGATGTCCTGGGCGGTCGGCTGGCCGCTGCTGCTGGCCGGGTAGCCGCCGCCCAGCGCCCCGACGGCCAGGGACGGGGGGCACGGCTGGGCGGCGGCGGTCGCCGCGGACACGGCGACCAAGGCGGCGGCGAGGGGGCGGGTCATCGGGGTCACTCCGGGCGGCCGGGCGGCTGGTTTCGCTAATCTACCCGCCTTCCGTTAACTTCCACAACGATTCGCCTCAGAGGCCGCCGGCTATTCGCGCCGAACGCGCCGGGTGCGCCGGTCGTGCGGGCGGGGAGCG
This sequence comes from Gemmataceae bacterium, assembly GCA_046350115.1. Taxonomy (GTDB): domain Bacteria; phylum Planctomycetota; class Planctomycetia; order Gemmatales; family Gemmataceae; genus JAXMAZ01. The sequence continues at coordinate 18,220 of JAXMAZ010000024.1, forward strand.
TGAGGCGACGGGCAGGAGTCCCCCCTGCCCTACTTTTTGCCCAGCGCCCGCTTCCGGGCGAAGAACGCCGACAGCAGCCCGGCGCACCGGTCGGCCAGCACCCCGCCGACCACCTGACAGCGGTGGTTCAGCCGCGGGTCGGAGGTGATCTGGTACAGGGTGTGGCACGCCCCGGCCTTCGGGTCGGTGCAGCCGTACACGACCACCGGCAGCCGGGCCTGGACGATCGCCCCGGCGCACATCGGGCACGGCTCCAGGGTGACGTACAGTAGGCACCGCTCCAGTCGCCACGACCCGAGGGCGGCGGCGGCCTGTGTGAGTGCGATCATCTCGGCGTGGGCGGTCGGGTCTTGGAGTTGCTCCCGCTGGTTGTGGGCGCGGCCGATCACCTCGCCCCGGTCGAGGGACGCGATCACTGCCCCGACCGGCACCTCGTCCTCGGCGTCGGCCGCCAGCGCCTCGTCGATCGCCTGCTCCATGTGCAGGACGTGGACCGGGTGCCGGGGGTCGGTCAGCGGCAGGTCGAATGCGAAGGGGGCGGTCACGATGACTCCTAAATAGGCCACCGGTTAGACAACGAAGTCATCAAGGATGTCCTGTGCGGCATCGCGAACGTCGCGCGATACGTCATCCCTCCGTACCACTTCTCTAACCAACTCGAGCAATCGGACCCCTGCCACTTCAGAGACGCCCGAGTTGAGAATGCGGCGAATCATCCGCAGTGAGAACATGGCGGGCGCCTGCCGAACCGACTCGATCAATGCCAGCTCGTACCCACTGAGCGATTCCAACCCATGAACCGCGGACCAGAACACGCCGAAGCCATCGTGGGCAGGGAATCGCTCAAAAATGCCGAGTATAGCTCGGACTCCTAGTGACGCTTCGTCAGTCCGGAACAACTCTTGAAGCAACCGATCCAGCGCCGACCAATCCTCCTGCACCGGCTCAAACCGACGGATCTGCTCAACGATATGTGTCACGTCGCGGCCCATGAAGACCCGTTCCGGTTGCCGGGGTTCTTTGGCTAGAACTCCGTCGCCTCCAGCGCCCGGCCGCCGGCCCGCAGCGGTAGCCAGACGGCCAGCCCGCCGGCCGCCAGCCCGACCGGCAGCCCGGCGAACGCCCACGCCGGGAACTCCCCGCCGGCCATCCCGCCCAGCCCGCGGGCCAGCCCCGAGGCGTGGACCGGTCCGGCCATCACCGCGATCACCACCACCAGGAACAGCAGCCCGACCACCATGTTCACCGTCCCGCCGAACCCGACCACGATCTTCGACGGGTCGGTCTCCCGGAAGTTCGGCATGTACGCCCCGAGGCCGACGTTCAGCCCGCTCAGGCCGACGGCCACCACCAGCACCGTCAGGGCGTGGACGGCGACCACCGGCCACGGCAGCCCGAGCAGGGCGTCGCTGACCAGGATCAGCCCCTCGGCCACCAGCACGCTGCCGGTCGCAGCGAACGCGAACTTGCCCGTCAGGATCTGCCGGCGGCTGATCGGCATCAGCCCGAGCACCCAGAACTTCCGCCCCTCCAGGCTGATGAGCGGGAACACGAACCGGCTCAGCCCGGCACACAACAGCACGCATGTCGCCCCGATGTTCACCAGGCTGACCACGTACTTGTCCAGGGCGGCCAGGTCGGACCGGTAGTACTGCCGAAAGTTGGACGCGGCCAACAGCAACAGCCCGGCGAAGATGGCCAGCACCACCCACTGCGTAGGATCGCGGCGGAAGGTGCGGAAGTCCTTCACCACCAGCACCCGGGTCGGGCGGTCGAGGTAGAAGACGAGCCGGTCCATGGCCGTGTCCAGGATGCTCGCCCGGAACACCTTCTTCCCCCGGCCGCCGCCGGCGATGCGGTCGTACCCGGTGCGGTACACCCGGCGTGCGGTCCAGGCGGCGGCCACGAACGCGACCAGCCCGTTGCTCCACAACAAGGCCAGCGGGACGAGGGCATCCGTGGCCTCGCCACGGGCGGCGGCCATCACCCCGGCGGTCATCCAGTGGCTCGGCACCAGCGGGCTGCGGACCAACTGGAACTGGCCGATCAGCCCTTCCACTTCGTTCTTATTCTGGGACTCCATGGTCCGCTTGAACGACCAGCCGACCCGCACCAGCCACGCCCCGAGCAGCACCACGACCACCACGCCGAGCAGGGCCAACGCCTGCTTGCGGCTCCGCGGCAGGTAGCGGACGAGCAGCAGGCACGCCAGGGCGGACGCCGACCCGGGGAGCAGGACGAACCCGAGCAGGTACGCCGGCAGCAGCGGGTAGAAGTACCACGGGACGCCGGCCACGATCCCGTAAGCGACCAGGATCGGCAGCCCGAGGATGAGGAACGCCCACGAACTAAACGCGACCGCCGCCTGGAACTTGGCCGCGAACACGCGGTCCGCCCGGGCCGGGGTGGTGAGCAGGAAGCGGGCCTCCGGGGCGGTGAACAGGCTGGCGTACAGGATGATGCCGGTGGAGAAGGTGAGCATCCCGCCGAGGGTGAAGAACATCAGGTCGAACAGCCCGCCGACGATCAGCCCCTTGACCGGCACCTTGAACCGGAACAGTTGGTCGAACCCGAACCAGGCCAGGGCGAACACGAACAGCGCCACCGCCGCCGAGGTGGCCAGCATGGTGAACAGCTTCACCTTGCCCGACTCCAGGGCGACGCGGAGGCCGTTCACCGCCAGCCGGTAGCGGAGCCGGCGGAACACGGCGGCCTGGTCGATCGCAGGAGCTGTAGTCATCGGTGCAGGGTCCGCTGTGCGGACCGGTGGGAGCGCGAACGGTCCGCACAGCGGACCCTACCCAACGGCCTCACCGGCCGCTTCCTCAGTGATCTGGAGGAACAGCTCCTCCAGGTTGCCGTCCCGCCCAGCCTGCTTCCGCAGGTCGGCCATCGTGCCGAGGGCCAGCAGCCGGCCGTGGTCGATCACGCCGATCCGGTCGGCCAGCTCCTGAGCGATGTCCAGGGTGTGCGTCGAGAGCAGCACCGTGACCCCGTTCGCCACCTGCTCCCGCAGCAGCACCTTCAGCTCGCGGATGCTCTTCGGGTCCAGCCCGACGGTCGGCTCGTCGGCGATGAGCAGCTTCGGCTCATGAACCAGCGCCGCGGCGAAGACGGTGCGTTGCCGCATCCCGTGCGAGTACCGTTCGGTCAGGTCGTCGGCGAAGTCGTCCAGGTGGAACAGGTCGATCACCCGGGCGATCCGGTCGTCGGCGTGCTTGCGGTCCATGCCGTACAGGTCGGCGGTGAACCGGAGGAACTCCCGGCCGGTCAGCTTCTCGTACAGGAACGGCTGGTCCGGGACGTAGGCGATCAGCCGGCGGGCGTCGTCCCCGTGGGTGCGGAGGTCGAACCCGCCGACGCTCACTGTGCCGGCGGTCGGGAACAGCAGGCCGCAGAGCATCTTGAGGGTGGTCGTCTTGCCGGCCCCGTTCGGCCCGAGGAAGGCGAACAGCTCGCCGGCCGGGACGCTCAGCGTGAGGTCGCGGACGGCCACCTTCGGGCCGTACTTCTTGGTCACGTTGCGGAGGTCGATCACTTGGGCGTCCTCCGCAGGCGTCTGGTTTTCCTCCCCCTCCCCGCTTCGGGGAGGGGGAGACCGAGAGCCGTCAGCCGTTGCCGGCAAACTCGCTCGATGAGGGCGACATCGCCCGCGAGGTCTTGAAAGACCGTCTGATTCCGCAACCGGAGAACAGCCAGCCCACGGGCGGCGAAGAGGCGATCCCGCTCCGCGTCGTACTCGGGGTGCAGGTCATGAACCGCCCCGTCCACCTCTACCACCAGCCCGACGGCGTGACAGTAGAAGTCCGCGATGAACCCGTCGATCACCTGCTGCCGGCGGAAGCGGAGACCCAGGAGCCGATCGTATCGGAGTCGGTTCCAGAGAGCGGACTCGGCGGGCGTCATTTGCCGACGGAGGTCACGGGCGCGCGCAACCTTCACCTCATCTACCCGCTGTCCACACACGACAAACCGCGCCGGCGGCCGGGCCTTACTCCCCTCCCCGCTTCGGGGAGGGGTAGGGGGTGGGGTCAAGCCAGCCGGGGTCGGAGGGTTCAACCCCACCCCCGGCCCCCTCCCCGAAGCGGGGAGGGGGAGCATGCGGGGCGAATATCTCGCCCTCCACTCGGGGGTTGTCGTGGGTCATTCGGTGGCACCCTCAGTCCTCCCGCTCGAACCGCAGCCGCTCGCCGAACCCGCTCGCCTCCTGCCGCAGCACCCGGCCGTCGGCCACGCTCACCCAGGTGCGGGCCTCCGTCTCGTCCCCGCGGTACTCGATCACCCAGCAGTCCACCGGCCCGCCCTTGCGGTCCAGCCGCTCTGGGGCCGCCTTCACCTCGGCCAGCAGCTCGCGGTTCCCCCGCGGCGGCACCAGCCCGGCGGCCAGGTCGGACTGCTTCGCCACCTGCCGGATCAGGGCGTCCACCGCGTCCTGCAGCGGGTCCACCTGGCGGATCACCCACCGCCGACCGGGCCGCACGTCCTGCAGCCGGTTGACCGGCATGAGCGGGTTCAACACCTGCCCGGCCGGCACCGGCACCGGGTCGAGCGGCTGGTCCAGCTCGCCGAACGACGACTTCAGCTTCACCCGGCCGACCAGCACCCCGCCGTCCACCCGGCCGGACACGTCGGCGGTCGCCTCCGCCAGCCGGGCGTTGCCGGCGACGACGGCCAGCTTGCCGGTCATCGTCTGCTCCCGCAGCTCGCCCGTCCGGGTGACGCGGACGGCCGTCTCCAGCAGCGGGGCGTCGACCGACAGGTCGAGCAGCCGCACCTTGCCGAGCGACACCCGCAGGTCGCGGAAGGTGTTCACGAACCGGAACGTGTCGTCCTCCGGCTGGTACTGCATCCGGGTGAGCAGCGTCCCGACCCGCTCGGTCCCGCGGTACACCACCCAGGTGGTGGCGGCCGTCTGGGTGGCCTCGTCCGCCAGGTCGATCCGCAGCGGCGGCGGGCCGTCCGAGAACAGCCGCGGCCACACGTCCCGGTAGCCGACGTAGCCGGCGGTGGCGAGCCAGAAGGCGAGGATCAGGGCGACCCCGAGGCGGGACGGCATACGACCCCCGACGGACGTGACCCCTGCATCATACCCCGGCGGCCGGCCGCCGCCACGGTTCGGCTTGAATCGCCCGTCGGCGGTTTCGACAATGCCCATACTTACACCACCCGCCCCCGCCCCGTGAGGTGCCTCGTGATCGTCGGCGTGCCGAAAGAGGTAAAGTCGGACGAGTACCGGGTGGCCATGACCCCGAACGGCGTCGAGGAGCTGACCCGGCTCGGGCACACCGTCCTCATCCAGGCCGGGGCCGGGGTCGGCAGCGGGATCGGCGACGACCAGTACGCGGGGTGCGGGGCGGAGATCGTGGGCACCGCGGCCGAGGTGTGGCAGCGGGCCGACCTGATCGTCAAGGTGAAGGAGCCGATGCCGGACGAGTGGCCGCACCTGCGGGCCGGGCAGACGGTGTTCACCTACTTCCACTTCGCCGCCGACGAGAACCTGACCCGGGCGGTCATGGCCAGCGGCGTCACCGCCGTCGCCTACGAGACGATCAAGGACGCCCGCGGCGGGCTGCCGCTGCTCACCCCGATGAGCGAGGTGGCCGGGCGGATGAGCATCCAGGAGGGGGCGAAGTACCTGGAGCGGCCGCAGGACGGGCGGGGGATTCTGCTCGCCGGCGTCCCCGGGGTGGCCCCGGCGACGGTGACGGTCCTCGGCGGCGGGGTGGTCGGGGCGAACGCGGCCCGGGTCGCCGCCGGCCTCGGGGCGCACGTGTTCCTGCTCGACGTCAACCTGGACCGGCTGCGGTACCTGGACGACGTGATGCCGAAGAACGTCACCACCGTGTTCAGCAACCGGCACAACATCCTGGACTGCCTGCAGTGGTCGGACCTGGTGATCGGGGCGGTGCTGATCCCCGGGGCGAAGGCGCCGCACCTGGTCCGCCGGGACGACCTGAAGCGGATGCCGCCGCGGGCCGTCGTCATCGACGTGGCCATCGACCAGGGCGGGTGCCTGGAGACGAGCAAGCCGACCACGCACGCCAAACCGACCTACATCGTCGACGACATCGTGCATTACTGTGTGACGAACATGCCCGGGGCGGTCGGCCGGACCAGCACCTACGCGCTGACCAACGTCACCCTGCCGTACGTCATCCAACTGGCGACCAAGGGCGTGGACCGGGCCACCGCCGACAACCCGGGGTTGCTCGCCGGGGTGAACGTGAAGTGCGGCAAGGTGACGAACGCGGCGGTGGCGGCGACATTTGGGTTCGAGCTGGCAAACTGAGTTCGCCGCCCGGGGTGGTAGGTGAAACCTAACCCCCCGGCCGGCCCCCATCCCAACGAGGGAAGGGGAGCAAGCGGGCTGGACGCCCGGGCGGTGGGTACGAGTCCGGACCAGACGACGGCTCGGAAACCTAACCCCCCGGCCCCCTTCCCTACGAGGGAAGGGGGAGCAAGTGAGGTGACGGTCCGGCCGGTGGGTGCAGTCACAAGCGGCGGGAGCGCCCCGCTTGCTCCCCCTTCCCTCTGAGGGAAGGGGGCCGGGGGGTTAGGTTTCACCGTCACCCGTACCGGTTCCTCCATGCCCTTACCCGACGGCGTCAAACCGTTCACCGTGACGGCCCTCACCACCGCGGTGAAGGCCCGGCTGGAGGAGTTCTTCCCCGGCGTCTGGGTGGCCGGCGAGGTGACGAACCTGGTCCGCGCCTCGTCCGGGCACATCTACTTCAGCCTGAAGGACGCCGGGGCGGTGCTGCGGTGCGTCATGTTCCGCGGGTTCGCCCTGCGGCTGCGGTTCGACCCGAAGGACGGGATGCAGGTGGTCGTCCGCGGCGGGCTGAGCGTCTACCCGCAGCGGGGCGAGTACCAGATATACGTCGAGGAGCTGATCCCGAAAGGGATCGGCGCCGCCGAACTGGCCCTGCGGCAGTTGAAGGAGAAGCTGCTCCAGCGGGGGTACTTCGACCCGAAGCGGAAGCGGCCGCTGCCGGCCTACCCGAAGCGGATCGCCCTGGTCGCCAGCCCGACCGGGGCGGCCGTCCGGGACATGCTCGAGATCCTCACCACCCGCTGGCCGCTGGCGGACGTGATCGTCAAGCCGAGCCGGGTGCAGGGGGACGGGGCGGCCCAGGACGTGGCGGCGTCGGTGCGGCTGTTGAACCACGTCCACAAGACCGGCCGGCTGCCGCTGTGCGCGATCGTCTTGGGCCGCGGCGGCGGGTCGAGCGAGGATTTGGCGGCGTTCAATGAGGAGGTGGTCGCCGACGCCATCTTCCAGTCGGCGGTGCCGGTCGTGTCGGCGGTCGGCCACGAGGTGGATGTCAGCATCGCCGACCTGGTCGCCGACTACCGGGCGCTCACCCCGTCCCAGGCGATCACCGCCCTCTGCCCGGACCGCCGGGAGCTGCTCGACGGCCTGATCGAGTGGCGGGACCGGCTGAAAGAGGCGGCCGGCCACCGGGTCGAGCTGGCCCGGCAGCGGGTGGACGTGTACGCCCACCGGCCGGCGTTCCGGAAGCCGCTCGCCCGGGTCCGGGAGGCCGAGCAGAAGCTGGACGACCTGGCCGGGCGGCTGGCCCGGGCCGCCACAGTCGCCACCCAGCGCAAGGGGGACAAGCTGGCCGCCGTCGCCGGCCGGCTGGACGGCCTCAGCCCCTTGAACGTGCTGAAGCGGGGGTATAGCCTGACCCGCGTGGCCGGGGGTGAACACCTGCTCCGGTCGGCCGACGAGGTGAAACCGGGCGACCGGCTCGTCACCCGGCTGGCCGACGGCGAGGTGGAATCCGAAGTCGTCAAGTCTTCAGGTCGTCAAGTCTTCAGGTCTGCCGACGGGTGACTTGTGGGCTTGCGACTTGACGACCTGAAGACTTGACGACTTGAGGACGAGTCATGACCGAGTCCCCGCGGTTCGAGCAGGCGCTGGCCGAACTGGACCGCATCCTCCGCGACCTGGAGGACGGCACCACCACCCTCGACGACGCCCTCGCCCGGTACGAGCGGGGCGTCGGCCTGTTGAAGCTCTGTTAATCGCAACTCACCGCCGCCGAGCAGAAGATCCAGCAGCTCGCCGGGCTGGCCGAGGACGGCACCCTGGACCTGAAGCCGTTCGAGCACGTCGCGTCGGTCGAGAAGGCCAAGCCTCGCAAGCCGAAGCCCGAGCAGAACGGGGACAAACCGTTGTTCTAATTAACGACCACTTCCGCCCGAAATGGACTGGCCGATCTTCACTTTGCGTTGTAAAGTCTAATCCGCCGGCGGCGGGACGATCGGCCGATCGGCTGCTATAAATCAGCCGTCTCGATCACCTCGCCGCGAACGAAAGGCCGGCCGGTGTCCGGTTCGCTGTGGGAGCACCTGAAGCCCCGGCAGGCGGCGGTCGAGGCCGCGCTCGCCGAGCGGCTGGCCGCGTACACCGCCGACGCCCCGCCGGCCGTCGTGGCGGCGATGCGGTACAGCCTGCTCGCCCCCGGCAAGCGGCTGCGGCCACTGCTGGCCGTGCTGGCGTGCGAGGCGGTCGGCGGGCCGATGGGGCAGGCGATGGCGGCCGGGTGCGCGGTGGAGATGGTCCACACGTACTCGCTGGTACACGACGACCTGCCGGCGATGGACGACGACGACCTCCGCCGCGGCCGGCCGACCTGCCACAAGGCGTTCGGGGAGGCGGTCGCCATCCTGGCCGGGGACGCCCTGCTGACGCTGGCGTTCGAGGTGCTGGCCCGGAGTTACCCGCCGGCCGTGGCGGCGGTTAGCTGTGCGGAGCTGGCGGCCGGGGCCGGGGGGTTAGGTTTCTTGGAGGACATCCACCGGCGGAAGACCGGCGCCCTGTTCCGGTCGGCCCTGCGGCTCGGCGTGTACGCCGCCCGCGAGCTGACCGAAGCCGACGAAGACCCGCAGGTTCTGGGGTACATTGACCGGTACGCGGCCGCGTTCGGGCTGGCGTTCCAGGTGACGGACGACCTGCTGGACGTGGAGGGGTCGGCGGAATCAGCCGGCAAGCGGGTGGGCAAGGACGCGGCCCGCGGCAAGCTCACCTACCCCGGGCTGCTCGGGGTGGACGCCAGCCGGCGGAAGGCGGCCGAGCTGGGCCAGGAGGCGGTGGCCGCGGCCGAGCGGCTCGGGCCGGGCGGTCGCCCGCTCGCCGACCTGGCCCGGTACGTGGTGGAGAGGGACCGATAAGGAAAGTAAAAAGTCGAAAGGAAAAAGTAAAAAGTGAAGGCATCTCAGGCCGGGTTCGGATCGAACTTTTTCCTTTCGACTTTTTACTTTTGACTTGCGCGAGGACACGATGCCCGAATTGCTGCCCCAGGTGAAGTCGCCCGCGGACCTGCACCGGCTGTCCGACGACCAACTCTTGCAGTTGGCCCAGGAGATCCGGGACGAGCTGGTCCAGGTGCTGTCCCTGCGGCCGGCCCACTTCGCCAGCAACCTCGGCGTCGTCGAACTCTGCCTGGCCCTGCACCTGACCTACGACTTCGCCCGCGACCGGCTCATCTGGGACACCGGCCACCAGATCTACCCGCACAAGCTGGTGACGGGGCGGTACGACCGGTTCCGCACCATCCGCACCAAGGGCGGGCTGATGGGGTTCCCGAACCCCGCCGAGTCCCCCTACGACCTGTTCGTCACCGGCCACGCCGGGGCCAGCGTCAGCACGGTCTCGGGGTTGAAAGCGGGGGACGACCTGGTCGGCGAGAAGGACCGGCACGCGGTCGCGGTGATCGGCGACGGGGCGCTGCCGAGCGGCATCGTGTTCGAGGCGTTCAACAACATCGCCGGGCTGAACCAGAACCTGCTGGTGGTGCTCAACGACAACAAGATGGGCATCTGCCCGCGGACCGGCGGGCTGGCCAACTACCTGGACCACTGCCGGGCGACCGGCTTGTACCAGGGCGGCAAACGGACCCTGAACGACCTGCTCAAGCACGTCCCCCTCGTGGGCGAGGCGGCCCGCAGCAGCCTGGAGGGGTTCCGCGACGCGCTCAAGGCGTACTTCAAGAACGGCATGCTGTTCGAGGAGCTGGGGTTCCGGTACTTCGGCCCGGTGGACGGCCACGACCTGCACGGCCTCCGCAAAGTGCTGAAGGTGCTGAAGGGCCAAAAGGGGCCGGTCCTGCTACACGTACTCACCACCAAGGGGCACGGCGTCCCGCAGGCGGCCGACGACCCGGTCACGTTCCACAGCCCGGCGGTGTTCGAGAAGGTCGGCCCCGGCCGGGAAATCCTGGCGATGAAGAAGGGCGGGTCGAAGGCGTTCACCGACGCCATGAGCGGGGCCATCGGCAAGGTGCTCGGCGAAGACCCGAAGGCGTGCGTGCTGACCGCCGCCATGTGCCAGGGGAACAAGCTGGAGGCGGTCCGGGACGCCTACCCCAAGCAGTTCTTCGACACCGGCATCTGCGAGGGGCACGCGGTCGCCTTCGCCGCCGGCATGGCCAAGGCCGGGGCCAAGCCGATCGTCGACATCTACAGCACCTTCCTGCAGCGGAGCTTCGACCAGATCTTCCAGGAGGTCTGTCTGCAGAACCTGCCGGTGGTGTTCACCCTGGACCGGGCCGGCCTCGCCGGGCCGGACGGCCCGACCCACCACGGGGCGTTCGACGTCCCGTACCTGCGGCTGTTCCCGAACATGGTCTGCCTGGCCCCGGCGGACGAGCTGGACGTGGAGCCGATGCTGCGGTGGGCGCTGAAGCAGCCCGGCCCGGTCAGCATCCGCTACCCGAAGGCCAACCTGGAACGCATCGACCGGGCCGGCGACCCGTCGCCCGTCGAACTCGGCAAGGCTGAGCTGCTCGACTGGGGCGAGGACGGCTGCTTCGTCGCGTTCGGCTCGATGGCCACCGCCTGCGTCGTCGCCGCCCGCCGGTTGAGGGACGAGGGCGTTCACATGGGCGTCATCAGCGCCCGGTTCGTCAAGCCGCTGGACAAGGAGCTGGTCCTGCGGGCGGTCGAGCAACTGCCGCTGGTGGTGACGGTCGAGGAGGGGACGCTGGAAGGCGGGTTCGGCAGCGTTGTGCTGGAGGCGGCGAACGCGGCCGGGCTGGACGCCCGGCACGTCGTCCGCAAGGGCATCCCGGACCGGTTCATCGAGCACGGCGAGCGGGGCGAACTGCTCGCCGACCTGGGTTTGGATGCGACCGGGCTAGCCGAAACGGTCCGCCGGTTCCGGGCAGCGGACGAGCCGGCCGGGCTGAGTGAGGTCGGGGTCGGGTAAGGCGGTCTTTCGTAGGGCGGGTCACGCCGGCTCTGCGGCGCCGACCCGCCGCAAGCCGCAATGGCCGTGCCCCGACCCTGCCGTAGCCGGAGGGGAGTGCGAGGCTCCTGCCGAGCCGGGGAGCGCGTGGCAACGGCCGGCCGTCGCACCCGGCCCCAGCCGCCGGGCGGGAGCAGGAGCCGGCGACCCAGGCTGGCGGCTCGGCAGGAGCCTCGCCCTCCCCCGGCCCACGCCACCGGTCGGGCGGGGAGCGGTTGCCGGTTGCGGCGGGGCGGCGCCGCCGGGCCGGCGTGACCCGCCCTACACCGGTGCTAGTCCTCTACCACCTCGTCGCCGGCCGGCTCCTCCTCCAGGTCGGCCTTCATCACCTCCCGCAGCAGGACCGTCGCGTAACAGCCGCTCGGCAGGGTGAACGCCAGCCGCAGCCCGGCCGGCTCCCACGCCGCAGCCAGGTCGTCGATGTAAACCAGGTTGTGCCGGCGGGTGCCGGACATCAGCTTACCGAACCCGTCGAACGCGGCCGGTGACAGCCCGTTGTCACGCAACACGGCCGCCTCCCGCTCGGCGGCGACTCCGGCGGCCGGGAACGTCCGCTTGCCGAACATCGGGCCGGCCGTCACCGTCTCCCGGGCGTCGAACCGGGCCTGCTCGGCTGCCACGTCGTCCGCCCGGAAGATGCCGCCGGCCGGCCACTTCATCAGCACGTCCCCGGGCAGCACCGTGCGGAATAGCCCGTCCGCCAGCCGCCGGCCGAGGTAGTCGTTGAACAGCCAGCTCTGCACCGCTGACAGGGCGAACTTGAACAGGAACGGCCGCACCCGACGGGGTTGCTTGCCGGCCAGACACAGCTTGCCGAGTTCGAGCGTGTCCCCGTCCCGGCCGAACCGCTGCGGGCCGTAGTAGTTCGGCATCCCCTGGTCGCGGAGCCGGGCCAGCACCCGCACGGCGTCGGCCTGCCGGGCCGGGTCGGCGTCGCGGATCAGGATGCGGAACCGGTTGCCACGGAGGTGGCCCGGCTTCAGCTTGTTGCCGTGCCGGGAGACGGTGAGCAGGGTGAGGCCGTCGCCGTCGAGCTTGCCCAGGTTCGGCTCGGCCGCCGCCGGCACCGACACCCACTGACGGGCGACCGCCCGGCGGTCCTTCTGCCCGGCGGTGCCCACGTCGCCGGGGTGGACGTTCAACCGGCGGGCGACCGTCTTGACGAAGTATTCGGACGCGATGTCCCGCTTCTGCACCCACAGGTACAGGTGGTCGCCGGTGCCGGACGGCTCGTAGGCCGGCAGCTCCTCGACCTCGAAGTCTTCCGGCTGGACCTTGATCCGGCCGCCGACGCCCGGCAGGTCCGGGGTGAGTGGCGGCGGGGCGGGGGGCATCGGCATAGTCGGTCTTCGATTCGGGAATTGACGCTTGACGCCCAAATTGGGGCACGTCATCATCCGGGGAATTTTATCGGCAGGATCAGAAGATTCCGCCGATCCCAACGGTTGGGTTGGCTCAAACGGCCGAATGGGGCGGCCGGTCGGCGTGGAGTACGTCACACTTGTCGTCAGCCAACCCTTACTATTACGTCCTGCAACATGGAACGACCCGCCGGCGGGCTGATCTGATTCGGGCGGTCGGCCCGGACCCGGACTACCGGGAGCCGGGGGCGAACACGCGGCCGGACCGCCAGTTCTGGACGGTCGACCGGGACCACCCGTCGGCGCGGCTGCCGCTCGGCGATCCGGAGCGGTACGCCCGGCGGAAGGCTGTCTCGTCAGGCGAGGGGGGACCGGCTATCGTGGAGGTGGAGGTGCCTGATTGGATTGTACAGCTGGTGTTGAACGACCGGATCGGCCTGTTCCACTACCAAAGCGGTGCGGTCTGTTTCGAGTTCGGGTGCGGGCTGGACGAGCTAATAAATGAGTGGCCGAACCTCGTCGTCCGAGTGAGGGATGTGACCCCGTGAACACGACCACATCTGTCCTGGCCCGGATGCTCGTCGAGTGGCCGACCCTCCCCGGTGCGTCCGCGGGCGATCTGGCGAACAAGCTGCTCGCCCTGGCCGGCGGGCTGAACCACCTCGACCTGGAGTTCGTGCCGTCGGACGAGCGGCGGGCGCGGACCGGGGGGGTCCGGTGCCAGGTGGACGGCGGGCCGGCCGTCACCATCTCGGGGGTCTACCACAGCCTGTTCCGCGGCGTGTTGGCCGCCATCTCCGCGGCCATCGCGGCCGCCCGACCGGCCGCCGTCAGCCCGTATGAGTTCGCCGGCCGGGTGCGGTTCCTGGCCCCGGACGGGGAGCGGGTGCGGCTCGACCTGATGCTCGTCAACACCGCGTCCCGGCAGCTCATCCACTTCGCCAAGGTGATGGCCGGTCAGCCGCCGACCCTCTCGCCGGAAGACACGGTCGACATGTCGGTGTAGGGCGGCCGGGTTCCCCCATCTCCCTCGCCCGCCGTCGCGCCTTTCCCTTCGCACGCTCGCCGCTTAAATCAACTCGTGCCGACCTCATTCCACTTCGGAGTTGCCATGTACCGCGCCGCTGCCACGGTCGTCTGCGGGCTGGCCCTCGCCGGCCCCGCCGCCGCCCAGGAGTCGAAGTTGAAGTACCCGCCGACCCGCACCGTCGATCAGGTCGACGACTACCACGGGACCAAAGTCCCCGACCCGTACCGGTGGCTCGAAGAGGACGTGCGGAAGTCGAAGGACGTGGCCGAGTGGGTGGCCGCCCAGAACAAGGTGACGGAAGCCTACCTGGCCGCCATCCCGGAGCGGGACGCCATCAAGAAGCGGCTCACCGACCTGGCCAACTACGAGCGGTACTCGGCCCCGTCCAAGGTCGGCGGCAAGTACTTCTTCAGCAAGAACGACGGCCTCCAGAACCAGAGCGTGCTGTACGTCCAGCCGGCCCTGGACGCCGAGGCCCGGGTGCTGCTCGACCCGAACAAGTGGACCAAGGACGGGACCGCCGCCCTGTCCGGGTTCGCCCCGTCGGACGACGCCAAGTACGCCGCCTACGGGGTGGCCGACGCCGGGTCCGACTGGTCCACCTGGAAGGTGCTCGACGTCGCCACCGGCAAGCCGCTCGCCGACGAGCTGAAGTGGATCAAGTTCAGCGGCATCTCGTGGACGCCGGACGGCAAGGGGTTCTTCTACAGCCGGTTCCCGGAACCCGCCAAGGACGCGGCGTTCCAGAGCCTGAACCTGAACATGCGGCTGTACTTCCACCGGGTCGGCACCCCGCAGGCCGATGACGTGCTGGTGTACGTGCCGGGCGACCCGAAGTACGGGGTCGGCGGGACCGTCACCGAGGACGGCCGGTATCTGGTCATCAGCGTCAGCGACGGCACCACCAGCCGGAAGGCGAAGGTCGTCTACAAGGACTTGGCCGAACCCTACGGCCTGCCGACCGACCTGGTCCCGAACTTCGACAACAAGTACTCGTTCCTCGGCAACGACGGGCCGGTGTTCTACTTCCGCACCGAGTGGAAGGCGCCGAGGGGGCAGGTGATCGCCATCGACACCCGCAAGCCGGACCCGGCGGAGTGGAAGACGCTCATCCCCGAGGACGCCAGCACCCTGGAGGGGGTGAGCCTGGTCGGCAACCTGTTCGTGTGCAACTACCTGGAGCACGCCAAGACGGCGGTCCGCATCCACGCCCTGGACGGCAGTCACGTCCGGAACGTGCAGTTGCCGGGGATCGGCACCGCCGGCGGGTTCGGCGGCCGGCGGGCGGACACCGAGACGTTCTACTCGTTCAGCAGCTTCGCCACCCCGCCGACCATCTACAAGTACGACCTGATCACCGGCACCAGCCGCCTGCTCCGCCAGGCCAAGGTGGCGTTCGACCCGTCCCAGTACGAGGTCAAGCAGGTCGTCTACAAGAGCAAGGACGGGACCGACGTCCGCATGTTCCTGACGCACAAGAAGGGGCTGACGCTGGACGGCACCAACCCGACCCTGCTGTACGGGTACGGCGGGTTCGACATCTCCCTCACCCCGGCGTTCGCCACCAGCCGGGTGCAGTGGATGGAGATGGGCGGGGTGCTGGCGGTGGCCAACCTCCGCGGCGGCGGCGAGTACGGGGAGGAGTGGCACCGGGCCGGGACCAAGCAGAAGAAGCAGAACGTGTTCGACGACTTCATCGCCGCCGCCGAGTGGCTGATCCGGGAGAAGTACACGTCCGCCCCGAAGCTGGCGATCCAGGGCGGGAGCAACGGCGGGCTGCTGGTCGGGGCGGTGATGACCCAGCGGCCGGACCTGTTCGGGGCGTGCCTGCCGGCCGTCGGGGTGATGGACATGCTCCGGTTCCAGCGGTTCACCGCCGGCCGGTACTGGGTGGACGACTACGGCTCCAGCGACAACAAAGACGAATTCCCGGCCCTGTTCAAGTACAGCCCGTACCACAACCTGAAGCCGGGGACCGACTACCCGGCGACGCTGGTGACGACCGCCGACACGGACGACCGGGTGGTGCCGGGGCACAGCTTCAAGTTCATCGCCAAGCTGCAGGCCAGCCAGGCCGGGTCGGCGCCGGTGCTGGCCCGGATCGAGACCCGGGCCGGGCACGGGGCCGGCAAGCCGCTCACCAAGCAGATCGAGGAGACGGCCGACCAGTGGGCGTTCCTGGTCAAGAACCTGAAGTTCAAGCCGGAACTGGCGAAGTGATTGGGCGGGCAGGAATGCGGTTGAGAGTTTGAAGTCCACAAGCCCATCCCTTGCAAGGGGTGGGCTTTCTTACCTCGAGTCCACCGATGCGGCTCTCCGTTCTGTCCCTGCTCCTGGTCGTTTCCCCCGCGGCGGCGGCCACGTTCCCGGAGCCGTACAGCTCCACCAAGCCGGCCCCCGGCGGCCGGTTCGTGTTCGTCCAGCTCGGCGACGCCGCGAAAGAAGCGGAGGCCCCGGCCGATGCCCGCCGGCAGTTCGCCGAGCTGCGGGCCAGGTACCCGGCCACCGGCCTGTACCCGGCCGGCGGCCCCGCCCCGGTCTGGACGCTCGACGGCTACGCCCCGATCGACAACGTGTTCCTCACGTCGGACGGCGTCCACCTGGTCCGGCTGGAAGGGACGTGGTGGCGGACCAAGGACTTCCCGACGCAGGGGAAACGGCTGCCGGCGGACGTGGAGCAGGCCCAGCTCGCCGGCCCGGCGGTCAGCTTCTTCGCGAACGGCAAGCTGCTGAGGCAGTACACCGTCGCCGACCTGACGGAGGCGCCGGCGCGGATGCGACACAGCCCGGAGCACGTGCTGTGGGCGGCCGGCGGCGGGCTGAACGAGGGCACCAAGCGGTTCGTCTACTTCACCCAGGACGGGCAGAAGAACGTGTTCGACTACCCCACCGGGGAGCGGCTGGAGAAGGTGGCCGGCGGGCTGAGCAACCCGCTCGCCGGGTGGGCGGTGGGGGCGGCCGGCGGGCTGTCGCTGCTGGTGCTGGCCGGGTGGGCGTACCTGGTGTTCGGCCGGCGCAAGGCGGCCACGGTCTTGTAGGGCGGTGCCGCGGCTTGCGCGGCCCGCCGTCACGACAGCCTGCCGTTGCCCGGGCCGGCGGGCCTCGAAGCCTCGGCACCGCCCTACGACTACGAATCAGACTCGATCACACCCCCGTCTCTCTGACCCGCTCATCTTCCGCAGTTTCGCCGCCCCCCGCGACCGCACCCACCCGCAGCGGCGGGCCGACGAGTTCGGGTTTTGGCCGGATCTTCTGTTTGCGGGTAAATCCGCTCAAGTTACAACACGGGGCGACTCGCCGGACTATTCTCGCCCCTGACGCAGCCGCCCCCATGAGCGTTTCGTCGCCCGCCGACGCGGTCCCGCGCCTGTCCGCCCAGGTGGACGGCCTGGAAGAGAAGGTGCGCCGGCTGGAAGCCACCCTTCGCGCCCTGGCCCGGTTACCGCCCGACGGGCCGGAGTCTTCCCAGTCGCTGGTGAAGACCCGGCCGACCGCGGCCGACCCGACCCCGACGTCGCTCCCGTGGCCGGCCCGGGCGTCCGCCGCCGGCCCGACGGAGGCCCGCATGGCCGACCTGTCCCGCCCGGCCGAACCGCCCGACTCGGCAACCGACCGGTTCGCCGTCCTCGGCCGGGTGCTGACCGGGGTGGCCCACGACGTGAACAACCTGCTGGCGGTCATCCAGGGGTACGCCGAGGTGCTGCTGGAGGAGCTGCCGACCGGCAGCCCGCACCGGGAGGCGGCGGTGACGATCGCGGCCGCCGCCGACACCGCCGCCGGGGTGGTCGGGCACGTGCTGGCGGTCGCCCGGCCGGAGCCGGGCAGCCCGCCCCGGGCGGACGTCAACCTGCTGCTGGCCCGGCTGCACCGGCTGGTCCGGGCGGTGTGCGGGGCGGAGGTGCGGGTGGACGTGGGCACCGGGGCCGGGGTCGGGCTGGCCGACATCCACCCGGCCGAGCTGACCCAGGTGGTGCTCAACCTGGTGGCCAACGCCCGGGACGCCATGCCGGGCGGCGGGTCGCTGGCGGTGCGGACGGCCGGCGGCTGGCACAACCCCCCGGGGGCGGTCGGCGGGGAGTACGTGGTCCTGTCCGTCACCGACTCCGGGCACGGGATGGACGCGGCCACCCAGGCCCGGATGTTCGACCCGTTCTTCACCACCCGGGGCCAGACCGGGGTCGGGCTGGCGACCGTCCGGGAGGCGGTCGGCCGGGCCGGCGGGGCGGTCGCCGTGGACAGCACCCCGGGGGCCGGGACGACGGTGCGGGTGTACCTGCGGAAAGCGGGGACCGGGGTTTAGGGTTTAGGGTTTGGGGTCTGCCGTCCGGGTCATAGGTTTGGGGAAGGGTGATGCCTGCCCCCGAACCCCAAACCCCAACCCCCATGTCCCGCAACCCGAGCATCCTGATCACCGGCGCCGGCGGGGAGATCGGCCACGGGCTGATCGACCGGCTGGCCGCCGCGTCCGCCGACCCGATCATCACCCTGGACGTCAACCCGCTCGGCCCGGAGTTGGCCCGGAAGGTCCGCAAGGAGTTCACCGGGTCGATCCTCGACGCCCAACTGCTCGAACGCATCAACGCCGAGTTCGAGGTGGACCGGGTGTTCCACCTGGCGGCCCTGCTGTCCACCCGCAGCGAGTTCTCCCCGGCCCTGGCCCACAAGGTGAACGTCGAGGGGACGCTCAACCTGCTGGAGTTCGCCCAGAAGGAAGGCGAGTCGCACGGCCGGCCGGTCCGGTTCTTCTACCCGTCCAGCATCGCCGCCTACGGGCTGCCGGACCTGGCCACCAAGGCGGCGGCCGGGCGGGTGGGCGAAGACCTGTTCAACCTGCCGACCACCATGTACGGGGCGAACAAGCTGTACTGCGAGCACCTGGGGCGGTACTACGGCCGGCACTACAAGCAGCTCACCGCCGGCCCGAGTCCGGGGAAGGTGGACTTCCGCGGGGTGCGGTTCCCGGGGCTGATCTCGGCGGTGACGGTGCCCAGCGGCGGGACCAGCGATTACGCCCCGGAGATGATCCACGCGGCGGCGGAGGGGAAGCCGTATGCGTGCTTCGTCCGGCCGGACACCCGCATCCCGTTCATGGCCATGCCGGACGCGGTGGACGCCATCATGAAACTGATGACCGCCCCGCGGGAGAGGCTGACGCGGGCGGTGTACAACATCGGCGCGTTCGCCCCGACGGCGGCCGAGGTGGAAGCCGTGGTGCGGGCGGCGTTCCCCGGGGCACAGATCACCACGGCGGTGGACGAGAAGCGGCAGGGGATCGTGGACAGTTGGCCGGCCGACGTGGACGACACCGCGGCCCGCACCGACTGGGGCCACGCCCCGCGGTACGACTTCGGCTCCGCGTTCGGCGAGTACCTGATCCCGACCATCCGGAAGCGGTACGCCGGGTCGTGACGGGTCCGTTGCGGCGTAGGGCGGGTCAACCCGGCTCTGCGGCGCGAACCCGGGCCACGACCGATTGCCGGTCCCTGGGGCCGGTCTTGCGTAGGGTGCGTTGAGGCTCTGCGAAACGCACCGCCGGGACTCCACCCCGCGGGTACAGTCGTTGCGGGGCCGGTGCGTTTCGTCGCAGAGCCTCCTCAACGCACCCTACGAGATACGACCCATCGGTCGGTGAGCGGTCGTTGCGGACTCCGGCGGGTTGGTGCCGTGAAGCCGGCTTGACCCGCCCTACGGGAGAATAGCCTACTGGAGGGCGGCGGCCCGGGCGGTCGCGGCTCGCAGCTCGGCGGCAACCAGGGCGTCCAGTTCCGTTTGCTCGGCCGGCGGCAGGTTCCCGCCCGCATCCCGGGCTGCTCGCCACCGGGCCATCAGGCCGGCAAGCCGCTTGCGGTCGGCTTCCGGGAAGAAATCGTCGCCGGTCATCGGCTGGATGACGACGAGTGTGGTGCCGGCGTCGGGGAGCCGGCCGGCCAGCCCGTCCAATGCCTGCCCGACCGTCGGCCCGGCGGATTCGACCCCGCCGGCAACCGCACGAAAACCGGCGGGGTCGGCCGGCAAGATGGTGATGGTCGTCATGTCGGACCTCCTGGCACCACTCTACCAGTTTAGTCCTTCCCCGCGGGCAATCCGGCCTCCGGCCCCTCCTCCCGGCCCCGCTCGCTGCGCGCGACGAACACCGCGGTCGTCATGTCCGCGGTCACGTTCACCATCGTCCGGCACATGTCCAGAATCCGGTCCACGCCCAACACGATCAGGATCGCCCCTTCCGGCACCCCGAACTGGGTCAGGATCAGCCCGATCAGCGGCAGCGACCCGCCCGGCACCCCGGCCATCCCGGTCGCCGTCAGCACGCACAGCACCAGCAACAGCAACTGATCTTCCAGCCCCATCGGCCGGCCGTACACCTGGCACAGGAACAGGGCCGTCACCGCCTCGAACAGGGCCGTCCCGTTGTGGTTCATGCTGGCCGACAGCGGCAGCACGAACCGGGACACCTGCGGCGGCACCCCCAGGTCGTCCTCGGCGTTCTGGATGGCGGTCGGCAGGGTGGCGCTCGACGAACTGGTGCTGAACGCCGTCACCATCGTCACCTTGATCTTGCGGAAGAACTCGACCGGGTTCATCCCGCCGAACACCCGCACCAGCACCGGCAGCACCACGCACAGGTGGACGGCCAGCCCGGTCAGCACGGTGCCGACGAACGCGGCCAGGGCGACCAGCACGTCCGCCCCGAACTCGGCGGTGGTGGCGAACAGCAGGGCGAACACCGCGTACGGGGCCAGCCGCATGGCCACCCGGATGATGAAGTCGGTGA
Organism: Gemmataceae bacterium; assembly: GCA_046350115.1. Lineage (GTDB taxonomy): Bacteria > Planctomycetota > Planctomycetia > Gemmatales > Gemmataceae > JAXMAZ01. The sequence goes on from JAXMAZ010000024.1 coordinate 38,637, forward strand.
CGGCGTTCACCCCCTCCAGGAAGTCGGTCAGCAGCCGCGCCCGGGCCGGGTCGATCTGGGTGAGGGCGATCCCGACCAGGATGGCCGTGAAGATGACGCCCAGCATCTTCTTGTCGGCGAACGCCTGGAGCGGGTTCTTCGGGATGATGTCGTCGATGAGCGACTTGGGGCTGAAGTCCGGCGGCTTGGCGGCCGTGTGTTCCGCCGCCGCCTTCCGCTTCATCTCGTCCCGGGTTTCCACGCTCATCCGTTCGCCCGGCCGGACGGCGTTCACCAGGGTCAGCCCGATGGCCGCGGCGCACGCCGTCGTGACCAGGAAGTAGGCGAGCGTCTTGGCCCCGACCCGGCCGACGCTGGCCGTCCCGCCGAGCCGGGTGACGCCGACCGCCAGGGAGGCGAACACCAGCGGGATGATCGGCAGGAACAGCAGGTTCAGGAAGATCTGCCCGGCCGGCCGGGCGAGGTACTTCAGCACCCACTCGACCCCGGCCCGGGGCAGCACGCCCTGGCTGACCAGGTAGTTGACCGCCGACCCGGCGGCGGCCCCGAGGACCAGCCCGGCCAGGACGCGGGTGTGGGAGACGCCGGAGGGTGCGGCCATCGGTGGCGGGGTGGTGAGGGTGAGGGTCGGAACGGGTGCGTTGTAGCGGCCGACCCACCGGGTCGGCCAGCGACGGTAGCCGACCCGGTGGGTCGGCCGCTACACCAAACTGCATCCCCTCCTCTGTTGCCCCACCCATGTTCGACCTGCTCATCCGCAACGGCACGGTGATCGACGGGTCCGGCACGCCGGGCGTCGTCGCCGATGTCGGCGTGGTCGGCGGCCGGGTCACGGCGGTCGGGCGGGTCGGTGACGCCGGGGCGAAGGTCACGCTCGCCGCGACGGGCAAGGTCGTCTGCCCCGGGTTCATCGACGCCCACGTCCACGGCGACTTGCCGCTGCTGGTGGACCCGTACCACGAGCCGGCGGTGCGGCAGGGGGTGACGACGTACCTCGTCGGCCAGGACGGGGTGGCGTTCGCCCCGGCCGGCCCGGCGACCATGCGGCACATGCGGCGGTACACCGCCGGGTTCAACGGCAACTTTGCCACGCCGGGCAAGGAGTGGGCAACGGTCGCCGAGTACCTGAGCCTGTTTGACCGGCGGTGCGCGATCAACGTGGCGACGCTGGTGCCGAACGGGAACGTGCGGATGGAGGCGATGGGCTTGGCCGACCGGCCGCCGACAGCCGCCGAGCTGGCCCACATGCGGCGGCTGGTGCGAGAAGGGATGGAGCAAGGGGCGGTCGGGCTGTCGAGCGGGCTGGACTACATCCCGAGCCTGTACGCCGACGAGGCCGAGCTGACGGCGTTGTGCCAGGAGATCGCCCCGTTTGGCGGGGTGTACGTCACCCACATGCGGGGTACAACCCGGCCAAGGCGCCGGCGGCGCTGGCCGAGGTGTTCGCCATCGGCAGCGGGGCCGGGTGCGGCGTTCACGTCTCGCACTTCAACTGCCTCGCGGAACAGACGATCCCGCTACTCGAAGGGCAGGACGTCACCTTCGATTTGTACCCGTACCTGTACGGCAGCACCACGCTCGCCATGCTGACGCTGCCGCCGGAGCTGAACGCCGGCGGCGTGGACGCGACGCTGGAGCGGCTGAGGACGCCGGCCGTGCGGCACGAGCTGGAAGCGGCGTTCGCCAACCCGCGATTCCCGATCGAGACGATCCGACTGGCGAACCTGCCGTGCGATGAGTTCCGGCACCTGGAAGGCCGCGGGCTGGTCGAGGCGGCGGAAGGGCGACCGCTCGTCAAGTTCGTCTGCGACCTGCTGCTGGCGACCGACCTCGCCGCCGGATGTGTCATCCGGCACTTCGCCGAGCGGCAGGAGTCGGACATCGTCGCCCTCACCCGGCACCCGGCGATCACCGCCGGCAGCGACGGCATCTTCTCGGCGGCTTCCCCCACCCCCGCGGCACCGGCACGTTCGCCAAGTACGTCGGCGAGTTCGTGCGGGGTGGGGTATGGCCGCTGGAAACGGCGGTTGCGCATCTCAGTCACCGCACCGCCCGCCGGTTCGGGCTGCGGGACCGGGGGCTGTTGAAAGAGGGCTATGCGGCGGACGTGGTGGTGTTCGACCCGGCCGCCGTCGCCGATCGCTCGACGTATGCTGACGGCAAGGCACTGGCGGTTGGGGTGGAACACGTGGCGGTGAACGGCGAGCTGGTTTTACACCACGGCAAGCGGACGGTCGCACTACCTGGACGTGGACTGCGGCGGCTGTAGGGTGCGTTGAGGCTTTGCGAAACGCACCAGCCCGGCAATGGTAGCGGCCCCGGCTCGTGTAGTCTCACCGGTGCGTTCCGCAAAGCCTCAACGCACCCTACGAGAAACCTATGACCCATCTGCTCGGGCTGGAACACCTGACCGGCGACCAGATCACCGCCCTGCTCGACCGGGCCGACCGGTATCGGGGGGTCGGCCGGGACGGGCCGAAGCGGGACGACCTCAAGGGGAAGGTGGTCGCCAACCTGTTCTACGAGCCGTCCACCCGGACCAAGCTGAGCTTCGGGCTGGCCGCCCGCCGGCTCGGGGCGGACACCCTGGACTTCTCCCCGAGCGGGTCGAGTACCGCCAAGGGGGAGTCGTTCATCGACACGGCCAAGAACATCGAGGCGATGGGCGTCGACTGCGTGGTCGTCCGGCACGCCTCGGCCGGTGCCCCGCACCTGCTCACCCACCACCTGGCCCCGCACGTCCGGGTGGTGAACGCCGGGGACGGCGCCCACGAACACCCGACCCAGGGGCTGCTGGACATCTTCACCGTCCGCCAGGCCCGGGGCCGGGTGGCCGGGCTGACCGTCGCCCTGGTCGGGGACATCGCCCACAGCCGGGTGGCCCGCAGCAACATCCACGGGTTGGTCAAGCTCGGGGCGACCGTCATCGTCTGCGGGCCGACCACCCTGGTCCCGCGGGAGGTGGCCGGCCTCGGCGTCGAGATCGCCCACAACCTGGACGCCGTGCTGCCGCGGTGCGACGTGGTCAACCTGCTGCGGGTGCAGTTCGAGCGGCAGCGGACCGGGCTGTTCCCGTCGGTGCGGGAGTACGCCCACCTGTTCGGCATGAACGGCGACCGCCTCAAGCGGGCCAAGCCGGACCTGCTCATCCTGGCCCCGGGGCCGATCAACCGCGGGGTGGAGCTGACGCCGGACGTGGCCGACGGGCCGAACTCGGTGATCCTCGACCAGGTGACGAACGGGCTGGCGGTGCGGATGGCGGTGCTGGCGACCGTCTGCTCTTGAGTCCTCAAGTCGTCAAGTCATCAGGTCTTCAAGTCTGTTGCCTTCCGACTTGAAGACCTGATGACTTGACGACTTGAGGACTGAGTAAAGTCAGTCCCCGGCGACGATCGCCTTCTGCCGGAGCATGTGGTTGATCACGTCCAGCTTGCGGTTGATGCCGAGCACGTTGTCCAGCTCGATCACCTGGCCGTTGGCCCCGCCGGTGCGGATCAGCAGGTCGCCACTGCCCAGCCCGAACAGCCAGTGGCGGAACACGTCCGACCGCTTCTTCTCCACCAGCGACCCCTCGGATGGGATCACCACCTCGCTGTCCCCGACCTCCCGGACGTACCGGATCTGGCCCTCGTCGAACAGCACGTAGGCCTGCGGGTCGTACATGAAGAACACGGCCACCCAGGCCAGGAACAGCGGCACCCCGATGGTCAGGTAGCCGGCCGCGTTCATCCGGATGTCCAGCCCGCCAACGAACCGGAACACCGCGTCCCACAGGTTCAGCAGGGCCAGGGCCAGCACCACCAGCACCAGCACCACCACCGCGATCACCGACACCAGCCCCCGCAGGACGATGGTGCTGACGATCGCCGTCAGGAACAGCACCAGGGCGAAGATCACCCCCAGGCTGTTGCTCCCGGACACGGTCATGCTGGCCGGGGACACCTTCGGCTTGGTCGCGTCGGCCACCTTGTTCCCGGTCGCGTCGGTGGTCTGCACGGCGGCCAGCGGGAACCCCTTGCCCGGCGGGGCGACCAGCGCCTCCCGGGGTTCGGCGAACCCGTCGATCCGGGCGTCCCGGACGTGCTGGGAGTCCGGCGGGATGACGGCCATCTGCTGGCCGTCCAGGTACGTCCAGCCGGCCAGGGCGAAGCAGACCACCCAGACCGGCCACCAGTAGAACAGGTTGCTGTGCCCGTACACCCGGATGTAGTCGATCCGCTTCGCCTTCTCCGACCCGGGCGGGGGGACGTTGTACACCGGCACCGCGCCCGGCGGCGGGGGCGGGTCGGTGTGGGTCTTGACGCCGGACGGTATTTCGGTGGCCATGGGCAGTCTCGCGGCAGGGGAACAGGAACCAAGGTGCGCGATCCCTGCCGCCCAGGGCGGGCGGCAGCGGATTGCCTCCGTGTGACGCAACGCGCGTGCCGGTGTCACCCCTTCAACCCGCCGGCCCGACCGGGTACAACACCCCCCATGCCTACCACCCTCCTCCGCAACGGCCGGGTGATCGACCCGAGCCAGAACCTCGACACCGTCGCCGACCTGTGGCTGCACGCCGGCCAGGTCGCCGGCCTCGGCCCGCAGCCCGGCCTCACCCCGGCCCGCACCCTCGACTGCACCGGGCGGATCGTCAGCCCCGGGCTGATCGACATGCACGTCCACCTGCGGGAGCCGGGCCGGGAGGAGGACGAGACGATCGCCACCGGCACCGCCGCCGCCGTCGCCGGCGGGGTCACGTCCGTCGCCTGCATGCCGAACACCGAGCCGGCCATCGACACCCAGGCCCAGGCGGCGTTCGTCAAGCTGCAGGCGAAGAAGGCCGGCAACTGCTGGGTCTGGCCGTGCGGGGCCGTCACCAAGGGGCGGCAGCAGAAGGAGCTGGCCGAGATCGGCGGCCTCGTCGCCGGCGGGGCGGTGGCGTTCACCGACGACGGCAGCCCGGTCGAGTCCGCCGAGCTGATGCGCCGCGCCCTCGAATACACCAAGATGTTCGGCAAGGCGGTGCTGGTCCACGCCGAGGTGAGCGAGCTGACCCACGGGTGGGTGATGGCCGAGGGGGCGGTCAGCACCCGGCTCGGCCTGCGGGGGATGCCGGCCGTTGCCGAGGAGATCATGATTTACCGGGACATCGCCCTTGCGGAACTGACCGGCGGCAAGGTCCACATCCTGCACGTGTCGAGCGCCGGGGCGGTCGAGCTGATCCGCCAGGGGAAGGCCCGGGGGGTGAACGTCACCGGGGAGGCGTGCCCGCACCACTTCACCCTGACCGACGACCGGCTGACCACCTTCGACAGCAACTACAAGATGGCCCCGCCGCTGCGGACCCAGAGGGACGTGGACGCGATCCTCGCCGGGCTGAAGGACGGCACCCTGAGCGTGCTGGCCACCGACCACGCCCCGCACGCCCCCGAGAAGAAGGCTCGTGAACTGGACCAGTGCCCGAACGGCATCGTCGGGCTGGAGACGTTCCTGCCGATCAGCGTCACGCACCTGGTCGAGCCGGGCCACCTCACCTGGCCGCAACTGATCGAGAAGATGACGGTCAACCCGGCGGCGGTGCTCGGCATCGACCGCGGCACCCTGAAGCCCGGGGCGGTGGCGGACGTGACCGTCATTGACCCGAAGGCGAAGTGGACGATCGACAAGCGGGAGTTCAAGTCGAAGAGCCGGAACACCCCGTACGACGGCTGGCCCGTCACCGGCCGGGCGGTGGCGACGATCGTCGGCGGGGAGGTCAAGATGAGCCGCCTCGGCTGACCCGGCGGCCGAAAGTTTGACAGCCGTCCGACGGCCGGTTAGCCTGGGCCATCCCGGTTCGTGGAGGTCAGGCCATGAAGCCGTTCGGCCGGCTTGTGGTGGTCGCGGGCTGTGCGGTCCTCTTTCTCATCTTCTACAACCTGGGCGAGTCGCGGGACTCCCGGCTGGCCCGGGAGGGCGGCCCTGTCCTGGTCCAGCAGGCGGTCGCCGCGACGACCCAGGCGGCGGCCGGGCTGCTTGTGCTGCTGGCCGGGTTCGACCTGCTGTTCCGGCGGTCCGCCGGGTGGCCGCCGGCCCGGGAGGTGGTCGGCCCGGTCCTGGCTTTGCTCGGCGGCCTCATGCTGGCCCGGCCGGAGTGGGCGGTCGTGGTCGTGTTCGGAGTTGTCGCGGTGACGTATGTCGTGTGCGACCCGCTCGCCCGCCGGTGGGGCTGGGCGTCGCCGCCGACGGTCGCCGTTACACCGGAGTCGGCAGGGCCGACCTGACCCCGCCAGGTCCGCAGCGGCTACGGGGCCGTCACCCCAGGGTTTCGACCGCCCACCGCAGGAACTCCGTCACCTGCTCCGGCCCGTCCACCCGGTACTGGGCGGCCGTCGGCCGGGGCGGGCCGACCAGCACCGTCAGCCCGTCGGTCGCCGCCCGGAACCCGTCCTCGTCCGTCTGGTCGTCGCCGAAGAACACCGGCAACCCGCCCCCGAGTCTGGGCGTCAACCACTCGATCGCCCGCCCCTTGTGCCAGTCCACCGCCGGCCGCACCTCCAGCACCATCTTCCCCGGCCGCAGCACGAACCGGTCCCGGTGCGGCTCGTGCAACCGGCGGACGGTCGCCTCCACGTCGGGGATGCGGTCCAGGTCGGTCTGCCGGAAGTGGACGCTGGCGGACAGCCCCTTGTCCTGCACCCACGCCCCCGGGATGCCGGCGACGGCGGCCGACAGCTCGGCGACCAGGGCGGCCAGGTGGGGCCGCCGCTCGACCGCTTCGGGGTGGCGGAAGTCCAGCCCCGGGCCGGTGATCTCCAGCCCGTGGTTGCCGGCGCAAGCCAGCCCCGGCACCCCGACCCGCGGCACCAGGTCGTCCAGTTCCCGGCCGCTGACCACCGCCGCCGCCGACCGGGGATGGGCGTTCAGGGCGTGCAACAGCTCCCGCGCCCCGGGGATCGGCTCGACGGCGAACGGCCGGTCGCAGATCGGGGCCAGGGTGCCGTCGAAGTCGAGGTACACCAGCACCCGGGGGGCGGCCCGGAGGCGGTCGCCGACCGCGGCCAGGTGTTCGGCCAGCGGCCGGGGCATCAGACGTTCTCCGGGAAGTCGAACTTGAGCAGCTCGCTGAGCACCTTCCCGCCCCACCGGTAGACGTTGTGGTGGGCCAGGTGGTCCCGCATCTTCCGCATCCGCCGCTGCCGGTCCTCGGCCGGCATGTCCGCCGCCTGGGCCATCGCGTCGGCGATCTCGTGGACGGCGAACGGGTTGACCTGCAGGGCGTCGAACAGTTCCCGGGCACTGCCGGTGAACTGGCTCAGGATGAGCACCCCGTCGTCGTCCGTCCGGCTGGCGATGAACTCCTTGGCCACCAGGTTCATCCCGTCGTGCAGGCTGCTGACCACCGTGAACCGGGCCAGCCGGTGCAGGGCGGCCATGTCCGCCGGCCCCTGGTGCTCCTTGACGAACAGGATCGGCCGCCAGCTCCGGTCCTTCCACTTGAAGTTGATCTCCTCGGCCAGGTTCTCCACCTCGTCCTCGATCCGCTGGTACTCCGGGATGTGGGACCGGCTGGGCACCGCCACCTGGACGAACACGAACTTCCGCCGCAGGTCCGGCCGGGTCTCCAGCAGATGATCGACCGCCCGCAGCCGCTGGGGGATGCCCTTGGTGTAGTCCAGCCGCTCGATCCCCACCCCGATCACCTCCGCCCCCCGGCCGACCCGCTTCCGCCACCTCTGCATGGCGGCGGTGACATCCGGGGAGTCGGCCAGAGCGGCCTGTTCGGCGAAGTCGATACTGATCGGGAACGGGCGGATCAGGGTCGGCCGGCCGCCGCGGGTGATCTCGAACCGCTCGGTGTCCACCCGGGCCTCGATCGTCCGGTCGACCGTGTCCAGGAAGTTCTGGCAGTGGTGCCGGATGTGGAACCCGAGCAGGTCGTTGCCGAGCAGCCCGTCCAGCAGCTCCTCCTTCCAGGGGAACACCCGGAACACCTCCCGGTTCGGCCAGGGGATGTGCCAGAACTGGGCGACGATCAGCTTGGCGTTGGCCTCCTTGAGCATCCGCGGCAGCAGGCAGAAGTGGTAGTCCTGGATGAACACGAACGTCGGCTGGTCGCCCGCTTCCTGGAGCACCGCGTCGGCGTACAGCCGGTTCACCTCCTTGTACCGCTCCCAGTCGGCCGGGCGGAACACCGGCGGCGTGAAGGTGATGTGGCAGAGCGGCCACAGCCCCTGGTTGGCCAGCCCGTAGTAGAACCCCTGCTCCTGCTCCTTGGTCAGCCACACCCGGCGGAGGGTATAGGTCGGGTTTTCCGGCGGCACGGCGATCCGGTCGAACTCGTCCACCACCTCCCGGTCGGCGTCCCCGGACCCGTGGGCGATCCAGGTGCCGCCGCTGGCGTCCATGATCGGGTCGATGGCGGTGGCCAGCCCGCTGGCCGGCCGCATCACCTCGATCTGGTCGCCGGCGTACCGGTGGATGACCGGCTCCCGGTTGGCCACCACGATGAACTTGTACCCGGTCATCCGGGCGGCAATCAGGTTCTGAAGGGCGTGGCGGGTCCACATGAGGACGGCTCCGGGGCGACGGGCGGGTGGGCCGTCCGGGACGGACGGACGCGGGGCAGCGACGGCCGGCGGCCGGTTACGGGGGCGGGTGGTGCGCGGGTTGGACGTGGCGAGTCATCGGACAGCTATTATATCCGGCCGACGGACCCGACCCCAACCCGGCCGACGGTCGCACGCCTCTTGTTCCCCCTCTCCGCTTCGGGGAGGGGGGGAGGGGTTACAGCCGCGATCCCTCCCCCCCCGACCCCCTCCCCGAAACGGAGAGGAGGAGGAAAGACAACCCCGGCCCAACCCGGCCGCCCGGTCCGGAAAATGGGCTGACGAACCGCCCCCGGGCGGGCCGATCAACGGGTCATAACTTGACAACCCGTTGGGGTTTGCTAAAGGGAGGGGAGACACCGCCCGACACCGGGCGGCCGCCCCCTCGCAGACGAAAGGGATCGTTCGATGGCGCACATCGTCACGGCCAACTGTCACGACTGCAAGTACACCGACTGCTGCGTGGTCTGTCCGGTGGAGTGCTTCTACCAGGACGAGGACATGCTGTACATCGACCCGAACGACTGCATCGACTGCGAGGCGTGCGTCCCGGAGTGCCCGGTCGAGGCGATCTACGCCGAGGCCAACGTGCCCAGCCAGTGGACCAGCTACATCCAGCTGAACAAGGACAAGTGCGACGCCCTGAAGGGGTCCGGCGGGCACATCACCGAGAAGCAGGACGCCAAGGAGGGGCCGGGCTGCTCCGGCAAGAAATAGTCCTCAAGTCGTCAGGTCTTCAAGTCCTCAAGTCCCGAGCTGAGACCCCGGGCGGACCGTCTACGATAGTCTTGGCCGGGTTCTCGACTTGAAGACCTGACGACTTGAGGACTTGATGACCGGGATTTTGCTCATCCAGCTCGGCACCCCGGACGCCCCGACGGCGGCCGCCCTCAAGCCGTACCTGCGGCAGTTCCTGTCCGACCCGCGGGTGATCCAGAACCAGGGGCTGAAGTGGCGGCTGATCCTGAACGGGATCATCCTCCGCACCCGCCCGGCCCAGTCGGCCGCCAAGTACGCCCGCATCTGGGACGAGAAGACCGGCTCCCCTCTGTTGCATTGGACCAAGCGGCAGACGGAGTTGCTCCAGCGGCGGTTCCCGGACGTGCCGGTGCGGTTCGGCATGATGGTCGGCAACCCGTCGGTCGAGAAGGCGGTGACGGAGATGGTCGCCGCCGGGGTGGACCGGCTGATCGCGCTGCCGCTGTTCCCGCAGTACTCCTCGACGACCACCGCCAGCGCCACGGACGCCTTGGCCAAGGTGATGCTCAAGCTGCCGGTGGTGCCGGCGGTGCGGTGGGTGCCGGCGTACCCGGACCACCCGGCGTACATCGCGGCGGCGGCGGCCGTCATCCGGGACGACCTGGCGAAGTTGCCGTGGCGGCCGGAGCACGTCCTCATCAGCTACCACGGGTTGCCGCAGAAGTACGCCCAGCGGGGCGACCCGTATGCCGCCCAGGCCGTCCGCACGACGCGGGCGCTGGTGGCGGAACTGGGCTGGCCGCGGGACTACTGGACGCAGACGTACCAGTCCCGGTTCGGCCGCGACCCGTGGCTCAAGCCGTACACCGACGACGTGCTGGAGGGGCTGGCCAAGCGGGGGGTGAAGCGGGTGGCGGTGGCGCTACCCGGGTTCACCGCCGACTGCCTGGAGACGGTGGACGAGATCGGCACCGAGAGCCGGGAGGTGTTCGAGCACGCCGGCGGCGAGCACCTGCGGGCCGTCCCGTGTTTGAACGACCACCCGAAGTGGATCGACGCGCTGGCGGCGCTGGTGCGGGAGGAAGGTCAGGGCTGGTTGAAAGCGAGCGGCGGGGATTGAAGCCGTCGTCCAGTCCGCCGGCCCCACCACCGGGCGACCAACCCGACGAGGGCGCCCCAGCCGGCGGACAGGCCGACAAGCCAGGGGAGCGACTTCCGCGGCGGGATGTCCCAGACTCGCACCCGCGATACTGTCGGGCCGCCGGTGATGACGCCTGTACCGTCCGCCGTTAGAGCGGTTTGCAGTTGGTTGTAGCGCGGTCGGGGCGGATCGGGTATGACGGAGCCAATCCCGGAGGGTTGGCCATGCGGGCGTACTCGGCGGACTTGCGGTCGCGGGTGCTGGCGGCGGTTCAGGGTGGGCAGTCGCCGCCGGCGGTGGCCGAGCGGTTCGGGGTGAGCGCGTCGTGGGTGCGGCGGGTCCGCCAGCGGCACCGGGACGGCGGGGAGACGAGCCCGCGGCGGCGGGGCACCGGCGGCAAGCACTGGCGGCCGACGGGGACCGCATCCGGCAGGCCATCGCCGCCGACCCGGACGCCACCCTGGCCGAGTTGAAGGCCCGGCTCGACCTGGCGGTCAGCCTGGCCACCCTCTGGCGGGCCATCGCCCGGCTCGGGCTGACGCTCAAAAGTCGGTCCGCGCGGCCGAGCAGGACCGCCCGGACGTAGCCGCCGCCCGCGCCGCCTGGCGGACCGCCCAGACCGCCCTCGACCCGGAGCGGCTGGTGTTCGTGGACGAGACGTGGGCGAGCACGGCCATGAGCCGGCGGATGGCCCGCGGGCGGAGGGGCGAGCGGGTGGTGTGCCCGGCCCCCACTCGCACTGGAAGACGACCACCTTCGTGGCCGCCCTGCGGAGCGACCGGCTGACCGCCCCGATGGTGATCGACGGGGCCATGACCGGCGACCACTTCGTCGCCTACGTGCGGCAGGTGCTGGTGCCCACCCTGCGGGCGGGGGACGTGGTGGTGTGGGACAACCTGGCCTGCCACAGGCGGGCGGAGGCGCGGGCGGCGGTGGCGGCGGTCGGGGCGGAGGTGCGGTTCCTGCCCGCCTACTCACCCGACCTGAACCCGATCGAGAACGCGTTCAGCAAGCTGAAGGCGATGCTGCGGGCAGCGGAGGAGCGCGCCATCGACGGGCTGTGGGCGCTCCTCGGCCGATCACTCGACGCCTTCTCCGCCGACGAGTGCCGGAACTACTTCCGGCACGCCGGGTACGACGCTACAACCAACTGCAAACCGCTCTAGCCCGAGATACGGGTCGTCGCCTGGATACCGGGCGACGACCTGGGCCGTATCGGGATCGACGATCACCTGCCAGTGCTTCACGTCATCCTGCGCAAGCGGGGCGAGGGACGGGTGGAGGGCGGCCAGTTTCTTCTCCACCCAACCGGCCGGCCGCTCGGATGTCACATGGCACGCCAGCCGTCGGTCCGGCGCCCGTTCAGTCTCGGCCGAGCCGTCCGTACCCGCGAGCAGTACTAGTCGACGGGACACGTCCTCGCGTCCGGATTCAATGTCGAGCCAGCACAGGGCACAGCCGACATCGGGTATGGATCGGTGGACGACGAGCCTATGTTCGTCGGTGGTGAAATAGGATTGGAGTGCACCTGTTTTGAACCTTACTGTTCCGGTGGGCACGTCCCAGAGCGTGTGGTCGAGGTCGAGCAGTAGCCGGCCGTCAGCCGAGAGGGACTCGGGACCGTCTAGGTTGCTGTCCGGTTGTACCGGGCACCGACCGACCAGTCTGCCCGTATGAAGTTCCCAGACACCTCTCGAGAGGAGGGGAGCCTCATCGATCGCGACGAACCGCTTCCCGGCCGAGAGCCGGAAGTAACCGGCCGGGAACGACCGCAGGGTGCGGCCGGAGGGGGCGTCGATCAAGCGGTTCTCATCCGAGCCGTTAGCAAGCACATGGTACTCGAACGCGGTGCGACCGTCTGGGAGGAGGGAGTAGAAGCCGTCAAATATGAGGGCCGGGAATCGCCACCGTGCGATCTCCCGACCGGTTCGAGCGTCCAGTCGTTGACTCGCTCCCCCTTCTTCGGGTGCCGACCCGACCTTATAGTGATGGATCACGACTTGTCCGGCGTCCAGCTTGAGCATGACACTGTCATCCGACCCGAAGGCCGACCACAACCGCTTGCCGGTCTGGGTGTCCCATCCCTCGAGCGGCCCAGTATGCTCTGGTTGCCAATCCAGGGGGCCGTGGATGACAAGGGCAATCCCGTCCGCTGTGACGGCCTCCACCCGGCACCCGTCCGGCACCGGCCACTCGACCCGCGAGGTGACCGGCAGCAGGGCGTGAAAGCCCCACGTCCCGGCCGCCCAGACGGCAACCGCCAGTCCGACCCACAGGGGTTTTCGCATCGACCGGACTCCTGGCACCGGATTCGATCATACCGCACCGGCATAACGGGTGGGCGTTCCGCTGCGCTTGCGTATCATTCAACTGGTTTGTCCCCAACCCCGCACCGCACCACGAAATGAGCATCGCCAAGCTGGCCCTGGAAGACGGCACCGTGTTCACCGGCCGGGCGTTCGGCGCCCCCGGCGAGAAGGCCGGGGAAGTCGTCTTCAACACCTCCATGACCGGCTACCAGGAGGTGCTGACCGACCCCAGCTACAAGGGCCAGATCGTCACCATGACGTACCCCCTGATCGGCAACTACGGCACCACCGCCGCCGACCAGGAGTCGCTGGCCGTCCAGGTCGAGGGGTTCGTCGTCCGCGAGCTGACCAAGGTGCCGAGCAACTACCGCAGCCATCGCGACCTGGACACGTACCTGAAGGCGAGCGGCGTCACCGGGATCGAGGGGATCGACACCCGGGCACTCGTCCGCCGGCTGCGGGTCCGCGGGGCCATGCGGGGGGTGCTGTCCACGACCGACCTGGACGACGCCTCGCTGGTGGCCAAGGCGGTCGCCTCCCCGGGGATGGCCGGCCGCGACCTGGTCAAAGAGGTGGTGCCGGAGAAGCCGTTCACCTGGGACCGCGGGTTCGACCCGCTGGCCGCCCACGTCCTGCCGGCCCGGCCGCGGGACAAGCACGTGGTTGCCATCGACTACGGGATGAAGTGGAACATCCTGCGGTGCCTGACCCAGGCCGGCTGCCGTGTGACGGTGGTGCCCGGGACGGCGACCGCCGCCGAGGTGTTGAAGCACGAGCCGGACGGGGTGTTCCTGAGCAACGGTCCCGGCGACCCGGCCGCCCTCGGGTACGCGGTGCAGACGGTGAAGGACTTGATCGGCAAGAAGCCGATCTTCGGCATCTGCCTGGGGCACCAACTGCTCGGTCAGGCGCTGGGGGGCAAGACGTTCAAGCTGAAGTTCGGCCACCGCGGGGCGAACCAGCCGGTGCTGAACAAGCGGACCGGGCAGGTGGAGATCACGACGCAGAACCACGGGTTCGTGGTGGACGCGGCCAGCCTGCCGGCGAACGTCGAGGTGACGCACGTCAACCTGAACGACCGGACGGTGGAGGGGCTGCAGCTGACGGACATGCCGGTGTTCGGGGTGCAGTACCACCCGGAGTCGGCCGCCGGCCCGCACGACAGCACGTACCTGTTCGACGAGTTCCGCCAGGCGATGGGGTGAGGTCAGTCGGGGCGTACAATTTTTGCCCGATTTCCCGACTCCCGGACCCGCCAGCGGGCACTCCTCTGTGACATGCGCACGCCGCTCGTCCGAATGGCCGGTCGTCTCGCCCCCGGGCAGTCGGACGGGGAGCTGCTCGGCCGGTTCGTCCGCGACCGGGACGAGGCGGCGTTCGCCGCCCTGGTCCACCGCCACGGGCCGACCGTGCTCGGCGTGTGCCGCCGCGTCCTCCGCAACCCCGCTGATGCCGACGACGCCTTCCAGGCGGTGTTCCTCGTCCTGGTGAACCGGGCCGACGCGCTGGCCGACCGGCCGGCCCTCGGCGGGTGGCTGTACGAGGTAGCGGTCCGCGTCGCCCGGAAGGGTCGCACGTCCCTGGCCCGGCTCCGCAAGCGCGAGCATCAAGCGGCGCGGGCCGAGGCGGTGTCCGACCCGCCGCCGGCCGACCCGCCGGCGTGGCTGGACCGGGAGCTGGCCGCCCTGCCGGACCGGCTGCGGGAGCCGGTCGTCCGGTGTCTGGTCCAGGACCGGCCGCGGGCCGAGGTGGCGGCGGAACTGGGCATCCCCGAAGGAACGCTGGCCAGCCGGCTGGACGCCGCTCGTAAACGACTGGCGGACCGGCTTGCCCGGCACCGCGTCCCGCTGGCGCTCACCGGGCTGCTGGTGCCGGTGCCCGCGTCGCTGTCCGCCGCCACCCTCGTCCGGGCGACCGACGAGTCCGGGGCGGCCATCCATCAACTGGCGAACGAGGTGACGCGAGCCATGCTCCCTCACACCCGATGGGCGACGGTGGCCGCGGCCGGCGTGCTGGCGGTGGTCGGCGGGCTGGTGTTGGCCGGCAGCGGCCCCAGCCCGACGGCCCGGCAAAACCCGCCAACCGCGGCGAAGGAGCCGAAGCCGGCTGAGCCGGCGTGGATGACGGCGTTCGAGCGAGTGTACCGCCTCGCCGACGGCCAGTACGTCAAGCGGGTCGCCCCGCCGTACATCCCCGAGCGGGTCCTGTTTGCGTTCCATGAGGAGGGACGAGTCGCACCAGCCGTCCGTCGGTGGGTGCCAAAGCAGGCGGCCGAGTTCGACAAATACTACACCCTGTTCATCGAACAGACCGGCGGCAGGCTCCAAAGCGAGCGCGTCATCTCGTCGGCGTACCTGAAGGACCGCCCCGAAGAGCAGCAGGGGGACAACCTGCTCCCGGTGACGGACGTCATCGGTCTTGTGACCGGCCTGGGATCGCCGGAGTTCGTGATCGACCCGAAGTCGCAAGGCGACCCGCTGTTCGCCGAGAGGAACAAGACGGTCCACGGCGACTTCGTCACCCGCACGGACGCCCCGCTCGACAAACTGGTGCCGCAGATAGAGGCGATCCTCCGGGACGAGTGCAAGCTCGACATCCGGCTCACCCTGCGGGAGGAGGAGCAGTCGGTGTTCGTGGTCGGCGGGACGTTCAAGCCGAACCCGCCCGCGTGGCGGCCGAGGGGGGAGCTGGACATCTACGCCACCGAGGACGGGTTGGACAAGGAGTACGACTTCCCCCACTTCGAGAAGAGGCGGCGGTCGCCGAAGCTCGGAATCGTACAGGTGCTCCATTACACCGGGACGCCGGTCGAGATGGTGCGGCTCGTCGGCCACCGGCTCGGGGCGCGGATGGTGTGGGACGCCCCGCGGCCGACCGGAACCCGGATCAGTTGGCACGTTCACACCATCAGCAACCCAACATCGCCGGAGGAAGCGGCAGCCGACCGCGACCCGGACAAGGTGCTGAAGGTGGTGGCCGAGCAGACCGGGCTGACGTTCACGAAAGAGATGCGAAAGGTGACGGTACTGGTCGCCAGCACGCCGGAGAAGAAGTGACGCGGTCCTTCCCGTAGGGCGGTGCCGAGTCCGCGAGGCCCGCCGGCGGGGCAACCGCCCCAGCGATTGACCGCGAGAGCGGCCCGTTTTGCTCCCCCTCTCCGCTTCGGGGAGGGGGCCGGGGGAGGGTGAAAACTCCGACCGGTCTCTGCCGCTCCGAAGTCTCGGCGACGGGTGCCGGGCCTCACCCCTCCCCCGGCCCCCTCCCCGAAGCGGAGAGGGGGAGCAAAACAGCCGCCACGGGAACGGGACTGAGGCCCGCCACCCGCCGGCGGGCCTCCCAAAGCGTCGGCACCGCCCTACACGGTTCCACGCACCGATCCACAACGGTCACGCCTCCGGCCCGGCCTTCCGCCCGTCCGGGAAGTCCAGGAACAGCCGGGCTTTAGCGTTCTTGGCCAGCTCCCGCAGGGCGGCCAGCTCCTCCAGCCGCAACAGCGCCGGGTGGGCCGAGTACGCGGCGGCCGACCTGGTCCGCTCGTCCAGCGCCTCCCGCCCGGCCTGCACCCGCAGCCGGGTGGCGGTCGCGGCCGCCTCGGCCCGAACCTGCCCGTCCGGGCCGGCTGTCTGCTCGACCAGCGACCCCTTCAACGTTCTCTCGACGTGGGCCGTGGCGCGACGCCGACCGGCACCTGCCAGAGCTGGCCGAGCAGCTCGAACACCTCCGGGTCGTGCGCCTTCAGGTCGTGACGGGTGAACGGGAAGAAGTCGTTCCGGCCGAAATACGCCTCGGTCGCCTCCGCGAAGTACTCCATCGGGGTGGTCATCGCGTAGGCTTTTTCGACCGTGTTCTGTCGGCCGTTGCCGAAGTGCCGCTCGACCCTGTCGTACTTGCCCGATTCCTTCGCACGGGCGTAGGCGGCGGTCACGTCCGGGTTGCCGAACCCCTTCGGCAGTTCGCGGTCGTGGTAGGCGTGGGCGAGTTCGTGAAGCACGAACCACGGCATGCGGTTCGCCTCGGCGCGATAGACGCGGACGTTGGTGAACTCGACCGCCTTCGCCATCGCCGGGTCGCGGCCGTTCCGGCGGAGCCAGCCCGCGCCGGGGTGGTACTCGGCGGTCGGCCGCACGCCGGGGTACTCGGGGTTGAAGTAGAGCGGCACGCTCTGCAGTTTGGCCACGGCCGGCTTGGGCACCGCCTTCGTGATGTCGGCCAGTTGGGCGTCGAGTACCTCCAGCGCGGCCGCGGTTTGCCGGGCCTCGGCGGCGAGCAGCACGCGGTTGACGTGGACGGCCCACCCGCGGACGGCCCGCGTCTCGTAGACGGGGTCCGGCTCGGGGGCGTGCGGGGACTGCAGGTTGTCGCGGAGGAAGCGGGTCATCGCCGCCATCAGGTGCTGGTCGGTGTTCCGCCCCTCCTTGATGGCGTGCGTGCGGTTCGGGTACGGCAGCACGCTGAACCGCTTCCCCGTGGCGATCAGCTCCTCCATCAGCCGCTCGGTGCCCTGGTAGTGGCAGTTGTCGTCGCCGGTGCCGTGGACCAGCAGCAGACTGCCCCGGAGCCGGCCGGCGTGGGTGATCGGCGAACCCTCGCGGTAGCCGACCGGGTTGTCCGCCGGCCGCCCCATGTACCGCTCCTGGTAGATCGTGTCGTACAGCGTCTGGTCCGCCACCGGGGCGACGGCGATGGCGGCGCGGTACAGGTCCGGGTGTCGGAAGACGGCGTTCAGGCTCATGCTGCCGCCGCCGCTCCACCCCCACGAGCCGACGCGGGACGGGGCGACGAACGGCCACCGCTTGAGCAGTTCACGCACCGCCGCCGCCTGCTCGGCCGGGGCCAGGATGCCGATCTTGCGATGCACGGACTTCCGCCACTCGCGGCCGCGGGGCACGTTCGTGCCGCGGTTGTCGACGCTGGCCACGACGAACCCCTGTTGGGCGAGCATCCAGTGCCACAGCCCGCGGGCGCCGGGCCACGCGTCCCGCACCGTCTGGCCGTGCGGCTCCCCGTAGACGTGCATGAGCAGCGGGAGTTTCGCGTCCGGCCCCGGTTTCGCCGGCCTCACGCTCCACCCGTCCAGCGTGACCCCGCCGCCGATCGGCACACGCAGGAACTCGATCTCCGGCCGGTTCAGGGCGGCCAACTTCGCCCGCAGCTTCGCGTTGTCGGTCAGCGTGCGGACGCTGGCGGAGTCGTCCAGACGCACCAGGTCCACGACCGGCGGGGTGGTGAAGGTCGACCAGGTGTGAACCGCCCACCGGGCGTCGGGGGAGATGTCGTACTCGTGCCAGCCGGGCTGCTTCTCCGGCGAAAGCTGTTCCGTCCTGCTGCCGTCGAGCCTCACCCGGAACAGATGCCGCTGCGTGGCGGCCGTCGGCGAGGCGGCGTAGTACAGCCACCCGCCCGCCTCGTCCACGGCCTCCACGCCGAGGACGTCGAACTCGCCCGTCGTGACCGGTTCGAGCGGCGAGCCGTCGGTGTGGCCGCGGTAAATGTGCCGCCACCCCGACCGCTCGCTCAGCCACAGGAAGCCCTTGCCGCCGTCGAGCCACCGCCAAGGGTTCTCGTTCTCCAGCCAGGCGGAGTCCTTTTCGGTGAACACCGCTTTCGCCTGGCCGGTCGACGGGTCGGCCCGCCAGACCGTCAGCTCCGTTTGCAGCCGGTTGAACTGCTGCACCATCACCCGCGAGCCGTCGGGCGTCCAGTCGGCGTGGGGCAGGTAGTGCTCCCGCGGGTCGCCGGGGAGGTCGAGCCACCGCACCGCCCCGCCGCCCGCCGGGACCACGCCGAGCCGGGTGGCCGAATTCGTCCCGCCGACCTTCGGGTACGCAAAGGACGTCACCCGCGGCGACTTGCTGACGATGTTGTCGACGAGATGGAACTCCGCCACGCCGGTCGTGTCGAACTGCCAGAAGAGGATGTGCTTGCCGTCGGGGCTCCAGCGGAAGCAGTTCCGCAGGTCGAGTTCCTCCTCGTTCACCCAGTCGGACGTGCCGTTGATGAGCGTCTTCGAGCCGTCGGCGGTCAGTGGCGTGACCTTGAGGCTGGCCAAGTCTTGGACGTACAGGTTGTTCTCACGCACGAAGGCGACCCGCGTGCCGTCCGGTGACAGCGTGGCGAACATGAGGGACGCCGGGGCGGCGTCCCCGCCGAGCTGGGTGAGCTTCCGCGTCGCCACGTCGAGCAGCCAGTAATCGCCGCGGGTGTTCCGCCGCCACACCCGCCGGGTGTTCGTGAAGACGAGCAACCGGGTCTCGTCGGCCGAGAACTCGAACGCCTCCACCGGGAGCGGCTCCCTCGCCCCGTCCGGCACGAATCCCGCGGCCGGGATCACCACTTCGTGCTTGCCGGTCGCCGGGTCGTGGCGAACCAGCGCTCTCCCGATACCGGTCCCGTCCGGTTCCAGGCAGAAGTAGGCGGCGGACCGCTTGCTCCACTGTCGGGCCGGGAGCTGTTGGGTGTCGAACTCCCGCGCCCCGAACAGCCGGCCGACGGTGAGGAGGGAGTCGTCGGCGCGGAGATCTGTCCAGGCGACGAGGCCTGCGGCGAGGACCAGGAGTGTCCAGCGCGGATGCTTGTGGGCGCGTGTCACGGCGTCCTCGGGGTGCGGTCAGTTCGACTGCTGGGGCAGTTCGTGGCGAGTCCGAAGATAAGCGCCTACAGGTCGGCCGGCAACACGCCCGCCTGATGGGCCTTCACCGGATCGCCGTGGTCGCCCTGGCGGGCACGAACCCGTCGGTCGGCTTGGCCCCAGTCCTGGCCTGCCGCACCGGCCCGGGTTGATCGAGGGGCAGGGCGTCGGCGAACGCCTTACCGATCGGCGCCAGGATCTTGGCCGCGCCGAGGTAGTGGTACGCCCCGTTGGAGACGCCGGCTTTCAGCCGCTTCAGTTCCTGCGGCTGGAAACCCGCGTCGATGGCCTTCTTCCGAGCCTCGTCCTTCGCCGCCTGGCTCGGCTTCGGAGCCGTCTTGAAATCCTGGCGGAGTTTGTGGTCGAGTTGCTCCATCCGCTGCTGCAACGCGTCCAGGTCGTCGTCCCAAAAGGCGGCCGTCTCCACCACCCGCACGGTCCCCTTGAACTCGGGGAGGGCGGCCGGCGCGGCCTGGGCCTGGCGGAAGTGCATCTGCGGCGCCTTCCGCCCCTCCTTCTCGCCGCCGATGCCCATCACCCCGATGACGACCGGCATCTGCGGGGCCGCCAAATCCTTCCGCACGTCGCGGATCAGGTGGGCGAGCAGGTCCGCGTACCGGTCGTACCCGCCGGGCTTCATCCGGTCGGGGTACGTCCAGCCGTCGACCAGGTCGTTGAACCCCTGGAACCAGACGAACCCGGCCAGTTGGTATCCTTGCCTCGGGTCGTAGTCCGGCACCACCCGCTTGATGTCCCCGAGCACCTGCCGCACGTGGCCGATCATGTGGCGGTAGAACACCCCGCCGTTCCGGCGGATCTTGTCCGTCTCCTGGGCGGCGTCCAGACCGCGCTTCTTCCACTGGTCCCGGGTGAAGGCGGTGATCGGCTCCGGCCCGGCGCTGGGCGGGCGGAAGTCGGTGTGCAGGCTCCGCCCGCCCCAGGCCGTCTTGATGATCAGGATCGGCCCCCCGAGCCGCTTCTCCAGGGTGAGGCCGAAGGTGAACTCCGGGCCGATCTTGTCTGCCGGCGCCCCGTAGCCGGCGGTCAGCCGGCCCGTCCGCTCGCGGAGGTCCGAGTAGGCGTCGCCGAGGCACCCGACCGACGAGATCCACACCCGCTCGCACACCCGCGGTTTGCCGTCCGGGCCGCGCATCTCCCGGAGGAGCGGGGCCGTCTTCGGGTCGTCGGCCATGGAGTCGAACGTCGACACGTGGGCGTGCCCTTGCATGTTCGACTGGCCGGCCAGAATGAACACCTTCAGGGGCGCGTCGGCCGCCGCTGCGGTGCCCGAGCAGACGGCCAGCAGCAGGCAGGTCAAGGCGCCCGGCGAGCGGAACGGGCGGAAGGACGGGGCCATACGGACACCTCTGATGGTGCGAGCCGTCGCCCGTGTCGGTAGCGGCTCGGGCGGGTGAGCGGGCGCGTCGATCGTCATCCCAACCGGCCCGGCGTAGTCCGACGCCCCGGGCCGACGACCGCGTCACCAGTGTAGTGGTGGCGGCCCCGGGCTGGGGTGAAAGCTACTGCTGTTAGCACTACTCCGTTAGACCTGCATCGGGTGCCGCAGCTGTGACCGGCAGTACACACAGTCTGGTTTGGCCACCGGCCGGAGCAACTGCTGCAACGCCCGGCGGATGCCGGGGAGGGTCAGCGGCGGCTCGGGCTCCCCTTTTTTCGCGGGACCGGGCCGCCGCCCGCCCGAGCCCGCTCCCGCTCCAGGAGCAGGAACCCGTAGGCCAGCATGACCAGCGCCGCGTGGTGGTGGAACCCCCGCCACGACCGCCCCTCGAAGTGGTCGAGGCCCAACTCCTCCTTCATCTGCTGATACCCCTGTTCGACCGGCCACCGCCGCTTCCACAGGCGGACCGCCCGCAGGCAACTGGTCCCGGCCGGCAAGTTCGACAGGGCGTACTGGATGTCCCCGTCGGCCTGCTCCTCGATCAGCACCCAGACCGGGTCGGCACCGGCGCAGCGCCCCCGCTTCCACCCGAACCCGGGCCACACCCGCACCCAGGCGAACCGCCCCGACATCGCCCCCTTCGTCCCGGCCCGCCAGGTCACCCGCCGGAGCGGGGCGCGGGCGGCCAACTCCCGCAGTCGGACCGGCCGGGGCGAGCCCGGTCGCAGTTGGGGGTTGGACTGCGGCCGGCCCCCGGCCGGCCCGACCCCACCGCGGCCGGTGGGCCGGTCCCAGGCCGGCGGGGCGGTGAACACGACCGCCTCGTCCGTCACCCCGGCGAGGTAGTGCAGCCCGCGGTCGGCCAGGGCTTGGCGGAACTCGCCGGATACCCCGTACCCGGCGTCGGCCAGGACGACCCGGCCGGGCAGGCCCTCGGCCCGCACCCGGTCGAGCAGGTCGAGGGCGACCTGCCCCTTCGTCCGCTCCCGGCGGTGCTCCTCGGGCACCCCCGCCCGGTCCAGCCGGTCGGCGTCGCCGACCCACGACTCGGGGAGGTAGAGCCGGAGGGCCAGCGGGTAGTGCCCCCGCGGGGCGACGTAGTGGACGGACACGGCGGCCTGGCAGTTGGCCTTCTTGCCGACCGCCCCGCAGTACTGCCGCTGCACCCCGACCGAGTGCCGGCCCTGCTTCGGGAACGTCGTGTCGTCGACCACGAACACGGCGTCCGGGCTGGCGAACGTGGCGGCCAGGTGGGCGCGGTACCGGCGGAGGACGGCGTCGTGGTCCCACGGGCTCTGGCTGACGAACTGCTGGAGGGCCTGCTCCGGGTCCTTGCTGGAGAGCCCGGCGGGCAGGGCGACGCGGTGGGACAGGGGCTCGACGCTCTTCCGGTCGCCGTCGGTCAGCAGGCCGTGCAGGTACACCCCGGCCCACTTCGCCGGCTTGGCCTGCGGGAAGTCGGCGGCGAACAGGGCGGCGTACTCACGCAACCGGGCGAGGACGGCCGGGTCGAGGTCGGGGGTGTACGTCTTCATGCCCGGTTAGAGACCCGAACCCGCCGGCCGGGTCCGGACTTCTAACGGAGTAGTGTTAGAGGGCGTTTTGAAACCGCGTGGGCGGATCGGGGTCGGGTGCGTGGAGGCTCGGCGGAACGCACCGCCGGGACACCGCCCCGTGGTCGGGGTCGCTGCCGGGCCGGTGCGTTTCGTCGCCGAGCCTCCTCAACGCACCCTACGACAGACCGGTCACGAACGGTCTCAAGACACCCTCTTAGTGACCTCTCGGCCGGGCTGGCGGGGCCGCGGCCGCCGCTCGCGGATCGCAGCCCTCGCCAGGTTAGATGTGGTACATCAGGGCTTCCTGCTGGGAGCGGGTGTGGCCGCCCTTCACCTTGAACTGCGGGTTGTCCAGCACCACCACCGCGTACGGCTCGACGCTCTTGGTCAGCCACACGTTCGACCCGATCACCGCCCCCTCGCCGACGGTCGTCTGCCCGCCCAGGATGGTCGCGTTCGCGTACACCACCACGTTGTCCCGCAGGGTCGGGTGCCGCTTGTACGCCCCGTGGACCAGCTCGCCCCCCTCGTCCCGGTCGAAGCTGAGGGCGCCGAGCGTCACCCCCTGGTACAGCTTCACCCCCTCGCCGATGTCGCACGTCTCCCCGATCACGACGCCGGTCCCGTGGTCGATGAAGAACCCCGGCCCGATCCGGGCGCCGGGGTGGATGTCGATCCCGGTCCGGGTGTGGGCCAGCTCGGTCATCATCCGCGGGATGTACGGCACCCGCAGCCGGTGCAGCTCGTGGGCCAGCCGGTAGACGGTGATCGCGTCCAGCCCGGGGTAGCAGAAGATGATCTCGTGGTGGCTCTTGGCCGCCGGGTCGCCGCGGTACGCCGCCTCCACGTCCCGCTCCAACAGGTCGCGGACGGCCGGTAGCCGGCGGAGGAAGTCGAGGGTGATCTGCTGGGCCTCGGCCTGGCAGTCGAAGTCGGCGTCCTCCCGGCAGCGGTCGTGCCGCAGCGCCCGGGTGATCTGCTCGGTCAGGGTGTCGTGCAGGGCGTCCACCAGGGCACCGACGTGGTAGCCGATGTTCCCGGGGTGCAGGTTCTGCCGGCGGCCGTACCCGGGGTACAGGATCTCGCCCAGGTCGGCCAGGATGCCGGCCACCGCGTCCCGGCTGGGCAGCGGCTCGTGCCCCAGGTGGTGCAGCCGGCCGCACGCCGAGTACGAGTCGACGAGCTGGTCGGTGACGGACTGGAGTTCGGTTTCCTTCAGCCGCAGGTCGGTGGCCATCGGAGGAACCCGGGCAAGAGAGAACGGTCGGCGTCATCCATCTTATCCATTCGGCCGGCGCGATCAGGAAGTGCAACGAACCCGGGCCGACTGTCCGGCCGGGCCGCCCACGTCGTTGGCGGGGAATGCCGGCGTTTGCAGCGTTAAAGCTAGCCGAGGCGAGGAAACTGGACCTAGGACATTTTCGGGCGTGATGTCGCAAAACAAGTGAAGACAAAGGGAAATGGCGATTGAGACGGCGTGGCCACGGTGCGTGTCCGGTTTTGGCACAAGGCCTGCTAATTGTGAATTATGTCACGAGCTGTTGCGGAACTTGTTACCGGGCTGTAGGGAGAGGCAGTTCCGGTAACGGCCCCGCACGGATCGGACGAACGACCACCCGGGTTCACTGGCTGAGGGGAGGCAGCCAGTGACCCGGGTGGTTGTTGCGCCTTGAGTAGGGCGGGTCGAGGAGGCTCTGCGACGAGGCGTGCCGGCGTTGAACGGCAGGCCTCGTCGCAGAGCCTCCTCGACCCGCCCTACATAACCCATCACTGCCGGCTCGCCCCTTTGGTCCGCATCTTCACCGCGTACAGCCCCTTGCCGGCGGTCACGAACAGCGTCCGCATGTCCGCCCCGCCGAAACAGACGTTCGCCGTCCACGGCTCCGGGATCGGGATGTGGGCGACCTTCGCCCCGGTCTTGTCGAACACCGTCACCCCCTTGCCGGTCAGGTACACGTTGCCGGCGTCGTCCAGGGTCATGCCGTCCGAGCCGAGGTCGCAGAACTTCCGCCGGTTGGCCAGCGAGCCGTCGGCCTGGATGTCGTACACGTTCGTCTTGTTCGCCCCGATGTCGGCCACGTACAGGGTCTTGCCGTCCGGGGTGCCGACCAGCCCGTTCGGCTGCTTGTAGTCGGCGTCCACCCGGGTCAGCTTCCGGTCCGGGCACAGGTAGTACACCGCCTGCTCCAGTTCCTTCGGCCCCCGCTTCCAGTAGTCGCGTTTGTAAAACGGGTCGGTGAAGTACACGCCGCCGTCCGGCCGGACCCACACGTCGTTCGGCCCGTTGAATAGCTTGCCGTCGTGCCCCTTCAACACGACCGTCTTTTCCTTGGTGGCCACGTCGATCACCCACAGCTCGTTCTTCTCGTCGGCGCACGCCCACAGCTTGCCGTCCGGGCCGAAGCAGAGGCCGTTGGACCGGCCGCACGGCTGCAGGAAGGTGGACAGCTTGCCGTCGGCCGACCACTTCAGGATGCGGTCGGTCGGCTGGTCGGTGAAGTAGACGTTGCCGGCGGCGTCGGCGGACGGCCCCTCGGTGAACTTGAACCCGCCGGCGAGCAGCTCCGGCTTGGCCCCGGGGGCGACCGGGGAGCGGTCGTCGGCCGCGGCCGGCGCGGCGAGCAGCAGGGCGGCGAACAGCGGGCGGGTCATCGGCATGGCCTTTCGAAAGGTGGGTGGCCGTCGTCCACTGCGGCACGACCTGGGGTCGTTTCCTACTCCCCCTCTCCGCTTCGGGGAGGGGGCCGGGGGAGGGGTCGAACCGGCCACCCGTCTTTGCGATCTCGAAGTCACACTGACGGGTTGAAGGTCTGACCCCACCCCCCGGCCCCCTCCCGAAGCAGAGGGGAGAAAAACCGGCCCGGACGGTGGCGTCGCGGACGGGAACCCCGGCTTGCATCCTATTGGGTCTCGGGGTAGCGTGTGCCCCCTCACCCGCAGCCCCGGGAGTGCCATGGACGGCGAAGCGTTCTTCGACGACCTCTACTCGCAGTTCTGCGTCCCGTTCCCGGTGTACGCGGTGGACCGCCGGGGGGTCGGGCTGGTGACGGAGCCGGCCACCGACGGGACGACCAGCCTGGTGCTGTTGACCGACGACGACCTGCTCGACCGGTATCTGGCCGCCCGCCCGGGGCCGCGGCTGACGGCGGTGCGGGTCGGCACGGCGGCCCGGCTGGCCCGGGTGCTGGACCGGCTGCCCAAGGAGGTGACGCACATCACCTTCGACCCGCAGCCGAAGTTCCACCGCCGCTTCCCGCTGACCGCCCTCCGAGAACGCCTGCCGGACGCGACGGTGTGAAGCGCCGGCCCAGGAGTTTCTCCGCTGGGGACACCGTGTCGGAGCGATGCAGCCGGACCAGGCGGGCCGCCGAAGAAGTGGCCGGGGTCAGGGGAGCCGGGCCAGGTCGGGGAGCAACCCAACGTTGAGGTCGTCGACTGCCGCAGTGGCCGGGAGGGCGCTGACGGCCGGCGGGGTGGCCGTGACCGGGACCGGGGCCAGGTCGGCGGCCGTGACGGGGGCAGACAACTGCGGCGACTCGGCGGCGGTGACGACGATGACCGGGGTGTCAGTCTTCTGACCGTCCGGGCCGGGCAGCCCGCCTACAGCCACGAACCTGGCCGGGGCCATACGCGCCTCTACCACTTGCAGCACTGTGACGGCGTCCAACTGGGGCTGATAAATATCGTCCCCGTTGTGGTAGTCGGCGACGAACTCAAGCGCGCTCTCCCCCCCGTTGTCCCAGTACGGCACCCACAGGCGGACCAAATTGAATTTGCCGTCCGCGTCCGTCTTGGCGAACCCGAGAGGGATACCTTTGGACGAGATCGTGTCGCCCACGTTCAGGCCGCCAGCTTTGATCGTGGCCTTGACCAGCGAGATGGGGACGTTCGATCCGGCCGTCCACTGCTCCCCGCTGAACAGCACGTATCGGCCTCGCGGGTCGGCCCCCTGCGGCGGGCCGCTCTGATTCGGGTCGGTAGTGGCCGTCAGCACCTGCGCCCAGTTGTCCAGCAGCACCCACTGGTCTTTTGGCGTGGCGTACCCGGCCGCATCCCGGGCGGTGACAGTGATCTTGTAGTAGTCGTCCGGGAAGGCACCCTTGGCGTTGTTCGGCGCGTCGGCCGCGGTCAGGTTGTTCCAGGCGCTGCCCTGGATCACCTTCGACCGCCAGTACCGGAAGCGGTCATTAGACTCAACGGTCGAGTTTGCCCCGTCGCTATTGGACAGGATGTGGAAGAAGGTAGTCGTCCCGCTTTCGGAGGACGGATTGGACGGGCTGACGTAGTCGTTTTCGTAGGTCACCCTGACCAGGTCAGATAGGGTTAAAGCCTGGTATGTCTGTGTACCTGCCGATTGTTCCGGGTCGAACACGAACTGGCCGGAGAAGTTGATTGGGCGGACGGTCGGGATGGTCTTCCCGACCAGTTTGCCAGTAGCACTGAACTCCATGCCGCGGACGCCGACCGTTAGCCCACCCTTGATCTCGTCGGTTGCGTTAGCAATGATTTCGATGTTACCACTACCTGATAAAACTTTTCCGTTCGCGTTCGTTGTGGTGGCCCGTGAGCCGACGATCTTCGCCTGTGGCGAGTACTTCGAGGCCCAATCCGGCGCCATGAAATACCCATGAGTTTTAGAAGCCCTAACTTTACTTGCCTGACCGGCCGCTATCGTGGAAGCTGCTGGCCCCGACCGGAGGACGCCACGGATGGCCAAGCCGCTGCTGCCCGACGCCCTGTGGGCGATCATCGAGCCGACCCTGCCGCCGCTGCCCCCGCCGAGCCCGAAGGGAGGCCGGCCGCCGCTGCCGCACCGCCAGGCCCTGACCGGCATCCTGTTCGTGCTCAAGACCGGGCTGCCGTGGGAGGATCTCCCGGCCGAGCTGAACTGCGGGTGCGGGATGTCGTGCTGGCGGCGGCTGCGGGACTGGCAGGCCGACGGCACCTGGGACCGCATCCACGCCGTCCTCCTGGAGCGGCTGGCCGGGGCGGGGAAGCTCGACTGGTCCAAGTGCGCCATCGACTCGTCGAGCGTCCGCGCGGTTTTTGGGGGGTCGATACCGGCCCGAACCCCACGGACCGCGGGAAGAACGGCACCAAGCACCACCTGATGGTGGACCGGGCCGGCGTCCCGCTGGCCTGCCGGGTGAGCGCCGCCAACGCCCACGACGTGACCATGCTCCTGGCCACCGTCGTCGCCTGCCCGCTGGCCGGGTACGGCCGGCCCGGGCGGGTTCCGGAGGAGTTGCTCGGCGACCGGGCGTACCGGTCGGCCGGGCACGAGGCGGTCCTCCGGTGGATGGGCGTCGCGCCGATCTTTGCCCGGCCGGGGGCGCCGCACGGGAGCGGGCTGGGGAAGGACCGGTACGTGGTCGAGCGGACGATCGCGGCGGTCCACCAGAACCGCCGGCTGAAGGTCCGGTACGAGCGCCGCTCGGACATCCACCAGGCGTTCCTCACCCTCGCCTGCATCAAGGTCTGCTGGTACCGCCTCGACCCGGTGACGAGGTAAAGTTAGGGTTTCTTAATCCGAGATCGCTCATTCTGGTCGAGCCTGTACCCACCAGCTGACGACGGCATGCCACCAAAGGGGTCGAGGTCGTGCGGATCATTCGTATCGTCATCCCCCCGCATTAGGTTGATGTCGCCAACCGTCGGAGGTGTCGTATCCCCCAGCGGAATGAGGCGATTGAGCGGGTCGTCAATGGGACGGAGCAAATTTGGTCTGGACGGGTCGGGCCCGCCGGCCGCGTCAATGTGGAGGTGGCTTCTGCTGGGTGTTTCCTGCTTTATAGATACGAAACCGAGGAGTCGGCCCGCCTCGACTGCAATTGTCTTCCCTTCGGCCGCAGCGGACATGTAATCTGCAGCTAAGTGTGTCTCTATATCCAGATGTGCGTAATTCCATCCGGTATTAGAGTTTGTTGCGATTGCTACAGTGTTGTCGTATGTATCGTCCGCCTGAACAAGTTTAAATAATGTCCCGCCTTCAATAGCATATACCGCAGTACCAACAGCCGCGCGGATGTCAACACCGGAGTGGAAGTGAACGCCACCGAGTACGTGGAACTCGCCATACGTGGCTTGGATGCCAGTGATCTCAGCCACATCTATCGGCCACGGCAAGGTGCCCGGTAGCCACCGCGTCTCTAGCACTTCAACGAACAGCTTGACCGGACGGGATATGCCAATCAGACACATCAGCATCTCTCCGAGTTGTACGGGCACTCCCGCCAGTTACTTCCACGTCACCTCGGCCACCGGGGACCACAGCTCGCCGGTCCAGGCGTCCAGCTCCCACGGCTCTTCACGCGGCCCCGGCCCCCAGGGGGATGAACTCCCTCGGTCCTTCGGAGCGTGTTGGAGCTGGATCCACAGGCGGGGTACACCCTGCACCTGCCCGCCCAACTTCTCCCGCGCCTTGGGGGCGTCATACATGAGCCGCCCGCGGGCCGTCTGGCCGTCCTCAGCGACCGTGAACTCGTCTTTGTTCCGGTACGATCGTGGATTATCCGGTCGGATTGGTCGCAGCTCGAAGGTCTGGATCGTGCCGTCGGTCGCCGGGTGCCAGAAACGGACGAACGTCTGCCCAGCCGCCGGATAGCCGTCCAGGCTGGGCTTGAGGACGATAAATGGGCGACGGGGTCCGTCGTAGTCGATCGCCCAGTCAATCTGCAGCAGCGGGTTTCCTCGGGCGGCTTGGCCCCGGTGATCCACCCAGTGGGGGTCAATTGTCAGTCGGGCGCCGTACACCCGCTTGTGCAGAGTGTTGCGGTCAGCCATCAGCTTAGGCGGCAAGCTCGTCCCGCCGGCTATGTGCACGCCGGGCGGCGGCTCCCCCTGTTTGGCCGGCGGCGGGTCGGCCGGCTTCGGCGGCTCACAGCCGGCGGCCAGAACGGCGGTCGCACAGACCAGGGCAATCATCCCAGGCTTCATACCGCACCGGAGCCGGCGGGCGAAAGATATTCGGACTGTAGCCGCCAGCCGAACGCCAGCCAAGCGAAAAATCAGCGGTCGATTCGGGGGACATTTCGCATTCAGCGACTGGTCGGTCCTGCGATTCGAAACGTACGCAGCCCGCCCTTGCCACCCGGGCCGGTGGGGAAGTGGCCGCCGGCCCCGAATAGCTTTTCCTAGGGGATAGCCCCGTCCCCGCCGCCGCCCAGCCCGTACCGGTCGATCAGCCGGTACAGCGACCGGCGGCTCACCCCCAGCGCCTTCGCCGCCCGCACCTTGTTCCCCCCGGCCTTCCGCAGCACCTCGGCCACGTGCCGCCGCTCCACCCCCTCCAGAGCGTCCGGCCCGTCGTCGTCTGCCGCCTCAGCCGGACCGGCCGCCGGCCGAAGGGTCTCCGGCAGGTCGTCCGGGGTGATCACCCGCCCCTCGGCCAGGATCTGGGCGCGTTCGAGCACGTTGGCCAGCTCGCGGACGTTCCCCGGCCACGGGTACGCGGTCAGAACGGCCATCGCCGCCGGGTCGACGGTGAACGGGGCGGGGCCGAGCGGCCGGGTCCGCAGCAGGTGGCCCACCAGGGCCGGGATGTCCTCCCGGCGGTCCCGCAACGGGGGCAGGGTGATCGCCACCACGTTCAGCCGGTGGAACAGGTCGGCCCGGAACCGGCCGGCCTCGACCTCGGCTTCCAGCGGCTTGTTGGTGGCCGCCACCACCCGCACGTCGGCGTGCCGCTCCTGGGGGCTGCCAACCCGCCGGTAGTGGCCGTCCTCCAGCACCCGCAGCAGCTTGGCCTGCAGGGCCGGGGTCATCTCGGCCACCTCGTCGACGAACAGGGTGCCCCCCTCGGCCACCTCGAACAGCCCCGGCTTGGCCCGGTCGGCCCCGGTGAACGCCCCCTTCTCGTGGCCGAACAGCTCGCTCTCCAGCAGGTGCTCCTGGAGGGTGGCGCAGTTGACCGTGACCAGCGGCCGGTCCCGCCGCCGGCTGTTCCGGTGGACCGCCCGGGCGACCAGCTCCTTGCCCGTCCCGCTCTCCCCCCGGACCAGGACGGTGGCGTCCGTCGGGGCCACCTTCTCGATCAGCCCGAGCACCTTCCGGATGCCCGGCCCGTCGCCGACCAGGTGGTACCGGGGGGATTCGAAAGTCAGCTCGCTGACCACCCGCCGCAGCCGGTCGTTCTCCAGCCGCAGCCGGCGGACGGCCAGCGCCCGCTCCAGCGCGGGGAGCACCTGCTGGAGGCGGAACGGCTTGAGTACGTAGTCGAACGCCCCGGCCTTCATCGCCTCGACGGCCGTCTGGATCGTCCCCTGCCCGGTCATGATGATGCCGACCAGGGCCGGGTCGATTTCCAGCGCCTGGCGGAGCAGGGTGATGCCGTCCGTCGCGGGCATCATCAGGTCGGTCAGAAGCAGGTCGAACCCGCCCGCCCGGAGGGCGGCCGGGGCGGCCGCCGGGTCGCTCAGCCCGGTCGCCTCGTACCCGGCCGCCCGGAGGGAGTCGCACAGGGCGTGCATCAGCTCGACCTCGTCGTCGACGACGAGCAGCCGCCCCAGCGGGCCGGAACCGGGCATCGGAGCCTCCACGATCGCCGGCCGGGTCGGCCTGTGACGACCGCCCTGCCATATCCGAAACCGCTATTGAAGCTTTAAACGCGAGTCACGTCCAGCAGCAGTGCGGCCGGGAGCGGGAGACGGAAAGCCGTGCGGCCCCCGGGAACGCCGGGGGCCGCGCCGTCCGTTCGGGCTGTCCGTCCGTTAGCCCGGGATCAGGCGGCCGGGCCGGGGACGACGGCGACCGGGGCCGGGCCGGCGGCGGGCACGAACTCGGCGTCCGCGGGCTTCGCCAGTGTCGGCCGGGTTCCCGCCCCGCCGAACTTGAACTGCAGCGTGAAGGTGAGGAGCTGGGCTTGGGCGTCCATCTTCACCCCCACCCCGGTGGCCTCCCGGACCGGGCCGGTGATCGAGTTCCGGAACGCGTAGGCGTACCCGAGCGAGGCGGCCACCGCCTCGGTCACGTTGACCGTCGCCCCGAACGAGATCGTGTGCTGGGTGATGGCCGGCCCATACAAGTTGAACAGCGTGCCGAAGCTGGGGATCGGGTTGTCGTTATAGATGTACCCCGCGCTCAGAGCGACCCGGTCGGTCGCCTGGTACCGGCCGCCGACGGCCACGGCGAACACGTCCTGCCAGCCCAGCCCGCCGTCCCGGAGGGGCGTGCCGAACAGCTCCGTGTTCTGGTAGGCGAAGTAGCGGAGGTCCACCGCCAGTTGCAGCCGGTCGGTCGGCCGGTACCCGATGCCCCACGAGTAGATGGCCGGCAGGGTGGCGTTCAGGGTCAGCGTCCGGGGCTGGCCGAGGTCGGTCCGGGCGTAGTACTTCCACGTCTCGAACCACTGCGGGCTGGTGTACCCGAACCCGACGTCGAGCTGGTCGGTGATCGAGTACACCAGGCCGGCCCGGAACCCGCCGCCCCAGAACGGGCGGGCGTGGGTGCCGGTCGGGAACGTGCCGACCCCGTCCGCCCGCCCCCGGTCCGGGGCGCCGAAGAACGCCGGGTCGAACGCGGTGACGGCGATGTCGACCGTCGGCCCGACCCCGACGACCAGCCGGTCGGTCGGCCGGTAGGCGACCGTCGGGGCGAGCTGCACCACCATCAGGCTGGAGAAGATCGGCCCCTGCACGTTGCCCAGCGGCCCGACCCCCGACAGGATCGGGTTGCCGGTGTCGCCGGGGAAGTTCACCCCGCTGCCGGCGAGGGTGGCCATCCCGAGGCCGAACGTCCACGGGCTGCCGTCCGGCTGGATCACCGCCCCGACGCCGGTCGCCGGGGCGACCCCGTTGTCGCTCCGGGTGTTGCCGGACCGCAGCCCGCCCGGCCCCGGGGCGGACGAGTCCAGGTGGATGTTCGGGAACAGGAACGCCCCGCCGATGTCCACCTCGGACCGGCCCAGCCGGCCGATGGCGGCCGGGTTCCAGTACAGGGCGCCGAGCGCGTCCACCGGGGTGGCGGTCGACGCCCCGCCCATCGAGAGGTGGGCCGCCCCGCTGCCCGGCAGGAGCAGCCCCTGGGCCAGGCCGGTCGCCGGCAGGGCCAGCACCGAGAGCGCGACGGCGCCCCACGCCCGCAGTTGGACTCGCATGGTTCGACCCCCGAACAAGGGATTGTGCGGGTAAGATCGACAGCGCGGAATATCGGGGTTGAAGGGAAAAGGGGAAAAGTGCGGACGGGAGCGGGTCTGACGAGCCTGGGCCGACTGTCACCCGGTCGGCCCGGGGGGCTGGGGGGAGAAGGCCAGGGACACCCGCTTGCCGACCAGGTCGGCGACGAGCACCGCCAGGTAGAACTGGCCGGTCAGCGCTTCCACCAGGGCGAACGAGCGGGCGGTGTCCTTGGCCGGGGTGATGTCCCCGTACCCGACGGTGGAGAGGGTGGCGAAGCTGAAGTAGATGAGCTGGTAGTGGGTCCGGTGGTGGCCCGGGTCGGGGCCCAGGCCGGCGAACGACCCGGGCACGGCGGCTTCGACCAGGTAGTACACGTGGCCGAAGGTGACGCCGATCAGCAGGTAGCCGCACAGGGCGGCCGCCACCACGTCCGCCGACACGCTCCGCTCCCGGTACACCCAGCCGACGATCACCGCGAGCACGAACCCGTGAAAGGCCGCGGCCGCGAGGTGGAAGCCGGCCGCGGCGCCCGGCCCGAGCTGCTCGGGCAGGGTGTACCCGGTCCAGGCGCCGACCACAGCGGGGAGCCCGAGGACGACGGCCATAGCCCGGTGCCGCCGGCCGGTGAACACCACCCACCCGCCGGCGAGGAAGACGGCCGTCACCAGGACGCTCGCGAGCACCGGCGAGCCGGCCGGCCCCCGCAGGGCCGGGTAGGCCACGAGGAGCATCAGCAGGGCGGCGAGCAGCGCCAGGAACTTGTTCCGGGCCAGCCAGTTCGCGTTCACAGTGGCACCTTGAGAATGGCGGCCGACCGGCTCACTGGCCGGCCGGCGGGCCGTCGCCCTTCGGCTGCTCGACCCGGACGAGCATCATCTGGGTCGTCTGCTGGCCGCCCAGGTGGAGCAGGCACGGGCACTCCGGCTTGGTCAGGTTGTACAGCCCGGCCTCGAACACCCGGTCCTTCTTCTTGCCGACCGTCCAGGCGGCCAGCCGGGTCGCCTTGTCGATCGACCCGAACACCTCGGTGGTGGTGTCCTGCACCCCGTCGTAGTAGTTGCCGCGGATGACCCCGTCCTTGTTCACCGCCAGTTGGAAGATGGAGTTGGAGGTCTTTTCGTCCCCCTGCACCAGGGCGAACACCCCGAGCGGCTTCCAGTCGTCGCTCGGCGACGCGGCGGCCGCCTGTCCCTGCGTGGCGATGGTCGTCGCCTGGTCGGCGAACTGCTGGGCGGTCCCGCCCGGCTGGCCGTTCACGTACACCTGGTCGCCCTGGTAGACGACGGTGCTGCCGTAGTCGTAGTCCGGCGGCGGGTCGGACGGCATCCCGGTGTAGGTGGCCACGGACGAGTACGACGGGGCCGCCCACGCCGCCCCGGCCGCCCACCCGGCCGCCGCCCAGCACCCGGGGTGGGCGGTGTACCACGCCGGGTTGAAGCAGTTGTAGTACCCGAACCCGGTGCGGACGGACCCGGCCCGCACCCGCATGTACCCGGTCGACCAGTAGGCGGTGCTGTGCGCCCCGTTCGCCCCGTACACGCTGGCGTAGTGGTTCATGTTCCCGGTGTACCGGTTGCCCGAGAACGCCGACTCCCAACTGCCGCCCCCGGCCCGGTTCTCGAACGAGCCGGAGGTGCCGCCGGCGAAGTTCCCGGTGTACCGGTTGCCGGCGGCCCCGGCGTTCCAGTTGCCACTGCTGTTCTTCCCGTCCCACGATCCGGACGCCCCGCCGACGGTGCGGCCGCCAGGGCCGGACGCGAACCCGCCCTCCCGGCTGCCCGAGTACGTCTGGCCGCCGGCCGTGGTCACGGAGGTGTCCCGGTTGCCGCTGGCCGTCACCCCGCCGTACCGCCCCTCGGTCGCGGACCGGCTGCCCGAGGTGTTCACGCTGGCCCCGGACGCGCTGGTCCACGAGTGGTCGTAGCTGCCGGACGCCCCCCGGCTGGCGCCGCTCGACCACGAGTTGGTCGAGCGGGAGCCGGAGTACGAGCCGCCGTACCGGTTCTCCCCGCTGAAGCTGCTGAACCCGCTGCCGGACCCGCCGCCGGCGGTCCGGCCGTAACTGCCGGAGAAGCTGCCGCCGCGGTATCCGCCCCCTCCGAAGCCGCCCCGGCCGTTGGCGTCACCGCTGACGGCGACGAGGCCGGCGCCGAGGGAGAGACACAGGACGATGCGTTTCACGGGTGGTCTCCTGGTTGGTTCGGTTAGGGGGTACTTGGGGGCGGCAGTGCGGGTCAGGTGTAGGGTGCGTTGAGGCTTTGCCGAAACGCACCGCCGGGACCCATGAGACGGTCGATGTCGTCGCCGGGCCGGTGCGTTGCGCTCGCCAAAGCCCTCGCCCCACGCGCTCTACGCCGGACGGCTTTTGTAGGGCGGGTCGAGGCTTTGCGAGGCCTGCCGGGCGTGGCAAGGACTCGTTGCCGGTCCCGGCAGGCCTCGTCGCCGAGCCTCCTCGACCCGCCCTACGCCGGCCCATGTCTTGTCGGGTGCGTGCAGGCTCTGCGCAACGCACCACTGCGATCCCCGCCCACGGACGCCGTCGTTGCCGGGGCCGGTGCGTTTCGTCGCCGAGCCTCCTCAACGCACCCTACGACAGACCCGGCGCGACCGAACGCACCCGATCACTTGCGGGCGGCGGTGCGGGTCAGCCGCATCGGCGGGGTGTCGGGCAACTGTTCGTCGCCGAGCTGGCGGTCGGTCGTCCGCCAGGTGATGACGTCCGGGGCGACCCGCTGGAGGATGACCCGCTCGGCCACCGGCGTCCCGTCGGCCAGCACGCCGCGCTGGTCGAGCACCCAGCTCTTGCCGTCGCACGACCACAGGGACTGGGAGTGGGCGCCGTCGTCCTCGAACCCCCACGACCGGATCTGGCCCGTCTCCGGGTCGGGCATGATGCGGACGCTGCCGCCGACCGGCTCCTTGCCGGGGGCGGTGCGGGTGAACGTCCCGGTCACCACCGGCCGCTTCGGGTCGCGGGCGAACGCCATCTTGACGGCGTCCCCTTTCACCGTGGTGGTCCACTCGCCGAGCAGCCAGTCGAGGTCTTCGAGCCGGTTCTGGCCGTGCCCGCCCTCGCTCGTCAGGGCGATCAGCCACCGCCCGCCGACCCGGGAGTGGATCGCCACGTAGGCGGTGGTGGACGGCAGCTCTTTCCCGCGCGAGTGCCGCAGCAACCCCTCCTCGACGGCCAGGTCCGGGGCCGGGAAGCGGACCGACTGGACCAGCACCTCGATCTTCGCCCCGGCGTTCTGCTTGAACAGGTCTGTGTACGCCTTCTCGATGGCGGCCCGGCCGACGAACGTCGGCCCGCCGACCTCCCGGGACTCGGCGGCCTCGGTGTGCATGGCCGCGATCGCCTTGGCGTCCCCCTTGTTGAACGCCTCGGCGAACTCCCGGGCGGTCTTCTCGATGGCCGCCCGGTCGCCGTCCGCGGAGGCCGCCTTGGCCGTCCCGGCGGGCTGGGCGCGGACGGTGAGGGCCAAGGTGACGGCGGCCCCGACGACCAGGGCCGACACCGCAATGCGTGTCCGGTTCATGACGCCTCTCTGGGTGTAGGGATCGGAACGGCGGCGGGCCGCCCGCCGCGGCCGGGGTCAGTTGCTCATCGCCCGGATGAACCGCTGCTGCAGGAGCCGCCGGTGGTCCTGCGCCCCCTTCTCGCCCGGGGCCAGGTCGAACACCACCTTGCCAATCTTGCCGGTGAAGGCGAACGGCGCCTTGTCCTTGTACGTCGGGGACACCACGTCCCCGTTGTCTTTGCCGATGTCGAACCCGGAGTAGCTGGTGAACCGGGCCGGCACGGTGAACGGCAGGGTGTTCTCGCCGACCGCCTTGTCGTTGACGAACAGCCGGCCCTTGCCGCCGGTGCCCATCTTCCCGGGCGTGTCCGCGGTGAACTCGTACCGCACCGTCACCTTCCCGGCCGGCACCGGCTCGGACGAGGTGAGCGTGTCCACCCGCAGGCCGACGGCGCTGTAGGTGTAGTGCAGTTTGCCGTTCTGGACGTAGAGGGCGTACCCGCCCATCAGGTCCGCCTCGGCCACGATCACCCCCTCGGCCCCGGCCGGCGGGACGTCCAGGTCGGCGGTGATGGTGAACGACCGGTTGTAGGTGTGCGGGATCATCCCGGACGAGACGTTCTCCGTCCCGGGGTAGAAGGCGTACTTCGTCCGGGCCGCAGCCGGTGGGGCGAACCCGTAGAACGACGCCAGCCCGCCCATCAGCGGCGTGACGTGGTACTTGGCCGCGTCCTCCCAGAACAGCTTTTTCAGTTCGGCCAGCTTCTCGGGGTGCTTCGCGGCTAGGTCGTTCGCCTCGGAGAAGTCCTCGTCCAGGTGGTACAGCTCCCACTTGTCCTTATCCGGATCCCAGCCGCTGCCCGGACCGAACTTGGCCAGGTCTTTCGGGTCCACCTGCCACGGCGACCGGTCGAGCCGGGAGCAGGCGACCCAGCCGTCCTTGTACATGGCCCGGTTGCCGAAGATCTCGAAGTACTGCTGGGTGTGCCGGGACGGGGCCTTGGCGTCGGCGAACGTGTAGACGAAGCTGGTGCCGTGGAACGGCATCTGCGGGATACCGTCCACCTCCTTCGGGGCCGGAATGCCGGCGGCTTCCAACAGGGTCGGGGCCACGTCGGTGACGTGGGTGAACTGGGACCGCAGCCCGCCCTTGTCCGTGATCCGCTTCGGCCACGCCACAACCATCGGGTCGCGGGTGCCGCCCAGGTGGCTGGCCACCTGCTTGCCCCACTGGAACGGGGTGTTCCCGGCCCACGCCCAGGCGCAGGAGTAGTGCGGGGCGAACTCCGGTCCGCCCCAGGCGGCCATCCCGCCGTACCGGTCGATCAGCTTGAGCTGGGCCGCCGCCGGGACGTTGATCCCGTTGAGCGTGGTCATCTCGTTGAACGCCCCGGTCTCGGTCCCCTCCATGCTCGCCCCGTTGTCCCCCCAGATGTACAGGACGAGGGTGTTGTCCGCGATCCCCAGCTCGTCCAGGGTGTTGACCACCCGGCCGATTTCGTGGTCGCAGTTCTCCTGGAACCCGGCGTACACCTCCATCTGCCGGGCGTACAGCTTCTTCTGGTCGGCCGGGACCGAGTCCCAGGCCGGGAACTCCGGTGCGCGGGGGGTGAGCTTGGCGTTCTCCGGGATCACCCCGAGCTTCTTCTGCCGGGCAAATGTCTCCTCGCGGAGCTTGTCCCACCCCTGGTCGAACTTCCCCTTGTACCGGTCGGCCCACTCCTTCGGGACGTGGTGCGGGGCGTGGCTGGCCCCCGGCGAGTAGTAGATGAAGAACGGCTTGTCCGGCGCCTGCGTCTTCTGGTCCCGCATCCAGTTGATGGTCCGGTTCGCCATGTCCGTCGGGAAGTAATAGTCCTTCCCCTTCGGCACCCCGAGGATGGTGTTGTTCTCGGTGACGACGGTGTCGTACTGCCCGCTGGCCCCGCCGAGGAAGCCCCAGAAGTAGTCGAACCCGAGGCCGCACGGCCACCGGTCGAACGGGCCGGCCGGCCCCTGCTGGTCGTCCGGGGTCAGGTGCCACTTGCCGAACGCGGCGGTGCTGTACCCGTTGCCTTGCAGCGTCCGGGCGACGCTGGCGGCGCTCTTCGGCCAGGTGGAGTTGTACCCCGGCCAGCCGCCGGCGAACTCGGCGACGGACCCGAACCCGACGGCGTGGTGGTTGCGGCCGGAGAGCAGGGCCGCCCGGGTCGGCGAGCACAGGGCGGTGACGTGGAACCGGTTGTACTTCAGCCCGCGGTCGGCCAGCTTGGTCAGGTTGGGCGTCTGGCACGGGCCGCCGAACGTGGACGCGTTCCCGAACCCGGCGTCGTCCACCAGGACGAGCAGGATGTTCGGCGCCCCCTTCGGGGCTTCGACCGGCTTGGGGAAATCCGCCTTGGACCCGTCGAGCGTCCGGTTGGCCACCCCGCGGAACGGCGAGTCCGGCCGCGGCAGCCGGTCCCGGGCCGCGTCCGCCGGCCCGGGGGGCTGGGCGGCCAGCGGCGGGAGTTTCCCCGTCGCCGCGACGTACCCCATCGCCGCGCCGGCCCCCAGGACGAGGAGGGCCGCGGCCCTGCACCGCGAGAGCATGTGAGACTCCTGGGCGATAAAGCACGGCCCCCGAACCGCCGGCGGCCGTCGGTCACTCACTCGCTCGACTTGACGCACCGGAACCCGACGTGCGACATGCCGGTGTCCGGGCTGCACCCGTGGCGGGCGCTCGGCCGGAACCGCCAGCAGTACGACGGGTGGCACAGGAACGACCCGCCCCGCTGGGCCCGCAGCGGGGTGAACGGCTGCCGGGGGTCGTTGCTCCGCTCCGGGCCGGCCGGGTCGGCGGCCACCCCGCGGCCGGCCCGCCGGGCGTACACCCCGCGGTCGTACCAGTCGTCGCACCACTGCCACACGTTGCCGGCCATGTCGTACAGGCCGTACCCGTTCGGCGGGAACGCCGTCACCGGGGAGGTCCGCGGGTGGCCGTCCCGGGCGGTGTTTTGCCACGGGAACTCCCCCTGCCAGCAGTTGCACTGCGGGCGGTCGTCGGAGAACCCCTCGTCCCCCCACACGTAGGCCTTGCCGTCCAGCCCGCCGCGGGCGGCGTACTCCCACTCGGCCTCGGTCGGCAGCCGCTTGCCGGCCCAGTTCGCGTAGGCGACGGCGTCGTGCCAGGAGACGTGGACGACCGGGTGGTCGTCCCGGCCGGCCAGGTCGCTGCCCGGCCCCTCGGGGTGCCGCCAACTCGCCCCCGGCGTCCACTTCCACCACTGCCGGTGGACCTCCGCCCCCTGGATCGGGACCGGCCCCGGGGTCGGCGCGAACACCAGCGAGCCGGGGACCAGATCCTCCTTCGCGGGCGGCGGCGTCCCGGGCGGCATCTGCCGCAGGATCTCGTCCGCGTCCACCGGCTTCTCGGCGGTGGTGACGTACCCGGTGGCCTCGACGAACGCCCGGAACTGGGCGTTGGTGACGTCCGTCGCGTCCATGTAGAAGCCGGACACCCGGACCCGGTGGGCCGGCCGCTCGTCCTCCCAGCCGAGCCGGCCGTCGGTGCCCATGGTGAACTCCCCGCCGGGCACCCACACCATGCCGGGCGGGGGCGTCCGCTGCTGGCCGAGCCGGGTCAGCCCGAAGGCGGCGGCGAACCCGCCGGCGGCCAGGGCCGCCAGCAGGGCGACCCGGCGGAGGGATCGGCCCGCGGCGGGGACCGGGACGGGGGCGGGCTTGCGGCTCGGGGTTCGCTTCACGACGGTGGCTCAAGGGGGCCGGGGTCAGGCCAGGGCCGGGGCGTCCGCGGCGGCCGGCCGGGGTATGACTCTACGGACCGCTACGGCGATCATCACCCAGGACAGGCCGTTGAACATCAGGTCGATCCCGACGAACGTGCCGATCGCCCACAGGGAGGAGTAGGGCAGCTCCCGCCAGATGAGCATCCCGAGCAGCAGGCTGACCCCGCCGTTCAGCAACACCCAGCCCCAACCGGAGAACCGCTGGGTGAGGGCGAACACCACCCGGGCCGCCCCGGCGGCGACGAAGAACACGGCCAGCACCAGGGTGTACCCTTTCGCCCCGAGGAGCGGGTTGTCGAGGATCGCCGCCCCGACGAACAGGGCCACCAGCCCGCACAGCACGTGCAGGGCGAGCGCCCCCAGCCGGCCGGCCCACAGCCCGCCGACGATCTCGGACACCCCGGCGATGACCAGCAGCACGCCGAACACCTGGACCGTGGTGATCGTGGCCACGGCCGGGTAGGCGATGGCCAGCAGGCCGACGACGGTCATGACCACGCCGAGGGCGAGGATGGCCGCCCACTTGCGGCGGAGGGCCGCCACCTCTTCGGGCAGGTGCGACAGGAAGTACGGGAAGGCGGACGTCATCGGAGCATCCTCGGTGAGTGGGGTCGCTGCAGACGCTGATGAACCGGGGCCAAGCGGCCGTGACGCACGCCCCTACAGGGAGCGGACGCCCCCTTCCGTGTGCCACGCGATCCGGCCGCCCATGTCCAGTTGGATGGGACCGCCGATCACACCTTCCATGCCGACTGTTGTGCTTCTGCGTCAGTGTCCGGACGCGGCTAAGAAAAGCAACACAAAACCGAACGTGAAGGCGTACCGGGTTCCCGCTTCGCCCGCCCTGGCGTCGCCGAACGGGCACCGGGGCGGGTCCGGGAGCGGTCAGTCGGCCGGGCCGACCGTCGCCCCGTCGATCGCCACCGGCAGTCGCTCCGGGTCGGTCCGGTTCAGCCGCAGCACGCCCGTCACCCGGACGGCCGTCCGCACCGGCCGGGCGGTCGTCCCGTCGGCCAGTTCGACGGACACCAGTTGGGTCGGCCCCGGCACCTCGCAGAACCAGCACCCGACCGGGAACTCGGTCAGCAGGAACCCGCCGGCCTCCGGCTCGCCGGCCCCGGGGGTGGTCATGTAGCCGGTCAGCGTCACCCGCCTGCCGTCGAGCTGCTCCAGGTGTTTCAAGAACGTCACCTGCCCTCGCGGCCCGATCTCCGTCTCGGCCAGTACGGCCCACGGCAGCGGGTTCAGCCCGTCCGGGCGGATGGCTGGCAGCCGGGCCGGGTCGATGCCGCGGGCCAAAGCCCGGGCCGACTTGAACCCCCGCGCCGGCGGGGCGTGGCCGGCCCGCTCGGCCGCGTCCGCCTCGGCCCGCACCTGCTGCCGGCGGGTCCGCACGGCCGGGGACGCCAGGTTGAATTCGGTCACGCACCCGTCGAGCAGGTTGGCCGCCGTCCGCACGTCCCCGGCGGCGTGGGCGAGTTCGGCCAGCAGCCAGAGCAGTCGCCCGTCGGCCGGGAGCCACAGGGCCAGGTGCTGGGCCAGGGCCAGGGCGTCCGTCGGCGGCGGGTCGAACAGAGCGTTCGGGGCGTCCTTCGGCGACTTCCCCTCGGCCAGCCGCAGCCGGACCAGCTTGAGGTGCAGCGTCTCCAGCCGCTCCCACGCCGGCGGGGCGAGCCGGACGGCGTCCTCCAGGGCGAGGGCCGCTTGCCCGAGGTCGCCGGCCTGCTGCCAGGCGGTGCCCAGGTTGGCCGCCAGCCGGAAGTGGTCCGGGTGCCGGCGGGCAGCGGGCCGAAGTGTGTCGAGGGCTTGAGCCGGTTGGCCGAGCCGGATGAGGGCGGCCCCCAGGTCGGCGGCCTCGTCGGCGGTGAGCGGACGCTGTTTGGCCGCGGTTTGCAGCCGCAGGGCGGCGTCGGCGTACAGGTCGCGGATGGGGGAGGCGGCCCGGGGGTTGGCGGCGTTGCGGAGGGCGCGGTGGTCCGGGAGGTAGCCGGTCCAGCGGGCGGGGAGTTCGCGGATCGTCTCGCCGCTGAAGTGCAAGCCGGCCGCCGCTGGCAGGGCGGACAGGAGCAGCGCGGAGATAGTGAGGGCAGGTTTCATGGGGGTGCAGTCAAGCCCCCCCTCAGATGAGGGGGGGCTTTCGGGGGCGTCAAGTTTCATCAGCGGGTTCGATCACCAACATCGCGCCAACGCTGTCCAAATACCACTCCGGCTCGGCCGGCGCCCGCAGCCGCAGCTTGCCGTCGCCCAGGTCGATGGCGTCCCCCGGCTCGAACGTCTGGCCCTCGGCCCGCAGGTAGTTCAGCAGCGCGTCGAACAGCCGGAACGCCCGCCCCGTCTCGGCGTACCCGGTCAGCCACATCGCCAGGTCCGGCAGCCCGAGCCGGTGGTTGGCGAACGACCGCACCCACGGCCGGCCCGGGTCGCCCACGTCCATCCGCAGGAACCCGCCGTACAGGTACGGCACCGGCAGCCCGCGGAGGGTGGCCAGGACGTCCTCGCCGTTCTCGGGGATCAGGTCGAACGCCGGCACCGCCGCCCGGGCCTCCTCGTTCAGGGTGACGATCGCCCCGAACCGGGCCAGCGCCCCGCTCACCGCCCCCAGGGCGACGAGCCGCTCCAGCGGGTCCGGGTGGGTGCCGGCGTAGTACAGGAGCACGTGGGCGGCGTGGCTCACCGCGTCGGCTTTGACCTCCGGCGGCAGGAGGGCGGACGGGCGGACGCACGCCTCCACCGGGCCGTAGGGCATCGGGGCGTCGAACCCGGCCAGCTTGACCCGGTGCCCGCCCCACTCGACCAGCCCGAGCACGGCCGCCGGCGGGCCGGTGTCCGCGATCAGCCCGGGGAGCGGCGGGCGAAGGTCCACGCCTACGCCGGCGAAGTCCGGGTGCCAGTCCCGCAGGACCGTGGCCAGGCCGTCCGCGTCCAGGTCGAGCTTACCCGGGTACAGCAGTTGGAAGCTGAGCGGCGGGTCGTCCCCGGCCGGGGCGGCGAACCGGGCGAAGAAATCGGCGGCCATCGCGTGTATTCCCGTTTCCCCGGCGTCGGCCGGCCGTGGTATCATACGCCCCGGAGTCGGACGATCCCTCCCCTACCTTGCACTTCGAGGTCCACCATGTTCGACCGAGGCAACCTCTCCCGCCGCGGGTTCATGAACCGGTCGCTGGCCGGGATGACCGCCGCCGGGCTGCCGCTGTGGTACGCCCAGCAGGTCCACGGGGCCGACGAGGCGGCCCGCACCGCCGCCGCCCGCCGGGTCGGGCCGAACGGCAAGCTGAACGTCGGCTGGGTCGGGATCGGCTCCCGCGGCGGCCGGGCGTTCCAGATCTACGGCACCACCCGCAACTTCAAGGAGCTGGCCCACGTGGCGGTGTGCGATGTGGACGCCCGGCACGTCAAGACCGCCCAGGAGCAGATGAAGAAGAACGGGCACGAGTGCGAGACGTTCGACGACTTCCGCCGGCTGAACGACCGTAAGGACGTCGACGCGGTGGTGGTCGCCACCCCGGACCACTGGCACGCCCTGGCCGCCATCGACGCCCTCCGCAAGGGCAAGGACGTGTACTGCGAGAAGCCGCTAACGCTGACCGTCGAGGAGGCGCTGGCCCTGATGAAGACGGTCAAGGAGACCGGCAAGGTGCTCCAGACCGGCAGCCAGCAGCGGACC
This sequence comes from Gemmataceae bacterium, assembly GCA_046350115.1. GTDB lineage: Bacteria > Planctomycetota > Planctomycetia > Gemmatales > Gemmataceae > JAXMAZ01. Next base: position 82,000 of record JAXMAZ010000024.1, read on the forward strand.
GAGATGCCCCAGTTCCGGCTGGCCGCGGACATCGTCCGCAGCGGCCGGCTGGGCAAGATCAAGACGATCGAGTGCCGGATCGGGGACAACCCGCAGAGCGGGCCGATCAAGGAGGCGCCGGTCCCCGAGGGGCTGAACTGGGACTTCTGGCTCGGGCCGACGGCCAAGGTGCCGTACCGCCAGGAGGGGAACAAGACCAACTGCCACTACGAGTTCCGGTGGTGGTACGAGTACAGCGGCGGGAAGATGACCGACTGGGGCGCCCACCACCTGGACATCGCCCAGTGGATGCTCGGCATGGACGGCAGCGGGCCGACCAAGGTGGAGGTGATCGAGGCGGCCGAGCCGTACAAGGGCAAGGACGGGTACAACTGCCACAAGACGTTCAAGGTGCGGTACACCTACCCGAACGGGACCGAGGTGATCGCCATGGACGGCCGCGGGCAGGCGGTCAAGGTGCCGCTGGTGAACAAGGACGGCAAGGCGATGACCATCCGCAAGGGCAAGGGCGGGACCGGGGAGGAGGTCCAGCACAGCAGCCTCAACCCGAGCGAGAACGGGGTGCTGGTGATCGGGGAGAACGGCACCCTGTTCGTCAGCCGCGGCACCATCGTGGCCAGCGACCAGAAGATCCTGTCCGAGCCGTTCAAGGACGACCCGATGCTCTACCCGGGCCGACCGCGGAACCAGTTCGGCAACTTCCTGGAGTGCGTCAAGACCCGGGAGAAGCCGATCTGCAACGAGACGGTCGGCGGCGGCAGCGTGATCGTCTGCCACCTCGGGGTGATCGCCCTGCAGACCGGCAAGGCGTTCACCTGGGACGCCAAGGCGCACAAGTTCACCGGGGCGAACGCCGACGTCGGGAACAAGATGCTCAGCCGGGAGATGCGGGCGCCGTGGAAGCTGGACGTGTGAGCCGTGAGGAAGTCGCCGAAAGCCCACGGACGATCGTCCGTGGGCTTTTCTCTGCGTTGGCCGACCCGCAACTGCTGGCCCAGTGCGCCGTGGACACCTACCGGGCCAGCGGCCCCGGCGGGCAGAAGCGGAACAAGACCAGCAGCGCCGTCCGGCTGCGGCACCTGCCGACCGGGCTGCTGGTGATCGCCGAGGAGAGCCGGTCCCAGCACGAGAACAAGGCGAAAGCCCTGAAGCGCCTTCGGCGGGCGCTGTTCCTGGAACTGCGGGAGCCGTCATCCCCGGTGCCGACCGAACACCCGGAGTTCGCTCCGGCCCGCGGGGCGGACGGGCGGGTCAGCCTGTCCGCGAAGGACGTCCGGTTCTGGCCGGCCGCCGGGGTGGCCCTGGACGTGCTGGCGGCGAGCCAGGGCCAGGTGAGTACCGCCGCCGAGGCGCTCGGGCTGACCACGGCGAACCTCGGCGAGTTCCTGCAAACCGACCCGAAGCTGTGGCAGGCGGCCAACCAGATCCGGGTACAATGCGGGCTAAAGCCGCTCCGGACCTCGTAGGGTGCGTGGAGCGAGTCTTCGAGCGGAACGCACCAGCCCGGCACCGGCTCGCACCCTCGGATGAAGCCCCCTGCGGTGCGTTCCGCAGAGCCTTCACGCACCCTACAAGGACGGGTATGCCCCCCGGTTTCTCCTGGGTCGACAAGCCGCACCTGGCCGCCCTGGCCATGCCCCGGTCGGCCGACGACCTGGCCTGGCTCCGCCGGAACGGGATCGACGTGCTCGTCTCGCTCAGCGAGGAGCCGCCGTTCCGCCGGTGGGTGAACGACGCCGGGCTGATGCTGGTCCACGTCCCGGTCCCGGACATGACCGCCCCGACCGACCGCCAGTTAGAAGTGTGCGTGGACACCGTCCGCCGGGCGGCCGACGCCGGGATGGGGGCGGCCGTCCACTGCGCCGCCGGGCTGGGCCGGACGGGGACGGTGCTGGCCGCCTACTTCGTGGCCGGCGGTCTGACCCCGCGGGCGGCCGTCGCCAAGGTCCGCGACCTCCGGCCCGGGTCGGTCGAGACGCCGGAGCAGGAAGCGGCAATCGCCCGGTTCGCCGACCAGCGGCGGGCGGGGAGTAAAGTGAACGACCCCAAAGCCCACCCGTAGCGACGGGTGGGCGGGACTGTGCGGGTCAGAATTGGCGTCGCCGGGATGGGACGGAGCGGGTGCGGGTTCGCCCACGGACCGCGGTCCGTGGGCTTCCCTGCGATGGCCCTACTGCCGGGCCTTCACCTCGATCTCGAACACCAGGTCGGCCTTGGCCGGGATGACCGGCGGGCGACCCTTCTCCCCGTAGGCCTTCGCATACGGGATGACCATCCGCCGCACCCCGCCGATCTTCATCCCGGGGACGGCCTCCTGCCAGCCGACGATCAGGTTGCGGAGCGGGAAGGTGGCCGGCTCGCCCCGCTTCCGGCTGCTGTCGAACACCTTCCCGTCCTTGGTCCACCCGGTGTAGTGGATGGTGACGGTGTCCCCGGGCTGGACCTCGGCCCCGGTGCCGACGGTCACGTCCCAGATGTCGATGCCGGTGTCCGCCAGCTTCTTCCACTCCTTGCTCTTCAGGTCCGGCAGCTTGAACGGATCCTCGAACAGCTCGATCTCGAACACCAGGGTGGCGTTCCCCGGGATCTCCGGCGGCGAACCTTCCGCTCCGTACCCGAGCGACGCCGGGATGAGCAGCCGGCGGACCCCGCCCGGCTTCATCCCCGGGATGCCCTCCTGCCACCCTTTGATGAGGCTGCCGAGCGGGAAGGTGGCCGTGTCGTTGCGGGGCCGGCTGCTGTCGAACACCTTGCCGTCGGTCGTCCACCCGGTGTAGTGGATGGTGACGGTGGCGCCTGCCTTCACCGCCTCGCCCTTGCCCTCCTTCACGTCCCACACCTTCAGCCCCTTGTCGCCCTGGGGCTTCCACTCCTTGCTCTTCAGGTCGGGCAGCTTGCCCGGGTCGTCGGCCGCCGGGGCGGGGGCGGTCATGCCGAGCACCAACAGCCCGGCGACGGCCGGGAGAGCGAACCACGCGGGGTCCATGAAAGCTCCTGGGTGAAGACACGGAACGGGCAAGCCGGAGGGCGCCCCCCGGTCACTTGAACGAGATCAGTTCCATCTCGAACAGCAGGGTGGCCTTGGGCGGGATGGACGGCGGCCGGCCCTCCTCCCCGTAGGCGAACTTGTACGGGATCATCAGCCGGCGGACGCCGCCGGGCTTCATCCCCGGCACGCCCGCCTGCCACCCCTGGATCAGGCTGGCCAGCGGGAAGGTGGCCGGCTCGCCGCGGTCCTTGCTGCTGTCGAACTTGGTCCCGTCGGTCGTCCACCCGGTGTAGTGGATGGTGACGGTCGCCCCCTTCGGGCACGGCTCCCCGGAGCCTTCTTTGGTGTCCCACATCTTCAGCCCGGGGTACGCCGCCTCGTCCACCGGCTTCCACTCCAGGGCGGTCACCGGGAACGGGGCGTTGGCCGAGGCCACCACCTTCTCCGCCTCCCCGTCCCCGGGCTTGTCCCCGATGGCGATCAGCACCCCGATCAGCAGCACCACCCCGGCGGCGGCCCCGGCCGGGAGGAGCACCTGCAGCATCGTCTTCTTGTCCATGCACACACCGCGGGCGAGACAACGGGAAATCGACCGACGGGGGGATTATACGGCCGGCCGGGCGGGTTGCCCCGGGGCCGGCCGCGGGGTACGATCGGCGGCCGAGCCTTCCTCCCCCTCCCCGCTTCGGGGAGGGGGAGCAGAGGCCGGCCCGGCTGAGGTGGTTATGCCTACCCCGTTGATCGTGCTGGCCCTGTTCCTCGTTCCCGCCGACCCCGACCCGGCCGACCTGGCCCGCCGGGCGCTGCGGACCGGGGACTTCGCCGCCGCCCGCATGCACGCCGAGGCCGCGGTCAAAGCCGGGCCGTCGGCCGACCGGTACGCCCTGCTCGGGGCGGCGTGCGACGGGCTGAAGGACCACCCGGCCGCCGCTACCGCCTACGAGCAGGCGGCCAAGCTCGCCCCGGACGAGCCGACGTACCGGGACCGGCTCGGGGACGCGCTGCTCAAAGCCGGCCGGTTCGCCGACGCGGTGGCGGCGTTCGACGCCGTGCTGAAGGCCCGGCCGGACTTCGCCCCGGAGCACTGGCGGCGGGGGATCGCCCTGTACTACGCCGGCCGTTACGCGGACGGGGCGAAGCAGTTCGAGACGCACCGGACGGCCAACCCGGAGGACGTGGAGAACGCCGTCTGGCACTACCTGTGCCACGCCAGGGTGGTGGGCAAGGAGAAGGCCCGCTCGGACTACATCCCAGTCACCCGGGACCGGAGGGTGCCGATGGCCGAGGTCCACAAGCTGTTCGCCGGCCAGGCAACCCCGGCCGACGTGCTGGCCGCCGCCGAGCGGGAGAAGGCGGACACCCCGGCCGGGACCGCCGCCCGGTTCTACGCCCACCTGTGCCTGGCGCTGTGGTCCGAGGCCGAGGGGGACCGGGCGAAGGTGCTCGCCCACCTGACGCCGGCGGTGGAGACGTACCGGGTGGACCACTACATGTGGGACGTGGCCAAGGTCCACCTGGACATGGCGAAGCGGCGGAAGGACTGACCCCGCCGAGGTGACTGACCCTTCGTTGCTCTGTTGAACCCCTGGCGAGCGGGGGGCGTCAGCCCCCTGTTGGAGCGCCCCGCGGCAGGCTGCAACAGGGGGCTGACGCCCCCGCTCGCCTTGTGCCCGGGGGTTCAACCGAGCAGCCCTTCTTCTGAAGGACGATCTTGGCGTTCCCGGTCCCCGATCAGCGACCACGCTCAGGGTTGTTGTGGCGGGCCTTCACTCGGGCATCGCGACGGGTTCGTGGAGCGCCGCGACAAGTGCCGCGGCGGCCTCACGGTCCTTGCGGGCGATGTCCAACACGATTCGCCCCTGCGCCATCCCCGGGACGTCCCGGACCGCCTCCATCCGGGCGGCCTGGAGGACGATCCGCGTCCTCGACAGGAGGCTCCCCTCCAGGGCTACGGCGGTGAGGTCGCTGACCGGCACCCGCACCTGCTGGACGCCGGTCTTGAACAGGCCGGTGACCGGCACCAGGAACGAGAGCACGCCGACCCACTCCCCGACCGTCCCGCCGCGGGACCGCTTGTATTCGATGCACAGGCTGTCGCCGTCGAGGCGGACGAGGCCCGCGTACTCGGTGATCGCACCCACCTGGGTGAACGGGACCGGGTCCATTGCTCCCCTCCGGACGAATGCCACGGCACCCCGACGAGCCGCCTACCGAGCATTCGACCGGCGGGCGACAATCTTGCGCCCTTTTCGAGACCGAACGACCGCGTTCAGCGGCCTTGCCTGGCTTGCGGCTGGGTCCGCTGCAACGCCTTGCTCGGCGCATGTACTGCCTCCCTTAGCCAAGCACTCGTTCGGCCTCGGACAGCGGCGGGTCGCCGAGCTGCCATAGCGTCTCCACCGAGGGGAGCCTCGCGTTGTCGGGGACCTCTTCCGCAACGCCTTCCGGCAGGTCAATCGTCGCGGTCGCCGGGCTGGTGTACACGATCTGGCCGGTTACCGCCCCGGCCACCAGTAGCCCGGTCGCGAACTTGTCGCCGAAGTTCGAGTTGGCTCGCAGGGTCACCCCGTCGCCGAACCGCAGCCGGCGGCCCTTGCCGTCCGGGTACTCGACCGAGGCACCTACCTCGAACCGCTGGCGGCGGCCCTGCACCGCCGGCGGGAGCGGGACCGCGACGCGGGCGACGCCGAATGCGGCCGGTCCGCAGTCGATCTCGACGAGAACCGCGTCCACCCGGGCGCGCCCGAGCAGGAATCCCCGGGCCGGGCGCAGTGCCGCCCGCCCAACGCAGCGGTTCTCGTATTGGTTCTGGAAGTACACCTCGAAGGTGCACACCCCCTCCGCCACAACCGGTCGGATGGCGAAGCAGAACCCGCCGCGGTTGAAGTACGTGCCGAGGCACCGGCCGAGGTACTCTGGCACCTCGTCCGGGCGGAGGCGGACTTTGAAGAAGATGCCGACCGCGAGAACGCACAGGGCGGGGCACCCGTACTGCATGAACAGGACGACGGGTCGCGGGAAGGCCACCCGGTCGTCGGACCACGCAACCGCCGCGAGCGGTGCCCCGAACAGGAGGGCAACGACGCAGAGAACCTTGGTAAGCTCGCGCACGACCTCCTCCTCCGCCGAAATCATAATTAGCTTGCACCCGCGCAACCAAACGCGGCGAGCACGCCACTGTCTAGCCGCCGCCGAGCTTCGTCGGTCAGGCTAACCGTCGGAACACGCCGCGCCAAACGCCGCGCCGCTCGCCGACTTGACTTCCGCGGATTAGGACTGACACTTGATGTGTTCTTATGTTCACATCCGGTGTTGCCATGACCGCCACTACTATTCGCCGGGACGAGTGGGCCGACGTCGTGTTCGAGGCGATCCACGCACTCCGCGCCGCCCTCGCCGACCCGGCGACGAGCGTGACGGCGGCCGTCGAGTTGCTCAAGCTGGAAGTCGCCCGCATCCGCCACGGTCGGGCCGTCGCCGGCACCGACGTCCCGCTCGGTTCGCTCGTGGTCGGACGACCGAGTGGGCGAGGGACCAACTGGACGACGACCGGGCGCTGGTCCGCGAGCTGACCACGATGTTCGCCCCCTGCTGCCGCCGGACCTGAAGCCGGGGGAATTGGACGACCTCGCCGCCGACGAGCCGGCGTCAACCGACCCGGGACCACACCCCGACGCCGTCGGCGGCCGGCAGTGCGGGCGTCGGCCAGCAGCCGGCCGCCGTTGCGGCCAGTCAGCCCAGGGTTCTGCCGCTCCCACTCACTCACCGCGGGTCGAGTTGGCCTTCCCGCAGCCGGCCGGTCCGGTCCGCCTGGGTGAACCGGTAGCTGCCCACGTCCAGGGCGGTCAGCCAGCCGCCGCCGTAGGCGAACGTGTCGATGCAGACGGTGTCCCCCAGGTCCAGCACCGCCCCGGACCGCTGGGACGTGTGCCCGCAGACGACCACCTTGCCGGAGGCGTGCCCGACCGGCTTGACCAGGAACTCCCAGAACAGTCGGTCTTCGAACTCCTCGGCCGGGGCCAGGTCGGGCGACAGGTTGGCGTGGACGAAGATGTGCGAGGTCGTCTCGTACCAGTCGACGCACTCCGCTTCGAGGAACGCCCAGTGCTCGGCCGGCACGTCGGCCAGCGTGCCGGGCACCCCGGGGGTCGGGCCGTAGGACGCCAGGCATTCGGCCCCGCCGACCGACAGCCACATCCGCCGGTCGCTCTGGCCGGTGCGGGCGCGGAGCATCATCAGCTCGTGGTTGCCCCGCAGGCAGACCACGCGGCACCGGTCCCGCAGGGCGAGCAGCCGGTCGAGCACGCCGCGGCTGTCCGGCCCGCGGTCGACGTAGTCGCCGAGGAAGACGAGGGTGTCCGCCGGGGCCGGGCGGACGGCGGCCAGCAGGGCGTCGAGGGCCGAACTGGCCCCGTGGATGTCGCCGATGGCGAGGGTGCGCATGGACCGGGTTCCGGGACAACCGACCCGTCCAGTGTACCAACCCGCCGCCCGGCCGACCGCTCACCCCCCGGCCGCCGTCAGCAGCAGCCGCTCGGTCAGCCAGCCGAGCAGGTTGAGCGTCTGGTCCCGCACGTCCCGGCCGGGGTCGAACTCGCTCACCGACGCCCCGGCCACCTTCGGCCCCCACACCGCGTCGATCAGGGCCAACACCTGCAACGGGGCCAGGCCGAACGGCTGCGGCTGGCCGACCCCCGGGGCGAACGCCGGGTCGAACACGTCCGCGTCCAGGTCGAGCCACACACGCTTCGCCTTCGCCGCGTGCTTCCGCAGCCGGGCCGCCACCCCCGGCAGGTCCGCCCCGACCGCCTCCGCCGGGATCGCCTCGGCGAAGTGCTTGCGGACGTCGGCCGGCAGCAGGAACAAGTCCCGGTGGCCGACGTTCACCACCTTCGGCCTCGGCCCGGCGACGTGCCGCAGGAAATTGCCGTGGGACAGCTCGGCGGTGGTGTCGTGCAGGTCGTAGCAGTCGAGGTGGGCGTCGAACTGGACCACCACGTCGCTGGGGCCGAGTTCGTCGTACACCGGCAGGACGCCGAGGTGGTTGCCGGCCAGCCAGAGGGCGAAGTCTCCGGCTCGCAGCAATTCGCTGGCGGCTTGCCGTCCGGTCTCCCGCCAGGCGGACACCTGGGCGAGCGACTCGAACGGGTGCTCTTCGATGTGCAACCGGTCGGCGTAGGCGTGGGGGCGGGTCGGGCGGTCCTCGGCGGCGGTGTCGTCGACCGCCTCCCGGAGGGCGTCGCCGAGCAGTAGCGCCCCGGCCCCGCAGCCGGAACTGCCGAACAGGTCGAACGGGAAGACGATTGCGGTCATTAGTCATTAGTCATTAGTCATTAGTCCTTGCCGCGGCAGCGGGTGCGGCGGTTAGGATGACACTGGTCGTTCCTGGGGTGGGCCGAGGGCCAAGACCGATGCGGCGGGTCGGCGACATGTTTCTGGCTCCGAATGCGGTGGTGTCCGCCGATGTGCGGCTGGCGGCCGGGGTCAACATCTGGTTCGGGGCGGTGGTCCGCGGGGATGTCGCGCCGATCACCCTCGGCGAGAACGTCAACCTGCAGGACGGGGTGATCGTCCACTGCGACTTCGGGTTCCCGATGGCGGTCGAGCCGGGCGTGGTGGTCGGGCACGCGGCGGTGTTGCACGGCGTCCGGGTCGGGGCCGGCACCCTGGTCGGGATCGGGGCCAAGCTGCTGACCGGCAGCGACATCGGCGAGGAGTGCGTGATCGCCGCCGGGGCGGTGGTCCCGCCAGGAATGAAGGTGCCGCCGCGGTCGGTGGTGATGGGGCTGCCCGGGAAGGTGGTCCGGGCGGCGACGGCGGAGGAGGTCGCCAAGACGCGGATGATCTGTGAGCGGTACCGGGAGATGGCCCGCCGGTACGCGGACGGGGAGATCGCCTGGCCGGTCGGCCGCCCGACCTTCGACTGACTCCGTGAGACTGCTGCGATGACCCACGACGACCCCGCAATCCGCCCGGACGACCCGCCGGCCACGTCCACGGATTTCGACTTCAACCCCGAAGCGGCGTCCGACGACTCGGCGTTCGACCTGCTCGCCCCGCCGGACGTGCAGGCGGTGCCGGCCGAGCCGGCCGACCCGGTGTCCCGCCGGCGGGCGGACATCGACGCCAAGCAGGCGGTCATCGCCCGGGTGCTCGGCGACATGAAGTGCGAGGGGGCGCTGCTGCTGATGCCCGCCCACGTCGCCTGGTTCACCGGCGGGCTGAACGTCCGCGGGCTGATCCCGGACACCGAGCGGCCCGGCGTGTACACCACCGGCCGGGCGCGGTGGCTAGTGTGCGGCAACGCCGACACCCACCGGCTGTTCGACGAGGAGCTGGACCGGCTCGGGTTCCAGTTGAAGGAGTGGCAGTGGCCGACCGGCCGGGCCGCCCTGCTCGGGGAGATCGTGGCCGGCAAGACGGTGGCCGCCGACCGCCCGTTCCCGAACCTGCCGCTCATCAACGACCGCCTGCGCGCGGACGTCCGACCGCTGCGGCCGTTCGACCGGGAGCGGTATCTGGAGCTGGGTCGGGTGGTCGCTCGGGCGGTGGAGGCGACCGCCCGCACCCTGGAGCCGGGGGACTCCGAGGCCGAGATCGCCGGCCAGATCGCCCACCGGCTGCACCGGCACGGGGCCGAGGCCGCCGGGGTGAGCGTGACCGCCGACGGCCGCGGGCGGAAGTTCCGCCGGGCCGGGTTCACCCCCGCGACGGTGGCCCGGACGTGCGTCCTCCAGGCGACCGGGCTGCGGGACGGGCTGTACGTGACCGCCAGCCGGACGGTCTGCTTCGGCCCGTTGCCGGCCGACCTGCGGGCCGAGTACGACACGGCGATCAAGCTGGCCGCCGTTTACACCGCCCAGAGCGTGCCGGGGTCGACGGTGGCCGCCGCGGCCGAGGCCGGCAAGCGGGTGACGGACGGCGGGCCGTTCGAGTTCGAGTGGCGGCACGCTCTCCCGGGGTACGGGGCCGGCTGGTTCCCGGCCGAGGAGCTACGGCGGGGCGGGTTCGACGAGCGGTTCGCCGACGGCTGGCCGGTCGTCTGGCAGCCGCGGGTCGGGGCGGCGGCGGTCGTGGACACGGTGATCGCGGGCGCGACCCCGACCCCGGTGACGCCGCCGGAGGACTGGCCGTTCAAGCGGGTCCGGCTGCGGGAGCTGGCGATCGACGTGCCGGACATTTTGGTCCGGGCTGGGTGACGGGAATGCGGAATTGAAGACGGGTCGTCTGGTTTTCATTCCGCATTCCGAACTCCGCATTCCGCATTCCCGCCCCCTCTTGCCTATCCGGCCCGCCCGGCCGTATCCTTCCTTCGCACACTGCCGACCGCGCCCCGCCGCCCCCCGGAGACGGGCCGTCTCATGATCCGCGTCGAACACCTGACCAAGTACTACGGCGAGTACCCGGCCGTCCGGGACGTCAGCTTCGAGGTGCCGAAGGGCCGCGTCGTCGGGTTCCTCGGGCCGAACGGCGCCGGCAAGTCCACGACCATGCGGATCCTGGCCGGCTACCTGACCGCGTCCAGCGGCCGGGCCAGCATCGACGGGTTCGACGTGTTCCGCGACCCGATCGCCGTCCGCCGGCGGATCGGGTACATGCCCGAAAGCTGCCCACTGTACGGCGAGCTGCGGGTGGACGAGTACCTGAAGTTCCGGGCCGGGCTGAAGGGGCTGGGCTGGTCGGCCCGCCGCAAGCGGATCGACTACGTGACGCAGCGGTGTTGGCTGACCGACGTTCGCCGGCAACTGGTCGGCACACTGAGCAAGGGCTACCGGCAGCGGGTCGGACTGGCGGACGCGCTGCTTGCCGACCCGCCGGTGCTGATCCTGGACGAGCCGACCGCCGGCCTCGACCCGACCCAGATCCGGGAGACGCGGAAACTGATCCGCGAACTGGGCCGCGAGCACACCATGCTGCTGAGCACGCACATCCTCAGTGAAGTGGAGATGGCGTGCGACTCGGTCATCATCATCGCCCAGGGGCGGGTGGCCGAGGACGGCACCCTGGCGGACGTGCGGGCCAAGCACAAGAACCAGAGCCTGGAAGAGATCTTCGTCCGGCTGACGGGGCAAGAGGGGATCTGAAATGGCCCGCTGATCACGCAGACTTCGACGCAGATGAAAACCGGATTTGAAGAACAGTTCTAAATTCCGATCCGGTTTTCATCTGCGTCGAAGTCTGCGTGATCAGCGGGCCATGTCTGACGGGAGTTGGCAATGCGACCGCTGCTGTCGTTGATCCGCCGGGAGTTCGCCGCGTACTTCCTGTCGCCGATCGCCTACGTCACCCTGGCGGTGTTCCTGCTCGTCACCGGGCACCTGTTCTTCCTCACCCTGTCCGGCCTCACCGAGACCGGCCCGCGGGGGGTCGAGTACCCGATGCAGGCGCTGCTCGGGGACGAGAAGTTCTGGCTCGTCTTCCTGTTCATCCCGCCGCTCTTGACCATGCGGCTCTTGGCCGAGGAGCGGGGCACCGGGACGCTCGAAATGCTGCTCACCGCCCCCATCCGGGACTGGCAGGTCGTCGCGGGCAAGTACATCGGGGCGGTGCTGTTCTATCTGGTCCTCTGGCTACCGACCCTGGTCTACGTGCCGATCCTGCTGAACCTCGACTGGGCCACCTGGCAGCCGCGGATCGACCCGTGGCCGGTGCTCACCAGCTACCTCGGGGTGGTGCTGGCCGGGGCGATGTTCCTGGCGGTCGGGCTGTTCGTCAGCAGCCTGGTCAAGAGCCAACTCGTCGCCGCGATGATCTCGCTGGTGGTGAGCCTGGTGTTCGTGGTGGCGGCGTTCTGGCGGCCGGACCTGGACGCCAACTCGCTGACCGCCAAGCTGGTGAGCTTCGTCAGCGTGCCGGAACACTTCCGCCGGGACTTCACCCGCGGGCTGGTCGACACCCGGCACCTGGTGCTGTACCTGAGCGTTACCGCATTTTGTCTGTTCTTGACGGTCCGCAGTTTGGAAGCGCGGCGGTTGAGAGCGTGATGGGGTGAAAGCCCACCCGTTGCAACGGGTGGGCTTTGTGTGGACAGGGTCCAGAAGCAATGGCTGCGAAAACCGACACGCGACAGCGCACCACCCTGGGCAACCGGTTCCGGTTCCTGGTCCGGGTGTTCGGACTGACCGGCGCCCTCGCCCTGCCGGTCGGCTGGGTGCTGGCCGGGGACGCCCTCCCGCCGTGGCCGCCCGGCCCGATCCAGGACGCCGTCCCCGCCTACGGTGACAGCCTGCTGGCACTCGCCCAGAAGTCGCCGGACCTTCAGGTCCGCGTCGGCGTCATCTGCCTGCTGGCCGGCGGGGCGGCCGTCGCCCTGATGCTGCTGGACGAGCTGTTCAACGGGCTGTTCCTGGTGGCCGGCCGAAAGACCGTCGTCGGCACCAACTCGGCCGTCCAGGTGGCCCTGGCGGCGGCCCTGCTGGTGGTCGTCAACGCCATCTCGTTCGGCACCTACTGGCGGTGGGATCTGACCCGGGACCGGCAGTTCACCCTCGCCCCGGAGTTGGTCGGCGAGCTGAAGAAGTTGCGGCCGGACAGCCCGACCACGGTCATCGTCCTGCAACTGCACAAGACGGCCGGCACCCTGTCCGACAAGCCGGACGCGTTCGACAGCGCCGCCGAGCGGAAGGTGGTGGAGAAGGTCAAAGACCTGGTGGACCAGTTGCGGGAGTTCGGCCCGCGGTTCAACGTGGCCGTGCTGGACGTGCAGGAGGAGGGGTTCGAACGGCAGCTCCGCGACCTGACCCGCGACCGCCCCGGGCTGGCCGAGGCGGTCGCCGCCGCCCCGGAGAACAGCATCTTCTTCTACCCGGACGGCAAGGTGCAGAGCCGGCCGCGGGCCGAGGCGGACAAGCTGGCCGCCGGCAAGCCGGTCCTCGCCGACCCGGCCGACCCGAGCCGCGGCCTGGTGTACACCGGCCCGATCGGGCGGATGAGCTTCACCGACTTCTACCAGCTCGACAAGACCGCCTCGAAGGAGGCGACCCCGGCCGAGCGGGAAGACCTGGCCGCCCTGGCCGGCGGCACCGCGTTCGGCCCCGGGGTGCGGGGCAAGGGCAACCTGGTGCTGCTCCCCCGCGGCCAGGCGGCGTTCGTGCGGAAGGTGCTGGCCCTCGAAGAGCGGAAGCCGCGGGTCGGGCTGGCCGTCATCCACCCGCTGCTCACCAGCCGGGAGGGGTACGACGAGTACACCGCCGCCGGGCTGCGGAAGGCGCTGGAGGCGAACGGGTTCGACGTGACTGAGGTGATCCTCAAGCAGTGGAGCCGGTCCGGCCCGCCGACCCCGGCCGCCGAGGGGTACGAGGAGTACGAACTCGGCCGGATCGAGAGCCGGTACAACCTGTTCACCGGGCTGGTCGCCTACCGGGAGTCGCAGGTCAAGCAACTCGCACAGGTGCGGGACCGGGTGAACACGGCCCCGCTGGCCGAACTCGACCGGCTGTTCGGCCGGCAGCTCGGCCGGCGGATCGCCGACGACGCCGACCGGGCGTTCCTCCGCAAGGTGATCGACGACTCCATCCAGATCAACCGGGAGGAACTGGCCGAGCTGACCAAGCTGCTGGCCGAGCTGACACCGCGGTATAAGGAGGCGTTCGCCAACGACCGGGCCGTGGAGAACCGCCGGCTCACGGACCTGAAGGCGAAGCTCGGCCAGGCGGTCGCCGACTGCGATCTGCTCATCGTCCCCCGGCTCACGGTCGTCGATCTGGCTCGCGGCGACGTCATCCCGCCGAACCTGTTCAACCTGGCCAAGGAGCAGGCGGAGATGGTGAAGGAGTTCGTCAAGGCGGGCAAGCCGGTGCTGTTCGCGCTCGGGCCGACGAACGTCGACCGCCGCGGCGAGTTCGCCGGGCCGGAGGCCGATGACGTGGAGGAAGCTGCTCCCGCAGCTCGGCATCGAACGGCAACAAACGCTCGTCACCCGGCGGAGGCGGAGGCGATGGCCGAGCGGCAAGGCAAGGCGGCATCGGCTCGTCGGTGGAGGTGCCGGCCCTGGTATTCGACCGGCCCGCATCGGAAACCGTCCGGCCAACCCGGTCGCCAGCGTACCGGATCACCGCCCCGGGCGGTGGACCGCCGGCCTGGAAGTGAAGAAGGGCGGGTTCCGGCCGATGTACGTGAGCAAGGCGATGGCCGACCGGTTGCCGTTCGCCGCCGAGATCGCGTTCCAGCCCGCCGGACGCGTGGAACGAGGAGAAGCCATGCCGGACGACGACGTGCCGAGTTCGACCCGGCGAAGCCGAACGACCCGAAGAAGGGCACCCGGGACGAGGAGCGCGCGGCCCGTTCCCCGTGGAAGCGTTGCGGTCGAAACCCAGATCCCCGTGGACTGGCTGGACAAGGACAAGGCCGGCGGGTTCGGCCCGGCGGTCGCCGGGGCGGCGGCGGTGTTCTCGTTCGACAAGGGACTGACCGCGGCGGCGGTGTCGACGGCGGCGGACACGGTGAAGCGGCCGACGGTGCGGGTGGTCGCCCTCGGTCACGGCGGGCTGTTCGCGGCAAACGGCTCGACCCAGCGCGGGGCACTGCTCTTGCACGCGGTCAACTGGCAACTGCACCGCGACGACCGGCTGCCGGCCGAGGTCGCCGACGCGGACAAGTGGCGGTTCCCGCCCGGGTGGACCTGTCCAGCCGGCAGTTCCGGGTGTGGCACCTGGCGACGTTCCTCGGGCTGCCGGCGCGGCGAAATCCGGATATTTCGGGATGATCGCCCTGATGGTTCGCAAGGTTCGCTGACAACCAACTTGCTCCTCGTTCCCACGCTCTGCGTGGAGACGTTCCACTCGACGCTCTGGTCGAGGTGACCGCCGCCGGTGGCTTCAAACTGCACGCAGAGCGTGCAGAAGAACGATTCCACGCAGAGCGTGGGAACGAGATCGATGCCTATGCGGCTGGCTCGTCACCTTCCTGTTGCTCGCCCTGGTCGCCGCCGGCGGCGCTGGCTGGTCCGGCTCGCGACCGGGTGCAAGCCGCCCTCGGCATCCGCCCGTCGGAGACGGCGCCAGCGCCCCCCAGCCAGACGCTGGCCCTGCTCGACCAGTACCTGAAGCCGGATCGGATCCGCGAGCTGAAAGTCACTCCCGCGGACAAGCCGGCCCTGGTCCTCACCCGGGCCGCCGACGGCCGCTGGATCCAGCCGGGCAACTGGCCGCTTCGGGACGCCGAGGTGGCGACGCTGGTGAACACCCTGGCCGGCCTCCGCACCCGGTTCGCCCCGATGCCGCCGGCCGACGCCTCCGACCGACCCGGCCACCGCCCTGACCGTCGCCGCCACCGTCGCCACCGACTCCGGGACGCGGGTGCTGACGCTGAAGTTCGGCCGACCGCTGGCATCCGCGGGGGAGGCGGACTTCGCCCGTCCGTGTTACCTCCGCGTGGACGACCTGCCGGAAGCGGTCCGGCTCGGGCCGGACGTGTACCCGGTGCTGGCCCGCCCGGCCGAGGTGTACCGCCGGCGGCAACTGTTCCCGGACGTCGAGCGGGTGAAGCTGGCCGGCGGCGAGCCGACGACCCCGTCCGGCAGCCCGTCTGCCTCTGCCACGGGCCGGGTGCCGCTGCTCGCCGACCGGTTCAGCAAGATCAGTGTCGAGAAGACGGACGGCGGGGCGGTGAAGTACGCCCTGGCCCGCACCGCCCCGACCCCGGCCCCCCGCCGCGACCCGGACCGAGCGTCCGCCGAACCGGCCGTCGCCGTCAACGACCTGGCCGCCGCCTGGACCCTGGAGTTCACCCCGGCCGCGGTCGGCCCGGTCGTCCCGGACAAGATCGCCCCGGTGAAGGACCGGCCGGACCCGGCCAAACTGCGGGCCGCGCTGACCGCCGTCCCCGACCTGTGGGTGGACGGGTTCGCCCCGGCCGGCACCACCCTCGCGGCCGCCGGGCTGGACAAGCCGGGCCGCACCCTGACCGTCACCCGCACCGACGGCACCGCCGTCACCCTGCTCATCGGCAACGTCAGCCGGACGACCACCCGGACGGAGGACGCCGCGCCACCTCGGGTGCCGGGGATGCCGCCCACCCCGCCGAAGACGATCACCGAGGAAATCCGGTTCGCCAAGCTGAAGGACAACGACCTGATCTTCGAGGTGAAGGCGGACAAGCTGGCCGCCCTGTTCGCCGACCCGCAGGAACTCCGCGACGCCCAACTCGCCCGGTTCACCGCGGACGAAGTGACCGAGTTCACCGTCGCCGCGCCCGGCAAGCCGCCGGTGAAGCTGACCCGCAAGAAGGGGAACAAGGACGCCGAGAAGGACGAGGACCGGCAGGACCGCTGGTACGTCGGCGACGTGCTGGCCGAGGGGGCGAAGGCGACCGAGCTGCTCGACGCCCTGGCCCGGCTGGAGGCCAAGGGGAAGGAGAGCATCCAGGACAACCCGGACCCGGCCCGGCTGAAGGACGAGGGGCTGGACGCCGGCACCACGGTGACGGTCGTCGCCCAGGCGAAGGTGCCGGACGGGGAGACGCCGCCGCCGGCCCGCACCTTCAAGTTCACCGTCGGCAAGCTCGGCGAGGCCAAGAAGCTGCCAGTCCGCGTGAACGACTGGGCGCGGGTGAACCTGGTCGACGACAGCGTGCTGAAGCTGATCGACCGGCCGGCCCTGGCGTACCGCGGTCGCCGGCTGTTCGACACCGCCGAGGCGAAGCTCGACACCGTCACTGTGAGCAAGGACGGCAAGCCGCTGTTCGCACTGGCCCAGTCGCCGAAATGGAAACTGACTCGGCCGGTGCAGGCGGACGCGGACGAGGCGAAGGCGGCGCAACTGGCCGGCGACCTGTCCCGGCTCGAAGCCGCTGAGTTCGTGGACGACGCGCCGAAGCCGGAGGACATCGAGAAGAAGTACGGGCTGGCCAAGCCGCGGTTCACCGTGGCGCTCGGGTTCACCGGCCCGGGGGCGAAGCCGCAGACGCTCGACATCGGCGGTAACCGCGGCGGCAAGCCGGAGGCGTTCGCCCGGCTGAACGGCGGCGGCAGCGTGTTCGCCATCCCCAAAACCACAGTCGATTCGCTCGACGCCGGGGCCGTCGCCCTCCTGCCGCTGCAACTCTGGCAGACGACCCCGGACAAGGTGACGAGCATCGCCGTCGAACGGGACGGGGAGAAGTACACGCTCACGTCCGCCGGGGCCGCGTGGAAGCTGTCCGGCCCGTTCGACGCCGCCGCCAGCACGCCGGAACTGCAGCCTCTGATCGCCGCCGCGGCCGGGGTGAAGGCGGACAAGGTGGACGCCCTCGCCGCCGACCCGGCCAAGCACGGGCTGGACAAGCCGGCCCTCAAGCTGACCGTCACTTACAAGGACGCCACGCCCGACAAGCCGGACGCGGTCGTGAGCAAAACGCTGGTGGTCGGCAAGGAGACGGCCCCCGGGGCGGGGACGCGGTTCGCCAAGCTGGACGGCGCCCCGACGGCGGCCGTGTACGTCCTACCGGACGCGGTGGTGAAGGAGGCGGACCGCCCCGCCCTCGGCCGGCTGGACAAGACGCTCCTGTCGGTCGAGCCGGACCAGGTGACGAAGGTGCGGATCGCCGGCCCGAAGCCGGAGGACGCCGTCACCCTGGTCAAGACCGACAAGGGCGAGTGGGCCGCCGAAGGCTCGGCGTTCGCGGTGGACAAGCCGACCGTGGCGCAGCTCGTCGCCGCCGCGTCCCGGCCGCCGGTCGGCCGGCTCAGCGGGTACGGGCCGAAGGTGGACTGGGCCGCCCTCGGGCTGGACAAGCCGGAGTACACCGTCACCCTCACCCTGGCCGGTGACAAGCCGGTGTCACACACGCTGAAGCTCGGCAAGGCGGCCAACGGCGAGCGGCCGGTCCGCGTGGACGACGGCTCGGCCGCCGGGGTGCTGTCGGCCCGCGCCGCTGACCTGCTCGCCCGCGGCAAGCTCGACTTCGCCGACCGCACGCTGCTGACCTTCGACCCGACCGCCCTGATCGGGGTCGTCCGCAAGAAGGGGGGCGACGAGTTCGAGCTGACCCAGAGCGGCATCAACTGGGAGATCGCCAAGCCGGCCAAGCAGAAGGCGGACAAGCCGACCGTCGAGGAGCTGGCCGACCAGTTGGCCCGGCTGCGGGCGGCGAAGGTGGCCGCGTTCGACCCGAAGGATTTGGACAAGCCGTTCGGGCTGAAGGCCCCGGCCGCCATGCTCACGCTGAAGCTCGGCGGGGAGAAGCCGGAGGAGAAGGTGTTGAAGGTCGGGGCGCCGGTCGATGCGGCCAAGCCGGACGGCGACCGGTTCGCGACGGTGGACGCCCCCGGCAAGCCGGTGACGGTCGGGGTGCTGCCGGCGGCGCTGGCCCATCGGCTGCTCGCCGACCCGCTCAAGTTCCGGGACAAGGCGCTCGCCCGGTTCGTGGACGCGGACAAGCTGGCCCTCGAACGCGGCGACCGCAAAGTGACGTTCGAGAAGAAGGACGGGTCGTGGAAGGTGACGGCCCCGGTGGCGGCGGACGCCGAGCAGCTCGACCTGGACGAGCTGGTGAACGCCCTGGCCAACCTGCGGGCGGACGAGCTGTTCGCCGACAAGCCGGCCGACCTGAAGCCCTACGGCCTCGACAAGCCGGAGGCCAAGTGGGTTCTGTCGGCGGGTGACAAGGAGGTGCTGACGCTGCTGGTCGGGGCGAAGGACAAGGACGGCCGGCGGGCGTTCGCCAAACTCGGGGCCGGGGACAAGAAGGATCTGGTCGTCGCCCTCGACCCGGTGGTGACGGGGCGGGTACTGGCCGAGTACCGCAAGCGGGCGGTGTGGGCCGACCTGGACGCCTCGCAGGCGGAGTCGCTGGCCGTCAGCGCGGCCGGCAGCAACTTCGGGCTTCGCAAGGAGGGCGAGAACTGGATCGATTCCGCCCGCCCGAACGACCCGGTGGACGCCGCCTCCGTGACCGAGACGCTGGCCGCCCTCGCCGGGCTGAAGGCCGAGCGGTACGTGATCGACTCGGACGCCCGGCTCGGGCTGTACGGGCTGGAGAAGCCGTCGCGGGTGATCGTCGTCGCGCTCAAGGGCGGGGTGACGCGGCAACTCCAGCTCGGCGGCCCGGTCGGCGGCACCGACGGCAAACAGGTGTACGCCAAAGTGCCGGACCGGCCGGGGGTGTTCGTCCTGTCCGCCGACGACACGGCCAAGCTGACCCGTGACCGGGCCGGGTACGGGAAGAAGAAGTGAACGACGGCTCTGGTAGGTCAGGCACAGCCTGACCTACCAACAGCACCGAACCCGCCGCAGAGGGTGACGGGTGGCCGCGTGGCGACGACGGGCGCTCGCCCTATTCCCGCAACTCCGCCGCGACCTGAACGCGCGGGATTACACCGTATACTCGCTGTTCTTCGACCTGAATCCGCTGTTACGAGATGCGTTCGATGCAAACGACAACCAGCAAATCGGCCACGTTTTCGAGTTTGCCGAGTGGTGCGCCCGGCAGACCGCCCAGCCGCTGTGGAACGCAGCCGGGGTGGCATTCTACGAGCACCTTTTTGACCACCTGATGTATTCCGATCGCGTCTTACCTTGGCTATCTCCACTGATGGTTTACACCCACTGGGACTTATGGGTGGCGAGGGTCGATGGCGACGAATGGACCCGCGTCGCCCTGCTGGAAGGCAAAACGGTCAGCTTGAGCGAGCGCGACGCCCCGCCGACCCGTCGGAGAACGATGGCGGGCCGGCTTACCGCAGGGTATCCAGCACGTTCATCCGCATCGCCGACAGGGCCGGCACCAGCCCGCCGAGCCGGCCCATCGCCAGCGTGAACAGCATCCCCAGGGCCATCACCTGGGCGTCCACGTCGATCGTCAGGGCGAAGCTCTTGCCGCCCATCCCGCCGCCGCTTTGAAGGTTGCTCGTCGTCGTCCGGCCGTCCGCCGCCAGGTACGCCAGCAGGCACCCCAGCGCCCCGCCGATCACCGCGATCGTTAGCGACTCCAGCAGGAACGACACCGTCACCTGCCACCGCTTGAACCCGAGCAGCCGCAACACCCCGATGTCCCGGATCCGCTGGGCGATGCTGGCGAACATGGTCGTCATCATCCCGAACACCCCGCCGATGGCCATCACCACGGCCACGATCACCACCGCCGTCAGGAAGAAGTTGTTCGTCTTGGTCAGCTCGGCGTAGTAGTCCGGCTCGGCGAACGCCTTCAGCTTCTGCTGGGTGTACCGCTTGGTCAGGTGGTGGGCCATGGCCCGGGCCGCCTCCTTGGTGTCCTGCTCGGTCCGCATCACCAGGGTGGTGTACTTGTCCTTGCCGAACGGCCCGTAGATGCGGCTGAACCGCTTCACCCACACCTCGCTGCCGAACGTCGTCCCCTCGGACTTCATCACCCCGGTGACGACCCGGTCAGCGCCCCCATCTCGAACGTGTCCCCGGGGCCGGGCCGCTTCTTCCAGAGCCCCTCGGCGAGTGCCCCCGCACCCCCTCCCCGAGCACGCACTGGATGCGGCTGCTGTCGTCCACCCCGCTGGACCCGAACCACTTGCCGCCCGGGTACAGCTCGATGTTGTGGACGGCCGCCACCGCGATCAGCCGGGTCCTCGGCTGCGGAGCTGGACGAACCGCCGCCGCGGCGGGTTCGAGTTCGGCACCGGCTAGTTGATCGCGTAGTACGTCTCCCGGCTGGCCAAGAACACCAGCTTGCCGTCCCGCTCGACCGTCTTCACCCTCACCGGGGTGGGCAGCCGGCGGTTCTTCTCGTCCAGCTCGACCGCCACCCGCTCGACGTTGTCGATCTCGCTCGGCACCAGGTTGCTGAACAGCTCGTCCGTCGCCCCGTCGCTCAGCACGAACACGTTCCCCGGGACACCGGTGTTGGCCGTCGAGTTGTTCATCCCGTTGACGAACGCCAGCAGGAAGATGCCGACGTAGAGCCGATGACGGCGGTGAACGCCAGGGCCGTCATCAGGTTGGTCTTCCACCGCACCCGCACGTTCCGCAGGTTGTACGCCAGCGGCGCAGCGCGATGGTGGTCAGGAGGAGCAGGTCGAGGGCGTACACGGCCAGGATGACGAACGGCCGGTGTTCGACCATGGCCGGCAACTGCTCGTGCAGCAGGGTCTTGACGAACGACTGCATGGCCGGCAGCATCTGCACGCCGACCGCCTCCTCCCGCTGCTTCTCCGTCTGGCCCATGAACGCGGCCGGGGCCGGCATGAACGTCCGGGCGATGACCGCGAACGACCCGTGCTCCGGCAGCGGCATCCGGGTGACGACCTCGACCGCGACGGCCAGCACGGTGAGCAGCACCACCAGCCCGGCCAGCACCGCGAACACCAGGACGCGGTCCGCCGCAGCCGTCTGCCGTCCGGCCGGACGCGGCGTCCGTCAGCACCGACTCCTGCCAGGTTGATCGCCAGGAACGCGAGCAGCAGCGCCCGAGCAGCGGCAGCAGCGACAGCCCGAGCACGATCGCCGTGCCGAGCAGCCGGAGCGTCCCCCGCCACAGGCTCAGCCGGAACTGGAGCACCCGGCGGTACAGGCTGAAGTCGGGGTCGTAGTCCGGCAGTTGCCGCATCCGCATCCAGGGCAGACACGAACAGCCCCAGGTCGGGGACGCTGGACAGGAGCAGCCCGACCGGGTTCTTCTGAAGGGCGTCCGGCGTGACCTGCCCGCCGGTGGCAGCGATGCCGACCGCGCGGAGGGCCATGAAGTGAGGAGCGCGAGAACATCGCCACCTACGATAGCGAACAGCACGGCCGACCAGAACAGCCGGCCGGCCGGCGGCCGCCGCTCGTCCGGCTCCCGGCCGACGTGCAGGCGGACCACCCGGTCGAGCACCCAGCCGGCGAACAGGTACATGCCGACCAGCGGTCATCACCTGGAGAGCGGCGGCGACGGCGTCCATGAGCCAGCCGACCAGCCCGGGGGCGGCGGCCGGCGAGGCTTCCCGGTCGAGGTCGCGATGAACACCGTGCAGTCTCCGACCAGGACGGTTCTTGTAGGGCAGGTCAAGCGCCGGCTGGACGCGCCCGACCCGCCGAAAGTGGCAATCGGTTCACGACCGTTCCGGCGGGTCGGCGCCCGCAGAGCCCGGCTTGACCCGCCCTAACACCAAACAATCTCACGCCACTTGCGCGAACACTTCGCTCACCTTCACCTTGCGGGCGTTCCAGCTCGGCAGGGCCGCCCCGACCAGCCCGACCATCACCCCCAGGATCGGGCCGTACACCAGGATGATCCACGGGGAGTTGAAGTTGTCGAAGAACTTGAAGCTGCCGCCGACCGCCTTGTTGGCCGCGCTGATGGCCTGCGGCAGGAAGTACACCGTCCAGGTGCTCAGCATCCCGCCGTACACCCCGATCAGCACCGCCTCGGACACGATCATCCCCATCACCTGCCACGGCTGGAAGCCGAGTACCTTGAGCACCGCCATCTCGGTCCACCGCTCCCGGACGCCGATGGTGATGGTGATGCCGATGACCAGGCACATGATGACCACCACGGCCGGCATGATCAGGTACTTCATCCCCCAGAAGATGTCCTTGAGCGGCTCCATGAACGACTGGACGGCGGCGCTGAACGTCTCCATCTTGACGGCCGGGGCGCTGAACGTCTTCGGGTCGTTGACGATGGCCGCCAGCTGCTGGTACGCCTCCTTGTTCGGCATCCGCACCCACACCAGGTTGATGCACCGGTCGGCCAGCGGGTGGGGCTTGCCGGTCTTCTTCTGGTGGGCGTCCAGGAGCGAGTCCAGGTAGTCGTACCGCATGGCGGCGGCCATCCCGAGCGGGCTGTTCGACGGGAACGCGCCGATGATGGTGAACTCGAACTCCAGGTCCTTGTAGTTCATCCCGTACAGCTTGAACTGGTCGCCCACCTTCAAGCCGAGGATCTTCAGCCGCTCCTCCCCGACCACCACGTACCGCCGGTCCTGGGCGGCCAGGTCGATCACCCGGCACAGCTCGGCCCAGTCGTCGTCCCCCAGGTCGGCCTTGCTCAGCCCGTGGGTGGCCATCATCTCCTGGCGGATGGCGTCCGGCTGCAGGGCGAACAGGAACATGCTGTTCTCCTGCGAGATCTTGGTCAGGTCGGTGGTGCCGACGACGAACGTCCAGGTCATGAAGTTCTTCTCGACGTCGGCCGGCTGGTACTCCTTCGGCAGCTTGTCCCGGATGATCCCCTTGAGCTGGCCCGGGTACCCGGGCGGGAGCTGGCTGGGCAGCCCGAACTTCTCGGTCATCAGGACGATCTGGGCGCCCTCCTTCTCGGCGGTGAACTTGTCGATCGCCTTCATGATGCTGAACAGGAAGGTGAGCATCCCGGTCAGGACGAACAGGGCGACGTAGGTGAGGGCGGTGCGGAGCAGGTTCCGCCGCAGGGACCGGAACACCAGCCCGCCGATCTTGCTGTACTTGCCGACCGGGTCGGGGGAGTTCTGGACCACCACCAGCCCGAGTTCCATCAGCCCGAGGGCGCCGAAGAACACCGGCAGGCTGGCGACGGCCAGCAGGGTGAGGGTGAAGATCAGCCCGATCAGGGCCATGGCGGCGTACAGGGCCAGTTGCAACAGCGACGGGTCCGGCGGCTGGCCGAACCCGGACGCGTACTGGGCCATGTCGGGGGACATGCGGGGATCCTCGTTCGGTCGGCCCTTGGGTCGGGGCGGGCGGTCAACCTAACCCCCCGTCCCCCTTCCCTAAGAGGGAAGGGGGAGCGAGCGGGGCGCTCGGCAAGGCAAAGACTCCCGGTCCGGGGGTGCCCCAGCCCCGCAACCCTAACCCCCGGCCCCCTTCCCTGAGAGGGAAGGGGGAGCCGGTGGGGCGCTCCCACCGCTCAGAACCGAATGCACTGGCCCGGACTGTCATCCCGCTTGCTCCCCCTTCCCTCTCGGGAAGGGGGCCGGGGTGGGTTGCGGGGGCCAGCACCCCCAGACCTGAAATCACTTCTCCGGACGTTCAGCCCGCTTGCTCCCCCCTTCCCTCGTAGGGAAGGGGGCCGAGAGTGGGATTTGACCCTTCACCCCACGGCGGCGGCCAGAACTCCGGCGCCCGGCCGGCGTCCACCCGGCCGGCCCCTTCTCCAGGTGCACCAGCCGCTGCGCTTGCGGGCGGCGGCGTGCAGGTCGTGCGTCACCATGATGATCGTCTTGCCCAGCTCGCTGCGGAGGATCTCCAGCAGGTTGAGGGCGTCGTCGGCGGACTTGGCGTCCAGCGCCCGGTCGGCTCGTCGCACACCACGATGATCAGGTCAGTGACGATCGCCCGGGCGATGCCCACCCCGCTGGCACTGGCCGCCGGACAGTTGGCCCGGCCGGTGGGTGCATCCGGTCGGACAGGCTGACCAGCCCGAGGGCCGTCTCCACCTGCGCCCGCCGCGCTGCTCGGCCGGACAGCGGCGGGAGCAACGGCGGCAGCTCGGCGTTCTCGTGGGCGGTGAGCACCACGCAGCGGCAGGTTGTAGAACTGGAACACGGGCCGACGTTCCGGGTCCGCCACCGGGCCAGCTCGCTCTCGGACAGGTCGAAATTTGTTGGTCGCCGACCCGGATGGTCCCCTCGGTCCGGGGAGTCGGCGCCCGGCGATCAGGTTGAGGGCGTCGTCTTGCCCGACCCGGACGGCCCCATCAGGGCGATGAACTCGCCTCCCGGACGTCAGGTTGAGGTCCATGAGCACGTCGATCCGCTCGGCCCCCCGGGTGAACGACACGGAGTCGCGGACTTCGACGATCACGGACATGGGGCGGCTCCAGGGGTTGACCGGGCGGCGTCCGGGCGGGCCGGGGGCGTCAGCCCCGGGTGATCGGGCGGCGGTTGCGATTCACCCGGGGGCTGACGCCCCCCGGCTCGCCCGGACGCCGACCCAAGCGGGGTGTCACTTCTTCTCGGCCCCGGGCATCGGCAGGAACGAGACGACCGCCCCATCTCGGGCTTCAGGAACGTGCCCGGGGCTTCGCCGTCGGCCAGCTTCACCTTCACCCGCATTCACCGTGTTGTCCGCCCGGTTGGCGATCGGCATGATCCGGTCCAACCGGCCGGTGTACGCCCGGTCCTGGAAGGCGTCCGCCCGGATCCGGCACGGCTGGCCGACGGTCAGCTTGCTGATGTCCCGCTCCGGGATCTTCAGCTCGGCCTCCAGGTCGGCCAGGTCGGCCATCTCGCACACCGACCCGCTGCCGCCGGCGAACGCCTGCGGGTTGACCAGGTCGCCCTTCTCGGCCTTCTTGGTCAGGACGGTGCCGGCGATCGGCGCCTTGATGACGCAGTTGTCCAGCCGCCACCGGGACTGGACCAGCCGGGCCTGGGCCGCCGCCACCTCCGCCCTGGCCCCGGCCACCTCCGCCTCGGCCGCCTTGATCTGCTCCTTCCGCGGGCCTTCCTTGAGCAACGCCAGGTCGGCCTCCAGCTTGGTGATCCGGGCCTCGGCCATGATCACGTCGTTGCGGGCCTGGACCAGCTCCAGACCGGACGACCCGGAGAACGTCTTCAGCCGCTTCTCCTGGTCCTGGTTCCGGTCCCGCTGGGCCTTGGCCTCGCTGATCTGGGCCTCCACCTGAGCGATCTCCACCTGGCGGACGCTGGTCGGCAGCAGCCCGGCCAGCTTGGCCTCGGCGGCCAGCAGCCGCTGCCGGGCGCTGGCCAGGGTGGCCTCGGACTCGTCCACGAACGCCTTGTAGCTGGACGGGTCGATCTTCGCCAGCACCGCCCCCTCGGGGTAGAACTGGCCCTCGACCACGAACAGCTCGATCAGCCGGCCGCCCACGTCGATCGGGCTGACGGCCAGCTTCCGGGCCGGCACCAGGTAGCCTTTCACCTCCACCTGGATAGTGCCGGACGAGACGATGCCGGTCGCCGAACTGCTGGTCGAGGCCGAGGACGTGGTCGTGTTGTCCGGGGCGGCGGCCGCCGCCGCCGACTCGGTCGGCAGCGGGCCGTTCTTGTACGACCGGATGGCCACCCCCGCCCAGGTCAGGGCGAGCAGGGCGCACAGCAGCCACGGCAGCCACCCGGACCCGCCCCGGCCGGCCTTGGCCGACCCGAGCTGGCCGTCCAGCCGGATCTGCTTCACCCGGGAACGCAGCTCGCCGTTGGCGGCCGGGGGGGCGGCGACCGCGGACGGGAATCGGTTGTCGCTCATCGGTCCTCCCCCGGGGCGGG
>JAXMAZ010000025.1:0-107112 GCA_046350115.1 Gemmataceae bacterium
CGGAGAGGGGGAGGACCGTCCGGAAGCCCGGGTGGGCGGTTGCCCCTTGCCGCCCCGCCGGATTAGCCGATATGATCGGACAGTTCCTCCAGTGTCTCCCGCCCGCGCCGCCCCAAAGGCCGACCCCCCATGCCGTTCGACACCCGCTGTCCGGAGTGCCAGGCGAAACTCACCCTGGACGCCGCCCCGGCCCCCGGCACCCCGGTCGAGTGCCCGCGGTGCGGCAGCACGTTCGTCCCGCCCCGCAAAAAGAAGAAGGACAAGCCGGCGGCCGGCGACGCCAAGCCGAAGCCGCCCGGGGTGCCCAAGAAGAAGAAGGCCAAGAAGAAGAAGACCAACCCGGTCATCCTGCTGCTGGCCATCGGGCTGGGGTTCGTCGGCCTGATCGGGGTCGGCGGGCTGATGTTCTACTTCCTGAACAAGTCCGGCAAGGTGGAGGAGATGCTGGCCCAGGTGCCGGCCGACTTCAACTGGGCGCGGGGGGTGAACGTCGGCCAACTGGCCAAGTACCCCGGGTACGGGCTGGAGGTGGAGAAGTACAACACCGCGGAGGTGAAGGCGGGGGTGGGCCACCTGGCCAAGTCCCTCAACCGCGACCCGGACTCGTTCCTCGACTACCTGATCATCTCCCGGAACAAGCCGGACCGGGGGGCCGGCGGGCAGGTGTACGTGCTGCGGACGATGAAGTCGTTCGCCCCGGCCAAGATGGTCGAGGAGACGGGCGCCTTGCCCGGCCCCGGCGGGGTCGGGTACAAGCTGCCGGGGGCGGCCGGCATCCTGGACGGGGCGGTCGTCTTCTTCCCCAGCCCCCGGCTGGTGGTGGTGGTGCCGGCCGGGGCCGCCCAGGCCGACACCGCCCGCGGGGTGGCCGCCGCCGGGGCGGACAAGAAGGCGTCCTTCGCCGCCTCCCTGAACGACACCGGCCGGGTGGTCGCCCGGGGGAGCATCTGGCTGCTGGTCCGGGCGACCGGCGGGCTGAAGACGTACCCGGGGGCGCTGGTGGCCGGGGTGGACCAGGACTTCAAGAAGCTGGTGGACTCGGCCAAGACGGCCCCGGCGTTCGGCATGTGGACCACCCCCGGCGGCGGGGGGGTGCGGTTCGGGGCCGCCCTGGAGTGCGGGTCGAGCAAGGACGCGGCCGACCTGGTCACGTACTTCAAGACCGGCCCGCTGGGTAAAGGGGACGAGTCCGAGCCGACCAACCAGCTCAAGTCGGCACTGGCCGGGGTGTCCGAGAAGAAGCTGTGGTCGGAGATGATGCAGCAGATGGACTACCGGTCGAAGGGGGCGTGCGCGTACCTCGTGACCACCCTGACCGAGGACCGGGCCAAGGGCATGATGGGCACGTTCAACAACCCGAACCTGGCGACCGACTCGACGTCGTTCAGCGGGCAGGGGGGCCAGCCGCCCGGCCGGGCCGGGCTGGCCGGGGCGGGCGGGCCGGGCGGCTGACCCCGGGCAGGCGTGACAGTCAGCAGCCGGGAACGGTCAGGGGTGTCGAACGTCAGCCCAGGCCTTGTAGTCGGCCGCCGTTCCCACGACGCACAAATGGAACCCCGCGGCGTTCGCCCCGCTGTACCGAAGGGCGACGCCCCCTTCGGGCGGTGGTGGGCCGCCGTTAGCGACCGGTATGACGGCCCCGTCCGCGTAAGCGACAGACACCGAATGCCAACCGGTGTACGGCCCCTCGCCCCGCACGCGCAGCGTGCCAGCTTGGGGTACGGTGACGACGCACCGCCCGGCGTCGACCGGCTGTTCGACCCCGTCCGGAATTCGGGTGTACACCCGGAACTCGCCGCGGAAGCCGACCGGCAGAACGTAATGTACGTGCCGGACCGTCGGGCGAGACCCGACCGACACCGTTGAACCGACGAGCAGCAGGAGCCCCCCCGCGGCGAGGCCGGCGACCGTCTTCCGCATGGCACCAGCCCTGTCCACCTGGTGAGCCCGGCCCGTCCTTAACCGCACCCGCGTCCCGGGGGCAACCGTCACCCGATCTCGTCGAACAGCCCCTTCTGGACGGTGGCGGCCGGCGGCCGGGCCAGTTCCACCCCCGGCACCCCGGCCATCCGGGCCGTCAGCGCCCGGGCGCTGGTGATGGCTTGGGTGCCGACGCAGTTGTTGAACACGATCACCGCCCGCTCCGCCCCGCCGGCCGCCGCAGATACCAGGGCATCCGCCCACCGGTCCAGTTCCTCCGGCGGGTAGTCGTAGTCGTACCGGGCCGGCCCGCCGGCGTACCAGGCAGCCGGGTCGCGGCCGTGCAGCCGGGCGTACACCTCCGGCCCGTAGCACCGCGGCCCGTCCGGGAACAGTTGCGGCAACTCCGGCGGCACCCCCACCCCGACGACCGTCAGCCGGTGCGTGCCGGCCCAGTCCGGCAGGGCCGGCACGTCCCAGGAGACGTGGCGGAACTCGACCGCCAACGGGAACGGGTCCAGTTCCCGGCGGACCCGCACCACCCAGTCCCGGTTGGCCGGCAGGTTCTTGAACGACTCGGCGAACTGGGCCACCAGCCCGAGCAGCGTCCCGTGGGCGGCGACCGCCTCGGCCGCCTGCCGGAAGGCGGGCAGTTCTGCCGGGTCGAACCCGTGGCTGGCGGACTTCGGCACCTTCAGGCTGAACCCGAACCCGGCCGGCACCTGGCCGCACATCCGCTCGGCCTGGGCCGGGGTCGGCGGGCGGTAGAACGAGCTGTTCACCTCGACCATCGGGAAGTGGCGGGCGTAGAAGGCCAGCCGCCCGGCGGCCGGGACGCCCGGCGGGTAGAACCCGCCGACCCAGTCCGGGTAGGAGTACCCGGCGGTACCGATCCACAGCTTCATCGGTGTCCTGTTGCGGGGATCCCGCGGCGGTTCCATCCGATCTCGGTGGCGGCGTCCAGGGGAGGGCGAGGCTCCTGCCGAGCCGGGCAGCCTGCGACAACGGCAGGAAGTCACACTCGGCGGCGGCGTCAGGCTACGGGTTTCAGTCAGCGACCCAGGTAGCCCGGCTCGGCAGGAGCCTCGCCCTCCCCGGACGCCGCCACCGAGATCGGCAGAGCGGTCCGTGCGGGAGGTCAATCCCGGCGCACCGGCCGGATTCACGCCGTACAATTCATAGTCCGCCGGCCCGCCCGCTTGAGGGAAACCGGCGGCCGATGGCCGGGCCGGGTGGGAAACTGGTCCGGGTCTGCCGGCCGGGACGACCGCCCGGCCCGGCGCAGCGGGTTCCGCCCGGTATCCGGTTTGGCGGCCGTCCGACGGTGTGCTGAGATTATGGACATGAAGCTGCTCGCCGCCGTCCTGCCGTCCGTCCGCCGCCTGGTGCCGACCGGGCACGCCCCGGTGACGGTGGTGTTCGCCGCCCTGCTGGTCGGGCTGGAGCTGTTCGGCCGGGCGGCCGCCGCCACCGACTGGCAGGACGGGCTGGCCGCCATCGCCCTGCTCGGCGGGATCGGGCTGGTGGCCGCCCGGCACCGCCGCCAGCCGGTCCCGTGGGTCGGCTGGCTGGCCCGCCGGGCCGGGCAGGTGGCCGGGGCGGTGGACCGGGCGTGGTTCGAGATCGGCCAGGACTTCCGCGGCACCCCGCCGCTGCCGGCCCGGGTGCCGCCGGCCGTCTGGGGGCTGCTGGCGGGCAGCCTGACCTGGGGGGTGCTGGCCGCCGCACTGTGGGCCGCCTTCCCGGACGGCTGGCGGGGGCCGGCCGCCCGGGCCAGCTACCTGCTCTACCTGGTCGTCCTGATCGCCGTCTGGGCCGGGCTGATGGCGGTCACGTTCGTCGGCCTCTTGGCCGTGGTCCGGGTGTTCGGCGACCAGTTGCGGGCGATCGTCCGGCCGGGCGACCGGCGGGGGCTGGAACTGGCCCTGGTCGCCGGGTACGTGCTGACCGTGTCGGCCGTCGGGTACTTCGTCCCGGTGGCGGCCGTACTCGGGCTGTGCGGCGTCGTGGCGGCCGGAACGCTGGCTCTGGCGGCCCGGGCCGGGCGGGACGGCGGGCCGGGCTTGCTGTGGCGGAACGGGGCCGGCCGGCCGGTGTACGCCATCCCGCAGTGGCGGCTGGTGCTCGGCGGGGTCGGGCTGGCGGCGGTCGACGTCGCCGCCCTGCTGGTGACGGCGTGCGGCGGCCGGCTGCTCACCCCGGTCGCCGCCGACGACCCGATGTACGTGACCGCCACCCTCGGCACCGTGGCCGCCTGGACCCTGCCCGGGCTGGTGGCCGCCGGCGGGGCGCTGTTACTCGCGGTCTGGCGGACCGACCCGGCCCGCCGCACCCCGCCGACCGTCACCCTCTGGGGCGTCGGCCGGCCGGACGGCGAGCTGAAGCGGGCGGCGGCGGTGATCGCCGGCTGGGGGTGGACCGCCCGCATCGCCCCGGGCAAGCCGCCGGCCGGGCAGGTCGGCATCGAACTGGTGGCGGACGCCGACTCCCAGGCGACCGAGTTCGACCCCCGCTGGCCGCTCAAGGTGAGCCTGGCGGATCTGCACGCCGGGGCCGTCCGGGACCGGCTGGCCCGGCGGGACGAGATCCAGGTCCGGCGGCAGGCGGTCCGCGGCGTCGAGACGCTGTTCAAGCGGGCGGTCGCCGACCGCACGCGGCGGGGCGGCGGGTACGTGTTCGCCCCGCACTGGTGGTTCCAGGCCGGGCTGGAGCGGCACGAGCCGGACGCCGGCCGGCCCGACGCCACCCCGCCGAAGCTGGCCGGCCCGCCGTTCGGGTGGGTGTTCCCGGCCCGGGTCCGGCAGCACTTCCACCAGGTGTTCCGGGCGGTCCAGGTGGACATCGTGTACATCGAGGACGGGGTCAGCCACCGGTCGGTGGTGAAGGTGCTGCGGGCCTTGTTCGAGCTGTACGACGTGCACGCCGGGCGGAAGAAGGCGGACGACCACTTCTTCCAGGGCATTCCGAAGGTGAAGGTGATGGTCCACGAGTACGCCCCGGCCGGCAGGCGGTTCCGGGTGACCGGGTACAAGGAGCCGAAGTTCGACGAGCTGACCCGGGCGCGGGTGCTGCACATCTTCCCGGACCACGGTGGCAGCGAGGTGGACGTGGACGTGCCGTTCGACTTCAGCACCGAACCGAGTCCCGCGCTCGGGATCGGGTGAGTAATCAATCAGTCGCGTAGCGGGGCCGCCAACGGCGGTCCGGGTCCGGCCGGAGGCCGGACCGCTAACGCACCCGTTTACGACGACCGCTGCCCGACCAGATACCCCGCCGCCAGGGCCGCCCCAGCCGCGGCAAGCACCACCGGTGCCGACGGCCCGACCGCCGGCGGCACGCTCACCCGCCCGTCCCCGGTCATCCGGGCCGGCCGGCGGACGTACCGCCCGTCGCTCGGCACCGCCTCCTGCTCGAACCGGGCGGCCAGCCGGTTCAACTGGTGCCGCATCCGCTCGCCGTGCATCGGGACGCCGTGCCCGGTGGCCAGCGTCTCGGGCCGCAGGGCCGCCAGCTTCCGCGCCGACTCCGCGGCCGCCACCCAGTCGATGGTGAAGTACGCCGGCGGGCCGCTCACCACCTTCGGCTTGAACGCCGCCGCCAGCGCCGACTCCTGTCGGGTGGTGACGACCGCGTCCCCGGCGATGAGCGTCCGGTCGCTGTCGCGGAACAGGGAGACGTGGCCGGGGGCGTGGCGTCCGCGGCTGCGGACCGAGATCGCCAGCCGGCCGCCCCGGGGACGGTGCCGTCGGCCGGCAGGGCGGACACCCGGCGGCCCAGGTCGACCCCGGCCCGGCTGTACAGCGGGGACATCAGGGCCATCAGCCCGCCGCCGACCCACGGGTCGGGCGGCGGGTAGTCGGCCCGGCCGGTCAGGAACGGCAGTTCCAGCGGGTGCGCGACCACCGGCGCGTCCCACGCCTCGGCCAGCTCCTGGAGCGCCCCGACGTGGTCGAAATGGCCGTGGGTCAGGACGATGGCCGCCGGCCGGGCGTTCGGCCCGAACCGCTCGGCCGCGGCCGACCGGATGCGATGTCCGGACAGACTTAACCCGGCGTCCACCAACACCCACCCGCGGTCCCCGGCCCCCGGCCGGCCGAGTAGGTACACGTTGACGATCGACAGTGGCACGCACGCCACCCCGTCCGCCACCGCCACCTCACCGCCGGCCGCGCTGGCCGCCCGCACCCGGTTCGCTTCTGCCAGTTGCATGGGTCCGCCCTCCGTTTCCCGGTGACGGTGGCAATGGCCGTGCCGCCGGCCGGTACGCCCGTTGCATGGCCCCGACCTCTCGCCCCCAGAGGACGACGCGATGGCGGACACGACGGTGACGAAGGTGGACTCCCGGCACTCCCCGCACGGGCCGGGCGGGGTCAAGTACCTGGCCGCCTCGACCCAGGTCGGGATGCGACTGTGGGAGGAGGAGCCGGCCGGGGAGGCGAAGCCGGACGCCCGCCGGGAGTACGAGACGGTCGGGTACGTGATCCGCGGCCGGGCCGAGCTGACCGTCGAGGGGCAGACGGTGAAGCTCGGCCCAGGGGACTCGTGGGCGGTGCCGAAGGGGGCGGCCCACAGCTACCGCATCCTGGAGCCGTTCACCGCGGTCGAGGCCACCCACCCGCCGGCGTTCGTCGGCGGCCGGGACCGGGGGGCCGGGGCGTGACCACACGGGGCGTCATCCTGGACCTGGACGGCACCCTGGTGGACACCAACGGCCGGCACGTCGAGGCCTGGCGGCGGGCGTTCGCCCGGTTCGGGTACGACGTCCCGGCCGCCCGCATCGGCCCGCAGATCGGCAAGGGCGGGGACCAACTGGTGCCCGCGCTGATCGGGGCGGAGGCGGCCGACCGGGACGGGGAACAGTTGCGGGAGGAGCACGGCCGGCAGTTCGTGGCCATCGCCGCGGCGGAGGCGATCCCGGTGTTCCCCGGGGCGGTCGAGCTGATCGAGGCGCTGAAGCGGCGGGGGGTGCAGACCGCCCTGGCCACCAGCAGCAACGACAAGCACCTGACGGCGACGTTCCGCAGCTGCGGGGTGGACTTCGCCGACCTGGTGGACGAGCGGACCACGGCGGACGACGCCGACGCCAGCAAGCCGGCCCCGGACCTGGTCCACGCGGCGCTGGCCAAGCTGGGGTTGGCGGCCGGCGAGTGCGCGATGCTCGGCGACACCCCGTATGACGGCGAGGCGGCCGGCAAAGCCGGGGTGCGGTTCTGGGCGGTGCGGTGCGGCGGGTTCCCGGAGGAGGTGCTGAAGGCGGCCGGGGCGGCGGTCGTGCTGCAAGACCCGGCCGAGGTGTACGCCAGCCTGGACCGGCTGCTGGGATGACTCCCAGCAACGGCTCAAGCCCACGTCAGCGAGCGGAACCGGGGAGGGGGGGGCTCCTGCCGAGCCGCCAGCCCGCGGCAACGACCGGAAGCAATACCAGCGGTAGCCACCGAACGTGGGTGGCGGCCAGCCGGGCAGGGAGCGCGGCTCGGCAGGAGCCTCGCCCTCCCCCGGACGCGGCCGCCGGCATGGTCCGATGTGCGAGACCGGCGAAGCCGAGTTACAAGCCCAGCCCCGCCAGCGGCCCGCCCCGGGCGCAGAGCGCGTCCACCCGCTTCGTCACCGCCGGGTCTTCGGCCAGCGGCGGGGCCATGTGCGGCTTCAGCCGGGCGTCGATCACCAGCGGCCCCGGCCCGCCGTGGTGCTTCCGCCACGTCCGCCCGCCGGCCGCCAGCACGTCCGTCGCCGGGTTGGCCCGGGTGAACGTCTCCCACAGCCAGTTGTCCAACCGGGCGGCGGTGAACGCGGAATCGTCCACCAGCGTCACCAGCGGCAACCCGTCGGCCCGCAGCCCGTCGGCCAGGGCGGCGAACGCCGGCTCGTACTCGCCCGCCCCGAGGCCGGCGTGCGGCGGCCCGCTCACCGCCAGCACCCCGGGCAGCACCACCCGCGGCGAATGAATGCCGCCCGGTAACGCGATGCGGTCCGGCACGGCCGTCGCCAGCTCCCGCCGCTTCGGCCCGGCGGCGGCGATCACCAGCTTGCTGCCGGCGTTCAGCCCCTCCCCGGCCGAGTAGTCCAGGGTGTCGATGGTGGTCCGGGTGTGGAAGTGCAGGTCGGTCCGCCAGTCGGCCCGTTCGAGCAGGTGCCGCAGGAACGCCGGGATGTCGTGGATGTCGAGGTCTGGGGCGTCCTCGCCGGCGACGATCAGCAGGAACTTGGCCAGCGAGAGTTGCCCTTGCCCGAGGATGGCGGACGCCTGGGTGAGCAGTTCCTGCGGCTTCCGCTCGGCGGCATACGGCACGTACCGCTCGGACCCGATGGCTAGCAGCAGCGGGTGGACGCCGGCCGCGTCCACGGCGTGGACCGCCTTCACCCCCGGCAGCACGGTCGGGATGACCGGGCCGGTCAGCTCGTGGATGAACTGGCCGAACGACGTGTCCTCCTGCGGCGGCCGGCCGACCACGGTGAACGGCCAGATCGCCCCCGGCCGGTGGTACACCGCGTCCACCTGCATCACCGGGAAGTCGTGGGCCAGGCTGTAGTAGCCGAGGTGGTCGCCGAACGGCCCTTCGGGCTTGGTGGCGGTCGGGTCGATGGTCCCGCTGATGACGAAATCGGCGTCGGCGGGTAGGGCGAGCGGGGGGCGTAAGCCCCCTGTTGCTGCGTCCGGGGAAAGATGCCCGTATTTGTCGGTTGCGCCAACAGGGGGCTTACGCCCCCCGCTCGCCGGAACCACCATCCGCAGTCTTCTTCCCCCCAGCGCACCGGCGAACGCCAGCTCCGGCAGCCCCTCCGGCAGCGGCATCACCGCGCTCACCGCCAGCGCCGGCGGCCCGCCGACGATCACGCTCACCCGCAGCCGCTCCCCCCGCCGCACCGCCGCCGCGTGGTGGACGCCGATCCCCCGGTGGATCTGGTAGTGCAGCCCGACCTCGCGGTCCGGGACGTACTCGTTGCCGCTCAACTGCACCCGGTACATGCCCAGGTTGGACTTCATCCAGCCCGGCCGGTCCGGGTCTTCGGTGTACACCTGCGGGAGCGTCACGAACGCTCCGCCGTCCCGCGGCCAGCACACCAGTTGCGGCAGCTTCGACACGCTGGTGCGGTGGGCCAGGACCGGCCCGGAGCGGACGAACTTCGGCCGCAGCCGCCAGGCCAGGAGCGGCAGGTTCCAGTACCGCCACGGCCGCCGGGCGGCGGCTCCAGGGTCGGTCTTCAAGGCGACCAGCTTCCGCACGTCGGCCAGGGCGTCGCGGAACAGGAACCGGGTCCGGTCCATCGTCCCGAACAGATTGGCTAGCATCGGGAAGCCGGTGCCCTTCGGCCGGGTGAACAGCACCGCCGGCCCGTTCGCCCGGTACAGCCGCCGCTGCACCTCGGCCAGTTCCAGGTGCGGGTCGATGGGGTGCTCGACGCGGACGAGGTGGCCGTGCCGCTCCAGGTCGGCGACGCACTCGGTCAGGTTCCGATACCCCATCCGCGGCTCCGTCTGGCCGTCTCCCTCGTTCCCACGCTCTGCGTGGGAACGAGGGGGACTTACCTCACGGCATCGCCTTCCGCCAGGCGAGCGCCGCCGCCTTCAGCCGCGCCGTCACGTCGGGCTTCGTCGCGGCCAGGTTCGTTGTCTCGTTCGGGTCGGCGAGCACGTCGTACAGCTCGCCCCGGCTGCCGTCGGCGTTCACCAGCAGCTTCCACCCGCCGTCCCGGACGGCCACGTTCGGCGACCGGTCCCGCTTCGGCCCGGGGTACTGGAAGAACGTGTCGTTCCGCCCGTACTCCCAGAACAGCGGTTTCGCCCGGTCTTTAACCGGCCGGCCCAGCAAAACGGCCGATCGGTCCTCGCCGTCCGGCGTCATCCCCGCCAGCAGGCTCGCCCCGGCCAGCGTGCAGAAGGTCGGGAACAGGTCCACGGCGGCAAGGACGGTG
This sequence comes from Gemmataceae bacterium, assembly GCA_046350115.1. GTDB lineage: Bacteria > Planctomycetota > Planctomycetia > Gemmatales > Gemmataceae > JAXMAZ01. Next base: position 9,835 of record JAXMAZ010000025.1, read on the forward strand.
ATGTCGTCCACTTTGCCGGCCGGCACCCTCCCCGGCCAGCGGGCGATGAACGGCAGCCGGATGCCGCCCTCGTACAGGCTCAGCTTGCTCCCCCGCAGGCCGGCGGTTCGCGCCCCCTTGAACGTCGGCAGCGGCCCGTTGTCGCTGGCGAAGACGACTAGCGTGTCGCCGTCCACGCCGAGCTCCTTCAACCCGTCCAGCAGCCGGCCGACCTGTTTGTCGTTCTCCACCATCACCCGCCGCAGGTTGGCCGGGGTGTTCTCCTTCTTCCCCACCCCGGCGGCCGGCACCCAGGGGGTGTGCGGGTCGTCCAGCCAGACGTTGACGAAGCACGGCTTGTCGCCCTTGTGCCGCTTCAGGAAGTCGAGCGTCTTGTCCACGAAGAAGGCGGACCGGTCCCACCGCTTCACCTTGTCCTTGTCGGACCAGATCCAGTCGGTGGCGGTGATGTCCGGGTGCGGCTCCGGGCTTTCCCAGGTGCCGGCGTGCTCGTCGTACCCGTAGGCGGCGAACTTCGGCGGGTTCGCCACGTCCCGGCCGCCGCCCAGGTGCCACTTCCCGAAGTGGGCGGTGGCGTACCCGGCCGCCTTCAGCGCCCGGGGCAGCGACGGGGCGGCCGGGTCGAGGACGTCCGCCTGCTCGCACCCGCGGTTGCCGGCCCGGGTTTGCAGATAGCTGGTGATCCGCCAGCGGGCCGGGAACTGGCCGGTGATGAGTCCGCACCGGGACGGCGAGCAGATCGGGGCGGCGGCGTAGTACCGGGTAAACTTCGTGCCCTCCCGGGCCATCCGGTCGATCCGGTCGGTCTTCGCCTGGCCGTTCGAGTAGCACCCCAGGTCGCCGGGGCCGAGGTCGTCGGCCAGCACGAAAATGATGTTCGGCCGGGGCGGGTCGGCGGCAGAGGCCCCGGACACCCCCGCGATGACCAGGAACCCGACAGTCAGGGCATGACGCACGGCAGCTCCCCCGCTTTTCCCGCACCAACGGACCATCTTCGCAAGTCTCGGCGGCGTCGTCCAAAGGTAGACGGTTGACCGGCCGCAAAACCCGGGTACGATCGGCAAAGAGTCGGATTCGCCCCCCGATTGCCCATGCCCAACCCACCCACCGGCCTGGACGCCGACCTGTTGGCCGAGTTCGCGGCCACCGCCCGCCACGGGTACGCCGACCTCCTGGCCGCCCTGGCCCGGATGACCCACCCGGCGGACGGGCCAGGCGGGCCGTCCGTTGATCCCGTCCTGGCCGCCGGTCGGCTGGCCGAGTGCTGGCGGACCGCGTGTGCCATGTCCGCCCCCGCCGCTGACCTGGCAGACCACTTCCCACTCACCGACCCCGGCACCGTTACCGTCCTGGACAATTTGTTGGCACTGGCCGCATATTCGTCTGTGCCGGTCGAACGGGCGGAATCGGTCGGCGCGTTAGTCCACTCACTCGCCTCAGCCGCTCAGGCGATCACCGCCGCCGGTTCGGGTTCCGACTCAACTTTCCAGCCCGGCTGAACGCGGTTCGGCCTCGCGACGCACAACTCGCTCTGGAGCCGAAACTTTCTTCCGGTAGCCACTGGGTTTCCGTGACAAATCGGGCCGACTTCTCGACCTATAGTTGTGGGCTGTTCGACCGACCTCGGGGCCGGCGGGGTGGCGTTGGGGTCAAACGGCTCGGATGCCGGGCGGGTGGGGAGTATGGGCACGGACCGTCTGTCGCTACGACTCGGGGCCGCGGCCGTCGCTGGCTGGGCGGCGGTCGTCTGCGCCGGGTGGTTGGCCGGCGACCCGGCCGGGTGGGCGGCCCTGGCCCCGCTGGGGGTGCCGCTGGTCGCCGGCTGGCGGGCCGGCCGCGCCGGGGTCGTCGGCACAGCCGCGGGGACGCGGGCCGGCCTGGCCACCCTCGGGCGGCCGGACGCCTGGCCGGCGGTGTTGGTGGCCGTGTCCGAAGGGGTGGCCGGCGTCGCGTGGGCGAGAGCGAACCGGCCGGTCGGTCTGGACCGGGCGGCTGATTCGCTCTGGCTGGCGTGCGGGTGTCTGTTCGCCGCCGTCGCCCGTGGGGTGAGTGTGGCGGCCCTGGCGGTCGCCGTGGGCGGGCCGGCCGAGGCGATCACCGCCGGGTCGCGGGCCGCCGCCGCCGGGTGGCTGGCCAACCTGCTGCTCGGGGCCGGGGCGGCGGTGGCGTTCGGCCGCCGGCCCACCCTCCGGGCGGCGGCCGAGGGGGTTGGGCTTGGGGCGGTCGCCGCCGTACTGGCCGGGGCCACCCTCGACCCGACGACCATGGGGGCCGTCACCCCGTCTTCCGTACCGATCCCGATCATCATTCTGCTCCTCGCGTTCTTTGCCGCCGCCCGGCTCGGCGGCGGGTGGGCGGCGGCGGTCAACCTGGCGGTGGCGGCGGCCGTCCTCGCCCGGGTGGCGGTCGCCCGGGCGGCCGGCGACAGCCCGGCCGCCGGGGTGGCGGCCGACTGGCCGGCCCAGGTCTGGGTGTTCGGGCTGTTCCTGTTCACCCCGGTGTTCCTGGCGTCCGTCCTCCGGGAGCGGAGGACCGAAGCCGAGGTCCGGTCCCGGCTGCTGGCCGACCTGAAGCAGGCGACCACCGACCTGGCCCAGAAGCAGGCGGTGCTGGAGACGGTACTCGACCAACTCCCGGTCGGGGTGCTGTTCCTGGACCGGGACGGGAACGTGGTCCGGCAGAACCGCCAGTACCGGGACGGGTTCGGGCTGCCGCCGGACTTCCCCGGGGTGCGGCCGGGCGAGCCGGACTCGGGCGGGTGGCGGGTGGAGCGGCCGGACGGCAAGCCGGTCAACCCGGCCGAGTGGTCGGTCGCCAAGGCGGTCCGCACCGGCACCCCGACCAAGCCGCGGGAGGCCCGGGTGATGACCCCGGCCGGGCGGTGGGCGGACATCGTCGTCACCAGCGCCCCGGTCGTGGACCCGCAGGCCGGGCGGATCGGGTCGGTGTTCGTGGTCGCCGACCAGACCGACCGGAAGCAGGCCGAGCGGGGGCTGCGGGCCGCCCAGGAGCGGTTCCGGTTCGCCCTGACCGCCGGCCGGATGATCGCCTGGGAGTGGAACACGGCGACCGGCGAGCTCCGCCGGTCGGCCCCGCTGGAGGACTGGCTCGGGCTGCCCCCGCACCCGCAGGCGAACCGGGTCGGGACGTTCACCGAGTACGTCCACCCGGACGACCGGCCGCGGCTGGAGGCGGTGTGCGAGCGGCTGCGGGCCGGGGAGGTGCGGGAGGCGGACGAGGACTTCCGGATGCGGCGGGCGGACGGGTTGTACCTGTCCCTCAGCACCCGCAGCCGGGCGGTGGTCGGGGCGGACGGGCGGCCGACCGGGTGGGTGTCCGGGGTGCTGATCGACGTCACCGACCAGGCCCGGGACCAGGAGCGGCTGCGGCTGCTGGAGTCGGCCGTCGTCCACGCCCGGGACGCGATCATCGTCCTGGCCGCCTCCCCGGACGGGCACCCGGGCCGGTCGGTGCTGTACGTGAACGACGCGTTCACCCGGATGACCGGGTACGCGGCCGACGAGGTGATCGGCCGGTCCCTGCACTTCCTGCGGGGGCCGGACTCCGACCCGGCCACCCTGGACCAACTGCGGGACGCCCTGGGGGCCGGCCGCCCGCTCCTGGTCGAGCTGCTCAACTACCGCAAGGACGGGACCAGCTTCTGGGTCGAGCTGAGCCTGGTCCCGGTCCCGGACCCGGCCGGCCGGTGCGCCCACTTCGTCATGATCCAGCGGGACATCACCGACCGGAAGCGGGCGGCGGAGGCGGTCCGGCAGAGCGAGGAGCTGTTCCGCGGGATGTTCGAGAACGCCGCCGCCGGGGTGTCCCTGACCGACCCGGCCGGCCAGTTCGTGGCCGTCAACCCGGCGTTCGCCGCCATGCTCGGCCGGCCGGCCGACGACGTCATCGGCCGCAGCGCGGCCGCGTTCACCCACCCGGACGACTGGGCCGCCCAGCAGCCGGCCATCCGGGACATGCTGGCCGGCCGCCGGCCCGGGTATCAGGTGCAGAAGCGGTACGTCCGGCCGGACGGCCGGACCGTCTGGACCGAGCTGTCGGTGGCCGCCGTCCGCGGGCCGGGGGGCGAGTTCCGGTCCGCCCTCGGGGTGTCGGTGGACGTGACCGAACGGCGGCTGCTAGAGGACCAGTTGCGGCAGGCCCAGAAGATGGACGCCATCGGCCAGTTGGCCGGCGGCATCGCCCACGACTTCAACAACCTGCTGACCGGGGTGCTCGGCAACCTGGCCCTGACCGACCTGCCGGCGGACGACCCGAACCGGGAGCTGCTGGCCACCGCCGAGAAGGCCGCCCAGCGGGCGGCCGAGCTGACCCGCAAGCTGCTCGGGTTCGCCCGCAAGAACCAGCTGCTGCTGGCCCCGGTCCGGCCGGCCGGGTTCGTGGCCGAGGTGCTCGACCTGCTCCGCCACACCCTGGACCCGCGGATCCGGCTGGCGTCCACGGTGACGGCCACCGACCCGGTGGCGGCCGACCCGACCCTGATCCAGCAAGCCCTCTTAAACCTGTGCCTGAACGCCCGGGACGCGATGCCGGCCGGCGGCACCCTGACCATCGCCGCCGAGCCGGCGGTGGTCGTCCCGGCCGACCTGCCGGCCCACCCGCCGGACGCCCGGCCGGGCCGGTACGTGCGGGTGAGCGTGGCCGACACCGGGGTGGGGATGTCGGCCGAGGTGAAGGCCCGCATCTTCGAGCCGTTCTTCACCACCAAGCCGGTCGGCCAGGGGACCGGCCTCGGGCTGCCGATGGTCCACGGGATCGTCCGCCAGCACAACGGCTGGGTGGCGTGCGAGTCGGCCCCCGGCCGCGGCACCCGGTTCGACCTGTACCTGCCGGTGGCCGGGTCGGCGGCCCCGTCCGGGCTGGTCCGGGCGCCGGCCCGCACCCTGCCGGACGTCCCCACCCCGCCGCCGGCCGCCGCCCGGGCCGCCCGGACCGTCCTGCTGGTGGACGACGAGGAGCTGATCCGGGACATCGGCCGGTCGGTGCTGGAGGCGGCCGGGTTCACGGTGCTGGAGGCGGAGGACGGGGAGGACGCGGTCGAGCTGTTCCGCATCCACCACCCGGACATCGACCTGGTCATTCTGGACCTGACCATGCCCCGGGTGAGCGGCCGGGACGCGTTCCAGGCGATGACCGAGATCGCCCCGTCCGCCCGGGTGCTGTTCAGCAGCGGGTACTCGGCCGACGACCTGTCCGACGTGACCGGGGCGGTCGGCCTGCTGCCCAAGCCGTACCGGCCGATCGAGCTGGTGGCGGCCGTCCGCCGGGCGCTGGCCGCGCCGGGCGACCCGCCGCCGGTCGAGGCGGGCGAGACCTGGCAGTGACCGATCGAGCGGCGGCGGCTACTCGAGCAGGTCGCCGACTTCCTCCCGCAGCCGCCCGAGCACCCGCGACTTGGCGATCCGGACCGCCACCGGGGTCATCCCGAGTTCCGCGGCGACCGCGTCCGTCGGCCGGTCGTCCACCGCCGTCCGCCAGAACGCCTGCCACGTCTTGTCGGCGAACTCGGCCTTCACGAGGTCCAGCGCCCGGCGGTACAGCCACGCCTCCTCGGCCGCGTCGTCCGGCCCGATCTCGTCCGCCGGGCCGGGCACGTCCTGGAACCGCTGGTAGGCGTCCGTCCCGCCGGCGGCGGCCGGCCCGCGGCCCCGCCGCTGGCGGTCCACCGCCTTGTGCCGGGCGATCCCCCGGACCCACGCCCGGAACCCCCCGTCCCGGTCCCGGCGGAACCCCGTCAGCCCGGTCGCGACGGCCAGCAGCACCTCCTGGGCCACGTCGTCGACGTCGGCCGCCGGCACCCCGCCGGCCCGGCACCAGTGGGCGATCAGCGGGCGGTACAGGGCCGCCAGCCGGCCCCAGGCGGCCTCGTCCCGGCCCGCGGCGCGTTCGAGCAGGGTCAGGGAGGTGGCGTCTGGGCGGTCCATGACAAGCCCGTCGTTGCCCGCGGGTGGGTTCGCACTTATCATGCGGTCCTCACCGCCACCCGCAACCCGAATCCCAAGGCCACCGCCATGAGCCGGGCCGACGGCTGCCCGCCCGACGACCGCCTCGGCGCGTTCGCCTCCGGTCTACTCCCCCAGGGGCCGGGCGAACTGGTGGCCGCACACCTGGAAGGGTGCGGGCGGTGTCAGGACCGGCTGGCCTCGCTGGACACCCGCACGGTGTCGGCGGTCGCCGCCCTGCGGCGGGCGGTGCCCCCCGACTGCCGTTGGACAGAGGGTACGGCGGCCTTGACAGCCGCGGCCGGGCCGCAGCCCCCGCTGACGGTAGCCGCCGCCGGGGGGCCGTCGGCCGGTCAGACCGAAGTCGGCCCGCTCCTCCGCCGTCGGCTCCGGGCGGTGGCAGTCCTGACGGTCGTCACCCTGGGGGCGATGGCCCTGTTCCAGTTCGCCCGGGTCGGGGACGAGGTGACCGGCGGGACCGCCGGCCCGGTCGGGGCCGTCCTGGCGGCCACAGGCACGCTCGTCGCGCTGGCCGCCCTGGCCTACCTCTGGGTCCGGCCGGCCGTCTCACTCGCCAGGCTGCGGGCCGTCGAGCTGGCCCTGTTGGCGACGGCGGTCGTGTACGTCGGGTACTTCCGCGTGACCGCCCTGGCGGCCATCCCCGGGACGCCGTTCTCCGGGCCGGACCACCGCGGGCTGTACGTCGAGCACGTCACCCTGTTGACGAACCTGGCGTGGTACCTTGTCGTCGTCGGGTACGGCCTGTTCATCCCGAACTCGGGGCGGCGGTGCCTGGCGGTGGTCGTGGCGTTGGCGGCCGCCGCCCTCGGGTCGCTGGCGGTGGCCGGCGCCCTGGTCGAGCCGGTCCGGGACCGGCTGCCGGGCCTGGCCGCTGTGACCGCCCTGGGGCTGACCATGACCGGGTCGATGGCGGTGTTCGGGTCGTTCCGGATCGACACCCTGCGGCGGGAGGCGGCGGCCGCCCGCCGGCTCGGGCAGTACCGGCTGGTGCGGAAGCTCGGGGCCGGGGGGATGGGGGAGGTCCACCTGGCCGAGCACGCCCTGCTCAAGCGGCCGTGCGCGGTCAAACTGATCCGCCCGGACAAGGCCCGCGACCCGGGCCTGCTGGAGCGGTTCGAGCGGGAGGTCCAGGCGACGGCCCGGCTGACCCACCCGAACACGGTCGAGGTGTACGACTACGGCCGGGCGGACGACGGCACCTTCTACTACGTCATGGAGTACCTGAACGGGCCGACCCTGTCCGACCTGGTGGAGCGTGGCGGCCCGCTGCCGCCGGGCCGGGCGGTCCGGCTGCTCCGCCAGGTGTGCGGGGCGTTACGGGAGGCCCACGGGCTTGGGCTGGTGCACCGGGACATCAAGCCGGGCAACGTGATCGTGTGCGAGCACGGCGGGCAGCCGGACGTGGCCAAGCTGCTGGACTTCGGGCTGGTGCGGACCGGCGGCCCGGCCGACGCCGGGCTGACCGGCGTGGGGCTGGTGATGGGCACCCCGGACTACATGGCCCCGGAGCAGGCGCTCGGCCTGCCGGCCGACGCCCGGACGGACTTGTACAGCCTGGGGGCGGTCGCCTACTTCCTGCTCGCCGGCCGTCCGCCGTTCCGGTGCGCCACCGTCCTGGACACCCTGCACGCCCACGCCCGCCTCCCGGTGGAACCGCTGGGCGCCGTCGCCCCGAACGTACCGGCCGACCTGGCGGCCGTGGTGATGCGGTGCCTGGAAAAAGACCCGGGGCGGCGGCCCCCCGACGCCGCCTCGCTGGACGCCGACCTGGCCCGGTCCCTGGGGGGCGGGGGGCCGGGGTGACGGCCGACGGGCGGCCCGTTGCTCGGTTGAGATCTTGGCGAGCGGGGGCGTCGCCCCCCTGTTGGAGCGCCCCTGTTGAGAGCTTGGCGAGCGGGGGCGTCAGCCCCCTGTTGGAGCGCCTGACGGGGCAGCTCCAACGGGGGGCTGACGCCCCCCGCTCGCCAGGGTATGGGAGGGGCTTCAACAGAGCGGCCCGTCAGACCCCGCCGACCTCGTTCTTCGTGCTCCAGTACCCGTCGCCGAGCGAGATGTAGTCGCACTGGTCGTCCACGGCGTAATGGAAGACGTTGGTGTTGGTCAGGGCGTACTCGCACCGGTTGAGGGCGTCGACCAGCCAGGAGCTGACCTGCCCGCCGCCGTTCAGGTAGTCGGACCCGGCCCCGCCCCGCAGGACGTCGTACCCCGTGCCCCCGTACAGCTCGTCGTTGCCGTCCTCGCCGACCTCCTCGTAGTTCGTCTTCCACCCGCCGCCCGTCACCTTCCCCTCCCAGGTGATCTCGTAGGACGCCCCCAGGATGTCGTTATCCGCCCCGCCGTCCAGCAGGTCGTTGCCGTTGCCGCCGCACAGCACGTCGTCCCCGGCGTTGCCGTACAGGAAGTCCCGGCCGTCCTCGCAGAAGGCCGTGTACCCGGACCGGATCGGCTGGTCGTCGTGGTACGTCATCTCGACGACCGCCCCCAGCCGGTCGTTCCCGCCGCCGCCGTACAGGAAATCGTCCCCGGTCCCGCCGCGGACGGTGTCGTTCCCGGACACGGCCGAGTTCGGGTTGGTCTCGTCGCCGTACAGGGTGTCGTTGCCCGGCTCGTCCTCGACCGCGAACAGGATGTCGTTCCCGTCCGTGCCGGTCTCCCACACGCTCGCCCCGAGCGCGTCGTCGCCCACCCCGCCGATCAGGGTGTCGTTCCCGTAATCCCCCGTGACCCGGTCGTTCCCGATCCCGCCGTCCACCCAGTCGTTCTCCCGGCCGCCGCAGAGGGTGTCGTTGCCGGTGCCGCCCCGGACGACGTCGTCGCCCCAGTCCCCGTTCATCCAGTCGTTCCCCGGGTCGTCGATGGGGCCGTCGGCCCCGAGCCGGTCGGCCCCGTCCCCGCCGTGCAGGATGTCGTCCCCGCCGTCCCCGTTCAGCCAGTCGTCCTGGCCCTGGCCCCACAGGACGTCGCTGCCGTCCCCGCCGTGCAGGACGTCGGCCCCGGCCTCGCCGTACAACTGGTCGTCCCCGCCCATGCCGAAGAGGTCGTCGTTCCCGCCGCCGCCGATCAGCACGTTGTGCCAGTTGGACCCGACGATCTTGTCGTCCCCGTACCCGCCGGTCACGTTCTCCAGCCACCCGCTGGCGAGCCGGAGCTGCAGCCACGGGTGGACCATCCCGTCCGCCCGGCCGGTCAGGGTGGGGTTGTTCAGGTTCACGTCCACCGCCACCGAGGCCCAGAACTCCAGGGTGTCCGTGTCACCGCTGAAGGTCTCCTCGATCCGGTCGCTGCCCAGCTTCCGGTTCAGCTCGAAGTGGTAGGTGTCGTTCCCCCGGCCGCCGATCAGGGTGTCGTTCCGGCTGCCGGTGCTGAGGAAGTCGTTGCCGTCCCCGCCGTCGGCGAGGGTGGGGACGCTGGCCGTGGACTCGAACCGGTCGTTCCCGCCGAACCCGTAGAAGCTGATCTGCTTGACCCACTCGGCCGGGTACGCCCGCGACAGGGTGCCGGCGCGAACCGCGATCTGATCGGGGTTGGGGGACCACACCGTCACCGCGTCGTTGGCCGAGTCGCCGGCGATCTTCAGCACCCCGTCGGAGCTGACGTCGGCGGTCACGGACGGCAGCTCCCGGCGGTCGAGGGTCTCCAGCCCGAGCTGGGGCCGGGCGGCCCGGCGGGTGCGGATGGGTTGGGTCGGCCGGCCGAACAGCATGCGGATGAACGCCTTCATGGTCGCTCCGGGGCGAGGCCCGTGTCAGTCGGGGGCCGGTTGTCGTCCCCCATGCCCCAGCAATCGCACCGGGCGTTTCAGAAATCTTTTGCGGGAAAGTGTCACCCCCACAAGGGGAGGCCGCCCGCCACCGGCGTGGCGGGTGCGGTTCACCCGATTCGCGGATTCGGTGACGGGGCGTCAGAATGTGGCCGACCGCGGCATCGACCGGCGTGGAGTTGGATTCAGGGGTGTCTGAGAAGCGTCTGCCGGCCGGTCATCCGTAGGGTGCGTGGAGCGAGGCTTTGGGAGCGGAACGCACCGGCCCGGCAACGAGCGGAACCGACGGTCGGAGTCCCTCCGGTGCGTTCCGCCGAGCCTCCACGCACCCTACGCCGAACCAGCCCACCGGGCTTCAACACACCCTCTCAGTTCGAACTCGACCCGGCCCGGGCGATGGCGTTGAACACCAACTTGAACGTGCCGTGCGGCTGGGCGCGGAACAGCACCTGCGGGCCGTACAGCACCACCGTCCCGTTGCCGACCTTCGCCTCCACCACCGCCGCCCCGCCGTCGAGCGCCTCCTGCCCCCACGCCCAGCCGCTGCGGAGCGGGGCTTTGCCGTCGAACCAGGCGACCCGGGTTTGTTTGCCGTCGGCCGGCAGGCGGAACGTCGGGCTGGAGGCGAACATCACGTCCGCCCCGTCCCCGACCCCCCAGGCGAGCGGATGGGCCGGGTCGAGCTTGACCCGCAGCACCGAGGCCGGGACGTAGAACTTCTCCGGCGGCAGCGGCTTCGGGGCGTTGGTCCCGTCGGCGGGGAAGGTCAGGTGGTTGACCAGCGGCACCCCCAACTCCTTGCCCAGCTCGGTCGAGCCGCCGATGGCCAACAGCGTCCCGCCGGCCTCGACGAACTCACGGAGCTTGGGCACGGTGAGGGCAGACGAGATCGCCCGCCGCTGGGCGCGGGCCTCGGCCAGCTCGCCGGCCGCGTCGGCCGGCGGCGCGTCCCCGCCGTCGCCCCCGCCCCCCTTCTTCGGGGCGGCCCCCCGCCCGGCATACGCCCCGTCCGGGAACAGCAGCACGTCGAACCGGTCGCGGAGATTGCCCCGGTCCAGCTCGTTGGCAAAGACGACCTCGAACGGGAACTCGAACCGCTCCAGGATGAGCCGGGTCCAGCCGGACGGCATCGACCCGCCGTACCGGTCCGACAGCCCGACCCGCACCGGCTTCAGACGGACCGTGTTCGCTTCCGGGGCGATCGTACTGCCAGTGAACCCGGTGCCCAACTCGGCCGCCAGTTTCTCCAGCAGCGGTCGGGTGGACGGCTTGCGGACGACGAAGAACGTGCCGGCCGGCTGTTCCACCCCGGCCAGGGTCGTCGGGGCGGTCAGCCGGCGGACCTCCTCGCCCGCTTTCAACAGCCGGTTGACCGCCCGAAACGAGTCGTTCGTCCGGCCGCTCAGGACGAACCCGGCGGCGTCGCCCTCGCCCACGACCTTCGCCGGCGGGGGTGGCACTTCCAACCCCTTGATCTCCTCGAACGGGCCGTCGAACTTGTCCAGCAGCCGGTCGAACTTCACGCCCATCTGATACGCGAGGGTGTACCCGGCGGTGTCGTAGGGGCGGGTCGGCGGGGCGCCGGGGTAGGCGAAGTCGTTCGGGTGGTCCTGCGGCTCGAACATGTCCAGCACGTGCGGGCGGAACGCCTGGGCACACTTCACCACGTAGGAGCCGGCCGGGTACTCCGTGCCGCCGGCGGTGAAGGCGGCCGTCGCCCGGTGGACCGTCACCCCGGTGCCGAGCAGGCAGTTGACGAACTTGGTCGCGGTCAGGAAGTCCGCTTGGTCGGCCGGCAGCACGTAGCCCCGCGGGTCGCGGAGGGCCGGGTCGCGGAACGCCCGGTCGAACGCCGTCGCCCCGCCGGCCCCGCCTTTCCCCTTGCCCTTACCGGTGGCCGGGCGGTCCTTGGTCGCGGCGGCCACCACCTTCGGGGTGACCGCCCAGGTGTCCCGGTTGCCGGCCTCGATGCCGTTGCGGCCCATCCGCCAGATGTTGAACAGCAGTTGCTCCCGGTGCCGGCTGGCGTAGTCCAGCACCGCCCGGTTGGCCGTCACCGAGTACTCGACCGACTGGCGGAAGTGCCACGGCTGCGGCGGGATCGGGGCCAGGTAGTCCCCCTTCGGCAGCAGCTTGGCCGGGACGAACGGGATTTGGGTCGGGGTCGGGCTGCCGATGGTCTCGGTCAGCAGGCCGATCATGTTGTGGAAGTGGCAGGTGGTCCGCAGCCCGCCGTTGTACCACGTCGAGTACGTCGCCCCGGACCGGCTGGTCGCCCCGGGTTTGCCTTCGACCAGGAACCGCTGCATCATGGCCGCCCCGACGGCGTCGATGCCGTTCATGGCCAGCGGCTCGATCCGGTAGTTGAACGGGTCGCGGAACGGCGGGCAGAACAGCACCGTCCCGGCCGGCCCGGTCTGGTGGTGGTTGTACACGATCTGCGGCAGCCACTCCCGGTACATGACCCGGTTCAGGTTCCGGGTCTCGGCCAGGTTGCCGGCGTAGAAGTCGCGGTTGTTGTCGTGCCCGGCGTACTTCTCGTACAGCCGGGGGAGGCCGCTCAGGGTCCGCTTCTTCGGGTCGGCCTCCTTCATGTACCAGTCGGCCACCAGGTCGTGCCCGTCCGGGTTGGCGTGGACGAACAGGATGACCACGTCGTCGAGGATGCGGAGCGTCTCCGGGTCGGTGCCGGCGAGGAACCGGTAGACGGTCTCGATCAGCACCTGGGCGCACAGCGTTTCGCTCGCGTGCAGCCCGCCGTCGATCCAGACGACCGCCTTGCCGTCGGCGGCCAGCAGCCGGGCGGCCTCCTCGCTCACCCCCTCGGCCTTGGCCATCACGCGGGCGATGTCCCGATAGCGGTCGAGCCTCTTGTGGTTGGACGGTGACGTGACGACGGCCATCAGTTGCGGCCGGCCCTCCTCGGTCTTGCCGATGTCCGCCAGCTTGATCCGGTCCGACTCGCCCTGGAGTTTCTTCCAGTAGGCGGCGAGTTGCTGGTAGTTAGCCAGGCAGTAGTCGGCCCCCATGTCGAAGCCGAAGTGGGCTTTGGGGGTCGTGACGTTGGTGACGGGCGCCTGGGCCGACCCACGGCCGGCGATCAGGGCGACGACGGCAAGGGCCAGCCCGAGGAGGGCGGCGGTCCGGGGCATGGGTCTGGCTCCTGGCGCGAGGGGCTTCCGTTGGGGGTGTTGGGTCGGCCACCCACGCCCGAAGCACACCGCGACCATCTTGCGGTTCAGCGCCGCGAGCACGCAGTGGAAGGGGGCGTGGCCGCCCCGCTCGATCGCCTCGACGCTGTCCGCCCCGCAGACGACGGCGCCGGGCGTGGTGCCGAGGAAGGCGCCGCAGCGGTGCGTCCTGGTCTGGTCGGCTGGCGGCTGATCCCCGACCGCGTGGCAGGGGCCACCTTGGCTCCTGCCGATGGACCTGAAGGGGGCGGCCTGCTGACGGCCCACCGCCGGGACATGCTCGAAGTCCCGGCGGTGTAGAGAGTGGGGCCGACGGACCGACCTACTTCGTCGTCGCCGGGGTGCGGGTCGTCGGCCGGGTCCGCGGGGCGTCCTCGTCGGCCGCCTTCTTCCCGCCCCCGCCGACCCCCGCCCCGGACCCGCTGGACGACAGCCCCAACACCTTCCAGTCGCTCCCCTCCTGGACCAGCCGGACGGTCAGCGGGATGGTGCCGGTCTTGGTGGTAACGCTCCCCTCCACCACGGCGATGTTGTTCTCCGCCCGGAACCCGGTCCAACTGGACGCCTGGTAGCCGGTCAGCCCGAGCTTCTCGACTTCGGCCTTGAACTCGGCGAGGGTCTGCTGGGACCGCAGCCCCGGGGCGGCCAAGTTGTACGCCCCCTCGACGTCCCCGGCCCCGAGCTTCACCAGGAAGGTGTCGCTCGCCCCGGTGATCTTGGTGAACACCCCGTACCCCCAGAACCCGACGGCGGCGATGACCCCGGCGCACACCAGGCCCAGCACCAGAACCACCACGCACCCGATGACCCAGCCCTTTTTCATGACCGCCCCTTGTGTGAATGTCGGTGTCCGGACGATGGTAGCCGGCCGGCCGCCCGGCGTCACCGGGTGGTTCGCGGCCGGCGGGCGGAAATTGGCGGACGGGTCAGGGGAGGATGTCGGCGACGGCCGCCGTGCCGACCGCCACACCGGCGATCACCACGTCCGCCCGGTCGGCCCGGGTGAGGGTGCGGGCGGTGGCATAGTCCCCGTTCGCCGGGTCGGTGTACACCTCCAGCACGCCGTCGTCGACGTTGACGATCCAGTACACCGGGATGCCGTTGCGGGCGTACATCCGCCGCTTCCACTCGCGGTCCCGCGGCAGGCTGGCGTGGGACACCTCCACGACCAGCGGCACGTCGGCCGGGGTCGGGTGGGTCGTCGGGTAGTCGTCCGCGGTGCCACGGAACACGGTCACGTCCGGCTCGGGTTCGCCGGTGTCGAGCGTGATCGGATCCTGGACACCGACCGACCACCCGGCCGGGAGCAGCCGCTCGAGTAGTGTCCGGACGTGCTGGGTGGCGATCACGTGGGGGCGGTTCTTCCCCATTTTGGTTACCAGATAGCCGTCGAGAAGCTCGACCGGGTCGCCGCCCATCAGGATGCCGGTGTCAACCATCCGCTGGTACTGCTCGACGGTCAGCCGGTAGACGTCCGCGACGGTGATCGGCGGGGTGAACGGGGCCGCCGGCGGCGGGGTGGTGACGCCGGCGGGCGGCGGGGCGACGGCGGTCGTGCTCATCGGCGAACTCCTTGCGGACCCGTGCCCCCATTCTACCGGCGGCTCACACCAACTCCCGGATCGCCTGGCCCTCGGTCAGGTGCTGCGGCCGGCCGGTCGGGTCGGGGACGGTGGCCGTCTGCGGGTCCAGCCCGAGGGCGTGGTACAGGGTGGCGAACACGTCGGCGAACGTGACCGCCCGGTCCTTGGCGTACTCCCCCAGCCGGTTGGTGCTGCCGACCACCTGCCCGGTCCGCAGCCCGCCGCCGGCCAGGACGGCGCAGCTCACCTGCGGCCAGTGGTCCCGGCCGGCCTCCTTGTTGATCCGCGGGGTGCGGCCGAACTCCCCCCAGGCGATCACCGTCGTGTCGTCCAGCAGTCCGACCCGGTCCAGATCCCAGACCAGGGCGGACAGCGCCTGGTCCAGCTTGGCCCCGTGGTCCCGGACCAGGTCGAAGTTCTTGGAGTGGCTGTCCCACCGGCCGAAGGTGAGGGTGACGCACCGCACCCCGGCCTGGACCAGCCGGCGGGCCATCAGGAACTGGTCGTTGGCGGTCGCCGCCCCGTCGTACTGGAACTGGTACGGCTTGCCGTCCCCGTACCGCTCCCGCACCTTCGGGTCTTCCTTGCCCAGGTCGAGGGCGTCCACCAGCTTGCTGGACAGCAGCACGTCCAGCGCCCGCTGGGTGTGGGCGTCGGCGGCGGTCAGGGCGCCGCCGGCGTCCAGGTCGCGGCGGAGGGTGTCGAACCCGGCCAACAGCCTCTTGCGGTCGGCGAGCTGGGACTGGTTGACCGGGTTCAGCCGCATGTTCGCCAGGTCCGGGCCGCTCGGCTTGAACGCCCCGTGGGCGGTGCCCAGGAACCCGACCTTGCCCGGGTCGCTCCACGGGGCGTGCTGGGTCTTGTCGCACAGCCCGACGAACGGCGGGACGGCCGGGTCGACCGGGCCGTGCACCTTGCTCAGCACCGACCCGACGCTCGGCCGGCCGCCGATGACCGCCAGCGACTCGTTGCGGAACCCGGTGGTGCACTGGTACGCGTCGTGCCCGCCGGTCGCCCCGACGACCGACCGGATGACGGCGAACTTGTCCATCATCCCGGCGATCTTCGGGAACACCTCACACACGTCGATGCCGGGGACGGACGTGCGGATCGGGTGGAACTCGCCGCGGATCTCGCTCGGGGCGTCCGGTTTCAGGTCGAACATGTCCTGGTGCGGGGGGCCGCCGCCGAGGAACACGTTGATGATGGCTTTGTGACCGGCCGACCGGCCGGGCTTGGCCCCGGGGGCGGCCTCGGCCCGCAGCACGTCGGCCAGGGTGAAGGCGGTGGCCCCGAACGCGAAGGTGCCGATCTTGAGAGCGGACCGACGGGTGACGCCGTCGCAGTACCGGGCGGACGGGCCGAGTACGGAGAGCATGGGCGGACCTCGGAGCAAGGGCACACGACGCGCCCGGCTGACCCGGGGCGGGTGGGGAATCGAACACACCGGCAGGATGGGAAAGCGTACCACACTTCCCAACGGATGAGCAACCGGGAACCGGACGACGGGGCAGCCGAGTCGTCCCGCGATGTAAGGCGGGTCAAGCCGGCTTGGCGGCGCCGACCCGCCGGACAGGGCGGGAAGCGGTTGCCGTCCGGCGGGCCTCCCAAGCGTCGGCACCGCCCTACAGGTTTGCCGTTGGACGGTGCCGACGCTTTGGGAGGCCCGCCGGCGGGGGCGTTTGCGACACCGGCGGGTCGGCGCCGCCAAGCCGGCTTGACCCGCCCTACGGCGAACCAGCCCGCTCGCTCAGTCGGCGAACCGGCACAGCGACGTGACGTGCTCGGCCGACCCGTCCCGGGTCCAGCCGTCGAGCTGGCCGATGTCCTTCAACTGCTGCCCCCGGACCCGCGGCACCACGGCGAACCCGCAGGCCACGTCCGGCAGAGCGGTCATGTCCCCCCACAGCTTCTCGAACTGGCACACCGGGTAAACGTCCTCCTGGCCGTGGCCCCACCGCTTCTTCACGTCCTTCAGGGTGATGTACGTCGGCAGCCGGGCGGCCGTCCGGTTGACCGCCGTCGCCACTTTCGTCGGATCGGCCAGATCGTCGCGGGTCAGGCCGAAAACGGCGAGCAGCCCGTCGATGCTCACCCACGTCGTCAGCGAGTTGTAGTAGGAGAGGGTGAACTCCTCCTCCTCGCGGGGCATCGCCAGCCCTTCCAGGATGCGGGGTCGGCCGTCCACCCGGGCCAGGCCGCCGCCGCGGTCGTCGATCCGCCGACCGATCACCTCGAACGTCAGCGACTTGCCGGAAGCGATGTGCAGTCCCAACAGGCCGGGGTCGAGGTCCGCCCCGAGGGTGTCGATGTTGTGGACGAGCAGGTACTTCAGCTGCGGCCGCTGGGCCAGCATGTCGCGGAGGGTGCCGTTGCGGAGCAGGTTCGGCAGCTCCGACCAGTGGCCGACCGGGTGCAGGCACTGCAGCGGCTGGTTGTCGGTGTAGTCGCTCCCCTCGCCGGCCGCCTTCGCCCAGCCGATCAGCGCCGCGTGCAGGCTCTCCCGTACCTTCTGTTTCTGCTCGTCGAGAACCTGGTGCGAAGTCTCCTCCCAGGCGAACTGGAGGTCGCGGGCCATCGGCACCAGCCGCAGCCCGACGGACAACCCCCGCGACAGATGCACCGGCCCGGGGTAGCCGTAGTTCCCCTCGGCAGCCAGCCGGGCGGCCACCGGGTCGTGGGTCAGGTAGCCGGTGGTGACGACGTGCGGCACCGACGAACCGAACCGCTCGCCGGTCCGCCGGGACTTGGCCAGGTGGACTTCGAGGAAGGTGCGGTGCTGGCCGGCCAGCCGGGCGAACGGGTGCAGCGCTTTGACGACGCCGGCCCCTTGCGTCCACCGGCTGCCGGCCCCGGCGGCCAGCGTCACCACCGCCGCCTCGCCGTTCGCCAAAGCCTTGCGGCCGAGTTCGGCCAACTCTGCCGCGACCCCGCCGCGGGCGTCGGTCACGTCCCCGGGGCGCACGTCCTCGACCACCGTGCTCGGCGGAAGCCGGTTCTGGGCGAGGCCGATCAGCCCCCGACGCAGGTCGTTGCGGATCCGTTCGTGCTCGGTCCGGTCGAACCCGTTCGCTTCCAACAGCCGGGCCAGCTCGTCCGACCGGGCGGCGGTGGACTGCTTGGCCGCCGGCAGCATTCGGTCGAACAAGGCTTCCACCAGCCCGCTCAATTCCGGCTGGGTGCGGGCGGCGTGGCCGACGCGATCCAGTTCGCGGCGTTTGCTCGCCGGGATCGCCCGCCGGTCCTCGCGGAGCCAGCCGGGCACTAGCAGGGCGTAATAGCCGCGGGGCAGGATCGCGTCGTCCGGCGGCAGCAGGTCGGCGAAGGTGCCGTGCGGGTTGACCGCGAACTCGTACACCACCGGGTCCATGGCGAACGGCAGGCTGTGCTTCAGGTCGCTCCGCAGGTCGGCCATCGCCGACTTGAGGAAGTCCTGGGCCTCCGGCTTGCGGTGCGGGGCGACCATGAACCCCATGCCGCCGCCGGACATCCCGCCGAGCATCCAGAAGCCCCAGAAGTCCGGCCCGAACTTGGTGCGGGCGGCGGCGATCAGCGACTCGGTGAAATGGTTCGTCGCGGCCGGGATGATGCTCTGGATCGGCCCGGCGAAGTTGCGGGTGGTCAGCCCGCCGAGGGTGTCGATGTCCCCCGCTTCGAGCGCCCCGGCGATCCGGCCGAACAGCCCGAGCGCCTCCTGCCGGGCGGCCCACTCGGCCTCCTCCCGGAGCAGGTACTTTTCCGTCACCATCTCCAGGATCGGGCCGACGTTTTGGGCCATCCCGCCGTGAACCAGCACGAGGCTGTCTTCCAACTTCTTCCGCGACTCAGCGGAGACACGGTCCGGGCCGAGGACGGTGTGCTGTGGCAGCAGCCGGCCGCGGCTGACCCCGGCCTCCGGGTCGCCGTCCTTGGCGAACACCCCTTCGATCAGCTTGATGCCCGGCCACACCCCGCCGCTGTCCTGCCAGCCGCCGCCGGACCCGCCGAGCCACTCGCCAAGGATCGCTCTCGCCGCGACCAGCCGGCGCTCGGGTTCGGTCAGCATCCCGGTCAGCGCCTTCGCCTGACCCGTGGCCCGCATGCAGACGGCGATCAGCCCGGCGAGCAGGTTCGTGGACACCGCCAGCCGCGACCCCTTGGGGATGTCGTTGACGCTGCTGACGAGTTCCAGCCCGAGGCCGGGGCCGACAACCGTCGCCAGAACGTCTGCCAGCGTCTTGCGGCTCCCCTCCAGGGCCGGCGGCACCAGCCCGGAGGCGATCACCGCCGCCTTCAGCAAGCCGAGGTAATCACGGGCGAAGTCGAACACCTCGTCCAGCGACTTCACGTCGGCGGCGGCATCCAGATCGACGCTGACCAGCCGCAACACAGGCTCGTCGATGACGCGCAGGTAAACTTCGATGGGCGGCTTCGGGGCCGCGTCCCGACCCCGCACCGCGAGGTCGATGGACACGTTCAACACCTTCGCCCCCTCGGGGTAGTCCATGCCGAGGAAGAAGATGTCGCTCCAGCACGAGTGGGACAGGTCCATCCGCACCGGCGTCCGCTCCCGCAGCACCGGGAACGCCCCGTCCGGCCCGCTGCGACGCAGCAGCTCCGGGCGGACGCGGAGCGGGTGATCGGCCGGGTCGCCGATGCGGAACATCCACCGGTTGCCCGGCACGCTCCGCACGCTCTGCCGGACCTGGTCGGCGAGCGTCTGGAACGCCTTGGCGTGGTAGGCGGCGGCCAGGCCGCTGCACAGCGGGTCGCTCGGCCCGTACTCCGCTTCGGCGGCGCGAAAGACGCGGATGGCCTCGTCGAACCGCCGGGCCAGCAGCCGCTCGACGCCGAGGTACGGGATGCGGCCGTCGAGCGGCAGTTCGGGGCGTGCCGGCAGGTGGAAGCGGTTGATCGCGTACAGGAAGAAGAGCGCGCGGACCCGGTCGTACAGGCTGGTGCTGGTCCGGCGGAAGGCGTCCAGGGCGTCCCGCTCGGCGAGCAGGTCGCGGTAGCTGAGAGATGCGCACGCGGCAGCCAGCGGGCGGTTCCGCGAGGCGGGGTCGGCGGCGGTGATGATGTCGGTCAGCGGCATGGGATGGTTCGGGTGTGAGGGGTGTCAAGCCCACCCGTTGCAACGGGTGGGCTTTCGGGGCAATCGCTCACACCCGCTGCGCGAGCAAATCGACGATCTGCGCGAGAATCTTCTCCCGGTCCACGCCGTCCAGCCCGAGCGCCAGTTGGGCCGTCAGCAGCCCGTACTTGACGCCGATGTTGTACCGCTGGCCGGTCACTTCCAGGGCCAGGTAGCGGTCCCGGCGGGCCAGCTCGGCGAGCGCTACAGACAAGGCCACCGGCCTGCCGGGCGACGCCGCGATGGCCTCCGCGAGCAGGTCCATCACCTCCGGCGGCAGAACGTGGACGCCGAAGAAGCACAGGTAGTACCCGGCCCGCAGCCCGGGGACGGCGAGCGTCTGCTCGGCCTCGCTCGGGGTCGGCTTCTCGACGACGGTGGTGACTTCGTACAGGTCGCTCCGCTGCGGCACCCGCCGGCCGCCGACCGCCCCGTAGTACGGCAGCATGCTCTCCCGGGTCGGCTGTACCGCCGACACCGCGCACCGCTCGGCCTCCGCCACCTCCACGGCCCGCTTCGCCGCCCGCAGCTCGCCGCGGCCGCCGTACAGGTGGTCGCCGACCAGATGCAGGAACGGCTTACCGGCGACGAACGCTTTCGCGGTGAGGATCGCCTGCCCGTACCCCTTCGGCTCCGGCTGGGTGACGAAGTGGACCCGGCTGCCGAACCCGCCGGCGGCCGAGCGGTACGCCGGCTCGTCCCCCGGGGCAACCACGAGACAGACTTCTTCCACGCCCGCGGCGACGGCCTCGTCGAGGATGATTTCGAGCGCCTTCTTCTCCACCCCGTCGCGGTCGACCAGGGTTTGCAGCGGCAGCCCCCGCTGGCCGGGGCCGGCGGCGGTGATGACGGCACGGCGGACGTTCATTCCGGGCACCCTGACATTGCGAGGGGGTGAAGGGTGATGGTGTAGATGACAAGGTGACAAGGTGGAGAGGTGACTGGGTGAAAACCGGGCGGATCACCTTGCCACCCCTCCACCTTGTCACCTTGTCAGTTGAGACTCCGCGACCTCGATCGCCCGCAGCAGGCTCATCGCCTTGTTCACCGTCTCCTGGTACTCGGCCGCCGGGTCGCTGTCGGCCACGATCCCGGCCCCGGCCTGCACGTCCGCCACGTCGCCCCGCAGCACCACCGTCCGCAGGGCGATGCAGGTGTCCGTGTTGCCGCCGAAGTCGAAGTACCCGACCGCCCCGCCGTACGGGCCGCGGCGGTGCCGCTCCAGCTCGTCGATGATCTCCATCGCCCGCACCTTCGGGGCGCCGCTGAGGGTGCCCGCGGGGAGGGCGGACCGGACCGCGTCGAACGCCGTCTTGCCGGCCGCCAGCGTCCCGGTGACGGTGCTCGACAGGTGCATGACGTGGCTGTACCGCTCGACGGTCAGCAGGTCGCTGATCTTGACCGACCCCAGCTCGCACACGTGGCCGACGTCGTTCCGCCCGAGGTCCACCAGCATGACGTGCTCGGCCCGCTCCTTCGGGTCGGCCCGCAGCTCGTCGGCCAACCGGGCGTCCTCGTCCGGGGTGGCCCCCCGGGGGCGGGTGCCGGCCAGCGGGCGGACGGTCATCTCCCGGTTCTCCACCCGGCACATGATCTCCGGGGACGCCCCGATCAGGGTGACGTCCCCGGTATCAAGGTAGAACATGAACGGGCTGGGGTTGATCACCCGCAGCGCCCGGTACACGTCGAACGGGGCGGCCGTCGTCTCCGTCCGGAACCGCTGGCTGAACACCAGTTGGAAGATGTCCCCGGCGAGGATGTACTCCTTCGCCTTGGCCACCGCCGCCTCGAAGTCGGCCCGGCTGAAGTTGGACTGATACCGGGCCGGCACCCCCCGGTCCGTGGCGATGCGGCCGGCGGTCGGGTCGATGTCGGCCGGCGGCAGGGCCGGCGGCCGGCTCAGCTTCTCGACCAGCTCGTCCACCCGCCGGCACGCCGTCCGGTACGCCTGTTTCAGCTCGTCTTCACTCGCCCCTCGCCCCTCGCCCCTCGCCCCTTCCACGTGGGCGTGAGCCACCGCGTACACCGTCTTGGTGATCTGGTCGAACACGGCCATCCGGTCGTAGAAGTCGAAGCTCAGGTCGGGCAGCCCGCGGTCGTCCGGCGGCGGGTTCGGCAGCCGCTCGACGTACCGCACGGCGTCATACGCGGCGTACCCGACCGCCCCGCCGAGGAACCGGGGCAGGCCGGGGAGGGGCGGGGCCGAGTACCCGGCGATCAGGCGTTCGAGCACGGCCAGCGGGTCCGCGGCGGTCGCCTCCTGCCAGCCGGCGGCCCCGTCTTGGGTCCGTACCCGGTCGCCGAACGCCTGGAACCGCCGGACCGGCCCGGCCCCGACGAAGCTGTACCGGCCGACCCGCTCCCCGCCGACCACGCTCTCGAACAGGAACGCCCCGCCCGGCTCCCGGACGGCGGCGAACGCGGACACCGGGGTGAGGGCGTCGGCCACCAGCCGGCGGTACACGGGGACGACGGTGTGCCCGCGGCTGAGGGCGGCGAACTCGTCGAACGACGGGCGGTGCGGCATGGCTGGCTCGGGGACGGCGGACGGCGGACGGCACCCTCATCGTGATAGCCCGGCGGCCGGGCGGCGGGTAGAATGCGGCGGCCCTATTAGTTGACGGGAGAACACCATGTCCACCTTAACCCTGGACCCGGCCACCGCCGCCGCCCTGCTGGCCGCCACGGAGCCGGTGGATTTGGTCACCCCCGATGGCCGACCGGTCGGCCGAGTCTACCCCGCGCTGCTGGCAGCCGAGGCCGAACGGGCGCTGGCCGAGAGGCGGGCCAGGTATGAACGGGCGAAGGCCGAAGTTAGTGAGGAGGAGTTGGACCGGATCGAGGCCGAGGGCGCCCCGTACACGATGGAAGACGTGCTCAAGCTGGTGGAGCGGCCGTGAGCTACCGCATCACCTGGTCGACCACGGCGTTCGGCCAGATGGGAGCGATTCTGACGGCGAACCCGGCCCAGCAGGGCGACCTGGCGACCGCCCTTCGGCGGGTCGCCGACGACCTCGGCCACAACCCGTTCGGGGTCGGCGAGTCCCGGGAGAAGGACCGGCGGTCGCGTTTTTCGGCCCGCTCACCGTCACCTACCGGGTGATCGCCACCGCCGACCGGGTGGTTGTCATGACGGTACGGTTGCACGGCCGGCCGGACTAGTATGGGGGTCGCTCGCCCGCTCCGTAGGGGGGACCACTCATGCCGCTAGCCCGCTTAGCCGGCCTTCTGCTCACGCTGGCGGCGTCCGCCCCGGCCGGGGAGATCGTCGGGTACGTGCCCGGCGACCCGGCCAGCAAGGCCACCTACGACCGGTTCGCGTCCGGGTTCCCATCCGCCCCGGTCGCGAACACCGACCCGGCGTTCACCGGGTCCGGGCTGGACCTGTCCGGGGTCGGGTGGCGGGTCGCGGACCCGCGGTTCGGACTGACCCTGATCTCCCCCCAGCACTTCGTCACCGCCGCCCACGTCGGCGGCTTCTCGGCCGGCCAGCAGGTGCGGTTCACCGCCGGAGACGGGACGGCTCTGACCGTCACCCTGGCCAACGACGGGGCGACCGGGGCGGTCCGCCAGTTCCGCCCGACCACCACCTTCGTGAACGGCCAGGGGCAGACCCAGACGCTGCCGTCGGACGTGCTGGTGGTCAAGCTGCCGGCCCCGATCGACCCGGCCACCGGCATCCGTCCGCTGGCCGTCGGGTCCGGGACGCTGCTGGCCGGCACCCCGCTTTTGGTGTACGGCCAGAACCCGGCGTACAGCCCCGGCCCGCAGCTCGGGCGGAACACCCTGGACACGATCGAGGTGGCGTCGTTCGACGGCCCGACTCCGACCACTGAGGCGACGGTCGTGGCCGGCGACGACTACACCCGCACCCCGCCCGGGGACACCGCCCTGATCGGCGGCGACTCCGGCAGCCCGCTGCTGGTCCGCCAGGGGAACACGGCCGTCACCGTCGGCACCCACTACGGCATCGAGGGCGACCTGGCCAAGCCGGACTTGCCGTACACCTCGTACAGCGCGCTCCTGCCGGCGTACCTGGACCAGATCCAGGCGTTCGTGGCGGCGGACGGCCAGGCGCTGACGGTGGTGCCGGTGCCGGAGCCGGCGACGGTCGGGCTGGCGGCGGTGGCGGGGTTGCTGGGCGTGCGGTGGGTTCGGCGTAGGGCGCGTTGAGGCTTTGTGGAACGCACCGCCGAGAGGTTCGTGGCTCGGAGCCGTCACCCATTCACAGCGGGTTCGCCGGGGGAGGGCGAGGCTCCTGCCGAGCCGCCAGCCCGCGGCAACGGGTCCGAGTCACACCCCCGGCTGTCATCGGTGTGGGACCAGGCGGCTGCGGACGCGCTCCCCGGCTCGGCGGGAGCCTCGCCCTCCCCCGGCCCGGGTCACGGAGCCGCGACGTGGTTGCCGCCCGGCCGCTTCAGCCCCCGGCTGACCGCGACCGCCGCCAACAGCAGCCCGCCGCTCAGGTAGAACGCCCCGTTCAAGCTGCCGGTCGCGTCCCGGATGAACCCGCCGGCCTGCGGGACGAAGAACGCGGCTCCCCAGCCGAGGAACACCAGCCCGTAGTTCGTGCCCAGGTGCTTGGCCCCGTAGTAGTCGGCGGTCAGGGCCGGCATCAGGGCGAGCGTCCCGCCGTACTGCCAGAACGCCACGCCGACCACCAGGAACAGCAGCGGCACGTTGCCGGCGTCGATGACCGACGGGGCCGCGAACACCGCAACCGCGGCCGCCAGCCCGTTCAGGGCGAAGGCGTTCGTCCGGCCGACGGCGTCCGAGTAGAACCCGGTGCCGACCCGCCCGGCGGCGTTCAGGATGCCGCCGTAGGCGGCCAGCAGCCAGGCGTTGGCCGCGAAGAACGGGACGGACGCGGCCGTCCGGGACAACAGCGGGGCGGCGTTGGCGATGATCAGAAGGCCGGCCTGGGCTGACCCGATGAACAGGAACACGAGCACGTAGAACTGCCACGTCCCGAGCATCTGTTGGGGCGTCCAGTCCGGCCTCACGGTTAGCCGCGAGGCGGAGCCGGGCGCGGACGGCCCGGGCGGCACGTACCCGGCTGGCGGCCGGACCAGCAGCAGCCCGGCCAACATCACCACCACGGCGAAGAACGCCCCCAGCACGACGAAACTGCCGGTCAGCCCGTGTTCGGCGATCAGGTGCCGGGCCAGCGGGGCGATGTACACCGCCGCCCCGCCGTACCCGCCGACCACCAGCCCGACGATCAGCCCGCGGCGGTGCGGGCCGAACCACTTGACCGCCGCCGGGGTGGCCGCCGCGTACCCCAGCCCCATGCCCAGCCCGCCGAGCAGCCCGAACCCGACCACCAGCCCGAGGTAGCTCCGCATCAGCCCGGCGACGAGACACCCGGCGGCCAGGCACAGCCCGCCGAGCACCGCCCCGGCCCGCGGCCCGTACCGGTCCTGGAGCCGGCCGCCGGGGATCATGCACAGGGCGAACGTGAACCCGCAGACGGCGTAGGCCCAGGTGGCCTCCGCGTCGGACAGGTAGTGCCAGCCGGCGTTCGGGTCCGGCATCGGCGACCCGGCCGGGCGGTCCGGGCCGGCCAGCAGGTTGACCTTCCAGACGCTCCAGGCGTACAGGATGCCGAGGCACAGGTTGACGGCCACGCCGGCGGCGGTGACGACCCAGGCGCGGGCCGGGACGGACGGGTGCGACATGACGGCTCCGGGGAGGAGCCGCGAGCATACCAGACGGCCGGCGGGTGCGGTAGAATGCGGCGACCAACCCCGACGAGGACAGGCCGGCCCCCGGCTAACCGCGAATGGTCGCCCACTCCATCCCGGGGCAACCCGCTCTAACTCACCAGCCCGACGCGCGCGCGAGGGTGGATCGAAACACCCGCGCTCGCGCGTCGGGCTGGTCGCCGACGAGCCGATCTGTGGTCACGGCTTCTGGGGCGCCGGCTGGTCCAGCTTCTCGATCAGTTCCAGCACCCGCTTCGGCTCCCGGGCCTGGAAGATGACCGAGTTCGTCCGGGTGTCCACCGCGATTTGGAACAGGGACGGGGCCGACCGGCCGCCCAGCCCGAACGGCCCGGGCTGGCTGCCGAACAGCTCGGACAGCGTCCGGGCCACGTCCGGGGCTTTCGCGTGCTTCAACGGGACGAGGTGCAGCCCGTCCACGGTCGTTGCGGCCGCCGGGGCGTCGGCGTCCAGGTACTTGACCAGCCCGAGAACGGCCCGCATGTCGGCCGGGGAGCCGGACGCGACGATCGTGCCCTGGGTCGTGCCGACCGCGACTCGCAGCCCCGGCCGCCGGCCGAAGGCGTCTTGAATCACCTTGGCCACGTCGGCCGCCTGCCCCCGCCGCAGCCGCATCACTTGCGTGTCTTGGGCGTCGTCCGCCGGGGCCGGCGGGCCACCGGCCGGGCCGCCCCCGTCCCCGCCCGGACCCCCGCGGGCCGGCCGGCGGATCGCCTGAAGCACCCCCGAGTACCAGTCCGCGAA
The DNA here is from genome assembly GCA_046350115.1 of Gemmataceae bacterium. Taxonomy (GTDB): domain Bacteria; phylum Planctomycetota; class Planctomycetia; order Gemmatales; family Gemmataceae; genus JAXMAZ01. The sequence continues at coordinate 35,930 of JAXMAZ010000025.1, forward strand.
CTGCTTGCGGCTGACCGCACCGGTGGTCGGCAACGGCTTGATCCCGGCCTTCTCGGCGGTGGCGAACATGTTCATCAGCCGGCCCTTCGAGTCGGTGGACAGCTTGTCCACGGTGAGCGGGTCTTTCTCCCCGGTCTCGGACACCAGCCGGTCGAAGATCATCTCGGCGATGGCGTTCCCGGACATCACCCCGCCGGCGCCCGGCGGCATTCCGGCCGGAGCCGGCAGGTTGAACCCGCCCTCACCGGTGCCCGGAGGCCCGCCCCGCCGTCCCGCTCCGCCACCGCCGACGGCGCCGCCCATACCGCCCGGCATCCCACCCGGGCCGCCCATCATGCCGGCCCCGCCGCTGAATCCGCCGCCGCCTCGGCCGCCCGGCGTGCCCATCGGGCTGCCGCCGGCCGCACCGGGACCACCTTCGCCACCCGGGCCACCGGGCATCATTCCCGCCCCGCCGCCCGGCATCCCGGGCATGCCGCCACCGCCTGGCCCCATCGCGCCACCAGGGCCACCCGCGCCGGCCCCGACCCCGCCCATCATGCCACCCTGGCCGCCCATCCCCGGCCCGCCGGGGCCGCCGCCGAACCCACCGCCGAAGCCGCCGCCCCGGAACTGCGGACCGGCCGGCCGCTTGAACACCAGCAGCGTCGTCGGGGCGGCGAAGTCGGGGGCGCCGTTCGGCCGGGGGAGCGTCACCTGGCCGGCGAACTCCCACCCCTCCTGGCCGCGGTTGGTGATCAGCGACCGCACCTCACCGGCCGTGTTCGGCAGGTTGTCGTACTGGTACTCCCACCGGCCGCGCGGCATCTCCATGCCCCCGCCGCCCATCATCCCCATGCCCATCATGCCGCCCATTGGGGCCGGCCCGCCGCCTTCGGCCGACCCGGTAGCGTCACCTCCTGCGGCCGCCCCGCGCCCGGCTGCCTGCTTGCCGGCCGGCCCCCCCTTGGGCGCCGGCGCCCCCGCCCCCGGCCGCCCGAACCCGCCGTCCGGCGGCTGGGCGTCCGCGTTCGACACCAGCCCGCTCCCGACCCCGGCCGCCAGCCCGCCGCTGAGCAGCACCGCCGCCGCCAGCAGCTTCGCTCGGTTGATGCCCACGATGGTTACCTCCCGTGCCAGTTCGAGGACCGCGGCCGACGCCGCCGCGGGGGTGAACGCCAATTCCGTCGACCGCAGGGCCAGCGACGAAGGGACCGTCGCGGCCGAGGTGGTGGCCGCCAGCCCGACCGCCCCGGCGGCCACGCCCGGGGCCAGCCCGCGGGCGGTCAGCCGGTCGAGCAGTTGCTGCCGGGCGCGGGTCAGCCGGCCGGACAGGGTGCCCAGCTTCCAGCCGAGCCGGGCCGCCGCGTCCGGCTGGCGGACCCCTTCCAGTTCGCACATGACGAACGCCGTCCGTAGCCCGTCCGGGAGCTGCCGGACCTCCTCGTGGACGGCGGCCAGCAGCTCGTCCCAGCGGCTGTCGGCGACCGGCCGGTCGGCCTCGCCCGTCGCCGCCTTCTGCTCCCGCGCCCGCCGCCGGGCGGCGGTCTGTCGCAGCTTCAGCCCGGTGCGGACGGCGGCCGCGTGCAGCCAGCCGCCCAGCGCCGCCCCGGCCCGGATGCGGCCGGCGGACCGGGCCAGCGCCAGGAACACCGCCTGGAAGGCGTCCTCGGCGTCGGCCGGGTTGGGGTGCAGGTGCCGGCAGGTGGCCCACACCATCGGCCCGTGCCGGCGGAACAGGGCGGCGAACGCCGCCGGGTCGCGGTCGGAGGCGACCCGGGCGAGCAGCGCCGGGTCGTCCGACCCGGCGACCGCCGTCCCGGCCGCCTCGGCGTGCTTCAACAGGCTCTGGAAGTGCCGGCCGCTCACGGGTGCCCTCCGCTGCTAAGTTCCCGCGCCCGGCTGCTCCCTACAAGGTTCCGGTTTTTTCTTTCACCGGGGTGTCATCACTTCGGGTTGTGACGCCGCCCGGTCGGATGAAGCGGCGCCCGGGCGGCGGAACCGCTCAAGTCCGGGGGTCGGCACGCCACGGCGGCGGGCGGTCGGTCGGGCGCGTCCCCCGTCCGACCGGCACCCTCGGTCCGCGCGGTACAGCTTCACTCCCCGGTTCCGCCATTTTGCCCCGTCCCGTCGGACCGGCCGGCGCATTCGGCCGAACAGATAAGTGTCTCGCCCCTCTCACCCCGACCGGCCCGGCAGGACGCCGCCCCCCGGTCGAGGTTCCGAACGCCGCTCGACACGGAGGTCGTCATGCACGGTCGCAGGCTGTTGACTCACTGGCTGTCCGGGATGGCCGTCGCCGCCGGGGCGGCGCCCGTGATCGCCCAGACGCCGCTGCCGAACTGCCCGCCGGTGGTGATGCCGAACTGCCCGCCGGCCGCCCCGGGGGCGGCCCCGACCAGCCCGGACGCCGCCCTGCCGCCCCCGGACTCGGCGGCCGCGGCGGCGCTCGCCCAGGCGCCGGCGGCCGGCACCGGCGGCGGCACGTCCATCGCCCCAAACATGATGGGCGACCTGTTCGGCGCCCGGTCCGTCCGGCTCAGCTTCGACCGCGACCTGATCGTCCGGTTCAGCAACGTCACCGCGGCGCCCGGCGGGGTTCTCGTCACCCCAGGCAACGGGATATACCGGCTTCAGCCCACCCTGGGGTCGTCCGGACAGCCCTTCCCGAACAACCCCCCCGGGTCGTTCGCCCGGCCCGCTACCCCGTTGACCGGCCTGGACCCGTTCGTCCAGCAGTTGGTCAACAACAGTATCGCCACGAGCGAGCAGACGCAGATCGCCCGGACGATTCTCCAGGCCGGTCTGTCCGGTCGGAACCTCACGGCCGCGGAGGTGGCCGCCCTGCCGCCCAACCTGCGGGCCCAACTGCCGGCCATCCAGAACGTGCTCAACGCGGAGATCACGCGGGCGACGAATGGGCTGACCATCCCGTCGCTGACCGTCAAGGAGGTGAAAGGAGAGCTGATATCGAACGGTGCCCGGTTCCCCGCTGGCACCGGGTCGGCCCCGCCGATCAACACCGGGGCCGTCCCCGGGTCGCCGGTCCCGTTCCAGCCGCCGCCGGCCGAAGCGGCCGCCCAAGCCGTTGACGTCGGCACTCTCCAGTACATGGCCCTGCTGACCGGCAGCGTGACGGTGCCGCTGCCCGGGGCGAGCAGCGTGGTCGGCCGGGTGAAGCTGTCCGAGGACAATAACCCGATCCCCCTGGACCGGTTCATCTTCAACTACGACTACTTCAACAACGTCCCGTTCACGGACAACGGGATCGGGGTGAACCGGTTCCAGTTCGGGATCGAAAAGACGTTCCTGGACGGGCGGGCGTCGGTGGAGTTCCGGCTGCCGTTCGCCGGCACCCTGAACAGCACCACCACCCAGAGCCTGGAGACCACCAACACCGAACTCGGGAACGTCCGGTTCGCCTTCAAGTACTTGTGGGCGCGGGGCCAGTACGCGGCCCTGTCCAGCGGCCTCGGCGTCACCCTGCCGACGGCCAACGACACGACCGTCAACTCGGTAGACGGCTCCCTCCTGTACCACCTGAAGAACGAGTCGGTCCAACTGGAGCCGTTCGTCGCCTTGTTGCTCACCCCGAACGACCGGCTGTTCGGCCAGTCGTGGGCGTCGGTCAACTTCGACGCCGGCGGCGGGCAACTGACCTGGAACCAGCAGGTGTTCGGCGGCAGCGGGTCGGCCCGCATCTGGGACGTGCCGGTGCTCGCCCTGGACAACCAGATCGGCTACTGGGTGGTGAAGCGGGACTTCGGGACGGTCCGCGGGCTGGCCCCGTTCCTGGAACTGCACTGGAACTACGCCATCGCCCAGGACCAGATCAACCGCGAGCTGAACGACTCGCTCGGCAACCAGGGGCTTCGGGTCCAGACGATCGGCAACTCGGAGCTGAACCTGACCGCCGGGGTGACCACCCAGATCGGCAACAACCTGCGGATCACGCTGGGCGGCACGGCCCCGATGTTCCAGCAGCCGAACCGGACGTTCGACGGCCAGTTCGGGCTGCGGGTGAACTACTTCTTCGGGCGAACCGCGGCGGCCATCGCCGCCCCGGCGCCGAACTCGTTCTGACGCCGTAGCGCCCGGTCGAGGCGCGGGCCGGGCAACCGCCCCCGCCTCGCCCCGCCCCCCAACCCGGGGGGCCGGTTTAGCGCCCGCCGACGAACGGGTTGGACCGCTTCTCCTCGCCCACCGTCGTCGGCGGGCCGTGGCCGGGCAGGACGATGGTCCCGTCCGGCAGCGGCCACAGCTTCGCCCGGATGCTCGCTTCGAGCTGGGCGAAGCTGCCGCCGGGGAAGTCGGTCCGGCCGACCCCGCCGGCGAACAACACGTCCCCGCCCAGCACCAGCGGCGGGTCGGACTCGTGGACCACGTAGACGACGTGCCCCGGGGAGTGGCCCGGGGCGTCCCGCACCTCCAGCCGCAGACCGGCGTACTCGATCACCTGCTCGTCGGCGACCAGTACGTCGGCCGGCGGGCTGATGATGTTGAACCCCCACTGCCCGCTCAGGTTGAGCATCGCGTCCGTCAGCATCGGGGCGTCGGCGTGGCCGATCACCAGCGGGGCGTCCGGGAACGCCGCCTTCAGGGCTTTGTTCCCGGCGATGTGGTCCACGTGCCCGTGGGTGTCCAGGACGGCCGCCGGGGTGAGGCCGGACCGGCCCAGGAAGTCGAGGATGGCGGCCGGGTCAAACCCCGGGTCGACGACCACGCAGTCGGCCCGGCCAGGCAGCCACACGACGTAGGTGTTCTCGGCGAACGGCTCGGACTCGATGGTGTGAACGTTCGGGCGGACCAACGGCGCCTCCAGGCTTGTCTGCACCCTTCCGGGTGGCGTACCATCTATGGTAGGTGAGCGGCCGGCGACCAGCCCGGCCGCTTTTCGCTCACAAGGGGGACACCAGTGGACAACTACGACCTGCGATACGGGGACGACCGGTACGCGGCGGCGGCCGCCCCGGTCAGCGCCCGGACGGCGTTCATCCGCCGCACCTACGCCCACCTGGCCGCGGCCGTCTTCGCCCTGGTGGCGATCGAGGCCGGGCTGTTCGCCTCCGGGCTGGCCGAGCCGGCCGTCCGCAAGCTGTTCTCCGTCCCGTACGCCGGGCTGCTGCTGATGGTGGCGTTCATCGGCGGCGGGTACGCCGCCCAGATGATGGCCCGGTCCCGGACGGCGCCGGCCGTCCAGTACCTCGGGCTGGCCGTGTACGTGCTGCTGGAAGCCGTCATCCTGCTGCCGCTGTTGTACCTGGCCGAGAAGCAGTTCCCCGGGCAGATGCTGCCGGCCAAGGCGGCGGTCGTGACCCTGATGACGTTCGCCGGGCTGACCGCGGCGGTGTTCATCAGCGGCAAGGACTTCTCGTTCCTCGGGCCGGTCCTGTGGGTGGCGGCGCTGGGCGCCCTCGGGGTGATCGTGGCGTCGATCATCTTCGGGTTCACCCTGGGGATCGTGTTCGCCTACGTGATGGTGGTGCTGGCCGCCGGGTTCATCGTGTACGACACGTCGAACGTCATGCACCACTACCGGACGGACGAGCACGTGTCCGCCGCCCTGGAGCTGTTCGCGTCGGTCGCCCTGATGTTCTGGTACGTGCTCCGCATCTTCATGTACAGCGGCAACAACGACTGACCCAAGCCCCGAAAACCCACGGACTGCGGTCGGCTTTGACTTGCAACGGCTGACACGGAACCCGTTCCGTGTCAGCCGTTGACGTTTTGTGTCAGTGGCGACGACGGAGGCTGCGGGGAGGGGGTCTCGGACTTGGGAGGCGAAGCCTTCCTGTGCTGGCCAAGGTACAGGGCCAGTAGACCTAACAGAACGCTCGCCACAGCCGAAACCACGCCGGCCCCGGTGTACGCGGCTTTGTACACATCGTTGAGGTTCGGCATAGAGCCGGGGTATCCCAACAGCGCGCCGGCGGCAACGCCGGACAGGGTCGAAAGAGTAGCCACGGTGCCGGATGTCGTCGCGGCAGTTTCAAGTCTCGCGCAGCGGTCGATGTAGAACTCCGCCACCTGCTGCTTGAACCGCAGCTCGGCCTTCAACTCGTCTACCTCCGCCCCGATGGAATCACAAACCTTCTGGTGGTCGCTCTTGGTTTCCACCAGAACAACTTTGTGGTACTCAACCGTAGCGTTCAGCGTGTTGATGTGGCCCAAGTAAGCAGCCGTGATTTGCTGCGTCGGTGTCAGCTTGGCGACCGAGTTGATGTCCTGTTGCGTGCCCGCGTCGGGCAGATCGGACGGGGGCGAGGCGGGCGGCTTGATGGCTGAAAGGGTATGCTCGTCCGTTTTGCCGCCCGCCATATTGAGCCACCTAGTTCCCCCCAGCGGCGGCCCGCCGGAAATAATCCCGGATCATATCATTCGGGATCACGGTGTTCTCCGGAATCCGCCCGCCGTGCCGCGCCTTGATCTGGTCCCAAGGCGTCCCCGGCTTGTGCGTCTCGTTCGACAACTGCACCGCCGAGTAGTTGCGGTAAATCTCCCAAACCTTGCCCATGAGCTTTTGCATGAAGTCGGGGCTAAATGCGGATTCGACAACCCGCGGCGCCACGACCTCAAGCTGGGTAGCCCCCTCGCCGTCAATCACAAAGCGGACATCGGTCGCGGGTTGTGTAATCAGCCCGTTGCCGAAGTGCTTGAACTCCTGGTAGAGAGACGGCACCACCGGCCCGTAAGGCCAAGCCTGGACCGGCTCGTCAATGAGCGGCTTGTCTGCCAGCCCCAAGTGCCAGCCGTGGGCGTAATAGACCAGCTTCTGCATCTTCATCGGCGAAACGGTCAGGTTCCCCTCACGCATCGCCGTGTCGAAGAAAAAGTTGGCTACCGTTTTAGGAGAGATCATGCTGTAGCCCCTCCGCATTCGGGGCCACGGGGCGAGCGTGTCCACGTGTCCACGTGTCCACCAAACCACGGCATTGTACTGACAGCGAGGGCGGGCCGTCAACGGGCGGAGGGGAATTGGAGGATGGCGGCAGAGCATTCCTCAGCCGCACCCCAGAACTCGGCTCCAATGCCAAGCTCCTCCTGCTCATGGATCAGCACCGACACGTTGAAGCAGACGCATTTGCACAGCACCTCGTTCAGCATCGCCGCTTTGGTCTTCGACCGCAGCGAGTCCCCGAACTTTCGCTTGAGGGCGGAGAACGTCGCCTCCACGTTGCTCCGCTTGTGGTAATGCTGGAGGAACTCCTGCCGCCGGTACTGGAAGTACCCGAGCATCTTGGCGTACAGCCCGCCGCTCCACCCGGTCGCCACCCGCTTGAACGCGATGAACGGGATGCCGCCGTGCCGGGCGACGACCTCGTGCGCCTCAACCGTAGAGTAGCCCTTGTCCGCTGACACCTCCGCGATCCGGAACCCGTTGGCGGCGGTTCGCTCCACCAGCCCCGGTAGGAACGGGGAGTCGGCCCCGTCCTGTTCCAGCACCTCCACGGCAGTGATGACGTTCGTCCGCACCCCGACCATCGCCTGTAGCTTCACCCACTCCTGTTTCGTCTTCACCGTCCCGTGCTTGTGGTCGAACCATCGGGCGAACCGCGATCCGGCGAACCCGGTACTGTCCACCGCGAAGTCTACTTCGACGGCCGCGAGCGGTTGGCTGCTGACCTCGACCAGTTGCTTGAGGACCGGGGTGAGGGCCGGGTTCTCCATCAGGGCGCTGATCTTGTGCGGGTGGAGCGGGCGGGACAGGTGGCCGGCTTCGGTGGCGTCCCGCAGGTCGCAGTCGAACCGCCGGGCGGACAGCCCGGCCCACACCTTGAAGCAGCAAGCGAACACCGCGTCGGCCAGCGGCACCGGCTTCCGCCCGGTCTTCGCCCGGGGCGGCTCCTCCACCCCGCGGCACAGGTCGGCCAACAGCACCTGGAACCGATCCCGCTCGGTCCGCTGGGCCTTCACATACGCGGGCCAGTTCTGCTTGTAGGTGGGTCGGCTGGACCGGACCGGCTCGTCGGCGCGAGCCGGCGAATCGGGGATATGCTTGCCGGCCTCCCGCTCCATGACGAAGCGGACGGCGTAAACGTGCTTGCACGGGCGGCCGGTGGTGGCGAAGTCTTCGCAGGAACAGGACGGGGTAGTCGGATCGACCCGGTACTTGCCGACCCCGGTCGTGGACGGGACGGACCACAACGGGCCGTCGCGGACGACCCGCATCCGGGCGGCGATCTCAAGCCCTCTGGTCTCGCGCACGTACATTTCCATCCCCGGGAGGGGCAACTGAACGTGGCCGAGTGTAGCATTTTTGTTGCTACAACCCATGTCGGTAGTGGACTCCGTGGCTTTTTTGTTGCTACAATCCCGACATGGCAGGGCGACCCAAAAAGCCGGCGTCGGCATCCAAGACGTACATGCTCCGCGTCCGCATGACCGAGGCGGACCGGTCGCTCATCGAGGCGGCGGCAACGGCAAAAGGGCTGGAAACCAGTACGTGGGCGAGGTCGGAACTGCTGACGCTCGCCCGCAAGCTGCTGTCAAAAATGCCGCCGGCCGGAGAGAAGTCGCCTACCGGACCACCCTGAACCGCGGGGGCGGTTCGTTGAGGAGTGTGGCCCGGAAGTGTTCTTCGGCGGCGTACACGTATCTGCTCAACTGCGACACGTCATACCCGAACGAGTTCCGGTACACGGCGATCAAGTCCGGTAGCACGGTCGGCAGCTCAGGAGCCAGCGGCACCGGTTCGTTCTTGCGATACCCCTCCTGACCAATCTGCGTGAATAGTGTGCGGTAATGGCGGTCGGTGATCCGACCCAAGTCACGCGCCCGCCGAATGAGGGCTTGCATCGAAACCCGCCAGACCGGCTTGAGGCGGGCGGCTTTGGCGAGAGTCATCTGGCCAAGCTCCGACTCGATCTCACGGGCTGGCATCAAGAACTCGCTCGCAAAACGGTCTGCTTGCTCCTCGGCATCCGGCGGGGGAGCGGCGTGCATGACGAGGTGGCCGAGTTCGTGTGCGAGGGAGAACCGCCACCGGTCAACCGGCAGCTCTCTATTCACGAAGAAGAGCGGGGACGAGTTCCTGGGCCACTGGCTCACGGCGTCCAGCTTGTCCGTCCCGAAGGGGAGTTGCACCACGATCCCACCAGCGTTTTCGATGGCGTTCACGAGGTTGCGGATCGGCCCCATCGGCAGCCCCCAACTGGCCCGGGTGATCCTCGCCACCTCTTCGGGGCTGCCGTACTCGTCAACATCGAACCGGTAGAACGTGTTCCGGGCGCCCACGTCCACGGCCTTGAGGAGCCGGAGCAGTTGGAGCCGAACCACGTTGATCGTGGCGTGGATTACCTTCAACTCTTTGACCGGAAGGCACTGTCGCTTGCGGTGGTAGACGCACGCGCTCCCGAAGCCCTCAATGGGCGAAGTCTGGCAAAAGAACTCGGGCGGGTACTCCGTCACCCGACACAGCCGGTCGAAGTCTGCCTCCGACAGCTTGAGCATGTCGCCTTCGACCTTCGACACCTTGCCCTGAGTGACGCCAAGTCGGGTGGCCAACTCGGCTTGGCTCATCCCCCGGGACTCGCGGGCAAGAGCGACCATCTCGGGGTTCACCCTGCGGTCAGTGGAATCCGGCCGATCGGGGGGCAGAGGGGTCGGGTTCGTCATATCTGTCCGGCTTCGCGCGGAGCGATCTTGGGTTGAACCGTCGGCTTGGTGTCCGGCGGGATTGGGGCGATGGGGATCAACGTCGTTTGCGGCTCGGCGTTGATGGAGAAAGAATAGACGAGCTGGTTCGGCCCGTCTTGAAGGCTGACGACCACATCGCGCAGCCCCACCTGGGCACGGTCAAGGCTATACCCGACGGTAAGCCGGGTGCAGCCGTCCGGAACGCCGGGGATGGGCCTGTGCAGATACCACTGCTTCTGCTGATCGGTTTGGATGTTCCGAGCAAGGTGGTCGTCGTCGCCGAGCCGCTTGAGCCGCACCACGATGCTGTTGCCGACGTACAGCTTGAAGAACCCCAACTCTTCGCACACCCGGAACCCGTCCCGCTGACCGAACACGCCTTTCGCCCGTCCCACGGCCAGATCATGCACCACATTCGCCCGCGTGGTCGGGGCCAGTTGGGATCGGATTTCATCCGGCAGGGAGAGCCAGTCGGTCCACGCGCCGTGCCACACTTCCGAGAAGTCGTTGGCCAACGGGACCAACTGCCTCTCGGCTTCGGCCCGCGTGAGATAACCCGACGGCGGCTCATCGAACGACGGCAACGGCGGCTGGGGCATGGGGCCGATCTCGGTGCTGGCAAATGTTGTGGAAAATATTCCAAATCACATTCCGAGTGTACCCGCGCCCCGGAAAGCAGTCAAGGCGGGGTGGTGGGTCGGGCGTGCCCGACCCACCACCCCGCCTTGAGTTTTCGGCGCCGACACCCAGGAGACACGAACGCCTTGATCGGCCGGCCGATCAAGGCGTTAAGATGGGTCGTTTCGTGTCAGCCCGCGGCGTTCCGTTTCGTGTCGGCGTTCGCGGTCAAAGCCGGCTGCGGTCCGTGGGCGAACCGGCAACTGCTGCCCCGATGCCCACCCGGCCCGCCGGGTGGGCCTTCGCATTTTGCCCCCTGCCCCAACTTGGGGTGGCGTCCCTTGCCGGCATTCGCTACCTTCCCGCCGCGACGGGTTAGTCTGTCGAAACCACGAAAGGCAGGACGCCATGTCACTTCGCTCCGCGGCCCGGTGGGCCGCCGGGGTCGGCGGGCTGGGGCTGGTGGCCGTGGCCGCCGCCCAACCGCCGGCCGGCCCGATCCAGCCGGCCTCGTACACCCCGACGGCCGACGTCACCCAGCAGGTGCCGGCGGCCAAGCCGGCGGACGGGGCCGCCGCCCTGCCGCGGGCGGTCGCCGACGCCCGGACGGCCTACGCCAAGGTGATCGACTACACCTGCCACCTGGTCCGCCAGGAGCGGGTGAACGGCGCCCTGCGGCCGGAGCAGACGGCCGAACTGCGGGTCCGCACCAAGCCGCTCGCGGTCAACGTGAAGGTGATCGGCCCGAAGGCGGCGGCCGGGGAGGAGACCAGCTACATCACCGGCCGCCACGTGGGCAAGGTGCGGCACCGGGGGGCCGGGCCGGAGGGCGGCAAGGCGGGGTTCCGGACGCTGGCCAAGGACGACCCGAAGGCGCTGGCGGACACCCGCCACCCGGTCACCGAGGTCGGGCTTTTGGCCGTCCTCGACCGGGTGGACAAGGTGGTGCAGACGGAGAAGCGGCTGAACCACCCGGTCCAGGTGCTGACCAGCGGGGCGACGATCGGCGGCAAGCCGGCCACCAAGTTCGAGGTGTTCGCCGACCACCCGCACGCCCACCGGTACGCCGCCCGGGTGGTGGTGTACTTCGACCCCGCGACCAAGCTGCCGGTCCGGTTCGAGGCGTACGACTCGCCGAAGGGGGCGGCGTCCGCCGGCGACGTGCTGGAGGTGATCAACTTCGTCGGGCTGCGGACGAACGTCGGCCTGGCGGACAACGCGTTCGAGCGGTGACAGCCTCTACGTAGGGTGCTGTTGAGGAGGCTTTGCGACGAAACGCACCGGCCCGGCAACGATCCCGCCCGGGTGATGCAGGCCCGGCGGTGCGTTTCGCAAAGCCTCGACGCACCCTACGCGGACGCCAGCTTCTCCCGGACGGCCACCCACACGTCCTCGATCACCTTCTGGGCGGCCGCCTGGATCAGCCCGCGGGGCACCAGCTTCAGCAGCCCGCCCAGCTCGGTCACGTCGGCCGCCCACCGCACCCGGCTGGTGCCGTCGTCGGCCGGCTCCAGGGTGAGGGTCGCGTCCACGCTGCTGTTGCTGCCCACCCCCTTGCTGACCACCCGGTAGCGGACGGCCGCCGGCGGCTGGCGGTCGAGCACCTCGGCCACCGTGTCCAGGGTGCCGGCCATGAACGCGAACTTCGGCTTCACCCGCCAGGCGGCCCGGTCGGCGGCGGTGTCCAGCACCTCCGCGTCGGGCAGCGCCCGGGCCAGCCAGCCGGCGTCGGCCAGCCGGTCGAACGCCGCGGCCGGCGGCAGGGGGAGCGGTTCGACGCCTTCGAAGCGGATCATCGCGGGCACCGGGGCGGTGGGTCGGGCTGAAGGGATTATACGTCCCGCCCGGGGAACGGGCGCGCCGGCCCGGCCGGCGGCGGGCATCCGGGGGGCGGAATTATTTCCCCCCCGACAGGCGAGCCTCCGGCCGGTCCGAGTCCTATATGTGTGGGAGTCCGATTGTCCGGAGCCGCCGGCCGGGGTGCATCCCGGCCGCCCGAAGGGAGTAGCGTCATTCCTGCCTTCACCCGCACGACCGCCGAGCCGCTGGTGGTCCCGCCCGTCGCGGCCGAACCCGAAGCCGCCCTCATCACCCCGCCCGCCGACACCCCGGCCCTGCCGGCGGACGCCACCCCCAAGCGGGGCATCGGCTCGTACCTGACGGCCGTCGCCTTCGCCGGCCTGCACGTCGCGGCCGTGGTCGGGGTGTTCCTGGTCCCGGTCACCTGGGTCGGGCTGGCCCTGTTCGCCGCCTTCTACAGCATCCGGGTGTTCGGCCTGACCGCCGGGTACCACCGGTACTTCGCCCACCGCGGGTACAAGACCGGGCGGGTGTTCCAGTTCCTGCTCGGGTGGATGGGGGCGTCCGCCCTGCAACGGGGGCCGATCTGGTGGGCCGGCCACCACCGCGTCCACCACAAGCACTCGGACACGGAAGAGGACGTCCACAGCCCGATCACCGGCAGCCTGTGGTGGTCGCACATCGGGTGGATCTTCTCGAGCCGGACTAGCAGCACCCCGTGGCACCTGATGAAGGACTGGGAGAAGTACCCGGAGATCCGCTGGCTGGACCGGTGGGACATCATCCCGGGGGTGCTGGTCGCCCCGTTCTGCTTCGGCGTCGGCTACCTGGCCGGCGGGATGCCTTACGCCCTGTCCGCCCTGGTGTGGGGGTTCTTCGTCAGCACCGTGTCGGTGTACCACGTGACGTTCATGGTGAACTCGGTCTGCCACCTGCTCGGCACCCGCCGGTTCGCCACCACGGACGCCAGCCGGAACAACTGGTGGGTGGCCCTGCTGACGTTCGGCGAGGGCTGGCACAACAACCACCACCACTACCCGTCGGCCGCCCGGCAGGGGTTCAAGTGGTGGGAGCTGGACATCAGCTACAGCATCCTGAAGGCGCTGAGCTACGTGGGCGTGGTGTGGGATCTGCGGCAGCCGACCCCGCGGGCGCTGGCCGCCAAGCCGATCACCCCGACCCAGGGCTGATCGGCTCGGACGGAAGCATCTCAAAGCCCACCCGTTCAACGGGTGGGCTTTTTGCGTTCTGGCCCCGGCTGCAAGGTAAAATGGCCGCACCCGATCGCCGGAGGGTCCGCCGTGTCTGCCGCCCCGAAGCCCCGCAAGCTGACTGTCGCCGAATACCTGGCCATCGAGAACGCCGCCGAGCGGAAGAGCGAGTTCTACGACGGCGAGATGTTCCTGATGGCCGGGGCCAGCCCGGACCACAACGCCATCAAGGACAACCTGATCGTCGAGATCGGCGGTCGCCTCCGCGGTAGCCCCTGCCGGACGTACTCCAGCGACCAGCGGGTGAAGGTGGACGCCACCGGGCTGTTCACCTACCCGGACATCGTCATCGTCTGCGACCGGCCGCAGTTCGACGCCGACGACCCGCTCGCCCTGACCAACCCGGTCGCCCTGGTCGAGGTGCTGTCCCCCGGCACCGCCGGCTACGACCGCGGGACCAAGTTCCGCCACTACCAGCAGATGCCGTCCGTCCGCGAGGTGGTGCTGGTCAGCCAGGACCGGGTGTTCGTGGAAGTGTTCGTCCGCCAGCCGGACGGGAGTTGGCGGCTGACCGTGGCCGACGACCCGGCCGGCGAGCTGGCCCTGTCCACCCTGCCGGTTCGCGTCCCGCTGGCCGACGTGTACCGCGGGGTCAAGGTGCCCGACCGGCCGCCCCTACGCTGACGCCGGCCGGCCGGTCGCTACAATACGGGGTCCGCCGGTCCCGGAGCCAGGCCATGCCGCCCGACACCCCGCCGCCCGTCCCGCTGGACGACCCGTCCCTGTACCTGAACCGGGAGCTGAGCTGGCTGCAGTTCAACCGGCGGGTGCTGGAGGAGGCCCAGGACCCGTCCGTCCCGCTGCTGGAGCGGGTCAAGTTCCTGGCCATCTTCGGCAGCAACCTGGACGAGTTCTTCATGGTCCGGGTGGGCGGGCTGCAGGAGAAGGTGCACGCCAACATCACCCGCGGGACCGGCGGGGACAAGATGCCGCCGGCCGAGCAACTGGCCCGGATCAGCGACACCGTCCGGGAGCTGGTGGCCGCCCAGTACCGGTGCTGGACGGACGACGTGCTGCCGGCCCTGGGGGGGAACGGGATCGTCATCCGCGGGCTGAAGGAGCTGTCCGCGGAGGACGGCCGGCACCTGGCCGACCTGTTCCGCGGGCAGATCTTCCCCGTCCTCACCCCGCTGGCCATCGACCCCGGCCACCCGTTCCCGCACCTGCTGAACAAGTCGCTCAACCTGGCCGTGGTCCTCCGCCGGCCGGGGGACGCCGACCCGCTGCTGGCCGTCGTCCAGGTGCCGGGGGTGCTGCCCCGGCTGGTCCAACTGCCGGGCGGCCGGGGGATGGGGTCGATGGACGGGGAGCCGTTCCGCCGGGACGAGCGGTCCGGGGTGCTGCTCCCGCCGGACGCCCGCCCGCTGGCCGGGGACGTGGCGTTCGTCCCCCTGGAGGCGGTCATCCGCCAGCACCTGGGCGACCTGTTCCCGGGCATGGAGATCGCCCACTCGGTCTGCTTCCGGGTCACCCGGGACAGCGAGTTCGAGCTGGACGAGGACGTCGAAGACTTGCTGCGGGCGATCGAGGAGAACATCAAGCAGCGGCGGCGGGGGGAGGCGGTCCGGCTGGAGATCGAGGCGGACGCCCCGGCCGACGTCGAGCAGTTCCTGGTGTCCGCCCTCGACCTGTCCCCGGCGGACGTCACCCGGGCGCCGGGCATGCTCGACCTGACCGGCCTGTTCCAGGTGTACGGGCTGCCCGGGTTCGCCGACCTCCGCGACCCGCCGGCCGTGCCGGTGCCGGTCAAGGAGTTCGTCCAGGCGGCCAGCCAGTGGGCCGCCATCCGGGCCAAGGACATCCTGGTCCACCACCCCTACGAGTCGTTCAAGCACGTCGTCGACTTCATCGAGGCGGCGGCCGACGACGACCGGGTGCTGGCCATCAAGCAGACCCTGTACCGGACCAGCAGCGACAGCCCGGTGGTGAAGGCGCTGCAGCGGGCGGCCGACCGGGGCAAGCAAGTGACCGCGGTCATCGAGCTGAAGGCCCGGCTGGACGAGGAGCGGAACATCCTCTGGGCCAAGGAGCTGGAGAAGGCGGGGGTCCACGTGGTGTTCGGGTTCGTCGGGCTGAAGACCCACTGCAAGGTGGCCCTGGTGGTCCGCCGGGACGAGGACGGGGCGCTGCGGCGGTACGTCCACCTGGGCACCGGCAACTACAACCCGCAGACCGCCCGCATCTACACCGACCTCGGGTTCTTCACCGCCAGCCCGGAGTTCGCCGAGGACGTGACCCTGCTGTTCAACCACCTGACCGGGTACGCCGAACTGCCCCAGTACCGCAAGCTGGTGGTCGCCCCGAGCCGGATGCTGCCGTTCATGATCGAGCGGATCGACCGGGAGGCGGCGAACGCCGAGGCCGGCAAGCCGGCCAAGATCACGGCCAAGGTGAACGGCCTCTTGGAGCCGAAGGTGGTGCAGGCGCTGTACCGGGCGAGCCGGGCCGGGGTGCCGGTGGAGATCGTCTGCCGGGGGGTGTGCGCCTTGCGGCCGGGGGTGCCGGGGCTGAGTGAGAACGTGCGGGTGATCTCGGTCGTGGACCGGTTCCTGGAGCACAGCCGCATCTTCTACTTCGAGAACGCCGGCGACCCGGACGTGTTCATCGGCAGCGCCGACTGGATGGACCGCAACCTGGTCCGGCGGGTGGAGGTGGTGTTCCCGGTCGAGCAGCCGGACCTGAAGGCCCGGGTGATCGACGAGATCCTGGCCCTGAGCCTGGCGGACAACGTGAAGGCCCGGGAGCTGCAGCCGGACGGGACGTACCGGCGGGTGCGGCCGGCGGACGGCCAGCCGGCGGTGCGGAGCCAGCAGCGGTTCCTGGAGCTGGCGGCCGAGGCGGAGCGGCGGCAGCAGGCGGTCCCGACCCCCGACCCGACCCCGCCGACGAACGGCCCGCCGACCCGGGTGGCCAAGCGGCCGGCCCGGCCGAAGCGGGGGTGATGACTCGGGCCGGCGGATCGGGTACAACGGACCGACGACCGTTCTCCTCCGCGAGACGTCCCGATGCCGTCCGCCGGGTCCGACCACCCGCCGACGCGCCCACTCGACCCGGCCGAGCCGCCCGGCCCGGCCACGGTCGCGCTGGCGACCGACGGCGGACCAGGCCAGCCGCCGGCCCTCACCGACCGGTACGAGTTCGGCGCGGAGATCGCCCGGGGCGGGATGGGGGTGGTGTACGCCGCCCACGACCGCGCCCTCAACCGGGCGGTGGCGGTGAAGGTGCTGCGGGCCGAGTTCCGGGACCGGCCGGGGATCGTCCGCCGGTTCGTCGAGGAGGCGCAGATCACCGGACGGCTTCAGCACCCCGGCGTCCCACCGGTCCACGACCTCGGCGCCCTGGCCGACGGCTCCCCGTTCCTGGCCATGAAGCTGATCAAGGGCCGCACCCTGGCGGACTTCCTGGCGAGCGGGGGGCGTCAGCCCCCTGGTGCCGCATCCGGGCAAGGGGAGCGTCCCCGGGCGAGACGCACCAGGGGGCTGACGCCCCCGCTCGCCGCACCTGTTGGCCATCTTCGAGCAGATCGCCCAGACGGTCGCCTACGCCCACAGCAAGGGGGTCATCCACCGCGACCTGAAGCCGGGCAACGTCATGGTCGGCGCCTTCGGCGAAGTCCAGGTGATGGACTGGGGGCTGGCCAAGGTGCTGGGCGTGAGCCGCGAGGCGCCGCCGGCCGTGGCCGACCCGCCGGCCGAGTCGGTGATCGAGACCGACCGCGCCCCGGACTCGCACACCCGAGCCGGGAGCGTGCTCGGCACCCCGGCGTACATGCCCCCGGAGCAGGCGGGCGGGGAGGTCGACCGGACCGACCGGCGGGCCGACGTGTTCGCCCTCGGCGCCGTCCTGTGCGAGCTGCTCACCGGCCGCCCGCCGTACCAGGGGCGGTCGACGGACGAGGTGAAGGCGTTGGCCGTGCTCGGCCACGTCCAGCCGGCCCTGGACGCCCTGGCGGGGTGCGGGGCGGATTCCGACCTGGTCGGGCTAGCGGCCCGGTGCCTGGCGGCCGATCCGGAGCACCGCCCGGCGGACGCGGCGGCTGTGGCCGAAGCGGTGGCCGCCCACCGGGCCGGGGTGGAGGCCCGGCTGCGGCGGGCCGAGGTGGACCGGGCGGCGGCCGAGGCCAAGGCGGCCGAGGGGCGAAAGCGGCGGCGGGTGCAGTTCGTCCTCGGGCTGGTCGTCCTGTTAGCCGGTGGGCTGGCCGCCGGCGGGCTGTGGTGGCGGGCGGCCGAGCGGCGGGTGGCCGAACTGGCCAGCCTGGAGGTGGTCAACCGGACGTTCGGCCGGATCGACAAGCTGGTGGAGGAGGGGCGGAACGATGCCCCGTCCGTCAACTATCAGGAATCGGCCGCCGATATCCTCACCCGGTGGCAGGACGCGCGAAAGTTGCTCGACGAGGTCAGGGCCGATGCCGTCGCCGGGGGCGTGTTCGGCCCGGTGGCGGAGCGGTACGAGACGACGCACCGGGTCGTCACCGACGGGGTCGCTGCGGCCCGGGAGCGGGTCGAGCGGACCGGCCGGCGGCTCGAATTGGAGGCGGTGATCCCCGGCAACGAGGAATTCATGAAGCCGGCGGCGATCCCGGCCTATCAGGCGGTCGTGGCGGCCGACCCGACTTACGGCCCTGCTCACTGGAAGCTCGGCCAGTGCTTGGCCGAGAACGGCCGGAACGAGCGGGCGCTAGCGGCGTTCGCGACCGCGCTCAAGCTGGCCCGTGATGCGAAGGACGAAGACGACGAGATGCGCATTCTGATCGACATCGGCGACTGCGAGCTGGCGAACGGGAATCGCCCCGGGGCCGTCACGGCTTACCAGCGGGCGGCCGAGTTGCATGCCAAGAACGGCCGAGGCAGCATCAGCACTGAGACCTCAAAAATGCGGATGACATTGATGACCCTATTGGGCCGTCAGGGGAAGGTGGCCGAGTCGGACGCGGTGCTGGAGCCGGTGGCGCAATACGTCGGGGGCGGATGGCTCGACCCGAATAACACTCCGCTCGTCAAGCTGGGCTTGTACGCCGACGCCTTGTGGCTGGGCCGGCGGATGATCGCGCTCGCCCCGCGATACACCCGCAGCTCCGAATGGTCGCTGGAGGTGTCCGCCGCCGGGTTCGCCGTCCTCTACGCCAGCGGCCGTGGGAAGGAGATCGCCCCGCCGGACGAGCGGCCTAAGCTGCGGAAGCAGGCGCTCGCCTGGCTCACGGCCCACGTCCGGGTGCTCAAAGCCCACCTGCCCGAGATCGCGGGGCGGGCGGACCGGGACGTAATGGACCCGTTCGACGTGCTACTGAACGACCCGAACCTGACCGACGTCCGCCACCCGCTGCCGCTGGCGTTCCTGCCGGCCGACGAGCGGGCCGCGTGGGAAGAGTTCTGGGCTGAGGTCTGGAACCTGAGCGTGGCTGTCAACATCGAGCCCGAGGTCGCTCCGCCGCCGCGGCCGGCCGCCGCCAAATGACATCTCAGCCGAACAGCAGCAGGACGTTCCACGGCGGGGTCTTGTCGAACTCGCACCCCAGTTCGTACCGCTCGCCGGTGTTCTGACAACTGCGGACCACCGTCGTCACCCACGGGACAGTGTCCGGGGCGTGGCTGGCCCGCACCTGCACCGACGCCCCGACCGGCAGCGGGTCGGCCAGGGCCAGCCGCAGGCCGCCGGTCGACCGGTCCAACACGTACCCGTCCGCCGCCCCGGTCGCCAATGCCGGGCAGGCCAGCGACACCCGAACCATCGCCCCCTCCCGGCGGAACGACGCCCGGCGGTCGGCGTAGGACTGCTCGGCCGCCCGCCAGTGGCCGGACCGGGTGAGCGGGACCAGGTCGTCCTTGCCGGCCGACCGGCGGCGGACCGACATCACCGCCAGCACGCCCCCCCCGACCAGGCAGCCGGCCGCCACCGGCAGGTACGGCAGATAGACGGTCCAGTTCACGGCCAACACCACGTTCGAAGTCATGAGACCACCCGCCGGCACGCTGTCACACGGGTCGCCCTAGCTTAGAACAGTCCACCCCGGACGGCGGAGAGTCGGACACGGCTGCCGACATTTCCGGCGGTCGCTTCACCCGGGGGCGGAGATTTCGGGCGGCAGAGTACGAGCGAGCAATGGCAGAGGTGGTTCCCGGCGGGTACGCCCGCAAGCAGCTCGGGGGCGGGTCGTGGGCGATCCGGTTCGGCCACGCCGCCCGGTTCGCCCACGGCCGACGGCTGGTCGCCCCATACCGGGGCAGCCGGCTGCTCGACTACGGGTGCGGGGACGGCACCTTCCTGGCCCACGTCGCCGACCTGTTCCCGGCCGCGGTCGGGGCCGACCGGGCAGCCGACCATGTGGCCGACAACGTGGCCCGGTTCGCCGGCCCGCACCCCGGCATCCGGTTCCTGACGACCCGGGACCTGGCCGGCCCGGAGCACGCCGGGGCGTACCGCGTCGTCACCTGCATGGAGGTGCTGGAGCACTGCGTCCCGGCGGACACGGACGCCGTCCTCGCCGACCTGGCCCGGCTGGTCGCCCCGGACGGGGTGGTGGTCATCAGCGTGCCGATCGAGACGGGGCCGTCGTTCGTTGTGAAGGCGACCGCCCGCCGGCGGGCGGCCCGCCGCGGGCTGACCGACTACCGGTTTTACGAGCGGTACGCCTGGCGGGACGCGGCGCGGATGGTACTCGCCGGCCCGGGGACGGCGATCCCGCGGCCGACGTACCAGTCGGCGGACGGCCCGTTCCACTCGCACTACGGGTTCAACTGGCGGCTGCTGCGGCGACAGGTCCGCGGGCGGTTCGGGGCCGTGCGGACCACCTTCTCCCCGCTCGGCTGGCTGGGCGGGCTGGCCAGCAGCCAGGCGTGGTTCGAGTGCCGGCCGGCGGGTCAGCGGGTCTGATCGGTCGGCTGCCGGCGGGCGTCGTCCGGGTTGGTCCGCTGGTCCTGTTGCTTGTCCTTGTCGGACCGGGCGGCGGCCCCCTGGGTGGTCGTCCCCTGGTGCTGGTCCGGGTGGGCGGCGTCCTGACTGCCCGCCTTCTGCCCGCCGCGGTTCTTCTGGTCGGCCATCGCTTGCCTCCTTGGGAATGTGGTGTCGGGGCCGGGCTACCGGCTGTGGTGGTCGCCGTCGTTGAGCATCCCGGGCTGCTGCCGCGAGTGCTCCCCCTTCCCCTCGAACCCGCCGAGCCGCCGTTTCGGGTCTTGCTCCTGGTCCCCGACCCCGGTGTCGGGGGCGGGTTCCGGCGGGGCGGCAGCCGGGTCGGCGAACCCCGGACCGGCCTGCGGCCGGTTGCCTGCGGGGACGGGGCTTGGGCCGCCGTGGTGTTTCCTGCTCATGGGTGCCTCGGGTCAGCGCCCCCACGTCCGGGGGGAACGGCCGACACCCGGTGCAACAGGTGTGCCGCCGCCGGCACCCGGGTTGCGTCGCGGTCGGACGGGTCCGGTCCCTTCGGAGGCGAAGCCGTGAGCAGTCCGATCCCCCTCACCCGGGCCGACGCCCCCGCCTGCCGGGCGGACGCGGGCGTCACCGGGTTCGCCGTCCTGTGCTGGGTGCAGGGGGTGTATTACCTGGTCACGGGCGTGTGGCCGCTCGTCAGCATCGAAACGTTCCAGGCGGTGACCGGGCCGAAGACCGACCACCTGGCGACCGGCCGGGAGGCCGACCACTGGCTGGTGAACACGGTCGGGGTGCTGGTCACGGCGGTGGCCGTCGGGCTGCTGGTCGCCGGCTGGCGGCGGCGGCCGACCCCGGAGGTCGTGGCGCTGGGGCTGGCCGCCGCCGTGGCCCTGGCCGGGATCGACGTGGTGTACGTCGCCCGGGGGGTGATCCCGCCGGTCTACCTGGCGGACGCGGCGGTCGAGGCGGTCCTGATCGCCGGGTGGGTGTGGGTGGCGGCTACGCCGGCCGCGGGCCGGTCGCCGCCCGCACCCGGGTGAGCAGATCGGCCGGGTTGAACGGCTTGGGGACGAACTCGTACCCGTCCGACTCGGTCGGGCCGCCGTCCCCCGGGTACCCCGACATGTACAGCACCCGCACCCCGGGGCGGGCCGCCCGCACGGCCGCCGCCACCTCCCGGCCGGTCATCCCCGGCATGAGCACGTCGGTCAGCAGCACGTCCACCGGCCCGGCGTGCGCGGCCAGCAGCCGCAGGGCGTCCGGCCCGGCCTCGGCGGCCAGCACCGTCAGCCCGTCCGCCTCCAGCACCCCGGCGGCGAACGCCCGGACGGACGGGTCGTCCTCGACCAGCAGGACGACCGGGGTGCGGGCCGGGGCGGGGGTGCGGGCCGGGGCCGGCGGCCGGGCCGGGGCGTCGGCGAACGCCGGCAGGTCCACCTCGAACGTCGTCCCGACCCCGACCGCCGAGGTGAACCGGACGGCCCCGCCGAGCGTCTGGACGATGCCGTACACGGTGGCCAGCCCCAGCCCGGTCCCCTGGCCGACCTCCTTGGTGGTGAAGAACGGCTCGAACACCCGGGCCTGGGTCGCCTCGTCCATCCCGGAGCCGGTGTCGGCCACGGTCAGCCGGGCGGCCCCGGCCGGGGTGCGGGACGTGGCGACGGTGATCGTCCCGCCGGCCGGCATGGCGTCCCGGGCGTTCACCACCAGGTTCATCAGCACCTGCTCGATCATCCCGGCGTCGGCCGTCACCGCCGGCACGTCGTCCGGCAGGACGACGGCCAGCCGCACCTTCGCCCCGACCAGCCGGCGGAACAGCGGGGCGGCGTCGGCCACCACCTTGTTCAGGTCCACCCGGGAGAACTGGACGAACCGCTGCCGGCTGAACGCCAGGAGCTGGCGGGTCAGCCCGGCCGCCCGGTTGCCGGCGGCCAGGATCTCGGCCGCCAGTTGCCGGGCCGGGTGGCCGGGCGGCAGGTGGTCGACGGCCAGCTCGGCGTTCCCGCTGATGACGGTCAGCAGGTTGTTGAAGTCGTGGGCCAGCCCGCCGGCCAGCCGGCCGACCGCCTCCAGCTTCTGCACCCGCTGGGCCCGCTCCTGCAGCTTCTTCCGCTCGGTCAGGTCGCGGGCGATGGTCTGCACCCCGCCGCCGGGCAGCAGCCGGCTGGACACCTCGACCGGGACGGCCGGGCCGGCCGCCGGCCGGACGGTCAGCTCGAACGGGGCGTCCGCCCGGGCCACGAAGCTGGACCGGGCCAGCCCGGCCTGGGAGTCGGACAGGAAGTCGGCCATGGACCGGCCGACGGCGTCCGCCTTGGGCAGCCCGAGCAGCTTCTCGGCCGCCCGGTTCAGGTCGGTCAGCCGGCCGTCCGGCCCGGTCACCCAGACGGCGTCCCCGGCCGAGTCGAACAGATCCCGGTAGCCGGCCTCCAGATGCTGTCCGACCAGCAGTTGCCGGCGGAGCTGCTCGGTCTGGCGGCGGACGGTCCGGCGGAGCAGCACCACCCAGGCGAAGGCGGCCCCGGCCGCCGCCGCCCCGCCGCCGACGGCCGCGGCGACCCGCTCCGGCGTCCACCACGAGGGGACCGGCGGGGCGGCCGGCCCGACCTGGACGTCGTCGGCCGTCCGGGTGACCACCGCCCACTCGTTGTCCGCCGCCCCCCGCATGAGCAGGACGGCCGGCACCCCGGTCACGGCCACCCGCGCGCCGGCCGGCAGGCGGTCGGCCGGGTAGCCGGCCGGGAGGACCGCCGCGAACAGCCCGGTGCCGTCGCGGACGGTGGCGACCGGCGGGGGTCCGGGGGCCGGACGACCTCCACGACCACCCCGCCGAACCGGCCGAGCAGCCCGCGGGTCTGGCCGGCGGCCAGTTGGGCGGCCGACCACTCCCGGGGGTCGGGGTCCGGCCCCCGGCCGGTCACGGTCACGGCCGCCGCCACCAGCCGGACCCGCGGGCCGGTGATCCGGATCGTGCCCCGGACGCGCACCGGTCCCCCACCTGGCAGTCGGGGGCCGGGTGCGCGTCCGGGACCAGGCGACCACCGCCGGTGGCGTCCTGAACGAACAGGGTCGGCCCGGCCCGGCCGGTCACCACCCCGGCCACGGCCGCCGTCCGCAGGGCCGGGTGGGTGTGGGGGGAGAACCGGCGGAGCAGGTCGGCCACCGGGACCGGCTCGGCCGGCCGGTCGTCGGGCGGCGGGTAAACGGTGACCCGGTCGGCGGACGGGATGTACAGCCGGGGCGGGCCGGCCACCGCCCCGCGAGAGTCGAACCGGGGGACGCACACCCCGACCAGCCGGACCGGCCGGCCGACCGCCCCGCGGAGCCGGGCGGTCGCCTCCGGGCCGGGCACCCGCACCACCCCGGTCGCCTCCCCCGCCTCCACCCGCACCTCGGTGTACCCGCTGGCCGGCACGTACTCCACCCCGCGGACCACGGCCGCCACGCACACGTACTGCCCGTCCAGCCAGCGGGAGTCCTCGGCCGACAGGTCGTATGGCAGCGGGTCGGGCAGCCGGCCGCGGCCGACCACCCGGACGGCCGACGGGTCCACGCACGGGGCGAACTGGCCCGGGTCCGACACCCCGACCACCTCGACCACGTCCCCCGGGACCGGGGGCGGGCCGGAGCCGGCCGAGACGTAGACGCCGGCCGAGTCGTCCTGGAGGAAGAAGTCCCCGACGTGCGGGTTGGCGTGGGTGACGACCCCGGTCAGCCGGACCGGCCGTCGGGCGGCGGCCGCCGCCCGGGTCAGCTCCCGCACCGCCTGGGCGGTGGTCAGCACCGGCCGGGGCGGCGGGGCCACCTCCGGGCTGGCGGCCATCGCGAATACGAGGACGGACACCATCACCGGTTCGGCGGCGTCGGTTGGGCGGGGCGTATATCCCCCGAGTCTACTCGGCACCGGTGTAGGCGGAATGAAAAAATCGTCTCACTCGTATCGCCACACCCCGGCCCCGTCCGGAGGACCGGCCCGGTGTCGGTCAGAACAGCCGCCGCTGCCGGCCGGCCCGGGCCAGCTCGGTCAGCACGGTCCGCTGCGGCGAGCTGACCGGTAGCGCCGCCAACCCGGCCGGGTCCACCCACCGGGCTTCGGCATACGCCCCGGGCCGGAACCGGCCGCCGGCGCGGGTCGCCTCCAGCACGGTCAGGGTGATCCGCCAGCGGGTGACGCCGTGCTTGACCGTCATCAACTCCGGCCCGGGGGTGATCGCGAACCCGGTCAACTCGTCCGCCACCCGCACCGCGGCCTCGCTGTCCGGTTCGCCCGGCCGCACCTCGCCGTGTGGCAACTCCCACATGTTCTGCCACCGCCTGGCGTCCGCCGGCCGGCGGCACACCAGCACCCGCCCCCGGCCGTCCCGCACCGCCACCCCGATCTCGCGGACCCGGGTCAGCTCCTTCGCCCTGGCCGGCGGCGGGATGCGGGCTTGCAGGCCGAGCCGGTTCGCCTCGCACCACTTGGCCGCCGGGCACTCGCCGCACCGCGGGGCGGCCGGCTTGCACACCGTCGCCCCGAGTTCCATCACCGCCTGGTTGAAGTCCCCGATCCGCTTGGCCGGCAGCACCGCCTCGGCCGCCGCCCACACCCACTTCTTGCCGTCGCCTTCGCGGGGGTCGCCGGGGTAGGCGAACCACCGGCTGAGCACCCGCAGGCTGTTCGCCTCGACGATCGGCAGCCGGCGGTCGAACGCCTGGGACAGCACCGCCCCGAGGATGTACCGCCCGACCCCGGGCAGGGCCGCCCACACGGTCGGGTCGTCCGGCAGGTCGCCACCGTGCCGGGCGGCGAGCTGTTTGGCCGCCGCGTGCAGGTGGCGGGCGCGGCGGTAGTAGCCCAGCCCCTCCCACAGTTTGAGCACCTGCTGCTCGTCGGCCGCGGCCAGGCTCTGCACGGTCGGGAGGGCGGCGACGAACCGCTCGAAGTACGGGCCGACGGCCGCAACGGTCGTCTGCTGAAGCATCACCTCGCTGACCCAGATGCGGTACGGGTCGCGGTCCTGCCGCCAGGCAAGCGGCCGCTGGTGGCGGTCGAACCACCGCAGCAGGGCGGCGCGAAGGGCGGGCACGGTGCGGGCGGACCAGCCAGGCGGGAGGGTGAATGAGACGGACAAGACAACACTCTCGAACGCTCGAATCGGACCGGAAAAGGGGACGGCCCCGGTCCGGAGCCGCGGTGCGGCGGCAGATGCGTAGCCAGCGCAGCCCCTGGTCGGGACGGCAAATTGGCTCAAGCCCCGGAGGGGCGACAGAACGGCCAACACCTGCCGTCCTGGACGGGTTCTGTCGCCCCTCCGGGGCTTCGGGGGCAGGCGACCGGTCTACCAGGGGCTTGCGCCCCCATGGCTACGCATCTGCCGCCGCTCCGCGGCTCCGGACCCGTGCGCGCCGGAATGAGCAACGCCCCCGGCATCCGGGCCGGGGGCGTCGGGGAGAGAGAGCACGGGGGGCGGGGCTACTTCGGCCGCCGCATGTACTTCCGCAACAGGTCAGCCGCGGCGGACGAGGACTCCGCCTTGCTCGGGATCTTCTTCTCGTCCTTCTTGCCGGCCTCGGCCAGCTTTTGCGCGTCCACCGACGGCAGTTCCATGACCGTGCTGCCGCCGGGCACGTCGCCGCTGGACGGCTCTTCGTCCCCCATGCCGAGCAGCATGGCGGCGATGTGGTCGTTGTCCTCGGCCCCGGCGGCCGCCTTGGCCGGCTTCGGGGCGGGGGCGGGGGCCGGAGCGGCGGGCACCTTCGGCTGGGCCGCCGGGGTCGGCTTCGGGGCGGCCGCCGGCGGGCTGACCGCCTTCAGGGCGTCCGGCAGCGGGGTGCTGTCCGACGGGCCGACGCTCAGGATGTTGACGGTGAAGTCGAGCGGCCCGACCTTCAGCCGGTCCCCGGACGCCAGCGGGGTTTCGGCGGTGACCGGCTGGTCGTTCAGGAAGGTGCCGTTGGTGCTGCCGAAATCGGTGACGAACACCTGGCCGTCCCGGACGTAGATGCCACAGTGCTTCTTGCTGATCGCCGGGCTGGCCGGCCGCAACTGACAGACCTCGTCCCGGCCGATCAGGAATTGCGCCCCGCCGACCGGGATGACCGTCCCCTGCCGAACCCCCGAGGCGACGACGAGTTGGACTTTCATGGCTGACAGGTGCCTCCGCACACCGCCGGGCGGGCCGGGCCGAAGGCCGGGCTGGGTCCGGGACAACAGGGAGAGGGTGTACCCGGGACACGGACCGGGGGCCGGCGGCGAGTGGCGTCCGGCCAGGTGGTTCCGTGTGTAAAACTACTCGGGAACTTCGCGCGTCCTGACACGATCATAGTAATCGCACCCGGAGCCTCGATGCAATCACTGTTTTTTCGCGCGGCCGTTATTGCGGCCCTGTCCGCCGGGCTGGCCGGGTGCGGCGGCGGGTCGTCGGCCCCGCCGGCGGTCGCCCCGACGCCCCCGACCTCCGGGGCGACGCTGACGATCGCGTGTGCCGACCCGGCGTTCGCCAAGGCGGTGGCCGACCGCGCCAACGGGTGGGCCGGCCGGTCCGGGGCGGCGATCCGGGTCGAGTCTAAGCCCCCGGCCGCCGTCTCCGGGGCGGACCTGGCGGTCGTCCGCCCGGCCGAGCTGGGCGAGCTGGCCGCCGCCGGGAGGCTCGTCCCGCTCCCGCAGTCGCTCCAGGCCGTCGACCACCCGCTGCAGTGGCCCCGTATCGCGTCGGTGTTTCGGCAGAATTTAACCGGGTGGGGCGGGCAAGTCCAGGGAATACCGCTCGCCGGCGACGGATTCGTCCTGATCTACCGGTCGGACCGATTCTCCGACCCGGCTACGGCGGCCGCGTTCCAGATGAAGGTCGGCCGGCCGCTCGCCCCGCCGGCCACCTGGGAGGACGCGGCCGAGGTGGCCGAGTTCTTCGCCACAACGTCCGGCAAGCCGAGCCTGCCGCCCGTCCCGGCCGACCCGGACCGGCTGCTGGCCGAGTACAACCACGTCGCCGCCTGCTACGACCGGCCGGCGATGACCGACACCGACCTGGCGGCCACCAAGGGGGCGGCCCTGGCGCTCGGGTTCCACACCGACCCGGCGACCGGGGCGGCCCGGGTCGGCGCCCCCGGGTTCCGGGCGGCGGCCGGGTGGCTCGGCCGGGTGGCCAAGTTCCGGGCGACCGGCCCCGACGACCCGGTGGCCGCGCTGGACACGGGAACCGCGGCGTTCGGGGTGCTGTCGCTGGCCGAGATCGGGCGGCTGCCGAAGGGGCCGGACGGGGCGGTGGACGCCCGGTTCGGGGTGGCCCCGATCCCCGGCAGCCGGGCGTACTTCGGCCCGGACGCCAAGCCCCGGCTGGCCGCCCGGGGGGTGAACCTGGTGCCGTACCTGGGCGGCGGCGGGTGGGTCGGGGTGGTGTTCGGGTCGTCCCCGAACCAGCCGGCCGCGTGGGACCTGCTGGCCGACCTGGCGGCCCCGGCGTCGGCCACCGCCCTGCTCAGCAACCCGGCCCTCGGGGTCGGCCCGTTCCGGACCGAGCACGTGTCCGCCGAGCGGACCGCCCAGTGGCAGCGGTACGGGTTCGACGCCGACCGCAACCGGGCGCTGGCCGCCGCCGTCCGGGAGTACGTCGGGCTGGGGCTGGTGAACCCGGCCCTGGTGCTCCGCACCCCGGACCAGCGGCCGCTGATGGCCGCCCTGGCGGACGCCGTCCGCCAGGCGGCGACCGGCCAGGTGCCGGCCGAGCAGGCGATCGACCAGGCGGTCGCCGCGTGGACGGCGCACGACGCCGGCGTGCCGGCGGACGAGCTGAAGAAGTGGCGGCGGAACGCGGCCGGCCAGCGGTGAGGCGTCCGGCCCCCGGCCACTCAGCCGGGTAGCCGTTCGAGTCCCCTCGCCACGACCCGTCGGACGGTGATCCGGTCAGGCTCCCGCGGAGCTGTGGTCGGACACCGCCCCCGGCCGACGGGAATAATCCGCCGGCGGCGGGATCGAATCACTTGAAGGGCGGTCGCCCTCCGACCTCACAGTTCGACATCCCGAGGCGGCGATGTACGGCTACCTGGCCGACGCGATGGTGTTGCTCCACGTCCTGTACGTGGCCTACGTGGTGCTCGGCCAGTTGGCGATCATCGTCGCCGCCGGGTTCCGGTGGGAGTGGGGCCGCAACCGGTGGTTCCGACTGACGCACCTGCTCGCCATCGGCGTCGTCGCCGTCGAGGCGGTGATGGGCTGGCAGTGCCCGCTCACCCGCTGGGAGTACCAGTTGCGGGAACTGGCCGGCCAGCCGTTCGACGGCAGCGCCACGTTCGTCGGCCGGATGCTCCACGACCTGCTGTTCGTCGACCGGTACTTCACCGACGGCAAGCCGCCGGAGGCGTTCTTCACCACCCTGTACCTGGCGACCCTGTTCGTGGTGCTGCAAGGGCTGATCATGTACCCGCCGCGGCTCGGGGCGAAGCGGGACGCTGCGCGGCCGGCGCTGGTATAAAGGCGAGCGGGGGGCGTCAGCCCCCTGTTGCTGCACAGGTTAAGAACGCAGGTTCTCGCCCGGACGCTCCAACAGGGGGCTGACGCCCCCCGCTCGCCAGTTCGGCTTGACACCCCACCCCCCGGTTTCGGACGCTGTCCGTTCTCCCCAGGATGTCCCCCGCGGCAAGGAGCGCCGCCATGCCCGCCATCGCCGTCCGCCCGCTCGCCGCCTCCGACCTCAGTCCCGGCCCCGGCCTCGCCCCTGTCGGCGACAAGTGGGCTGTGGACGCCCCGCACGTCCGGCTCACCGCCGACGCCGAACTGCTGCCCGGGTGGTACGAGGTGCGGCTGGCTGTCGCTTCGGCCGACAAGTTCAACCTGCGGAAGCGGCTGGAACTCACCTTCGACCCGGCCGACGCCAACCCCCGGCCGCCGGCCCGGGAGGCGTTCGCCTGGAACCGGTCGTTCGCCGAGCGGTTCGTCCTGCAACTGACCCGCCCGGCCCGCGGCGTCCGGCTGGACGTGTGGCACGCCGAGGGGACCGTCACCCTGGACCAGTTCCGGGTGAGGCCGGTGTCCACGCCGGTGGCCCTGGCCCGGGCGGTGCGGGAGAAGGTCCGGCTCACCCGGGCGTACCGGTGCTTCGGCCCGGCGATGATCCGGGGCGGGCGGATGCTGGTGCGGGGCAAGTTCCGGGAGTTTGGGCGGAAACTGTACAAGGGGCTGACCGACGCCCGGGTGATGCAGCTCGGGGCGGTGTACGCGAGCGAGGTGGACGGCGCCTGGTGGCGGCGGAACACCCTGCCGGCGGACGAGGTCGAGCGGGTCCGACAGGCGGTCGACGCGATGACCGACCCGCCGCCGCTGGCCGTACTCATTCCGGCCTGCCCGGCGACCGTGGACATGGCGCTGCTGAGCGCTCACGCGGTCCGGCGGCAGATTTACCCGCACTGGCAGTTGCTCATCGCCCACAGCGGGCCGAGCGATCAGGCGGCCGGCCTGGCCCGCATCTTCCGGGCCGACCCGCGGGTGACGGTGGTGCGGGTGCCGGGGTGGGCCGGCCGGCCGGCGGCGATGGCCAAGGCGATCACCCAGGCCGAGTGCGACCGGGTGGCGGTCGTCGCCCCCGGGGTGGAGCTGGCCGAACACGCCCTGTACCACTTCGCCGAGGCGGTGAAGGCGGACCCGGCTGTCGATGCCCTCGGCGGGCGGGTGGCGGCCGGGGTCGGCGAGGACGAGGAGGCCGCGGCCGCCCGACCCGGCTCCCGGGTGTGGCTAATCCGCACCAAGAAGCTCAGCGACCCGGCCCCGAAGGACGTGGACCCGGCGGCGATGGCCGTGTGGGCGACCAGTGAGGTGCCGGCGGTCGACCGGGTGGCGCTGTCGCCGGTGCTGGCCTATCCGACCGACGACCGCCCGCTGCTCGACCGCACCCGGGTCGGGGCCGCCCCGAAGGCGTCCGGCAAGCGGCTCACCCTGTCGGCCGACATCCGCGGGATCGGCGGGTACGACCACGTCGCGTTCGCCTTCCTGAAAGGACTCGGCGCCGCCGGGATCGACCTGCGGATGCACCACGGGGCGGCCGTCCGCACCGACCTGATCCCGCCCAACCTGCTCCGCAAGCACGCCAAGCGGCAGCCGGGCGACCCACAGCTGGTGGTGGACCCGCCGTTCCTGGTGCCGCGGTTCAACCTGGACAAGGCGTCCGCGGTCTACACCATGTGGGAGACCGACACCCTCCAGCCGGACTGGGCGCGGCAGATCAACCGGGCGGCCGTGGTGATCGTGCCGAGCCGGTGGCAGGTCGAGTGCTTCCGCAAGAGCGGGGTCACGGTGCCGATCGAGGTCGCCCCGCTCGGGTTCGACCCGCTCCTATTTCATCCGGTCGGCCCGCCGCCAGCAGTTTGCACGTTCGGCACCGCCGGGGCGCTGACCGCCGGCGGCGTCCGCAAGAACGCCCAGTGGGTGATCGACCTCTTTCGACAGGCGTTTCCCGACGAACAGGACGTGCGGCTGCGGGTGAAGATCACCCCGGGGTCGCCGGGCGTCGAGACCTACGACGACCCCCGCATCGACGTGCTGCGGGCGGTGCTGCCGCACACCGAGCTGGCCGACTGGTATCGGTCGCTGACCGCTTACGTGAACGGGTCGAGCGGGGAGGGGTTCGGGCTGCACCTGATCGAGGCGATGGCCTGCGGCCGGCCGCTCATCACCCCGTGTCACAGCGGGCTGACCGCATTCTTCGACCCGAGCGTCGGCTACCCGGTGGACTACACGCTGGTCCCGGTCCGCGGCAGCGACACCTACACCGGCACCTGGGCCGAGCCGAGCGGGGCGTCGCTGGTCGAGCGGATGCGGCAGGTGTACGCCGACCCGGCGACGGCCGCCCGGTTCGGGGCGGCCTCGGCGGCGCGGGCCAAGCTGTTCACCTGGAAGGCGGCCGGCCAGCAACTGCTGACGGCGCTGCGGAAACACGGGTTCGTGGACTGAGATGACGTTGTGGATTTCCTCCCCCTCTCCCCTTCGGGGAGGGGGACGGGGGGTGGGGTTACGCGGGCCACCCGATTCGGTGGCTCCGAAGTCGCGGGAACGGGCCAGGGTCGTGACGCGCACCCCCCAACCCCCTCCCCGAAGCGGAGAGGGGGAGCCAGACAACCGCTGACACTGTGCGAGGGTTTCCCATGCGGATCGGCATCGCCCTCCCGACCCTGGTGGACGGGGACGCGGTCGGGAACGACGTGCTCGGCATGGCCCGCGCCCTCCGGGCCAGGGGCTACGACGTCCTGTTCTTCGCCTGGGTCGGCAAGATCGACGAGCCGGTCAAGACGCCGGACGAACTCCCCCGGCTGCTCAACCGGCCGGACGACGTGCTCATCTACCACCACTCCATCGGCTGCGAGTGGGCGGTGAAGGCGGTCGAGACGCTGCCGTGTCGGACGGCCGTGAAGTACCACAACGTCACCCCGCCGAGGTTCTTCGAGAAGACCAACCCGGAGGTGGCCAGGGGGTGCGCCGAGGGCATCCGCCAGGTCGCCCGGCTGGCCCGCACCAAGGCCCACATCTGGGCCGACTCGGAGTTCAACGCCAAGGACGTGTGGGCGGTGAACCCGAACCGCAAGGTGGCCGAGCTGCCGCCGTTCCACCACGCCGAGCAGCTCATCCGGGCGGAGCCGGACTTCCGGGCGGTGAGCGGGCTGGACGACTGGGCCACGAACCTGCTGCTCGTCGGCCGGGTGGCCCCGAACAAGAACATCCTGCTCGCCGTCCGGGCGCTGGCCGAGTACCGCAAGCGGTTCGACCCCCGTGCCCGGCTGGTGGTGGTCGGCGACCGGCCCATTCCGGACTACGCGAACGAGGTGGACAAGCTGGCCCGCGACCTCGGGCAAGACGGCCACACGCTCATCACCGGCAAGGTGACGACCTCGCAGCTGAAGTCCCTCTATCTGACCGCCGACGCCCTTTTGGTGACGAGCCTGCACGAGGGGTTCTGCGTGCCGCTGGTGGAGGCGATGGGGTTGCGGCTGCCGGTGGTGGCGGTGCCGACCGCGGCCGTCCCGTTCACCGGCGGGGACGCGGCGACTTACGCCGACCCGGACCCGGCGGCGGTGGCCGACGCCCTGCACGCGGTGCTGGGCGACCCGGCGGCGAAGGAGCGGCAGGTGGCCCGCGGCTGGGACCGGTTCGCCGGCAAGTTCACGACGAAGGCCATCGGCGAGCGGTTCGAGGCGCTGTTCGACGAACTGGTGGCGTAACCCAGCCGGGCGTCACTTGAACTGGTGCTCCGGGCCGGGGAAGGCGCCAGCCCGGACCTCGTCGCAGTAGGTTTTGACTGCTTGCCGGGCCAGTTCCCCCAGCTCGGCGTACCGCTTGACGAACTTCGGCCGGAACCCGTCGAACAGGCCGAGCAGGTCGTGCCACACTAGCACCTGGCCGTCGCACCCCGGGCCGGCCCCGATGCCGATGGTCGGCACGTCCGCCGCCGCCGTCACCGCCGCCCCGACCTCGCTCGGCACCCCCTCGACCACCATCGCGAACGCCCCGGCGGCGGCCACCGCCTTCGCGTCGGCGACCACCCGGTCGGCGTACCGCTGCACCTTGAACCCGCCCAGCCGGTGGACCGACTGCGGGGTCAGCCCGACGTGCCCCATGACCGGGATGTCCGCCCGGACCAGGGCCGCCAGGGCGTCGGCCATCCGCTCCCCGCCCTCCAGCTTGACCGCCGCCGCCCCGGCCTTGAGCAACTGGACCGCGCTGCGGACCGCCTGGGCCGGCCCGGCCTGATAGCTGCCGAACGGCAGGTCGGCGACGATGAGGGCACGCTTCGCCCCGCGGGCCACGCACTCGGTGTGGTACGCCATCTGGGCCAGGCTGACCGGGAGGGTGGTCGGGTGCCCCTGGACGACGGTGCCGACCGAGTCGCCGACGAGGACGGCGTCCGCCCCGGCCTCGTCGGCCAGCTTGGCCGAGGTGAAGTCGTAGGCGGTGACGACGGCCAGCCGGCCGCGGCCCTTGGCGGCGCGGAAGTCCGGGACGGTGACCGGGCGGGGGGAGGACATCGGCGGCGCTCCGGGGCGGGATCGCGGACATTGTAGATGCCGGGGCAACCCGCGGGTGGTACGCTGCCGAACGAGGTAGGGCGGGTCGCCGGCGGTCGAACCGGCCCGCCGGAACCGGTTCTCCGCTCCCCGCTGAGCCGTCACCCGGGAGGTAGCCCGGCTCGGCACCCAGGCCCGCCCTCCCCACTCGGAACCCACCGGCGTGGCCACCGGTCCCCGCCCGGTCCGGCGGGTGGCGCGCAAAGCCGGCTTGTTCCCGCCCTGGACGGGCCGTCCGCCCGGAGAGGTCGTCGTGCCGCCGCTCGCCGCCCAACTGTCGGCCTACGCCGCCTACCACCGCGACCCGCGGAACAAGCTGACCCACGTCGTCGGGGTGCCGCTGGTCACGTTCGCCCTGCTGCTGGCCCTCGGCTGGCTGCGGTTCGCCCCGGCCCCAGACCTGCCGATCTCCGGCGGGACGCTGTTCTACCTCGGGGTGTTCCTGTACTACCTGCGGCTGGACTGGCGGATGGCGGTCGTGCAACTGCCGCTCACCCTGCCGCTGTTGATCGCGGCCGAGTGGGTCGCCCGGTGGCCGTTCGAGGCGTCCGGGATGGTGTTCGTGGCGGCGTTCGTCGGCGGGTGGGTGGTGCAACTGGTCGGGCACCTGTTCGAGGGCCGCCGGCCGGCCCTGGCGGACAACCTGCTCCAGGTGTTCAACGCGCCGCTGTTCCTGGCCGCCGCGGGGCTGGTCCGGGCCGGGTGGCGGCCGGACTTGAAGGCGGCCCTGGCGGGCCGGTGACGGGCGATTTGGTGTTTCCCACCAGCCCGACGCGCGAGCGAGGGCTAGAGCGGTTTGCAGTTGGTTGTAGCGCGGTCGGGGCGGATCGGGTATGACGGAGCCAATCCCGGAGGGTTGGCCATGCGGGCGTACTCGGCGGACTTGCGGTCGCGGGTGCTGGCGGCGGTTCAGGGTGGGCAGTCGCCGCCGGCGGTGGCCGAGCGGTTCGGGGTGAGCGGCGTCGTGGGTGCGGCGGGTCCGCCAGCGGCACCGGGACGGCGGGGAGACGAGCCCGCGGCGGCGGGGGCACCGGCGGCAAGCACTGGCGGCCGACGGGGACCGCATCCGGCAGGCCATCGCCGCCGACCCGGACGCCACCCTGGCCGAGTTGAAGGCCCGGCTCGACCTGGCGGTCAGCCTGGCCACCCTCTGGCGGGCCATCGCCCGGCTCGGGCTGACGCTCAAAAAAAGTCGGTCCGCGCGGCCGAGCAGGACCGCCCGGACGTAGCCGCCGCCCGCGCGCCGCCTGGCGGACCGCCCAGACCGCCCTCGACCCGGAGCGGCTGGTGTTCGTGGACGAGACGTGGGCGAGCACGGCCATGAGCCGGCGGATGGCCCGCGGGCGGAGGGCGAGCGGGTGGTGTGCCCGGCCCCCACTCGCACTGGAAGACGACCACCTTCGTGGCCGCCCTGCGGAGCGACCGGCTGACCGCCCCGATGGTGATCGACGGGGCCATGACCGGCGACCACTTCGTCGCCTACGTGCGGCAGGTGCTGGTGCCCACCCTGCGGGCGGGGGACGTGGTGGTGTGGGACAACCTGGCCTGCCACAGGCGGGCGGAGGCGCGGGCGGCGGTGGCGGCGGTCGGGCGGAGGTGCGGTTCCTGCCCGCCTACTCACCCGACCTGAACCCGATCGAGAACGCGTTCAGCAAGCTGAAGGCGATGCTGCGGGCAGCGGAGGAGCGCGCCATCGACGGGCTGTGGGCGCTCCTCGGCCGATCACTCGACGCCTTCTCCGCCGACGAGTGCCGGAACTACTTCCGGCACGCCGGGTACGACGCTACAACCAACTGCAAACCGCTCTAATCCGGCACCCTCGCTCGCGCGTCGGGCTGGTCGACCGCTGCCTTAGTACTCGCCGCTGATCACGGCCCCGTCCGACCGGGCGCACAGCAGCATCAGGGTTTGCAGGCTGACCGAGTCCCGCAGGAACCGGACGGACGCGTCCCCCATGACCACGTTCGCCCCGCCGCTGTGGAAGGCGTAAATCTCCCCCTGGTTGGTGCAGTTGATCCGGCAGGCGGTGCCGGCGTCGGCCGGGTTGGTGCTGTTGAACGTCCCGCCCGGGTTGGCCGACCCCTGCGGGAACGCCCCGTCCACCGCGATGTCGTTCCCCTCGTACGCCCACGGCCCGTTCATGTACGGGGCGCTCGACCCGCTGGCCGCCTGGGACTGGGTCTGCTTGCCGTACAGCCACCGGCTCGGCCGGCCGGCCGCCTCGGCCAGCATGACGGTGTTGGTCAGCCCGTCCGAGGTGGCGCTCAGCGGGGTGAACTGGTTGGTCGCCAGGATGCCCCGCACCCCCTGGTCCCCCGGGTACGCGACCGCCCCGTTGAAGATGGCGTTCCACACCGCCCCCCGCGGGCTGCCGTTCCAGTTCGCCCGGTTGACCGCCATGTAGTCGGTGGTGGTGTACGGGAAGTTGCCGTAGGTGCCGGGGACCAGAGCCGGGGTGATCACCCGCTGGTCGGTCGGGGCGGACGGGCACTCGAACGTCGGGATGCGGGTGGTGGCCGCCGCCCGGTTGTTGGCCGCGTACCAGTCCTGGCGGAAGTCGTACCCGATGCCGCTCGTCTGGAGCACGTTCCCCTGCTCGATGTACGGCAGGATGATGGCCAGGAAGCAGTGCCGGGCGTAGTCGCTGCTGGCCGTCCCGGTGGTGCCCGCCTTCTGGAACTCGACCAGCCCCGGCATGTCGGCCGCCGCCGGCCCGTTGATGCTGGACGGGGGCAGCTTCTGGCGGGCGCTCTCCAGGTTGTGGATGGCCAGCCCGATCTGCCGCATGTTGTTGCTGCACTTGATCCGGGCCGCCGCCTCCCGGACCTTCTGCACGGCCGGCAGGAGCAGCCCGATCAGGATCGCAATAATCGCGATCACCACCAACAGCTCGATCAACGTAAACGCCCCGCGACGACCCGTCGCCTGCCCCATGACTGACCTCGGAAAAGAGGGACGCAAGAAGAGAACGACACCGTTTCGTATGGCGATTCTTTATCTTATCCAGGCACACCCGATCTGATGCCGAAAGTCGGCCGAACGACCGGACCCACGGCCCGCGACATCCGCCCGGGTCGCGCAACCCGAACGGGCGGAACGGGATTTGGCCCGGACGGGCCGGGCGTGAGCGTGTGATGAAGGCAGCGGATTGCCGACCGTGAGGCCGGCTAGCCTTTCGACCGCACCTCGATCGGGTACTCGCTTTTACCGGCTTCGACGGTCAGCGAAAGGGGGGTGGCGGCCGGCTTGCCGAACACGGCCGGCACCCGGTTGACCGGCTTCTTGGCCACCGGCTCGTCCGTCTCCGGCCCGCGGTCCGTGACCACCACCTTGTACTTGCCCGGCGGGACGGCCCCCGGGTTCGGCCCGTACAGGGTGGCCCGGCCGGTGCTGTCGGTGGTGCCGCCGAACCCGCCGGCCGTGTCGGCCGACCCGTCGGGGACCAGGACGACCCCCAGGTTGCCGGCCGGCTTGCCGTCCAGGGTGACGGTCACGGTCAGGGCGGGGGCGACGGTCGCGGACCCGCCGCCGCACCCGGCGGCGAGGGCGGTCAGCAGGCTGATGATCAGGGGCAGGCGAACAGGCACGGGCGGCTCCGAAGGGCGGGGGTTGTGAAACCTAACCCCCCGTCCCCCTTCCCTACGAGGGAAGGGGGAGCAAGGGGGCCGAGGTCGCCGGACAAGGAACCAGTTCCAGGGGAGGGCCGGCCCGAAACCTAACGGTCCGGCCCCCTTCCCTAAGAGGGAAGGGGGAGAATACACACTCCCGCCGGCGGGGGCGACGTTCAGCCCGGACTGTCACCCCGCTTGCTCCCCCTTCCCTCGTAGGGAAGGGGGACGGGGGGTTAGGTTTCACGGCCCCGCCCGGTCCGAGCCCGGTCTCGTTGCCCGGGTGCTCCAACCCGCTTGCTCCCCCTTCCCTCTTAGGGAAGGGGGACGGGGGGTTAGGTTTCCAGACCTCAACCCACCCCCGGAACCAGCCTCGCCCTTGCTCCCCCTTCCCGCGTAGGGAAGGGGGACGGGGGGTTAGGTTGCCGTCGCTCAGTTCTCGGTCGCCACTTCGCCGGCCGCCCGGGTGGCCAGCCCCCAGAGGACCGGCATGGAGGTGGCGTCCCGCAGGAACCGGACGCTGCCGTCGGCGAAGCAGACGGTCGCCCCGCCGGTGTGCCCGCTGGACATGCTGGACAGCTTCTGCCGCACCCACGTGTTGGTCGAGCTGTTCGGCCCGGTGGCGTCGTTCGGGATCATCCAGTTGATCGGCCGGCACGCCCCGACCAGGTAGTCGCCGATCGCGTTCTCCTGGTTCACCCACGCCCACCCGCTCCACCCGATGATCGGGAAGTTGGTGTACATCCGGTCGAAGTTCGGGTCCTTGTGCTGCCGCTCGCCGAACATCATGGTGTTGCTGGTGCCGTCGCTCACCCCGTTCATCTTCACCCGGCTGTTGACGTAGAACATGCCGTCCTTGGTCATGGCGATGGTCGCGTTGTAGTCGATCGGGTTGGGGGCCGGCAACTGGTTCGGGGCCGGGCTGGTCCGGGCCGAGAAGGACAGCCGGCCGGCCACCCCGCCGTAGCTGTTCAGCCCGTAGGTGACGCCGCTCACCACCGCCGTCGGGCTCTGGGCGACGATGCTGCTCGGGCACAGGAAGATCTTCACCTTCTGGGCCGAGATGCTGTTCGGCCCGGGGGTGGTGAACGCCGGCGGCTCGTTCAGGTTCTTGGCGTTGTCCGTGTAGCTCCACCCCTTCTGCAGGTTGTCCTGCTCGATGTACGGCAGCAGCTCGACGAACAGGTTGGTCAGCCGGGGCGTGCCGGGCAACTGGGCGTCCATGACGATCCCCGCCGCCGGCAGGGCGTACACCGGGTTCGGTGCCTCCCAGGCGGCCGGGAAGTAGCTGGTCGCCCCCTCGAAGTTGTGGGCGGCCAGGCCGAGCTGCTTCAGGTTGTTCTGGCACTGGGTGCGGGCGGCCGCCTCCCGCACCTTCTGGACGGCCGGCAGGAGCAGGCCGATCAGGATGGCGATGATGGCGATCACCACCAGCAGCTCGATCAGCGTGAACGCAGACCGACGAACCGTCGCACGGTCCATGGCACACCTCGGGCGATGTAAGAGAATGGAGAGGGTCTCCGGCGTTCGACCGGAGGTTGATTTATCTTATGGAGATTTGTGGCCGGAAATCCAGTCCGTGCCCGGGTTGGTCAGGCCCGCCGGGTGGCCCGGCTGGCATGTCGGGCGCAACACGCACAGACGGAACGGGATTCGGCCCGGTACGAGTCGTGTGAAGAAGGCGCGAAAACCCGGGCGCTACCGGGGTCAGCCGACGAACACCCCGGTCGCCGTCCCACCCGGCGGGGTCAGGGTGAAGGCGGGGGTGGTCGCCCCGCGGGCCAGGTCCGCCCCGCGGTACACGCCCACCTGGGAGCCGCCAGCCCCGGACCCGACGATCACGTCCGGACGGCCGTCCCCATCGACGTCGGCGGTCGCCACCCGCGCCCCGCCCCGGCCGTCCGGGCTACCGGCGAAGAAGTCGGCGACAGTCACCATTCGGCCGGCCAGCAGTTGCCGGCCGCTGAACGCCAGCACCCGCGGCCCGCCGCCCGGGCCGGCCCCGACGACCAGTTCGGCCGCCCCGTCCCCGTCCAGGTCGCCGGCGGCGGCGAAGGTGCCGTTCCGCAGCCCCGGCTCGAAGGCGAAGAAGTCGGGCACCAGGTGGGCCGGCCGGCCGGCCCGGACGGATAGCCCGTCCCACACCGCCACCCGAGGCCCGCCGCCGGTGCCGGCGGCGATCACCAGGTCCGGCTTCCCGTCCCCGTTCACGTCCCCCACCCCCGGTCGGGCGCCGCCGCGGAAGGCCGGGTCGTCGATCCCCAGGAACCGGGCCGTCTGCACCACCTGCCCGCGGGCGAGCTGCGCCCCGTCGAACACGGCCACCACCGGCCCACCCCCCTCGTCCGCTGTCACCACCACGTCCGGGACACCGTCCCCGGTGAAGTCCCCGTCGGCCAGGTACACCCCGCCGGCGAACGACCCCTCGAACGGCTGGAACCCGACCAGTTGGACGCCGGTCCGGCCGTCGGTCACGCTGACCAGGTTGGCCGGCCCCGGCCCGGTCCCGGCGATCAGTTCCGCCACCCCGTCCCCGGTCAGGTCTGTGAGGGCGACCCGGGTGCCGCCGGCCCCGGGGTCGAGCGGCCGGGACGTGGCCACCACCTCGCCGGCCGGCCCGAACACGGCCACCCCGGACGCAGTGCCGACGGCGAACCGGCCGGCCGGACTCGCGGTCACGGCGGCGGGCTGGGGGACCGGAGCGGCGGCCGACGCCGGGCCGGTGAACACCTCCCACCCGATGTCCTGCAGGACGGCCAGCTCCAGGTCGGAGATCGTCCGCCGCTGGCCGGGCGGCAGGGCCGGCTGGATCGGTGACGGCTGGCCGCGGTAGCTGACCCCGGGGGCGAAGTGGTCCGGCCCGTCCGCGTCCCCGGCCACCGGCACCGGCTTGCCGTACACCGCCGTGGCCGTCGGCCCGACGAACTGGCCCGAGGTGCCGTTCCAGTTGGCCACGTTCCGGGCGAACGCCGGCAGCCCCAGCCCGAACCCGAGGACGTGCAGCAGCTCGTGGGCGGCGACGCTCTGGAAGTCGTATCGGAAGGCCGCCGGGGCGGACGGGCCGAAGTGCCAGTCGGTGGCCGCGTTGAACGTGATCATCCCGCCCCAGGTGGCGTAGTCGGTCGGCGTGCCGCCGGCCGCCCCGGCCTGCCCGCGGGTGCGGACGGTGTCCAGCCAGGGCCGCGGGCCGGACGCGGTGAACCCGCCGCTGGTGGTCAGCCCGAGTTCCCCCCGGCCGAGCGGGGCGGCGGCCACGTACACCACCACCTCCCCCTCGCGGACGGCCAGGTTCGGCAGCGACAGGGTCTGGTTGGTGGCCGGGTTGAAGACGGTGGCGGCCCAGGCGTTCGGGCCGCCGGGCGTGATGGCGGCCAGGTCGTCGTGCAGCCGCGGGGCGACGGTGGCGGCGACCCGTTCCAGGTCGGCCCGGCGGGCCGGGTCGTTGAAGAACCCGGTGGCGTCCAGGGAGTAGTCGAACCGGACGGCGACGGCCGGGGCGAGGCGGGCTTCGAGTTCCTCCGCGCGCAGCCGGGTCCGGGCCGCGTCCGCGGTGTGGGGGGTCGGCATGAAGTAGCCCGCTGGCGGTAAGGGCGAGGGCGTCGGCCCCTTCCCCGAGGGCCACGTCACAGGGCGGTCGTATAGGGTGTGGCCGGCGGGATGTGAAGGAAAAAATGCCGAAAACGCTGGCCAACACGCGCGGGGCGTGGCCGACGAGGGAAGGTGGGCCGGCTGCGGGGCGGTGTCTCCCGCAGCCGGCGAGCTGTGGCACCGGGCGAACGGCTGAACCGGCCCGGCTTGCGCCGATTGTTAGCGCCCTGCACTTGACGGTCGCATCCACCGGTTCCAATCGGACCCTCTCTGCCACGAGTTACCACCGGACGGCGGGCTGTAGCTCGCCGGCCAGGAAGACGCTGCCGGTGACGCACACCAGGTCGTCCGGGCCGCACGCCCCCCGGGCCGCTAGCCACGCCGCCGTCGCCGACGGGTGGACCGTCGCCGGCGTGTCCGGGGCGACCTGCCGCAGCACCTCGGCCAGTTTGTCCGGCGGGACGCACCGCGGGTTGTTCCCGTACTGGCACAGGTGGACGTGGTCGAAGTACCCGGCCAGCACCCGCAGGATGTCCGGGTACGGCTTGTCCGACGACACCGCGAACACCACCCGCTTCGCCCCCGGCACCGGCACCGACTCGCGGAGCGTCGCCACCAGCGACTCGGCCGACGGGACGTTGTGGGCGGTGTCCAGGATGACGGCCGGGCGGGCCGAGATCAGCTCCACCCGGGCCGGCCAGCGGACCTCCTTTAACCCGCGACGGATCGCCGCCTCCGGCAGTGACAGCCCGCTGTCACGGAGCGCGTCCAGGGCGGCGACGGCGACCGCCGCGTTGGCCGCTTGGTGGGCGCCGAGTAGACCGAGTTCGAGGGCGCCATAGCGGCCGCGGGGAGTGGTGATGTCCACGAAGCCCACGGCCTGCTGGCCGTGGGCGTTCGGTGGCGTGTAGTCGAAGTGAACGTCGCGCCCGATCCGGATCAGCGGTGCCTGCTGCTCGGCCGCCACCCGGGCAATCACCGCCGCCGGCCCCGGGTCCGTCACCCCGCTGACGCACGGCACCCGCCGCTTGATGATCCCCGCCTTCTGGTAGGCGATCGCTTCGAGGGTGTGGCCGAGCTGGGCGGTGTGGTCCAGCCCGATGCTGGTGATGACGCTGACCAGCGGCCGGATGACGTTGGTGCTGTCGAACCGGCCGCCGAGGCCGACTTCGACCACCGCCACGTCCACGCGACGGCAGACGAAGTGGGCGAACCCGACGGCGGTGCTGATCTCGAAGAACGTGACAGGCGGGAACGGGGCGGCGTCCAGCTCGCGGACGGCGGCGGCCACCGCGGCCATGCGGGCGGCCAGCTCACCGGGGGTGATCGGCTCGCCGTCCACCTGGATCCGCTCCTCGACCCGCTCCAGGTGCGGGGAGGTGAACAGCCCGACCCGGTACCCGGCCGCCCGCAGGACGGCCGCGATCATGGCGGAGGTCGAGCCTTTGCCCTTGGTGCCGGTGACGTGGACGACCCGCAGCCGGTCGTGCGGGTCGCCGAGCCGGGCCAGGAGGGCCCGCATCCGTTCGAGTTTGAGGTCGCCGGGGGCGGCGGACCTGACCTCGAAGTTGATCCGCCCGAACCAGAAGGCGATGGCCTCGTCATAGGTCATGCCGGCAGGGTAAGCGAAACCCGCCCCGGCGTCACTTCTCCGCCAGCAGTTTGTCGAGCAACTCGGTGTACTGTCTCACCCCTGGGACGAACTGGCCGCGGACCACCCCCTTCCGGTCGATCAGCACGCCGTGGGGCCAGTATTCGAGGGCGTACTCGGCCGCCGCCCGGCTGCGGGACTTACTGACTAGAGACGGAATGTCGTACCGTTCGTCTCCGACGGTCAGGACGACCGGGAAGGGGATGTCCCGGCCACCCCATACCTCGGCCTTTACCTTGGCCACCTTCTCGTCGAGTTTGGACGCAGTGTCGACCTTTCCGTCCCGATCAATGTGAACCGTGACTACACGCAAACCATTGTCGCCGTGCTCGGCCGTAAGTTTTCGTAGCTTCGGGACCAGCGCCCGGCCCTGGACTTCGTGGTACGCCCAAAACCACAGAATAACGACTTGCCCTTTCAGGTCGGCGAATCTGACCGGCGTCCCTTTCCAGCCAGCCACGTCGGCCAGCTCCGGGGCTGGCTTGCCGACAAGCTTGCCCCAGTCGTTCGCTGGCAGGTCAACGGTGCCGACATCCACCTCTGATTGGTTCGCCGCGACGGATAGCGTCACAGCCTTCTTGTTCACGCGCTCGCCGTAGGCATACAACTGGTGCTCGCCGGGCGGGGCGTTGAACTGAAACTCGCCGCTATGGGACATGTAACCGGACCACCGGCAGGAATCCGTCTGGAGGTACACGTTGGTCCAGCCGATGTCGGTGCCGGCCTTGGCCAACTCCAGCGAGGCGAGCTTGCCGGTGATCCTGACCGCTGGCTGCAGGCGGATGGTCAGCCCGTAGTGCAGGGCCGCCGGGGACGCCTTCGCTATCCCAACGAGGTTCCGGATCGGGTCGCGGGCGATCAGGCCCATGAACACATCACGTGGATTGACCACCACGGCCCCGCCCGAACTCCGAGCCTCATCCGCCGGGATGAAGCTCAGAGGCTGGTCAGGCGTCCGCTGCTCGTGGGTGAACACTCTCACACCGTCCGCCGGCTTGCCGTCGGGATCGACCACCTTCACGGTCGCCGACGTCAGCTTCGCCCCGGGTTCGCCCTTCCACCGCTTCACCGTGAACAGAAAGTGGTTCCCGCCGCCGGCCTTGAACTCCTTCGGCCGGTCGGCCAGCGGGGAGTTGCTCATGCACACGGTCAGCGTGTCGACGTCCTCGAACTTGTAGATGCCGCGGGCGGTGCCGGCCGGGATGCGGAGCAACGTCCGGTACAGGGCCGGCACCTCCCAGTCCATCCGCTTCGGGTTCGCCGTGGGGTCGATGGTGTACGTCGTCCCGACCGGGGCGGCCGAGATCGGCGTCTGGGTGATGGCGACTTGATCCTTATTGAACGTGAGCCGGGCCTCGCGGTACGGGCCGCCGAGGGCGTCGTTACCGTGCTCGTCGGTGGCCGCGTCGAACAGCCATTCGCCGTGCAGCAGGTCGCGGTCGGTCGGCGGCTTCGGCTTCGGCTGCTGCCGGGCGACCGGGGTTGGTCCGGCCGGCGTCCCGGCGGCGGTCGCAATCGTCCCGACGCCCACGGCCACGGCGAGGAACCCGGCGGCGGTGGCGGCGGCCAGCTTGTGCAGGCTCATGGTTCGTAACACTCCGGCGGCGACGGCGGCCGGCCCGGCGGGCGTCGGCTGCCCGGCGGCGAACGCGGTCGCGGCTTCGGTGACACGGGTGACGAACCGCCCCGGCTCGGCGGCGTCGGCGGCCAGTTGGGACAACAGTAGCCCGAGGGCGACGCCGCGGCGGATGAGCCGGTCGCGGAGCAGTGTCTTCGCCTTGGTCAGCCGGCCGGACAGGGTGCCGATCGGCAGGCCGAGTTGGGCGGCGGCGGCCTCGTAGGTTTTGCCGTCGAGATAGCAGAGGACGACCGGGACGCGGTATTTGTCCGGAAGGCGGTCCAGCTCGGCGTCGAGGAGGGCGGATAGCTCGGGGTCACAGGAGCCGCGACCGCCCGAGAGCGGCTGGGCCGGGCCAGGGGCGGTGGCCGGTTGAAGCCGCTCCC
Source organism: Gemmataceae bacterium (assembly GCA_046350115.1). Classification (GTDB taxonomy): domain Bacteria; phylum Planctomycetota; class Planctomycetia; order Gemmatales; family Gemmataceae; genus JAXMAZ01. The sequence goes on from JAXMAZ010000025.1 coordinate 79,978, forward strand.
TGGCGGTCGCGGCTCTTCGCACCTTCGCCCCGCACCGGTACGCCACCCGGGCCAGCCAGCCGGCCAGGCTCCCGCGCACGTCTCCGGCCTTGCGGGCCAGCACCAGGAACGCCGCCTGGGCCGCGTCCTCCGCGGCGTGGTGGTCGCCGACGGCCCGCCGGCACACCCCCAACACCAGCTTGCGGTAGCGCCAGACCAGCAGCTCGAACGCCGCCTCGTCCCGGTCCCGGGCGAACCGGGCGAGCAGGTCGGCGTCCGGCACGTGGCCGGCGAGCGGCGGCAGGCGGACCGGCATCGGCACTCTCCTCCCTCACAGGATAAGTGCCCCAGACCGGTTCCGCGCATGTGGGAAAACGAAGAAAGCCCATGGACGAACGTCCGTGGGCGCTCAGCGACGTTGCCCCAGGTTAGCCCCAACGGGGCGACCGAGAATAGCCAGGGGTGAGGCTTTGCGAACCCCTGGTCCGAGGACCGCCTCCCTTTCCCATGTAGCCCCAACGGGGCGACCAGTCCGGCTGGTCGGGTCGCCCCGTTGGGGCTACGGGACACTCTTGTCGCCCGGGTCCAGGGGTTCGCAAAGCCTCACCCCTGGCTATTCTCGGTCGCCCCGTTGGGGCTACACGGGCCGCGGTCACTGCTGCACCGGCATACACACCTGTTCGAGCAGCCGCTCGGCCTTCTCCTGGATCACGTCGGCCAGGTTCGGCAGCGGCGCCCCTTGCGGCAGCGACTCGCGGACGGCCGCCAGCCACCGCGGGAACGCCGACAACACCGCGTACCCGTCCAGCGGCACCGGCTCCAGCCGGGCGTGCTTGCCCTTGCGCTCCGCGTCTTGCCACAGTGTCTTGCTCTTGCCGGTCAGGGCCAGGTCGTCCTCCGGCCGCAGGAGGATCAGGTGGTCGGTCATCGGCGGCTGGGCGTCCATCGCCGTCAGCTTGATCTCCAGATCCTTCGGCTTGCCCGGGCCGCGGGCCAGGAACAGCCCGACCCCCACCTTCCACGGCTGGCCGTCCCCGCAGACCCAGTGGGCCAGGCTGACCGCCCCGTAGGTCGGGTGTTCGCCGAACGGCCACTCCGGGACGACGTGTTGCAGCCGCCACGGGCCGACCTTCACCCCGTGTTCGTGGCAGACGGTCAGGAAGGTGCCGAGGGCCGCTTGCAGCTCACGGGTGGCCCCGGTCAGCGCCCCGTCCGGCTCCAGCCGGCGGCGGGCCGCCCGCACTTCTTGATCCCACAAATCAGACGGGGAGACGGTCGGCGGGGCTACCAGAGCGGGGGCCGGCCGGTCGTCGGCCACGGGCGGAAAGGGGGCGACCGGCGGCACCTCCGGGGCCGCCTCCACCACCGTCACGGCCGTCACCTTGACCGCCGGCGGGATGGCCGCGTCCTTGCCCAGCAGGGCGTCGATCCGGTTCTGCTTGTCCGTCGGCGTCATCACCTCCGGGAACCCGACGGAGTCCACGCCGGCCAGCCGGTTCGCCGGGGGTTCCGGGGGCGTCGGGCCGGGCCGCTCGCCGTCACTGACCCCCGCGGCCGCGACCGGCTCCTCGGAGGCTTCGTACACCAGGTGGTCGAACAGGTGGCGGAACTGCTGGAGCATGTCCCGCAGGGTCGGCTCGGTCCGGGCGATGCGGTCGATCTGCCCGGCGGCGAACGGGTACGTGTCCGGCAGGTCGTCCCCGCCCGGCACCTCGTCCAGCACCGGCCGCAGCCGGGCCTCGACCACCCGCGCCACCAGGGCCGGGGCCGGGGCTTCCAGCCGGATCGCCTTCACCGTGCCCAGCTTCGGCACGTGGACCGGGTTGTTCAGCCGGTCCTGGATGTACCCGTCCAGGCTCGGCACGAACCGGTTCCACAAGCCCCGCTCGGCGAAGATCAGGAACAAGAGGCCGTCGATCTGGTGCATCGTCTGGACGATGCCGGCGAAGAACGCCTCGGCGATCTTGTGGGCGTCGTCCGTCCGCCGGGACAGGAGCAGGTCTTCCAACTGGTCGAACGCGGCCACCACCGGGATCTTCAGCGACCGGAACACCTCCATCAGCACCTTGAACAGCGCCAGCACCAGGTCTTGGCGGGTCGGCCGGACGTGGAACTCCAGCTCGGCGAACCCGTAGGTCAGGAAGCTGGCCAGCTCCGACTCGTCCTTGAGCAGCGCGGCCTTGGCGAACCCCTGAAGCACCTGTCGCCGCATCAGGCCGGCGGCGTTGCGGGCCTCGCTCTTGCCGGCGTGGGCGACCAGCAGGTTGTACGCCGTCTCGGCCGGCAGCCCGGCGTCGTGCAGCGCCTGCGTCAGCGGCATCGGCATCCGGTGGACGGCGTTCGCCCCGGCCAGGGTGTCGGCCAGCCACTCGGCCCGCTCGGCGGCTTGCGTGGTGCCCAGCCCGAGCCGCCGCGCCCACCGGCCGATGCCCGGCGGCGGGAACAGCTCCACCTTCTCCTCGGCGGACAGCTCCCGCAGGGCGGCCCCGAGCTGCTTGCGGACGAGCGCCTCGCTGACCGCCTCCAGCGGCCGCTGGCCCTTCTGCCGGCCGCCGCCGAGGAGGGTGTCGATGATCTGGAACAGCAGGTATTCGAGGAAGTCGGTGTCCTTCTGGTACACCCCCGGCGTGACCAGCAGTTGCCACTGGCCGCCGCTGCCGTGCTTGATGCTGTGCAGCAGGTGGGTCTTGCCGGCCCCCTTGTTCCCCAGCACCGGCACCACCTCGCTGTGGGTGGCCGGGTCGTACCGGTACAGGTCGATGATGGCGTGCAGCAGGTCCCGCTCGGCGGCGAACAGTTCCGGCACGTGGTACCGGGCGCACACCTCGTCGTCCGGGTTGCGGGCGAAGTAGTTGCGGAACGGGTTGCCCGCACGCTTCAGGGACTCGCGGGGGGCGGCGGTCGGGTTGAGGGTGGCGGTCATCCATGAACCTCCGAGCAAGTTTAGCCGCGAGGCGGAGTCTTCGGAGCCGAGCGCGGTCGCTGTATCCCGAATCGGCGAGCGCGACGCCCCGGCGTGCAGGTTCCGCGCTCGGCTCCGCAGAGCCACCGCCTCGCGGCTAAACGGGGTCAGCGTGTCGAGGCGTAATAAGCGACGTTGTGCCCGGCGAGCAGGGCGTAGGCCGGCTCCGGCAGGGCGTACAGCGGGCCGGTCCACGGGTGCAGGTAGATCCGGCGGTCGGCGTGCAGCGCCCGCAGGCAGTCGTGGAACGCCCCCAGGGTCGGCGGGTGCTCCCGGACGCTCAGGCTGCGGTACAGGTCCGGCAGCGGGCAGTCCTGGCCGGCGGCGGCGCTGGCCGCCCAGTCGGCCAGCCGGGTGAGGACGGCGCCGGCCAGGTCGTCGGCCGGGTCGGCGACGGCGACCGGGGCGGGGGCGACGGCGGTCGCGGGCATGGTCGGCGTCCCGTTCGGGCCGGGGGGTTAGGTTGCCGTTCCAGCACCCGCCCGACCGCCTCTTTCAGCCCGGCCAGGCTGTCGGCCATCCGGGCGGCGGCGGCCGTCAGGCCGGCCACCTGCCCGTCCTGCTCCTCCAGCACCCGGACGAAGTCTTCCAGCACCTGCTTGGGCGACGCCTGGTCCAGCAAAAACGTCAGCCCGGCCTCGGTGGCGGCGAACAGCTCCCGGGCCTGTTTCCCGGTCTGAACGGTGGTGACGACCGTTAACAGCCCGTCGGCCACCGCCTTGCCGGCCGCGGATTTTCCGGCCGCGGTGTTCGGGAACAGTCCCGGGTCGGCCTTGCCGGCGACCAGCGGGGTGCCGGCCGGGGCGGCGGCGGCCCGGGCCAGGGCGGCGGTCAGCAGGGGGGTGAGCTTGTCGGCCACGGCGTCCGTGCGGGCTGGGGGCGGGGGCGGCGTCCGGGCCGCGGCCGGCCATGCTAGCCGGCCGCGGCGGCCGGTTGCAACCCCGACCGGGCGAGCTACACTTCCGGCTGACGGCCCACCGGATGGGAGGCCCGAGCGTGGCGACCCGACCCTGTGCGGGGTGAAGACGATGGCACTCCTGACGCCCGCGGCCATCGGCCAGCCGGTCCCGGTCCCGCCGGCCGACCTGGACCGGCTGGCCCTGGACGCCCTGAAGGACGTCCACAACCGCGGGGCCGAGCTGTACAACACCCACCGGCCGGCCGAGTGCCTGGCCATGTACGACGGGGCGGTCCGGGCCGTCCGCCCGTTCCTGGCCCACCGCCCGGCCATCCAGCGGCAGATCGACGACGGGCTGGCCGACGCAGGCCGGGCGGGCGAGGTGAGGCTGCAGGCGTTCCGGCTGCACGAGGTGATCGAGGAGGTGCGGGTGGCCATCAAGCTGGAGCTGCGGAAGCTGGACACCGGCAAGCTGTCGGTCCCCACCCCGCAGCCGGCCGGCCCGCCGTCCGTCATGCAACTGATCGACGCGGCCCGGTCCGGGCCGGTCGGCGGGGTGGTCCGGGCGGCCGGCCGGCTGGTGGCCGGGGCCGAGGTGATGGCCGTCAGCCTCACCCTGCCGGAGCCGCGGACCGCCCACACCGCCACCCGGGCGGACGGCACCTTCCGGTTCCCCGCCCCCCTGCCGGCCGGCGAGTACGCCCTGAAGGTGGTCCCGCCGGCCGGGGTGGCGGTGGCCGCCAAGTATCAGGAGTTCGCCACCAGCGGGCTGCGGCTGACGGTCGGGGCCGGGCCGACGGACGTGAGTCTGGACCTGGCCGGCCGATGACAGGACGGGCGGGCCGGCTCACCGCTTGAAGAGCAACACCGCCGCCACCACCACGCCGGCCAGCCCGGCCGCCAGCACCCACATCCAGGCCCGGCCCGGCCGCGGCCGGGCCGGGGCCACGACCACCACGCGGCCGGGCAGCGGGGTGCGGCCGTCGGCCGCCGGCCGGTCCAGCCCGGGGACGGTCAGCCGGCCGACCGCCATCGGCGCCGTCGGGGTCAGCCCCGGCCCGTCCCCCGCCAGGTCGCGGAACTCCGGCACCGACCGCAGCGGCTGGAACTGCCCCTGCTTGGTCCGGCACACCAGGACGGCGGCCAGGTTCCCGAGCGCCCCGGCGGCCGCGTTCCGGCGGATGCTGTCCGTCGACCCCTTGACCGTGTTCGGCTTGCCGGCCGCGTCCCGGTACACCATGTACCACAGGTCGTCGGTCGGGGCGGCCGGCAGCAGCAGGTCGGTCGGCACCGGCCGGGCGTACGAGTCGGACGACGGCCCCCGCCAGGCCAGCCCGGTCAGGTCCTCCATGAACTCCCGGCAACTGGCCGGCCGGGCGACCGGGTCGGCGGCCATCGCCCGGCGGATCGCCCAGTTCACCCGGTCGGACAGCTCGGGGGCCAGCCGGTTCGCCGGCGGCAGGTCGTCCTTGGTCTTCCGCACCCAGCAGTCCAGCGGGCTGGTCTTGTCGAACGGCGTCACCCCCGTCACCAGGCAGTACAGGGTGGCCCCCAGGCTGTACACGTCGCACCGCACGTCCGCCGCCTTGGCGTTGCGGAACTGCTCCGGGGCCATGAAGTGCGGGGTGCCCAGCCCGCGGCCGGTGCGGGTCAGGTTGGACTCCCCGTCCACCTCCTTGACCAGCCCCAGGTCGGTCAGCTTGGCCGCCCCGCCGTCCCGGGTGATCAGGATGTTGTCCGGCTTCACGTCCCGGTGGATCAGCCCCTGCTTGTGCGCCCGGTGCAGCCCCTCGCACACCTGGCCGATCAGCCGGACCGCGTCCGCCTCCAGCAGCGGCCCGTCCCGCTCCACCCGCTGGCCGAGCGACTCCCCGTCCACGAACTCCATCACCAGGAACGGGGTCGGCCCGGTCCCGCAGTAGTCCAGCGCCTTGACCACGTGCGGGTGGTCGATCAGGGCGGCCGCCTTGAACTCCTGCTCGAACCGCTTGAGCAGGGTCGGGTTCTTGGCCGCCTCCGGGGGGACCACCTTGATCGCCACCGTCCGCCCGGTGGCCCGGCAGGTGGCCTTGTACACCGCCCCCATGCCGCCCTCGGCGATCTTGGCGACGACGTCGTAGTTGCCGATCTGGCGGGGGCCGGCGGCGGTGGGGGAGGACATGCGGACTCCGGCCGGTGGGCGGGCGGGGGCGACGCGGCGACCTCCCGGCCCGGGGCGAAACCGCGGCAGGTTCTACCACCCTTATAGGTTATTCCGACGGCGGACGGCGGAAGAATCCGGGTTCCACCCCGCCCCCGCCAACGCCCCGGGGCAACCGGTGCCGGTCGCGCCTGCGCGGACCGCCGAAACCCCGCCGGTTGCCCACCCAAATCGCTTGTCAAGGTCGCCGACACCCGTCACAATTAACGGACAGTCACGGACATTGGTCCGCCAGACGCCTCGACCGCTCCGCCCCGACGCCGACCGCGGAACCGCACCCATGGGCAAGCTCGGCAAGGTGTTGCTGTTCGTCAACCTGCTGGCCGCGGCCGGGCTGACCTACCTGGCCACCCAGTCGTGGGCCAAGCGGCAGGACATCGCCGCCACCGCCCTGCGGTACCAGTTGATCCCCCAGGGGCTGCCGCTCACCGGGCCGGCCCGGGAGGGGGACTCGGCCGTCCCGTTCCGGGTGCAACTGTCCGGCGGGGTGAGCACCGAGACCGTCCCCCCGACCTTCCTGACCAAGCACTTCGAGCAGGCGGCCGGCGGGCCGGCCCTGGGCGGGGCGTCCCCCCAGCCGGCCAGCCAGGTCGAGGAGGTCAAGCGGGTCCAGGGGAGGCTGACCGGCGGGCCGCTCGGCGGCAGCGCCAGCCCGGCCGAGAAGCTGACCTTCCTGTGCGGCCGGTACGCCGTCACCCCGAACGGCCGGATCGACTACGTCCCCGGGGTGCTCGCCCGGATGGCCGAGAGCTACGACGAGCGGACCCTGGTCCGCCGGCTGGCGTTCTTCGACCGGATCGCCCCGGACGTGCTCCAGAAGAACGTCGAGCAGGCCACGGCCATGCTGGACAAGCGGTTCGCGGCGGCGATCGCCGACCCCAACCCGCGGCTGGCCGGGGAGGAGGCGGACAAGGTGAAGGCGGCGTCCGAGGCGGTGAAGGCGGCCGCCGACGCGGCCAAGCAGGCCGCCGCCCGGTTCGAGCAGAACCGGGCCGACGCGGCCGCCCTCCAGGACTGGAACGCCAAGACGGACGCGCTCCGTAAGGCCCAGGCCGACCAGGCGGCGGTGTACGCCGACCTCGGCACCGCGGCCAGCCGGGACGACGCCGACCGCCGCGGCCGGATCGCCCACCTGCTCATGCACCTGGACTCGTCCGCCGACTGGCAGAAGCGGACCGCCCTGGTGGTCGGGCTGCGGCAGTACCTGAAGGCGGTCGGCCGGCAGGTGGACCGGTATCGGGACATGGCCCGGGCGGCCGACTCCCAGGCGGTGCTCGACCAGGCCGCCTTCTCCGAGGAGTTCGACCTGCTGCGGGCGCTGGCCACCGAGCGGGCGCTGCTGCTGGAGCGGCAGGCCGGGGTGACGGCCGACCTGCGGGCGCAGCGGGCCAAGGACGTGGAGGCGCTCGGCCAGCGGCGGACCCAGGTGGCCCGGCGGCTGGCCGACCTGGACGCCCTCAAGAAAGAGGTGGCCGACGCCCTGGCCAAGCAGTCCGCGGTGGAGGCCCGGCTGTTCGCCGTCCAGAAGCAGGTGGGCGAAGCCCTGCAGCGGAATTTCGACCTGGAGTCCCAGTTGGCGGCGGCCGAGCAGAAGCCCGGCGAGCGGCCGTCCGGCGGCGCCGGTCAGTAACCAAGACCCGACACCCGCGGCCGCCGCGAGGTTGAACCCATGCTCGGCAAACTGCTCACCTTCCTGAACGTGTTCGCCGCCGTCGGGCTGCTCACCTGGAGCCTGTCGGCGTACACGAACCGGCTCAACTGGGTGGACCAGAAGACGGACTCGGGGCTGGTCAAGGGCCAGATCACCGAGCTGAAGGAAGAGATCGACCGGCTGGCCAAGGGGGTGGCCGACGCCCAGGCGGCCCACGCCCTGGCGGCCGACAAGCTGGCCACCGCCGAAGCCGTCCGGGACTACCGCAAGGGGCGGTACGCGGTCCGGCTGGACCAGGCCCGCAAGGGCACCTTCCGCACCCAACTGCCGATGGCCGGGTCGCCGGGCAACGCCGTGTTCACCGACCTGGAGCGGGAGGGACAGCCGATCCTCGACGGCCGCGGCCAGCCGCTCCGCGGGGTGGACGCCCTGGCCGCCGACCTGGCCCGGGAGACGCGGGAGGCCCAGCGGCTGGTGAACGGCGACCAGGAGCTGACCCCGCAGGCGCTCGCCGGGCTGGACGCGGCCATCGCCGACGACGCGGCGTTCGGCCGGCTGGTCCAGCCGCTCGGCATCACCAGCCTGCGGCGGCTGCACGACGCCCTGTCCGCCCGGGCGGTCGCCTTCGACCAGGCGGTGTTGAAGCAGAAGGACATCCGGGCCAACCTGCGGGCCGAGGCGGACTCGCTGGCCAGCCAGCGGGTCGACTGGGCCGCCCAGCTCCAGACGCTGGAGCGGCGACAGGGGCAACTGGAGGCCCGCCTCCAGGGGTTGAAGGGCGGGCGGTAAGCCGCGAAGCCCGTAGGGCGGGTCAAGCGTCGCCTTGGACGCGCCGACCCGCCGGCCCGGGCGGGGACCGGTTGCCACATCGGCGGGTCGGCGCCGCAAAGCCGGCTTGACCCGCCCTACGTCGGACATGTAGGCGAAGCCGGGCGCGGGGCGCCGGCGAACGGGGTCACGGGGCGTCAACGGGCACCGGCCGCCCGGCCGGACTGCGGAGGGTTTCTGCGATGACCGCGCTGGGCAAGATTCTGGTGTTCGTGATCCTGGTCCTCAGCCTGGTCTGGAACTTCCTGGTCGTCCAGGGGTACGCCACCCGGACCAACTGGAAGGCGGACTCGGCCAAGTGGCAGGCGGAGGCCAAGAAGGCGGCCGAGTCGGCCAACGAGGCGAAGAAGCTGCTGGAGGAGGAGCGGTCGGCCGCGTCCGACGCCCAGCGGGTGGTCCGCGAGGAGCGGGACCGGCTGTACAGCCAACTGGCCGCCGTGTCCGGCGAGCGGGACACCCTGTTCAAGCAGTACAACGACGCCATCGCCGCCGCCCAGAAGCAGGGCCAGGAGGTGACGCAGCTCCAGGCCAACGTCGAGCGGCTGACCAAGCAGGTGGACCAGCAGGACGCCCAGCTCAAGGAGTCGGCCAAGAAGATGGACGACCTCACCCTGGCCGCCGAGGCGGCCAAGGTGACGGCCAACAACGCCCGGCTGGACGCGTCCGCCCAGGCCAACCGGGCCGAGCGGCTGGCCGACCGGGTGCGGGAGCTGAGCGAGGAGAACGAGGGCTACCGGCGGGCCGGGATCGCCGGCCGCGGCCCGGCCGGCGGCCGGCCGGCCGTCCCCGCCCCGGAGTTCTTCCGCGGGACCGTCCGGTCGATCGCGGTGTCCGGCGGCAACCTGCTCGTCACCCTCACGCCCGGGGCGGACGCCGGTCTGCAGAAGGGGGCCGAGCTGACGATCCAGCGGATCAACGGGGCCGGCGGCAAGTACGTCGGCAAGGTCCGCATCCTGAACGTCAACCCGAAGGACGCGGTCGGGGAGTTCGTCCCGCCGGCCGGGGTGCGGCTCGACCCGACCAACCCGAACGACTACCCGAAGGCCGGCGACGAGCTGACCACCCGCTGAGACACACCGCCCCACCGGGAGACGAGCCATGGCCCGCCGCCGCAAGCCGGAGCCGGCGAGGACGAGGACGACGAGGCCGGACGAGGCGCGCGGCGGTCCGCCCGCCGGGCGGCCGACGAGGACGACGCCGACGAGGCGACCGACGACCCGTCCGGCCGCCGGACGACGCCTACCGCCCGGCCCGCTGGTGATCGCCCTGGTGGCCGCCGTCATCGGGGCGTGCCTGTTCGGTCCGGACAACGAGGCCCTGAGCGGCCAGCAGACCAGTCCGCCGACCGTGAACGTCGGCGGGCTGGGGCAACGCCGGCGACCGCCGGCTGACCGCGGACCGGCCCGCACGGGCCGACCGGGGCGACCGATGGCCCGGTCGAGGACGGTTTACGGTCCGCCGCGGAACGGCCGCCGTCGGCATGCTCGGGCTGGCCGCGTTCGCCATGCTGGTCGGCATCGGGGCGCTTGCTGGAGGCCAGCGACTACGAGTGGGACTCCGAGCCGAAGGCGGGCACGGTGAGCCTGCCGAAGTTCGAGCCGGCGCCGCGGCCCGGCGCCACGCCGGCCGGGAACGCCCCGGCCCCGAGCGGCGGCGCCCTGGCCGAGCCGACCCCGGCCCCGACCGCCCCGCCGCCGGCCGCCGTCGCCGCCACCCCGCCGCAGCCGGCTCCAGCTCCGGAGACGCCGAAGGAGCCGGCCCCGGCCGTGGCCGTCACGCCGACCCCGCCGGCGACCGTCCCCGCCGACCAGAACCGCGGCCCCCGGCCCGGGTTCAACCTCACCCTGCCGAAGTTCCCGGCCGCCCAGCCGTCCAGCGCTCCGACCGGGAAGGACGAGAAGTAAGGCAGAAGTCGTCTGCGTATTAGGCGAGCGGGGGGCGTCAGCCCCCTGTTGGAGTCCCGCCGGCACCGTGCTCCAACAGGGGGCTGACGGCCCCAGGAGTTCCTGAACGCGGTTCACTGGGCCGGCGGCTTCGTGTACGGCCACACGGCGTCGGCGGCGGCGTGAACCGCCGGCCGGGCCGCCGGCCGAGCGAACACCGCCGCCTCCCACCCCCTCCACTGCTCGAACGCGACCGCCCGCTTGGCTCGTACCTCGTCCCCGTCCCCGCTGAACCCCCACTCCCCGAACCGCCCGCCGAACGTCCCGGCCCCCTGGGTGAACCCGGATTCGGTCGGATCCTGACCGGTCATCTGGACGGCCGACGCCAGGCCACGTCCCGCACCTGGATGGCGTCCCCGGCCCCGCCCCGGCGGGGGAGCGCGGACTGGTCGGTGAAGTTCTTGGTCAGGGCCGTCAGGTGCTTGGCCTCCCGGGTCTGGCCGAGGGCGGCGATCGCCTCCAGCTTCCGCATCCACGACAGCCCGGGGAACGGCACACCCGGGCGGCGTACTTCGGCCTGGTCGGCGGCCGGCAGCCGCGGCGCCGCTTGCTCAGGGTGTACGCCAGGTACACCGAGTCCGGGGCGTCCCGGGTGTCCAGCCAGTGGACGGCCAGCCGGCGGAAGGCCGGGCCGAACCTGCCGGACCCGGCCACCGCCTCCGCGGCCGCCCGCTGGTCGAACAGCCCGACGGTGTAGAACTGGGTGCCGGTCTGCGGGGCGGCCCGCTCGGTGGTCAGCCCCTCGGCCAGCGGAGGACGGCCAGGGCCGGCAGGTCCGGGGTTCGGCCGCCCCGCCGCGGGCGGACTGCGGCCCGTACTGGCCGTACATCTGCAGCCGGCGGGCCACCACCGCCCGGCCGACCGCGGTCGGCGACGCCTGCTCCGGGCCGGCCGCCGCCAGCCCGCCGGCCGCCGCCGCCAGCCCGCCGGCCGCGTCCGCCGGCGCCCGCCCAGAGCGGCCAGCAGCGCGTCGGCTGAGCGGGTCGCGGACCGCCTCGGCGAACAGCTCCCGGGCCGACCGGTCGGCCCCGGCCACCCGGCGGAACTGCGGCCACCCGGGCAGGTCGTGGGCGGTGGTCCCGTCCTCGTCCGCCAGGAACGCCTCCAGCCGCACCCGGACGGCGTCCGACTCGGCGGTCGGCAGCAGCCAGGCGGCCCGCATCCGCACCTCCGGGTTGTCGTCCCGGCGGGCGGCGATCAGGGCCGGCAGGGCCAGCCGGCCGAGCTTCCGCAGCTCCCGGGTCGCCCGGTCCCGGTCGGAGAACGCCGGGCTGCCCAGCGCCCGCACCAGTTCCTCGGCCCGGGTGCGGGCCTCCGGCGGGACGGCGGGGTCGGCGGCCGGGGCGGGGACGACGGTGACGGCGAGCAGCCCGAGCAGGAGCGGCAACCGGGTCATGGGAGGCACTCCGGGGCCAGGGTCGGACCGACGGGTGGACGTATCTTAGCAAGTCGGCGGGCGAGAATCCTGTAGGGCGGGTCAAGCCGGCTCTGCGGCGCCGACCCGCCGGCCCGGGCGGGGAGCGGTTGCCGTTCGCGGCGGGTCGTCGTCGCCAAGCCTCCTCGACCCGCCCTACACCGACCCGGCCAGCTCCGGCGCCAATAGCCGCTCCGGCCGGCCGCACCGGGCGAGGACCGCTTCGGCCGCGAGGAAGCCGCTGCGGACCGCCCCCTCCATGGTGGCCGGCCAGCCGGTCGCCGTCCAGTCCCCGGCGACCACCAGATTCCCCACGGAGGATGCCTGCGGCGGCCGGAACCGGTCCACCCCGGGGACGGCGCTGAACGTGGCCGCGTGCTCCGTCACCACCTTCACCCGCAGCAGCTTCGCCGCCGCCACCGCCGGGAAGAGTCGGCCGAGTTCGGCGAGGGTCTGCCGCTGGACCTCGTCCCGGCCCAGCCCGCGGAGCGGCCGGGCGGCACTCACCACCACTTGCAGGTAGTGCTCGCCGGGGGCGACCTCGCCGCGGTTGAACACCCACTGGCCGAGGCAGTCGATTAGCACGGCGTGCGGCAGGGTAAGGGTCGGTCGGTCGAGCCACAGGTGGACGCTGGTGATCGGCGACGGGGCGAGCGACTTGGCCGCGGCGAAGTACGGGTCGGAGGCCAGCGGCTCCGGGAGCAGGTCGGCGACGCGGTCGAATGGGACCGCCAGGACGTACCAGTCGGCGGACAGGGTGGACCCGTCCCGCAGCGTCACGGATTCAATCCGAAGCGGTGCGGCCGACGGCCGCACCGCTAACCCCCTCGCCCCGGTGTTCAACCGCACCTGCACCCCGTGTCGCGTGAGCCAACTCTGCAACTCGTCGCCGTACAGTCGCCCGAGCGGGACCGTCGGCACCTCGACGGTGAACCCGTCCCGGTGCGTCACGAACCCGTCGCGGAACACCTTCCGCGCGTACTTCAGCCCGACGCGGTCCACGGTTTCGTTGAGCGCGCTGGTCAGCACCACACCCCAGAACCGGTCGATGGCCCGCTGCGTCTGCTTGTGCTTCAACAGCCAGTCGAGCAGCGGCGGGTCGGCGTCCGGCGATTGCCGCAGGAGCATCCCCAGCCCGTAGACGATCCGCAGCTTCTCGCCGGCCGTTAGGTAGTGCGCCCCGAGCAGCGCCCGGCCGAGGTGGAACGGGGCCGGCCACGGGTCGGCCTTGAACCGGCTCACCCGCCGGTCTGGGGTCATGAAATAGAGGGTCCGCTGTGGGGCGAGCAGGTGCCGGACGCCGACCGTCTCGCACAGCCGGGCGTAGTTGGTGCAGCACCCCATGCTGACGTGCTGGCAGGCGTCCACGAGCTGCCCGGACCCCGGCTCGACGAACGACCCGGCCCGCCCGCCGAGCCGGTTTCGCGCCTCCAGGACCGTCACCCGGAACCCGCGGGGAGCCAGGGCGACGGCCGCCGCCAGCCCGGCAAGGCCGCCGCCGATGACGAGGACGGAGGGGGTACTCAACAGGCCGCTCGCATGGTCGGTTCTTGTAGGGTGCGTAGAGGCTCTGTGAAACGCACCCCGAGACTTCGCCCCTGGGCTACGGTCGTTGCCCGGCCGGTGCGTTCCGCTCTCAGAGCCTCGCTCCACGCACCCCACACCGGACCGACTCCCGTAGGGTGCGTGGAGGCTCTGCGAAACGCACCGGTGGGACTTCACCCGCGGGATGCCGTCGTTGCGGGGCCGGTGCGTTTCGTCGCAAAGCCTCCTCAACACACCCTACAAAAACCCCCACTTCACAGGCCACGCGGCCAGCAGCAGCCGGGCCTTGGTCAGCTTGCCGACCCGCACCCGGACGGTGAACACGTCGAAGCCCCGTCGCTCGATCTCGCCCAGCAGCCGGCGATACACGCTGAACATCACCCCGAACACCGCCCGCCCGTCGGCCGACAGCAGCGCCCGCAGCGGCTCGGCCCGGCGGTAGTAGTCCGTCGCCCGGTCGCACTGGAACCGCATCAGGCCGCGGAAGTTCACCGTGTAAGCCGGGTCGCGCCACTTGTCCGGCGGGCAGTCGAACCGGGCCAGGTCGTCGGCCGGCAGGTACACCCGGCCGCGGTCCAGGTCTTCGCCCAGGTCGCGGAGGATGTTGGTGAGCTGGAACGCCACCCCCGCCGCCTCGGCCGGTTCCCGGAACTCGCCGCGGACGCCCCACACCGGCAGGCACGCCAGCCCGACCGCCGACGCGACGCGGTGACAGTACGGCTCCAGCTCGGCGAAGGTGGCGAACCGGACCGGCTCCAGGTCTTGCTCGACCCCGTCGATGACCGCGAACAGGTGGGCCGGGTCGATGCCGAACGTGCGGACGGCGTGGTGCAGGGCAGGGTGGATCGGGTGGGAGTAGTCGCCGGCCAGGGCGGCCCGCAGTTGGTCCCGCCAGTCCCGGACCGCCGCCCGGCTGCCGCCGGGGTCGTCGGCCAGGTCGTCGGTCGCCCGGCAGAAGGCGTACAGGGCGGTGGTCGCGTCCCGCTTGGCCGGCGGCAGCACCCGGAAGGCGAGCGGGAAGCTGCTGTTCGCCCGGCGGGTGAGAGAGCGGCAATACTGAACCGATGAATGATGAGTGATGAAGGATGAATCGCAACCCGAACCCGACCCGGATTCCGAGGTACGCACAAGGGGTCCGGATTTCAGTTCATCCTTCATCACTCATCATTCATCGTTACGGGAACACGACCCGCACCGGCTGGCCGACCCGCAGCGGCGGCTTGCCGGCCGGGGCCGAGTCCGGCACGTCGATGACGCACTCCAGCGCCTTCGGCGGGTTCAGGGCGAGCGTGTCGGCGGCCGACCGCTTGACCACGAACGTCGTCCCCACCCGGCGGACCACCCCGGTGTAGGTGACGGCCAGGTTGCTGGCGTCGGTGATCGTCACCTTGGTCCCGGCCGGGCCGATCCGGGTGACGAACTCGGCCTCCACCTCCGCCCGGACCACTCGGTTGCCGGCCGGCACCAGCAGCAGGAGCGGGTGCCGGGTGGCCGGACCGAACGTCACCCCCGGGGCCGCCTCCACGGACTCGACCACCCCGGCGAGCGGCGCCCTCACCAGCAGGGCGGCGACCGCCGCCTCCGCCTCGGCCAGCAGCCCCTTCGCCTGGGCCACCCCGGCGGCCGCCTTCTCGGCGTCCAGGTCGACCGGTTTGCGGCGGAGCTGCTCCAGCTTCAGCCGCTCGTCCTCGGCCCGGGCGCGGACCTGGCGGGCCAGGTTCTCGGCCTTCTTCAGGTCCAGATCCTCCCGCCGCCGCTCCTCCTTCTGGGAGTCGGTCAGCTTCTGGTTGGTGCGGGGGTCGAACTGGGCGTCGAGCACCTTCTCCAGCGTGTTCCGGGCGATCCGCAGGGCGTCCTCGGTCTCGGTCACGTCCCGGTCGGCGTTGGCGACCGCGTTCGTCTGCCGGGTCAGGTCGACGGCGTGCAGCTCCTTGGCGACCGCCGCCCGCTTGGTGTCCGCCTCGGCGGCGGCGAGCGCGGCCCGGGCCTGCTCCCGCTTGGCCCGGTACAAGGCATCGTCGAACTGGACCAGCGGCTGGCCCGGCTTCACCTCGTCCCCGGCGGCGACGAACACCTTGGCGACGGTGGCCAGGGCGGCGACGGCCGGCGGGCCGACCGGGACCGGGGACGGGTCGGAGTCGGCCAGCCCGAGGACGATGGTGCCGCCGGCCGGCTGGGCCGCCGCCCCCTTCGGGGCGGGGGCGGCCGGGTCGTGCGGCTGGATCAGCCGGTTCGCCCCGACCAGGGTGAACGCCAGCAGGGCCAGCCCGAGGACCCACGGGAGGGCGTGCCGGCGGTTCGGCAGACTCATCGGGCACCTCCGGTGTGGTCCCCGGTCCGGGCCAGGGGGATCGGGGACTCGTCCAACGTGCCGTCCTCTAAATGATAAGCCACGTCCACGTATGGGAGCATCCGGTGGTCGTGGCTGACCACGAAGATCGTGGTCCGGCGGGCGTGGGCGGCGTCCCGCAGCAGCTCGATCACCCGCTGCCCGTTCTCCCAGTCCAGGGCGCTGGTCGGCTCGTCGGCGAACAGGAACGTCGGGTCTTTGACCAGCGCCCGGGCGATGGCCACCCGCTGCTTCTCCCCGCCGGACAACTGGGCCGGCTTCTTGTGGGCCTGGTTGCCCAGCCCGAGCCGGTCGAGCATGTCGGCGGCCTTCTGCCTCGCCTCCCGCGCCGGCAGGTCGTTGCCCCACCGCAGGACGATCTCCAGTTGCTGGGCCGCCGTCAAGGCCGGGAACAGGTTGTACCCCTGGAAGACGAACCCGGTGTGCCGCCGGCGGAACCGCTCGCGCTCGCCGTCGGACATCGCCCACAGGTCGGTCGGCCGGCCCCCGTCCTGGGCGAACACCCGGCCGTCGTCCGGGGCGAGCAGCCCGCTCAGGACCGCCAGCAGGGTCGATTTCCCCGACCCGCTCGGCCCCATCAGCAGGGCGATCTGGCCGGGGTACAGGTCGACCGACACCTCGTGCAGCACCACCCGGCGGGCGGCCCCGTCGCCGAACGACCGGACCAACCGGTCGGCTCTGAGGCTCGGGGCGTCGTCGGGCATGGGCGTGTCTTTCGTAGGTCAGGCTGTGCCTGACACAGTCGCTCCAATTCGTCAGGCACAGCCTGACCTACACCGAACCACGGCCTTCCGTAGGGCGGGGCAAGCGTCGCTCTGGACGCGCCCGACCCGCCGCGACCGGCAACGAGTTCTTGCCACGCCCGGCGGGTCGGGCGCCGCAGAGCCGGCTTGACCCGCCCTACGAAACCATCACCGCAACAAACTCATCGGCTCGATCCGCCGGACCGACCGCAGGGCCACCACGCCGGCCGCCAGGGCCGTGCCCAGCGTGATCCACCCGGCCCCGACCAGCACCTCCGGGTACAGGGCCACCTTGGCCCCGGCCGACTCGGCCAGCTTGCCCAGCCCGAACACCACCGGCCCCGCGATCACCACCCCGATCAGCCCGACCCACACCGACTGCCGCAGCACCAGCCCGTAGATGCGGCGGCGGGGGATGCCGAGGGCCAGCAGCGTGGCGAACTCGCGGGCCGACCCCATCGTCGCCGAATAGAGCGTCTGGGCGGTGATCACCGCCCCGATCACCAGCCCGAGCAGGGCGGCGTACCCGATGGCGATGCCGGCCTTGGTGCGGAACAGCCAGTACATCCGGCTCTTGGTGGAGAACTCGGCCGCCGTGTACGCCGACATCTCCGGGTAGTCCCGCCGCAGTTCGGCCACCACCTGCTCGGCCCGCTCCTTGCTGTCGCACTTGGCCAGCAGGTACGTGGTCCGCGACTCGTACCCCGGGTTGGTGACGCTGAGCAGCTCCCGGGCGGTGGTCTGGGAGCAGAAGATCCACGGGGCGGCCAGCGACTTCAGCCCCGCCACGGTGCCGACCAGCCGCACCTCCCGGCCGTTGATGCTGCCGTGGTCGCCGACCCGCTCCATGCCCAGCTTGCCCAGGTCGGACGAGTCGACGACGATCGTCCGCGGCTCGGACAGGGCGGCCCGCATGTCCGGGGTGAGTACGTCCGCCGCCCCGGCCGCGTCCGGCCCGAGGTCGCTGCCCAGGATCATGCACAGGTTCGACCCGCCCCCGTGCTTGGTGAAGTTGGCGAACCCGAGGAAGTACAGCTCCGGCGCGCTCACCCCCGGCTTGTCCAGCCGGGCCAGGGTGCTGGCCGGGATCGGCCGGCCCAGGTCGACGCTCTCCACCGCCTTGTCCCCGACCCAGATGTGGGCGGACGTGTGGTCCACGGGGATCGAGGTCAGCTCGAACAGCCCGAGCAGGAGGCCCACCTGCAGGGCGATCAGCACGGCGCTGAACGCGACCGCCCCGACCCCGGCGGCGTACCGGGCCTTTTCGTGCCACAGGGTCTGGAGGGCATAAGACATACAGTCGTCAAGTCCTCAAGTCTTCAGGTCTTCAAGTCACCAAGTAGCAAGTTACGAGGTCGCGGTTTCGACCTGATGACTTGAAGACTTGATGACCTGAAGACTCGGGAGGTCGCACAGCCCGCCGCCGATGTAAGTGTGGTGCCAGAGCTGGGTGGCGACGACGGCCGTCAGCCCCATCTCCAGCCCGGTCCGGCCGGGCGCCCGCCGGGACAGGTTGGCCAGCTTGGCCCGGGCGGCGGTGACGGCGTCGTAGTCGAAGTACCCGGTCTTGCGGACCGACTCCGGGGAGAGCACCTGGTCCACCCAGGCGTCCGCTGCTTTCTGCCCCTGCTGCTGCACCCAACTGTCCATCGGCGCCCGGAACATCTTCTTGTGCCGGCGGGCCACGTCCTTCGGCAGCCACCGCTCGGCCACCTTCCGCTCGACGTACTTGTCCCGCAGCACGCCCCGCAGCTTCCACCGCGGGTGCAGCTTCGCCATGTACGCGATCACGTCCTCGTCCAGGAACGGGTACCGCGTCTCGACGGACGAGTGCATGGCCACCCGGTCCCCCTTGGACGCCAGCAGGTGCCCCGGCAGCATGATCCGGGCGCCGAGGTACATCTGCCGGTGGAACGGGTGCCAGCGGTGCAGCTCGGCCGGCAGGCCCAGGTCGTCGTAGGGCGACCGGGCCAGGGCGAACTCCTTAAAGTCCGGGGCGAAGAATCGCAGCTTGTTCAGCCCCATCATGCCGTACACGTCCACCCACCCGTTCTGCCCGCCGACCGCGTCCTGCACGTGGCGGATCAGGTGCCGAGGGTACATCGGGTGGCCGGCCGCTGTCATCGCCAGCTTGCGGGCGTAGTACCCGACCGGCACCCCGGGCACCCGGTCCATCCAGCCGATCAGCTTGTTCCACTTGAACCACGGGTAGCCGCCGAGCCACTCGTCCGCCCCCTCGCCGGTCAGCGCGACCTTGAACCCGGCGTCCCGCACCGCCCGCGCCAGGTGCATGAGGCCGACGCAGGAGGTGTCGATGACCGGGAACTCGGCCGCCCGGATCAGGTCCGGGTAGCCGGCCCGCAGCTCCTCGTGGCCGCACGGCACCACCACCGGCTTACAGCCGAGGTAGGCGGCGGTGGCCAGGGCTTCCGACTCTTCGTTCAGGTCGCCGCGGCCGACGGACACGGTGAACGTCGGGATCGGCCGGCCGAGCGCCTTGCCGGCCATCGCCACGACGAGCGACGAATCGACCCCCCCGGAAAGGTAGGACACGACCGGAACGTCCGCCCGCAGCCGACGGCTGACGGCGCCCATCAGCACCTTCTCGAACTCCCGGATGACGCGATCCTCGTCCGCCCCGTAGTCCTCCTGGCCGCGGTCCGGGTACGTCACCTGCCAGTAGGTGCGTTGCGTCAGCAGCGTCTCCGGGGAGCCGCGGCCCGGGGTGAAGTGCAGGTAGCGGCCCGGGACCAGCCCCGTCACCCGGTCGAACACCGTCACCGGGCCGGGCTGGGCGAAGAAGGTGAAGATGTGGTTCAGCCCCTGCCGGTCCGGCTCCGGGGCGACGAGGCCGGAGGCGAACAGCCCCTTCATCTCGGAGGCGAACAGGAGCCAGTCGGTGCCGTCGATCTTGCGGTGGGCGTAGAAGAGGGGGCAGATGCCGGACCGGTCTCGGGCGAGCAGGAACTCGTTGGTCTTCGAGTCCCACAGGCAGAAGGCGAACTGCCCGCGGACGTGGTCCAGCATGTTGACGCCGTACTGCTCCCACAAGTGGGGGAGCAGCTCGGTGTCGGTGTGGGTGCGGAAGGTGTGCCCCTGGCCTTCGAGTTCGGCCCGCTTCTCCGGGTAGTCGAACAGCTCGCCGTTAAAGACGACCCAGACGGTCTGGTCCTCGTTGGTGATGGGCTGCTTGCCGTCCGCCAGGCCGACGATGGACAGCCGGCGGTTGGCGAGATTCAGGCCGTCCCGATCGAGGAAGCCGTCGTCATCGGGGCCGCGGTGGATGATGGCGGACGCCATCCGTTCGACGGCGCCGCGGGGGGCCGCTCGCCGCGCCCCGGTCAGGTCGATCATCCCCGCGATGCCGCACATATCAGTCCTCGACCGGCGAGCGGCGGGGGTTAACCCCGTCGCCCGCGACCCCAACCCATTCCCGCGACCTGCCCGGAGCCGCGGAGCGGCGGCAGATGCGTAGCCAGGGGCGTAAGCCCCTGGACCGCGACCGCCACCCATTCCCGTAGCCCCGGAGGGGCGACAGAACCGTTCAACGCCTACCGCCGTGGACGGGTTCTGTCGCCCCTCCGGGGCTAAACCCTATTTGCGGTCCTGACCAGGGGCTTGCGCCCCTGGCTACGCATCTGCCGCCGCTCCGCGGCTCCGAACTCCTCATCGCACCGGTCACAGTCCGTTAGGCGGGATGTCCGAGTGAGGCGAGCCATGCTGCGTGGAACTCCCGCTGGGAGGCAACCGACGCCAAGTCCATTCCGTCTCCGGCCTCAAAGATGTTGACCAAATGCGCCCTTTGGGCCGGCCTAGCAAGTTGCACCAAATACCCTTTCGTACCGCCTGCCATCTGGGCTGCCATCCCGGACACGACCAGATTCCGGCACGCCCCATAACATCGGGGTATGATTGCGTACTCTGCCAACTGCTCGCGCGCGCCGCACAGAGCCGTGAAATAATCGTCGGCGATTGCGGCCACTTCACGTCCCGACCACCGAACACGCAACTCAACCATGCCGTCATCCAGTTCCGACAGCACAGCTTCACCGGGGTAAGTACTCCCACCCGTGTCAAGAAGTTCGAGTGGCAGCAACTCGCACAATTGAGTGCCCTCTATCGCTGTGGTTACCACCGGTGAGGCTGTCCCCGCGCTCGGCTGCGCCTCGCGGCTAACCGCCGCTCGCCGCCCGCTTCGCCCCGCGGCGGGCCTTGCGGTGCATCGCGCCCCGCAGCATCCGCGGGCCGGCCCGGTCGGCCAGCCACACCCACCACGACACCCACCCGACCGCCGTCTCCGCCCGGTTCCGCACCAGGCACTTCACCACCGCCTCGCCCACCTCCTCCGGCCGCTGGGCGCCCTCGAAGTCCAGGTAGATCTTCCCCTCGTTCCGCAGCAGGTGGCGGTTCAGGTCGTCGCTGCGGACCACCCCCGGCAGCACCAGCAGCACGTCGATGTCGAACCGGGCGAACTCGGCCCGTAGCGCCTCGGACAGCCCGACCAGGGCGTGCTTGCTGCCGCAGTGCTCCGGCAGGCTCGGGATGCCCACCCGGCCGCAGATGCTGGCCACGTTCACGATCGCCGGCCGCCACCCCCTCGGCCCGCCCTCCCAGCTCTTGACCAGGTGCGGGACGGCCAGCCGCGACAGCTCCGCCGGGACGAAGAAGTTGATCTCCGTCACCGTGCGTAGGATCTCGGGCGTGCTGGTGGCGAACTCGCCGAAGCTGGACACCCCGGCCGCGTTGACCAGCACGTCCAGCCGGCCGAACCGGGCGACCACGTCCGCGACCAGCTTCTCCCGGGCGGCCGGGTCGGCCAAATCGCAGGGGAACGCTTCGGCTTCCACACCCGCCGCCCGCAACTCGGTGACCAGCTTGGCCAGCTCGTCCGCGGACCGTGCGGTGACGGCCAGCCGGGCGCGGTGCGGCACCAGGGACAGGGCGGTCCGCCGGCCGATCCCCCGGGAGGCGCCGGTCACGAGAATCACCCGATCCTGCAAGTCCCGTCGCATTCGTCCCTTCCGGTGAACGCCCCCGAACCGGGCAATCGTCCCAGTCGGTATTTTATGTCTTAGTGCCGACGGTTTGCAGGCGAACTGGCCGGCGGGCGTCCGGGGGCCGGCTCGACGGTCCGGGCGAACACCCGACCGTTGAAGTTGACCCGAACTGCCTAATTACGATATTAATGCTAGCCGACCCCCTCCCCCGTCCCCGAGGGCCGGATGCACGCGGCCGCCCCGAGCCTGTCTGTCGTGGTCCCGTGCTACAACGAGGAGCCGGTCCTCGACGCCCTGCACGGCCGGCTCGCCGCCGCCTGCGATGACCTCGGCATCACCTATGAAATTGTTTTAGTGAACGACGGATCGGCCGACGGCACCTGGGCCGGGATGCAGCGGCTGGCCGCCCGCGACCCGCACCTGGTGTGCGTCAACCTGAGCCGCAACCACGGCCACCAGCTCGCCCTGACCGCCGGGCTGAGCGTCTGCCGCGGGGACACGGTGCTGGTGATCGACGCCGACCTGCAAGACCCGCCGGAAGCGCTGCCCGAGATGCTCGCCCTGATGGCCCGGGAGAGCGCCGACGTGGTGTACGGCCAGCGGGCGTCCCGGCCGGGGGAGACGCGGTTCAAGAAGCTGACCGCCCACGCCTTCTACCGGCTGCTCGGCTGGCTGGCGGACGCCCCCATCCCGGCCGACACCGGCGACTTCCGGCTCATGTCCCGGCGGGTGGTGGACCAGTTCCTGGCCCTGCCGGAGCGGCACCGGTACGTCCGCGGGATGGTGACGTGGGTGGGGTTCAAGCAGGTGCCGTACCGGTACGACCGACACCCGCGGGCGGCCGGGGAGACGCACTACACCGTCCGCAAAATGGTGCGGTTCGCCTGGGACGCAATCACGTCGTTCTCGGCCAAGCCGCTCGCCCTGCCGTTCCGGGCCGGGGCCGCCTGCCTCGGGCTGGCGGCGGTGGCGTGGGTCGGGGCCGGCTTGTGGTGGGCGGCCGACGGCGGGGTGCCCACGGTCGGGCTGCTCGCCGGGCTGGTGCTGCTGCTCGGCGGCGGCCAGTTCCTGGCGCTCGGGGTGATCGGCGAGTACCTGGGCCGGGTGGCGACCGAGGTCCGCGGCCGGCCGCTGTTCGTGATCGAGCGGATCGTCCGCGGGAAGGCGGCCGAACTGCCCCGCCGCGAGGTGGCGTGAGAGGCAACCTAACCCCCCGGCCCCCTTCCCTGAGAGGGAAGGGGGAGCAAGCGGGACGCTCCGCTCCTTATGACCACTGCCACTGCCCGAACCGGCTCCTCTTGCTCCCCTCTCCGCTTCGGGGACGGGGGGAGGGGTGAAGCCTTCACCCCGGTTCAGCGAGGATTCACTCCGTCCGCGACGGAGCTGAGAGTCCTCGACCCCTCCCCCGGCCCCCTCCCCGAAGCCCGGAGGGGGGGGCAAGGGGGGACCAAGGTCCGGACACCGGCTCCGGTCACTCTCAGGACTATCGTTCCGCCTGCTCCCCCTTCCCTCTCAGGGAAGGGGGCCGGGGGGTTAGGTTGAACCCCCACCCCGCCCGACCCCCGCTCCTCACCCGGGCCGTCCGCCCGTTCGCCGGGCTGCTGCCGACCGGCCCCGGGCCGCGGGTCACGCTCGCCGGCACCGTCGCCACTCTGCTGGCCCACGCCGTCGCGTTCACTGCGGTCGCCCACTGCCACTACCTGATCTGGCCGCCCAAAGGGCTGCTCTGGTTCGGCGGCGAGTTGCTGCTGGCGGTGCTGGTGTGGCCGGTGGTCCGGTGGGCGGTCGGCCGGGCCGGGGCGGTGCTGACCCCGCGGCAGGCCGGGCTGTGGTTCGCCGCCGGGCTGTTCCTGGCCGCGTGGTGGCACGGGCGGGCGCAGGACACCGTCTGGGTTCATGCCCGGAGCCTGTGGCCGACGCTGCACGTCGCCCTGTTCCTGGCCCACGTGGGGGTTTTCGGCGGGCTGCTCGCCGGGGTGCTGGCGCTGCTGATCGCCACCGACCCGGCCGACGCCCCGGACGCCGGACCCCGCCGGTCGCCGCCGGTGTGGGTGTGGTGCGTAACCCTCGGGCTGTTCGCGGCGGCGGCGAACGGGCTGGCCGTCTGGTTCGTCGGCCGGGAGACCGGCCTCTACTACTGCGACTACATGGCCTACTGGACCTGGGCGGCGGACTGGATTGAGGCGTGTCGGCACGGGCCGGCGGACGGGTGGGAGCGGTTCCGCGAGTCGGTCCAGCAGCCCGGGTACACGCTGATCCCGGCGACCCTGCCCGGGGCGTCGATGGCCGCGTTCGGCGACGGCCGGTTGGCTTACATACTCGGCGTGGTGAACGGCCACCTGCTGCCGGTCGCGGTCGCCGCCGGGTGGGCCACGGGCAGACTCGCCCCGCGGGCCGGGTGGCTGGCCGTGGCGGTGCCGGCGGCCTGGCTGGTGACGCTGCCGATGGCCTGGCCGCCGGTGCTCCGCGGCTACCCGGACGTCGGCGGGGCGGCGCTCGCCCTCCTCACCGTCGGCGTCTACCTGGGGAAGCCCCGCCGCGACCTCCGCTGGCCGGACCTGCTCGCCCTCGCCGGACTGCTGGTCGGCATGGCGTTGTTCCGCCGGTGGTACTCGTTCTGGCTGGTGGCGTTCGTCCTGCTGATGGGAGTCGAAGCCGGGCTGGCGGCCGTGCCCGCCCTGCTCCGCCGCCGCTGGCTCGACGCCTGGCACGCGGTCCGGCCCGTGCTGGCGGTCGGCGGGCTGACCGGGCTGGGGTTGGTGCTGCTGGCCGCCCCGATGGTGCGGGCGACGGCGGCGGCCGACTACTCCGACGCCTACGCCGGGTACAAGTCCGCCCAGCCGCTGGCCGTGCGGGCGGCGGTCGCGGCCGGGGAGGTCGGCCCGGGGTGCCTGCTGCTGGCCGGGCTGGGGCTGGCGGCGATGATTGTCGCCCGGGACAGCCGCCGGGCCGGGCTGTTCGTCGCCGGGATGGTGCCGGTGATGGGGCTGCACTTCCTGCGGGTGCAAGACCTCAACCCGCACCACTTGTACCTGTTCCTGCCGGCCGTCCTGCTGCTGCCGACGGTGCCGGCGGCCCGCGAACTGGCCCGCCTCCCGGCGTGGGCTGCGGCGGCCGGTATCGGGCTGATCATGGTGGTCGGGGCGGTGTGGCTCGCCCCGGTGCTGGACGAGCGGGCCGAAGGGCTTCGCGGCCGGCTCGCCCCGACGGCCGTCTGCCGGCCGCTCGTTCGCCCCGACCGGCCCGAGGTGGAGCGGCTGCTCGACGCCCTGGCCGCCGAGCCGGGGGCATGGGCGGTGGTGTCGAGTTCGCCGGCGTTCCACCCGTCGATGCTGGCCTGTGCCGGCCGCGGGCTGGGCCGCCCGGCCCCGGCCGCCGACCGACTGTTGCCGACGCAGGAGGTGGACCGGGTGACCGGATTCCCGGCGAGCCTGTTCCGGGCGAGCCTGGTGCTGGTGGCCGACCCGGTGCAGACGCACCTGCCGGACGTGCGGGAGCAGCAGACGGTGGTGGTCCCGGCCCGGCACCTGCTGGCCGGCACCGGCGTCGGGGCGGCGTTCGACCGGCTGTCGGCCGCGTTTCCCCTGCACGACGGGGTGACGGTCCGGCTGTTCCGCCGGGCGCGACCGGTCGACCGGGCGGCGTTCGACGCCTTCTGCGAGGAGCTGCGGGCGGCCCACCCGGACCGGCCGTTCGTGTACCGCCCGGCGACGCCGGTCGAGGAACTGCTGAAGCAGCCCTAGACGGCGGGCTACTCGAAGAACCGCTTCACCGGGACGGCGAACCCGGGCAGCACGTCCGGCACGGTCAGCTCGTCCCCGTTGTGGAACCGCTGAGGCAGCTCCTCACCGCGGTACACGGTCGCCACCCCCAACTCCGGGTCGAGCACCACCGCCCGCACCCCGGCCGTCTCGTACTCCCCGACCTTGATCCGGATGTCCCCCCCAGCGGTCGCTCGGAGCCTTCACCTCGACCACCAGGTCGGGCGGCGTTTCGAGCGGCCCGTCAGGGAGCGGCCGGTCTTTCGGCCACCGCTCGTAGCTCAGGTAGCAAACGTCGGCCCCGCGGTAGGTGTCCGGGTCGATCCGGGTGCGGACGAACGTGTCATTGGTCATCGTCCGGCCGAGGCCGTTCGGCTTCACGAACCCGCGGAACAGGGCGGCCGCGTTGTCGCACACCTCGCCGTGCCGTCCGCCGGGCATGGGCAGCCTCACCAGATATCCGCGGACCAGTTCGACCCCGGACTCGTGCCCGTGCCGGGCGATGAACTCGGCGGCGGTCATCAGCGTCGCTGCTGTACTCATTGGCCCCTCGTCGGTCACTCGGAGAACCTGCCCACCGGTACCGCGAACCCGGGCAACACGGCCGACCGGGTCAGTTCATCGCCGTGGTGGAAGATTTGCTGGAACTCGTCGGCCCGGTACACGGACACCGTCCCCGGGTCGAACCTGGCCATGTCGCAAGTCCGGCACGGATGCCTCCTCCTTCACGATCCCGTCCACCAGCTCGGCGTGCCGGTGGCCGTACTCGGCCACGAACTCCTCGCCGGTCATCAGTCGCTGCTCGGTCGCTGTGCTCACCGGCCTGCCCTCCGTCGGTCTGGCCGCACTGTACCGCCCGGCCGGCCGAGGTGAAAGCTCGCCTGCCCCCGGCCGGCCGCCTATCATCGCTGCGAACCTCACCCCCGGGGGCTTTCGTGCGCGCCTACACCTACCAGCCGGACGGGTCCGCCTTCCGCCTCGCCCTGGACGACCGCCCGACCCCCGTGCCGGGGCCGGGGCAGGTGCGGGTCGCCGTCCGCGCCGCGTCCCTCAACTACCGCGACCTGGTCGCCCTGCGGAACAAGGCCGGGCGGAAGGTCGGCGGCCGCATCCCGCTGTCCGACGGGGCCGGGGTCGTCACCGCCGTCGGCCCGGACGTGACCCAGTGGAAGCCGGGCGACCGGGTGGCCGGGTGCTTCTTCCAGACGTGGGAGGGCGGGCGGTTCGACCTGGCCCACCACAAACACGACCTGGGCGGCGGGGCCGACGGGGTGCTGGCCGAGGAGGTGCTGCTGCGGGCCGGCGGCGTGGTGCGGATCCCCGACGCGCTCTCGTTCGAGGAGGCGGCGTGCCTGCCGTGCGCCGGCGTCACGGCCTGGTGCGCCCTCGTCACCCGCGGCGGCCTCAAGGCCGGTGACACCGTGCTGACACTCGGCACCGGCGGGGTGTCGGTGTTCGCCGTGCAGTTCGCCACGGCCCTCGGGGCGCGGGTGATCGTCACCTCGTCCAGCGACGCCAAGCTGGCGAAGGCGAAGGCGATCGGGGCGGCGGAGACGATCAACTACCGCACCCACCCGGACTGGGACAAGGAGGTGTGGCGGCTGACCGGCGGCCGGGGGGCGGACCACGTCATCGAGCTGGGCGGCCCCGGCACCCTCGGCAAGTCGCTGGCCAGCGCGGCGGCCGGCGGGCAGGTGTACCTGATCGGGGTGCTGACCGGGTTCGGCCCGCCGACGGACAGCCTGTTCAACGCCC
The DNA here is from genome assembly GCA_046350115.1 of Gemmataceae bacterium. Classification (GTDB taxonomy): domain Bacteria; phylum Planctomycetota; class Planctomycetia; order Gemmatales; family Gemmataceae; genus JAXMAZ01. The sequence continues at coordinate 107,004 of JAXMAZ010000025.1, forward strand.
TGGCCCGCAACCTGACGCTGCACGGCATCTACGTCGGCAGCCGGGCCGACTTCGAAGCGATGAACCGGTTCATCACAGAGAAGGGGGTCGCGCCGGTGATCGACCGGGT
>JAXMAZ010000026.1:0-103022 GCA_046350115.1 Gemmataceae bacterium
GTGGGCGCGGCGGGCCGGGGCCGATGCCTACCTGCCGAAGCCGCTCCGCCCGCCCGCCTTGCGGGCCGCCGTCTCGAGCTTCCGGGCGGAGCAGGCCGACACCGAATGACCCGCGCGGAGGGCCGTCCGTGACCGCCGATCAGACCGTAGTCGAACCCAGCCCCAGCCCGCCCATCCCGTCGGACCCGCGGGCCTGGCAGGACGACCTGCTCGACATGCTGGCCGGGCTGGAGCACTCGCGGGGGCTGTTGGCCGGCCGGCGGGTGGCCGACGGGGCGGTCGTCCTGGCCGTCATCGAACAGATGGTGCAGGACGCCGAGGGGCTGGCGGGGAAGACCGAATTCCCGGACTCGGCCGAGGACGCCCAGACGGAGGCGGTGGCCAAGGCCGGGGCGTTCGTGACCGCCCTGACCGGTCTGCGGCCGGCCAAAGCCGGGCTGATGGCGAACATGCGGGCGAGCTGGTCCAAGGACAAACTGCCGGCCGCCGCGGTGCGGGAGTGCCTGACCGCCGGTCACGAAGCACTGAACGCCTACTTCGCGCTGTTCACCGACCGGTTCAAGTCGTCCAAGGCGGCCCGCGGCTGGGTGGACGCGGCCAGCGCCTTCCTCGCCGACCTCAAGGCCGACATCCGCGATTTGCCGGAGTGATTTTGTCGGGTGCGTGGAGGCTTTGCGCAACGCACCGCCGGGACTCCCGCCCTCGGACAACATCCTTGCTGGGCCGGTGCGTTGCGCTCCCCAAGCCTCGCTCCACGCACCCTACGCGAAATCCTCCGCTCCCGTCGGCCACCGGTCCTGCGGTTCGTACCCGAGCAGCACCCGGGCCGGCTCCAGGTCCATGATGAGCTGCTGGGTCGGCCGGCTGGTGGCGTACACCACGGCGAAGCCGGCCAGGTTCACTGCCCCGACCGCGGCGGCGAAGAACCGGCCCGCATCCCCGGGGCTGAAGAAGATGTCCTGGAACTGCCACGACGCGGCGATCTCGGCGACCTGACCCGGATCCCGCGGGCACCAGCCGAGCCGGGCGGCCAGCACGCTCATCCCGTGCTGCTCGGCGTACACCCGGCCCAACATCTCGGCGAACACCTTGGTGCAGGCGTACAGATACCGCGGCTTGAACGGGGCGGACGCGGTGATCGGGAACTGCTGGTCCCGTCGGTGGCCGTCGATCACCTGGCCGGTGCTGGCCAGCACCATTCGCCGGACCCCCTCCTTGCGGCACGCCTCGAACACCTGGTACGGGCCGATCAGGTTGGCCGGCACCAGCTCACTCAGGAAGTTGTCGGTGTCGTCCGGCGGCGGGCGGCGGGGGAAGTGGGCGTCGTCCGGGGCGGCGGCCAGGTGGACCACGCAGTCCGCCCCGGCGACGGCTCGGCGGAGGGCGTCCGCGTCGGTGATCTCGGCCTGGACGTAGTTGCCGGCCGGGACCGGGTTCGGGCTGCGGTCGAACCCGACGACGGTGTGCCCGGCGGCGACCAGGCCGCGGACCGCCGCCCGGCCGACCCGCCCGGCCGACCCGGTGACCACGACTCGTTGTGACTGGCTCATGCCCGGATGTTAGGGGCGGCCGGACGCGGCGACGAGGGGCGGGGTTCGTGTATGATGGGGTGGTTCCGCAAGGGGCCGCCATGCTCACCGGCAAGCTCGTCCGCATCCGGCACGCCCGCGCCAAGCTGCTGCCGCTCTACCTCAACCCCCGCGACCCGAACTGGCTCGGGGTGGCCGAGCAACTGCTGCTCGCCTACCGGGACGCGCCGGGGCGGACTCGCGGCGAACTGGAAGCCGACCTGGCCGACCTGGTCGGCGAGGGGCCGGGCCAGCTCGTCCACCAGGGGTTGGCCAAGCTGCTCGACGACCGGTGCGAGACGGAGGTCGCCGCCGACGTGCCGCCGGATGCGGTGCGGGAGCTGGTGTTCCGGCTGTCGGCGTCCGAGCACAAGGCCGCCGCGGTGGTCGGGCAGCGGTTCGACCGCCAGGCGGTCCTCACCCGGGCGGCCGACGAACTGAAGCTGTCTCCGGAACAGGTGGACCGGGCGCTGTTCGCCGACCTGCGGGACGAGCAGCGGATTCTGAAGTTCGAGGACATCACGCCGGAGGGGCTGCTCCACCGGTACAACGTGGCCTTGGCCCAGGCGATCCTGCTCCGCAGCACCGGCATGGAGGTGCGGGTGTGGGGGGAGACGCCGGCCCGGTTCCGCCAACTGTTCCGGGCGGTCAAGTTCCACCGGCTCATCTGCACCATCCGCCCGGCTGACGGCGGCAGCTACAAGCTCACCCTGGACGGCCCGCTCAGTCTGTTCTCCTCGACCCAGAAGTACGGGCTGCAACTCGCCCTGTTCCTGCCGGCTCTGCTGCACTGCAAGGCGTTCGACCTGCGGGCGGACGTGCGATGGGGCACGCAGAAGGCGGCCAAGACGTTCGCCCTGACGGCCGCCGACGGGCTGCGGTCGCACACCGCCGACTTCGGCATGTACACGCCCCGGGAGTTGGAAACCCTGCTCGCCAACCTCCGCGAGTCGGCCGACGACTGGGTGATCGGCACCGACCCGCAGCCGGTCCAACTCGACGGCGTCACCTGGGTGCCGGACTTCACCCTGACCCACCGGAAGACCAAGCGGGAGGTTCACGTCGAGGTGCTCGGGTTCTGGCGGAAGCTGGACCTGGAGGCCCACTACCGCCGGCTAAAGGAGCAGTTGCCGGGGCGGTTCGTGCTGGCGGTCAGCGAGCAGTACCGGGCGGACGACGACGGCGACCTGGCCGGCCGGCCCGAGGTGGTCCGGTACAAGCGGACGCCGCTGGCGGCAGAAGTCCTCAAGGCCGCAGAAGCCGCACGCGGATGACCTACTCGCATCTCGCACCCGCATCTCGTTCCCACGCTGTGCGTGGGAACGCACGGGTGACGCTCCGCGTCACGGACTGTCTGCCTCAGGATCCTGCCCCTGACACGCGGAGACGCCACGCGGAGCGTGGCCCCGTGCGTTCCCACGGGTAGTGCCTCAGTTTCATGGCTTTTCTCCCCCTCTCCGCTTCGGGGAGGGGGCCGGGAGGGTGAAACGCCCGACCCGCCCCCGCGACTTCGAGGGCACCGGGCCGGGGCGGGGGTCGTGACCCCTCCCCCGGCCCCCTCCCCGAAGCGGAGAGGGGGAGAAAGCCAACCCGCCCGCCGAACTGAGACACTACCTTCCCACGCAGAGCGTGGGAACGAGATGCGGGGTGTGGTACGATCTGCGGTGATCTGCGTCGAAGTCTGCGTCATCCGCGGGCCATGTCCGCTCGGAGACCTGCCATGCCCCCGACCCGCCGGACGTTCCTGAAGTCGGCTGCTGCCACCGCCCTGGCCGCCCCCGCGATCCAGGCCCGCGGGCGGAACGAGACGCTCCAGGTCGGGCTGATCGGCTGCGGCAACCGCGGGCGGACCATCTTGCGGGAGGTGATGAAGCTCGGCCACACCTGCGTGGCCCTGTGCGACATCGCCGAATTCCGGCTGGACACGGTGGCCAAGGCGGTGGCCGAGGCGGACCAGGACGAACCGAAGTTCTACCACGACTACCGCAAGCTGCTCGAGCACAAGGGGCTGGACGCGGTCGTCATCGCCACCCCGGACCACCACCACAAATCGATGCTCATCGCCGCCATGGAGGCGGAGAAGGACGCCTACGCCGAGAAGCCGCTGACCAAGTCGATCGACGAGGGGTGGGAGCTGATCGACGCGGTTCGGAAGGCCAACCGGGTCGTCCAGGTGGGCAACCAGCGGCACAGCGGGGAGCACTGGGCGGAGGCGGCCAAAGCGGTGCAGAAGTCGAGCTTCGGCAAGCTGGTGTGGGCCAAGGTGTGGGACTGCCGGAGCTGGCTCAAGCGGGACCCGTTCGCCCCGCCCAAGGGGTTCAAGTTCGACCCCAAGACGCTCGACTGGGAGGCCTTCCTCGGGTCCGCCCCGAAGCGGCCGTTCGACCCGGTCCGGTACTGGTCGTGGCGGTGGTACTGGGACTACGCCGGCGGTCTGCTCACCGACATCGGTGCCCACCAACTGGACGTGGTCTCGTGGCTCGGCGGGGTGGACTGGCCGAAGTCGGCGGTGGCCAACGGCGGGGTGTACCACTTCAAGCAGTGGGAGACGCCGGACGTGGTCCACGGGGTGTGGGACTACGGCAAGTTCGCCGCCACCTTCAACGTCGAGTTCGTGAACGGGGCGGACGGGGTGGGGTGTGCGTTCTACGGCACCCGCCAGACGCTCCTCGCCGACGCCGACGCCGGCGGCGAGATCCGGCTGTACGACACCGCGGAGAAGATCGTCCCGGGGATGAAGCCGGTGCAGACGTGGAAGGTGGAGGGCGAGACGCCGCTGCACGTCAAGAACTGGGTGGAGTGCGTCAAGAGCCGGGACGAGCCGAACTCCCCGGTGGAACTCGGCGCCCGGGTGATCCTGGCCGCCCACCTGGCCAACCTGTCGTACCGGACCGGGAAGAAGATCTTCTGGGACGCGGACCGGAAGGAAGTGATCGGCAGTTAAGCGATGGAACGCGGATCGCGCAGATAAGAGCGCGGATGAAGAGGATCAGAATTAAATTAATGTGAATTTGATCTGATCCTCTTCATCCGCAGCTCTTATCTGCGCGATCCGCGTTCCATCGCATAGGAGGCGCCCGTGTTCATCTTCGAGAAAGCTCCGTTCCCGTCCTGTCACTCCTCGACGCTGGTCGAGGTCGCCCCCGGCGAGTTCCTGGCCGCCTGGTTCGGCGGCCAGGACGAGGGCGCGAGGACGTGCAAATCTGGTCGAGCCGGTTCGTCGGCGGCAAGTGGGGGCCGCTGGAAGTGGTCGGCACCGAGCCGGGCCGGCCGTGCTGGAACCCGGTCCTGTTCGAGCCGCAGCCCGGCAAGCTGACCCTGTGGTACAAGGCCGGGCCGTCCCCGGAGACGTGGACGGGGTACGTCCGCACCTCGTCCGACGGCGGCAAAACCTGGTCGAAGCCGGAAATGATGCCGGCCGGGTTTTATGGGCCGGTGCGGGCGAAGCCGATCAAGCTGGCGGACGGGGCGGTCCTGGCCGGCACGTCGGTCGAGAGCTACCGCTGCTGGACGCCCTACGCCGACCGGTCCGAGGACGGCGGCAGAACGTGGCGGCGGTCGAACGCCTTCCCCGGGCCGGCCGGCCAGCACCAGATTCAGCCGACGCTGGTCGAGACGAAGCCGGGGACGGTCGTGGCGCTGATGCGGTCTCGGAACCCGCTCAAGGTGTGCCGGGCGGTGTCCGCCGACGGAGGGCGGACCTTCACCCCGGCCGGGCCGACCGACCTGCCCAACCCGAGTGCCGGCATCGACGCGGTGCGGGTCAAGGGCGGTGACGTCTGGCTCATCTGCAACCCGGTGCCGGTCGGCCGGTCGCCGATCAGCCTGTACCGCTCGGCCGACGACGGCACGACGTGGGCGAAGGTGAAAGACCTGGAGACGGAGCCGGGCGAGTACTCGTACCCGGCGATGATCGGGACGACCGACGGCAAACTGGCGATCGCTTACACCTGGCGGCGGACGCACATCAAGTTCGTCACGGTTGATCCGGCCGTTTAACTACTCTTTCCACCTCGTTCCCACGCTCTGCGTGGGAACGAACGGGGTCGACGCTCCGCGTCGAGTTTCCGCCCAGCGGTGAGAGTCGCTTCGGGCAAGCGGACCCACTGCACGCGGAGCGTGCAGAAGACCGTTCCCACGCAGAGCGTGGGAACGAGGGAAACGGGTGTCTCGCTCGGCTCCGCAACGCCTTCGCCTCGCGGCTACACGTAGTCCAGTTTCGCGATCAAATCCCCCCATCGGTCGGCGATCTGCCGCCGCTGGTCGTCGGTCAGGGTGTACTTGTTCGTCTCGTACCCCTTGCTCGCCGCGACGTACCGCTCCAGCCCCGGCCGGGCCGCCTCGAATCCCGGTAGCCCCAGCCCGGCATACACCCGCTCGACGCCGCCGACCAGGTCCGTCACCAGTTCCTCGTACTTCACTTCCACGAACCGGCCGGTGGGAATCATCTCCTTGGTCGCCAGGAACCGTTCGTAGACCACCCGGAACTCGCGGAACACCTTCGCCTCGACGGCCGGCCGGTTCCGCGGCGTCTGGAACCCGTGTTTGCGGCCCATCGCCGTCCACAGGTTGACCGTCGAGGCGAACAGGGTGTACGGGTCGCGCTTGATGTGAACGAAGCGGGCGTCCGGGAACAGCTCCAGCAGCTCCGGGATACGGGCGGTGTGCGGCGGCGACTTCAGCACCAGCGGCCGGGGGTCGCGGATCGCCTCCAGCTTCACGAACCGGAGCAGTGTTCGCTTCCACTTCGCCAGTTCCTTCGGCGACAACCCGCTCAGGTCGAGCGACCCGGGGTGCAGGGCCGGCCGGTTCGGGAAGGCGACGTCGGTGTACGTACTCGGCTCGCCCAGCAGGCACAAGGCGAACTCGTCCTCCTGCGGGTTGTCCCAGCCGAACGGCATGTTGTCCATCGGCCGCTTGCCGGGCAGCAGGAACCCGAGGTACTTGCGGTAGAACGCCTCGCTCAGCAGGAAGTGGCACGGCTCCAGGCAGTGTTGCGAGGTCGGGTAGGTGAACTGCGGGTCGCGGATGAGCAGCTCGTGGAGCAGGGTGGTGCCGGTCCGCCAGTGGCCGAGGACGAACAGCGGGGCCGGCGGGGTGACGTGTCGCAGTTGGTCGGCGTACTGCCGTTCCTGGCACCACTTCAGGCCGGTGTTCAGGAAGCTCTTGGCCGAGACGATGCCGGCGATGTACAGGTACGGCCACTCGACCGCGAACCGGTTGCGGGTGAGCAGCTTGAGCCAGGCGAAGAAGTCCGACCCCTCCCAGAGCCGGGGGGACCAGTCGCGGGGCTTCTTCGCGGCGTCGGGCATCGGCGGCTCGGTGTGTCTTTCTCCCCCTCTCCGCTTCGGGGAGGGGGTCGGGGGAGGGGTTAAACGTGCATCCCGCTCCCGCGATTTCGACGGTTAGGGATCGGGTGGCGGGTCTGACCCCTCCCCCGACCCCCTCCCCGAAGCGAGAGGGGGAGCAAACCTGACGGCCGCCCCTGGCTCGCGGCGGCGGGTGAGGGGACAATCAACGGAAATCGCCCGGGCCGGCAAGATTCCGCGACGCGCCGGGCCGGGGCCGGGCAGTACCCGGGTGACGGACCTTCGGAGGAGGGATGACCGCCGACCCAGCCGCTCTGCTGCGGCTCGCCGCCGACGACGCCCCGGACGCCGACCTGCTCGCCCGGTTCGCCGCAGGCCGGGACGAGGGGGCGTTCGCCGCCCTGGTCCGCCGGCACGGCGGCACCGTGCTCGGCGTCTGCCGGCGGATGACCGGCCACCGGCAGGATGCCGAGGACGCCTTCCAGGCGGTGTTCCTGGTGCTGGCCCGCAAGGCCGACCGCATCGACCGTCCCGAACTGCTCGGCAACTGGCTGTACGGCGTAGCGGTGCGGGTGGCGGGGAAGGCCCGGCGGCGGGCCGGCCGGTGGCGGGAGGCGACCTTGCCCGACGTGCCGCAGCCAGAGGGGCCGACACCGGACCCTGACCTGGCCCGGGTGATCGACGAGGAACTGGCCCGGCTGCCGGTCTGGTATCGGGACGCGGTGCTGCTGTGCGACCTGCACGGCCTGCCGAGATCGGACGCGGCGAAGCGGCTCGGGGTGCCCGAGGGGACGCTGTCCAGCCGGCTGGCGGCCGGGCGGAAGAGGCTGGCCGACCGCCTGGCCCGCCGCGGGGTGACGGCCCCGATCGCCGGGCTGGCCGCGGCCCTCGGCGGGTCGGCGACGGCGGACGTGCCAGCGGAGTTGGTCCAGCGGACGGTATCCGCGGCCGTCGCCGGGGTGACGGGTGGGGCGGTGCCGGCGGCGGTGTTACACCTGGCAACCGGGGGGTCGGTTATGGGCACGGTGTTCGGCTGGGTCGGGGCGACGGCGGCGGTCGGGCTGACCGTCGGGGCGGTGGCCGCCTGGCCGGGGCAGCCGCCGAAGGCGGACGTACCGAAACCGGCCCCAGCGGCGAAGACGGACGAGCCGAAACCGGCGACCTCACAGGCGAAACCGGACGCGAGCCGGCCGGGCGGACGGCTCAAGCTGCTCGGCACGGTCACTCTGCCCCTGGTTCACGGGCTATACTGGCACCCGGATGGCACGACGATTGCCGTCGCCAGCCGGGGTAGCGTGAGCATTCTCGCCGCCACCGCGGTAGCGAGTGTCGGAAAACATGCAAGTAACCCGTTCGCCGGCGGTCCCCCTCAGGCCACTTCGGCTGCGAAGCCGAACGGCGTCCTGTCCGAAGTGGTTGAGCTGAAGACAGACGCGAAGGACCGACTGCTCGGTTTTCATCCGAAACTGCCGATGGTCGTCGTCCATCGTCGAACCGGTGGGACGATCAACGCGGAAAGTAAGCTCGTACTTTGGCAGTACGGCCGGCGGTCTGCTGAAGACGGGAGGATGCAGTATTCCACGCCGACTGAGCCATACAGCACCACCGATCTGGACCCCGACGACGGCTCCCCGCTCTCGCTCTCCCCGGACGGGCGATCAGTCCTTTGTTTGGCGACCCGCGACGATGGCCGGCAGGTGCTCCGGCTAGTGGACAGCCGGACGGGCGTGCGGCAAGCCGACCTGTTGACCGTGGCGCTGGACCGGTTTATCGCCGCAGTGTTCACTAAAACCGGGGATCGGTTGGTCGTCCTCACCAGTGACTACGACCGCTCACGACCTTTCGGGGCCGCGCCGAACAAGAAGTCGGGTACGGTCGCGGTCGAAAGTGTTGCCGTGCCGACTGGCCAAACGATCTGGCGGCGGACCCTGGTGGAACCGACCCAAACCCTTAGCCAAGCTGTCCCGCGGCTGGTCATCAGTCCGGATGGCTCTCGCCTGCTCGCCACGTTCCCGGCCCCGATGGCCGAGCGGGACACGACCCCGCCCGGGCCGACCGGTCTGGATGTCAACGCTCTGTGGGAGAAACTCGCCGAAGGCAAAGATCGGATCGACCTGAAAGACCCGAAGCACGCCCGAACCCGCCAGTTGATGCAGTCGCGGGGCGAAAAGCTGCCGGACGACGGCCAACTGACCAAAGATGCGTACCGCGGCTACATGGAGCGACGGCTCAAGAGTCAACGGCAGTTTGTCCTTGAACCGGCGGTCGAGTGCCGGGTGTTGGACACAGCCACCGGGGCGGACGTGATCCGGGTGTCTGAACCGGCCCCCGCAAGCGTCGGCGGACTCAGCTTCTCCCACGACGGCCGCTACTTCGTCGGCTCGGTCGAGTCTGGCACGTCCCAAACCGGCGGTGTCGCCCAGATGCTCCGGATGTGGGATGCGGCGACCGGGGCGCCGGTCAAGAGCTGGAAGGGCAACGCCGACGCCCTGTTCGCCCCGGACCGGCCGACACTGCTCATCTCGGAAGTCGATCGTCAGCCTGCAGGCCCGGACGGGCGGACGGGGTCCAGTTCGATCCTCGGCCTGTGGGACGTGGCGCCGCTGTGGAAGTGACTGCCGCTTGACTCCCGGGCCGGCGGGTGCGACCGTAAAGGGCACCCCCGGAGTCGCCGCATGTTCCTCGCCGCCGACACCGCCCGCGACCTGATGACCGCCGGCCCGTTCTCCCTGCCGGCCGACCGCACCGTCCCCCAGGCGGTCGCCTTCTTCGCCGACCGCGGGTTCGGGGCGGCTGTCGTCATCGACCCGGCCGGCCACCCGCTCGGCGTCGTCACCAAGACCGACCTGCTCGTCCACAACCGCGAGACCCCGGCCGGCAAGTCGGACACCGGCACCGTCCGGGACGTGATGACCGAGGCCGTCTTCTCCGTCCGCGAGGACACCCCCGCCCGGTCGGTGATCGACCAGTTCGTCGCGCTGAACGTCCACCACCTGTTCGTGGTGGACCCGTCCGGCACGGTGGTCGGGGTGATCACCCCGCTCGACGTGCTGCGGAAGCTGCAGTGAGTTGGCGGGTCGGTCGGCGTAGGGTGCGTGGAGGCTTTGCGGAACGCACCGCGGGGCGTCACGTCCCGGGTGAAGTCGTTGCCGGGCCGGTGCGTTCCGGTCGCAGAGCCTCCCTCCACGCACCCTACAAAAACTGTGGAAGCTGCGGTGAGGCGAGATTCGTAGGGCGGGTCAAGCCGGCTCTGCGGCGCCGACCCGCCGAAGTGGCAAGCGCGTCCTGCTCGGCCGCGGGTCGGCGCGCAGAGCCGGCTTGACCCGCCCTACATAAACCCGGTCACAGCCCCGGCCAGCGGGCCTTTGCGAACAGCCCCAGGTAGTTCAGCAGCCCCAGGCAGATCACCCCCAGGAACAGCACCACCCAGAGGGTGAACGCCCACTGGTAGGCCGGGGCGTCGGCCCCGCCGGGATACTCATGGACCGGGCCGGCGTCGGTCGGGGTGGACATAAGGCCTCCGGGGCTGGACCGTGGGGTCTCTGGTATCATCGGCCGCCCGGCCGCCGGCCGCCAGTCCGCAGCCCGGGAAAACTGGCCCGCCGGACCCGGCCGCCGGCCGTGCGGGCAAGATTTTCCGAACCGTCGGATGGTTTCAGAGGTACAATCTTCGGGACTTGAGCGACACGGCGGCCCTCCCACCCGGGCCGCCGCCCGACTCCCGCCGACGAGCCTGATGGACTCCGGGACCGCCACCCAACTGCTGACCGCCCTCCGCGGGTGCGGCCTGTACCCGGCCGAACAGGTCGCCGCCGCCCACCGCGCCCTCACCGCCGGGGACAAAACGGACGCCGCCGTGGCCGAGCGGCTCAACGCTGCCGGGGTGCTCACCTCGTACCAGTACCGCAAGATCAAAGCCGGCCGGGCGGACGAGGTGCTGTTCGGCCTGTACCTGCTCCTCGACAAGGTCGGGGAGGGGGGGATGGGCAAGGTGTACCGGGCTGTCCACACCGGCTCCCGGCGGATGGCCGCCCTGAAGGTGGTCCGGCCGCAGCTGATGGCCAACCCGACCGTCCGCAAGCGGTACGCCCGGGAGGCCAAGGCGGCCGCCTCCCTGGACCACCCGAACATCGTCACCCTGTTCGACACGGACGAGGTGGACGGCCGGTACTTCCTGGCCATGGAGTACGTGGACGGGATCGACCTGTCCCGGCTGATGAAGGCGTTCGGCAACCCGCCGACGTCCGGCCTGCCGAACTACCAGGAGGCGTGCGAGTACGTCCGTCAGGCGGCCCTGGGGCTGGCCCACGCCCACGCCCGCGGGCTGATCCATCGGGACGTGAAGCCGTCCAACATCCTGGTGTCCGGGGAGCGGGCGCTGCCCGGCACCCCGGGCCGGACGGTGGTCAAGGTGCTGGACATGGGGCTGGTCCGGTCCATCATGGAGTCGGACGACAACACCGGGACCGAGCTGACCCGGGACGGGACGGTGGTCGGCACCCCGGACTACATGGCCCCGGAGCAGGCCAAGAACTCCAGCACGGTGGACCCCCGGGCCGACCTGTACGCCCTCGGCTGTACCCTGTACTTCCTGCTCCGCGGCCGGCCGCCGTTCCCGGACGGCAGCCCGATCGACAAGCTGCTGCGGCACCAGCTCGACCCGCCGCCGGACCTGCGGGCCGGCCGGCCGGACGTCCCGGTCGGGGTGGCGGCGGTGGTCGAGAAGCTGATGAAGAAGACCCCGGCCGAGCGGTATCAGTCGGCCGCCGAGGTGGCCGCCGCCCTGCTGCCGTACACCCCCGCCGGGGAGGCGCACCGGGCCGCCGCCGGGGAGCCGCCGGCGGACAATCCGTTCGCCTTCTCGTTCGCCCCGGAGCCGGCGGCCGGCGGCCCGCAAGCAGGCCCGGCCCCGGCCGCCCCGCCGGGCGGGGTGCGGCTGCGGATCGCCCAACCCGGCCAGGCGTCCGGCCCGCGGCCCGCCCCGCCGCCCCGGCCGTCCACGAAGCCGTCCGCCCCGGTCCGCCCGGCCGCCCGGGTGCCGACGCCGACCACCATGCCGCGCGCCGGAGCCGTCACCCAGTTCGGAGAGCCTGCCGACCGGGGTGCCGGGGCGGCCCGCCACCCCGTCGGCGACCGCCAAGCCGGGCGCGACCAAGGCGTCCACCCCGGCCCCGCGGTCGGCCCGGACTTACGGACCGGACTACAGCCCGCTCACCCCGACCAGCCTGCAGCGGCAGCGGCGTGCCCGCCGCCGGTCGAACCGCCCGCCGGTGTGGGTGATCGCCACCGTGGTCGGGGTGGCGGCGGCAGGTGCTGTTGGTGGTGCTGCTGCTCATCTCCCGCGGTCGGCGAGAGACGGGTGGGACGTCGGCTCCGCCGAGGACTGCTTCCGCGGTCGCTTCGGCGGGTTCGGTGTAGGGTGCGTTGAGGCTCTGCGAAACGCACCGGCCCGGCAACGACGACATCCTCGTCGGTGCGTTTCGCAGAGCCTCAACGCACCCTACACAAATCACTTCCTGGTGTGGTGCACCGTCAGGTACACCGACCCGATCACCGGACGGCCGTCCGCCGTCTTGACGTTCGCCCCGACTTGCATCTGCATCACCGGCCGCATCCCGCCGGCGACGGTCAGGTGGACCGTCTTCCCGTCTGGCGACAGCTTCGCCGCCGACACCGGCACGTCGTCCTGGCCGACCTGGCCGTCCGACAGGCGATACCGCTTCGAGCCGTAATCCGCCGTCCACTTGTAGTTCCACCACGCCGCCCGGTAGTTCGCCGAGTTCTCGGCGCTAGCCCTGTCCAGCGGGTGACTGAAGGTCAGTTCCACCCCGTCCGGCACGACTTTCAGCCCGGTTGGCACGTCGAGCGGCTTGCCGGTGGCCCGCACCCGCTGGACGCACCCGTCCGCCTTCGCCGCCGTCTGCCAGCCGTTCAGCCCGCACACGTACAGCGACCCGTCCGGGTGGAACCGGCCGCGGCAGGTGCCGGACAGGAACGTCAGCCCCAGATCCCATGCCCCGCCCTGGACCCCGCCGGGGTACTCGTCCCGCAGCAGCACGAACGCCTTGCACCGTCCGTAGCTCAGGTGCAGGGGCAGGCCCGCCAGCGGGCCGAACGTCTTCTCCGGCACCCACACCTGCCCGCCGGCCGAGTTGTCCACCTCCCGCGGCAGCCAGCAGAGCGGGCCGTCGTAGGTCGTCGGCGGGGTCTTGCGGTGGTGCGCCCGCATGTCGCCGTAGAACCCGCCCGGTTTGTACTGGTCGATCCGGGTGGCGGGCATCCAGTTCCCCTCCTGGTCGGCCCCGGTGACGATGCCGGTCGGGGACGCGCCGAGGCCGATCGGGTGGCGGAACCCGGTGGCGAACACCTCGCACTTCGCCCCGTCCTTGCTCACCCGCATCAGGCACCCGCCGTGCGGCAGGTGGGTGTCGCCGGTCTTGAAGAAGTAGAAGTTGCCGGCCGGGTCGGTTTCGAGGCAGGTGTCGTAGCTGTGCTCTCCGGAGCCGGTGTGCCAGTCGTTGCAGACGCACTCGTAGTAGTCCGCCTCCCCGTCGGCGTTGTCGTCGTGCAACCGGGTCAGTTGGCCTCTCTCTAGAACGACCACCTTGCCGTCCACCACCTTCAGCCCGAGCGGGTTGTACAGCCCGGTGGCGAACCGCTGCCAGGACACCTCGCCCTTCGACTCATTGACAGAAGCCAGCCACACGTCGCCGTGGCAGGTGCATATGGCGATGCGGCCGTCCGGCAGGAAGTCCAGGCCGGTACAGAAGAAGAGGGCGTTGAAGCGGTTCCGGTACGGCAGCGTCAGGGTGTCCACGGCGAACGCCCCGGTCTCGTTCCCGCGGACCAGCTTGGTGACGATCGGCTCGCCCCACCGCTTCGGGCCGGGCTTGGTGAACTGCTCGACGAGGGTGATCCCGTTTGGGCTTGCTCCGCCATAAGTCAGGAGTACCCGACGGGGTTCGGCTGACGGCCGGATGACGACGTGCTGAGTCGGTCCGGTCACAAGCTGGCCTTCGTATCCAACCCGGGTTCCGGGCGGGACCGAGAGGCGTAGAGTCTCGTCGCCGGGGGACAGTTTGAGATGACGGGCGAAGGCCGGATGCGGCCCGGAGATCGCTGTGACCCAGTCCAGCACTTCCGTCTGGCCGACGGTGTAGCGAAAAACTACTTCGTCTCCGTGGCGGTATAGCCCACGATACTTCGCCCAAGTTGCCGGCAGGGGATTGGTCAGCCCGGCACCCGCCGACAACCATTCACCATTCAAACTGGCCCAGCCCGCTCCCTGGTGTGTCGAAAAAACCAACTGTCCGATCGGAGAAGGGGTGTTGAGCAGCCCGAACCGGCGGTCACTGTGGGTCAACCAGCCGCCGGCCCAGCCGACGGCCAGGCGGAGGGAGTTGCGGTCGAAGATCGCACCAGCATTTCCCTTACCGCCGACTCGGACCGCCGTTCCTCTGTAGACGATTTCCTGTCCGCGGCCGGTCGGGTAGCGGTACGTGGCGTTCAGAAACGGCCCGGTGTCCATAACCCGGAACCGGCCGTCCACCCAGTCTTTATCGGTGGCTTTCTCCCACGGTTCGGCCGGGCCGGTGGCCGGTCGAGGGGTCCAGTCGGCGAGTGCGGGGGGCACGTCCGGCGACCGGACCGGGGTCTGCGGTTTGGCGGCCGGTGGGGTGGCCTGGGATGCGACGAGGACGGCGAGGGTGAGGAGTGGTGAGGGCATGGGATAGGCCGTGGGGGAGGGCAGGGGGTTGCTATCAGACACCGATTCGGCGGGCGGGTCAACGGCCAACCCGTGCCGGGAACTTGCGCGGCGGAATTCGCGTCCTAGAGATTAGAAAACTCTTGGTAACAGCGGGACCGAGGGTTAAAACGGATTATGGGTTACACTGTCCCGCGTGGGCTCATGTCCGGGCCGGTCCGACCCGCCCTGTGTACCCCGTTCCCGCCGGAGGGTTCAGAGTGAACCGCCTCATGCGTCGTCGGTCGGGTTTCACCCTGATCGAGTTGCTGGTCGTGATCGCGATCATTGCCGTGCTCATCGGCCTGCTGCTGCCGGCGGTTCAGAAGGTCCGCGAGGCCGCCGCCCGGACCACCTCGGGAAACAACCTGCGTCAGATCGGTATCGCTTTTACCAACTTCGAGACGGCCAAGAAGCGGTTGCCGCCGCTGATCGGGGCGTACGACTCGACCAGCCGGATGAACGTGTCCGGCCCGACCCACGTGTTCCTGCTGCCGTACATCGAGCAGGACGCTATGTACGTGCCGAACCCCCCCGTCCCGCCCACCGCGTCGGCCCTCGGCGTGAAGCTGATCGAGCCGGGCGCGTTCGTCACCCCTGTGGTGGTGGGCGGTGTCGGTGAGCAGGTGGTTAAGACCTACGTCAGCCCGCTCGACCTGACGCACAGCAACCAGCCGGTCGTCGTCGGCTCCAACAAGTTCGGCCCGACCAGCTACTCGGCCAACGCCTTCCTGTTCGCCGCCACGGGCGACTTCAACGGCACCAACGGGGTGTTCGCCAGCACCAAACCGTTCGACGGCGGGCGGGACATCGCCGGCATCAAGGACGGGTCGTCGAACACGGTCGCGTTCGTGGAGCGGTACGCCCTCTGCACGAACACCGGCCCCGGGTCCGTGGTGGGCAACGTCGGCGGGGCGGTGTGGTCGCTGCCCGGAACGCAAAACGCCGCGAACACCGTGCCGGGTGCGTTCTCCGTCCAGGGCGGGGTGTACACGCGGAACCCGGCGACCGCCCCCTACCTGCCGATCTACTACACCAACCTCACCTACGCCAACGTCAACACGCCGCTGACGGCCGTGGGGAACATCCCGGTCGCGCCGGACATCCAATCGAAGCCGCGGAACGGGCAGGCGCTGCCGCTCGGGTGCGACCCGGCCGCCGCGCAGGCTCCTACGTTGGCGGGGATGCAGGTGCTGATGGCCGACGGGAGCGTTCGACTGGTCGACGCCTCCCGCGGGTCGGCCGGGCCGTGGGCGCTGGCCCTGCGGCCGGACGACGGCGGCATCCTGCCGGCCGACCTGTTCGACTGATCGGCGTGAGTGCTGAGACACGCAAGCGGGTCGGGGGTCACTCCCCGGCCCGCTTCTTTTCCCTCACGGCAACCGCCGCCGCCGCGGCTGGGTTCGCCGGTGGGCGTGGGCGACCGATAGAATGACTACTTCGGCCGACAGCACTTCGTAGGTCAGGAGGAACTCCGAGCCGGGGATGACGGTCTGCCGGACCTCGTGCCCCCTACGCCCACGGGCTACACGGCCGAAGATGCGGGGCTGTCCGCGAATCGGTCCGATGGTGTGGTCGACGGCCGCGACAAACCGGGCAGCGGCTGCCGCGGAGTGGGCCTCGTACCCCGCGGTCACGGCCCGGAGTTCATCCGCCGCATCGGCCATGAAACGGTAGGGGGTCACGGCGACCGTTCCGGGTATCGCGCCCGTAAGGCAGCCATGACTTGCTCCCCGTCCAGCAATCGCTCCGGGTGTTCTTCCACTTCCTTCAGTCGCCGCTCGATCTCCGGCCACATCGCCTCGTTGGCCGCGTCGATCTCGTCCTGGGTCGGCGGCGGCTCAAGGAGGAAGTTCCACCCGAGGTGGTCCCGCAACCGTTCGCCGAGCGCTTCCTGCTCCGCCCGCGGCAGGGCGACGAGTTGCTGCCAGAGTTGGTCCGTAGCCGTACTCATCACGGTTGTCCCCGGAAGGTCTGGTAACTCAGTTTAAAGCGTCGGGCCGATGGACCACGGGGCGAACTCCTCCTCCCCGACTCCGTGCCGTGCGATCATTGCCAGATTCACGACTACGGCAACCGCCGCCGCCACGGCTGGGACCGGCGTCCGCTGTGGGTGACGGACAACACCCGCACGTCGCCGCCGATCACCGCGTAAGTGATCTTCCAAAAGAAGCGATCGACCATGACCTCCCGCACGTCGTATCCTCGCGGCGGTCGGGGGACGCGGCTGAAGGCCCGGGGGTGGGCGGCAATCCGGGCGATGGTCGCACGGACTTGGGTGAGGAACTGCTGCCCTCGCCCCGGGGACTGATCGTCGTACCAGTCCGCCGCGTCGACCGCTTCGAGCTGGGCAGCGGCCAGGACGTGAATGGTCACGGGCGTCCCCGTCGCCGCTTCAGTTCGGCTTCGGCCTCGTCCATCGCCTGCTCCCAAGGGATCAGTACCGCGGTCCCGCCTTCGATCTGCTTCAGTCGCTCGTCGATGAGGGGCATGAGGGAGTCGGTCGCCTCCTCCTCGGTGCACGGTTCGCCCGGGAAGTCGTCCGCCGGATGTATCAGCCGGGCGGTGATGGCCGCCCGGTCGTCCGGCGGCAGGGCTTGCAACTGGCTCCACACGCGCTCGGCGGCCGGACTCATATTCTGCTCCTCGGAAAGACGGCGACTCCAGTTTACAGCGTCGGGCCGATGGACCACGGGGCGAACTCCTCTCCCCCGTGCGGTCTTCACCTACTTCACGACTATGGCAACCGCCGCCGCCACGGCTGGGACCGCCTTTTGTAGTGGGTGATCGACAGCACCACGATCTCGGTCGGTGTCACCTCGTAGGTCAGGCGGTAGGGGAAAACGAGCATCGGGGCGACCCGGATTTCCCGGCCGCGAGGCGGTCGCGCGGCCCGCGCGTACAGCCGCGGGTGCCGCAGTAGCCGTAGCCCCGTCCGGTCCAGGAGGGTGAAGAATCGCTGGCCGGCTCCCGGTGTCCGCTGCTCGTACCAGGCCGCGATGTCGTACGCGTCCCCCCAGGCTGCTGCGAGCAGCCGTAACGTCATTGCCCGTTCGTCCGCTTCTGGAGTTCCTCGCGGAGCTGACGCATCGCCACGTCCCAGGGGATGGCGGCGTCCGGGTTGGCGTCGTGCTCCGCAAGCCGCCGCTCGATCATCGCGACGAACTCCGGGCGGCTGGTGTACTCGTCCAGTTCGTCCTGGGACATCGGCTCCTGGTCGAGCCGGTCGAGCAACTCGTCGGCCAGCCACTGCCGCTCGGCCGGTTGGAGCTGCAACGCCAGCTCCAACGCCTTCTTCGCTGCCTCGCTCATGACAGCCTCCTCGGGGACTTTGGCCTGTTCCGATTCACAGCGTCGGGCCGATGGACCACGGGGCGAACTCCTCCTCGCCCACCCCGTGGACCTCGCTCTTCGTCTTCTCCCCGCTGGCCACCGCCAGGATCTTGTCGAAGATCTGCCGGCCGACCTGCTCCACCGGCACCCCGTCCAGGATCACCCCGGCGTTGATGTCCATGTCCCCCTCCATCCGCTCGTACAGGGGGGTGTTGGTCGCCACCTTGATGCTCGGGGCCGGCTTGCACCCGTACACGCTGCCGCGGCCCGTCGTGAACACGCACACGTTCGCCCCGCCGGCCACGATCCCGGTCATGCTCACCGGGTCGTACCCCGGGGTGTCCATGACCACGAACCCCTTGGCCGTCACCGGCTCGGCGTAGTGGTAGACGGCCGTCATCGCGGTCGTCCCGGCCTTGGCGATCGCCCCGTTCGACTTCTCGTAGATGGTGGTCAGCCCGCCCTCCTTGTTGCCCGGGGACGGGTTGTTGTTGATCTCCGCCCCGAAGACGGACGTGTACCACTCCCACCACTTGATCCGCTCCACCAGCTTCTCGCCGACCGCCTTCGACACCGCCCGGCGGGTCAGGACGTGCTCGGCCCCGTAAATCTCCGGGGTCTCGCCGAGGATGCTGGTGCCCCCCTGCTGGACGATCAGGTCGGACGCGACACCGAGGGCCGGGTTGGCGGTGACGCCGCTGTTCCCGTCCGACCCCCCGCAGTTGGTGCCGAGGATCAGGTGTTTGGCCGGCAGCTCGACCCGCCGCACGTCGTTCACCTTGGGCAGCATCTCCAGCACCGCTTTGACGCCGGCGTCCACCGTCTTGCCGATGCCGCCGCTCTCCTGGATGGTCAGCACCGGGGCCTTGGCCTTGCCGCCGCCGAGCTGGATGAGGCCGAGGTCTTCGCTCTCGATCAGGTGGTTCACCTGGACGATCTCGCACCCCAGGCCGACGAGCAGGTACGCCGCCACGTTCGGGTGCTTGGCGAACCCGGCCAGGGTGCGTTCGAGCTGCTTGTGGTCCGGCCCCTCGTACTGCATTCCGCACCCCTGGCGGTGGACCACCGGGACGATCCCGTCCACGTTCGGGAAGTCCTTGAGCACGCCCAGCGCCCGGATGCGCTCGGCGATGTACTTGCTGGTGCTGGCCGAGCAGTTGACGGTGCTGATGACGGCCAGGTAGTTGCGGGTGCCGTACCGCTGGTGGGCCGGCCGGCCGGGGCCGCGGTCGAAGCCCATGAACGTGCGGTATTCGGCCGGCGGGGGCAGGGGGGCCGGCACCTCGGAGGCGTAGGCGTAGTCCCGCTCGAACGCCCCGGCCTTGACGTTCTGGACGTGGACGTGCTCCCCCGGCTCGATCCGCTGCGAGGCGAACCCGATCACCTGACCGAACTTGAGGACCGCGTCCCCCTCCTTGATGGCGGACAGGGCGAACTTGTGCCCCATGCGGACGGCCGCCGGGACGGTGACTTCGCCGCGGTCGGTCTGGAGGGTCGTGCCGGCCGGGACCGGTCGGGCGGCGACGGCGATGTTGTCCTGCGGGCGGAGGTGGACGGCGTACCGGGACAGGGGGACGGCGGGCATAGGGTGCCTGGTGGGGCTGAGGGGTGAACGGTCGGTACGCTCACCTTACCCGAAACCGGCGGGGGGCGGGAGGGGACCGGCGGCTGAGGTAATGCGCGTCAGCCCAGCATCAGTTTCGGTCCCCTCCCCCTTGTGGGGGAGGGTTAGGGTGGGGGGCAGCGCTGCCCGCCGGTTCGGAGTCTCGGGCATGGCAAGCAGCCCTGACCCCCCACCCTAACCCTCCCCCACAAGGGGGGAGGGGACCAGAACAGGAATGGGGTGCGGCCGGGCTGCGCCCGATCTGCCGGCCCTGCGGGGGCGAGTTCGCCCCGGCCACAGAAACCGGCGGCCGGACCGGTTGCGGATGGCGGGGCAGTCGGTAAACTCCCTACACCCGGCCGCACGGTCTGCCCAGACCACCCCGACCGCCGGGCCGCGACCCCAACCGGCGGAAGGTCTGGCATGGAGAAGTACATGTGCTACGGGGCGCTCGGCGTCGCCGCGGTCATGTTCCTGCTGTTCCTGCTCGACTTCGTGGTCGGGATCCCGTTCGGCGGCGGGTTGAGCGGGCCGTTCCTGCTCACCGACATCTTCGGCATGATCGCCAGCGGCGTGGTCGGCTACCTCGGGTTCAACGCGCTGAGAGATCTGAAGTAGGGCGGGTCAAGCGTCGCCTCGGACGCGCCGACCCGCCGGAAGCGGCAACGATTCCTAGCCCGGGCTGGCAGGTCGGCGCCGCAGAGCCGGCTTGACCCGCCCTACGAAGAGCCGGTCGCCAGCCTCACCACCGCGTCGATCAGCCCGTCCCCGGTGAACGTCGTCGCCTCCGCGGCCACCGGGAAGCCGAGCGCCCGGACCGCGGTCCCCGTCTCCGGGCTGATCGCCACCAGCTTGACCTCGCCCCGCGTCACCCGCCCCTGGATCGTCTCGTCGAACGCGGCCAGCAGCGCCCGGGCGACGTTGCTGCTGGACAGGGTCACGTACCCGATCTCCCCCCGCCGGAGGGCGGCCATCACCTCGGCGTCCGGGTCGACGGCGTCGACTTGCTCGTACACGGCCACCTGCTCGACCGCCGCGACCTTGGCCAGCTCCTCGCGGAGCAGGTCACGGCCGCGGTTCGCCCGGGCCAGCAGCACCCGGCCGCCGGCCACCTCCTTCGCCAGGGCCGCGGCCAGCCCCTCGGAGCTGAACTCGCTCGACGGCACCACGTCCGGGGTCAGGTGGTACTCCCGCAGGGTCGCGGTCGTCTTCGGGCCGATGGCGGCGAGCTTCACCCGGCCGACCGCCCGCAGGTCGTGGCCGACCGCCGGTAACCGGTCGAATAGCCCTCGCACCCCGTTGGCGCTGGTGAACACCAGCCAGTCGAAGTCGCCCGCGGCCAGCTTGCCGATGGCCGCGTCCACCGGCCCCCAGTCGGCCGGCGGGCGGATGTCGAGGATCGGCAGGTGGTACGGCACCGCCCCGAGCAGTTCCAGCCGGCGGAGCATCGGGCCGGCCTGGTGCTTCGGCCGGGTGACGAGCACCCGGTGGCCGAACAGCGGCCGCTTCTCGAACCACGACCGGGCGGCCCGCTGGTCCACCACCTCGCCGACCAGGATCAGCCCCGGTGCCTCCAGCCCGGCGTGGCGGCGGGCCGCCTCCAGATCCTTCAGCGGGGCGAACACCGTCCGCATGTCCCCGGTGCTGGCCCGCTCGATGATCGCGGCCGGGGTGAGCGGGTCTTTGCCGAACTTGAGCAGCTCCGAGACGATCAGCGGCAGCCGGGCGATGCCCATGTAGATGGCCAGCGTGCCGGGGAACCGGGCGAGCGCCTCCCAGTCCAGCTTGTTGCCGACCTTCTGCGGCAGTTCGTGGCCCGTCACCAGGGCGACGGCGCTGGCGTGCCGGCGGTGCGTGAGTGGGATGTCCAGGTACGCCGCCGCGGCGAACGCGGCCGTCACCCCGGGGACGATCTCGTACCCGACCCCGGCCCCCCGCAGCGCCTCGGCCTCCTCCCCGCCCCGGCCGAACACCAGCGGATCCCCGCCCTTCAGCCGGACGACCGTCTTGCCGGCCTTGGCCGCGTCGATCAGCTTGGTGTAGATGTGCGGGTACTTGTCCGGGTGCTGGCCGGGCAAATCTCGGACGCACACCCGCTCGGCCGCCGGGTTGGCGTAGTCGAGCAGCCGGCGGGGGACGAGCTGGTCGTGCAGCACCAGGTCGGCCCGGGCCAGCAGCTCGGCGGCCCGGACGGTCAACAGGCCGGGGTCGCCGGGGCCGGCCCCGACCAGGAAGACGCGCGGCTCGGAGTGATCGACAGACATGGGGGTAGTCTACGAACCGGGCAAAGCCCACCCGTTGCAACAGATGGGCTTTCTCCGCCTCACACCGCCACCTGCTCCGCCTCCTCGTTCACCGACTCGTGGGCCGGCGGGAAGTACTTGCACACCGCTACTCCGATCATGTACAGCCCGAACATGGGTACGAAGAGGTAGCACATCGTCACCGCGTCCGGGGTCGGGGTGATGATCGCCGCGAACAGGGCCAGGATCATGAACGCGTACCGCCACTTCTGCCAGTAGTCCTGCCAGCCGAAGGTGCCGATCCGGTTGAAGAAGAACATGACCAGCGGGGTCTGGAACGAGATGCCGAACACCACCGGCAGCACCAGGGCGAACCCGAGCCACTCGTTCAGCCGCAGGTCCGGGTCGAGTTCCACCCAGTTGTTGAACGCGATCAGCGCCTTCACCGCCCCCGGTAGCACCACGAACTGGCACAGCAGCACGCCGGTGATGAACAGCCCGATGCTCGGCCCGAGGAACTTGTACACGTAGGCCCGCTCGTGCGGGTACAGGCCGGCCGCGATGAACGACCAGAGCTGGTAGAACAGCCACGGGGAGGCCAGCACCACGCTGCACAGGATGGCCACCTTGAAGTAGACGACCATCGCCTCCTGCGGGTTCTGGGTCCGCATGTACTGGCGGTTCTCCAGCAGCGTCTCCCCGCGGTTGCTGACGTAGTTGATGTAGGCCGGGAACACCTTGATCGTGACCGGCAGGTGTTCCGGCGTCCCGGGCTTGGCCGGGATGCCGAACGCGTCCTCGAACGCCTTGGTCGGGAAGAGGACCGGCATCGGCTCGGGGGCGCCCCGCAGGGTCATCAGCTCGGCGTCGGTCAGGGCGTCGGTGTTCCGCTCCGCCTTCTCCCACTTGGCCTTCACCCGCTCGACTTCCGCCGGGTCGGAAGCGGCGTCGACCAGCCGCGTGGCCGCCCGCTCGTTCCGCCGGGCGTAGAACGCCCGCACCTGGGACTCGGCCGGCTCGATGATCACCTCCAACATCGGCCGGCCGACGCCGAGGGATTTGATGTTCAGGTACTCGCCCAGGGCGTCCAGCCCGATGCCGCCGAGCAGCACCACGAGTAGGCCGTAAATCGCCCGCAGCAGGTGCTTGCGGAGTTCCTCGATGTGGTCCCCGAAGGACATCCGGGTGTCGGCGAAAATGTCGTCCGGGTACGGCTGTTGCTTGGTCGGGAACGGCATGGCGAGGCCCGCGGCGGTGTGGGGTCGGCCCAACCCCGCGGCGAAGGTGCCTGACAGGTTGGAAAGCGTGGACGTCGGTGCCGGCTATCTTACGGACCGCGGGAAGGCGGCTCAAGTTGGCGGACTGGCGACACATACCTGTGACTGGTTTTCCTCCCCCTCCCTGCTTCGGGGAGGGGGTTGGGGGGGGGGGTTAAACCCGCGACCCGGCACCGAGAGTTCGGAGTCACGGCAATGGGTTGGAAGGCGTAACCCCACCCCCCGGCCCCCTCCCCGAAGCGGGAGAGGGGGAGCGAGCGGGTTGTGCCGACTGCGAGGTAGGTACGCCCCCAGGGTTGCCCGGCCGACCCAACCCGCCGACCCGGGCCAACGTTCGCTTGCCCGGTGGGCGATAATGGCAGTGGTGGCGAAACCGCCCCGACACGGAGGCCCGGTCATGACACGGACGGCGATCCTGCTCGGACTGCTCGCGGCGGCCGGGCTGACCGGGTGCCGCAGCAACGACGGGGCCGCCCCCCGCGGGTTCGACACGCCCCGCACCCTCCGCGGGTCGGAGCGGCCGGACCGCCCGGACCTGCCGATCGAGGAGCAGCAGCGGCGGGGGCGGGCGCGGTACGGGCTGTTCGAGGACGATTCGCGGGTGGCCCCGAACGGGTACGCCGACCGCCCCGGGCCGAGCGGGCGGTAAACGACCGGGCCGGGGTGTTGCCCCCGGCCCGCGTATGGCCCGACGGAGACTAGATGCCGACCCGCGGGATGACCGTCGTCGTCGGCTGCTGCGGGGCGGCCGGCTGGCCCGGCAGGGTCGGCGGCGGCAGCACCGCGGGGGCCTGCGGTAGCTGCTGGGGCTGCCCCTGAACCGGCGGGAAGGCGGCCGGCGGCAGCGGGGACGTCTGACCGGTCTCCGGGTTCACCAGCACCGGCTTCGGGAACGCCACCGCCGGGTTGGGCGGGCCGCCGAACACGGGCGCCGCGTTCGGCCCGAACCCGGCCAGCGGCGGGGCCACCTGCCGGGGCTGCGGCAACGGGGTTGAGGCGGGCGGGGGCGTGCCGGCCGGCGGCTGGGCGGCGGCCGGCGGCGGCCCTTGCATCGCGGCCATCAGCCGGTTCGGGTCCGGGACGCCGCGGGAGCTGGACCACGACGGGTCGGCGGACCGCTGGCCGATCACGTTCGTCCCGTCCAGCCGGACCGCGCCCCCGGACCGGCGGTTTCGATCACCAGTTGCGTCTCGGTCGCGTTCAGGACCGGCCCGGTCGGGCTGTCGTACCGCACGTTGATCGCCACCGTCGTCACGTCCCGCCAGTCGGCCGGCCACATCAGGTACAGGGCGTGGCTCTTGCCGAACCGCTCGTCGTGGGTGGCCAACTGGTTCAACACCTGCGGGGTGTAGTGGAACACCTCGGTGGTGTGCGGCGGGTGGCCGGGCGGCCGCGGGGTCACGTCGGCCATCGCGATGGTCAGGCTGCCGGTCACGTCGGCCGGCTGGTTGTCCGGCGTGATCAGGAACATCTGGCCGACCAGCCCGGGCACGCTCTGGCCGTCCTTGGTCGGGTCCGGCAGGGTCAGCAGCTTCCGCTGCCAGAAGCACAGCACCTGGCTGGCCGGGCCGGACTTGGCCATCCCGGCCGCCTCTTTCATCTGGCGGTACGAGGTGGCCACCGTCCGCTCGGCGGCGGCACACCCGGCCGCGGCCAGGGCGGCGGCCGACAGGAGCAGGATTAACGGCCGAACACGCTCCACGGCTGGCCCTCCTTGGCCTCGGGTTTCGGTTCGACCGGCACCTGATAGCCGGTCGGGGCGAAGATGCTCGGCCGGCCGTTCACCGCCGCGGGGAACGGGTTTCCGGCCGGGGCCGCCGGGGTCTGGCCGGGCGGCAGCCCCGGGGTCGGCAGGATGATCGCCGACGGCGGCACCGACCCGTTCGCGGCCGGCCGCGGGGCCGGCAGCCCGGGCACCCCGCCGACCGGCTGCGGCATGGTCTGCGGCACCACCGGGGCGCCGGCCCCGGGGAACACCGCCCCCGGGCCGACCGGCGTCTCGACCGTCCCGGTCAGCCCGGGGATGGCCGGCGGGGCGACGTACATCATCGTCCCGTCCGGCCCGATCACCCCCTGGTTGACCGAGTACGTACACCCGAACGGCTGGCCGGCCAGCAGCATCCCGGTGCTCTGCAGGTTGGTCAGCTCCTTGCGGCTGATGTTCCCGTACTTGGCCAGCTCGGCCGCCCCCACCCGGGCCATGTCCTCCGGGGTACGGACGATGTGCGGGGTCATGATGAAGATCAGTTCCCGCTGCTGCTGGTCCTGGGTGCGGAACCGGAACGCCGACCCGACCCACGGCAGGTCGCCGAGCACCGGGATCTTGTTCTCCTGGCGGATGTTGTTCTTGGAGATCAGCCCGCCCAGGATGACCGTCTCCCCGTCCGCCGCCTGCACCGTCGTCTGCACCGTCTGGGTGCTGAACGAGGTGGCGAACGCGCCGCCCAGGTTGACCAGTTGCGGGTCGGGCGAGGTGATCTGCGGCTCCACCCGCATCAGCACCCGGCCGTCCGGGCTGATCCGCGGGGTCACCCGGAGGACGATCCCGATGTCCACGTAGGTGATGCTCTGCTGGCTGGTCCCGACCCCGGTCAGGACGGTGGCGTCCAGCCGCGGGTACTGCTGGCCGACCTGGAAGAACCCGACCTGGTTGTCGGTCAGCAGCAGTTGCGGCCGGCTGAGCAGCTCCACCCGGCCCTGGGTCTTGAGCGCCCGGATGAGCACGCTGACGGTGTCGCTGGCGGCCGAGAACACCAGCCCGCCGACCCCGGCCGTGCCGGACGTCCGCCCGACCCCCAGGTTGCCCAGCCCGGAGAACCCGACCGTGTCCTGCTTGGCCAGGTTGGCGTTCGGCAGGCCGTTGGTGACGGCGGTGGTGGTGTTGAAGTTGAACCCCGGGGTGCCGGGCGAGCCGCTGGCCGTCCCGCGGGCGAAGATGACCGGGCTTTGCAGCCCGATCTCCACCCCGAACTCCTCCCGGTTGCTGAGCACCACCTCGGCGATCAGCACCGACACGTACACCTGCGGCGGGGGCACGTCCAGCTTCATGATCAGTTCGGCGATCTGGTCGAACAGTTGCGGCGGGGCGGTGATCAGGAGCTGGTTCGTCACCCCCTCCTGGGTGACCACGAACTGCCGCTGGAACGACTGGAACACCGCCTGCTGGTTGAACTGGCTGACGATCGCCGTGGTCTGGGAGGTGATGAACGTGTTCAGGGCGTTGGCGATGTCCGCCGCGTTCCCGTTCCGCACCTTGTACACCTCGGTCCGCAGCTGCGGCACGTCGGCCGCCTCCAGCCGGGCGACCAGGGCGGAGATGGTGTCCACGTCGTTCTGGCTGCCGGCCACGATCAGGGTGTTGGTCCGCGGGTCGGCGGTGATCCGCAGGTCGAGCAGGTTGGCCCCCTCGGACGCCTGCCCGGTGAGGGTCAGCAGCGGCCGCTGGACGGTGCCGGCCGCCCCGACCCCGCCGGCCTGGCCGCCGAGGCCGCCACCGGCCAGCCCGCCGCCGGCCCCCCCGAACCCGCCCAACCCGCCGCCGGCCCCCCCGAACCCGCCTAACCCGCCGCCGGCCCCGCCGGCCGCCCCGGTCGTGGTGGTGCCGCGGAACAGGGTGGAGATGGTGTTAGCCGTCGTCACCGCGTCCGACTTCTTCAGCTCGAACACCTTCACGAACGCCCGCGCCCGGGAGACGACGTCCAGCTCCTCGATCAGCTTCTTCAGCATGATCATGGTCTTCTCGGGGGCGGTCACCAACAGGGCGTTGATCCGCCCGTCCGCGATGACGTGGACGTCCTCGATCATCCCGGACTCGACCACCGCCCCGCCGCGGCTGCTCATGAACCGCAGGGAGGTGGCCTTGGTGGACCGGCCGTCGGTGGCCGTCTGGCCGCCGGTCAGGGTGCCGAGCGCCCCGCCGCCGAGGCCGCCGCCCCCGAACCCGCCCCCGCCCAGCCCGCCGCCACCGAACCCGCCCCCGCCCAGCCCGCCGCCGCCGAACCCGCCCAGGCCGATGGCCGCGTTCCCGCCGCCGCCGACACCCGCCCCGGCCACCCCGGTGGTCGTCTGGGCGGACAGTTGCGGGTTCTGGAAGTTGAGGCTGAGCGCCTGGTTGAGGACGGCGGCGATCTCGTCCGCCGGGGCGTTCCGCAACTGGATCACCTCCACCTGGGCGACCGCGTCCGAGGTGGACTCGTCCAGGAACTTGATGATCTGGGCGATGTCCTTCTGGTCGGCGGAGCTGGCCTGGACGAGTACCGTGTTGCTGCTCACGTCGGCCGTCACCCGCACCTGGTTCTGGGCCAGGGCGGTGCCCGGGAACCGGGTGTTGTACAGGTTCTGCAACTGCAGCGCGACGATCCGGGCCGGCGCCTTCTTCAGCTTGTACGTGACCGGCGTCAGGGCCGGGCTGTTGTCCCGGTCGAACTCCTTGATCTGGGCCTCGACGCTCGGCAGTTGGGACTTCGGGGCGGCCACCAGGATGGTGTTGAACCGGGGGAGCGGGAACAGCAGCAGCGACCCGGCGGACTGCTGCTGGCCGGCCGCCCCGAACGCGGCGCCGCCGAACCCGCCGAGCCCGCCGCCGAACCCGACCCCGCCGAACCCGAGCGGCCGGCCGGGCTGGACCGCCCCGAACCCGTTCGCGGTGACCGGCAGCCGGCTGTAGAACTGGTTGAGCAGGTTGACGATCTCGGTCGCGTCCCCCTTCTCGACCGGGATGTACTTGATCTCGATCTGGGCCGTCTGCTCGATCGTCTTCTGCAGGTCGGCGATGAACTTTTCCAGCTCGGCGAGCACCTGCGGGTCGCCGCGGAGGACGATCACCCCGAGGTCGTCCAGCGGGACGGCGGACACGTCCGCGGACGGGGCCGGGGCGTCTGCCGTGGCCGCCGGCGGCTGGCCGGCCGGCCGCGGCTGCGGGGCCGTGCCCGGCGGCTGGAGGTGGAACACCGGGCTGGTCGGCTCGCTGCCGCCGGCCTGTTGGACGGCCGGGTCGGTCCGGCCGCGGTTGGCCTCCTGGTCGTCGAACTGCGGGTCGTAGATCTGGGCCGAAGGGGCGTCCGTGCCCCGGTAGTCAAAATTTAGTGGCCCTCCACCGCCGTCGAGACTCGACCGCGGCCCCATCCCGCCGCGACCGCCGCCCTGGCCGCCGCCGCCCGGGCCGCCTCGGCCGCCGCCCCCGCCGGGGAAGCCACCGCCGCCCCCACCTCCGAACCCACCGCCGGGCCGGAACCCGCCGCCGCCGAACCCACCTTGCCCGCCGCCGAAACCGCCGCCGGGCCGGCCGAACCCGCCGCCCGCCCCCTGGCCGCCGGTGGTCGGGGTGGCCGGCATCTGCTTGCCGAGCAGGGCGTACACCGCCTGTTGGACCTGGGTCGGGCTAAGCCCCTTGATCTGGACCAGCTTGACCGACTCCTTGTTGTTGCCGGCCGCCTCGTCCAGCGTCTTGCAGAGGGCTTCGACCTCCTTGTAGATCGTCTCGGTGCAGTTCACCACCACCCGGTTGCTGGTCTCGTCGTAGGAGACGCTCAGGGCGGCCGTCTGCTGGTTCGCCCCGCCGCCGGCGGCGATCGGCAGCGGGAACGGGCCGGCCATCATCGCCGCCCCCCCCCCCGGCTGGCCGGTGCCGGTGTAGTTCCGCAGCACCTCCTTGACGGTGCTGGCGACCGCGTCCGCCCGGGCGTACCGGAGCGGGATGGTCCACGTCCGCGGGGTGCCGTCCGGCGACTCGCCGTTGTCGATCGCCTTTTCCAGCAGCAGCCGGATGGTGGCCAGGTCGAGGGCGGACGCCTTCACCACGATGAGCGAGTTACTGGTCTTGTCGGCCACCACCCGCACCCGGCCGTCGGACGGGTTGGTCGGGGCGGCCGCGCCGACGCCGGCGAACTGGGCGATCATGGCCAGCGGGTTGAACCCGCCCCCGCCGCCGGGGCCGCCCCGCCCGCCGCCGCCCATCCGGCCGGCGCCCTGCTGGGCCGGGCCGTTGAACACCTCGCTGATGACCTTGGCCGCCTCCTCGGCGGACACGTACTTCAGCCGGATCACGTCGGTGCGGAACTCGTCCCCGCTGCCCGGGCTGATGAGCAGCCGTAGCAGGTAGGCGGCGTCGTTCAGGGCGGCCGGGTCATCCCCGGTCAGGATGATCTTGTTCCCCGGGGTGACGGTGATCGTCACCCCGCCCTTGCCCGGCGGCACCTGGTTAGCCTGCGGGTCGGTCAGCCCGCCGGGCGGCGGCGCCTGTGCGGCGACGAACTCGTACCCCAGCCGCGGCATCCCGGCCTTCGGCGGCTCCTTGGCCGGCGGCTGGGCCTTCTCCGGCTCTTTCTTCGGGGCCGGCGGCGGGTTGCCGCCGATCACCTGGGCCGGCCGGCCCATCTTGCGGAGCATGTCCGCCAGCACGTCGGCCGCGACGGCCGCGTTCCCCTTCTCGATGGTGATGATCCGCATCCGGCCCTGGCCGCCGGGCGCGCCCACGGCCGAAACCGCCGGGTCTTCGCCGAGCGTCTTGAGGATGGCCTTGGCGTCGGCCACCTGGCCCGGGGAGCCGCGGAGCAGCAGCCCGGGGGTGGTGCCGTCGGTCCGGGCCTCGACGTAGAACCCGCCGGTCGCCCCGCCCATCATGGTCTGGACGCTCTTGGCCGTGGCCGTCGGGTCGAGCAGGTTGAGCGGCACCAGTTCGGTGACGGTGGACGGGGTGCCGCCGGACGGCCCCTTGAGCTGGGCGGTGATCTCCAGGTGGACGGACGGCAGGGCGTAGACGAACAGGCGGTCGGTGCCGATCGGCCGGATCTGGGTCAGGGTGGACGTCTTGTACACCTCTTTCAGGGTGTTCGCCATGGCGTCGGCCGTCCCGCTCGGGACGTCGTACACCTTGCTCTCCGGAGACCCCTTGATCCACTCCGTGCCGGGCGGCCCGACGTCCAGCTCCTTGAGCAGCTTCTCGGCCACGGACAGCTTGTCCGCCGGGCCGGTGATGATGATCGTGTTCGACTCCTCCTGGACGTCGATGTTGACGTTGCGGAACCGGCCGGTGGCGGCCGGTGCGGCCCCGCCCCGGCGGGAGTCGAACTGCTGGGGCTGGGCGAACTGGAAGTTTTGCTGGAAGCTGCCCGGGGCGCCGGGGACAGCCGTCGGGGTGGTGGCGGTGACGGTCGTTTCGGAGTCGCTCAGCAGGGTGCGGAGGCTGCCGGCCAGCTTGGGCGCCGACTTGAACCGGCACTGGTGAGTGTGTGAGTCGTTCTGCCCCTTCTCGTCCTCCTGCTGCTTCAGGTAGTTGATCACGTTGCGGACGTTGCCGGCCTTGTCCACGATGCTGATGTTCGTGCCGAGCGGGTTCACGTCCCCGAAGTTGCTCAGCATCCCGCTCCGCTTCAGTTCCGGGACGATCACCTGCGGCTGGAGGGTTCTGAGCGGGTAGATGACCTGGACGACCTCGGACACCCCCCGCCGGCCCACCTGGTCGAGCGAGACGAACGGGACCAGCTCCGGCGGGATCTTCTCGTCCGCAGGGCGGATGGTGTACGACTGCTCCCGGCGGATGAGGACGAACTTCTCGTTCGCCAGCGCCTCGTTCAGCAGGTCGATCACCTGGCCGAGCGGCTTGTCCTTGATCGTCAGGGTGACGGTCGAGGTCGGCTTGAAGGTGGTGATCTGGTTCAGCCCGCTGATGCCGTTGAACCAGTTGAACACCGTGTCCCAGGAGGCCCGGTCGAACTTCTGGGAGAAGGTCTGCTCCGGCTTGGCCGGCTGGGCCGGGGCGGTGCCGGTCGGCATCGGCGGCAGGCCGGCCGGGGCCGGAGCGGCCGGGCTGGGCGGCTGGACCGCCCACACCGTCCCGCCGAGGGTGGCCAGGAGGGCGGCCGGCAGCCACTGGCGGAGCCGCCAGACCGGGAGCCGGACCGCTCGGACCATGAGTGGTGCCCGCATACTTCGTCCCCCCCTGCGTAGCCGGCGGTCCGGTTCCCCGGCCGGACCGGCGGCTGGTGTCTGCGATCAGGGCGGGGCATTTACCCGGCCCGCCCGGAGGAAGCAATGTCACCCGGCAGCGGCCTCCGGGAGATTTAATCTTTCCGACTGGAAACCGCGAAATCGGCGCCGGCGAGCGGGACGGGTGCGGCCCCGGCTGGGACCGCAACCCCGGGCGAAGGGGAAGGGCGGGGGACGGGTCGGGTCAGCCGTCCCCGTCCGGGGGGCCGTGGTCGGCGTCGGCCCCGACGGTCGTCGTCCGGGACGACGGCACCCGGTCCGGGAACTCCCCCGTCGCCCGCAGGACCGCCCGCCGGCCTTCGTCCCGGGTCAGCCCCTTCACCTTGCTCAGCGGATCCCCGTGCCGCCACAGGTACACCGTCTCGGCCGGGGCCAGGGCGGCGGCGAACCCGACGGCCGCGGCCGCCGCCGGCTCCTTCGTCCGGCCCATCGGCTTCTTCCCCCCCTTGCCCGGCTCCGGCCACGTGCGGGCGGCCAGCACCAGCCCGTCCGGGTCCAGCCCGACCACCCGGAACCGGCGGGCCGTGCCGGACGTGTCCTCGGAGATGTCCAGCTCCTCGGACGGCTCGTCCAGCCGCTTCCGCACCCCCTTGGCGTAGTAGAACTTGCTCACCTTCGGCTTGAGCTTCCCGTCCTCCCGGGTGAACTCGATCACGTAGTCGTACTTGATCGCCGTGTCCTCGATGACCGCGTTCCCGGTGCCGTCCTCGTTACGGCCGAAGCTGGTCAGGCGGATGTACGCGCTGGTGTCCTCTTTCGGCGGGGCCGGCTCCTCCTCCCGGATCGCCACCACCGGCGGAGGCGGGGGCGGCGGTCCGTGGAACACGTCCTGGGCCAGCAGGCCGGTGTAGTCCCGGGCGTGGGTGGCCAGCACCGGGACGAACTGGTACGGGGTCAGGTTGCGGGCCGGGGCCGGGGACTGGGCGATGGTCTGCAGCCCGGCCCCGCCGCCGGCGGCTCCCATCGCCACCGGCACCGGCAGCAGCGACCGCCGCGGCTCGGCCCCGTCCAGGATGGCCGCCTCGGTGGTGAACCGGACGGTCAGGTCCGGCTTGTCCGCGTACCGGCCGGTCGGCGCCGTCACCCCGCGGGTGTTCGCCTCAGCCGCCTTGTTCGACACGTTGAACTTGGTGATGTGCTGGAGCAGGTTGAGCTGGTGATACCGGTACAGCACGTCCAGCACGGTGGCGTAGCTCACCTTGTTCAGCTCGACCTCGACCGCCACCCGCTGGTAGGCCGGCTTCTTCGGGCCGATTTCCGGGACCGGGCGGGCGTCCGGCGTCTTGGCCTGGACGACGTAGGACGTGGCCGGCACCCGGGCGTCCCGGAGCACCTTGGACAGCGCGGTCATGTACTCCAGCCGTGCCACCTCAGGGTCGGAAGGCAGGCTGCGGGCGATGGCCGCCTGAAGCCGCGACCGGTCCTTGGCGATCTTGGCCAGTTCCAGCTTCTGGTCGGCGATGGCCAGCTCCAGGGTGTCGGCCTGGCGGGTCTTGTCCTGGATCGGCTGGAGCACCAGGAAGTACCCGGCCCCGCCGAGCACGGCGACGCCGAGCAGGCTGCCCAGGGCAATCGAAAGGGTTCGCTCGCGGGTGGTCAAGGGGCGAGCCCTCCGAACGAGTCGTCAGCGGGGATGGGGGGGGCGGCCGGGCGGGCCGGCGGGGCCACGGACGGGGGCAACTGGCGGGTGTAGTCGGCCGGCGGTCGGCGGAGCACCTTGACGGTCAGGGTGTTCACCTGACCCTTGGCCTCGGACCCGCCGGCCCCGCCCACCTTCTGCCCGACCTCCACGTACCCTTTGGTCTTGTACTTGTCGATCAGCCGCTGGGCGAGCGGGGCGTCCTGGGTGCGGTAGACGATCCGGATGGCCGCGATCGGCTCCGGCTTCTGATCCTTCTTGGCCACCGGCTGCTGGCCGGGGGTGCCCGGCTTGGTGTCCTTCTTGGCCGGGGCCAGGGCGGTTAGGTCGAACTCGGTGACGGTCATCTTGCCGACGTCCGGCACCGCCGCCGACAGGTCGTACAGCTCGTCCAGGACGACCACCTCGCGGTTGGCGAACTCGTCGGCCGCGGCCAGCCGTTTCACGTCCAGAGCCTGTCGGTCCAGGTCGCCGTCGAGGGATGCCTTACTGGCCCGGAGGGCGGCCAGCCGCTGGTCGGCCTTGTCCACCTCCAGGTAGGCCAGCACCCCGCACATGCCGACCAGCAGCAGCCCGGCCAGGGCGGCGAGCAGCAGCCGGGGGCTGACCCCCGTCCGCTCGGCCCGCGGCTGGCGGACGGTGACGAAGTTGATCGGCAGGGCGTCGGTGGCGGCCTTGGCGGCGAGCAGCCCGACCGGGGCGGCGAACCGGCTGTGCAGGCTGGCCGGGATCAGGTCGGCGGCCGGGGCGCCGGCCAGCGGGTCGTAGGACCGGACCGGCACGGGCAGCTTGTCCGTCAGCCGGTCGGCCAGGCTGCCGGCCCCGACGGTGGCGACCGGCTCGGCCACGTACACCGCCGTCACCGGGGCGGCCGGGTGCTGGCCGGCGTACACGGTCAGGTTGCGGCGGACCTCCTGGGCGAGCGTCGTGTCCGACTCGGTGGCGGCCAGGGACACCGGGCGGGTGAACGTCACCTCGTCCCCGCGGGCGACGGTGAACTCCCCGCCCCCCTCCCAGACGGCGACCACGGCGACCGGCCCGGCGGTCGTGTCCACCGCCCCGGCGACCGCCTGCCGCAGGCCGGCCAGCAGGGCGAACGGCCGGGGGGTCAGTCCGGCCAGCTTCAGCCCGGCCGCCTCGCACAGCAGCCGGGCCGCGGTCAGCACCTCTTTCCGCACGAACACGGCCGTCGCCCGCTTGTCCCCGGCGGCCGTCGGGGTGGGCAGCGGGACGTAGTCCATGACCACGTCTTCGGCCGCCTCCGGCAGCTCCCGGACCGCCTGGAAGCGGACGACCGCCGGCTCCTCCTGCGGGGGGACCGGCGGGTGCTTGACGTCCTTCAGGATGATCCGGTCGCGGCCGACGCACAGCAGCACCGGGGCGGGCTTCACCCCGGCCTGGCGGAGCAGGTCTTTCAGCTTGGCGCCGACGGCGGCGGCGTTGGCCGGGCCGAGCGGGACCGGGTCGTCGGCCCAGCCGACCGCCTGCTCGACCGCCAGGCCGCCGCGGTGGGCGGTCCCGGCGGCGACGAACAGGCCGCCGGCGTCGGCGTCGATGGCCAGGAAGCGAGCCACGGTGCGGATACTCCGGGTGTCTGGTTCAGTTTACGCGAGTCGGCGAAGGCCCGCGACCGGATACCGGTCGGCAATCACCAAACTTTAAACACTGCCGGCCGCTTGCGAAATCGTGTGCCCGGCGGCCGGGGCGAAGTCGGAGGCAGGGGCGGGGCGCGGGCCGGGCGACCGTCAGAACCGGGCGACAGCAGTTGTAGGGCGGGTCAAGCCGGCTCTGCGGCGCCCGACCCGCCGCGGACGGCAACGGCTCCCCGCCCGGTGGCGACCGTCAGAACCGGGCGACAGCAGTTGTAGGGCGGGTCAAGCCGGCTCTGCGGCGCCGACCCGCCGCGGACGGCAACGGCTCCCCGCCCGGTCCGGCGGGTCGGCGCCGCAAGAGCCGGCTTGACCCGCCCTACACAGACTACGGGAGTCCTACCGCGGCAAATCGAACCCGCGGCCGAGGTCGGACACGTCCCGGTAGTACAGGATGCGGGGGTGCCCCTGGTTGGTGTCGATCACCGCCTCCACCCGGGCCACCGGGCCGCCCTTGCCGAAGTACCCGACCGAGTGAACCCGGTAGGTCAT
The DNA here is from genome assembly GCA_046350115.1 of Gemmataceae bacterium. Classification (GTDB taxonomy): domain Bacteria; phylum Planctomycetota; class Planctomycetia; order Gemmatales; family Gemmataceae; genus JAXMAZ01. The sequence goes on from JAXMAZ010000026.1 coordinate 34,844, forward strand.
GGTCCGGCCGGTGATGTACGGGTCGAGCGCCTGGTACACCTCCGGCGGGACGTTCGCCTGGGTGACCAGCCACGCCCCGGTGGTGGTGGCCAGGTCGTCCGGGCTGAGGTTGGCCCGGGCGGCCATGATGGCGTCGATGTTCTCCTGGGTCAGCCCGGGGACGGCCGCCATCACCTCCGGCGGGGCGGTGTTCACGTTCACCCGGGGGACGATCTCGAAGCTCGTCCGGGTGGTGGCCGCGTCCATCAGCTTGGGCAGCAGCTCCTTCAGCTTGGCCGGGTCGTTGAGCGGGCTGGCGACCACCTTCTGCGGGGTGTTCGGCGGGCTGTTCGCCGGGTTCGGCAGCGTCACCTGGGTGTTGTACAGGGCGAGCAGGGCGGACACCTTCTGCTTCAACTGGCCGCCGGTGTCGATCGAGTTCTGCACCGCCGTCCGCAGGTCGTCGGCCGTCCCCGGCACCGTTTGCGGGGAGGACGCCCCGCTGCTGGATCCGCCTCCGGAGTCTCTGTCCGTGTTCCCGCCGGAACTGCCGCCCGACTTGATGCTGCTCGACGACGAGCTGTTACTGCTCTTGCCCCCGCCCGACCCGGAGGTCGTGGTCGTCGTGGTCGTCGTGGTGATCTGCATCGACCCGCCGGACGCGGCGGACAGCACCACCGTCGCCCGCACGGCGGTGTTCTGCACCTGGCTGGTGCCGTACAGCCGGGCGGCCAGGATGTAGTCGGACAGCTCCTGGCCGAGGGCGGCGGTGAGCTGCTCGGACAGGGTGGCGGCGTCCAGGGCCGAGTCGTTCAGCTTGATCCGGGCGTTCCCGTTCACGTCCGCGTCCACCTCCCGGCCGTACACCGTGAGGAACTCGGACCAGCCGCGGTTGAAGTCGTTCCCGTCCGCCTCGGCCGGGTCCAGCTTGCCGTTGCGGTTGCGGTCGTTGCCGTACAAGAGGGCGGGCGTCACCCCGCGGACCAGGAGCAGTTCGTCCAGGCTGGCGGCCGGGCCGTTCTTCGGCAGGTACGCCGGGTTCAGCCCGGTGTAGTACGCCGACTCCGCCCCGTTCGTTCGCTGGGTGTCGTCCGTGTCGACCCAGTCGACGATCGCGTCGGCGATCTCCTCGGTCATGTTCGGCAGCTTCATCAGCGCGTCGTGCAGCACCTGGCCGGTCGGATCCTGCTGGATCAGGGCGTTCAGGTTCAGCTTGCCGCTCTCGTCCGTCACCCCGTACCGGGGGGCGTACCGCCCCTCCCCCGACCCGGAGTATGTGTCCGCGACGGCGATGAGGCTGACCCGCCCGCCCTGCCGGCCGCCGGTCTGCGGGCCGAGGCTGACGTTGGCGAACGCCTGGTTGTCGAACGGGTTGCTGGCCAGGGTGTTCTTGAACGTGTCCGGGTCGGCCAGCATCCCGGCCGCGAAGTGGACCCCGGACGCGGCGAACGTCTTCGCCTGGGCGGCCTCGGACGCCCGCAGGGCGGCGTTGTGCTCGTTGGTCATCGCCTCCGTGAACCGGTACGCGGCCAGGGAGAGGACGACGACCACCACCAGGACGGCGAGCAGGGTGTACCCGGGGCGGGCGGCGGCGCGGGTCACGTCACATTCCCCCCGTGGTGGTCGTGGCCGTGTCGTCCGTCGGCGGGACGTAAAAGCCGACCGCCGACCGGATCGGCACGACGTGCTGCACCCGCTTCGGGACGGTGGTGCCGCCCTGGGTCGGCACGTTCAGCGTCAGCGTGATCCGGACCGCCCGGGGCGGGCCGATCAGGGACACCCCGTCGGTGTCCGTCTGCGACCCGTCCCACTCCGTCACCCACGTCCCCGACCCGCCGTCGAAGTACTCGAACTGGAGGTCCGCCACCTCCGGGGCGATCAGGTCGGCGTCCTCGGTGGACAGGTCGGGGTCGGCGGTGTTCCGCACCCCGTCGGCGGTGGCCCACGGCCGCTCCTGCCGGCACAGCCCGCCGAGGCTACCGAGGTAGTAAGTCACCCGGCGGACGTCGGCCGGGCGGAGCACCTCGGGGGTGGCGATCGCGTCCGGGTCGGTCATGGCGACCGGCACCCGGGTGGCGAACACGGTCAACTGTTGGGCCGTGCCGATCACCCCGGCGGAGAACGGGATGTCCACCGTCGTCGTGGTGGCGTCGGTCGTGCCGGTGCCGCCGGACGTGCCGTCCGTGCTGGTGGACGAGGCCGAACTGGTGCTGGTCGAACCGGACGAGCCGGTGCCTGTCCCGGTCCCGCTGCCCGATCCGGAGGTTGTTGTGGTGGATGTGGTCGAGGTCGTGGTGGACGACGAACCGCCCGACCCGCCGGACGAGTCGGCCGGCGTCCCGCCGGACTTCGGCGGCAGCGGGCCGACCCCGGCCGTCAGGTCGGCGGTCAGCCGGTTGACCACCGCCCGGCTCAGGTCGCTGGAGTCGATCAGCTCGCGGTTCGCCTGGGTGCGGGCCAGGGTGATGTCGAGGGCGGCGTACAGGGCGGCCATCAGCATCAGGGCGATGACGCCGGCGAGCAGCACTTCCAGCAGGGTGAACCCGCCGCGGCGGGTGGCCACTCGCGTCATCACTTGCCCCCCGTAGTGGAGCCTGTGGTGCCCGTCCCGGAACCGGTCGTCCCCGTCCCTGTACCGCTGGTGGTCGTCGTGCCGGTGGCCGGCGGCTGGGCGGCCGCGGCTTTGCCCATCTGGGCCGGGTCGAAGATCATCTGGGTGAGCGTCACCTCGAACCGTCGGCCGCCCAGGTCGCGGTACACCCGCACCGTCACCGGGTACAGGTTCGGGGCCGGGGCGTCGCCGGGTTCGACCGACCAGGCCCAGTCCGGGTCTTCGGGGAAGGTGTCCGAGCCGGCCGCCGACGGGGAGAGCACCCCGGCCTCCACCTCGGCCAGCTTGGACTGGGCCAGCCGGGTGGCGGTCGTCTGCATGGCCGCGTCCATCGCCCGGTTGCTGCCGTGGTCGACCAGGGCGACGATCGCCCCGAGGGCCAGCAGGAAGATGGTCAGCGACAGGAGCACCTCCAGCAGCGACATCCCGGCCCGGCGGGCCGGGCGGGCGGCGGGGGTGCGGGGGCGGGCGATCACCGGACGGCTCCGGTTCCGCGTTGGGGTTGGGTGCTGGCCGCCCCGGTCAGCCCGCGGAGGCGGACCAGGATCGGGTAGACGCCCGGCTCGCGGAGTTCGATCACGACCGCGTCTTCCCGGCAGGTGCCGTCGGGCAGGAAGGTGGCCACCCGGATCCAGTCCGACCCGTCGATCTCAGGCTGCTGGCCGTCGCCCAGCATCGGTTGGACCGTCACCCCCTCGGGGAACGCCTCCTCGATCACCAGCGGGGCGTCCGGGTCGATGTCGGAGGTCTGCGGCTCCAGGCTGGAGTAGTCGGCCACGTCCGGGGCCAGCCGCAGCCGCTTGCCGTCGGCGGACACCGACATCCGGTACGCCCGGCCGTCCTCCATCGCCTGCCCGCGGGCCTCGGAGATGCGACCGCGGAGGGAGTCCGCCCCCGCCTTCACCCGGGTGTCCCGTTTCAGGCCGGCGACGTTGGGGGCGATCAACCCGGCCAGGATGACCAGGATGGCGATCACCACCATCAGCTCGACCAGCGAGAAGCCGGACCGTCGGGTGGGGCGGGCGGGCGACATGGCGGACCTCCCTGGGCGGTGAGCGGGACGGATCGACACCATCAACCAACCGGTCTTGTCAGTTCCGCGGCCACGACCGCTGTTGGCCGTCCGGGGTGACGAACGACACCACCACCCGTTCACTCCCGTTGGGATCCTGGATCACAGTGAACTGGTACGGCTGTTGGTTGAACGGGTCGACGATGGCGGACGCCCCGCCTTCCAGCAGCGGCGGGCCGGCTTCGGTCCGGGTGATCAGCGCCTCCAAGCTCGGCGGGTAAGCCCCGCCGGACTGGATGTAATACGTCTTGATGGCCTGCTCGATCTTCTGCATCTGGAGGTCGGCCTGGCTCAGCTTGGCGCTCCGCAGGTAGCTGACGCTGGCGAACGTGGCCAGGCTGGCCAGGATCACCAGGATGGTGACCACCACGAGCACTTCGAGCAGGGTGAAGCCGCTGCGGGGGGCGGCGAGCCGGGCGGCGTGCGGACGTGCGATCATGGCAGGATCTCCAGGCGGGGCAAGGCACGGCAGCGGACGAGTCGGCGAACAGGCGAGTCGGTACGTAACTATACGCCAGGGGGGGGTTAACAGGTTATGAGAGCACGTTGATCCGAGCGACTCGTCGGTCCCAGAGCGTGTCCGGACCGGGAGTTAGGGGCGGGATGAGAACCCGATGACAGCCAACTGTCACGGGTTCGCTAGCGGTTGCCTCACAGTGTATCACGCCCGCCGGCCCAGGCCAGTGCGACGGCCGTCCGGTAGTGTCCCGGTTTGGGGTTTGGTCCCCACCCCCCTTGTTGTGGAGGAGGGGACCTAGCCGAAGCAGTACTGGCCGCCCGTGCGTCTTAGAAACCCTAACTTTACCTCGTCACCGGGTCGAGGCGGTACCAGCAGACCTTGATGCAGGCGAGGGTGAGGAACGCCTGGTGGATGTCCGAGCGGCGCTCGTACCAAATTCAGCCGGCGGTTCGGTGGACCGCCGCGATCGTCCGCTCGACCACGTACCGGTCCTTCCCCAGCCCGCTCCCGTGCGGAGCGGCCCCGGCCGGGCAAAGATCGGCGCGACCCCATCCACCGGAGGACCGCCTCGTGCCCGGCCGACCGGTACGCCCGGTCGCCGAGCAACTCCTCGGAACCCGCCCGGGCCGGCCGTACCCGGCCAGCGGGCAGGCGACGACGGTGGCCAGGAGCATGGTCACGTCGTGGGCGTTGGCGCGTCTCACCCGGCAGGCCAGCGGGACGCCGGCCCGGTCCACCATCAGGTGGTGCTTGGTGCCGTTCTTCCCGCGGTCCGTGGGGTTCGGGCCGGTATCGACCCCCAAAAACCGCGGACGCTCGACGAGTCGATGGCGCACCCAGGACCAGTCGAGCTTCCCCGCCCCGGCCAGCCGCTCAGGAGGACGGCGTGGATGCGGTCCCAGGTGCCGTCGGCCTGCCAGTCCCGCAGCCGCCGCCAGCACGACATGGCACCCGCAGTTCAGCTCGGCCGGGAGATCCTCCCACGGCAGCCCGGTCTTGAGCACGAACAGGATGCCGGTCAGGGCCTGGCGGTGCGGCAGCGGCGGCCGGCCTCCCTTCGGGCTCGGCGGGGGCAGCGGCGGCAGGGTCGGCTCGATGATCGCCCACAGGGCGTCGGGCAGCAGCGGCTTGGCCATCCGTGGCGTCCTCCGGTCGGGGCCAGCAGCTTCCACGATAGCGGCCGGTCAGGCAAGTAAAGTTAGGGCTTCTTATTCGCCGCAGCCGGGGAACGCTTTTTACCGCCACCGTCGGTCGTAGTCGTCCGGGCCGTCGTCCCAACCCAGCGGCCGGCTGGCCTGGGACATCAGGACGTAACTCTCGTAGGCCATCAGGGCCAGGAAGAACGTCCCGAACGGCCCGGGGCGGAACGGGATCCAGCTCAACCAGGGGCCGGGATCCTGCCGCAACACCAGCATCAGCCCGAACACGGCGAGCGTCCCGGCCGTCACCATCGAAATGCCGAAGGTGGTCACGTCCGCCCGCCGCAGGCCGAGCATGTGCCACACCTCCCGGCTCACCTTCCCGCCGTCCAGCGGCCAGATCGGCAGCAGGTTGAACAGCGCCCACCACAGGTTGATGTTGAACAGGAACAGGAACGTGGCCGCGGTGTAGTTGTTCGCCGCCGCCCACCCGGTGGACTTCTGCGACACGTACAGGAGGCCGACGATCACGAGCTGAACGCCCGGGCCGGCCAGGGAGACGGCGATCTGCCGCCAACGGTGGACCGGCCGGTCCGGCATCGCCAGCCCGCCGAACGCGATCAGGGCGATCGACGCCTCCACCCGGAACAACCGGTAGACGACCGCGTGCCCCAGCTCGTGGACCAGGATGGACGCGAACACGCACGCCACCCAGAGGAGCAGGAACTGCGGGCCGAGCGCCCGGACGATCGACTCCCCGAGCAGCACCGCCGTCAGCCAGAACCACGGGCTGACCGTGACCGGGAACCGGAGGACGCGGAACCGGAGGTCGAACGCGGTCGGCTGGAAGCTTCCGAACACCGGGGCACCACGGTACGGGTCTGGACGGGCGGCCGTGGGGCTGTCCGCCGGCCGCCGGAAGGGCCATCTTATGAACAGCCCGACCCGCGACCCGCCGGGGATCCGTCATGGACTGGACCGCCTTCCGCTCCCACTTTCCCGTCACCCGCCAGTGGGCGTTCCTGGACCACGCCGCCGTCTGCCCGATCCCGGACACGGCCGTCGCCGCGCTCGCCGAGTACGGCCGGCGGATCGCCGACCACGGGATCGCCGACATCCACTTCTGGGTGGACCGGATCGCCGAGGTCCGCCGGCTGGCCGCCCGGCTGGTGAACGCCCCGTCGGCCGACGACGTTTGCTTCATCCCGAACACCACCGCCGGCATCGGCCTCGTCGCCGAGGGCTACCCGTGGAAGCCGGGCGAGAACGTGGTGCTGGCGGCCGAGGAGTACCCGTCCAACCAGTACCCGTGGCTGAACCTGCAGGCCCGCGGCGTCGAGGTGCGGCGGGTGCCGAGCCGCGGCAACCGTGTGGAGGTGGACGACCTGCGGGCGGCGATGGACGGCAAGACGCGGGTGCTGGCCGCCAGCTTCGTGCAGTTCGGCAGCGGCTTCCGCAGCGACCTGGACGCCCTCGGCGAACTCTGCCGGGAGCGGGGCGTCTTCTTCTTCGTGGACGCGATTCAAGGGCTGGGCGTGTTCCCGGTGGACGTGCAGCGGACGCCGATCGACGCCCTCGCCGCCGACGGGCACAAGTGGCTGCTCGGGCCGGAAGGGGCGGGCATCGCGTACATCCGCCGGGAGTGGATCGACCGCCTCCACCCGGTCGGGGTCGGGGCGCACAGCGTCCTCAACCCGTTCGACTACGGCACCATCGACTACCGGCCGAAGCCGCACGCCGGCCGGTACGAGGGCGGGGCGGTCAACGTCCCCGGCATCACCGCCCTGGGCGAGAGCCTGAAGCTGCTGCTGGACGCCGGCCCGGCGGCCGCCGAGCGGGTGCTGGCGCTGACCGACCACCTGTGTGACAAAGCCCTGTCACACGGACTGGAGGTGTTCAGCAGCCGGCGAGGCGGCGACCGGTCCGGGATCGTGTCGCTGACCGTGCCCGGGGCCGACCCGAAGGACGTGATGAAGCGGTGCCGGGCGGCCGGGGTGGTGGTGAACGCCCGGGTCGGGCGGGTCCGGGTCAGCCCGCACTGCTACAACACGACCGACGACCTGGACCGGTTCCTGGCCGCCGTGAGGTGACGCTGATGCCGAAGACCCTCTCCCCCCGGGTGGCGGTGTACACCGGCACCTTCGACCCCGTTCACCGCGGCCACCTGGACGTGATCGAGCGGGCGAGCAAGCTGTTCGACTCGCTGATCGTCGGGGTCGGGGTGAACCCGGACAAGCAGACGCTGTTCGACATCGACGAGCGGGTCGGCCTGCTGAGGCAGGTGACGGCCGGGTACGAGAACGTGGAGGTGGTGAAGTTCGACGGGCTGGCGGTGCGGTTCGTCCGCGGGGCCGGGGCGCGGATCATGGTCCGCGGGCTGCGGACCCTGTCCGACATGGAGTACGAGTTCACCATGTCGCTGATGAACCTGAACCTGGACCCGGAGATCGAGACGGTGTTCCTGATGGCCAAGGAGGAGTTCTCGCACGTGTCGAGTTCGCTCCTGCGGCAGATCGCCAAGCTCGGCGGCGACCTGTCGAAATTCCTCCCGGACCCGGTGGGCAAAGCACTGGTGCTGAAGGCACAAGGATAATGCTTTCAGCCCCGGAGGGGCGGTGGATGCGCAGCCAGGGGCGCAAGCCCCTGGTAGCCCGAGCCACTGATCCCGTAGCCCCGGAGGGGCGGCAGATGCATGGCCATCTGCCGCCCCTCCGGGGCGAGGTGGGGGTCAGGGGACCAGGGCTTGCGCGCCCCGGGCTGCGCATCCTCCGGGGCTAAGAGCGGACAGGTCAGTTAGCCGCGAGCAGGTCGAAGCACATCAGCTTGTGCCCGTCGCGGCGGGTTTCGTCCTTGCCGCGGAGGTACAGCCGGCCGCGGCTGACGACCGGCGGCGCCCAGCTCGGGTAGCCGATCCCCGGCACCTCCCACCGCGTCACCTCCTCGTACCGGTCCGGGTTCGGTTTGAACACCCGTAGCTCGCCGATCTCCCCGAGCGACACCAGATGGCCGTCGACGTGGATCAGGGTGCAGCGGCTGGTCCGCCGCTCCCGCCACTTGACCTCGCCGGTGGCCAGCTCGACGCACCGCAGGTCGGCGTCGTTCGGGTGCTGGCCGCTGCACCCGTAAACGTACCCGCCGACCCGGACGGGGGTACACCAGTGGGCCATCATCGCCTTCTCGTTCGGCTCCCTGTCCGCGTCCGACCAGGCGACCGCCGGCTTGCCGGAGGCCAGGTCGAGCAGGGCCGCCCCCTTCTCGTAGCATTCCGTCACCAACACCTTATCCCCGGCGACGAGCGGGTTGGCGGCGTTCACGCTGTCGTGCTTCTTCGCCCGCCACGGGAAGCGGAATGCCTCGGCCCCGGTTTGCGGGTCGAAGCCCAACAGTCCGCCGCGGGCGAAGTACAGCCCGGTTCGCTTGCCGCCGACGGTGGCGATGACCGGTGTGGCGTAGCTGGCCAGGTCCATCCCGACGCGGTACTTCTCCTTCCCGGTCCGCTTGTCGAACCCGACGACGCAGGTGCCGTCCGGCTTGGCGTCCCGCAGGTCGGCCGGCCGCGGCCCCTTCGGGCTGCCGCCGACCGGAACGATCAGCACATCGCCATCGACGAGCGGGGAGCCGCCGGCCCCGAAGAAATTCTGGTGGACGTGGTACGCCGCCTTGGTGTCGGTCCGCCACACCTCCTTGCCGTCCGCCACCGACACGCACGCCAGCACCCCGTCGACGCCGTGGACGTACACCCGCTCGCCGTCCACCACCGGGCAGGCCCGCGGGCCGGGGTCGTAGCCGTACAGGTCCTCGTACCGGGTCGGGTACTCGTACTTCCACACCTCGGCACCGGTGGCCGCGTCCCGGCAGGTGAGCCGGGCAGAATCCCCGACCCGGTCGAAGTGGAACAGCTTGCCGCCGGCGACGGTCGGCGGAGCGTACCCGAAGCCCAGCTCGCACTCCCACAGCTTCGGCGGGCCGGCCTTCGGCCACTTCCAGTTGAGCCCGGTTTCCGGCGAGGTGCCATCCCCGGCCGGGCCGAGAAAGCGGGGCCAGTCCGACCTAGGGCGGTCGGCCACCATCGCGGCGAGTAAGCAGATGCCGAGCAACCGCATCGTCGGTCCTCAAATCCGATTTCACCGCAGAGGGCGCGGAGGACGCAGAGAGAACGACAGAGCAGAGAACCATTATTGAGAAGGGTTTGCCTCTGTCGTTCTCTCTGCGTCCTCCGCCCCTCTGCGGTGAATACTGGCTTTACCGCCCCGCGACGTAGGCTCCGCCGGTGAACCCGAGGCCGAACGGGCTGAACTCGCCGACCACCGACCGGTCCCGGCCGTCGAACGTCTTCACCAGCCCGCCGCGGCCCGGCCCGGCGGCGGCGATCACGTCCGCCCCGGCCCCCGGGGTGAGCACCCCGGCCGCCACCCGCACCCCGCCGCGGTAGCCCCGGCCGAACGCCTGCACCTCGCCGACCAGCCGGTTGCGGGTCGGGTCGAACACCCGGACCACCCCGCCGCCCCCCTCGCCCGGGCCGGTCAGCACTTCGGCCCGTCCGTTCGGCACCACCCGGCCGGCGGCCACGTACACCCCGCCGCGGAAGGCGTCGTCGTAGGCGTTGAACTCGGCCAGCTTCCGCCGGTTCACGCCGCTGAACACCTGGACGAGCGGGCCGGCTTGGGGGTGCGGGCCGGGGGCGGTGATCAGGTCCGGCATGCCGTCCCCGTCCACGTCGCCGAACGCCACCCGCACCCCGCACAACAGCTCCGGCGGGTGGGCGGTGAACTGGTCGATCATCGTCCCGGCGGCCAGGTCGAACACCCGGACCTGGGCCGGCCCGCCCTCCCCGGACCCGACCGCCACCATCGACCGGCCATTCGCCGTCCGGTCGGCGGCGGCCACGTACACCCCCAGGTCGTGCGGCGGGTCGAACGCGGTGAACTCGGTCAGCAGGGAGAAGTCCCGGCCGTCGAACACCCGGACGATCGGCGGCCCGCCGCGGCCGGGGCCGGTGACGATCTCGGGGACGCCGTCCCCGGTCAGGTCGGCCACCGCCACCCGGACCCCGCCGCGGAACGACGGGTCGTAGGCGAAGAAGTCGGCCGACCCGGCCCCGGACGGGTCGCTCATCACCTTGACGTGCGGCCCGCCCCCCTCGCCGGCCCCGACCACCAGCACCCGGCCGCGGCCTGGCACGACCGGGAACACCGGCCCGGGGACGATCGGGCCGCCCGGGGTCAGCCGGTCACCAAGATCGCGGAAGAGGGCGTCCACCTCGGCCGCTTGCAGCCGCAGCTCGGGGTTCACCCCGGCCGCGGTCGCCAGCCACGGGCCGGCCTGTTGCCAGGCGGCGACGGCGGCCGTGTACTCGGTCTGGAGCTGCGCGAGGGCCGCCCCGGACTGGGCCAGCCGGGCGAGCTGCCCGCACCGGGCGGCGGTCGTCTGCAGCGCCCTCGGCAACCCGATCGGCACCGCCCCGCCGGCGGCCAGCGCCGCCCGCACCTGTTCCACCTCCCGCTCGGCCGCCCGGGCGGTCCGGGCGATCTGCCGCAGTTGGAAGTCCGGGGCTGGGGTGGCGCCGCCGGACAGGGCGGCGTGGATCCGGTCGTCCGCGTACCGGATGCCGGCGACGGCCTGTTGCAAAGACGGGTGCTGGGCGGCCACCGGCCCCGCCGCGGTCAGCAGGGCTTCGAGCGCCGCGTCGAGCTGCTGGTGGCTGGTCAGGAGCAGGCTCGGGTCGGCCGCCTGCCGGGCGTTCTGATGGAAGGTGTTGGCCAGCGAAAGGGTCCGGTCGGCGGACACCCGCAGGGCGAGCCGCTGGCCGGTCGGGAGCGGCAGTGTCCCGACCAGGTTGCGGAACGACTGGAGCTGGAGGATGAGCTGGTTGGCCCGGGCGGCCAGCCGGGCGGACGCCGGCTCCGGCATCCCGGGCAGGACGGCGGCCCCGCCGGGCGGCCGGAGGACCACCGGCGGTTGCGCCCGGGCGACGGCCGGGCCGACGGCCGCCAGGGTGAGGATCAGGGCAGCGGCGCGGGTCGGGGTCATGGCCCGTCTCCAGGTCGGGGGCGGTCCGGGCCGGTCAGAACCGGTACACGGCCGCCAGCCCGGTTTGCGTCGGCATCCGGTCGGCCGGCACGACCACCACCTCGCCGCCGGTCTTGAGGGTCAGCTCGGCCAGGTCGTCCAGCAGGTCGTCCACCCCCGGGGCGTCGGCCGGGGCCGGGGTGACGGCCCCGGTGGCCGGGTCCACCGTCCCGGGCAGCAGCCGGTCGGCGTCCACCAGCAGGGTGCCGACCCGGTTCATGACGATCGCCGGGCCGACCTCCTTCGGGTCGGCGGCCGCCAGCCCGTGGGCCAGCGCCCCGCGGAACTTGTCCGTCAGCCCGGCCAGCCGGGCGGTGTACCGCGGCTGGATCACCTCCCAGGCGGCCGCCCGGAGGTCCGGCAGGGCCATCGTCCCGGGGTCCTTAATCACCCCTTCTTCTACCAGATGCGGGTTCTTGGACAACTTGCGAAACTCGCTGGCGTTGTCCGGGATGGCGGCCAGCACCACCGGCAGCCCGTCCCGGTGGGAGTACCGGTCGAGCACGGCCGCGTCCACCGCCCGGAAGAACTGCTCCACGTTCCGGTCCGGGTGCATCCGGTCGGACTGGGCCGGGTCGGTGCCGACCGCCGCCCGGTACTCCGGCAGCTCGCCCGGCCGGTCCACCCGGTGCAGCTCGTACCGGTTCCCCTCGAACAGCCGGGCCGACGTCTTGGTCAGCAGCAGCACGTGGAACCGGTCGGCCGACTGCGTCACCCGTAGGAGCGGCTTCAGGTGGAAGCTGTCCGCCACCACGGCCAGGGCGTCCACCGGCCGGGGCAGCCAGAACGTCTCGAAGAACACCGGGGCGGCGAACACGGCCAGCCCGGGGTGGCGTCCGCCCAGAACCCGGTATTGCCGACCAGGCCGTGGATGCGGTCGAGGAGCGGGCGGCCGACCTGCTCCTGCCCGGCAGACCGCAGGGAACGGTCCGCCTGGTCAGCCAGCTCGCGGAGCAGGGTGTCGTTCTGCTGGGTGTCGGGGTGGCTCTGTTGGGCCGACAGGTACAGGGAAACGCACGGCCCGGCCGGGGGGGTGAGCAGGGACCGGACCTGCGCGAAGGTGAGTGTCGCCATGCCGAATCTCCGGGAAGGGGTCGGGGCACCGTCCGGCCCACCCGACGGCAGGTCCGGTGCCGTTCCGCCGGGGGGCGGTAGAATGCCTCCCGCTCCGGCCCCTTTCCCCGAGGCCCGCATGGTCATTGCCCGGCAAGCCGTCATCACCGAGCCGTACAAGACGGCCGTCCGCGAGGTCGAACTGCCCGACCCGGCACCGAACCAGATCCTGCTCGCCGCCCACTACTCGGCGGTCAGCGCCGGGACCGAGCTGGCCGTGTACACCGGCTCCCACCAGTGGCTCAAAGACCCGGCCATGCCGGACTGGAAGTTCCCGTTCAAGAGCGGGTACTCGGCCGCCGGGGTCGTGCTCAAGGTCGGGTCCGAGTTCCCCGGCGGGTTTCAGGAAGGGGACCGGGTGAGCTTCCCCGGCAACCACGCCTCCGCCGAACTGCTGACCGTCGGGCACGAGCGGTGCCGGGTGTGGAAGCTGCCGGACGACCTGCCGTTCGACAAGGCGGCGGTGGCGTGCGTGGCCCGGTACGGGCTGGGGGCGTCCGTCCGGGCCGGCATCACCCTCGGCCGGAGTGCCGCGGTGCTCGGGCTGGGGATCATCGGCCAGTTCGCCCTGCGGTGCCTGCTGGCGGCCGGGGCGTCCCCGGTGGTCGGCATCGACGCGGTGAAGATGCGGCGGGACGCGGCCAGGGCGGCCGGTGCCGACTTCGTCATCGACCCGTCGGCCGGGGACGTGCGGGACCAGCTCCGGGCGGCGTTGCAGGCGAAGGGGGCGGAGATTATCGCGGACGCCACCGGGGTGCCGGACGCCATCCCGACGGCCATGTCCCTGGCGTGCGACGCCGGGCAGGTGGTGGTGGTCGGCAGCCCGCGCGGGAAGGCGAAGGAGGTCAACTTCTACGACGACCTGCACCGCCGGTACATCGAGGTGACGGGCGCTCACGGGAACATGCTGTTCGAGCCGGCCCACACCCGGCTGGCCGGGGCGTGGGACATCAACAAGGCCCAGCTCTGGCTGCTGCGGCAGTTGGCCAGCGGCCGGCTGTCGCTGGCCGGGCTGATCACGCACACCATCGCGCCGGACCAGCTCGGGCAGACCTACGAGGGCCTGTTGAAGAACAAGGACGAGTACCTGGGGGCGATGGTGAAGTGGGTGTGAACGAATGAAGCCCACGGGGACGGCCCGTGGGCTTCTTCCGGTCGGTCACTCCGAGATCAGTCGTCCTTCTTCTTCTTGCCGAACTGCGGGGCCGGCATCTCGCTGCGGATCTTGGCCACGTCCACCTTATCCCCGGTCAGGTCTTTCCAGGCCTTCTTCTGGTCGTCGGTCAGGGCGTCGGCCATCTTGGTCATGGCCTCGTTGGTGATGGCGGCCAGCTTGCGGTCGTACTCCTTCTGCTTGGCCGAGTCCAGCTTCGGCGGGCCGAACCCCTGGATGCCGTACTCCTCCCGGAGGTCCCGCATCTCGCCGAACACGCCCATCTGGATGGTCTGGAACTTCTCGCGCTGGTCGTCGGTGATCTTCAGCGCGTCCCGGACGTCCGTCCGCATGAACGCGCCCATGCCGGCGAACTGGACGTCGATCTGCTTGAGCCGCTTGACCTGCTCGTCCTTAAGAACGGTGCCGATTTCCTTATAGGCCTCGGCGGTCGCCTTGGCCTGGATCTCCCCCATCTTGGTCCGCATCTCCATCGGGTCCAGGCCTTGCAGCTCCTGGAACGTCTCCCGCATCTTGGCCATTTGCTTGGTGCCGTACTCCTTGGCCCACTCCTTCAGCTTGGCCGCCTGTTCGTCGGTCGCCTTGACCTCGGCGAGGACGGTCTTGGACTGGACGAGCTGGGCCGGGCCGCCGCCCATGCCGCCCATCCCCATCCCGCGGCCGCCGCCGGGGGGTTGGGCGTTGGCCGCCACCACCAGCCCGACCGTCAACGCCGCTGCCGCCGACCACCGGTGAGTCGCCCGCATGGGTAGCCCCCGTGCATCTGGGTGAGGTGCGAGTCGCCCGCGGAACCCCGCAGGCCGTGGGTATCATTTGCGGAGAGCGGTGAAAAGTGAATGAGAAAATCGCTTCCTGCGGCGCGATCGTCACCTTCGGGCCGTGGAAATGAAAGCGGCCGCCCCGAGCGGGCGGCCGGTGTTTGGTGTCAGGCGGGGTTCAGTTTTGCCGGACCACCCGCGGCGGCTGCCCCTGCCCTTGCGGAGCGGCCGGCGGCTGCTGGGCCTGCTGCACCTTCCAGCTCTTGTCCGGCGGGACGTACTGGAAGGCGTTCGCGGCCACGTTCGGCGCGTTCTGCACCGGCTGCGGGAAGTCCCAGGTTTCGATCTCCTGACCCCGCTTGCGGATGATCTGGGCGGTCCGCGGCAGGTACGCCTGGGCCGGGGCCAGACCCGGGCGGATCAGGACCAGCGTCAGCTTGTCGAACTCGGCCGTGTCCTTGGGCGTCAGCGGTTGCACGTCCAGGTACAGGTAGTTCGGGTCGTTCGCCTTGCCGGGCAGCTCGGCCACGGCGAACCGCTTCACGACTTGATCGGCGGTCATCGTCCCGGCCATGAACTCGAGCAGCAGGTTGTCACCGACCCCCTGGTTCTGGATCGGGTGGACCGTCACCGTCTTGGCGACCCCGTCGTAGGCGAACACCGCCCGGCCGTCGCAGATGTACGCCTCGAACTCGTTCGGGTTCGCCTGCTGACCGGGGGCCGGCAGCTTCTCCAGCCGGACCCGGGCCAGGTTCGGCTTCATGCACCAGATGGCCCCCTTGTACCGCGTCTCCCGCTTGCCGACCGTGTCCTGCACGGTCTTGGTGCACTCTGTGGCGAAGTTCTTCGCCCCCTGCATCACCTTCTGCCACTCCTGGAGCTGGGCCATCAGGGCCGCCGGTACCGCCGTGGTGGGCTGCTGGCCGACGGCCGGGGGGGCCGCCGGGGCCGGCTGCCCGCCGACCGGTGGGGGCTGGCCGACCGGGGGCGCCTGGGCCAGCGTCACGGACGCGGCGGACAGCAACAGGGCCAGGGTCGGGCCGGGTCGGGGCATGGCGTGCATCTCCTTCGCAAGTCCGTGAGCGGTCCGCCCGTCGAGCGGGGCACCTCCGGCTCGGGTGCGCCCGTCATACCATCCGCCCGCCGGCCCGGGAAGCCCGGCTGGCCGACCGGATAAGATGGGAAGGAACCTGCCCCCACACCCTCGGACCGCCATGCCCGCCCCCCAGAAGACCGAACTGCGGATCGTCGCCGGCAGCCTCCGCGGCCGGAAGCTCACCTGCGTCGTCCACCCCGGCATGCGGCCGACCCCGCAGATGGTTCGGGAGGCGCTCTTCAGCATCCTCGGCAACGCCGTCCCCGGCCGGGTGTTTTACGACATCTTCGCCGGCACCGGGGTGAACGGGCTGGAGGCGGTCAGCCGCGGGGCGACCCGGGCGGCGCTCATCGAGAGGGACGCCAAGCTGGCGACCGACATCACGAAGCACGCCGAGCGGTTCGGGGTGGCGGACAAGGTGCAGGTGCTGCGGGCGGACGCCTACCGGTGGGCGGAGCGGTGGGTGCCGCCGGTCGGCGGGCCGGTCAACCTGTTCCTCAGCCCGCCGTTCCCGGACCTGCAGCCGGACAAGGTCGCCGGGTTCATGGCACTGGTCAACGGCCTACTGGCCAAAGCGCCGGACGAGTCGGTGCTGACGATCCAGGCGGAGGACGGGTTCCCGGTGGCCGACCTGCCGGAGCCGGACCTGTGGGACGTGCGGGAGTACAGCCGGAACATGCTGCTGTTCCGGGTGAAGGGGGACGGGGTTGAACCGCCCGCCGGGGCCGGGGAGAATGGGGCCGTCACCTGACGCGGGAGGGGTTATGTCGCCGGCCATCCGGGACGCCGTGTTCGCCCTCAGCCCGGCCGAGAAGCTGGACCTGATCGGCGAGCTGTGGGACGCGCTGGAGGAGGATCAAGTCCCTGTGACGCCGGAACTGATCGAACTGATCGAACAACGGAAGGCGGCACGTTTGGCCGACCCGTCCCGGGGCGTACCGTGGGAGCATGTTCTCCGCCGGGTGCGGGCCAAGTATGGCCGCTAACCTGATCCTCGACCCGGACGCCGAGCTGGAGTTCGAGCGGGCCTACGACTGGTACGAGGCACGGCAGACCGGTCTCGGGGACCGGTTCGCGGTCGCCGTCGAGGCCGTTTTCCGCCGCATCTGTGCTTCCCCCCGGATGCACCAGATGGTGTACGGTACGGCACGCCGAGCGGTGGTCCCGAAGTGGCCCTTCGTCGTCATCTATGACGAGGACGGGTCCGACGTGTACGTATACGCTGTTTACCACACCTCCCGCGACCCTTCGGGCTGGCAGAGCCGCATCCCATGACCCCGACCGAACCCGCTCCCGTCTCCCTCCTGGGCCAACGGGAGATCGAGGCGAAGATCGTCGCCCCGCTGGTCCGGGCGTTCGCCGCCGAGGTCGGGGAGGAGAAGGCCCGACAGATCCTCGCCGGTGTCATCCGCGAGCTGGCCGAGCAGGGCGGGTGTGCCGCCGCGGCGGCCGTCGGCGGGACCGGTCTGGCACACCTCAAACAGGTCGTGGACGGTTGGCGGGCCAACGGGGCGCTCGAACTGACCGTCCTGCGGGACGACGCCGACGCCTTTGAGTTCGACGTCACCCGCTGCAAGTACGCCGAACTGTACCACGCCCTCGGCCTGGCCGACCTCGGGCCGCTGCTCTCCTGCAACCGGGACGGGGCGATGATCGTCGGGTTCAACCCGGGCATCGCGTTCCGCCGCACCCAGACGATCATGCAGGGGGCGAGTCACTGCGACTTCCGGTATCGGTGCGGGGGTGGATCGGTGTAGGGCGGGTCAAGCGTCGCTTTGGACGCGCCGACCCGCCGAAACGGCAAGCACGTCCTGCCCTTTCCGGCGGGTCGGCGCGTCCAAAGCGACGCTTGACCCGCCCTACGATATTTGACCCGTCCGTTTACACCTTCCGCCCCTCGCTCGTCTCTTCCGGCCCGTCCTGAATCCGTGTTCTATGCTTCCCGCGGCCGAACCCCGGCGTGGGAGGAGCGTTCGATGCGGGTGATCATCGCCCCCGAGTTCTACCAGCAGATGCTCGAAACCCCGTACCACACCCCGGACTGCTACGTCCGGCCGGGCGAGTACCTGCACCACATGTACATCGACGGGGTGAAGTACACGGTCGCCCCGGCGGTGCTGGACGGGCTGGCCCGGGCCGAGGAGGCCGGCGACGCCGAGGCCGTCCGCCACCTCCAGTTGCACAAGCTGCACTACGAAGCCCTGTTAGCCGACGCCCAGCGGTACGGCAGCCTGGACGGCGTCACCCTGCTCGGCGACCCGCCGCCGTCGGACGACGAGGCCGTCCCCCAGGCGGCCAACGCGTACACCCCGCGGTCCCCCGGGTCGGTCGAGGAGACGGGGCTGAACCAGTCGTTCCTGTTCGACATGGTGCTGCGGACCCTGTTCTCCCGCGGCCAGACGACCGCCGCCGACCTGGCCGCCGCCATCGCTGTCCCGTTCTCGGTCATGAGCCCGGTGTTCCAGCAGATGCGGAAGCAGATGCTGATCGACATCACCGGCCAGCGGGGGGGGAGCGGGGAGTCCGGGTTCGTGTACGACATCAAGCCGCCCAAGGGGTCGGCCGCCGTCCAGGACGCGCTGGACAAGACCGCCTACGTCGGCCCGTGCCCGGTCCCGTTCGCCGACTACGTCGAGGCGGTGATGGCCCAGACGGTCAAGAAGCTGGTGGTCACCCGGAAGAGCATCCGCAAGGCGTTCGAGGACCTGATCATCACCGACGAGGTGTTCAACGAGATCGGGCCGGCCATCAACTCGGCGTCGAGCATCTTCTTCTTCGGCTACCCGGGGAACGGCAAGACGAGCGTGGCCGAGCGGATTACCCGGCTGATGGGCGACCACATCTACATCCCCTACGCG
This sequence comes from Gemmataceae bacterium, assembly GCA_046350115.1. Taxonomy (GTDB): domain Bacteria; phylum Planctomycetota; class Planctomycetia; order Gemmatales; family Gemmataceae; genus JAXMAZ01. The sequence continues at coordinate 53,173 of JAXMAZ010000026.1, forward strand.
GTCGAGGCGAACGGCCAGATCGTCAAGGTGTACGACCCGATCCAGCACACGGCGGTCAAGGACGACACCCCGCTGGACGCCGGCGGGTTCGACACCATCTTCAAGAAGGGGGCGGACTACGACCGCCGGTTCATCAAGATCAAGCGGCCGACCATCGTGGTCGGCGGCGAGCTGACCCTGGCCCAACTGGACCTGAAGTACAACCCGGTCGGCAAGTTCTACGAGGCCCCGTTCCAGATGAAGGCGAACGGCGGCATCTTCATGATCGACGACTTCGGCCGCCAGCAGGTGCGGCCGATGGACCTGCTCAACCGGTGGATCGTCCCGCTGGAGAAGAAGTACGACTACCTGACCACGATCACCGGCACCAAGATGGAGGTGCCGTTCGACCAGGTGCTCATCTTCAGCACCAACCTGGACCCGACCCAGATCGCGGACGAGGCGTTCCTCCGGCGGATCAAGTTCAAGATCGAGATCCGCGACCCGGACGAGCAGCAGTACCGGACGATCTGGGAGCTGGTGTGCAAGGGGAAGCGGGTGGAGTTCGACCCGAGCGGGGTCGACTACCTGATCGAGAAGTGGTACCGGCCGACCCGCCGGCCGTTCCGCATGTGCCAGCCGCGGGATTTGCTCGACCAGATGACGTCGATCGCCAAGTACAACATGGAGCGGCTGAACTTCTCCCCGGACCTGATCGACGCGGCGTGCGCGACGTACTTCATCAGCGACCAGAAGCGGGACTTCGGGGCGAAGGTGCGGATCGACTGACGGGACGAGTTTGAAGGGTCGCAAAGCCCACCCGTTGCAACGGGTGGGCTTTCGTGCTTCTTGTGCTTGAATGGATGGCATGTCCGACCGGCTGGAAGATCGCATCAAATCCAAAGCCCGGGAACTCGGGTTCGGGCTGGTCGGCGTCGCCCCGGCCGCCGACGCCGACGGGTTTGACCGGTTCGCCGCCTGGCTGGACGCCGGGTACGCCGGTGAAATGGCCTATCTCCACGAGTACCGGGAGGAGCGACGGCACCCGCGGTCGGTGGTGGCCGAGGTCCGCAGCGTGGTGATGCTCGGGTTGGAGTACGGCGGGCAGAGCGGGCCGGTCGCCCGGTATGCCCAGGGGCCGGACTACCACCGATACATCTGGGACCGCGAAAACGAACTGGCCGCCTGGCTGATGAACGAAGCCCCCGGGTGCTACGCCCACGGGGTCACGGACACGGCCCCGCTCCTGGAGCGGGACTTCGCCCGCCGGGCCGGGCTGGGTTGGTTCGGCAAGAACACCATGCTGATTAACAAGCACCGCAGCAGCTTCTTCTTCCTCGGGGCACTCCTCACCAGCCTGGAACTGCAGCCGGACCCGCCGCACGAGCCGTCGCACTGCGGCACCTGCACCGCCTGCCTGGACGCCTGCCCGACGGCCGCCTTCCCGGAACCCGGCGTCCTGGACGCCCGCCGGTGCATCAGCTACCTGACCATCGAGCTGCGGTCGGCCATACCGGAGGAACTGCGGCACGGGGTCGGGGATCACCTGTTCGGCTGCGACGTCTGCCAGGACGTGTGCCCGTGGAACCGGCACGCCGACGAGCGAACCGTACCGCTTCCCGCCGACCCGTCGCTCGCGGCGCTCGATCCGGTGGAGGTTCTGGACTTGTCGGAAGCGGAGTTCCGCCGACGGTTCAAGGGCACATCGCTGTGGCGGGTGAGGCGGAGTGGGCTGCGGCGGAACGCGGCGATCATACTCGGCAACGTTGGCGACGGCCGAGTGATTCCGGCCCTGGAACGGGCGGCGGCAGATACGGACCAGGTGGTCGCCGACGCCGCCCGGTGGGCGCTCGCCCGAGTACATCAGCGGCTTGGGTGAGCGGCTTCCAACTCGTACTCTCGCCGGCCCATCACCATACCCGCCGGCTGGAATCGGAAGGAACGACCGAGTACGTCGGACCGAAGCCAGCCATTCACCTTCCGGGCCGCCACAAATCCCTTCGCCCGACGGCGGTGGATGGCGAACCGGATCGACCCCCGCTGGCCGTCGATCACCCAATACTCATCGACCCCGGCGTTCCAGTAAGCGGACATGGCCCACGCCAAGTCTTTATCTTCCGACCCTCGGCTGACAACCTCGATCACCAGATCGGGTGAGCCGATCAGTCGGGTGTCTTCCTCCTCTGGGGTACCGCCAGTGAGCGTGACCCGGCCGGACCCAATGGCCCCGTTCGACACAAACATCCCATCGGGCGCGGTGGTGAATTCGCCGTCCAGGGATGTGAACAGCATGCCGTCCCCGAAGTAAACCCCTAGTCGCTCCTTCCGAATGAGCGGGCCGAGTGTCTCAGCAACCAGCGTCTTGAGGCGGTTGTGTGCGAACGCCCGCTCAGGCATGGCATCGACCCACAGCTGCCCCATCACGAAACAGACGCGAACGTCTTCGGGCAGGTCGGCGGTGTCGATCCATTTCAGGTATTGGTCGTGTGTCGCAATCCAGGTCGGGACTCGAAAGTTGCCGGATGACAGCCCCAGAACCAAGTTCGTCATCTCCATCCCTCCCGGGCTGACGCTCGAGCATAATCAGAAACCTCGCATCCGCCTACCCCAACCCCCGCCGGCACAACCGGTCCGGTCGCGGCCGTCGAAGGCAGGCCGGCGACGGTCGCCTCAGTGACTTCTCATAATTCGTCGCTTACAATTTCTCCATCCCGCCCGACTCGCCGCCGGCGATCCCGACATGATGCTGCTCGACGCCCTGGCCCGCCGTGGCCTGCTCTCCGACGCCGACCGCGGGCGGGCCGCCACCGCCATCGCCAACAGCCCGGACAAGCCGCCCCACCTCACCCTGCTCGAAAAGGGGCTGCTGAAAGAGGAGCCGCTGTTCGACGCCCTGGCCGACGAGTTCGGCCTGCCGTTCGTCGACCTGACCAAGACGCAGATCGAGACCGAGGCGCTGGCCGGCATCCCGCAGAAGCTGGTCCACCGCCGCAACCTGATCCCGGTCGCCCGGCAGAACGGGTCGCTGATCGTCGCCACCGGCGACCCGTTCGACGCCTACGCCCTGGACGAGCTGGCCACCGTCACCGGGCTGCACGTCCAGCCGGTGCTGGCCAGCCCGCGGGAGATCAGCCGGCTGCTCAAGCAGCACTTCGGGGTCGGCGGGGACACCGTCGCCGCCCTCGCCGAGGAGGCCAAGTCCAAGGACGACATCGAGCTGCTGGAAGACATCGAGGCGGACGACAGCGAGCTGGCCAAGCAGGCCCAGGAGGCGTCGGTCGTCCGGCTGGTGAACCAGATCCTCGTCGAGGCGGCGAACGAGCGGGCCAGCGACATCCACATCGAGCACGAAGAAGGCGGGATCAAGATCCGTTACCGGATCGACGGCCTCCTGCAGGAGCAGCGGCTGCCGCCGGAGATCAACCGCTTCCAGGCCGCCATCGTCAGCCGGCTGAAGATCATGGCCCGGCTGAACATCGCCGAGAAGCGGCTGCCCCAGGACGGCCGGATCAAGATGAAGGTCCAGGGGCGGGAGATCGACGTCCGGGTGTCGATCATCCCGATGGTCCACGGCGAGGGCATCTGCATGCGGCTCCTGGACAAGGGCCGCATGGTGTTCAACCTGAAGAGCATCGGGTTCCTGCCGGAGGTGGACAAGAAGTTCCGCCAACTGATCGACCGGCCGCACGGCATCGTCATCGTCACCGGGCCGACCGGGTCGGGTAAATCGACCACCCTGTACTCCGCGCTGAACGAGGTCAAGGACGAAACGCTCAAGGTCATCACCGTCGAAGACCCGGTCGAGTACCAGCAGCCGGGGATCAGCCAGATCCAGACCCACGCCAAGATCGGGCTGACGTTCGCGGCCAGCCTGCGGAGCATCCTGCGGCACGACCCGGACGTCATCCTGATCGGCGAAATGCGGGACCTGGAAACCGCAGAGGCGGCAATCCAGGCGTCGCTCACCGGCCACCTGGTGTTCAGCACCCTGCACACGAACGACGCCCCGAGCGCGTTCACCCGGCTCATCGACATGGGGGTGGAGCCGTTCCTGGTCGGCAGCACGGTCGAAGGGATCATGGCCCAGCGGCTGGTGCGGACCGTCTGCCAGGACTGCAAGACCACCTACACCCCGGACCCGGACGACGTCCCGATCGACTTCCCGCACCGGGACAAGTTCGCCGCGGGCGGGCCGCTCGCCCCGGCCGACGCGCGGCTCCAGCAGGCGTTGAGCGACGCCCTCACCCCGGACCCGGCCGTCCCGACCGGGGTGCTGTGGAAGGGGAGCGGGTGCCGGTCCTGCCGGCAGTCCGGGTACCGCGGGCGGACCGGCATCCACGAGCTGCTGGTGAACAACGACGTCATCCGCGACCTGATCGTCCAGCGGGTGAACGCCGGGGTGATCCGGCTGGAAGCCCTCAAGGCCGGGATGACGACCCTCCGCCAGGACGGGTGGAAGAAGGTGCTCAGCGGCACCACCACCATCGACGAGGTGGCCCGGACGACGGCCGGGGACATCAGCTAGCAAAGGCAAAAGTAAAAAGGAAAAGGGCAAAAGTATGAACCAGTCCGCCCTCGCTTCTTTTTACTTTTGCCCTTTTCCTTTTTACTTTTGCCTTCGGTCTTACCGTGCCTGACTTCACCTACGTCGCCCTGGCCGCCTCCGGTTCCCGCACCACCGGGACGGTGACGGCCAACTCGGAGCGGGAGGCGGCCGCCCAACTGGACGCCCGCGGGCTGTTCCCGATCGAGGTCAAAGCGACCCGGGCGGCGTCCGCCGGCAGCCGGTTCGGCGGCGGGGTGAGCGGTCGCTACCTGGCCACCTTCTACGGCCAGTTGGCCGACCTGCTGCACTCCGGCGTGCCCCTCATGCGGGGGCTGGAACTGCTCGAGCGGCAGACCCCCAACCCGCGGCTCGGGGCGGTCATCAAGGAGGTTCGGCTGAAGGTGGCCGACGGGACCGGGCTGGCCCAGGCCATGGCCCAGCACCCGAAGGTGTTCGACGAGCTGGCCGTCAGCATGGTCCGGGCCGGCCAGGAGGGCGGGTTCCTGGAGGACGTGCTGAAGCGGACGGCCAACTTCGTCGAGCACCAGAACGACCTGCGGAACAAGGTGATCGGGTCGCTCGCCTACCCGGTGTTCCTCGGCATCGCCGGGTTCCTGATCGTCAACGGGCTGGTCATCTTCGTCGTCCCCCAGTTCGAGGACATCTTCGCCAAGATGAAGGCCAGCGGGCAGTTGCCGATGCTCACCATCGGGCTGCTGGCGCTCAGCCACTTCCTCCAGTCGTGGACCGGGATCGTCGGGGCGGTGGCGGCCGTGTTCGGGGCAATCGGCCTGGCCAAGTGGCTCCGCGGGCCGGGCCGCACCTGGTTCGACGGGATCAAGCTGCGGATGCCGCTGTTCGGCAACGTCGCCCTGGCCCTCGCCCTGTCCCGATTCACCCGCATCTTCGGCACCATGCTGCAGAACGGCATCCCGATCCTGAAGGCGCTGCAGATCGCCAAGGACTCGACCGGCAACCGGGTGCTGGCGGCGGCCATCGAGCAGTCGGCGGAGAACATCACCGGCGGGGCCAAGCTGGCCGAGCCGTTCCGCAAGTGCAAGTACTTCCCGACCGACGTGGTGGAGATGATCGCCATCGCGGAGGAGTCGAACAACCTGGAGAAGGTGCTGATCGACATCGCCGAGAACCTGGAGAAGCGGACCGCCCGCAACCTGGACCTGATGGTCAAGCTGCTGGAGCCGCTCATGCTCCTGGTGATGGCCGTGATGGTGCTGCTGGTGGTGGCCGGCCTGCTGATGCCGGTGTTCAACCTGGGCAAGGCGATCGGCGACCCGTCCAACGCCTGACGTCACGACGGGCCGGCCGGCCCGTCGCCCATCAGCTTGCCGAGCCGGTCGGCCAGCTCGTCCTCGGCGGTCGGCGACCAGGAGAAGTCCGGCGGCGGCTTGAACGCCCCTTCGGCGGTGAAGTTGGCGCTCGGCACCGGGCTGAGCGACAGTACTCCCAACACCTGCTCCTTGTACCGCAGCTCAAACCCGGTCAGCCCGGCAAGCTCGGCCGCGGCGATCAGCCCCGGGGCAACCACGGTCGGGCCGTCGGTAATCAAGACGGTCTGGTCGAGCAGCACCGGCAGGCGGACCGCCCCGGGCAGGACGGCCGCCACCTGGAGGGGCAGCACCGCCGCCGCCCCCGGCTCCCGGCTGGCTAGCACGAAACACGGCCCGACCCGATCCGCTTGCCCGGCCAGCGGGGCGTGCCGGGCCGGGCGGACGGTCCCGCCCTTGTCCGCCACCGCGAACCGGGCGTCCGACACCCGCAAGGACTGGACGAACCGCTTGGCCGTCACCCCGGCCGCCCGCTGCGCCAACAGCACCTGGTCACCGGCCAGCCAGGTGACGGCGTAATTCCCGACCCGCCGGGGGAGCTTCGGCGGGGTGGCCGTCACTAGCGCCTCCCGGGCGGCCAGTTGCGGGCCGGTGAGCGGCACCGGGACCAGGTGCTCGTACCCGCCGCGGTCCGCCCGGAACAGCACCTTCAGCCCCAGCTCGGCGAGCGGGGCCAGCCCGACGGGCGACCGCACCACCGCCGCCGCCGTCAGCCCCCGGCACTGGGCGGCGACGAACGTCTGGGCCGGCACCGCCTGCCCGCCGACCCGCACGGCCAGGGTCGGGTGGGTCAGCCGCAGGCCGGCGGCGAACTGCTCCGGCCCGACCACCGGCAGCGGAACCGTGGCGAGCAGCCGGTGCTTCCACAGGATCTCGGCGTCCGTGGACACCTGGGGCGGGGGGATGCGGAAGAACACCCGGAACCGGCCGGACGGGTCGTCGTCCTTGCGGACCAGCTCGGCCGGGGCCGGCTCCCGGCCGGGCACCCGGACGGCGAAGTCGGCCCGCACCCGGGCGGCCGGCGGCAGCTTGGCCAGCAGCTCCACCACCACCGCGTCCGCGTTCCACGGGACCGGCGGCGCGGGCAGCACCAGCCCGGCCTTCTCGTACCGCAGGTGGACGGCCTGGTCGGTCGGCCGGGGGCGGGTCGGGTGGAGGAGGTCAGTCATGACCCAGTCGAGCCAGCGCCTGATCGAGTGCCGCATCGAGATCCTCCCCGGCCGCGGGGGGCGTGACGGCGGAACAGAGTAAACAAGAGAGCGCCTTCTCCGTCCGGAACCGGTGGGTGCGGAACGGCTGGTCGAACACCCCCGGCACCCGGGCCAGGGGGACGAGCAGGCTGGTGAAGTCGGCCGGCGCCCCGGCGAGTAGGTCGAGGGTCAGCAGGGCGTGCCAACTGGCCACCGCGTCGATGGCCGCCTTGCCGGCCGGGATCGTCGTCTCCCGGATGTGGCCGTGGGGGTCGTTGTAATCCGGGGCCGGAGCGGCCGGGTCGCCGGGAGCGGTCCGCTGCAGGTGGCTGGCCACGCACCCGTAGCACGGCCCGTCCGGGGCGAACCGGTGGACCCACCCGCCGATCCCGCCGCTGAGCACCTCGCCGAGCGTCCACGGCTTGCCGGCCCGCCGCATGAGTAGGTCGAAGTGGTACTTGGCCGGCTCGTTGTCCACCGCGCACACCCCGACATCGCACGCCGCGACGGCGGCTTCGATAGCTGGCTGATGATCGGGGACGGTCAGGTCGAACGGCAGCACGTCTACCGGTAACTCCGGCCGGCGGTCGCGGACCCACTCGGCGGCCAACTCTCCCTTCATCCGTCCGACCGCCGACTTCGGGAACAGGTGGCGGTAGACGTTGTGCGGCTTGTACACGTCCGGTTCGACCAGCGTCACCCGGGTGACGCCGGGGTCGCGGGCGAGCAGGTCGAGGACGACGATGCCGCCGCTGCCGGCGCCGACCTGGAATACGTGGGCCATTTGTCTACCCCGCCTGAGCGGCCACGGGCTGACTAGACGGGGCGGTTCGGGCCTGCTGCCAGTCGATCTGGCGGTCCAGCCATTGGGAGGTTCCGTCCGCCTGGCCCTGTCGCCGAAGTTCGTCCAATACGTCCGCGAAGCTCCGTCGCCCTTCCGTCGCCGCGTGCAAGCCGAGCGGAATGTTGTGAAACAGATCAGCCAACTTCGCCACGACCGGATCGTTCGTCTCCCAACCCCTAGCTCGGAGTTCGAGGAGGGCGTCGAACAGCAGGTTGAATAGTAGCCGCGACGTTTCGGATTCGGTCATGGTCCGTCCGGGTCAGTGAACATGGAATCGTCCGGGAAGTAGTCCTCGACTGGCACAGTCAGGTCTGGGGTGATGGCCGATTGCGGGTCCGCTGCCCGGCGGAGTAGTTCGACAGCTCGCCCGTTGCCGTTCATCAGTCGGCCGGTCTTCGAGTTGACCCGGATGTATGCCCCGTCCTTCGGGTGGCGGACGGCCTTCAGCAGCTCGGCGTCGGACAGGCGGGCGAGTTCCGGCCGGAGGCGGCGGTGAGCCGGAGTGTCGAGCGGCCGGAGGTCGCGGACCGGCACCCACCGCATCACTTCGCCTCGGGCAGTGGCCAATCGCCGGTCTCGTGCCAGATCTCGTAGCAGGCCAGCCACCGCCACGCGGCCTGCACTGCGAAGATGCAGGTGAACTTGGCCGGATCCCACCGGCTGGTCAGCCGAGTGGACCCCTGCCGCCACAGGCACAACGTCTGCCCTTCGAGCAGGTGCGGGCAGTGCTTGAGCAGGGTCAGCACCCGGGTCTCTGGCGGGACCGTCGGGTAGCTGGACAGCAGCCGGGTCTCCAGGTGGTAGACGTTGTGCGCCGGCTTGAGCAGGTACGACAGAACCAGGGTGCCGCCGACCCGGTTCAGCCGGATGCGGAACTCCGGGTCGCGGCCGTCGTTGTACTTCTCGATCACCGGGATCTCGACGGCCAGCAGCCGCCGCTTCCCGGTTTCGGTGTCGAGCAAACCCATGGCAGCAGAAAGGGGCAAGGGGAGAGGGGCGAGGGGCCAGTCCGAACCGACAGATGAGTCCGACCTGCCACCGGTTTTACTTGCCCCTCGCCCCTCTCCCCTTGCCCCTTCCAATCAGTAGTGACACGGGACCGACTTGATGGCGTTGATCACCTCCTCGTCCGGCACGTCGTCGGCGGTGCCGGCGAAGCTGGTGTCCTTGCGGTCCATCAGCAGCACCCGGTTGCCGTCCGCGTTCCCCCGGAGCGCGGTCACTAGCTGGCGGCGTTCCAGCTCGCTGAGCGGTCGGAAGTCCATGGCCGTCCCCTCCAGTCCCTCGGGCGATCCCACACACCCCAACCCGTGGTCACACGACCCCGACGTTGGCTCATCCGCGGGCGGCCAGCTCGGCCAAGAGCAGGTAGATGCCCTGGTCCGGGGCCACGCCCGCCGGCAGGTCCGGCTGGAACACCTCGCCGGCCGCCGTGTAGTAGTACCGCGTCGCCTTCCCCTCCAACACCACGCGGACCGATTCCCCCGGCTCGGCCAACCCGACGGTGACGGCCAGCGCCGGCCCGTCGGTCGGTTCGAACCGCACGTCGGCGAACTGGCGGGCCAGCCGGTCGAGCCGCTCGGCGTGCGCCTCGATGACCGGCCACGCCGGCCGCAGCGGGGCCGCCAGGTCCGGGCCGATGGTCAGCTCGACCGGCACCGGATGGTACGACCGGTCGTCGGCCGCCAGGGTGTACCAGTCGAACCGCAGCCCGTCCAGGGTCTGCACGTTCGGGGCCGGGTGGCCGGCCACCGGCACCGCGGCGGCCGGCGGGTCGGTCACGGTGCCGATCCCGAACGCCCCGCACTGCCCCCGCAACTGCCGCACCCACACCTTGTCCCCGGCCAGGTCGCCGCGGCTCGGGTGCCGCAGCCGGCCCGGGTGGGTGTGGACCACCCCCAGCATCGACAGCCGGCGGTCCCACTGGCGGACGATCCGGCTGGCCAGCACGTGCGGCGGGCCGGTGATCCACACGTGCCCTTCGCTGGCGTCCCGGTCGGTGGCCGCCGGCAGGGTGGCCAGCACGACCGCGTGGTCCTCCTCCCGCCGACCGAGCAGCACCCACCCGGTCTCCTCCGCCCCGCGGTCGGTCGCCCGGTGGGCGGCGAACTCGGCGAACAGGGTCCGGCTCACCTCGTCCGTCAGCACCACCCGGGCCAGCCGCTCGAACCGACGGACGCCGGGCGGGGGCGGCGGGTTCGGGCGGTCGACCGTGGCCGGGCCGGTCAGTCCGGCCGCCCACTCGCGGGCGCGGCCGAGGGCGGCACGGATCAGGTGCGTCGGACGGATGGTCGCACCCCCTCGGTGCCGTCGGTCCTCGGCTCGACTGCTCGCAACTCGCGCGCCCGGCGGCAGCGGGGCGGGGTTCCCGGTCGGGAGAGGTGGTGGTGCGGGAGAGGCCGGTCCTGGCTTTCGGATCGGTCGGCCGCATCGCCAACCAGTGTTCCGTATGATACCCTGGCTTCCTGGCGCAGTCAAAGCCGTCACCACCGTCACGACCGGCCGGGATCGCGGCGCGAACCACGGCGGCCCGGTTCCCACGGCTGGCACTTTGGCTGTTCACCGGACCCGCGGACCACGACCGGGTCACGGCCCAGGCTGTTCCCCCAACACCGGAGGACGTCCCTTGCCCTCTCCGCGTCTGTTCGCCCCGCTGCTGGCGCTTCTCGCTGCCGGACCCGTCGCCGCCCAGGACGCGGTCCCGCCCCACCTGACCGACTACGTGTCCAAGGACGACGGGGCGTTCGCCTGGAAGCTGGCCGAGAAAACCGAGACCCCGGCCGGCACCATCTACACCCTCGACCTGACCTCGCAGAAGTGGCACGGCGTGGTGTGGACGCACAAGCTCCAGGTGATCGTGCCGAAGGGCATCACCCCGAAGCCCACCATGTTGCTGTTCAACACCGGCGGCACCCCGGGCGGGTCGTCCGCGGCCATCGCGCTCGCCCTGGCCGACCGCATCCAGTCCCCGATCGCCTTCCTGTACGGCATCCCGAACCAGCCGATCCCGGAGATCGGCGGGAACAAGAAAGAAGACGCCCTCATCGCCGAGACGTTCGTCCGCTACCTGGAGACGAAAGACCCGACCTGGCCGCTCCTGTTCCCGATGGCCAAGAGCCTGGTCAAGGCCATGGACGCCATCCAGGCGTTCGCCAAGCAGGAGTGGAAGTTCGACGTCACCCACTTCGTGGTGAGCGGGGCGTCCAAGCGGGGGTGGACGAGCTGGCTGACGGCGGCCACCGGGGACAAGCGGGTGAAGGCGATCGCCCCGATGGTGATCGACACCCTGAACTTCCAGAAGCAGATGCCCCACCAGTTGAAGTCGTTCAACGGCAAGTACAGCGAGCAGATCCACGACTACGAGGAGCGGGGGCTGCTGCCGCTGCCGGACACCACCGAGGCCAAGCAGTTGTGGGCGATGGTCGACCCGTGGGTGTACCGGAGCAAGCTGACCCTGCCCAAGCTGCTGATCCACGGGACGAACGACCCGTACTGGGCGCAGGACGCGATGAACCTGTACTGGGACGACTTGCCGGGGCCGAAGTGGGTGTGCTACGTGCCGAACGCCGGGCACGGGCTGCGGCCGGAGGACAAGCCGAACCAGAAGGGGTCGAAGATGGACCCGTTCCCGACCCAGGGGATCGACGCCCTGGCCGCGTTCGTCCGCCACCAGGTGATCGACAACCCGATGCCGAACCTGACCTGGGAGCACGCCGACGGGCCGACCGGGCCGGTCCTGCGGATCACCTCCGACCCGCCGGCCAAGGCGATCCGCGGGTTCGTGGCCACGTCCGACACCCGGGACTTCCGCAAGTCCCGGTGGGAGCCGGTCAAGTCGCACGGCCAGCCGACGGCGAAGGCGGAACTGACCGTGACCCCGGCGGCCGGCAAGTTCACCGCCTTCCTCGGCGAGGCGGAGTACGAGATCGGCGGCCTGCGGCACACCGTGTCCACCCAGATCCGCGTCCTGGAGCCGAAGAAGTAAGTGGGCTGGGACTTCGCTGCTGAGCTGAGGAAGTACGGCCCCCAAAGCCCACCCGTTGCAACGGGTGGGCTTTCTGCTGCCCGCGCTTACTGCGCACACGTCACCCGTAGTCACTACGAGAACTTCACCGTCGCCTCGGTCCTGCTGCCGCGGCGGCTGGTGCCGCACTTCCAGGCGGTGTACGCCTACTGCCGGTGGGCCGACGATTTGGCCGACGAGACGGGTGACACCGCCGGGTCACTGCTCGCCTGGTGGCGGGACGAACTGATGGCCATGTACGCCGGCGAGGCCCGGCACCCCGTCATGGTGGCCCTGCGGGAGACGGTCGCCCGGTTCGCCATCCCGCCGGACCCGTTCCTTCGCTTGCTGACAGCGTTCGAGCAGGACCAGCGGGTGAAGCGGTACGACACCTTCGACCAACTGCTCGGCTACTGCCGGATTTCCGCGAACCCGGTCGGCCGTCTGGTGCTGCACCTGTTCGAGTGCTTCACCCCGGACCGGGCGGCCCTGGCGGACGAAACCTGCACCGGCCTCCAACTCGCCAACTTCTGGCAGGATGTGGCCCGTGATCTGGCCATCGGCCGGGTGTACCTGCCGGCCGAGGACCGCCGCCGGTTCGGCTACCCGGACGCTGACCTGCACGCCCGGCGGTTCACCCCGGCGTTCGCCGACCTGATGCGGTTCCAGGTGGAGCGGACCCGCGGGTACTTCGACCGCGGGGCGGCGCTCCTGCCGCTGTTGCCACGAGCCGCCCAGGTCGACGTGGACCTCTTCAGCCGCGGCGGGCGGGCGGTGTTGGGCGCGATCGAGCGGCAGGGGTACGACGTGTTCGCTCGCCGTCCGGTGGTCGGCAGGCGGGAGAAGCTCGGGCTGCTGGTCCGGGCGGCGGCCGGCCGGCTGTGGGGCGGGTAACAGAAACGCCCGCCGGGTCCGGCGGGCGTTTGAAGCGTCAGTGCTGGAGACAGGACTTGAACCTGCACGCCCTTGCGGGCACCAGTCCCTCAAACTGGCGTGTCTGCCAATTCCACCACTCCAGCGGACACCGTGATTATGTCGGCTGGGGCGAAAGGTTCAAGGGGGACACCGCGACGGCCGGGGGCGGAAAAACCCCAGCCCGGCGGCGCAAGCGGGCTGATGCCGGCCGTTCTCGGATACCTTCCCCCGAGACACGGAAGTCGTCATGAACCCGACCGACACCCCTGCCGACCGGGCCGCCGCGTTCTACGAGCAGTACCGCCGCCTGGCCGAGCCGTCTCGCAAGGACGGCGACCGGGCGGAGGCCAAGGCGGTGTGGGACCGGCCGGCCGCCCCGTCGGCCCCGGCCGACCGCACCCCGACGCGGGTCGGCGGGTACTTCTGAGTCACTCGTAGAACGGGAACAGCTTCTTGAGCTGGTCCTCGCTCACCCGCCGGCCGTACTCGCACACCTCGAACGCCTCGGCGTGCTTCACCTTCATCCCCTTGTCCGACCCGTACCACCGGGCCAGCGCGTCCCGGTACTGGTTGGCCACGTCGGCGTCCCGTTTGGCCCAGTAGTGTTCCTTGCGGAACCAGGCCTTGCGGGCGGCGGGGTCGGACGCCGGCGGCACCTTGCGGAACTCCGCCTCGCTGCCGGTCGCCCCGCCCTCGTACAGCTGCGACTCCAGCTCGTGGATGGCGTCCATCTTCCGGTCGTACACGTCGTCGATGGCCACCACGATGTCCGCCCGGAACCGGTTCGGCTTCTGGAAGTTGTCGCTGGAGTACAGGAACACCGGGTTGGCCGTCAGCGGCGGGGTGTCCGGGCAGAAGTGCGGGACAGCCACCATGTACGCCGCGTCCTGGACCAACACCCCGACGTACCGGTGGTCCGGGTGGTAGTCCCACGGCCGGTGGGCGATCACCACGTCCGCCTTCCACTCGCGGATCAGCCGGATGATCGTCTTGCGGTGCTCCAGGGTCGGCTCCAGCTCGCCGTCGTGGATGTCCAGCACCTGCGGGGTGACGCCGAGGATCTTGTCGGCCGCCCGGACCTCGGCCCGCCGGCGGCGGGCGAGCGGGCCGCCGGCCTCCCGCCAGTGGCCGATGTCCCCGTTGGTGACGGACACGAACTTGACCGCGTGGCCGAGCTTGGCCCACTTGGCCGCCACCCCGCCGGCCTTCAGCTCGGCGTCGTCCGGGTGGGCGCCGAACACGATCACCCGGACCGGGTCGGCGGCCCGGGTCGGGGCGACCGGGCAAAGGGCGACGGTCAGCAACAGGGCAGGGGTCCGCATGTCACGGCTCCTGGGGGGTGAGGACGGGGGGATCGTACCCCGTAGCCCGGGGGTGGGCTAGCTCCTGATGCCAGATCGAAACGGCCACCGGGCGGCGCGCTAACGCGACTTGGCGCCCGAACGGCGGGCCATCGGATTCATGCCTGTCACGGCGGTTTACCGCTTGGCGAACGGGCGGGCAGCGGCGTCTACTCGAACAGGGTCTGTGGCTTCGTACCGCGTCGGGGGACCGGGAGGATGTGAGATGGCTGACAACCGGGAGGCGTGGCCGGCCCTGGTCCGGGCCGGGCTGATCGGGCTGGAAACGCGACGGGCCGCCGTCGGGTTCGCCCGCGTGACCATCGTGACCGCGATCGTTTGCCTGGCGTGCGGGTTCGAGGACGAGTGGTTCTTCCTGTTCGGCGGCCTGCTCGGGCTGGCCGCCGGGTGGTGCTTCCTGTCCGTCTGGTGGGTCGACTCCAACAGCCGATGGTCGGCCCACCGGGGCATGGCCCGTCGGCACCGGCCGGTGTACGTGACCGCCCAAGATGGAACCTTAAACCCACAGGCGTAACACCTGGCGGACCACCTCCGCCCAGTGGTCCGCCCCGTCTTCCTCGCCGACGGGTACGGGGCGGCCGTTCCCGTCGGCGAGGGCCGGCCGCGGCCCGTCCACGGTCAGCCCGCACACCACCGCCCCGTCCACGGCCAATTGGACCGGGGCGGCGGACACGGTAAGCGCGTGCAACTGGCTGTGCCGGGCGTGCTCCGCCAGGGCGGCGTGGGCGGCGGCCGGGCCGCTCACCGTCCGCACCGTCGCCGCCCCCCGCTCGATCGGCTCCCGCAGGAGCAGTTGCAGCAGCTCGACCTCGTGGGCCAGCGGCGGCTCGGCCCCGGACTGCACCACCAGCACGTCGAACCGGAGGGCGTCGGCGGACAGCCAGTCGGTCAGCCGGCGGACGGTGGCCAGGACGGCGGCCAGCACCAGCACGATCCGCTGGGCCGGCAGGTCCGGGTCTTTGACCCGGGCGGCCGCCAGGTCCGGGTACAGGACGAACGCGAACGCCCGCCGCCGGCGGAGGAACTGGTTCTCGTCCCGGCTGTAGTAGAACAGCTCGTCCCGGACGAACTTCACGTCGAACAGGTCCGGCGACCCCTCCGGCTCCATGTACGCCAGTTGGGAGTGGAGCAGGCTCTCGACCGACCCCTTGGGGCTGATCGACGAGTACCCGCCGACCGGGTACTGGTCCTCGTCCAGCACCCGGGTCGGCACCTCCTTGCGGCCGGCCGCCGGGCGGACCGGGCGGGCCGGCAGCCGGGACTCGAACAGAGCGGTGAGCTGGAGGGTCTGCCGGTGGGCGACGTACTGGCCGAGTTCGGCCAGGGCGGTCCGCTGCTCCAGGGCGATCACGTCCTCCGGGCCGAGCAGCTCGGCCACCCGGCGGGCGGCGCTGACCAGTTCCTCGTACTGGCGGACCAGGAGCGGTAGCGGACCGTCCCGGGCGAGCGACTCGAACCCCTCGGCCAGCACGTCCTCGCCCCTGGACTGGGCCAGCCCGCGGAGGACCGCCGGGGACAGCTCGACCCCGCCCAGGCCGGCCCGCTCCCGGACCCGCTCGACGACGAACGCCAGCCCCCGCACCCGGTCCTTGCCGGCGTACCGGCGGAGGGCGTCGCCGGCCCGCTCGAACGTCCAGTCGGCGTACACCTTGCCGAGCAGGTGGTCCTCGTAGCTGCGGGCCAGGGTGTGCGGCCAGCCGGGCACCTCGACCTGCTCCCCGGCGGCGCGGCCGCGGTCCCGGCCGAACGCCAGGTGGCCGAGGTCGGCGACGAACCCGATCGGCGGGAGCGGGTGCCCCTCGCCGGCGACCGCCAGCGCCCACTGGAGGACCGGCCCGACCAGCGGCCCGGCCGGCTTCACCACCCGCTGGAGCCACAGCCCCTGGACGACGTACCGCCGGGCCAGGTCCAGGTCGCGCAGTTCCACCCGTTCCATGCCGGCCTCGTCGGGGCACCCGGTCCGTCCCTCATTCTACCGGCGGGCCGGGGCCGAACCGCCGCACGGGGTCAGCGGCCCTGGAAGTCGGCGGCCGGGACGGGGACCGTCACTTCGGCCGCTCCGCCGGCGGGGACCGTCACCGCCTGCTTGAAAAACCGCTCCGGCTTGTACCGCTGGCGGTAGATCAGCCCGGTTTCCGGGTCGCGGTCCACGCCGGCCACCCGCCAGTCCCGCACCCGCACGATCAGCTCGTACTTCCCGGGTGGCACATTGGTCAGCTCGAACCGGCCGTTCGCGTCGGTGACGGCGTGGTACGGGTGGTCGGCGACGAGCAGGTCGGCGGCGGCCCAGTAGAACAGCGACCCGCTGGACAGCTCCACCCAGCCCGGCTGGTCCAGCTTGCGGCGGAGCGGCTTGTTCGCGTCGGGGAAGGGGAGGGTGAAGTAGGCCGCCCCGCGGAACCGCACCGACGCCGGCACCGGCTCCTTCGACACGACCGTCACCTCGTCCCCGGCCCACACCAGGCCGACACCGGCCGGTTCCCCGTCGCCCTGCTTGACGCGAATGCGGAAGTCGTCGTGGACGACGGTGACGGGCGGCCACGGCGGGCGGCGGGATTTCCCCACGTTGTCCGGCTTCACGCCCGCGAGCGACACCACAACCCCGCCGAGACCGCCGTCGGTCGAAATCTGTGGGGCGAACGGGTTCGGCCGCTCGGATGCCTTGTACCCCGGCCCGCTCGGCAGGGCGGCGGGCAACGGCAGGACGGCCGGCTTCTCACCGGCCCACGTCACCCGGCCGCGGACCGTGCCGGCCGGCAGTGGTTCGCCCTGCGCCGGACCCAGTCCCGGAGCGATTACGACCACGATTAGTGCTAGAATCCGCACCAGCATGCCCCCGGAGGCGAACGTGTCTGCGACCACCGGCGGTTCAGTCCGCCACCGTGACGACGCCCCGACGGTGCCGTGCCCGTGCGGGGACAGCACCCGCGTCCTGACCGCGGCCGACGGCGGGCCGTGTTCGGTCCACGTCACCCGCATCCGCAACTCGACGAGCCATTACCACAAGGAGACGACCGAGGTCTACTACATCCTCAGCGGCACCGGCGAGATCGAGCTGGACGGCGACTGGCATCACGTCCGGCCGGGCAGTGTCGTCCACATCCCGGCCGGGGTGCGGCACCGGCTGGTCGCCGACGGCGAGGTAGAGACGCTGGTGGTCGCCATCCCGCCGTTCCGGGCCGACGACGAGTGGTTCGACTAGTCGGCCAGCTCGCCGGCTTCGAGCCGCTCCTTGAACCGCAGCAGGTCGGCCCGCCCCTTCTTCCGGGCCAGCCCGACGAACAGCCAGCCGATCAGCCGGAGCAGCCCCTTGAACCGAACGTCCGACTCGGTCTGGAGGCTGGTGGTGCCGTTGCCCAGGTCGTCGAACCGGAAGGTGACGGTGTTGCTGAACCCGGCCCCGTCGTACCGGGCGACGTATTCGTAAGGGTCGCGGCGGTCGAGGACGGTCTCCGTCATTTCCAACATCCGGCCGTTCTGCAGCATCACCAATTTGGCCGTCGAGCCGGGCTGCTTCGGGAGGCCGCTGGTGTTGGCGTAGTGGACCAGGTCCGGTAGCCACTTCTTGGCGTTCTCCGGGTGGAAGAACGCCCGCCACACCTTGTCCCGCGGGGCTTCGATGATGATCTCGCCGGGCGTGGACATCGATCGCTCCGTGGGCGTCGGAGGGGAGGCGATGACCCCGGGTAGCGGCGGACCCAACGGGTCCGCAGGCCATCGCGGACCCGTTGGGTCCGCCGCTACCCGGGGAGTGTTCCGACTACACCCGGCCCCGCTCGAACTTCTTCCGCTCGTTCTCTTTCAGGTACAGCTTCCGCATCCGGACGGCCGCCGGGGTGATCTCCACCAGCTCGTCGTCCTCGATGTACTCGAGGGCCATCTCCAGCGAGAACTTGACCGGCGGCTTGAGCGGGACCGTCTTGTCCGACCCGGCCGCCCGCATGTTGGTCAGCGCCTTCAGCCGGGTGACGTTCACCGTCAGATCCTTGTCCCGGTTGCTCTCGCCGACCACCTGCCCCTCGTACACCGGCTCCATCGGGGCGACGAACAGCGACCCCCGCTCCTGCAGCCCCTCGATCGCGTAGGCCGTCGCCTTGGACGTTTCCAGCGAGATCAGCACCCCGTTCGCCCGCCCGTCCAGCGCCCCCTTGACCGGCCGGTACTCCAGGAAGTTGTGGTGCATGATCGCCGTCCCCTGCGTGGCGGTCAGCATCCGGGTGCGGAGGCCGATCAGCCCGCGGGCCGGGATGTGGAACTCCATGTGGGTGCTGCCGCCCATCCCGCCTTCCATCTTCACGCACTCGCCCTGCCGCTCCAGCACCAGCCGCATGACCGAGTTCGAGTGCTCGGTCGGGGACTCCACCACCAGGTACTCGACCGGCTCGTGGGTCTTGCCGTTGATCTCCTTCGTGATCACCCGCGGCTTGCCGACGGCCAGCTCGGACCCCTCCCGCCGCATGGTTTCGAGCAGCACCCCGAGGTGCAACAGCCCCCGGCCGGAGACGATGAACTCGCTCTCCCGGTCCCCCGGCTTGACCCGCAGGGCGACGTTGTGGTGCAGCTCCCGCTCCAGCCGGTCCCGCAGCTCCCGGCTGGTGAGCGGCTTGCCGTCCTGGCCGGCGAACGGCGAGTCGTTCACCTTGAACAGCATGTCCAGGGTCGGCTCGTCGATGGTCAGCGGCGGCAGCGGCAGGGCCAGCCCCTGGTCGCAGATGGTGTCCCCGATCTCGGCGTCGTCGATCCCGACCACGGCGCACACGTCCCCGGCCCGGATCTCGTCCACCTCCTTGCGGGCGAGCCGGTCGAACTCCAGCACCTGGACCACGGTGTCGTCGAACTTCGACCCGTCCGACTGGCGGACGACCGTCACCTTCTGGTTCTTCTTGATCTTCCCGGCGAACACCCGACCGACGACGATCTTGCCGACGAACTCGCTGTACTGGAGGGCCATCACCTGCATCTGGAGCGGGGCGTCCGGCTCGACCGTCGGCGGTGGCACCTTCTCCAGGATGGCGTCGAACAGCGGGCGGAGGTCTTTCGGCTCGACCGCCATGTCGGTGGTGGCGATGCCCGCCCGGCCGCTGGCGTAGATGACCGGGAAGTTGGCCGTGTCGTCGTCCGCCCCGAGTTCGATGAACAGGTCGAACATCATCGAGTGGATCTCGTCCACCCGGGCGTCCGGCCGGTCGATCTTGTTGATGACGACGATCGGTTTGAGGCCGGCGGCGAACGCCTTCCGCAGCACGAACCGGGTTTGCGGCAGCGGCCCCTCGGCGGCGTCCACCAGGACGAACGCCCCGTCCGCCATCTTGAGGATCCGCTCCACCTCGCCGCCGAAGTCGGCGTGCCCGGGGGTGTCGATCAGGTTGACCTTCACGTCCCCGATGCGGATGCCGCAGTTCTTGGCCAGGATGGTGATGCCCCGCTCCCGCTCCTGGTCGTTCGAGTCCATGATGAGGCCGTGCTGGCCCCCTACCAGCTTGTCCAGCTCCTCCGAGCGGAACAGCCCGGACTGGCGGAGCATCTGGTCCACGAGGGTGGTTTTGCCGTGGTCGACGTGGGCGATGACGGCGACGTTGCGGAGGTCGGTGCGCTTCATGGAGGGACGCGGGTTTTCGCTGGCGGAAAGCTTGAGTCAACTGCTACTTTATGAGGTTCGACCGCCGGCCGGAAGGTCGGGGCGTGTGTGAAACCTGTGAGGGCGGTGGATGAACCTGATCCTGGTCCGGCACGCGGAGGCGGTGCCGCACGGCACGACGGACGACGAACTGCGGGAATTGACCCCGCACGGCCGCATCCAGGCGGCCGCGCTGGCCGCCGCGCTGGCCGCCCGCGGGGTGACGGCCGGGGCGGTGGTGAGCAGCCCGCTCGTCCGGGCGCGGCAGACGGCCGAGGCGCTGGCCGAGCGGTTCACCGAGGGCCGGGTGACGGAGACGCCGTACCTGAGCATCGACAAGTTCAAGAAGCGGCGACTGACCGCGTTCGCGGCCGTCCAGGGGCAGGAGACGGTCGTCCTCGTCGGCCACCAGCCGAGCCTGGGGGAGTACGCCGCCTGGCTGCTCGGGGCGGAGAAGGCGGCGGTGCCGTTCGAGAAGGCCGGGGCGGCGCTGATCCGGTTCGAGCGGTCGGCGGCGAAGGAGGACGGCGAGCTGGTATGGCTGGTGACGCCGGAATGGTTCCTGTAATCCGTCTCGCCGCACGATTTCCGCCGAGCCAGTACGATTTAATCTTAAAAACGATTTGATTTTGATCGTGCTGGTTTGGGGGGGATCGTGCGGCGAACTGTCACTTCCCGGTCAGCACCCACTGTTTCCATGCCGCGTCCAGCGCCTCCGGCTTCCAGCCGGCCGCCTCCAGCGCCTGCTCCGGGGTGGGGTTTTCGTTCTGCTCGCTCGGCTTGAACCCGCCGACGAACTTCGGCAGCCCGTCAGCCAGCGGGCCGAACGCCAGGAACTCGGCGAAGCTGGCCGCTAGGGTGTCGAACTCGTCCACCGGCTTCCCGCCCCACACCGCCCACGGGCTGAACGCCGCCCCGCCGGTCCGGGCGTACAGCGCCCGGACCTTGGCCCGGTGGGCGGCCAGCCGCTGCGACTTGGGGCCGTCCGCCCGCAGGTAGACCGCCCGGCCGAACCCGACCCGCAGCCAGTCGGGCAGGGTCACCCCGTGGGCCTTGTCCAGCACCGCCGCCCCGACCACGGCCGCCGCCTCGGCCGTCAGTTGGGCGTCGGTCGGCTTCTCCCCGATGCCCGCCCCGACGGCCACGGCCGGCGGGTCCGCCTTCACGTCCACCCGGTACGTCTCGCGGGCGGCCGGGGACTCCTTCAGCCCCTGCTGCACGAACGCCTTGTACGCCCGGGCGTCCGGCAGCACGTACACGGTCAGCTTGCCGGCCCAGAGCGGGTCGGAGCCGGGCCGTTTGGACGCCTTGACTGCGGCAGTATGAGCTTTCTGGAGGGCGGCGGCGAGCGGCTTCGCCCTGGCCGGCGGCAGGGTCGAGTAAACCAACAGGTCGTCTGTCTCGGTCGGGGCGACCTTCAGCTTGGCTTCCGCTAGGACGGCGTCCGCCGCCTTCCGCTGGGCGGCGACGGCGTCCGCCCGGTCGTCGGCGACGGCCGGGGCGGCGAGGAGCAGCAGCAGGGCGAACGGGCGGACCATCAGGATCGCTCCGGGGTTGGCGACCGGCGGCCGGTCGGGTCATATGACACTATCGGCGGCCGATCGCCGCGGGAGGGCCGGTCATGCGGGCGGTCGTCGGCATACTGCTAGTGTGCGTCACGGTTTGCCCGGCGGACGAGCCGAAGGGCAAGCCGAACCGGCTGGCCAAGGCGTTCAGCCCGTACCTGCTCCAGCACGCCCACAACCCGGTGGACTGGCACCCGTGGGGGCCGGAGGCGTTCGCCAAGGCGAAGGCCGAGAACAAGCTGGTGTTCCTGAGCATCGGCTACTCGGCCTGCCACTGGTGCCACGTCATGGAGCGGGAGTCGTTCTCCGACCCGGAGATCGCCGCCCTGATGAACAAACACTTCGTCTGCATCAAGGTGGACCGGGAGGAGCGGCCGGACGTGGACGAGGTGTACATGGCCGCCCTCCAGGTGACGGAGGGGGGCGGCGGGTGGCCGCTGTCCATGTTCCTCACCCCGGCCGGCAAGCCGATCTTCGGCGGCACCTACTGGCCCCCCCGCGACAAACAGGTCAACGGCCGGACCCTGCCCGGGTTCTTAAGCGTCCTCAACCGGGTGGTCGAGCTGACCGCCAAGGACCGCAAGGGGCTGGAAACCCAGGCGGACAAGGTGGCCGAGGCGGTGGCCGCCGACCTGGAGCGAAGCCGGCGGGTGGTGAATACCCCGCCGCTAGACCACGCCCTCGCTTCGGCTGCGGCCGATGCGTTCGAGTTCGATCCAGAGAACGGCGGGTTCAAGTCCCGCAATGCCAAGTTCCCCCGGCCGACCGCTCTCGGCTTCCTGTTACACCAATCGACGCGGCCGGGGGGTGAACGGTTCCGCCAACCGGTCGCCCACACCCTGGAGCGGATGGCCGCCGGCGGGCTGTTCGACCACCTCGGCGGCGGGTTCCACCGGTACACCGTCGAGCCGACCTGGACCGTCCCGCACTTCGAGAAGATGCTGTACGATCAGGCCCAGCTCGTCGAGCTGTATGCCGAGGCGTTCAAGGCGGACCCGAAGCCGCTGTACCGCCGGGCGATCGTTGACACGCTCTCGTTTGTCAAGCGGGAGTTGACCGCCCCGGACGGCGGGTTCTACGCTGCCCTCGACGCCGACTCCGAGGGCAGGGAAGGGGCGTTCTACGTCTGGACCCGGCCGGAACTGGATGCGGTCCTCGGCACCGAGCCGGGCGTCGAACAATTTCGCCGGGTGTTCTCACTCGACCGGCCGAACTTCGAGGAGAATTACCACATCCTCCGGTTGTCGAAGCCGTTCGCCGAGTTAGCCGTGGCCGAAAAGCTGAGCGAGGAAGAACTGCTGGCCGCTCTCGCCCCCCTCAAGGCAAAACTGTTTGCTGCCCGGGAGAAGCGGTCACGGCCGTTCCGGGACACGAAGGTGTTGGCCGGCTGGACCGGGCTGATGATCGCCGGGTACGCCCACGCGGGTGAGGTGTTGAAAGAACCGGGGTACGCCGCGGCAGCGGTGAAGGGGGCCGATTTTCTGCTGGCGAAGATGACGGACAAGGACGGCCGGCTAATGCGGGTGTGGGCGGCGGCACCGGGCGAACAGCCGCAGGCCCGCGGGCCGGCGTTCCTGGAGGACTACGCCCAGGTCGCCCACGGGCTGCTCGCCCTGCACGACGCGACCGGCGATGCGAAGTGGCTGGCCGCCGCCCGCAAGGTGACGGACGCCGCTCTGACGTGGCACCAGGACGACAAGCGGGGCGGGTTCTACACCACGGCTAACGACCACGAGAAGCTGTTCGCCCGTGGTAAGGACCACTACGACGGGGCGACCCCGTCCGGGAACGGGCTGACGGCCCGCAACCTGATCCGACTGTGGGCCAAGACCAAGGACGACCGGTACAAGGCCGCTGCGGAACGGACGTTGGCCGCCGTCGCCCCGGTCCTGCGGCTGACCCCGACCGCCGCCCCGGTGACGGCCGACGCCGTCGCCCTGTGGACCGACGCGGTGCGGTAGGTGTTCTGCCGGAGAAGGGAGCAAGCCGCGGGCAGCCGGGCCGCCGCGGAGGGCGGCCCCTCAGTCGGCCGGTACCGCCCTCCGTGGCGTTCCCGGCTGCCCGCGGCAGCCGCTCCACCCCTGGCGGCAACAATGCGCGCGGTGACGATGTCCGACCGCCGGCCGTCGCTGGACGAGGCGGATCCACCGCGACGGTCGCCCCCGACCGGCCGACCCGGCCCGTCGGGCGACCATGGTCCGCCCGCTCGCCCCGGGCGGCGGCGGGTCGCCCGCGGCGGTCCGTGCCTTCCAGGGGCTGGTCGGCGGGCTCAGTCCCCAGTCACGGCGTTGGACCGCGTCGCCCGGCTGCCCGACGGGGTGCCGCTCGACCTGGTCGCGGTCGCCGTCCCACACCTGGCCGCCGACCTCCCGGTCGCCCTGCGGCTGGCGGCGGCCGGGAAGCTGCTCTCGGCCGTGCCGGACGAGCCGAAGGCGGTGGCCGCGGTCGTCGCCCCGCTGACCGCCGGGCTGTCCCCGACCCGCGAACTGGAGCGGCTGACCCAGCTCCAGAACCGGGTGGCAAAGTGCGAGGCGCTCGACCGGATGGTGGCCGCCGCGGAGGCCCGGACCGTCCTCCAGTGCCCGGGCTGTCCGGCCAAGCTGACCCGGCCGAAGCTGATCGCCCACCTGTGGGACCGGCACCGGCTGACCTTCGCCCACGGCCGGGCGGCCGACCCACGTGAAGAAGTGGACACGGTCGCACGGCCGCGGCCACCAAGCCCGACCCGGCCGCCATCGACCACGCCTTCCTGCTCTCCCGGCACTACTACCCGGACGCCCCGCCGCGGATGGTGTTTCGAGGAGCGCTGGCCGCCCGGGGCCGCCCGACCCGACCGACCGGCTGCTCACCCGGGCGGCGGACGACCGGGCCGGGGTGTGCCCGGTCTGCCTGTCGGCCGTCCCGGACCCGCTTCCCAAACTGCCGCCGCCGGCCTACGAAATGTCGTTGGGACGGGTGGCGGCGGACGGGTCGTCGCGGTCGGGGACGCCACTCGGCCGGGTCGTCACACTGGACACCCCGAGCGGGCCGGCCCCCACGCCCCCGCTCGACGCCCGGATGCCCCCGCGGCTGTACGCCGTGCTGTGGGCGGTGCCGGTGCTCGCCTTCGCCGCCGCGTCCACGATCGTGTTCGCCAAAGTGGCTCCGCCGGTCCTCGTCGGGGTGGCCGGGGTCGTACTCGGCTGGGTCGTGTACGCGGTCGTCCTGTCCCGCCGCCCGCCGCTGCCGGACCGGACGGACACGGCGGTCAACCTGGCGTGGTCGGAGTTCGTCCCGGGGATCGGCCGGTCGCCCGCCGCCGTCCGCTACCTGACCCGCCTCTGTCGGGCCAGCCTCAAGGCCGGCGACCCGGCAGCGCGGGGCAAGGCGGTGTTCGAGCTGGTCGAACACGGGGCGGTGCTGGCGGACAAAGGCGGGGAGTACGCCCAACTGCTGGCCGCGGCCCGGGTGCTCCAGGTGTGGGACGGCGGCCGGCTCGGGCGGGAACCGGTGGCCGGGATGGTCGAGGTGTTCGAGCCGTTCGCCCGGGGCGAGCTGCCACCGGCGTATGTCGAGGGCGTGGCCGAGACGCTGCTCGACGCCGGCGTGCTGAACGACGGGGACATGCGGCGGCTGGGAGTCGGGATGGTGGGCGTGCTGTTCAACGCCGGGCTGACCGCGTCCGACCTGGTTACGATCGCCCGGTTCTGCCCCGGGCTGCGGCAACTGCTCAACGGGGCCAAGCCGGGCGACCTCGGCCCGCTGTACGCCGTCTGGCAGGGGCGGGTCGGCCGGCCGTGGGGCCACCTCGGCGAGTCGCGGACGGTGTTCGAGGTGGCCCACGACACCCCGGTCGCCGGGCCGGCTGCTGGCCGCGTACCCCGACCTGCTGTTCCGCATCGACCTGGGAGAAGCGGCGGAAGCGATGATCGGGCCGGTGCTGGTCCTCGGCCGCGGGGTGTCGGTCGGCGGCGTGACCGTCGCCGACCCCGACGCCCGGGTGGAAGTGGTCCAAACGGCCAACGGCCCGCGGCTGGTCTTCGGCACCCACCAGATCGAGCTGACCGGCCGGCTCCCAGCCCGGGCAGCCGAACTGCTCCGCGGCTGGCTCCGCTTCCGGGCCGACAAACTGCTCCCGCTGGCCGACCAGCTCGCCGGCCGGCGGTCGGCCGGGAAGGTGGCCGCCCTGCTCGCCCCGCTGGCCGTGGACTGCCACCTGTGCGGCACCCGGTGCGTCCACCGGACCGGCCGGCTGGGCACCATGTGGCAGGCGGTCGCCGGGAGCTGACCCCGGGGGCGACCGGAGCCCCTTCGGGGCCGGTTCTTCGTAGGGTGCGTTGAGGAGGCCTTGCGACGAAACGCACCGGCCCGGCAACGACTGGCGGCCGTGGGTCGCGGCTCCCGCGGTGCATTGCGCCAAGCCTCCACGCACCCTACGAAGACCCGACCGGCGTAGGGTGCGTGGAGCGAGGGCTTTGGCGAGCGCAACGCACCGGCCCGGCAACGACTGCCCCCCAGGGGTGAAGTCCCAACGGTGCGTTTCGCAAAGCCTCAACGCACCCTACACCGGCCGGCTGGGCGTCAATTGGCAGGCGGTCGCCGGCGACGGACACAGGAAGCCGACGTGAAGACCAACGGCGAGCTGGAAACCGAGATCAGCCAGGCGGTCATCCGGTTCAACAAGGAGTACATGGGCCGGGGGCCGCTCTCCGCCCGCACCTGCCTGCTGGACCACACGGCCCTGGTCCGCCTGCAGGGGGTGCCGACCGCGGCCGAGCCGACGTCGGTCCGGGTCGAGGAGCGGAGCCGGGATCTCATCAAACAGGTGCGGATCGAACTGACCGAGCGCGGGCGACCGCTTTCGTTACCACCCCGAGGGGAGTCATGCAGAAGCTGATCCAGGGCGTTCACCGGTTCCGCGAGGAGGACTTCCGCCCGTTGCAGGGGCTGTTCGAGCAGTTGTCGCACGGCCAGAACCCGGAGACCCTGTTCATCACCTGCTCGGACTCCCGGATCGACCCGAACCTGCTCACCCGGTCCCAGCCGGGCGAGCTGTTCATCCTCCGCAACGCCGGCAACATCGTCCCCCCGCACGGGGCGGCGAACGGCGGGGAGGCGGCGACCATCGAGTTCGCCGTCGCCGGCCTGGGGGTCAAGGACATCATCGTCTGCGGGCACTCGCACTGCGGGGCCATGAAAGGGCTTCTCGACCCGGGCCAGGTGGCCGCCCTGCCGGCGGTCGCGGCCTGGTTGTCCCACGCCGAGGCCACCCGCCGGATCGTTCACGACAACTATTCCCACCTGGAAGGGGACCGGCGGCTGACGGCCGCGATCGAGGAGAACGTGCTGGTGCAACTGGAGAACCTGCGGACCCTGCCGGCCGTCGCCGGCCGGCTGGTCCGGGGCGACCTGCGGCTGCACGGGTGGGTGTACAAGATCGAGACCGGTGAGGTGTTCGCCTACGACCCGGCCGGCGGCCAGTTCGTGCAGGTGGCCGAGTACCGGTATCCCGAGAGCGAAACCGGCGTCCGGCGACGGACCGTGGCCGTCATCTAAGCCCAGGGAGGACGGTCCGGATGACCCCCCGACCCAGACCGGGCTGCGGGCAGCAGGCGTTCGCCGTGCGTGGGTCGGCCACGCCCCGGGTGCTGCCGTCCGTCCTGCCATCCCTATCGTCTCCGGCGGGGCGTGGCTGGTCGCGCGACTGCTCGGCGCCTTCGGGCTGCTGCTGGTGCCGCGGACGAACGCCGGGCACGACCGGTGGTGGCAGCCTCCGGGCCGTCCACGGACGGCGTGGACGGCGATCGTAAGTGGGTGGCGTGTACCCGGCCCGGCCGGCAGTACACTGTCAGTCCGCAAGTGAGGACAGCCCCGACCCGGGAGGCGGTATGCCTTATGTTCTGGCCCTCGACTCCGGGACCACCAGCGCCCGGGCCATCGTGTTCGACCGGGACGGGGCGGCCCGGGCGGTCGCCCAGCGGGAGTTCGCCCAACTGTACCCTCGGCCCGGGTGGGTCGAACACGACCCGCAGGAGATCTGGACCGCCCAGATCAGCGTGGCCGTCGAGGCGCTCGGCCGGGCCTGGATCGGGCCGCACGACGTCGCCGCCGTCGGCATCACCAACCAGCGGGAAACCACCGTCGTCTGGGACCGGGCGACCGGCGAACCCGTCTGCAACGCCATCGTCTGGCAGGACCGGCGGACCGCCCCGTTCTGCGACCGGCTCCGGGCCGACGGCCACGATAAGCAGATCCGCGACAAGACCGGGCTGGTGATCGACGCGTACTTCTCCGGCAGCAAGATCGCCTGGGTTCTGGACACCGTCCCCGGCGCCCGGGAGAAGGCGGAGGCCGGCCGGCTGGCGTTCGGCACCGTGGACACCTGGCTCGTCTGGAAACTGACCGACGGCCACTTGCACCTGACCGACCCGAGCAACGCCTCCCGGACGATGCTGTTCGACATCCACGCCGGGCGGTGGGACGACGAGTTGTTGAGCCTGTTCCGCGTCCCCCGGTCGATGCTCCCGGAGGTCCGGCCGTCCAGCGCGGTGTACGGGCCGGTGACGACGGCGCTCGGCCTCGGGTCGGTGCCGATCGCCGGCATCGCCGGGGACCAGCAGGCGGCGCTGTTCGGCCAGCTCTGCACCGAGCCGGGGCTGACCAAGAACACCTACGGCACCGGTTGCTTCATGCTGCAATGCACCGGGCCGAAAGCCGTGGCGTCCAAGAACCAGCTCGTCACGACGGTCGCCTGGGAGATCGGCGGGCGGACCGACTACGCCCTGGAAGGAAGCGTGTTCATCGCCGGGGCCGTAGTCCAGTGGCTGCGGGACGGGCTGGGGCTGATCCGCACGGCCGAGGAGGTGAACGCCCTGGCGGCCACCGTCCCGGACAGCGGCGGGGTGTACCTGGTGCCGGCGTTCGCCGGGCTGGGGGCGCCGCACTGGGACGCCTACGCCCGCGGCACCATCACCGGCCTGACCCGCGGCACCACCGCCGGCCACCTGGCCCGGGCGGCCCTGGAGGGGATCGCGTTCCAGTCGGCCGACCTGCTGGACGCCATGCGGGCGGACGCCGGCCAGCCGGTCCGGGAGCTGCGGGTGGACGGCGGGGCGTGCCGCAGTGACCTGCTCATGCAGTTCCAGGCCGACCTGCTCGGGGTGCCGGTGGTCCGGCCGGCCCAGACCGAGACGACCGCCCTCGGGGCCGCCTACCTGGCCGGGCTGGCGGTCGGGTTCTGGAAGTCGCCGCAGGACATCGCCGGCCAGCGGGTGGTCGAGCGGCGGTTCGAGCCGCGGATGGACCCGGCCAAAGCTGCCGAGCTGCGGGCCAAGTGGCGGCGGGCGGTCGAGCGGGCGAAGGGGTGGGAAACCGTGTAGTCCGCTCGCTCCGCGAGCGGTCTTCACCCATCGGTTGGTCTTTGCAACCCCGAAGGGGTGACCGGGAATAGCCAGGGGTGGAGGCTCTGCGCAACCCCTGGAACCAGGCGGCGACAGAGTCTCGTAGCCCCAACGGGGCGACCTAGCCGGCCGTTCCGGTCGCCCCGTTAGGGCTACAGGAAATGGGCGTGGTCCTCACCAGGGTCTGCGAGCCTCCACCCCTGGCTATTCCGGCACCCAACTTCGGGGTTGCAACCGGCAGGGCATCAGGGAGACTTGTGCCACCCCTCCTGATGAAGTAGACCCAAGAAGCAGACCGCTCGCGGAGCGAGCGGACCACATTATGAACCGGGACGAGATGCTCCGCCGGGCGAGGGACCGGCGGGAGCCGTGGGACGTGGTGGTCCTCGGCGGCGGGGCGACCGGGGCCGGGGTCGCCGTCGACGCGGCGGCCCGCGGGTACAGCGTCCTGTTGCTGGAGCGTTCTGATTTCGGGGCGGGCACGTCCAGCCGCAGCACCAAGCTGATTCATGGCGGGGTGCGGTATTTGCGGCAGGGGCACGTCGGGCTGGTCCTCGACGCCCTCCGCGAACGCGGGCGGCTGCGGCAGAATGCCCCGCACCTGGTTCACGATCTCGCGTTCGTCCTCCCCTGTTACTCCCGGTTCGAGAGACTCACCTTCGCGCTCGGGCTGAAACTCTACGACCTGCTCGCCGGCCGCCACCGGTTCGGCCGGTCGAAGGGGGTATCGGCCGCGGAGACGCAGCGGCTGCTGCCGACCGTCCGCACCGAGGGGTTGCGGGGCGGGGTCGTCTACCACGACGGCCAGTTCGACGACGCCCGGCTGCTCATCCACCTGGTGATGACCGCCGCCGACCGCGGGGCCGTGGTGCTGAACGACACCCCCGTCACCGGGTTGATCCGTGACCCGGACGGGCGGGTGAGCGGGGTCGTGTTCCGCGACGCCGAAAGCGGTAACGAGAGCCGGGCGGCGGCCCGGGTCGTGGTAAACGCGGCCGGGCCGTTCTGCGACGAGGTCCGGCGGCTGGCCGACCCGGGGGCGCAGCCGCTGCTCGCCGCCAGCCGCGGGAGCCACGTCGTCCTGGACCGCTCGTTCCTGCCGGGCGATGCGGCGCTGCTAGTACCAGAAACCCCGGACGGCCGCGTCCTGTTCGTCATCCCCTGGCACGGGCACACGGTCGTCGGCACGACCGACGTAGCCACCCCCGGCGCCCCGACGGAGCCGACCGCCTCCGACGAAGAGGTCGAGTTCATTTTGGAGACGGCCGGCCGGTATCTGGCCCGGCCGCCGCAGCGGAACGACATCCTGAGTACGTTCGCCGGCATCCGCCCGCTGGTGAAGGCCGGAGGCAAGGGGACGGCCGAGTTGTCCCGCGACTACCTCCTGCGGGCGGACCAGCCGGGGCTGCTGACGATCACCGGCGGGAAGTGGACGACGTACCGCAGCATGGCCGAGGCGTGCGTGACCGAGGCCGCCCGGCTGGCCGGCCTCCCGCCGCGGCCGTGCCCGACCCGGCAGCTTCGGCTACATGGCTATCACCCGGACCCGGCCGACCTCGGCGGCCTGGCGGTGTACGGGTCGGACGCGACCGAGATTCGCCGGCTGACGGATGACAACCCGTCGCTCGCGACACGGCTGCACCCGATGTTGCCGTACACCGGGGCGGAAGTGGTGTGGGCCACGCGATCGGAGATGGCCCGGACGGTCGCCGACGTGCTCGCCCGACGGACCCGCGCGCTGGTGCTGAACGCCAAGGCCGCGGTCGAGATGGCCCCCCGGGTAGCGGGGCTGATGGCCCGTGAGTTGGGCCGCGACCCCGAGTGGGAGTCGGCCCAGGTGCGGGCGTTCGGCGAGTTGGCCCGCGGCTACCTCCCGCCGTCAGGATGACGGGAGGAACACCGCCTTGGCAACCAGTGCCCCGGCCGCCCCGCCGAGCATCGGGCCGAGTACCGGCACCCAGGCGTATGCCCAGTCGGACGGCCCCTTGCCGGGGATCGGCAGGAGAGCGTGGGCCAGCCGGGGGCCGAGGTCGCGGGCCGGGTTGATGGCGTACCCGGTCGGCCCACCCAGGCTCAGCCCGATCCCCCACACCAGCGCCCCGCCGAGCGGGGCGGTCAGCGACCCCTGACCCAGCCCCTTCTCCACGACCGCCGTCCCGACGAACACCAACAGGAACGTGGCGATCGCCTCGCTCAACAGGTTGGCCGGCAGCATCCGGACGGCCGGGGCGGTGCAGAACACCCCCAGCTTCGCGGCGGGGTCGTCAGTCACTTCCCAGTGCGGCAGGTAATGCAGCCAGACCAGCCCCGCGCCGACGAACGCCCCGGCGAACTCGGCCGCCGCGTACTTGACCGCCAGATCGGTCGACAGACTGCCGGTCAGCACCCCGGCCAGCGGGCCGACCGGGTTGACGAACCCCGGCGCCCCGGCCGCCCGGGCGGTGTACACCCCGGCCATGACGGCGAACGCCCACCCGGCGGTGACGGCGATCCACCCGGCGTCCTTCGCCTTGGACCGGCCGAGCAGCACCCCGGCGACGACCCCGTCCCCGAGCAGGATCAGGACCGTCGTCCCCAGGAACTCGCCCAGGACATCGTTCACGAGGCCACCTTGGTTGGGAGAGGATCGGTCCGCTCGCGGGAAGGGTGTACTATCATCGCCCGGAAATGGGGCGTCAAGCGGCTGCTGCCCCGGACGCCGGCGGGTGGGCCTCATCGGAGTCGAGCGGCTGGGTGGGGCGGGGCAGGAACCGCTGGGCGATCCCATTCGTGGCATCGGGCCGACCGCCCGGTGCTGACCTCCCGACGCTGCGGACGCAAGGAACCGGCGCGGGAAGCGTTCAACCATCGGTCACGGCACCACCCCGTCGAGCGTCGGTCGTCACGCCAGCGCCGCTTCGATCACCTCGCCGCCGTTGTCGGTCAGCCGCTCGTTCCGGCCGTTGTGCCGGAACGTCAGCTTCGTGTGGTGGAACCCCAACAGGTGCAGGATCGTGGCGTGAACGTCGTGGACGTGCGCCTTCCCCTCGGCCGCCCGCAGCCCGACCGGGTCGGTCCCGCCGACCACCTGCCCGCCCTTCACCCCGCCGCCGGCCAGCCACATCGAGAACCCGTGCGGGTTGTGGTCCCGGCCGTTCGACCCCTCGGTCATCGGCGTCCGGCCGAACTCCCCGCCCCACACCACCAGCGTCCGGTCTAGTAAGCCCCGACGCTTCAGGTCGGTCAGCAGCCCGGCGATCGGCTTGTCACTTTGCTGGCACAACTTGCCGTGGTTGGCCTCCAGGTCGGAGTGGGCGTCCCAGCCGTTGGTGTCCCCGCAGTACACCTGGACGAACCGCACCCCCCGCTCGGCCAGCCGTCGGGCGAGCAGGCACCGCCGGCCGAACTCGGCCGTTTCGGGGCGGTCGAGGCCGTACAGCCGGTGCGTGTCCGCGGACTCGGCCGCCAGGTTCACCACGTCCGGGGCGTGGGCCTGCATCCGGAAGGCCAGTTCGTAAGCGGCGATCCGGGCGGCCAGCTCGCCGTCCCCGCCGCGGGCGGCCAGGTGGTCGCGGTTCGCCTGGCCGACGAAGTCGAGGGTCCGCCGCTGCTGGTCGGATGACACCCCGGGCGGCGGGTTCAGGTGGGCGACCGGCGACGCCCCGCCGCGGACCAGCGTCCCCTGGTAGGCGGCCGGCAGAAACCCGTTGCCCCAGGCCGGCGCCCCGCCCTTCGGCCAGCCGCCCGGGTCCGGCAGGACGA
Source organism: Gemmataceae bacterium (assembly GCA_046350115.1). Taxonomy (GTDB): domain Bacteria; phylum Planctomycetota; class Planctomycetia; order Gemmatales; family Gemmataceae; genus JAXMAZ01. The sequence continues at coordinate 85,659 of JAXMAZ010000026.1, forward strand.
CGAACGCCGGCATGTTCCGGTTGACCGTGCCGAGGCCGTAGGTGGCCCACGCCCCGAGGCTCGGCCGGCCCATCAGGATCGACCCGGTGTTCATCAGGTAGACCGACTCCGGGTGCGTCACGCTGTCCCCGTGGCAGCCCCGCAGGACGCACAGGTCGTCCACGCACCCGGCCAGGTGCGGGAACCAGTCGGACACCTCGGTCCCGCTCTGGCCGTGCTTTTTGAAGGTGCGTTTGGAGGCGAGCAGCTTGTTCTTGTCCACCCCGCGGCGGGTCTTCACCGGGCCGAACGAGGCGGGCAGCTTCTGGCCGTGCAGGCGGGTGAGTTCGGGCTTGGGGTCGAACGTGTCGACGTGGGACGGCCCGCCGGACATGAACAGGAAGATGACCCGGTCGGCGGTCGGCTCGAAGTGCGGCTTCTTCGGGGCGAGCGGGTCGGGGGAGTCCGACGCGAGCAGCCCGTCCTCGGCGAGCATGACGGACAGCGCGAGCGAGCCGAACCCGGCCCCGGCGGTGCGGAGGAGGCGGCGGCGGTCGGGCGCGAACGGGACCATGTGACATCTCGTTGATCGACGAGCGGAGAATCTACCCCAACAGCAATGCCGTCGCGAGCACCGCAATCACCACCAGAATCAGACGAACAATCCGGGACCGGTTGCACCAGTGTGTCTCAGGCAACCGGCCTAAGACGACCGCGAGGACCGCGAAACCCGCAGCGACTGCACCAACGATCAACAAGAACGTTCGCCACGCGGCTTCGCCCCCGGGAATCACAGTCGCTGCGGACAAGAGCAGACTGCCGGTCGCAAGCACACAACTGGTGTACCACGCGAGAAACCGGGCAGGAACGGTCATGGTCGGCACACCGATCAGTCGAGGTAAACGAATTCGTTCTGGTTAAACAGCGCCCGACACAATTCGGTCAGCGGCGAATCGCGGAGAAACGCCCGCGCCCGTTCGACCTCGGCCGGTGTCGGCGAACGACCGAGCGTCAGCCGGTAGGCTCGGACCACACGGTCGCCGTCCGATGTTTCCTCCTTCGTCAGTCGCGTCGCCAGTGCTTGGGCCGCCGCGGTCACGTCGGCGGCGTTCAGCAGCGCCAGTGATTGCGTGGCCGTGGTGCTGCGCTCCCGCTTCGGGCAACTGAGGTTGCTGTCCGGCAGGTCGAACGCCTCCAGGAACGGGTGCCGCAGGTTCCGCCGGGCGAGCAGGTAGACGCTGCGGCGGTCGTGGTCCCGCGGGTCCGGGCTGACCGGCACCGCCTTCGACCCGCCGGCCGCCGCCGACGCCCCCGGCTGCACCACCCCCGGGCCGCCCATCTTCGGGTTCAGCCGGCCGCTCACGGCTAGCAGGGTGTCGCGGACCGCCTCACCTTCCAGCCGCAGGCGGTTCATCCGTGAGAGCAGGCGGTTGTCCGGGTCTTTCGCCGCCGCGTCCGGGGTGATCGCGGTGGACTGCTGGTACGTCTCGGAGGTCAGGATCAGCTTGTGGATGCGCTTCAGCGTCCAGCCGCCGGCGACCAACTCCGTCGCCAGGTAGTCGAGCAGTTCGGGGTGGGTCGGGCGTTCGCCGCGGACGCCGAAGTCGCTCGCGGTGGCGACGATGCCGCGGCCGAAGTGGTGCTGCCACAGCCGGTTCACGATCACCCGGGCGGTCAGCGGGTTGGTTGGGCTGGCGATCCACTTAGCCAACACCAGCCGCCGCCCGGCGCCGCCCGTCGGCACCTTGTTCGGGGCCAGGATCGTCGGGAAGCCGGGTTGAACCTCGGCCGCCGGGGTGCTCAGCTCGCCCCGTTCCAGGACGCGGGTTTTCGGGGCGGTCGGGCGGTCGGTCAACCCCATCGCCACCGGCAGCGCGGCCGGCTTGCGGGTGTCGAACCCTTTCAGCTTCGTTTGCAGTGTCTCAAGTTGCTTGCGGGCGTCGGCCGGCATCGCTTTCACTACCTCGGTCGGTGACACCGCGACCAGCCGCTCGGTCTGGGCCACCTGCTCCTGCTGGCCGCCGGTCCGCTTGCTTGCCGGGGTGCGATGGGCGGCCTGGGCCTCGGCCGGCAGCTTGCTCAGCTTCGCCTCGAACAGCTTCGTTCGGTACGGCCCCTCAAGTGCGGCGATGTCCGCCCGCAGCCCCTTGGTCAGTGCGTGGTACTCCTGGGTTGCGGCGTCGTGGGCGGACCGCTCGGCCGGGGTGGCGACCGGCAGGTCGCGGCGGAACTCGGCCGGGGCGAAGAACGCTTGCAGCCGGTAATAGTCCTCGATCGGGATCGGCTCGAACTTGTGGTCGTGACATCGGGCGCAGCCGACCGTCAGCCCGAGGAAGGCCAGCCCGGCCGTGTCGGTCATGTCGACGAGCGTGTTGTGCCGCCGCTGGGCCGGGTCGCTGGCGTCGGTCATGTCCGGGCCGAGCAGGTTGAACCCGGTGGCAACGAGGGCGTCCGGGTCGCCGGGGAACGCCTCGCCGCCGGCCAGTTGCTCCAGCACGAAGCGGTCGAACGGCTTGTCCGCGTTGAACGAGCGGATGACGTAGTCCCGATACCGCCAGGCGTCCGGCCGGGGTTCGTCGAACTCGTACCCGTTGGTGTCCGCATACCGGGCCAGGTCGAGCCAGTGTCGGCCCCATCGCTCGCCGTAGTGCGGGCTGGCGAGCAACCGGTCGATCACCGTCTCCCAGGCTTCCGTTGACTTGTCGTCGACGAACGCCTCCACCTCCTCCGGGGTCGGTGGCAGGCCGGTCAGGTCGAACGTCACCCGGCGGATGAGGTGCTCGCGAGTGGCGGGCGGGGACGGCGACAGACTGGTGTCACGGAGTCGTGCCCGGACGAAGGCATCGACCGGGTGACTCGCTCCCGGCGGTATGCTCGGACGGGCCGGCGCGGCCCAGGCCCAGTGAGCGGGCGGCGGGTCGGCGCGGGCGGTGGTCCCGGTCAGGGCGACCAGGACCGGCACCAGGGCAATTCGTCGAGTCATCACAGAGCTGGGGTAGTCGGCGGGGTCGACTTGCCCAGTGTCCCCGCCCCGGGGGCGGGTGTCAACCGCCTCGTGGTCCCGCGCACCGGCCACACCTCGACCGACATCCCCGACGGCCACGGCAACCCGCCGGGTGTTCGGCCCAGACACAAAGCCTGGCGATCCGCTGCCGCGAGGGCCGTCGTCGGTCCGCCGGAGGCCTGGTTGACCGGCGGCTGCGTGATCCGGTCCGACACCCCCATGCCCGGACGGGAGGGCGTTCCGGGGTGCGGATCGCAACTGCGGGCGATCAGCGCCGGTGAGGAATTGGCACATTCGGGCAGCCGACTACTCATAAGGGGCTTTTCTGAATATCGTCTTGCCTATCGCCGGGTCGTCGACGCCCTGCCGACCACGGCCGCGTGGGCATCCGGAGATCGCGCTAGCCAAGCCCGACTAGCGCCCGCCACACCTTGGGGCCGGACCCTTGCCCACGACACGAAAGCCCCGCCCCGAGTCCGGGAGGTTCTCCCTTCGGACAGCACTCCCGTTCGCGGTGTTCCTGTTCTTCCTGGCACTCTGGACCTACGAACTTCTGGCCGAGAACCCGGTCCCGGAGTCGGTGTCGAGGGCCATCCCGAACGAGTGGAAGTTCTGGCTCGCGAAAGGGCTGCACGTGGTCGGATATGCTTTCCTGACCGTACTCGCGTGGTTGCTGCCGGTACCCCGGCTGGTCTACTGGCTGGTGATAGCCCTCCTTCTGTTGCACGGGATCGCGACCGAAGTCGGTCAGACGTTCGTCGCCGGTCGGACCGGGTCCGTCCGGGACGTTCTGCTCGACTGGGTCGGGGTCGGCCTCGGGCTTCTCGTCGTGTGGCCGCTGACCCGGCTCTCCAACCGGACCGGACAGCGTCGGCGTCGAATTAGAACTCGCGTCCGCATGCCCGGCTAATCGTCGTAAATTGCTCAATCTGCCCGACCGTCGCTGCCGAACCAGATCCCTGTCCGCCTGCCCTCCCGGTCCCCCGACCTGTGAGCGGTGCCAGGCAGGAGGGTGCGGTGCGTTCGCTCCGTCTGTACCGGCAGGCCAGCCGCTGGAGGCTAGCAATCCTGGCCGCCGGGGTCGGGGCGGTGGCCGCGGCCGAACCCCCGGTCGTGCCCCTCGCGGCCGAGACCGGCCACCGCCCGGCGGTCGAGAGCACGGTCGCAGACCCGTTCGGGGGACTGCCCGCCGACCGTCCGAAACTGACGGGTGATTGGCTCGGGGTCCGCACCAATCTCCGGGACCGCGGGATCACCGTCGATGTCAGTAGCACCCAGTTCTACCAGGGGGTGACGACCGGTGGGCTGGACCGGTCGTTCGTCTACGGCGGGCGGAACGACTACCTCGTCACGCTGGACGGGGGGAAGCTGGGCCTGTGGGGCGGGGCGTTCGTCACCCTGCACGGGGAGACGCGGTACGGCGTGTCGCCCAGCCTGGCCACCGGGGCGCTGCTGCCGGTGAACCTGCAACTGGCCCTGCCCGCCGAAACCGGCACGGTGACGGCCCTGACGGCCGTCGTGGTCTCGCAGTACCTGACCGACAACCTGGTGGTGTACGCGGGCAAGTACAACACGATCGACGGGTACCCGCAGCCGCTCACCGGGGCGAACCGGGACACCGGGTTCCTGAACACGGCCCTGAGCTTCAACCCGATCGACTACCGGACCGTGCCGTTCGTCACCTACGGCGCCGGGGTGACGTACCAGGCGAAAGACGACCCGCTCCCGCTCTTCCTCTTCGAGGTGCTCGACACGAACGACACGCCGACGACCGCCGGGTTCGACACCTTCTTCGACAACGGGGTGACGCTGTTCACCCAGGTGAACGTCCCGACGCGGCTGTTCGGCAAGCCGGGACACCAGGGGGTGTCGGGGGCGTACAGCTCGGGCCGGTACACCAACCTGTCCCCGGCCTCGTACTACAACCCGCTGACCGGGCTGGTCTTCCCGTCCCCCTTGAAGCAGGGGGCGTGGTTCGTCGGGTACAACTTCGATCAGGCCGTCTGGGCCGACCCGGACGACCCGAAGCGGGTGTGGGGGGTGTTCGGCTCGCTCGGCCTGGCGGACGACAACCCCAGCCCGATCCGGTGGTTTTCGGGCGGCGGGATCGCCGGCACCAGCCCGCTGCCCGGCCGCAGAGCGGACACGTTCGGGCTGGCGTACTGGCGGGCCGGGATCGGCGACCCGCTCAAGCGGACCGCCCGGCCCGTCACCCCGCTGCGGGACGAGCAGGGGGTGGAGGTGTACTACAACGCCCGCGTCACGCCCTGGTTCCAACTGACCCCGGACGTCCAGGTCGTTGTCCCGATCCAGCAGCGGGCGGACGCCGCACTCCTGATCGGGCTGAGGGCGAGAGTCGATTTCTGACCGCCACGCGGACCGACTCGCCCGGTCCGGTAATACCCCCCCGGACTTCTCCCCGCCCGGGACGATCCACTTTAGCCCGTCAAGCCGTCCGACCCCTGCACCCGATACCCGGAACGTGACCCTGACTTCCCAGGTCTGCACGCCCAGGACGGGCGTGCAGACCGTGAGACTGTTCGTACTATCGAGGTCGCCATGACACGGATGTCGAGACTCGGCGGGGGGCTGGCGGCCTTTCTGGCCGGTGCCGTCGCCCAGGCCCAGCCGCCGCTCGCCGCCCCGCCGGCGGCCGCGCCCCCCGTCCCGGTCCAGGAGGTCGTGACTACCCCCATTTCGCCCGGGACAACGGCCCCGGCATCGCGGCCGTTGGGGCTGGAGGCGGAGTCGCTGCCCCGCGAGATCGCCGAGGACATCCGCCGGGACGCCGTCCCGCCGGCGACGCCGGCGTGGGGGCCGACGCCGGTTGACGAGGTCGGCATCCTCCGCCGGAGCCTGCAGGTCGACCGGTTCCTGGGGGACAGCGGCATCCGCACGTTCGGGTGGGTCGAGGGCGGGTACACCGGGTCGTCCACCGGGTCCGGCCCCATGTCCGTCCAGCCCCGGCAGAACCGCTACGGGAACGAGTTCCTGCTCAACCAGATCGGCCTGGTGGTGCAGAAGCCCCTCCGGCAAGACCAGTTCGACTGGGGGTTCAACGTCCGGTACTTCGCCGGGGCGGACGCGGCCCTCGGCCAGCCGAAGGGCGGGATCGACGACCCGCCGGGCAACCCGCGGTTCGGCCAGGACTTCCGCGACCTGAACCTGACCGCTCACCTGCCGATCCTGACCGAGGGCGGGGTGAACCTGAAGGTCGGGCGGATGAACACGATCATCGGGTGGAACGGGTTCCTGTCCCCGTACCGGCCGATGTACTCCAGCGACTACCAGTTCTTCTACTCCCAGGACGGGGCGTTCACCGGCGCCCTGGCCCAGGTCGTGATCTCCGACCAGTTGGACGTGTGGAGCGGGATCACGGCCGGGGCGAACACCTTCTTCGAGAAGCGGAGCAGCGACTCGGTCTGCTACATCGGGCAGGTCAACTACTGGCTGACCCCGGAGAAGCGGACCCGGCTGACGGCGTCGGTGTACACCGGCCCGAACGCCATCTTCGCCGCCCCCGGGCTGGCCGGCGACCACAACACGACCGTCGAGCTGCGGGTCCAGCACAACTGGTCCGAGCGGTTCACCCAGGTGGTCCAGAACAACATGGGCTGGGACACCAACACCCCGGTCGGGACCGGCTCCTGGTACGGCCTGTACACGGTCGGCATCTACCACCTGACCCGGGAGTGGGACGTGATCGGCCGGGCCGAGTGGTTCCGGGACGTGCGGGGCACCCGGACCGGGGTCGACGCCAACTTCTCCGAGGTGACGTTCGGCCTGAACTGGCACCCGACGCCGTACTTCGAACTCCGCCCGGAGATACGCGGCGACTTCGCCGACCGGCCGGCGTTCGGGACCAACGGCGCCCACACCGACCGCAGCCAGTTGACCGGGGCGATCAGCTTCCTGACCAAGTTCTGATCCGGCCCGGCGCTACAGACGCCTGGCGAGCGGGGGGCGACAGCCCCCTGTTGCTGCCCCTGCCGGGGCGCTCCAACACGGGGCTGACGCCCCCGCTCGCCCTAGAGCTGCTGGGCTTCCAATCGAGAAGCCCAGCCCCTCAGCCCACGACGGGCGGCATCGAGAACCAGTGGTTGGGGGCCAGCTCGCTGGAGTCGAGCAGCCACGGCCGGCCGCCGGTCCAGTGGCCGGCGATGCCCAGGGCGGTCCGCACCAGGTCGGCCGTGACCGGCCCCGGCGGGCCGCACCAGCGGAGGCAGCTCTCCCCGGTGCCGAGCGGGAACACGGCCCGGCGGACGGCCGGGTCGGCCGCGGGCAGGGCGTCCGGGAGCGACCCGGCCACGAACAGGCTGCCCGCCGCCAGGTGCCCGCCGAAGTACCAGTCGGCGTCGGCGGCCGCCCACGGGCCGTCCCACCGGAACCGGTCCCGGTAGATCAGTCGGCCGGCCCGCCGGGCCTCGAAGTCCTGGACGATCCGGTCGAACACGAACCGCTCGGACAGCTCCCCGCGGTCGTACCGGCCGGGCAGCCAGATGTCGCCCCAGAACAGGCGGGCGGTCGGGGCCAGCTCGGCCCGGCCGCTCTGGTAGTACCGGCAGCCGCGGTACGGGATGGTCGGCCCGGGGAGGACGACCAGGCAGGCGTCGTCCTCGACCTCGACCGCGTACTGCTGGGTGGCGAAGCTGGCCCCGGCCGGGTGGACCCGGGAGGCCGACTGGCCCGTCACCACCGCCCGGGTGCCGGCCCGGGCCGTCACCTCGATCCGGTGGGCGTCCCCGTCCAGCAGGCCGGCGGTCAGGTTGATAAGGTAGAGCAGGGCGGCCGGCTCGGCGTCGAACCGGAACGGCGGCATCACCCGCATCGGGATCTGCTGGTAGCACGCCCCCAGGCGGGTACCGTCGGGGGCGTTCACCAGCTCGATCCGGGCGCCGCCCACCCGGCCGGCCGGGTGCCCGGTCTGGCCGAGGTCGCGGAACTCCGGGGGGGTCAGGATTTCGGCGCGTGTGATGCCAACTGCTCGCGGACCCACTGGAACACGGCCCCCATCCCCTCCTTCTGGCGGATGCTGGTCAGCAGGAACGGCCGCTCGCCCCGCATCCGGGTGGCGTCCCGCCGCATCACCTCCAGGTCCGCCCCGACGTGCGGGGCCAGGTCGATCTTGTTGATGACCAGCAGGTCGCTGTTGCAAATGCCCGGCCCTCCCTTACGGGGGATCTTGTCCCCCTCGGCCACGTCGATGACGAAGATGAACCGGTCGGCCAGCTCCCGCGAGAACACCGCCGTCAGGTTGTCCCCCCCGGACTCGACGATGACCAGCTTGAGGTCCGGGATCTGCCGCTGGAAGTTGGCGACGGCGCTCAGGTTGGCGCTGGCGTCGTCCCGGATGGCGGTGTGCGGGCAGCCGCCGGTCTGCACCCCGACGATCCGCTCCAGCGGCAGCACCTGCTTGCGGGACAGGAACTCGGCGTCCTCGTGGGTGTAGATGTCGTTGGTGATGACCGCCAGGTTGACCTCCGGCCACAGCTCGCGGCAGAGCGCCTCCACCAGGGCCGTCTTGCCGGACCCGACCGGCCCGCACACCCCCAGGGTGAACACCCGCCGCTTGGCCCCGGCGTACCGGGCCGGGCCGGCCCCGCCCATGTAGTCGTGGGTGTGGTCGTGCCCGCCCTCGACCTTGTGGAAGGCCACCCCCGGCGCCCGCCGGCGGAACCGGCCGGCCCGGCTGTCAGGAGCGGAACATTCGGGCGTAAAGCCGAGTTTGTTCATCGCAGAGTACCTCATAGAAGGGGCAACCGGCCCCGGCCGTCTCGGGCGGGCGGTCGCCGAGCGTCGCCACCAGCCCGCGGATGTCGTCTTGCAGGTAGGCCAACACCTGCTGGCCGTGGGTGTGGCCGACCGGGATGGCCCGCACCCCCGCCCCGACCATGCCGAGGGCGGCCTGGTGTAGGTACGCGGTCAGCACCTCGGTCGGTTCGCCGCCGGCCACCGCCCCGAGCAGCCCGAAGGCGACCGGGTGGTGCCACCCGTCCGTCGGCCCGGCGACGAGGGCGGCGATCCCGGCCGCGGACCACGCCCAGGTGGCCCCGAGTTCGAGCAACTGCTCCCCCATCTCCCGGGACGCCCGCCGGGTGGTGGGCGGCACGATCGACGCCTCGGCCAGTTGGTTGAGCGAGATCAGGTCGGCCGCCATCCCAGCCCGGGCGGCCCGGCAGCTCGACGCGACCAGCACCCCTTCGAGCGGCCCCAGGGAGGTCCGCAGCCAGTGGCTGGTCCACCGCTCCAGGCTCTCCGGGTCGTGGACCCGGCCGCGGGCGATGGCCGCCTCCAGCCCCCACGAGTGGGTGTACCCGCTGATCGGGAGGGCCGAGTCGGAGATCTGGAGGAGCCGCAGGTTCATGCTGCCAATCTCGGCGGACGCGCACACAGGTCCGGGCAGGGGCGGTCAGAACGACCCGAACACCGACCCCAGCACGAGCACCGCGGCCAGGGCGATGATCACGCTGACGATCACCGTCATCACCATATCGAGATAACTCTCCCGGTGGGTCAGGCCGCTGACGTGGAGCAGCAGCAGGACCGTGCCGTTGTGCGGGAGCGAGTCGAGGGTGCCGGCGCTGATCGTGGTCACCCGGTGCATGAGCGCCGGGTCGATACCGTGCTCGGCCGCCAGCCGCAGGTAGGTGTCGCCGAGGGCGTTCAGGGCGATCGTCATCCCGCCGGAGGCGGTCCCGGTCAGCCCGGCCAGGGTGTTCATGGCGACGGTCAGCGAGACCAGCGGCCCGCCCGGGGTCGTCAGCACCGCGTCCCGCACCCCGGTGAACGCCGGCAGCGCCGCGATCACCGCCCCGAAGCCGACCAGGCTGGCGATGGTCATGATCGGCAGGACCACCGAGTTGGCGCCCGCGTCCAGGCTCAGGCGGAGCGACGGGATCCGCCGGAAGTTGGCGACGACCACCGCCAGGGACGCGGCCGCCAGCGCCAGCGTCACCGACCACACCCCGGCCACCGACGCGAACGTGATCCCGCCCCACGCCTCCGTCCCCAGGTACGAGAAGTCCAGCCGCGGCAGGACGACCAGGGAGAACAGGAAGTTCATGACGACGACCACGCCGATCGGCAACACGGCGACGGCGAACGTCGGGCCGGCGGCGGCCCGCTTGCCGTGGCATACCTCGGCCGGGTCGTCGGCGCCGGCCGCGGTCGCCTGCTCGCGGAGCTTCTCGTCGACCGCGGGCACGGCCGGCGGCGGCCCGCCGTACCCCTCGCCGGCCCGGCGGGCGGCCGCCTCGGCCCGGCGGAGCCACCACAGCCCGAAGGCCAGCACGATCACCGAGGCGATGATGCCGAGGCCCGGGGCCGCGAAGGTGGTGGTGCCGAAATAGGGCATCGGGATGGCGTTGTTGACCGACGGCGACCCGGGCAGGGCGGACATGGTGAACGTGAACGCCCCCAGGCCGATGGTGGCCGGGAGCAGCCGGCGGGGGATGTCCGCGGCCCGGAACATCTCCTGCCCCATCGGCACCAGCACGAAGAAGGCGACGAACACGCTGACGCCGCCGTAGGTGACGACGGCGGAGGCGATGACGACGGACAGGATGGTGCGACGGGCGCCCAGCCGCTCGGTCAGGAACCGGGCGATCGAGGTGATCGACCCGCTGTCGTCCATCAGCCGGCCGAACAGCCCGCCGAGCAGGAACATGGGGAACCACTGGGCGACGAACCGGGCCGCCCCGCCCATGAACGTCTGCGTCCAGTGGGCGAGGAGCGGCTGGCCCGAGATGGCCGCCGCCAGCAGGGCGGTGGCCGGGGCGACCAGCAGCACGCTCCACCCCCGGTAGGCCAGCCACATCAGCAGGCCGAGCGAGAGGAGAATCCCGAACAGTCCCATGGTCCGACCTTTCCCCGCCCGTGAGCCTCGGCCGTTCGCCGCCGGCCCCGCACGGGGCCGGCGGACTCGACTGCCCCTGCCGCCCCGCGGTTAGAACAGGAAGTACCGCTGGGTCATCGGCAGCGCCTTGAGCGGCTCGCTGTGGACCTTCTCGCCGTCCACCGTCACCTGGTAGGTGTCCGGGTCGATCTTGATCTTCGGGGTGGCCTCGTTCCGCCGCATGTCCTTCTTGCCGATCTTGCGGCACCCCTTGACCGCCACCACCTCCCGCTGCAGGCCGTACCGCTCGGCGATGCCGGCGTCCACCGACGCCTGGGAGACGAACGACAGGCACGACTTGGACAGCGCCCGGCCGTAGGCGGCGAACTGCGGCCGCATGTACACCGGCTGCGGGGTGGCGATGCTGGCGTTCGGGTCGCCCATCTGGGCGTTCACCAGCAGCCCGCCCTTGAGCACCAGGAACGGCTTGATGCCGAAGTACGCCGGCTCGTAGATGAGCAGGTCGGCCAGCTTGCCCGGCTCGATGCTGCCGACGTGGTCGCCGATCCCGTGGGCGATGGCCGGGTTGATCGTGTACTTGGCCACGTACCGCTTGACCCGCTCGTTGTCGTTCCGGCTGCTGTCCCCGGCGGCCGGGCCGAACTGCACCTTCATCTTGTGGGCCGTCTGCCAGGTGCGGACGATCGCCTCCCCGATCCGGCCCATCGCCTGGGAGTCGGAGCTCATGATGCTGATGATACCGCGGTCGTGGAACACGTCCTCGGCCCCGATCGTCTCCGCCCGGATGCGGCTCTCGGCGAACGCCACGTCCTCCGGGATGGCCCGGGACAGGTGGTGGCAGACCATCAGCATGTCCAGGTGTTCGTCGATCGTGTTGACGGTGAACGGCCGGGTCGGGTTGGTGCTGGCCGGCAGCACGTTCGGCTCGCCGGCGATGGCCATGATGTCCGGGGCGTGGCCGCCGCCGGCCCCCTCGGTGTGGAAGCTGTGGATCGTCCGCCCCTTGATGGCCGCGACCGTGTCCGCCAGGAACCCGCACTCGTTCAGGGTGTCGGTGTGGATGGCGACCTGGATGTCGTACTCGTCGGCCACCGTCAGGCTGGTGTCGATGACGGACAGGGTGGTGCCCCAGTCCTCGTGCAGCTTCAGCCCGCACGCCCCGGCCTTGATCATCGCCTCCAGCGGCTTGCCCAGGCTGCTGTTCCCCTTGCCCAGGATGCCGACGTTGATCGGCAGCCCCTCGAACGCCTGGAGCATCCGCTCGATGTACCAGGCGCCCGGGGTGCAGGTGGTCGCCCAGGTGCCGGTGGACGAGCCGGTGCCGCCGCCGATCAGGGTGGTGACGCCGCTGGCCAGGGCCACCTCGATCTGCTGCGGGCAGATGAAGTGGATGTGGGTGTCGATCCCGCCGGCGGTGACGATCTTCCCCTCCCCGGCGATCACGTCCGTGGCCGGCCCGATGACCAGCCGCGGGTCCACCCCGCACTGGGTGAGCGGGTTGCCGGCCTTGCCGACGGCCACGATCCGCCCGGCCTTGATCCCGATGTCCCCTTTGACGATCCCCCAGTGGTCGATGACGATCGCGTTGGTGATCACCAGGTCCAGGTGGGTCGGGTTCATCGGCTCTTCGAGCGAGCACTGGTCCTGCCCGTCCCGGATCGACTTGCCGCCGCCGAAGATGGACTCCTCGCCGTAGTCCCCGTAGTGCTCCTCGATCTCGATCAGCAGCTCGGTGTCGGCCAGCCGGATGCGGTCGCCCTTGGTCGGCCCGTACTTCTTGGCGTAGGCCTTCCGTGCGATTTTGACGCTCATGGTCGGTGCCCCCGTGGTGGTGTGAGGTGGGTTACGCGGGGACGCCGCGTCACTTCGCTTTCTTCTCGTCGGACGGCTTGTGCCCGTACCCCTGCTCGATCATCCGCTTGAGGCTCTGCTCCCGGTTGTACGGGTCGTCCAGCCGGCCGCTGACGACCGCGTTGAACCCGTACACCACCCGCCGGCCGCCGTAGGGGATGAGGTTCACCTCCTTGGTGTCCCCCGGCTCGAACCGGACGGACGTGCCGCTCGGCAGGTCCAGCCGCATGCCGTAGGCCTTCACCCGGTCGAACACCAGCGCCTTGTTCGTCTCGAAGAAGTGGTAGTGGGCGCCGATCTGGACCGGCCGGTCGCCGGTGTTGGTGACGCTGAGCGTGATGACGGGGCGGCCGGCGTTCAGCTCGAGGTCCGGCCCGTCGAACAGGTATTCGCCTGGAACCATGTCATCCTCCCTGGGAGGGGGTGTGTTGGGGTCGGGGTTCGGTCAGCGAATCGGCTCGTGGACGGTCACCAGCTTGCTCCCGTCCGGGAACGTCGGCTCGACTTGGATCATCCCGATCAGCTCGGCGACGCCGTCCATCACGTCCGCCTTCTTCAGGATCTCCCGGCCGGCGCTCATGATCTCGGCCACCGTCTTGCCGTCCCGGGCCATCTCCATCAGCTCGGCCGTGATGAGCGCCTGGGCCTCCGGCAGGTTCAGCTTCAGCCCCCGCTTCTTGCGGTCCCGGGCGACCTGGGCGGCCACGAAGATCAGGAGCTTGTCACGCTCTTGAGGTGAGAGGTACATGCGCGGACTCTCCTTGGGGTCGAATGGCCCCGCCCCGGCCGGGGCGGGGCCGGTCGGTCACGCCGCCGTCTTGTCGCGGAAGAATCTGCCGTCGATGCAGCCGAGGGCCAGGACGATCCAGGTGGCCAGGACGAACGGGGCCGTCAGGGCCGGCACCCCGAGCCGCGGCACCAGCTCCGTCAGGGGCACGCTCAGGGCGATGCCCAGCAGGGCCGGGATGAGCGACCGCCGCCACAGGAACAGGGCGACGGCGGCCAGCGTCGCGTTGTACCCGTACAGCCCGAGCCGGACGTTCTCGAACTGGTCCCGGACGACCAGCCGCTCCGGGTCGATCGCCCGCTCGGCCGCGTCCAGGTGGTAGCTGACCACCAAAGTGCCGAGGATCGCGGCCGCCAGCACCCACGCGGCGTGTGTCCGGTCGTTGACGGCGATCCCGGCCAGGAACAGCAGCCCGGTCCAGACGCTCGCCTGGAACATCACCTGGCCGATGCCGTGCAGGGTGGACTCGACGACCGGGCCGACCGGCGGGTTCGGCACCAGGATCGGGTAGTCCGTCACCGGGACGGCCCCGGCCGCCTGGCCGATGAAGAACACCGCCCAGGTGGTGACGACGAACGGGGCGGTGTACGTCGGGAACGGCACGAACTGCCGGGCCAGCCGGGTCAGCACGGCTGCCACCGCGCACCCGGCGACCAGCAGCCCCAGGCTGGCGGCCCCCGGCTGGAAGAAGAACAGGGTGGCGATGCCGACCAGGGCCGGGTTGAACCCGTAGATGCCGGCCAGCAGCTCGGCCTTGTCGAACTTCAGCAGGTGCGCCACGGCGGTGCCGATGGCCGCCCCGGCCACGATGCCGGCCGCCATGATCGGCGAGCTGATGGCGATCCCCAGGGCGAACAGCGCCCCGGTCAGGGCGCTCTCCTGGAACCAGATCTGGCCGATCCCGCGGAACACGACCAGGGCCGGGAGCGGAACGGGGTCCGCCTTGGCCGCGGTTGCGGGGCCGGTTTCGGTGGCGCTCACTGGTGGTCCTCCCATGAATCCGGGCGGGTCGCCCGGCTCAGCCGACCATCTCCACCTTGCCCGACGCCAGGTCGTACACCCCGCCCACGACCTTCAGCTCGCCGGCCTTGGCCATCTTGGACAGGATCGGGTCCAGCCCCTGGAGCTTCTTGACCCCCTGGACGACGTTCGCCTTGATGACGTTGGCCAGCTTGTCACCGGGCTTGCCGGTGACGGTCCGGACGACCGGCCGGAGGTAGTCGACCACCCCCTCGATCGCCCCGGGCAGGGTCTCCTTGTCGTCGATGTACTTGATGGCCGACTTGCACGCCCCGCACTCGGTGTGGCCGAGCACCATGATCAGCCGGGCGCCCAGGACGGCGACGGCGAACTCGATGCTCCCGACCAGCAGCGGCCCGGACCCGACCATGTTCCCGGCCACCCGGACCACGAACAGCTCGCCGACCCCCTGGTCGAAGACGATCTCCGGGGCGACCCGGGAGTCGGCGCAGCCGACGATGATGGCCGGCGGCGCCTGGCCGGCGGCCAGCGCCTGGAAGTCCTTCGGCTCCCGGCCGGGGTGCTCGAGCTTGCCCTCGACGAACCGCTTGTTGCCGGCCATCAGCTTGGCCAGCACGTCGTCCGGCTTGGGCCGGGCGTCCGGTTGGCCGGCGGCATGGGCGGCGAACGGGGCCAGCCCGGCCACTCCGGCGGCCGCGGCGAACTTCACGAACTCTCGACGGGAGGAGCTAGAGAACGTGTCCATGACAGACCCTCAGGGTGCGAACACGGGCGAGCTGCCGACAGCCGGATTGACTGGATCCTGCATCGGACCGACAGGACGGGAGCCGTGACGACCGAATACGGTCCGCCCGGCCGCGCTACTGTTTTCTCGAAATCTGAGCAACCAACCGCCGACGAAAGTAGTTAATCTTATCCGAAATGGATGTCAACGACTTTCGCAGCCATTTCGGCTGTTTGAACGAAAAACACTTTTTTGAGGATTTTCTGTAATTTGCCGTTTTTGGACTACACGTTCGCCTGACAGGACTCCTGCTCGTCAAATGTCGCCGTATCAGGTCAGAAGTAGAGTTGGAACCGGGTCCAGAACATGTCGGCCGACTTCTGTGCTCGACCCGGCTGGAATTGGACGGGGTTGCCGAAGTCGGCGTGCAGCCAGAACAGGTACACTTTGGTGTACTCGTTCCAGTACCAGTTGAGGCCGAGTTCGGTGGTGGTCGCCCGGTTGGACCAGACGGCCGGGTCGGCGAACCCGGAGTTGAACACCTCCTGGCTCAGCCGGAGCTGGCTGACCCGCCCGGCCACCTCCCACGCGCCGAACCCCCGCGGCTCGTCCTTGTTCACCGGGAAGAGGGGCCGCAGCGGCTTGACCCGCGTCCGCCGTTCGATGTGTTCGCCCGTCAGGAAGTAGCCGGCCGTGGTGTAGAAGCCGGAGAACGGCACCCGCACGGACGACGGGCGGGTGGCGGTCGCGTACCCGCCGTACCCGTACTGCCCCTCGCCGATCAGCGACAGCCCCTTGTAGAAGTAGGCGGCGTGAACGGACCCGATCAACCGGTCGCCCCGCTCGACCACGTCCGGGTTCAGGATCAGGAACGGCACCGTGGCGATGCCGGGAATGTTGGCGTCCGGGGAACCGCCGGCGACCCGGAACGTCACCGGCACCGGCGACTGGTCCTGGCGGCCGACCGCGACCGACGCCCCGACGTTCAGGAACTTGAAGGCCGGGAACCGCTCCGACTGCTGGAACGGCCGGGCGTTCACGTACCCGACGAAGTCCAGGTTGTTGCTCAGGCTCTCGAACGAGTTCCGCGACCCGTTGAACACCCCGGCGGCGTAGTCCAGCCGCTCGTCGAACAGGTAGCCCCAGGCCATCGCCCCGACCTGCCGGTTCAGCCCCATGTTGGTGGTGAACAGGGACCGCTCGGGGGTGGGCAGCCAGTAGTTCGAGATGGCGTACTGGTCGTACGGCAGCGGGGTGAAGAACCGGCCGATCCGGATCTGGAACCGGTCGTCCAGGTGCAGGTTGATGTACGCGTTCAGCAGGTTGATGTTGTTCAGCCCGCGGTTGATCGCCACCTCGTACTCGACCTCCTTGGTGATGTGCCCGTCGAAGAAGAACCGCTGGCGGGGCAGGAAGATGCCGTTGTTGGACGGCAACTGGTCGTCCCGCCCCCACACCCGCCCCTCGATCTGGGACTCGTAGTGGATCTGCAGGCGGAACAGGTCGTCGTCGGTCTGGAACAGGAACCCGGGGCCGAAGCTGGCCTTGATCGGGAACCGGTTCGGGTTCGTGACGTTCGACCCCGGGTAGCCGGAGGCCGGGGCGAACGGGGCGAAGCCGCCCTCGGTGTAGTCCGGCACCGGCGAGCCGCCGGTGCCGGGGGCGGCGGCCGCCGCACCGGTGCCGTTCGCCGCCCCGGTGCCCGTCGGCGGGTCGCCCACCCGCCGCGACAGCTCGGCCAGCCGCTCGTTCAGTTGCCGGACCTGTTCGGCGAGCTGCTCGACGGTCGGCGGGACGGGTGCCGGCGCGGCCGGTGGCGGCGGCTGTGCGGGAGCAGCCGGACCGGCTGCGACCAGCACGCCGCAAACAGCGACCGCCAACGAACGGACTGTCAGCGAACGCGGCGTCATCGGCGGTCCCCCCGCCCCGTGGCACAGCAGGCGCTATTGGGCCGCGTACCGGAACTGGCCCCCCGGTTGGCACGCAGGCGGAGGCTGATACCTGTGTCGCGGTCACTGGTAAAGGTGAATCACCGGAGCTGACCTCCCGTGCACCGACAATGGGGTGACGGGCACGCTGTGCCCGGGTCATCGCTGTGAAGAACGGCAAACGACATCGATCTCAGTCCTACAGCCGTAGTTCGTAATTTAGCCCTGCCAAGGAGATGTGGCGAGGGCAGGTCA
>JAXMAZ010000027.1:0-101131 GCA_046350115.1 Gemmataceae bacterium
GTCGGACGAACACTAAGGCGGAGATGGATCGCAAGTTGCGCGAGCTGTTCGGCGCCGGGTGCAAGCTGGCCTGGGTGATCGACCCCCGCAAGCAGTCCGCCGACATATACACGTCGGCCGCCAAGTTCAAGACCATCGACGCCACCGGCACACTTGACGGCGGGCGGGTGCTGCCCGGGTTCAAGCTGCCGCTGGCCGACCTGTTCGCCGCCACCAAACGCCGCAAGGGGAAGCCGAAGTGACCGCCACCCTGCTCGCCCTCGTTCTGCTGCCGGCCGCCGATCCGAGCGGGCTGGAGGCCCGGATCAAGCCGCTGGCCGACGCCCACCAGGGGAAGATCGCCGTCGCGGTCAAACACCTCGGCACCGGCGAGGAGTTCTACCTGAACGCGGACGAGCCGATGACGACGGCCAGCCTCATCAAGCTGGCCGTCATGGTCGAGACGTTCTGGCAGGCGGAGGAGGGGAAGGTCAAGCTGGACGGCATGATCATGCTCCGCAAGGCGGACATGGTGCCCGGGGCCGGCGTGCTGACCGACAGCTTTTCCCCCGGTGCCACCCTCGCCCTGCGGGACGCCGTCCGGCTGATGATTACGGTCTCGGACAACACGGCGACGAACCTGGTGCTGGACGAGATCGGCATCCCGGCCACGGCCGCCCGGATGAAGTCGCTCGGGCTGCCGGAGACGCGGATCAACGCCAAGGTGTTCCGCGGCAGCACCACCAGCGTCGACAAGGCGCGGACGGACAAGTACGGCCTCGGCTCGACGACCGCCCGGGAGACGGTGAAGCTGCTGGAGCTGATCCACGCCGGCAAGGTGGTGTCGCCGAAGGCGTGCGAGGAGATGCGGGGCATCCTGCGGAAGAACCACGACAACGAGATGATCGTCCGCAAACTGCCCAACGGCACGCCGGTGGCCCACAAGACCGGGGCGGTGAACGCCGCCCGGACGGACGCCGGGATCGTCACCCTGCCGGCCAAGAAGGGCGAGAAGCCGCATGCGTTCGCCGTCTGCGTGCTGACGAACGAGAACACGGACCAGCGGTGGGTGGTGGACAACGCCGCCCAGGTGGTGATCGCGGACATCGCCCGGGCCGCCTACGACCACTTCACCGCCAAGAAGTAGCCGCACGATTTCCGCAGCGAAGGCACGATTCAAAGCAGAAGACAAGGTTGAATGGGTGCGGCATGGGCGACGTGGTTGCGAGATATGATCCCGAGAAGTTCAAGCATCGGGAGCTAACCGAGCGGATCATCGGCGTTTTCTATGACGTGTACAACGAGCTTGGATTTGGGTTCCTTGAGAGCGTATATCACCGGGCAATGTTTCACGCCCTCACCCAGTCCGGCCTGCGACCCGAGAGCGAAGTTCGCTTGCCCGTCTTTTTTTCGCGGGAGCGTGGTGGGGGACTTCGCGGCGGATATCCTAGTTGACCGGACCCTGATCCTTGAACTCAAGGCGGTCGAAGACCTGAACCCGGCCCATGAGGCTCAGCTGCTGAATTACCTCAAGGCCAGTGAAATCGAACTCGGCCTCCTCTTGAACTTCGGTCCGAAACCGCGAGTCCGCCGGCTGGCGTTCTCGAAGGATCGCAAGCACTCGCGCCCGCCAATAACCGAACTCTAATCACTTTCTGTCTTTAATCGTGCCTTTTCTGCGGAAATCGTGCGGCCAACCTCTTCCGGAGTGACTCCATGCCGTCGAAGGAACTGCGGGTCGGGATGATCGGGTACGGGTTCATGGGCCGCGCCCATAGCAACGCGTACAAGCAGGTCGGCCAGTTCTTCCCGAGCAACCACCGGGTGGTGCTCAAAGCCGCGTGCGCCCGGGACGCCGGCAAGATTAAGGCGTTCGCCGACCAGTGGGGGTACGAGTCCACCGAGACCGACTGGCGGAAGCTGGTCGAGCGGAAGGACATCGACGTGGTGGACATCTGCACGCCGAACAACCTGCACAAGGAGATCGCGCTGGCGTGCGCGGCGGCCGGCAAGATGATCCTGTGTGAGAAGCCGCTGGCCATGAACACGGCCGAGGGGCGGGAGATGGTGGCCGCGGTCGAGAAGGCCGGCGTCGCCAACATGGTGTGGTACAACTACCGCCGCATCCCGGCGGTGACGCTGGCCAAGCGGCTGATCGACGAGGGCCGGCTCGGGCGGATCTTCCACTACCGGGCCAAGTTCCTCCAGGACTGGACGATCAAGGCCGACCTGCCGCAGGGCGGGCAGGGGCTGTGGCGGCTGGACGTGGCGGCGGCCGGCAGCGGGGTGTCCGGCGACCTGCTGGCCCACTGCATCGACACCGCCGTCTGGCTGAACGGCCGCCTGGACAGCGTCTGCTGCATGACCGAGACGTTCGTCAAGGAGCGGCACCACAACCTGACCGGCAAGACGGAGCCGGTCGGCATCGACGACGCCTGCATCTTCATGGGCAAGTTCGCCAACGGCTCCCTCGCGAACTTCGAGAGCACCCGGTACGCCCGCGGGCACAAGGCGCTGTACACGTTCGAGATCAACGGGGAGAACATGTCCCTGTTCTGGGACCTGCACGACCTGCACCGGCTCCAGGTGTTCGACTACCGGGACGACGGCCCGATCCGCGGGTGGAAGAGCGTCCACGTGACCGACAACAGCCCGGACCACCCGTACATGGACAAGTGGTGGGTGCCGGGGCTGGCCATCGGGTACGACGCCAGCTTCACGCACCAGGTCGCCGACTTCATCCAGGGGCTTGAGACTGGCAAGCCGCAGGGACCGACCTTCCGGGACGCCCTGGAGACGCAGTCGGTCTTGGATTCGATCCTGGATTCTGCGAAAACCCAGAAGTGGGTGACGGTGCCGAAGGCGTGAGGGTCGGCTATGGCGGTGATCCGACAGCCCCTGATGACGGTGGAAGAGTTCGCCCGGCTCCCGGAGCGGGCGGACGGATCGCGGCTCGAACTGGTCCGCGGGGAGGTCGTGACCATGCCACCGGCGAAGGGAAAGCACGGGGTCTGTTGCGGTAAAGTGTCGCGGCTCCTCGGCAACCACGCCGACGCCGGCAAGCTCGGGTGGGTGACGACGAACGATACCGGCGTCCTGCTGGAACGCGGGCCGGACACCGTCCGCGGGCCGGACGTGGCGTTCTGGAGCATAACCCGTCAGCCGACCATCCCGGAGGACTACTTCGAGATTCCGCCGGACTTGGCCGTTGAAGTGCTATCCCCGGACGACCGACGGGCGGCCGTCCGGGCAAAGATCAAGGAGTACTTATTCTACTCGGTCAAGCTGATCTGGCTGATCGACCCGGAGGCCCGGACGGTAATCGTCTACCCGGGGCGGATGCGGGGCATCGAACTGGACGAGGAAGACGAGATCGACGGCGGCGACGTGCTGCCCGGATTTTCGTGCAAGGTGTCGGACCTGTTCGCGTGACAGCCGATTCCCCTCGACAACCCGGCCGCCGCCGCCCTACACTCCGGGCTGTCGTCCATTGCCCGCACGGATGCGGCCCCCGATGCACCTGGTTCACCTCACCGCCAGCACCCTGTTCGGCGGCCCCGAGCGGCAGATGCTCGGCCTCGCCGACCACCTCCGGCCGGACGTCCGCACCACCTGCGTCAGCTTCCGCGAGGGCGGCCGGTGCGGCGACTTCCTGCGGGAAGCGGCCTCCCGCGGGCATGACGCCGTCGAGCTGACCCACGACACCCCGCACCTGCGAGCCGCGGTCCGCGAGCTGACCGCCTTGCTGCGAGGGCAGGGGGCGGACGTGCTGCTGTGCCACGGGTACAAGGCGAACCTGCTCGGCCGCGTCGCCGCCCGGCGGGTCGGCATCCCGACCGTCGCCGTCTCCCGCGGGTGGACCGCCGAGAACGCCAAAGTGCGGTTGTACGAAGCCCTCGACCGCTGGCACCTGCGGCTCATGGACCACGTCGTCTGCGTGTCCGACGGGCAGGCGGCCAAGGTGCTACGGGCCGGGGTGTCGGCCGGGCGGGTGAGCGTCGTCCGCAACAGCGCCCGGCCGGAGGCGTTCGCCGACCCGGACCCACGCTTCCGGGCGAAGCTGTTCGCCCACTTCCCCGGGGACGCGATGGTCCGCCGCGTGTTGATCGCGGCCGGCCGGCTCAGCCCGGAGAAGGGGTTCGCCGTCCTGCTCGAAGCCGCCGCCGTGTTCCTGGCCGCCGACCCGGCGGCCGGCGTCGTCCTGTTCGGCGAAGGCCCAGAGCGGGCGACGCTGGAACGCCGGGTGGCCGAGCTTGGACTGGGAGAGCGGTTCGCCCTGCCGGGGTTCACCCGCGACCTGGACAAGTACCTGCCCTGGGCGGACGTGGCGGTGCTGCCGTCGTTCACCGAAGGGCTGCCGAACGTCGCGCTGGAGGCGAGCGCGGCCGGGGTGCCGGTGGTGGCCACCGCCGTCGGAGGCACCCCGGAGGCGGTCGCCGATGGCGAAACCGGTCTGCTCGTTCCGCCGGGCCGGCCGGACGCGCTGGCCGCCCGCATCGGCGAACTGCTCGCCGACCCGAGCTGTCGCCGGCAGATGGGCGACGCCGGTCGGGCGTTCGTCCGGGAGCGGTTCAGCTTCGCCGGCCAGGCGGCGGCGTACCGTCAACTGTTCGCCAAGCTGCTGCCCCAACGGGCGGGGGTGTTGGCATGACCTCAGGCCGATTACCCCGTCGCAATGATCTCTTCCTCCCCTCTCCCCTTGGGGGAGAGGGGAGCAGTTCAAAACGCAGGCCACTCGGCCGGTCCGGGTCTGCTTTCTGATCGACTCCCTCAGCCGGGCCGGGACGGAAACCCAACTCCTCGCCCTGATCCGCGAACTCGACCGAGATTGCGTCGAACCGTGCCTGGTCCTGCTCGACGGCACCGACCCAGCCTCCGAGCGGCTCGAACCGTCCGACTGCCCGGTGTTGCGGCTCGGGGTCAAACGGCTCGTCAGCCGGTCGGGGTGGTCGGCCGCCCGCCGGCTGCGGCGGTTCTGGCGGGAGTGGCGGCCGGATGTGGTGCAGGTGTACTTCCTCGACTCGGCGTACTTCGGGGTGCCGCTGGCGAAGCTGTGCGGGGTGCCGCGGGTCGTCCGGGTGCGGAACAACCTCGGCTACTGGCTCACCCGCAAGCACCGCGTCCTGAACCGGCTGGTCGGCCGGCTGGCGGACGTGACCCTGACCAACACGGTCGACGGCAAGCGGGCGTTACTCGACGCCGAGGTGCTGTCGCCGGACCGGGTGGCGGTGATCGAGAACGGCGTGGACGTCGAGCGGTTCGCCGGCTTCCCGCCGCCGTTCGCCGGACCGACGGTCCGGGTCGGGTGTGTGGCCAACCTGCGGCCGGTGAAGAACGTCGACGGACTGATGCGGGCCGCCCGGCGGGTGCTCGGCCGGTTCCCTGCGGTCACGTTCGAGGTGGCTGGCGACGGCGAGCAGCGGGCCGAGTTGGAACGCCTTCACGCCGAATTGCGGCTGGGCGAGCGGTTCGTGCTGCGGGGGTCGGTGTCCGACGTGCCGGGGTTCCTGAGGTCGGTGGACGTGGCGGTGCTGCCGTCGCACTCCGAGGGGATGTCGAACGCGCTGTTGGAGTACATGGCCGCCGGCCGGGCGGTGGTCGCAACCGCTGTCGGGGCGAACCCGCAGCTCGTTACCGACGGCGAGAGCGGGTTGATCGTGCCGCCGCGGGATGAGGCCGCGTTAGCCGATGCCATCGGGCGGCTAATCGACGATCCCGTGTCTTCACGACGCCTCGGGGCCGCCGCGGGACGGCGTGTGGAGGCCGATTACAGTCGCAATGCGATGCGGCGGCGGTTCGAGCGGTTCTACCGAGGGCTGATCACTGGGTTGGTGTAGGGTGCGTTGAGGCTTTGCGAAACGCACCGTCGAAATCTCATCCCTCGAATGTCATCGTTGCGGGGCCGGTGCGTTTCGTCGCCAAGCCTCCTCAACGCACCCTACGGAATTCACCGCTTCGCCAGCCTGGTGATCGCAGGGTCGCGGAGCGGGGCGGCGTCCGGCGGCGCTTTCAGCGTCTTGAGGAAGCTGACCACCGCCTGCTGGTCGGCCTGGCCCAGCTTCTGGTACGCCTCCGTCACCACCTTCGCGTCCCCGCGGTGTCGCAGGATGGCGGCGAGCAGGGTCGGGGCGCCGCCGTCGTGGAAGTACGGCGCGGAATCGGCGACGCCCCACAGCGGCGGCGTCTTCCACTCCTCCGGCGGCGGCAGGTCTTTCGGCCGCGGCCGGTCCGGCAGCGGCGGCGGGCCGTAGCGGCCGCCCCCGTCCCCGCCGACCGGGTGCGGGTCGTCGAGCACGTACAGCAGGAAGTCGCTGTACACCCCCTTCACCCCGCCGATGTCCGGGACGTGGCAGACGGCACACCCGATCCGGGCGAACAGCTCCTTGCCCCGGGCCGCGGCGGTCCGTTCCGCCGGGTCGGCCGGCGTCACCTCGACCGGCTTCGGCAGGGTGTCCACGAACGCCATCAGTTGCCGGAACTGTTTACGGCTCAGGTCCGGCTTCTGCGGCGGCAGGGTCGGGGCGGCGAGCGGGTTCGGCTGCGACACCAGCTCGGTGCCCAACCCGATCTCGTTGGCGCAGGCGGTGGCGACGAACTCCTCCAACGTAGCGAACTGCCCCCGCCAGCCGAACTTCCCGACCCGGCCGTCCGGGAGCGTCCGCACCGCCCCGACCGGGATCTGGCCGAAGTCCATCGCCAGCTCGTTCACCACCCCCTTGAGTGCCCGCGACCGGGCGTTGTACAGGATCGCCTTCTCCGAGATGCGGTCGATCCACCCGGCCCCGAACAGGGCGGTCGTCTGAACGGACTCGGTGCGAAGCGGGTCGCGGTCCGCGGTGCGGGTCGGGCCGCCCGGCGGGCAGTCCGGCATCCCAGGGGTGCGGGGCGGGACCACCGTCTCCCCGCGTAGCACCGGGTACGCCCGCCGCAGGGCGGTGAACGTCTCCTTGTGGGCCGGGTCGACGCTGAAGTTGTGAACAGTGCCGACGTGCAGCTTGGGGTCGCTCGGTCGGGGGAGCACCTCGAAGTTGACCGCGTTGTGGGCCTGCTCCCCGCCGCCGCCCAGCCCGCCCTGGAAGTGGCAGGCGGCACACGACTTGGCGTTGAACACCGGCCCCAGCCCGTCCCCGCCGGCCAGCGGGTCGTTCGGCGCCCACTCGTGCTCGAACAGCTCCCGGCCGGCGGCGACCTCGGCCGCACTGGCCGACGGCCCCCACAGCACCGGCAGCCCGGCCGAGAACAACCACCAGTACCCGCCGGCCAGGGTGGCGGTCAGCGCCCCGAGGGTGAACCACCGCCGCTGGCGGGTGAGTGCGTACCGCGACATGGCGACCGGCTCCGCGACGTGGGGCAACCCCTCGAAGATACGCCGGGGGCGGGCACGACTCAAGCGGCAACCGGCGAGGTCCGGTCGGTGCGAGCCGCGACCGCAGGTCGAGGGTGACGGCCCCATCAATGCCGGTGGGAGCGAAGTCGCAAGGAATGGCGTGCGGTCGTCACCCGCGACCTGCGGTCGCGGCTCGCTCGCCGGTTCGTCCGGCCTCCGTCTGCACCAGGTAGGCGAGCTGCTCGAACTGGCTGACCAGATCGACCCCGAGCAGTTGGACGTGCGGCGGGATGTGCAGCACCGCCGGGGCGAAATTCAGCAGCCCGCGGACGCCGGCGGCGACCAGCAGGTCGGCCACCGGCTGGGCCGCCTCGGCCGGCACGGTCAGCACCCCGAGTTCGGCCCCGGTCGCCTTCACCCGGTCGTGGACCGCGGCCAGCGGCTCGACGGCCAGCCCCTCGACCGCCTGGCCGACCTTCGCCGGGTCGGCGTCGAACAGGCCGACGATCAGGAACCCCTGCTCCCGGAACCCGCGATATCGGAGCAGGGCGCGGGCCAGGTTGCCGACCCCGACCAGCACCGCCCGCCACGGCCGGTCGATGCCGAGCGCCCGGCGGAGGGCAACGGCCAGCCCGGCGGCGTCGTACCCGACCCCCCGCAACCCGACGTGGCCGACGGCGGCCAGGTCGCGGCGGACCTGGGCGGCACCGACGCCGACCGCCCTGGACAGCTCGATGCTGGACACGGTCCCGCCGACCCGGGCGGTCGGGCCGAGCCAGCGGAGGTAACGGCTCAGCCGCTGGGCGGTGGCCCGGGACATCCGCCCGTCCGCCCCGTTGGGCTGCCCGGCTGGCGACTTGTGGCTCATCAGTTTCAGGCTAAAGGGGGTGGGGAACCCGGTCAACCGGCCGGGTCACGGCTGCCGCCAGGCGACGGGCAGTTCGAGCACCACCCCGGCCGGTTCGGCGAACGTGACCCGCACCGTTCCGTGGCCCGCGGCACCGCCCTTCGCCGCATCGACGGTGACGCGCAGCGTGGCGACCGGACCGGCTACCGTCGCCCACCGCAGCCGGAGGGCTGGCGCACCGGCTTCCGCCTTCTCGACCCGGACCGGCCCGCCGTCCGGCCGGCGGAGCTGGATGAGGGCGGATGCCTCCTCCTGGCCGGCGGCGAACCGCACCACCGGCTCGGCCGGGCTGGCGGCCACGGCCGACGCCGCCCGCTTGTGGACTTTCACCGGGATCCGCAGCTCCGGGCAGCCGGGGTCGCTGGTGGTCAGCACCACCGTCTGCTCCAACTCCCCGACCGGGCAGTCCGGGGCGAGTGTGATCGTCACCGGCTGGGTCGCCGGCTTGCCGTCGGCCGCCGGCACCCGCGGGCCGACGGCCGCGGTCAGGTGCGGGCTGGTGGTCGCGGCCGCGGTGACGGTCAGCGGGGCCGGCCGCGGGTCCGAGACGACGACCGTCTGCGACGCGGTCCCGGCCGTCGAGAACGCCAACTCGGGCGGGGTGGCCGTCACCTCCCGGACCAGCGTGGCGGTGACGGTCAGGGTGAGTTCCTCGTCGGCCGCGACCGGCGGCGGGGCCGGCCCGGCGTCCGCCACCACCCGATACCGGACGACCGTCCGCCAGGCGTGCGGGCCGGCCGGCTGGGTGAGCGTGTTCACCGCGACCGTGACCGTGGTCCGCTCCCCGGGGGACAGCGCGTCGCGGGCGACGGCCGGCTTCAGGCACCCGCATCCAGATCGCACCCCGGTGATCACGACCCGGCCGGCGGTCCCGGCGTGTGTCAGCTCGAACGTGTGGGTGAGCGGCGGCCCGGTCCGCACGGTGCCGCGGTCGGCGGTCGGCTGCGTGACGACCAGCGGCCGGTCCGGGCCGGGGGGCGTGGCCCCGGCCAGAAGGAGAGCTATCATCGGGATCATGCCGCGGGGTGTACCGTCCCCCCCGTCCGACCGCAACGCCAACCGGGCCTGCCGTGCGTGTCACGTTCCGTCCGTTCCCAGAAAAGCTGACCCCGCTGACGGCCGAAGCGGACGCGGTTCAC
This sequence comes from Gemmataceae bacterium, assembly GCA_046350115.1. Lineage (GTDB taxonomy): Bacteria > Planctomycetota > Planctomycetia > Gemmatales > Gemmataceae > JAXMAZ01. Next base: position 9,353 of record JAXMAZ010000027.1, read on the forward strand.
GTCTGGACGGCCCCGCTCGACCCGCCGCCGGCGGCCGCTGCCGAGCTACACGCCGTCCTGTCGGACGCCGAGCGGGCGCGGCGGGACCGGTTCAGGCTGCCGGCCGCCGGCGGCCAATTCGCACACACCCGCGGGCTGCTGCGGCACCTGCTCGCCGCGTACACCGGGGTGCCGCCCGCGGGGCTGCGGTTCGATACGACCGTGGACGGCAAGCCGTACCTGGTGGGCGGCCACATCCAGTTCAACGTCAGCCACACGGCCGGGCTGGCGGCGTTCGTCGTCGCTGCCCGGCCGGCCGGGGTGGACGTCGAGCGGGTGCGGGAGGTCGCGTCGGCCGACGGGCTGGTGGGCCGGTACTTCACGCCGGCGGAGATCGAGCGGTATCACTCGCTGCCGGAAGCAGCCCGGCCGACGGCGTTCCTCCGGGGGTGGACGTGCAAGGAGGCGGTGTTGAAGGGGGTCGGGTGCGGCACCCGCGGGCTGGAGCGTTGCCAGGTGGAGATCGACCCGGGGCGACCGCCCCGGGTGTACCAGGCGCCCGACGGCGGCCGGTGGGAGCTGACGTGTTGGGTGCCGGCGGCCGGGTTCGTCGGGGCGGTAGCCGTAGGCGAGGGAAAAGAGTAGCCCCCGGGTGAACGGCGGGCGGTTGCCGTTCACCCGGGGGCTGACGCCCCCGACTCGCCCGGACGGGCAGTTACTTCCCTTGCTCGCCGCCCTCGGTGCCGGCCGGGTTCACCGACCGCAGGTAGCGGGCATAGGCCCGGTTGACCGAGTCCGGGTTCATGTTCGGGGCGGCGAACCCGATCCGCGGGAAGTACTCCCGGGCCTTGACCACCTTGACCCCCTTCTCCCGGGCGTCCTGGCGGGCGGCCTCCAACTGCTTGGCCAGCTCGTCCCGGACGGCGGTCAGCGCGTCCCCGGCCATCTGCACGGGGAACGCCCCCTCGACGGCGAACGCCGTGTCCGGGGTCGGCTTCACGTTCGGCCGGGTCGGGTTGTTCGGGTCGACCCACTTCTTCTGTTCCAGGTCGAAGTAGCAGCCGACCACGATCCCGGTCCGCTGCAGGTCGCGGATCAGCGCCTTGATGTCGTCCGACCCGTCCCCGTTGGTGTCGAACACCCCGAACAGGGTGATCTTGTCCGCCTGGCCCCGCCGCCAGGAGGCGTGGTACAGCAGGTCGCCGGCCATCAGCGGCTCCCGGACCGGGTCGGTCTCGCTGCTGATCCGGGCGCGGGCCAGGGACGGGCCGAGCACCTCGATCACCTCGATCCGGCCCTTCGGCACCAGGTCCAGTTTGGGCGAGTTCCCGTCCATGACCGTGCGGCCGTTCGGCCCGATCCGCGGCCGCATCCGGGACTGCAGCCCGCGGTCGGCGGCGTCGGACGGCTGGACGGTGAACCGCTGGCCGACCGGCAGGTTGTCCCCGCTGCCCAGGTCGATCTCGACCAGGTTGGTCCCCCGCACCCGGCGGAGCACCTTGCCGACCGGGCGGTCGAACTGGAACACCGTCTCCCGCTCCTCGGACTGCTGCTCCATCCGGTCCAGCCGCTGCTGGGTGCCCTCCAGCTTGGTCTTGGCCGCGTTCAGGTCGATGTCTTTCTGGGTCGCCGCCTCCGCCGCCTTCCTCTGCTCCTCGACGTATTTGGACGTGGCGTCAGCGAACGTCTTCCGGTTCGCTTCTTCCCGCTGGCGGTACTGGTCGGTCTGCTGTGTCACCTTCCCGGGGATGGCGGCCGTCTCCGCCTGGTACACCCCCTTGGTCTTGTTCGCCTCCTCGGCCGCCTGACGGTAGGTGTTGGCGGTCGCCTGGAAGCCCCGCTCGGCGGTGGCCAGTTTGTGCTGGGCGAGCTGTTGCCGGGCCATGCCGGTGACCACCGCTTCCCCGACCGTCCGCTCCGGCGGCTGGTCGATGGACGGCCACTTGAGCACGTCGTCGATGGTGGCGGTGAACTGGACGTTGGTGCCGACCAGGTCGCGGGCGCCCTTGGCCACCCACCCGCCCTGCGGCCCGCCCTGGAGCCGGTTTCGCAGCTCGTCCAGCAGCTTCTGGTGCTCGGCCCGGACCTCGGCGGCGGCGGTCGAGTTCTTCAGGCTGTCCAGCTCCTCCTGAGTGGCGGTGCCGATGGCCGCCTTGTACAGCAGCGCCTTGCCCTGGTCCTGGGCACGCAGCTTCTCAGCCGAGGACTTGTCGTCCTGGGCCTTCTTCACCTCCGCCCGCAGGGTGCCGACCTGGTCGTACGCCATGTACGTCAGCACCCCGAGGACCAGGGTGGCCAGGACGAAGAACACCAGGGCGACGATGATCGGGGTTTTGGACTCGCCGGCAGCGGCAGATGCTTTGGCCATGGGGCTCTCTCAGCGGGTGCGGGTCGGCCGATAGGGGGAAGACCGCCGGGGTCCGGTGCTTCTGACAGAGTCTAAAAGCCCCCCCCGGCCAGTCAATTCGACAAGGCCAGGGAACCCGGAGACGGTCGGGCGGATGTAGCAGTGGTGCCGGTCGGGCCGGTGGCGCCCAGCCTTCACCGACATCATACCCAACGGGGCAACGGGGTTCGGCGTTGGCGGGTCCACCCTTGACACCCCGCGGTCGGACCGCTTACAGTGAGGGCGTCATCGTCTGGCCGTCGTCGAACCCCCGCCCACCCCGACCCCCAATCCCTCCCCGCAGGTGTCGTCGGCGCCCGGCCTCGCGGGGCGGACCCCGTGTCCCCGGCCGGACCCATCCCGAGTGCCCCGACCCGTGTCAGCCTCCCTGCCAGCCCCGGCCGTTCCGTCCGCCGGGACGCTGTATGTGCTGGACACCCACGGGATGATCTTCCAGATGTTCCACGGGGTCGGCCCGATCTCCGCCCCGGACGGCCGGCCGGCCAACGCCGTGTTCGGCGTCACCCGGGCCATCATGGATCTCTACGACCACGGGGCCGACTACCTGATCGCCACCTTCGACCGCGGCGGGAAGACGTTCCGGGAGGAGCTATTCTCCGACTACAAGGGGCACCGTGACCCGCCGCCGGCCGACCTGCTGGTCCAGGAGCCAATGATCGACGCGGTCCTGGAGGCGATGCGGATCCCGATCCTGTCGGCCAACGGGTTCGAGGCGGACGACGTGATGGCCACCCTGGCCGACGCGGGGGCGGCCCGCGGGCTGGACGTGTACCTCTGCACGAGCGACAAGGACTGCCGGCAACTCCTCTCCGACAAGGTGAAGATCAAGAACCTCCGCAAAGGGGAGGAACTGGACGCGGCCGGGCTGATGGCCGCGTGGGGCGTCCGGCCGGAACAGGTGGTCGACTTCCAAACCCTGGTCGGGGACTCGGTGGATAACGTCCCCGGGGTGCCGGGGTGCGGGCCGAAGACGGCGGCGAAGTGGTTGGCCCAGTACGGCACGCTCGACAACCTGGTCGCCCACGCGGACGAGGTCGGCGGGCCGAAGTTGCGGGAGGCGCTGAAGAGGGTGGCCGCCGACGGGTCGCTGGAGGTCAGCCGCAGGCTGGTCCGGCTCGACCGGCACGTGCCGCTGGCGTTCGACTGGGACGGCTGGCGGCGGCGGGACTGGGACGGCCAGCGGCTCCTGGAGCTGTTCCAGGAGTACGGGTTCCGCGGGTTCGCCAACCGGGTGCGGAACACGCTCGTCGGCAGCGGGGCGAAGCGGAACGCCGACCTTCTCGCGGACATCGGTGTGAGCAAGCCGGCAGCTACGGCCGTTGCCCAGGACATCCCGGCCCCGCCGAAACCGCGACCGGGCGCCCCGTCCCTGTTTGACGTGATCGACGGCGACGGCGAGTTCGCCCCGGCGGCCGGCAGGGACGCCGACTTCGCGTTCGGGGCGCTGGCCGCCCCGGACACCTGGGGGCCGACCGATTACCAACTGGTGGACACCCCGGCCAAATTCGACAAGTTCCTGAAAAAGCTCCGCAAGCAGAAGGCGTTCACCTTCGACCTGGAGACGACCTCCCTTGACCCGCTCCGGGCCGAGCCGGTCGGGTACGCCTTCGCCTGGTCGGAGAAGGAGGCGTACTACTTGGCGGTTCGCGGCCCAACAGGTGCGAAGACGCTCGATCCCGACGCCACCCGGGCCGCCCTCAAGCCGGTCTTCGAGGACGCCAAGGTCGCCAAGCGGAACCAGAACATCAAGTACGACCAGCTCGTCCTACGGGCCAAGGGTGTCACCCTGGCCGGGGTGGCCGGCGACCCGATGGTGGCCGACTACCTGCTGCACAGCGGCGAGCGGTCGCACAACCTGGACGAGCTGACTCGCAAGTACCTGGGACACGAGAACATTTCGATCACCGAGCTGATCGGCAAGGGCAAGAAGCAGTTGTCGATGGACCAGGTGGACGTGGTCAAGGTGAAGGACTACGCCGCCGAGGACGCCGACGCCGCCCTCCGGCTGGCCGCCCTGCTGGAGCCGCAGCTGGCGGAGCAGGGGCTGAAGAAACTGTACGACGAGGTCGAAGTCCCGCTCATCGAGGTGCTGGCCGAGCTGGAGTTCAACGGCGTCCGGCTGGACGTGCCGTTCCTGCACAAGCTGAGCGGGGAGATGGAGGCCCAGCTCGCCAAAATGGAGGCGGACATCCACGCCGCCGCCGACCGGCCGTTCAACCTGGCCTCGCCGAAACAGCTCCGCGAGGTGCTGTTCGACGAGCAGAAGCTGCCGGTGCAGAAGCGGACCGGCACCACCGGCGAGCCGAGCACCGACTTCGAGACGCTGGAGAAGCTGGCGGCGATGGGCCACCAGCTTCCCAAGTTGATGATCGAACACCGCAGCGTGGCCAAGCTGAAGGGCACCTACGTGGACGCCCTGCCGGTCCTGGTGAACCCGAACACCGGCCGGGTACACACGTCGTTCAACCAGACCGTGGCGGCGACCGGCCGGCTCAGCTCGTCCGACCCGAACCTGCAGAACATCCCGACCCGGACCCAGCAGGGGCGGCAGATCCGGCAGGCGTTCGTCCCGCCGGACGGGTGGGCGCTGGTCACTGCCGACTACTCCCAGGTGGAGCTGCGGCTGCTCGCCCACTTCAGCCGGGACGAGCGGTTAGTGGAGGCGTTCGCCGACGACCGGGACGTCCACGCCAGCGTGGCGGCCGAGATCTTCAAGGTGACGGAGGGCGAGGTCACGTCCGCCCAGCGGCGGGTGGCCAAGACTGTCAACTTCGGGGTGATCTACGGCATGTCGGCCCACGGGCTGGCGGTCCGGCTGGGCATGCCGCGAAAAGAAGCGGAGACGTTCATCGACGACTACTTCGCCCGGTTCCCGAAGGTGCTGTCGTACCAGGACAACCTGCTCGTCGAGGCCCGGCGGACCGGGGCGGTCGGGACGCTCCTCGGCCGCCGCCGGCGGTTCGACCCGGCCGGCATCCGGCCGCAGTCGGACTACCGGAACCGGACCGCGGCCGAGCGGGAGGCGATCAACATGGAGATCCAGGGGTCGGCCGCCGACCTGATGAAGCTGGCCATGCTGGGGGTGTACCGGCGGCTGTCGGCCGACAAGTTCCGGGCGAAGATGCTGCTGACCGTCCACGACGAGCTGGTGTTCGAGGCTCCGCCGGACGAGGTGGGGCGGCTGGCAGCGGTCGTCCGGGCGGAGATGGCCGGGGCGATGGCCCTGTCCGTGCCGCTCAGGGTGGACGTGGCCGCCGGCCCGAACTGGCTGGCCGTGGAGGACGTTCCCTGACGCCCGCAGGTGCGACCATGACCGACCCGACCCCCCCCGACCCCGGCCCCCCGGCCACCACACCCGACGGGACCGCCCGGCCCCGCAAGCGGAAGCGGGTCCGCCGGAGGATCACGGACAACGACCCCGAGGTACGGCGGGCCAAGCTGGTCGCCCGGCTGACCAACCCGTCGATGTGGATGTGGGTCGCCTACGCGATGGTCGGGCTGGGACTGATGGTGTTCCTACTCGTCCGGTCGATCGGTCGGGTGCCCGGAGCCCCGGGGTAGCCGGCATGACTGTCGTCAGCCGTAAGCCAGTGATCGGGGTGGTCGGCGGGATCGGGGCCGGGAAGTCGACGGTGGCTGCCGCCCTCGCCCGCCGGGGCGGGGCGGTGGTCGACGCCGACGCCCTCGGCCACCGGGCGCTAGAACTGCCCGCGGTGAAGGGCCGGCTGGTGGACCGCTGGGGGGTGAGGGTGCTGAGGCCGGACGGCACCGCCGACCGCCGGGCGATCGCCGGCGTCGTGTTCGCCGACCCGGCCGAGCGGCGGGCGCTGGAGGGGCTGGTGTTCCCGCACATCCGCCGGCTGGCCGAGGAGCGGATCGCCGCCGCGAACGCCGACCCGGCCGCCCGGTTCGTGGTGCTGGACGCGGCCGTCCTGCTCGAAGCCGGGTGGGACGGGGTGTGTGACAAGCTGGTGTACGTGGACGCCCCGCGGGCCGTCCGGCTGGCCCGGCTGGCCGCCCGCAGCGGGTGGGCCGAGCCGGAGGTCGCCGCCCGGGAGGCCGCCCAACTGGCCGAGGCCGAGAAGCGGGGGCGGGCGGACGCCGTCCTCGTGAACGACGGGCCGCCCGACCGGCTCGACGCCCAGATCGATCAGATGTTGGCGGGCTGGGGGCTCCCGCCGACCGCCCACTGACCCGCCGACACCCCCGCCTGCCGGATTCCGGGGTCTACCCCCGGGCGCTGCCGAGGTTGCTCATGTCTGACGTGAAGCCCGAGAAACCGACCCGCACCCGCGCCCGCAAGACGGCCGCCGCCCCGCCGGTCGAGCCGGCTGCTGTGCCCCCGCCCCTTCCGCCGGCCGACGCCCTGTTCGGCGCCGGGATCCTGGACGAACCGGAGCCACCCGCGCCCCCGCCGACGCCGGAACCCGCTCCCGCGCCGGCCCCGGTCCCGCCGCCCCCACCCCCGCCGCCGGCCCCGCTCCCTGTCCCCCCGGTCGAGCCGCTGGTGCCGGCCCCGGGTAAGGGGGACGTGGCCGACCGGCCGCACCCGGCCCACGGCCAGGATGGCGGACGGGGCCGGGCGGACGGCGGGACGGGCCGGCCGTCCCAGGTGGATCCGAACGAGCGGGGGTTCGACGCCGAGACCAACTCCCGGTACGAGGAGATCAAGCGGGGATCGACCTACATCACCCAGCTCCAACAGATGACCCTGGCCCAGCTCCAGAAGGCGGCCAAGGACGACAACATCCCGCGGGAGGAGTGGGCCGGGCTGAAGAAGCAAGACCTGGTCTACCGCATCCTGAATGAGAAGGTGCGGCAGAATGGGCTGATGCTCGGCGAGGGCACCCTGGAGGTGCTGCCGGACGGGTTCGGGTTCCTCCGCAGCCCGGACTTCAACTACCTGCCCGGCCCGGACGACATCTACATCTCGCCGAGCCAGATCCGCCGGTTCGGCCTGCGGACCGGGAGCGTGGTGGCCGGCCAGGTCCGCCCGCCGAAGGAGAACGAGCGGTACTTCGCCCTCCTGCGGGTGGAGGCGATCAACTACCAGGACCCGGAGCTGCTGCACCAGAAGGCGGTGTTCGACGACCTGACCCCGTTCCACCCGACCGAGCGGCTGAAGCTGGAGCACGACCCGGCCGACCTGTCCATGCGGATCGTGGACCTGATCACCCCGATCGGCAAGGGCCAGCGGGGGCTGATCGTCGCCCCGCCCCGGACCGGCAAGACGATCCTGCTCCAGAAGATGGCCAACGCCATCATCAAGAACCACCCGGAGTGTTACGTCATCGTGCTGCTCATCGACGAGCGGCCGGAGGAGGTGACGGACATGATCCGGACGGTCAAGGGGCCGAAGGTGGAGGTGGTGTCCAGCACGTTCGACGAGCCGACCAGCCGGCACGTCCAGGTGGCCGAGATGGTGATCGAGAAGGCCAAGCGGCTGGTCGAGTACGGGACGGACGTGGTCATCCTGCTGGACAGCATCACCCGGCTGGCCCGGGCGTACAACACCGAGGTGCCGACCAGCGGCAAGATCCTGTCCGGCGGCCTGGACGCGAACGCCCTGCACAAGCCGAAGCGGTTCTTCGGGGCCGCCCGGAAGATGGAGGAGGGCGGGTCGCTCACCATCCTGGCCACCGCCCTGATCGACACCGGGTCGAAGATGGACGACGTCATCTTCGAGGAGTTCAAGGGCACCGGGAACATGGAGCTGCACCTGGACCGCCGGCTGGTGGACCGCCGCACCTACCCGGCCATCGACGTGAACCGCAGCGGCACCCGCAAGGAGGAGCTGTTGCGGACCGAGGACGAGCTGCGGGTGCTGTACATCCTGCACAAGGTGCTGTCCGACATGCACCCGGTCGAGGCGATGGAACTGCTCATCAAGCAGGTCGGCAAGCAGAAGACGAACGCCGAGTTCCTGACCAGCGTCACCCTGACCTGAGCCGCCCATGAGCCGGGAGGACGACGAACAGCGGTGTCCGTTCTGCCACGAGTGGGTGGCGGCCGACCGGTTCGAACGGCACGTCGGCCGGCATCAGGAGCGGCGGGCCGACGGGCAGATGCGGGGCCACGTCACCCTGCCGCCGGAGGACCGCCGCCGCGGCCGGCTGGACGGGGTGCCGACGGTGTACGTCCACCGGCGGTGCGGGGAAGCGACCCGGATGCCGGACGACGTCATCCGGAGCTACTTGAAGAACCCGTTCCTGTACAACGGCGAGACGTTCTGTTGCGGCTGCAACGCCTACGTCCCCTGGCGGCAGTGCCGGTGGGAGGACACCGGGCAGCCGCTCGACGTGTACTTCGAGGAGCTGCGGGCGGAGGCCCGACGGGCCGGCCGCGGTCCCACGCGACTCGGCCAGTTCGGGCTGCCCGAGTGGCTGCCGTATGCGGCGTGCGGGGTGCTGGTGCTGCTCGGGCTGGCCCGAATCCTGTTCGGCCTCCAGGCACTGGCCCGGGGGGCCGGAGCGTTCGTCCTGGTGTCGATGGCGGTCGGCGGGCTGCTCGCAGCCGCTGGCGCCGGCGGGCTGATCTACCTGTACCTCCGGTCCCACGCCCAAGGGGCGAAGCCCCGACGCCGGACCCGGCGACCGCGGGACGATGATGACGAGTAAAGGAGCCTCATGCCCACTGTGTACGAAGGGGATTTCGCCCCGCCGGCCGGCCGGTTCGCCCTGGTCGCCGCCCGGTTCAACGGGGTGATCGTCGATCAGCTCGTCGCCGGCGCGACGGACGCGCTTCGCCGTCACGGCGTCGCCGAGGATCGCGTCGACCTGGTGCGGGTGCCGGGGTCGTTCGAGATCCCGGTCGTCGCCCAGCGGCTCGGCCGGTCCGGGCGGTACGCGGCGGTCGTCTGTCTGGGGTGCATCATCCGCGGGGACACCGACCACTACGACCACGTGGCCGGGGCGGCGACGAGCGGCATCTCGCAGGCGGCGGTCAACAGCGGGGTGCCGGTGATCTTCGGGGTGCTGACGTGCGACACGCTGGAGCAGGCGGTCCACCGGGCCGGGGCGAAGGCCGGGAACAAGGGGTTCGAGGCGGCGGTCACGGCCGTCGAGATGGTCAACCTGTTCGCCAAGCTGCCCAAGTGACGGTGAGCGGCGGGGCTTAACCCCGCCGTCCGTCCCGCATCGATTGTACCCTGTCCGCCAGCCTTCGTCCGGCCGCCGCAAGCGACATCTCCCGTTGCACCCAGTCCCGCCCGCGCTCGGCTTTCTCCCGCGCTTCTTCCCGTCGCTCGTACACCCGACGCAACAGGACCGCCGCGTGTTCGACCGACGGCTCGGCCCAGCTCGCGCCGGGCGGATACGGCGTCCCGGCTGGCACCGGCACCAACTCGCAATCGACGAGATACCCGGTATCGTCCGTCAGGAAGTCGAGATTGCCCGAGTACCGGGTGGCGATCACCGGTTTGCCGAGGAGCATCGCCTCGGCCATTCCCAGCCCGAACCCTTCCGCCCGATGCAGGCTGGCGTAGCAGTCGCACGCGGCCATCAGCCCGAGGAGTTCGGACCGGGGCAGGTGTCGGTCGATCAGTGTCACCCCGCTGTCCCGGCAGGCAGCGATCAGCTCGGCGAGGTCGCCGGGGCACTGTTCGCCGCGGGACACCTTGAGCACCAGGTCGGCCGGCTCGTCCCGGCGGAACGCCCGGCGGAACGCGGCGATCAGCCCGAGCGGGTTCTTGCGGGCCATCAGGCTGGCCATGTCGAACGCGAACAGCACTTGAAAGCGGGCATCGTCCCGCCGGGCCGGGGCGACGGCCGGCAACTCGATCCCCGGCAGGAGCGGCACGACCGGGATCGACAGGGCTGGCCGGAGGGCGTCGGTGACGAACCGGGTCGGTGCCCAGACTTCGTCGATGCCGCGGAGCCGGTCGGCCAGGTCGGCCGGCGGGCGGTCGCTCTCCCAGTACAGCACCGCCGCCCGCTTCACCCCCGGCCGCAGGTGCGCCCCGCACCGCTCCAGGTACGCCATCGGCGGCGAGTTGATCCCGGCCACGACCACAGACACGTCGTACTCTTCCAGCCCGTCGTAGGGGGTGCGGTCGGTGAGGTCGCCGGGGAAGTCGGCCGGCAGGTCGCGGAGCGATGTGCCCAGCCCGGCCCGCCCGGCCGCATCGGCGAGGGCGAGGGCCGCCTGTTGAAGCCCGCACGGGTGGCGGAAGTGGGCGAACAGGTTGACGCCGGGAGTCGGGAGTCGGGAGTCGGGAGCCGGGAGTCGGGCTTGCGACAGCCAGCGGTCAGTGACCGTGTACCGTTCCTTGACGTACCGGACCAGCATCGGCCAGCCGGCCGGGGTGAGGGCGTCCGGGACGGCTTCCTGCCAGCTCGGCTGCATCCGGTATGTGGCCGCCAGCCCGCGGTCCGGGGTGCGGTCGAGGGCGGCCAGGTGGGCGACCGCCTCGGCCGGCGTCAGCCCGTACTCGGCGGCCGCGTTCACCGCCAGCCAGAGCAGATACCGGCCGCGGTCGGTGTGAGGCGTGAGGCCGAGCGGGAACACGTCCCGTAGGTCCGGGCGGAAGGCGAACAGCCGGGCGGCGCGCTCGCCGTCAACCGTCGGCAGGGAAGTGAAAGGAGGGATGCCATGCGGGCCGAGTAGAGCGTTCACCGCGGCCAGGTCGGTGACATCGAACCCTTCATCCCGGTCCCCGCTAACCCAGCGGCGGACGGCAGCGGTCAGTCGGCCGGTCATCCGCCCAGCCCTCGTTCGCGGTAAATCTCCCGGATGCGGTCGGCCATCCGCCGGCCGGCGGCCCCGGGGTCCAGCACAGCCTCAACGTGCCGCTTCGCCCGCCGCCCGCGCTCAGCCGCTTCCTCACGCCGCTCGTACACCCGCCGCAGCAGAGTGGCCGCGTGCTCGACGGACGGCTCAGCCCAGACGAACCCCTGCGGGTACGGCGGCACGTCGGCCGGGATCGTCACCTCGCGGTAGTCGACGAGGTATGCCGTGTCCGGGGTCATGAAGTCGGTGTTGCCCGAATAGTTGGTCGCTATCACCGGCTTGCCGAGCAGCATCGCCTCGGCCATGCCGAGGCCCAGCCCCTCGGACCGGTGCAGGCTGGCGTAGCAGTCGCAGCCGTCGAGCAGGGCCAGCACGTCGTCGCGGGGCATCACCCGGTCGATCAGTGACACCCCGTTGTCACGGCAGGCGGTGGCGAGGCGGGCGAAGTCGGCCGGCCACTTCTCCCCGCGGGAGACCTTGATGACCAGGTCGGCCGGCTCGTCCCGGCGGAACGCCCGGCGGAACGCGGCTATCAACCCGAGCGGGTTCTTGCGGGCCAGGGTGCTGGCCATGTCGAAGGTGAACAGCACCAGGAACCGGCCCTCCGGTAGCCCGAAGTCGGCCCGCGGCCGGCGGCGGAACGGCGGCAGCGACACCCCGGGCGTCATCACCCGGACCGGCACGGCGAGCCGTTCGCGGAAGGCGTCGGCGACGAACCGGGTCGGCGCCCACACCTCGTCCACCAGGCTCACCCGGGCGGCGATGTCGGCCGGCAGGTCGGACAGCTCCCAGTACCAGTACGCCACCCGGTACACCCCCGGCCGCGGGTACAGCCCCGCCTCGGGAAGCCGCTCGCCGAGGTACGTGTTGACCGCCGTCACCGCCACCGACACCGGGAACCGCTCCACCCCAAGCAGGTCGCGGCGGTCCTGCCAGTGACAGTCGAACGTCACCGGCAGGTCGCGGAGGCTGGTCGCCAGCCCGGCCGCCTCCGCCCCGGTGACGACCGCGTCGGCCGCCTCCTGCAGCCCGGACGGGTAGCGGAAGTGGGCCAGGACGTTGACGCCGGGAGTCGGGAGTCGGGAGCCGGGAGTCGGGAGTCGGGCCTGAGCCAGCCACCGGCCGCTGGCGCCGTATCGCTCGGCGAGAAACCGCTTGAACCGGTCCCAGCCGCCGGCCAGGGCATCCGGGTGTTCGGCCTGCCAGTCGGGGCGGACCAGGTACGTCGGCACCAGCCCGCGGTCTGGGGTTTCGTCCAGTTCCAGAAGGTGCCAGAGCACTTCGTCCGAGGTCAGTCCCAGGTCGCGGCGGCCGTGCGCCAGTGCCCAGGCGAGCAGGTCACGGCGGCCGAACGGGGTCAGCCCGAACGGGATCGCCCGCGGCAGGTCGTGGCGGACCGGGTACAGCACCCGCACCCGGCCGCCGGGGTCGGACGCGAATGCCGTCCGCACGTTCGCCGCCCCGGCCGGTGACAGCCCGCTGTCACGGGTCAGCCAGCGAGCGAACGCACCGTCCGGCCCCGCTGTCAGGGCGTCGGGGAACCGGCGGGCGAGGTCAGGCCGGGTGGTGAGCAGGCCGAGGATGAACCGCACCGCCCCGGTTGGCCCGACGTCCGCCTGCCGCGGGTCGGGGGCCGGCGGCTCGACCGCCTGGGCGGTCAGAACGGGGTGCAACTCGGCGGGGTTCCGCAGGTCGAAGAAGGTGTCGGCCGTCTCGCCGCGGAGGGTGTCGCGGAGCCGGCGGCGCACCCGGCCCGCCAGCCGGCGAGCGGCGCGGACCGGCGATGGCAGCGGGAGTCGGGAGGTCACGGCTTTCCCGCCCTCTCGGCGAAAAGCTGACGCACCCGGTCGGCCATCCGCCGGCCGGCCGCCGTCGGATCGAGCACCCGGGCCGCGTACTCCTTCGCCTTGGCCCCGAGCGAGCGGGCCGCCTCGCGGTTGTCGTACACCCACCGCAGCCGGACGGCGGCGTACTCGACGTCCGGCTCGGCCCACCGGGCGTCGGCCGGGTACGGCGGGTGCCCGTCGCCGACCGGGACGAGCCGGTAATCGACCGGCAACCCGACCTCCGGTGTGAGGAACTCGGTGGTGGCCGAGTAGTCGGTGGAGACGACCGGCTTGCCCAGTAGCATCGCCTCGGCGACCGTGTAACCTAACCCCTCGGATCGGTGCAGGCTGGCGTAACAGTGGCAGGCGTTCATCAGGGCCAGCACCTCGGCCCGCGGCATCACGCGGTCGATCAGTGACACCCCGTTGTCACGGCATGCGGCGGTCAGCGCGGCGAGGTCGGCCGGCCGCTGGCTGCCGCGGGACACCTTGAGCACCAGGTCGGCCGGCTCGTCCGGGCGGAACGCTTTGCGAAAGGCCTGGATCAGCCCGAGCGGGTTCTTCCGACCCATCGCGCTGCCCATGTCGAACACGAACAGCACCACGAACCGGCCCGGCTTCAGGCCGAAATGTTCGCGGCCGAGCGGGGCCGGGTCCGGCGTCGGGACGCCCGGCGGCATGGCGAACACCGGCCGGCCGTCTGGGACCACTTTGCGGATGGCGGTCGCACAGAACTCGCTGATCGCCCAGAACTCGTCGGCCAGGGATGCGGCCGCGACCGCCTCCCGTGGGAACTGTTCCAGTTCCCACGCCCAGTTGGCAACCCGGTACACGCTGGCCCGAGGGGGCAAGCCGGCGGCCGGGAACAGCCCGTCGAATCCGCGGCCGGCCCCGACGCTCGCCACCGTCACCCCGTACCGTTCGAGGTCGGCGTAAGCGGTCGGCGCCGAAACGTCGCACGGGTAGCCGACCGGCAGGTCGCGGAGCGCCACCGGCAGCCCGTTCGTCCGGAACCCGGTGGCCAGGGCGTCGGCGATCTCCTGTAGCCCGGACGGGAAGCGGAAGTGGCCGAGCAGGTTCACGCCGGGGGCGTGCGTCGGTGTGTCGATGTCGGCCGCCGGCAGCTTCGCCCGGCCGAGCCAGCGGCCGGGAACCCGGTACTGCTCGCCGACCCACTGTTTGACGTGCGGCCAGGTCGCCGGTGTCAGGCCGGCGGCGAACGGCCGCTGCCAGTCCGGGTGCCAGCGGAACGACTGAACCAGCCCGTGGGACGGGTCGGTTGCCAACTCGCGGAGGTAGGCCAGCACGTCGGCCGGGGCGAGGCCGAAGTCGGCCCGGCCGTGGGTGAGCAGCCAGCCGGCGTAGGCCCGCCGCTGGGCGGGGGTCAGCCCGAGCGGGAACGCCTCCCGCAGGTCGCGGCGAAGCTCCCACACCCGCCGGGCGACCTCGGCCGACCCGGGCGCCGTCGGCACCGGCAGCCCGTGTTCGGCGAACAGGGTGGCGACTTCGTGCGGGTTGTGAACGTCGAAGAAGGTGGCGGCCGTCTCGCCCCGCCACCAGTCGCGGACGGACTGCCGCAACCGGCCGGCGAACCGGCGGGCGGCGGCGACCGGACTCGGCGGGGCTGGGGGCATCGTCACGCCACCCGTCGGGCTGTGGCGGCGGCCGGGTGCGGGCCGGCCGCGGCGCGGATCACTTGCAGGTATCGGTCGAGCATCCCGTCGGCGGTCAGCCGCAGGTCGAACGCGGCCCGGCTCTGGCGACCCATCTCCGCCCGCCGGGGATCATCTCTGAGCACGTCGGCCAGAGTCTTAGCCAGCCCGGCCGAATCGCCGAAGTCGAACCGCAGGGCGTTGTGCCCCCACGCCACCTGCTCGTCCAGCCCGGCCGCCGGGGTTGACACGACCGGCAGCCCGAACGCCAGCGCCTCCATCACCGACACGCTGTACGCCTCGATGTACGAGCAGCAGACGAACACGTCCGCCGCCCGCAGATACCGCCACACGTCCGGCGTCTCCCCGACGGGAATCACGCGGTCGGCCACCCCGCGGGCCGCTGCCAAGTGGCAAACGTAGCTGAGGTACGGCAACCCCTCTCGCGCGCCGACCAGGTAGACGGCGAAGTCGGAGCGGGCCTTTGCCAGCTCGGCCGCGGCTTCGACCAGCAGGTGCTGGGCCTTCCGCTCGCAGACGGTGCCGACGGCGACGATCCGGTACCGCACCCCGGGTGGCCCAGCCATGCCGGCCTTCGCGTCGGCCTTCGACACCCGCCGGCCGTAGTCGTCGAACGGTCCGGCCGACAAGCCGTTATGGATGACCTCGAAGTTCTTCCGCGAGTTGAGCCGCTCGTACAGGGCGGCGCAGCCGCGGGAGGCGAAGACCACCCGGTCGGCGAACTGGAACGCCCGCTCGCACCGCCACCGGCCGTAAGGGCTGAACACCTGCGACAGCAGGGCGTCCGGGTAGCTCTCCTGAATGGCGAGCACGGCCGGCACCCCGGCCCGGGCGGCGGCCTCGACCATCGGGAACAGGCCGAGCGTGTTCGCCACCACCACCCGCGGCCGGTGCTTGCGGATCAGCCGGCCGACGTGCCGGACCGCCGCCGCGTACTCGCTCGGCGTCCACTGGCCGTCGATGAACCGCTTGCCGAACGGCGTCTCGTCGGCGGACACCGGGACGCCGGCGGCGTCGAACGCGGCCACCGCCTTCCCCGGGGCCGGGGCGAACACGCTCGCGGAGATCGCCCCCTGCTGGTGCAGGCCGACGGCCACCTCCTGGATGACCTTCGGCGCCCCCTCGAACGCCGACAGGTTGTGCGTGCCGAACAGCACCGGCAGTCGGTCGGCCGGCTCCGCGGGCAGCAAGTGCGGGGCGTCCGGCCGGGGGGTAAAGCTGTCCCAGTTCGACAGGTTCGGGTTGTGGTAGAGGTCCGGCCCGTCGCCGTGGGCGGTGCGGAAGGCGAGCTGCTCGGTCGGGGCGTCGTGTCGACCGGTTCCGCCAGTCAGCACGACGCCACCGACGTGGACGCTGCGAAACCCGTGGCCGGCGGCCCGGAGGGCGAAGTCGGCGTCGTACAGGGTGTGGCCGAACCGGTCGGCGTCGAACCCGCCGAGCCGGTCGAACAGGTCACGGCGGACGAGCTGGCAGCCGCGGGCCGGGGCCGACACGGTACGGGTGACTTCGGCGTAGAAGTAGTAGCTCACCGGGTCCGGCTTCAGCCCGCGGAAGGCGTCGCCGGGGGCCGTGCCGTCGGCCATGCCGAGGACCGTCCCCGCGGACACGATCCGACCGTCGGGGTCCGTCACCAGGCCGCCGACGCACCCGACATCGGCGAGTCGGGCGTGGGCCACCAGCCGGGACAGCCACCGCGGGTCACACGGCTCGACGCCGGCTTCGAGGAAGCAAAGCAGGTCTTCGGTGCGGCCGGCGGCCAGCCGGTTGAGGGCGTCGGCCGGGGCCGCCCCGTCGATCACCAGATACGTCGAGTGATTGCGGTACGCGGTCCGCTGCTTCACCGCCCGGGCGGTGCGGCTGGCGGCCGTCGCCTCGCCGCGGATGATGACCGCCACGCTCGGGCCGTCGTCCGGGCCGTCGAGCGTGAGCACCGGCAGGTTCAGCCGCTCGGCGAACGGCGGGACGTACAGGCTCGCCGCGATCCGTCGCCGGGTCAGCGCTTCTTCGGCCGCCTTGCGGCCGGACGTGTGGACGTAGGGCTTTACCCCCGCTTCGCCGGCGGTGGAGGTCGGCAGCGACCGCCAGTGGTACAGGATTTCGGGGACGTGTTCGACGCGGTCGGTCCGCTCGGTGACGCGGAGCAACAGGTCGTGGTCCTGCGACCCCTCGAACCCGGGGCGGAACCGGCCGGCTGCCTCGAACACCGTCCGGCGGATCACCGTGAAGTGGTTGACGTAGTTGTAACTGAGCAACAACTCGGGCGACCAGCCCGGCTTGAACTGCGGGTCGTACCGCCGGCCGGCGGCGTCGATCTTGTCCTCGTCGCTGTAGATCAGGTCGGCGTCCGGCCGGGTCTGCAGCCGCTCAGCGACCCGGAACAGGGCGTGCGGGGCGAGCAAGTCGTCGTTGTCCAGCAGGGCGACGAACTCGCCGGTGGCCTGGTCGGCGGCCGAGTTGGTGGCGTGGCAGATGTGCCCGTTCTCGCTGCGCCGGACCATCTTGATCCGCGCATCCTTCGGCAACCGGTCGAGGGCGGCGCGCGTCGCCGGGTCGGTACTGGCGTCGTCGGCCAGGCACAGCTGCCAGTGCGGGTAGGCCTGGGCCAGCACCGACACGACGCATTCGGCCAGCCACCGCGGGGCGACGTTGTACACCGGGCAGAGCAGGCTGATCGTCGGCTTGTGCCGGAACCGGGTGGCCTGGTCCCGCATCGCCGCCAGGTCGGCCGGGGTGAGGCGGGTGTTCTCGACGTAAGCGTCGTGGACCGACCGGGCCGGGAACCGCCCGCGGAGAAGCCGGCGGTCGCGGACCTTCTGCCTCGCCTTGACCGTCAGATCCCGATAGCGGCGGGCGCGGGCGGCCCACCAGCCGGCGGTGAAGCACTCCCCGGACGACACGCTCCGGCCGAAGGTGACGGCCGGCGACAGCCACCGCGGCACCGGCTTCTTCGGCGCCGGCGACGCGGCGCCCCGCTCGCGGACGGCGGACAGCGGGCCGTCGTGCAGCACGACCTCGGCACCCTGCCCGCGGAGGACGACGGTGACGCGGTCGGCGGTCGGTTCGATCGGGAGCTGCGTGCCGAAGTGGTATTCGCCGTCAGCCGTGCGGGTGACACGGTCCGTCACCCGGGGGGAGCCGTCGTAGCGGACTTCGACTTCGAGCGGGATCGTCGCCGCCGGAGCCGTCCACACCGCCCCCGCCCCGAGCATCGGCCAGCCGGTGATCGGCTCGGCGAACCGTTCGACGAACACCCGGTCGGCGGGCGGGACGGGGAACGGCAATCCGGCGGGCGGGGTCACGACGGCTCCGGGAGTCGGACACTGCCGGAAGTGTAGCCGCGGTCCACGACCGTCGGGAAGATCACTTGGCCCGGCCGGCGGGCGGCGGCGGTCATAAAACGTCTGCTGATCCGCGGTCCGGAGGCGTCGTCTGGTCATGGCCCAGGTGAACCGGCGGGTGCTGCCCGGGTTCCGCCTCGGGCTGTCCGTCACGCTCGTCTATCTGGCGGTGCTGGTGGTGGTGCCGCTGGCCGGGTGCGTGCTGACCGCCGCCCGGCTGTCCGGCGGCGAGTTCCTGGCGGCCGCCTGGACCCCCCGGGCGCGGGCCGCCTACCTGCTCACCGTCCTGTCCGCGCTGGCCGCCGGGGCCATCAGCTCGGTCATCGGGACGCTGATCGCCTGGGTGCTGGTCCGGTACGAGTTCCCGCTGAAGAAGCTGTTCGACGCCCTGGTGGACCTGCCGTTCGCCCTGCCGACGGCGGTGGCCGGGCTGGTGTTCTCCAGCCTGTACGTGCCGAGCGGCTGGCTCGGCCGGTTCCTGGTGCCGCTCGGTATCGAACTGGCCTACACCCCCGGGGCGATCGTCCTGGTGATGGTGTTCATCGGCTTCCCGTTCGTCGTCCGCACCCTGCAGCCGGTGCTGGAAAACCTGGACGCGGAGGTGGAGGAGGCGGCCGGGATGCTCGGGGCCAGCCGGTGGCAGACGTTCACCCGGGTGATCTGGCCGGCCATCCTGCCGAGCATCGTCACCGGGTTCGCTCTGGCGTTCGCCCGCGCCCTCGGGGAGTACGGGTCGGTGGTGTTCGTCTCCAGCAACATCCCCGGCAAGACGGAGATCGCGGCCGTGCTGGTGGTGAATAAGCTGGAGGAGTTCAAGACGGCCGAGGCGACGGCGGTGGCGACGGTCCTCCTGGCCGCGTCGTTCGTCATGCTCGGGGTGATCAACCTGCTGGAGCGGTGGAGCCGGCGATGGGACCGATGACACCAACGATGAACGATGAACGATGAACGATGAAGTGAAACCCGAAGAGACCGGGGCCGCGATTGGCTCGGACGGTGTTCACCGTTCATCGTTCATCGTTCATCGTTCCGGCGATCCGCCCTGGGTCCGGTGGCTGCTCACCGGGCTAGCGGTACTGTGCCTGACGGTGCTGGTCATCATCCCGGTGGTGAGCGTGTTCGTCGAGGCGTTCGCCGACGGGGTAGGGGCGTACCTGCGGAACCTGACCGAGCGGGACACCCTGGCGGCCGTCCGGCTGACCCTGGTGGTCGCCCCGGCGGCGGTGCTGCTCAACCTGGTGTTCGGGGTGGCGGCGGCGTGGGCCATCGCCCGGTTCCGGTTCCCCGGACGGACGGCCTTGGTGACGCTGATCGACCTGCCGTTCTCGGTGTCCCCGGTGGTGGTCGGGCTGGTGATCGTGCTGATCTTCGCCCCGTGGGGGTATCTGGGGCCGACACTGCAGCGGGCCGGGGTGTCGGTGCTGTTCACCCCGCTCGGGCTGGTGCTGGCCACCACCTTCGTCACCCTGCCGTTCGTCGCCCGGGAGCTGATCCCGGTGATGGAGGCGATCGGCCCGGACGAGGAGCTGGCCGCCCTCAGCCTGGGGGCCAGCCCGCGGCAGATGTTCTGGCGGATCACCCTGCCGAACATCAAGTGGGGTCTCCTGTACGGGGTGATCCTGTGCAACGCCCGGGCGATGGGCGAGTTCGGGGCGGTGTACGTGGTCGGCGGGCGGATCGCCGGGGAGACGAACACCATGCCGCTGCAGGTGGAGATGCTGTTCGCCGGGTTCAACACCCCGGGGGCGTTCGCCGTCGCCAGCGTGCTGACCTCCCTCGGGCTGGTGACGCTGGCGCTGAAGACGTGGATCGAAGGTCGGGAGTCGGGAATCGGGGGTCGGGAGTCGAAAGATAAACCGGACCCGTGACCCCCACCCTGCGACCTTACCCGATTCCCGATCCCCGACTCCCGACTCCCGACTCATGAGCATTTCGGCCAAGAGCGTGACCAAGCGGTTCGGGGCGTTCGTCGCCCTGGATGACGTGAGCGTCGAGTGCCCCAGCGGGGAACTCGTAGCCCTGCTCGGCCCGAGCGGGTCCGGCAAGACCACGCTCCTCCGCATCATCGCCGGGCTGGAGGTGCCGGACGCCGGCAGCGTCCAGTTCCGCGACGACGACATCACCCGTCAGTCGGCCCGCGAGCGGAACATGGGGTTCGTGTTCCAGCACTACGCCCTGTTCCGGCACATGACGGTGTTCGAGAACGTGGCGTTCGGGCTGCGGGTGCGGAAGTGGCCGGAGGCCCGGGTCCGGGACCGGGTGATGGAGCTGCTCCACCTGGTCCGGCTGACGGAGCGGGCCGACCGCTACCCGTCCCAACTGTCCGGCGGGCAGAAGCAGCGGATCGCCCTGGTCCGGGCGCTGGCCCCGGAGCCGAAGGTGCTGCTGCTCGACGAGCCGTTCGGGGCGCTGGACGCCAAGGTGCGGACCGAGCTGCGGCAGTGGCTGCGGCGGTTCCACGACGAGTTCCACGTCACCAGCATCTTCGTCACCCACGACCAGGAGGAGGCGTTCGAGGTGGCGGACAAGGTGGTGGTCATGAACCACGGCCGGATCGAGCAGCAGGGCACCCCGGCCGAGGTGTTCGAGCACCCGGCGAACGCCTTCGTCATGGACTTCCTGGGCAACGTGAACGTGTTCCAGGCCCAGCTCAAGGACGGCCGGGTGCTGCTCGGCAACGTCGAGGTGCCGGTCGGGGACGGGGCGCTCATCCACCCGACCGGGACCGGCAAGGCGGACGTGTACGTCCGCCCGCACGAGCTGGACCTGGACCGGGTCGGGGACGGGGACAACCACCTGCGGGCCAAGGTGGTCCACGTCAACCCGGCCGGGTCGGTGGTCAAGGTGCGGGTGCTGGCCGAGGACTTCGGGCTGATGATCAACGTGGACCTCAGCCCGGAGAAGTACAAGGGGCTGGGGCTGAAGCCCGGCGAGGTGGTGTTCGTGTCGCCCAAGTCGGCCAAGATCTTCGAGCCGGACTACACGATCTGACGCTGCGTAGGGTCCGCTGTGCGGACCGTGGGAGCGCCACGGTCCGCACAGCGGACCCTACCTCAAGTCGCTCAGTAGTCCGCCGACACCACCTCGCCGCCGGCCCGCGTCACCAGGGCGGCGAACGTGGCCAGCGGAATGCTCGCCGTGATCAGCCGGACCGACCCGTCGCCGAACAGCACGTTCGCCCCGTTCGAGTGGAACGAGTACACCTCGGACGTGCCGTCGTTGCCGAACGAGGCGGTGGTCTGGTTGGTGGCGATGTAGGTCGGGTAGTCGAACCCGTTGGTGCAGTTGACCGCGCACGTCGGGTTCAGGTACGAGGTGCCGTCGGCGGTGCTGCCCGTCAGGTAGTAGTCGGACGCCGGCCGAGCCCACCCGCCGCCGTTCACCTTGGCCGAGCCGGTGAACGGGGTGGTCGGGGCGGCGCCGACCAGCTTGCCCCGGCGGTACACCTGCGGCCGGCCGGCCGTCTCCACGATCATGACCGTGTTCGACAGCCCGTCCGAGCAGGAGGTCAGCCGGATCGGGCCGGGCGGGTTCTTCTCCAGCAGCCCGGGGATCTTCTGCGGGTTGGCCGTCGCCACCGTCGGGTTGATCGCCGCCGGGGCCAGCAGGGAGATGCCGGCGCTGGCCGCGTAGTCGGACACCGGGAACAGCGCCCCGGCGGTCGGCCCGGCAGACGCCCCGAGGCCGGACCCGTTGGACGGCTGCGGGTCGCCGTCCAGCACCAGCCCGTTGGTCGGGTTGGACGGGCACTGGAGCAGCTTGATCGGCTGCTTGGTCAGCGGCTGGTTGCCGACCGAACTCCAGCTCAGCGTCTGGTCGTAGTTGCGGGTCAGGTTCTCCTGCTCCAAAAACGGCAGCATGCCGACCGTCCAGCTCAGCCGCGGGGCGTTGGCGATCGGCGGGCGGTCGCTGTGCGGCAGCTTGCCGTTCGCCGACTCGTAGTTGGCCACCGCCAGCCCGAGCTGCTTGAGCGTGTTCTGACACTTGGTCCGGGCGGCGGACTCCCGCACCTTTTGCACCGCCGGCAGGAGCAGGCCGATCAGGATGGCGATGATGGCGATCACCACCAGCAGCTCGATCAGGGTGAACCCGCGGGTCCGACTACGTCCGTCTCGCATGGGCTTTCCTCGGGGAGTTCGACCGCGTCCGTTGTCCGGCGGTCCGTCGTCTGAAACCAGTTATCGACCGTCGAACGTCGTCACCCATAGATAAAGACTACCAAATTCATTGTCAAGGTGATGATTGCCGACTGGTGTCATTCCCGCGGGGAAGTGCTGGCCCGGACAGGATTTGAATCTTCCCCCTGTTCGTCGCTCCGCGACCGGCTAAAGTAAGAAGTCTTGGTTTGAGCGTGGCCTCGCAACTCACGGTGATCGTCATGGCCGAGCGGATGTCGACCGCCACCCGGATGGACCGGGCACGGGCGAACGGGAAGGTGACGCGGATGGAGAACGGGCACCTGAAGCGGAAGGAGCGGGCCAACCGGGACAAGCGGATGGCCGAGCTGATCGCCAAGGGGACGTTCCCGTACATCCCGTCGGTGATGAGCTGGGTGAGCGAGAAGCTGGGCAAGCCGGCCACCCGGGTGACGGAAGCCGAGGCCAAGGCGCTGGCCCAAAAGTAGTCCGGTCAACGGGCCGCGGGGCGGTCTTGCCCCGCGGCCGTCCGCAGCCGCCCGTCATTAGCGGAACTCCCGCCCCCTCCGCGGTGTCCAATCACCAGCGTGTCGGCGCCGCCGGCCCGGCGCAGCTACACTGGCACGTATCGCCTGCCCCGTTCGGCTTCCCGGAGGGTGTTGGATGTCCCGCCTGACCGCCGGGGCCGTCTTGGCCCTCGTGTTCGCCTCGGTGGCGCCGGCCGCCGGCCCCCAGACGCAGTTCATCAACGAGCAGATCGCCGCCGGCTGGAAGGCCGCCGAGATCAAGAAGACGGCCGGCCGGGCGACCGACGCCGAGTTCCTCCGCCGGGCGTTCATCGACCTGATCGGCCGCATCCCGACCGTCGAGGAGTGCCTCGACTTCGAGGCCGACAAGGGGACGGACAAGCGGGCCAGGCTGGTCAAGCGGCTGCTGTACGACACCAAATACCAGCCCAAGGTGAACGGCCAGCGGGTGCGGGTGCCGGGCGGTGGCAAGGACGAGTACCTGACGTTCGACTACGCCGACGAGTACGCCGAGCACTGGTCCCGGATGTGGTCCATCTGGCTGCTCAGCCGGACCGGCGACCCCCGCTACCGGGAGCAGATGCGGCTGTGGCTGCACAAGGCGTTCCTGGAGAACATGCCCCACAAGGAGATGGTGACGAAGCTGCTGACCGCAACCGGCAAGTCGAACGCCAACGGGGCGGTCAACTTCATCGCCCAGCACCTCGGCGACCCGACTCCGGACGACCCCGGCACCCCGGACGACGAGCGGACGAAGTACGGCCGGTTCGACGCCGTGCCGATCACCTCCCGCGTCACCCGGCTGTTCATCGGCCTGCAGACCCAGTGCACCCAGTGCCACGACCACCCGTTCAACAAGGAGTGGGTGCAGCGGGACTTCTGGGACGTGAACGCCTTCTTCCGCCAGGTGGACCGCAAGGGCGACCCGACCCGGCCGGTGCCCGGGAACCGCAAAGAGATGGCCCTGAACGTCCTGGAGCTGGCCGACACCGGCGACCGGAACACGGACGGGCTGGTCCCCTACGAGCCGCGGAACGGGACCAAGCTGATGGCCAGCCCGCGGTTCCTCAAGGACTTGGCCCAGGCGGAGAAGGGGGAGGAGTCCAAGAAGGACTACCTGCCGTCCGGCAGCAAGTCCCGGCGGCAGGCGCTGGCCGAGTTCGTCGTCGGGCACGACAACTTCGGCCGGGCGTTCGTCAACCGCGTCTGGGGGCACCTGTTCGGCCGGGGGCTGAACAAGGAGCCGTCGGTGGACGACTTCGGCAGCCACAACGAGGTGGTCCACCCCGAACTGCTGAACGGCCTGGCCGAGCAGTTGGCCAAATACGACTACAACCCGAAGCTGCTGCTCGAGTGGATCTGCACCAGCGACGTGTACAACCTGAGCCACGTGGCGGCCAAGGAGTCGGCCGACCCGAAGTTCGACCCGTACTTCGCCCGGATGCCGCTCAAGGCGCTGGCCCCGGAGGTGCTGTTCGAGTCTCTGATGACGGCCACCCGGGCGGACACCCGCAAAGGGGACGCCCAGAAGCTCCAGGAGCAGCGGGACCGGTGGATGGCCCGGCTGGCCCAGAACTTCGGGGACGACGAGGGGAACGAGCTGAGTTTCAACGGCACCATCGTCCAGGCGCTGCTGATGATGAACGGCCGGGAGCTGAACGACGAGGTGACGGGCCGCGGGGCGACGGTGGTCCGGCAGGTGGCGGAGAAGTACGCCGCCGGCGGGGTGACGAACCCGGCCAAGGTGTTGGACGAGCTGTTCCTGATGACCCTCAGCCGGCGGCCGACGGCGGACGAGCGGGCGAAGTTGACCGGCATCCTGACCCGCGGCGCGGTCCTACCCGGGGAGACGCCTCGTCCGGCCCCGGCCGCCCCGCCGGCAGCCAAAACCGGGCCGGCGGCGAAGGCGGGCAAAGCCGCCCCGCCCCAGGCCAAGAAGCCGGGCAAGTCGGTCGCCGGCCCCGGCGGGGTGATCCTGCCGACCGGGCCGAACGATCTGACGTTCTACCAGGACGTGTTCTGGGCGCTGCTGAACACCAACGAGTTCATGCTCAACCACTGACGGCCGGCTCAGTGTAGGGCGGGTCAAGCCGGCTCTGCGGCCGACCCGCCGACCCGAGCAAGCGCCCGTTGCCGGGCCGGCGGGTCGGCGCGCAGAGCCGGCTTGACCCGCCCTACGTAAGCAAGTCACACCGTCCGGCCCTTCCACAGCGGCCGTTGCAGCACCGGGTCGCGGTCGGTGAACGGCGCATCACCCGCGTCCCGGGTCAGGCACCGGACGTACATCTCCAGCTTGGCGTCCAGGTCGTCGGCGTGGTGCAGGATCAGCGCCTCCGGCACGGCCGGCAGTCTCGGCGACCCCCACTCCGGCTTGGTCAGGTGGGACACGATCAGGTGTTCGAGCAGGGCTAGCAGTTCCGGGTTCAGGCCGTCCACGGTTCGGGCCGCGTCCCGCACCACATCCCGACCGAGCAGGACGTGCCCGAACAGTTGCCCGGGGACGGTCTGCTCCGGCGGCAGCCCCGGCTCGGCGGGCGCCAGATCGGCCACCCGGCCGATGTCGTGAAGGATCGCCCCGGCCAGCACGAGATCGCGGTTCAGCGGCGGGGTCAGCTCCGGGTAATGGGCGGCGTACCGGTCCGCGAGGAACAGGCAGCTCTTAACGACTGACAGGGTGTGTTCGAGCCAGCCGCCGGGGAACGGGAAGAACGCCCGTGGGTGGGCCGGCAGCGGCTTCAGTTGTTCGGCGTGGGCGTCGAGCAGCCCCAGCACCAGCCGGGTCAGCGGCTCGTCCCGCAACTCCGTCGCGGCCAATGT
Source organism: Gemmataceae bacterium (assembly GCA_046350115.1). Taxonomy (GTDB): domain Bacteria; phylum Planctomycetota; class Planctomycetia; order Gemmatales; family Gemmataceae; genus JAXMAZ01. The sequence goes on from JAXMAZ010000027.1 coordinate 34,783, forward strand.
TCTCAGCTCGGCGAACATGGCGTCCGGGTCGAACCGGGAGCGGTCGAGCAGGTCGGACTCGCGGAACCCGTCGGCCGCGTCTTCGGCCTTCACCGGGCGGATTTGCAGCACCTCGACCTGCGGCCCGTACTTGTCGTGCTCGCCGTACACCCCGCGGACCTTGAAGCACGCCCCCGGGTGCCAGTCGGCCTCGCAGGCGGCGAAGTGCGGGCCGTCCGCCCACACCTGCACGGTGGCGGTGCGGACCCGGTCCCGGAACCGGCAGGTGTAGTACGGCTTGCCGTCCCGGGTGGTGCCGTGCTTCTTCTCGGCCAGCAGGACGAAGAAGTCGGCCGGCTGGCCGGCCGGGGCTTTGTGGAACGGGACGACGGTCGGTTTCTTCGGGCGGGACATGGACGGCCTCAGCCGTGGCGGTCGAGTTCGGCGAACAGGTCGGCCAACCGGAGGGAGAACCCGGGCAGCACCGGCTCGCCGGTCAGGGTGTCGGCGGCGGTCAGTGTGACCAGGTCACCGTCCGGCAGATAGACCCGCACGAGCCGGGCGAACCCGTCGATCAGCCAGTGCAGGTCGACCCCGGCGGCGAAGTAGTCCGCTCGCTTCATCGACAGTTCGGCCGGGGTGTTCCCGGGGCGGTAGAAGTCGACGGTCAAAGCGGGGACGACGGCCGCGACCGGTTCGGTCGGAATGCGGCGACCCGGCAGCCGTGACCAGGGCGTGAACGCGAGGGATGGCACTCGCACCCGACCCGGTCGAAGTTCGAGGGGGGCGAGGGTGTTGGTCACAATCCCAAGGTTCGCCGGCAACACGGCGTTCATCAGGAACGTGCTCAGGCATGCGCCGAGGAACGAGGGCAGATTGTGGACGGCCGGGCGGACGAGTGTGCCGTCGATCAGATCGCAAGCCGGTTTGCCGGCCGCAACCACGTCCGCGACCGTGGCGGTGCCGGGAAGCGGCCGCAAAACCACCCGGTCCGGGGCCACGTTCCCGAGCCTGTGGAGCAAGTCTGCGACGGTGTCGCCGGGCCACGCTCGCAGTGCGTTCATACCGGAAGTGTACCACCCCGGGTCAGGCGGGTGAACCGGCCGCCCGGAGCCGCTGGCCGGCCTGGGTGAGGATCTGGTGGGCCACCTGGTTCGGGTTGTACCCGGCCCGCAGCCGGACCAGCGGCTTGCCGTACCGCTGGCAGAACTGGTCGATCTCCGCGTAGCTGTGGCTGACCCACCGGATGGCCAGCAGCACGACCGCCACCTCCGGCCGGGCGATGTCCGGCTCGAACACCGTGTACGAGGTGTGCTCCGGGGTGGACAGCCACCGCACGTCGGCCAAGTCGAATGCCCGGATGAGGGCCGCCTTGTGGGCCGGCCGCACCTGCCCGCCGATCAGCACCACCTCCCGGCCGCGGAGCATCGACCCCACCTCGGCCAGGTCCGGCCCGGGCGGCTCCGGGGCGGCCGGCGGCTCCTCCTGCGGCCGCTCGGCCAGGTAGCGGTCCACCTCCCGGAGCACCAGCCCGACCCCCGGGGACGCGTCGGCCTCGTCCGGCATCCGGTCCATCACCGGGAGGAGGAGGTCGCGGAGTTCGGCGTGGCTGGGGGGCAGCCCGCCGCCGACCGCCTCGTCGATCAACTCCAGCACCCGCGGCCACTCGTCGGCGTTCGCGGCCGGGTCGTCCCGGAGCTTTCGCAGCTTGAACCGCAGGTTGTTGAGCGTCTTCTGGCGGGCCTTGTCCCGGCCACCGGCCTCCCGGACGGCGGCCGCCGCCGCCCCCAGCCGGTCGGCCAGCTCCGGCCAGGTGGCCGGGTCTTTGTAGTCGTCCCGCTTGAGGTATCGGGGGATGAACACCTGCCGCCGGCGGGTGTGCTCCCGCACGCGGACGAACAGTTGGATCTGCTCGAAGTCCTGTCGCACGCCCCGGGTGTCGGACACCGCGTACATGAGCAGGGACTGGGCCTCGGCTGCCAGCCGCAGCACCTCCTCCTGGTGCCGCTCCTGGGCCGCCGCCGGGAGCGCCTCCCAGGCGGCGAGCAGCTCGGCCCCGGCCGCGGCGGTGGAATACGCCCCGGCCAGGTCCGCCCACACCCGCGGGGACGGCACCAGCGGGCGGTCGGCCAGCATCCACAGGAAGCAGTCGGGCAGGGCGTCCGCCCGCTGCCGCAGCTCGGCCTCGTCCGGCCCGGCGTAAGGGGCGCTGGTTGCCGTCAGCCGGCCGCCGACCCACCGGGCCGCGTCCGCCTTCACCCGGCAGCGGGCGGCCAGCGTCCCGAGCGGGACGAGCGACAACTCGTCGTCCTCGACCGGTCGCGGGGCAGGGGGGGCGGGGGTTGTGGCGGCAAGCGGGAACCGCACCCACACGTCCCGCGGCAGGTCCGGCAGCGCGACGGCGGGCGGCGGGGCGGCCGGGGCTTGGACCGCCGGTGGCGCGGGGTCGGCGGCGACCGGCTCTTGGCGGGGCAGGGCGTCCAGCCAGGTGGCGGTTGCCCGGGCCAGGTCGGCGAGCTGCCGGCGCAGCGGCTCGTTCCCGGCCAGCGTCTCGGCGAGCCGGTCGAGTAACGGGCGGGCGGCGGCGAGTAACTCGTCGGACATGGGGACGACCAATCCGCAGATCACGGCTTCCGCCTCAGCGTAGCCGGTAATCCGCCGGCCGGGTAGAGGGAACCCGGTCCGGATCGTGCGCGGTCGGCCCGGGCGGCCGTCACTTCCGCTTCAGCGCGTCGAACCACTGGGTCTGCCAGTAGTCCCGGGTGTAGTAGCTGGCCCCGCCGGGGAAGTCGGCCGCGGTCAGCTTGCCGAACGCCTGCTCCATCCGGGCCAGGGTCTGGGCCTGGGCGTCCTTGCGGTCGGCGTACTCGTGGGCCTTGTAGGCGTAGCTGAGCAGGATCAGCTCGTGTACCTTGCCGGCGTGCCGGGCGGCCAGCCGGTCGCACAGCGGCGGCACCTCGTCGTACCGCTGCTGCATCAGCACCGTGTTCACCAGCCGCAGGTCCGCCTCGGTCCGCAGGAACGGGTCGTCGGCCGACTGGGACAGCCCCTCGAACAGCCGGACCGCCTCGGCCAGCTTGACGTCCGCGTCGGTCGGCCGCCGGCCGCCGGTGGCGTCCCCCTTGGCCAGCTCCATCAGGCAGCAGCCGAGGCAGAGCTGGGCCTGCCGGGCGAACGGGCCGGACGGGTACGTCTGGATGAGCTGGCGGAACCGGGCCTCGGCGTCGGCCGCGTTCTGCTGGGCGAACAGGTGCTTGCCGACCTCGAACAGGGCGAGCTGGTGGGCGTCCTTCTCGGCGTCCGACGAGGCCGGGGCGGCGGCCACCTGGGCGAGCAGCTTGGCCCCCAGGTCGATCATGCCGGACGCCTCGGCTTTGGCCGAGTCGGTGGCCGCGGCGGTCGCCTTCGCCCGGCCCTGCTCCAGGTGGGCGACGGCCAGCTTGACCCGGGCGGTCATGGCCGACGGCCCCGGCCCGGCCATTGCCTTCTGCAGCGCCTGCACCGCGTCCGGGAACTGGTTGTTGGCCAGCAGCGCCTCCCCCTTGTCCAGCCAGGCCGCGGCGATTATTTCGCCGGGCGCCCCCGTCGTGCGGGTCAGCCGGTCGACGGCGGCCAGGGCGGCGGACTCGTCCCCGCCCCGGCGGAAGCAGTCGGCCGCCCGGCGGAGCAGGTCGGCCTTGCCGGACGGGTTCGGGTCGGCGTCCGCCAGGGCCAGGTAGTCGGCGGCGGCGGCCTTCAGCTTGCCGGCCGCGTCCGCCGCCGTCGCCGGGTTGGCCGCCAGTTCGGTGGCCCACTTCGACAGGGCTTCGGCCCGCCGCTCCTTGTCCTTGCCGGCCGGGGCGACCGGGGCGTAGGCGTCCGCCGCCCGCACCGCCGTCGGGTAGTCGGCGTCCGCCAGGCACACCCGGATGACGTCCTCGAACGTGGTCTGCAACTCGACCGGGGTGACGAGCGAGTTCGGCTGGCCGGCGGCCGTGGCCAGCAGGTCGACCGCCCGTCCCCGCTCGCCCTTGCGGGCCGGGTCACGGGCGATCAGCTCGGCCAGCCGGACGGCGGCGGCGGCGGCGGCCGGGCCGGTCCCCTTCGCCGCCAGTTCCAGGTGGGGCAGGGCCGCGGCCGGCTCGTTCAGCCGCAGCAGGCCGACCCCGGCCTGATACCGGGCCACCAGTTGGGCGTCGGCCGGCAGGGCCGGGGAGGCGAGGGCGGCCTCGAACTGCTTGACCGCGTCCCGCCAGTTGTTCTCGTTCGCGGCCAGCCGGCCGAGCTGGAGTTTGGCCCGGGCGAGTACGTCCGGCGGGGCGGCCGGGCCGATGTCGGCCAGCCACCCGCGGGCGGCGGCCGGGGCGTTCAGCGACACCTGGAGTTCCCCGAGCCGCAGCTTGTACGCCGCCACCGCCCCGGCCGGCAGGCCGGGCTGGCCGCTCAGGTACTGGTTGAGGGCGTCCGCCGCCTTCTTCACGTTCGGCGGGTCGGTCCGCAGGTAGCAGTCGCCGAGCAGCCGCAGGTACTCCCCTTTGGCGGTCTCCCCTTCGGGCAGGTCGAGCAGGGCGGCCAGCAGGGCGGCCGGGTCGCCGGCGCCGGTCGCCGCCTGCACCTTGGCCCGGCGGAACGCGGACCGCTTCCGGTCCGCCGGGTCGGGCAGTTGGGCCGGGTCGACCAGGGCGAACTGCTCGGCGGCGGCGGCCCACCGCTCCGTGTCGCCCGGGGAGGACTCGGCCAGCGCGAGCTGGGCCGACCCGAGCAAATAGTGGGCGCTCGACGCCCGGTCCGGGAACCGGTCGGCGGCGGCGGCCACCACGGGGATGGCGTTCTCCAGCCCGGCCCGGCGGTCCAGGGCCGTTTTGAGGGCGTCCAGGTCGCGGGCGAACCGGACGGCCGGGTCGGCGGCCGGCGGCGGGAAGGCCAGGTACGCGGCGACCGCGGCCGCCACGCCGGCGGCGAACAGCGGCAGTTGCCTGGGGTTCGGGCGGGGCGGGGCGGGCGGGGGGGCCGTGTCCGTGGCCATGGTTCGCGTCCTGGGGCGGGTGCGCAGCCGTCCGACCGGAGTTGTCACACACCGGCCGGCCGGCGGTCAAGGGCAACCGGCCGGACGGGTCTTTCTCCCCTCCCCGCTTCGGGGAGGGGGCCGGGAGGGTTGCGCTCACCCCTCCCCCCGGCCCCCTCCCCGAAGCGGGGAGGGGAGAAAACACCGCCGTCTGTCGAGGTGGTTCGATTCGAGCCGGGTGGGGCGTCCGTCCCGGCCAGCCCTTCGACCAGCCGGCACGCCTCGGCCACCGGGTCCGGGCCGGCCATCTTCGCCGCGTAGGTCTTGCACGCCCTCTGGATGGACGAATCGCCGAGAACGGCCGACAGGGCCGCGGACGCCCGGTCGGCGGTGAACCGCTGGGCCGGCACCGACCGGGCCACCCCGAGCCGCTCCAGCCGGGCGGCGTTGTCCGGCTGGTCGAATGCCAGCGGCATGACCACTTGCGGCACCCCGGCGGCCAACGCCTGGGCGGTGGTGCCGATGCCGCCGTGGTGGACGACCGTCGCCGCCCGCGGGAACACCCGGCTGAACGGGGCGTAGTCGAAGTGGGCGACCCCGGGCGGCAGGTCGGCCGGCACCTGGTCCCGCCCCTTGCACAGCAGCAGCCCCCGCACCCCGAGCCGCCGGCACGCCTCGGCCGCGGCGGCGAAGTGCCGGTGCCCGGTCCGCATCGCCGACCCGAGGCTGACGACCACCGGCGGCGGTCCGGCGGCCAGGAACTCGCCCAGCCCCGGCGGCAGCCCGGCGTCCGCCTGGTCGTACCGCAGGAACCCGACCGACCGGCACTGCGGCGGCCAGTCCGGGGCGGACGCGTACCACTCGGGGAACAGGTTCATCACCAGTCGCGGCGAGTCCTTCCACTGCCAGATGTTTCGGACCGGCGGCATCCCCAACTCGTGGCGGAGCGCGTTCAGCGGCGGGCCGATCCGCGGGTCCATGATGAACCGGCCGCCCAGGGCGTAAAGCAGCCGGCGGACCCAGTACGGCCACCACCACCGCATCCGCAGGGTCGGGAACAGCGGCGGCGAAACCACGCTCGGCAGGGCGACCGGTTGGAGGTGGACGGTGGCCAGCGGCACCCCGAGGGCGTCGTTGGCCAGCCGGGCGGCGATGCCGAGCGACCCGCACACCAGCACCGTGTCGCCCGGGGTGTACAGGTCGCGGATCTGGTCGAACGTGGTCCGCAACTGCCGGGCGAGCGGCTCCCGGGCGAACAGAACATTGAACGATTTCCGCGGGTGCCACAGGTCGGGGTCGGCGGTGAACTGTTCGTACTCGGCCTCCGAGACGGTCGCCCGGAAGTCGAATCCGTGCCGCTCGGCCAGCCGGCGGAACGGGCCGGCGGTGACGAGCGTCACCCGGTGGCCGCGGGCCGCCAGCCCGAGTCCGAGGGCGATGAACGGGTGAACGTCCCCGTGGCTGCCGACCGGGTTGAGGATGGCGTGCATGGCGGGCCGACCGGGGGAAAAGCCAGAAAGCCCGCGGACGGGCGTCCGCGGGCTTCCGCTGTTCTATGCGTTCCGGCGTCGGCCGCTTACCGGTCCTCGGCCACGATCCCGTACCCGCCGGCGACGGTATACAGCTCGCTGTAGGTGGTGTTCACCTTCTTGACCGCCGTCACCACGTCCCCGCCGAGCACCTTGCCCCGGTTCGGGTCGTTCTTGAACAGCCCGTGCAGGGAGTCCATGAACTCGCCGGCCGGGTACGCCCCGTCCGGCAGCCGGCCGACCGACGTGGCGAACCCCTTCCACGCCTTCAGGTGCTTCTGGTAGGCGGTCTGGAACTCGTTCGGGCAGCCGGTCATCGGCGCCTTCTCCAGGGCGGCGACGACCGTCTGGGCCATCCGGGTGACGGTGGACGGCTGGGCGTCCAGCTTCAGCCCGTCGAACCCGGTCTTGGTCGCGGTCTTCAGCTCCTCCAGCGCCTTCAGGACGGCGTCCTGCTCCGGGGTGGTCGGCCCGTCCTTGGCCAGGGCGGTCTTCGGGGCCAGGAGCGGTTCGGACTGCGGGTTGGCCGGGCCGCCCATCCCCGGGAGCCGAAGCCCGCCGGAGCAGCCGACGGCCCCGAGGGTACACAGAGCGGCGAGGCAGAGCAGGTGGCGGCGCATGGCGGCGGACCCGTGCGGACCCGGGAACACGGCCGTCGAGAGCGGCCGGCGACGAACTGTAGAACACGGTTCCGGGCGGCGCCGGCCGGGCGCTACTTTTTGGCAGCACCCGGCCGGACGACGGTGAACTTGTCGAACTCGACGAAGTACGGGGCGTCGCCAGAGTTCACTGCAAACAGACCGATGGTCGTCTTGCCGAGGAGCAATTCCGGCTTGGCCACCGGGAAAGCGGTTTCCGTCCAGTCGGACCCGTCGGCCGAACGCTCGAACGTCCACACGCCGCCGCGGCGGGTCAGTCGGAGCCAGTTTGACTCGCGTGGAATGTCCTCGAAGTACTGGGTGCCGCCGCCTCTATCTGCCACCCAATACGTCGCCGCCCGCTTGAGGGTCGGGTGCCCAGGTGTACGGGCGAGGGCAAACACCACACCAGTCCAAGTCGTGTCCCCCACGATCAGGCCGGCTGCAGTCGATAGCTTCTCATTCCCCCCGGTCGGGGGACTGGCGTTCGATTGATCGAAAATTCGCACTGTAGCTACGAAGTCACCAGTGACCGGCCGGATAGTCCGGAACTTGACGACGGGCGTATCAAACCCAGCGCCGGCGGCCTTCGGCAACCGCATCTGGAGGCGGTCGTCGGCGGTCAGTTCGACCGAGCAGTCGCGTGGTATGCCCACCGGCTCCCCGTACAGCCACTTCAGCCGCTCCTGGCCCTTCGGCTCCGGCACCGGGTCCGCCGACGCCACGCCGACCAGACCGAACAAGCCGAGCAACAAATAGCGACGCATGCTACTTCCTCCGGCTCAGGTCGACTTGTGCAGTTTTTCGGGAGCGTCGGGAGGCCTGTTTTCCGGGCGTTCTTGATCGCCGAAAGGGGTTCTGCGGCACCCCACCCCTCGTAGGCCCACAAATTCACTCGGAAGAACCACTGGGAACACAGCGATTCCGCTCCACTGGTCTCCCGAAAACTGCACAAGTCGAGCTCAGGGGGTGTCTGAGAAGCGTCCGCCCGCCGGCCATCCGTAGGGTGCGTGAAGCGAGGGCTCTGACGAGCGGAACGCACCGGCCCGGCAACGAGCGGAACCGAGGGGCGGGGTCCCGGCGGTGCGTTCCGCAGAGCCTCCACGCACCCTACATCTACTTTTTGGCAGCAGCCGGCCGGACGACGGTGAACTTGTCGAACACGACGATGTATGGGGCGTTGCTGATGTTCGAGGCGTAAAGGGTCAGGTTGACACGTGTCGGGAACGGGTGTTTTCGGATGCCGCTAGTGACCCAAGTTCGGCCGTGGTCGCAAGAGTCAAACCGCCACCACGAACCTACCCTCGAAATACGTAATGCCTTGACCCGAGGCACCTCCGACCAAACCGAACATCGGTCGTTCCGGCTGAGCAGGCGAGTCAGTCTGGCACTGCACGTGCACGAACGAAGACTGCTCGACCCCTGTCTCAACCTTCCAATCGATGCTCCACTCTGTGGCGAACGGGACTGAGGATTGTGGGGTGAGGAAGAAACCGAGCTTGGAAACCACTGGCCCCTCCCTCAGTGCGCGTGCATAGTCTGGCAAACTCTCATCGACCTGAACGGTGGCTACGAAATCGCCAACAACGCTTTTCGTCACATTCGCACCCCATCCGGCGATCGCCGTATCTGGACCGGAGTAGTACGGGATCAAGAAGCGGAGCTTGTCGCATGGCGTAAGTTCGATTACACCCCCGTTCGGAGCCTGAGACGGGATGCCATATAGCCACTTCAGACGCCTGCCAGCGCCAGTCGGTTCCGGCACCGGAGCGGCCAGCACCCCTGCTAGTCCGGCGGTAGCAATCAGCAGGTGAAGGCTCATCCGAATCCCTCCGGTCGTCGGTCACTTCTGGGCGATGCAGTACAGGTGGGTCTTGGTCCGCAGGAACAGCTCGTTCCCGGCGACGGCGGGGGAGGCCATGCAACTGGCGTCCAGCCGGTTCGTCTCCACCAGCCGGTACGGCGCCTCCGCCGCGACCACGAACGTCTTGCCGGCCTCGTTGGCGAAGTACAGGTGGCCGCCGGCGAACACCGGCGACGCCGAGAACCGGCCGTCCAGCGACTCCTTCCAGAGCTGCTTGCCGGTCCGCACGTCCAGGCAGAGGGCGGTGCCGGTGTCGTTCACGCAGAACAGCTTGTCCCCGACCACGATCGGCGACGGCCGGGTCGGGGCGGCCTTGGCCAGCTTCCAGGCGACGTGCGTCTTGGTCACGTCGCCCTTGCCGCCGGCCGTGATGGCGAACAGGCTGGACGTGTGCCCGGCGGTGACGAACACCTTGCCGTCGGCCAGCACCGGCCGGGACGCCTGGTTCATGCCGTCGGTGACGACCCGCCACAGCTCGGCCCCGGTGTCCGGGTCGTAACCGACCGTGCCCATCGCAGCCGGGGCCACCAGTTGCGGCCGGCCGTCGATCGTCAGCACGGACGGGGTGGCGTACGCCTTCTTGTAATCCCCGTCCACCTCCGGCTTGCCGCTGTTGCGGTACGGCAGGTTGCGGTCCTTCTGCCACACCGTCTTACCGCTCGCTTTGTCCAGGCAAACGACGTACTGCCGGTCGAACCCGTCGAAGCAGAGGAACAGCTTGTCCTGCCAGATGACCGGGGACGACGCCGGGCCGCGCCAGTGGTTGCACGGCAGATCCCGCCGCTGCCAGAGTACCTTGCCGGACGCGGTGTCCAGGCAGGCGGTGCCGTTGCTACCGAAGTGGACGTACACCCGGCCGGCCTCGATGGCCGGGGTCGGGGAGGCGTGGCTGTTGTACTGCTTGATGTTCGCCGGGTCGGCCACGTCGAACAGCGGCAGGTCGTGGACCACCGTGCCGGACTTGCGGTCCACGCACACGGCGAACAGCTTCGTCCCCTCCTCGGTGGCCGTCGTCAGCCACACCTGCTCGTCCCACACCACCGGGGACGACCACCCCTTGTCGTGGACCGGCGTCTTCCAGCGGACGTTCTCGGACTCGGACCAGCGGGTCGGCGGCTTGCCGGCGGCGTGCCCGTCGCCGGTCGGGCCGCGGAACTCGGGCCAGTTGTCGCCGGCGAACAGCGGGACGGTGAGCAGCAGGCAGAGGGCAGCGGTCCGAAGCATGGTGTGTGTCCCGGGACGAAAGCCCACGGGGGATCCCCCGTGGGCTTTGGAAGGAGTTGTAGTTCATCGCCCCGCCGCGGGCGACGCACGCACGAACAGCACGCAGTCCTTGTCCGGCGGCAGCTCCCGCCAGCCGGGGTGCGGCTCGGAGTCTGGCGATCAGCCCGTCGTCGAACCCGGCGCGAAGGACGAACGCGGCCGGGTGACAGCGGCGGTCCAGTTCGTCCACCGGCACCTCCCCGTGCGGCGGCGTGGTAAGCGTCCCACTCGTCCTTCGACCGCAGGTAGTACCGACCGTCACAGGTGACGAGCCACCGGGGTATCCGGAGTCGAGCAGGACGCCCGCCCAGACGGCGTGGGTGTACAGGACGCCCCGCACCCCTTCCGCCTTCAACCGTTCGACCGCCGCGAACGGCACGTAGTCGGCGAGGTGGGACGGCCGCACGGCCGTCGGCACCGCGACCGCCAGCCCCCACCCGAGCGCCACAAGCCACCACCGGCGAGCGGCGGGGTTTAACCCCGCCGTCCGACCCGACACCGGGCTGAACCCGCACGCCCACACCGGCACCGCGGCCGCTGCGAAGAACATCACGAAGCGGTAACTGGCGATTGCCAGCACGGCAAACACCACCGCCGCGACCACGTCCTCGGCCGCGACTCTTCGCCCCCGCCAGGCCAGCAGCCCGGCGAATATGAGCAGCCCTCCGACCGCCTCCAGCCGGCTGTCCCCGCGGGCGTGGAGTTCCCAGAGGGATAGCCATTCGTTGATTTCGAGCCACCGTGAAACGTCCGCGTTGTACGCCCCGGCCCGGACCAGCTCGGCCCCGGCCGGAGTGGCGAACAGGGTCAGCGGCGAAAGCCCGGTCGCAGCCGTCAGCGCCCACGGCGGCCGGGCCTGCCCGCGCCACCACCGCCCCCAACCGACGGCCGCCACCGCCCCCAGGTACAGCGCCCCGACCGCGGCCGACGGGTGCAGATTCTGCCAGAGGGCGAGCAACCCGGTGATCGCCGCAACTGTTCGCCACCCGGTCGGCTGTCGCCGCACGACCGCGATCAACGCCCCGAACGCGAACAGAGCGAACGTCTGCGGCCGGGTGCTGACCGACGAGTACGCGGTCCAGTTGGCGAGGACGAGGGACACACACACGGCCCAAACCACTGCCCCGGTCCGCCGGGCGGCGGACCCGGCCAGGCACAGGCCGCCCACCCACAACAGCCCGTCCACGACATGGAGCAACGGCCACCCGCCGAGCCGCCGGGCGACCGCGAACACGACTTGCCCGAGCCAGTAGATTGGGACGTATGGCTCGTCGAGCTTGTCGGCCAGGAACGGCTCGCAGGCCGGCGGCCCCCCGGCGGCCAGGGTGAGTTCGCCGGTCTTGAGCTGCCAGAACAGGTCGGAGTCGTGGACCGGGCGGAGCAGGTTGACCAGCAGCAGGGCGGCGGCGGTGAGTTGGATCAGGGACGGTGACCCGAGAAAGCCCGCCCGTTGCAACGGGCGGGCTTCGGCGGCCTCAGTCGACATACGGGTCGGCCCCCAGATCCTGGAGCATCTCCTGCCGCTGCTTGTCGTAGTTCATGAGGTCGAGCCGCTGCCGGTAGTGCTTCTTCTCCACCCGCCGCTGGGCCTTGGCGAACAGCCGGCGGTACACCGCCCACGGCCGGGCCGACCCGCTCTTGCCCAGCTCGGCCAGCGCCCGCTGCTTCTTCGGCCCCAGCCCTTCGAGGAGCTGGTCTTCCAGGCTGACGAAGAACTGGGCGCTGCCGGGGTCGCCCTGCCGGCCGGCCCGGCCGGCGAGCTGGCGGTCGATCCGCTCGGCCTCGTGCCGCTCGGTGCCGATGACGTGCAGCCCGCCCAATTCGGCCACCCCCGGCCCGAGCTTGATGTCCGTCCCCCGGCCGGCCATGTTGGTGGCCACCGTCACCTTGCCCCGCTGCCCGGCCTGGCTGACGATCTGGGCCTCGTTCGCGTCCTGGCGGGCGTTCAGCACCTGGTGCTCGATCCCCATCGCGGTCAGCAGGGCGCTCACCTTCTCCGACTTGTCCACCGTCCGGGTGCCGACCAGCACCGGCCGGCCGAGGGCGTGCATCTGTTGGATCTGGGCGGCGACGGCCGCGAACTTGGCCGTCTCGGTCGGGTACACCGCGTCCGCCGGCTGGGTCCGCCGGACCGGCCGGTTGGTCGGCACCTTCGTCACCCACCGGCGGTACACCTTCCGCATCTCCCAGAAGTTCGGGATGAGCGTCCCGGACATGCCGGCCAGCTTCTTGTACAGCCGGTAGAAGTTCTGGTAGGTGATCTGGGCGGCGTGGTCGCTCTGGACGGTGATCGCCACCTTCTCCTTGGCCTCCACCGCCTGGTGCAGCCCGTCCCGCCAGTGCCGGTCGGGCATCGGCCGGCCGGTCCCCTCGTCGATGATGATGATCTTGTTCTCTTTGTTCACCATGTAGTGGTGGTCGCGGGCGAACCGGTGGTAGGCGTGCAAGGCCCGCTCGATCGCCTCGATCATCTTGTCCATGGCGTGGGCGTGCGGGCCGGCCGGCGGGTTCGAGTACCGGACGACCGTCCGGCCGGCGTCGGTCAGCTCGATCTTGTCCTTCTTCAGGTCCAGCCGGAAGTGCTCGTCCCGGGCCATCCCGCGGGCCACCCCGTCCGCCCACAGGTACACCACCTGCTCCTCCGGGGTGGCCGCCCGGGTCGGGTTGGCGATGATGAGCGGGGTCCGGGCCTCGTCCACGAACACGCTGTCCGCCTCGTCCACGATGGCGTAGTTCAGCTCCCGCTGGACCCGCGGGTCCATCTTCGCCCCGGCCCCGCCGAACCACGGCGCCCAGAACGGGGCGGCGGCCGCCTGCCCGCCCCGGACCTTTAGCCGGTCCCGCAGGAAGTCGAACCCGAACTCGCTGGCCGTCCCGTAGGTGACGTCGCACTTGTACTGCTCGGCCCGCGGGACGTCGTCCATCTTCTGCTGGATGCACCCGACCGTCAGGCCGAGCAACCGGTACACCGGCCCCATCTCCTCGGCGTCCCGCTTGGCCAGGTAGTCGTTCACCGTGGTGACGTGGACCCCCTTGCCGGTCAGCGCGTTCAGGAACGCCGGGCCGACCGCGGACAGCGTCTTCCCCTCCCCGGTGGCCAGCTCGACCAGCCCGCCGAAATGCATGACGATGCCGGCCGCCAGTTGCACGTCGAACGGCTGGAACCCGTGGATCCGGCGGATGGCCACGCTGGACAGGCCGAACGCCTCGGGGATCAGCTTGTCCAGGTTGACCCCGCCCCGGGCCAGCCCGCGGAGCCGCATCGACTCCTTCCGCAGATCCTCGTCGTTGTACGTCAGGTATCGGGACTCGAAGTGCCGGATGCGGGGGATGACCAGAGCCGCCTTGGCCAGCCGCCGCTTCCACGGCAGCCCGACCCGGCCGCGGACCAGGTTCACCGGCGGGGTGCCGAGCCGGCCGGGGACGTTGGCGATCTTCGGGGCGGCCGGGTGGAGCGGCTTGGGGGCCGGGGAGAGTTCCAGCACTTCGTCGGCGGCCGTGCTCATCGGCGGACCTCGGCGGCGGCAAGGGGTCTCCCCACCATACCAGTAACGACGGTCCGACGGTAGCCGAGGGGCGGGGGCCGGCCGCATATAATCCTCCCACCTTCGGAGGAGGCCGCCCCGATGTCCGACCCGTCGTCCGCCCCCGGCACCCCGTTCGACTCGATCACCGAGCCGGACCCGCCGAGCCAACTCACTCCCGCGGCCACCCCGACCGCCGAGGCCGCCGCCTTCGTCCAGCAGATCAAGGAGACGGCCGACAAGTTGGTCTCCGACCGGGCCGGCCGTGGGGACGTGAAGCTGCTGGCCACCGCCCTGAAGGAGCTGCGGTACTGCCTGAAGGTGTTCGCCGCTTACCGCGGCCGGCGGAAGGTGACGGTGTTTGGCTCCGCCCGCACCCGCCCGGACCACCCGGCGTACCAGGCGGCCGTCGAGTTCGGCCGGCAGATCCGCGAGCGGGGGTACATGGTCATCACCGGGGCGGCGGCCGGGATCATGGAGGCCGGACACGTCGGGGCCGGCCGGGACCACAGCTTTGGGCTGAACATTATCCTGCCGTTCGAGCAGGCGGCGAACCCGGTGATTCACGGCGACCCGAAGCTGATGAACCTGCGGTACTTCTTCACCCGCAAGCTGATGTTCATCAAGGAGTCGGACGCGGTGGTGCTGTTCCCCGGCGGGTTCGGCACCCACGACGAGGCGTTCGAGACGCTCACCCTGATCCAGACCGGCAAGACGCACATCTTCCCGATCGTGCTGGTGGACGAGCCGGGCGGCACCTACTGGCAGCGGTGGCAGCAGTTCGTCAAGGACGAGTTGCTCGACCGCCGGTACATCTCGCCGGACGACCTCAGCCTGTACCGGGTGACGGACTCGGTGGAAGAGGCGGTCGAGGAGGTGGACCGGTTCTACCGGGTGTACCACAGCATGCGGTACGTCCGCGGCAGCCTGGTGCTGCGGCTGCGGCGGGTGCCGTCCGAGGCAACACTGGAGAAGATACGGGCCGAGTTCCGGGACATCCTGACGGCCGGCACGTTCGAGGTGACGGACGCCTTACCGCAGGAGGCGAACGAGCCGACGCTGGCCGAGTTGCCGCGGCTGCGGTTCAAGTTCAACCGCCACAGCCACGGCCGGCTGCGGCAACTGATCGACGTGCTGAACCGGGACGGGGAGTGACGGTTCCGTAGGGTGCGTTGAGGCTCTGCGAAACGCACCGCTGGAACTCCAACCGATTGGCGCTGTGTGTTCGGTCGGTGACTACCCCAGGGAGGGCGAGGCTCCGCCGAGCCGCGGGGCTCCACCGGTCGAAGCGTTTTCACCCAGGGCGGGGTGTCACCCGAGAGGCGGCCCGGCTCGGCAGGAGCCTCGCCCTCCCCGGCTTCTGCCGCCGGTTTGGGTCGCGGTCGTTGCCGGGCCGGTACGTTTCGTCGCCGCCTCCTCAACGCACCCTACGGTACCGAACGAGGCGGAGCCGACCCTGCCCGCCATCGCCACCCTGCCGGACTGAAAACGAAAAAACCCGGGCCGTGGTTGCCCACGGCCCGGGTCACCAAGCAAACTGTCGGGTCCCGTCCATCCCTTCGGTCGCCTGGCCGCTTAAACCGTTCCCCCCTCGGAACGGAGAAAGCACACGCTTAAGCACTTCAGCCGCCGCTAGTTCCGTCGGCCGGTCCCGGCCACCTCTCGGCCCCGGGACACCCAATACTTAGAGCACGTTGGCGACCGCTGCAAACCAACCGGGACGAAATCCGCGGATTCCGGTCCGACCAAGACCGGTTACGGCTCCGCCCGCAGCCGGATCGGCGTGCCGGACTGCCAGTCGGCCGGGATCGGCCGCCGCAGCTCCTCCCCGGCGTACCGCCAGTGGCCGAGCTGGTCCTCGCCGTGCTTCCAGGTGAACGCCGCCGACCGGCCGTTGATCTTGGTCGGGAAGTCGACCTGCCCGCTGGCCGGGTCGGTCAGCGTCAGCCCGAGGGCGGTCAGCTCGCCGGCCGCGGTGGTCAGCGTCTTCTCGGTGTGGGCGATCTCGTCGGCCAGGGCGTACCGCCGCTGCCGGGCCGCCCAGTCCAGCCCCCGCCGGTTCCGCTCCAGGGCGTCCTGTTCGGGGACCAGGCCGGCCAGCTTGGCATGGGTGCCGACGATCTCGGTGACGATCCCCCGCACCAGCGGGAGCATCCGCCGGGCGGTCGCCAGGTCCAACGCCACGTCCTTCCGCTTCGGCTTGCCGGCCGGGTTGGACGCACGGTTGGGGGAGCTGCTCATGGAGGTCGGTCTCCGCCGGGTTGGGGGGCCGGTGGGCCCCGTTGTCCTCATTCTAGGAGTCGGCACAAGTGTCCAACAGGTTCGACGGCATAACACCTGCGGCGGGTTCAACCAACCGCCCCGCGGGGGTCGGATTTCGGGCGACGGCTTGGCTACCTCGGCCCGGCCGCCGCTCCGCGGACGACCGTCACCGCTCGGCCGCAGAGCTTGACCCGCTCGCCGGTTACGGCGACCCGCACCGCCCCGCCGCGGCGGGACGCCTGGAACCCAACCATAGCACCTTTGCCCAGTTTGCGCCCCCAGTGGTCGGCCAGGCAGCAATGAGCGGACCCGGTGACCGGGTCTTCGTCGATTCCGGCCGCCGGTGCAAAAAACCGAGAGATGAAGTCGAACCGCGGGTCGTCGGACGGGGCAGTGAGAATGACGCCGCGGGATTCGATGCCGGCCAGCTTGCGGAAGTCCGGGGCCGCCGCCCGGACTTCCGCCGCGGTCGCCACCTCCAGCAGGTAGTCGAACTTGGTCCTGCCGACGGCCGTCGGGGAGACGCCGACGGCTTCCAGAAGGCCCGGCGGCGGGGTGGTCGGGGCGGCGGGGGTGAGTGGGAAGTCGAGTTCGATCCCGTCGGCGGTGCGGGTCGCGGTCAGGACGCCGCTGCGGGTGGTGAAGCGGATCACCTCGCCTGGCTGGGCGGCCCCGGTGTCCCACAGGGCGTGGGCGGCGGCCAGGGTGGCGTGCCCGCACAAGTCCACCTCGACCGCCGGGGTGAACCATCGCAGAGGCCGCGTCCCGTCCGCCGCCGGCGGGCCGACGAACGCCGTCTCCGCCTGGTTCATCTCCATCGCCAGGGACTGCATCCAGTCGTTCGGCAGGGGCCGGTCGGCCAGGCAGACGCCGGCCGGGTTGCCGGCGAACGGCCGGTCGGTGAACGCATCCACCAGGAGCAGCGGGAGATCGGCCACGGCTTGTCCTCCGAGGGGGCGGTACGGGACACGATACACGGACCCGCGGGCGGCGGGCGGGTTCGGCCGTTGTCAGCGGGGTGTTTACCACGGAAGGGGAGTCGCCGGGGCGGGCTGGCGGTCGTAACCCCTCCCCCCGGCCCCCTCCCCGAAGCGGAGAGGGGGAGCAAGCGGGAGGGCGGTCCCGGCAACGGATTCAGCTATTTGCCCGGACGAGCGGCCTGCTTGCTCCCCCTCTCCGCTTCGGGGAGGGGGCCGGGGGGAGGGGTTACGACCGCGCCGAATCTGTAGCCTCGGCCGGGCCGGTTGGGGTTTACACGGGGCGGTTTTTTGGCATAACCCGCCCCGCTCTTCACGCACAACACCGGTCCGCGGACCCGCCTGACGGCGGGCGTCTCGGGGGAGGCGACGGCGGACCGGTTCGGGGGATGTCCCATGCGCCGATTCACGGCCCGGGGGCTGGCCGTCGCCGCGCTCACGGCCGCCGCCCTGGGGGCGGCCGCCGCCGCCGACAAGCCGGCCGATCCGCCCTGGTACTCCAGGGTGTTGGGCAAGTCCGAGCCGAAACCGGCCGACCCGCCGACGTTCGGCTCGGCCCCGGCCCCAACCCGCCCGCCGGCGGTGGTCGGCCCGCTCGACCCGGTCGCCCAGGCGGACGCCCTCCGAGCCGAACAGGACGCCTGGCAGCGGCGGATGGACGTGTGCCTGAAGCTGCGGCAGGTGGCCGCCGCCCGCAACGACGAAGCCCTCGCCGCTCGGGCCGACGAGCTGGAGCGGCAGGCGACCGCCCTCTACCAGCAGCGGGTGGCCCGCATCGGGGTCAAGTCGCCCGGCCGCGTGGACGCGGAGGCGGCCGCCGAACCCCGCCGCCCGTCCGAACCGCCGGCCCGTCAGTTCCGGGAGGTGAAGCCATGACCCACCTACTCCGTGTGATCGCCGCGGCTGGGCTTCTGAGCGGGACCGGTTGCCTGGGGTTGCGGCCAGTCGGCCCGATGGCCGACAGCCTCCAACCCCGGGAACAGGCCGCCGTGAAGAAGGCGGACACCGTGAAAGTGACCGCGGCCAAGGACGCCCCGGGCGGCCCGGCCGTGGTGCCCGCCCCGCCGCCGCCCGCTCCGACGCTGCGGGTGTCGCCGGCCGAGGTGACGGACGCCAACGCGACCGCCGCCGCCGACCGGCTGGCCGAGGAGATCGAGGCGGACAAGAAGGCGATGGAGTCGATGCCCCGGTATGCCGAGGTGTCCGTCATCAAGAAGTAGGCCGACGGCGCGAACCCGTCGGCCGGGCCGGCTGTCGTATCGGGACTCGCAACCCCGGGGTTCCCGTGATCCGCCCGACCGTGCCGGCCGACACTCCCGGGCTGCTCGCCCTGGCCGAAGCCACCGGCATCTTCCGGCCGAGCGAACTGGGCGAGCTGTCCGGGATGCTCGCCGCCTATTTCGACGGCGGACTCGGGGCCGACCACTTCTGGGTGACGGACGACGACGGCGGTCCGGCCGGGGTGGCGTACTACGCCCCGGCCCCGATGACCGACCAGACCTGGAACCTGTACCTGATCGCCGTCCACCCGGACCGTCAACGGCAGGGCCGCGGGGCCACCCTCCTCCGACACGTCGAAGCCGAGCTGACCGCCCGCGGCGGCCGGCTACTGATCGTCGAAACCTCTGGGCTGGGCGGCTTCGAGCGGACGCGGGCGTTCTATCGCCGGGTCGGGTACAGCGAAGAGGCCCGGGTCCGGGACTACTACACGGCCGGCGACGACAAGATCACCTTCCGCAAGCTCCTGTCTCGTTGAGAACAGTGACCGTCAAAAACAGGACCGCCCGCGGACGGGCGTCCGCGGGTGTTCGTGATTGTGATAAACCAGGCCGTCAGACCGCCTCGTCCACGTCGGCGAACTCCTCCAGCCGGGTGGCCCGGGTCGGCTGCCGCAGCTTGAGCAGCCCGCGGGCCTCGATCTGGCGGATCCGCTCCCGGGTGATGCCGTACTGCTTGGCCACCTCGTCCAGCGTCTTCGGGGTGCCGTCCCGCAGCCCGAACCGCAGCTCGATCACCTCCCGCTCCCGCGGGGCCAGCGACTTGAGCACCTCGTTGATCCGCTCCCGCAGCAGGCGGGCGTCGGCGTGCTCGCCCGGGTTCGGGGTGCCGCCGTCGCTCAGGAAGTCCTCGAGCGCCCGCTCCCCGTCCCCGCCGATCGGCTCGTGCAGGCTGACCGGCTGCCGGCCGACCGCCCGCAGGGACTTCGTCTCCTCCGGCTTGACGCCCAGGGCCAGGGCCAGCTCCTCGGTGGTCGGCTCCCGGCCGGTCGCCCCGGACAGCTCGCTCCGCTTCCGCTCGATCTTGGCCATCAGCCCGATCTGGTGGCACGGCACCCGGACCGTCCGGGCGTGGTCGGCCAGCGCCCGCTGCACCCCCTGGCGGATCCACCAGGTGGCGTAAGTGCCGAACTTGAACCCGCGGCGGTACTCGTACTTGTCCACCGCCCGCATCAGGCCGCGGTTCCCCTCCTGGATCAGATCAGCGAACGGCAGCCCGCGGTTGCGGTAGTTCTTGGCGATGCTGACCACCAGCCGCAGGTTGGCCTCGGCCAGCTCCCGGCGGACCTTCTGGTACGCCTTCCGCCGCCGCTCCAGGATGCGGGCGGTGGCGGCGAGTTCGTCGGCTGTCAGTTGGACCTTCGCCTGGGCGTCCCGCAGCTCCTGCTCCCGCCGGGCCTTCTCCCCCGGGGGGGCGGTCCGGGCGGCCCGGACGATGGTCCGCATCTCGTCGTTCAGGTCGATCAGCTCGTCCGCCCACCGCTCCAGCAGCTCGGTCCGCGGGGACAGCTCGTTCATCAGCTTCATCAGCTTGCCGAGCCGACGGAACCGGTTGCCCCGCCACTTCTTGCGACGTACCGGGTCGGCCTCCCCCATCCCGTCGGTGAAGGCGCGGGCCTCCTCCCGGAGCAGGTTGCGGATGAGCTTGAGGTTCGGCTCCATCCGCTTGATGATCTGCTCCCGACTGAGCCGCAGCTCCTCGGTGCTGTACACGTCGATGGTCGGGTCGAGGGCGGTCTGGCCGTCCTGCACCCGCTTGAACGTCTGCTCGGCCCGGGCGACGATCTGGGCGCACATCAGGGCGGCCCGGCGGAACCGGTTGCGGGTCCGCTCCAGGGCGACGGCGATGGTCAGCTCCTCCGTCCGGGTGAGCAGCCGGATCGCCCCCATCTGCCGCAGGTACAGGCCGAGGGCGTCGTCCGGGCCGCCGGCGTAGTCGTCGGCCGGGGACTGGTCGTCGGCCGCCCCGTCCGCGACAGCCGCCTCGTCGGCCGGGGCGATCTCGTCGGCCTCGTCGTCGTCGTCCAGCTCGTCGGCTGTGAGCGCGGCGTCCTCGTCCGCGAGCATCCGCTCATCGGTCGGCAGGTCGTGATCGGGGGTCGTCATCATCCGGGTCATCGGCGGCGGTCCTGAGCCTCGGGGGCCGCGGCGGTGGGCGGCCGGTGCGTGTCGGCGGGTCGGGCACAAACCTTCGTCCGCGGAGGTCGCCCTCCGGTCGGAACCCGATCCGGTGTCTGGGGTCGGCGTTGGGGCACCCCGACCGGTTACGGGCGGGCAGGGTGGGAGCAGAGGATTCTAGGCACGGCCGGGGCCGGCGGCCACGGCCGAAATCTACGGACACCCCGCACCCGGGTCGGGTTCACCGCCGGGGTGGTTCGGTTCGTAAACATTATACCCACACACCGGCAACGGGAGTGACATCGGGCGGGGCGAATTTCGCACCCGGCCGAATGTCGTGCCGAGTTCTCGGACGACACACTCACCGGCCGGCGAGCAACGCGGCGAGGTACGTCACCGGGTCGGCCTTCCCTTTCGCGGCGTCGGCGATGGTCCCGTAGTCGCCGGCCCGCTTCGCCAGCTCGGTCAGCCCGGGGCAACTGAGCGACCGCTCGTCCGCGTCGGCCAGGTGCTCCTTGGCCACTGCCACCGCCTCTGGCAGCCGATCCGCTTTGAGCAGCAGGTTGACCATCACCTCGGCCGGGTAGCGATACCCCTCCGCCGCCCCGGCTTCGAGCTTCCGCCGGAAGTCGGCCAACCCCTCCTCGACCTGGTGCCCGGCGAGCACGTCCAGGTACACCTTGTAGTCGGCGTAAGTGTCCTGGAACGGCGGGTCGTTCGTGCCGCGGAGGCCGGGGCTGAGCTTCGCCCCGTAGGCGCACAGCTCGCGGGCCAGGTCCAACGCCTCGCCGGGCGGCAGGTGCAGGGACGTCTGGCAGACGCTTGACAGGTGGGACGTGTCGATGTGGTACACGTCCTCGGCGAACAGGTCGGGGTGAGCGGCCACCATCTCGCCGACCCGGGCGTCCGACGCAGTATCGGTGCCGCGGGCAGCCAGGTCGCCGCGGAGCCGCTCCCGGAGTTGCTCGTACAGGGCACGGACCAGCCGTGTCGTGCAGTACTCCCGCAGGGCCGGGTTCTGGGACAGGTCGGACGAGTGGGTCAAGGTGATTGCCGAGCAGACGCCGCTGCGGTCGAGCACCAGGTCGAACCCCTTCTCCGGCAAGAGGCCGTGCTGCCAGGCCACCTCGACCACCGGGTACAGGTCGTCGTCCGGGCCGGGGGTGTAGGCCCGCAGCGCCTCGCGGACCGGGTCCGCCTCGCCGAGCATCCGGAAGAACGCCCACGCCCTCGGGATGTCCCCCCGGGCGAGCAGGGCGTTCCCCGCCTCCCGGCCGGCCTGGCGGATCGCCTCCTCGTAGGCGTCGTGGGTGTGCGGCGGCAGGTCGGCGGACGGCCCGGTCGGGAACGGGGAGACGCCCAGCTCCACCCGCTTCCGCAGAAGTCGGGCGTAGAACAGCCCTTGCGTGTCGCCGGACACCTGGAGTTGCTGGCACAGGGCGTCCACTGCGGCTGTCGGCCCGCCGGACGCGAGGGCGGCCCGGAGGCGGTCGAACAGGGCGGGGTCCACGGGCGGGGCGTCGGTGTTCATGCCTGTAATCTACGGGTCGTGCCTGCGGTTGCTTGGGCTTTGCTCCCCCTCTCCGCTTCGGGGAGGGGGCCGGGGGCGGGGTCGAGCCGGCCACCCGTCCCGGTGACTACGGAGCCTCTTGAAGCGGGTCGGGGTCTGACCCCACCCCCCGGCCCCTTCCCCGAAGCAGGAGGGGGAGCGAAGACACCCGACCCGTCAAACTGAGGGCAGCACCGCTTTCTCTCCTCGTTCCCACGCTCTGCGTGGGAACGCCGTACTCGACGCTCTGCGTCGAGTGCGGCGGGTCAACAGGAGCTGCCTAAGTCGCTGGGCGTTCGGCAGACTGCACGCGGAGCGTGCAAAGAGCGTTCCCACGCAGAGCGTGGGAACGAGGAGCCAACTCCGTCCCCAAGCCCACCCGTCGCAACGGATGGGCTTTGTGACTTCCCCTTCCCCCCTTCGCCCCGGTCCGCTATACCCGCCCGGCTCCCGCGCCCGGAGGTGCCGCCGGTATGCCGACTCGGGTTTCGTTCGCCGTCGCGCTCGTCCTGGCCGTCGCCGCGTCCGGGTCCGCCCAGACCATCCACCGGAACGGGTTCGCCGGCCGGACGACCGCGTTCGTCCGCGGGGACAGCTCGTGCCCGTTCCAGGAGAAGGACCACCGCATCTCGGACGAGTTCTCCAAGACCGGCGGCACGTCCGAGTACATCAAGATCGACGCCACCCCGCAGCCGGGGGCGACCGAGGCGGAGTTCGTCCACTACTTCTACGAGACCCCGCCGGCCCCGGTCACGGACCGGCTGCTGGCCCGGGTGTTCGTCCGCTCGTTCAAGGGCGGGGTCCAGGTGAAGGGGCGGGTCGTGCTACCCAAGGAGCGGGATCCGAAGAACCCGGACTCCCCGCTGACGGTGCTGGTGTCCGGGGACGTGTACACCCGGCCGCGGCAGTGGGACGGGCTGAACCTGGGGAACGTCGAGGACGCGCTCAACCGGCAGCTCAGCGTCCTCGGGGCCAAGCTCGGCCGGGCGGTGAACAAGACCGACGCCTACCTCGACCGGATCGTCTTGAACGTGTACGCCGGGCCGGGGACGACGGAAGTGTGGGTCGATGACCTGGAGGTCGGGCCGGTGCGGGCCGACGCCCCGCCGGCCGCCCCGCGTGGGGGCGCGGCCCCGCCGCCGGCGATCCCGGCCGGGAAGGGGGGCGGACGGCTGGCGCCCAACGGCCGGGCGGTGGAGTACTCGGACGGCCAGATCGTGGTCGAACACGACGACGGGGAGATGCGGCCGTTCTTCATGCGGGCGGTCCGGTACACCGACACCCCGCCGGAGTTCTTCAAGGAGCTACGGGACGCCGGGTTCAACACCATCTGGTTCCCGACCACCACCCCGATGCCGGTGGTCGAGGAGGCCATCCGCCAGGGGTTCTTCGTCGTCCCCGAGTTGCCGCTGCCGGCGGCCGAGTGGGCGGACGGCAAGCCGAAGCGGCCGGACCCGAAGCAGATCGAGGCGGACGCCGACCGGGTCGGCAACTACCTGCGGCAGTACCTGGCGGCCGACGCGGTGCTGATGTGGAACCTGGGCACCGGTCGGACGGCCGAAGACCTCGACCGGGTGGCCCGGGTGGCCGGGGTGATCCGCCGGTACGACCCCCGCCGGCCGCGGGCCATCGACCTATGGGACGGGTTCAGCGCCTACGGCTCGTACGCCACCGCCATCGGGTCGCACCGGTTCCCGCTGTTCAGCAGCCTGGAACTCGGCCAGTACCGGGACTGGCTGAACGAGCGGCGGGCGCTGACCGGGCCGGGGAAGATGACCTTCACCTGGGTGCAGGACCACTTCCCGGACTGGCTGCAGGCCCAACTGTGCGGCCCGGCGGCGCCGACCTTCCCGACCGGCCCGCACCCGGAGCAGGTCCGCATCCTGACCTACCTGGGGCTGGCGGCCGGGTGTCGGGGGCTGGGGTTCTGGTCCGACCGGGCGCTGTTCGCCGCCGACCCCACGTCGGCCGACTGCCTGACCGGTCGGGAGCGGCTGCTCGAGGCGGCCCTGCTGAACTCCGAGATCGAGATGCTCGCCCCGGTCCTGTTCCAGGCCCAGGATCCGGCCCGGTGGAAGGAGACCAGCCACCCGCACGTCCAGGCGGCGGTGATCCGCGGGCAGAAGGACATCGTCGTCCTGCCGGTGTGGCTCGGCCCGGGCACCCAGCACACCCCGCCGCTGGCCGCCCTGCCGGAACTGCGGATCACGGTGCCGATGGTGCCGGAGGGGGCCGTCCCGTACCTGATCACCCCGGCCGAGGTGACGGAGATCCACGGGACGAAGCGGACCTACGGCGGGGTGGAGATCGCCATCGAGCAGTTCGACACCGCGGCCGCGGTGGTGTTCACCACCGACCTGAAGGCGACCGGCATCCTGGTCCGGTGGCAGGACCACGTCCGGCGGAAGGCCCGGGAGGCGGCCCGGATGGCCCAGCAGCTCGCCATCGCCCAGTACAACAAGACGCTCCAGACGCACGCCGAGATCGTCAAGGCCGGCGGGCCGGAGCCGCCCGAGGCGGCCGAGCTGTTCGCCAAGTGCCGGAAGCTGCTGGCGGACGCCAAGGTGTACGCCGACAACAACCAGTTCGACATCGCCTACCGGGAGAGCCGCAAGGCGCTCCAGCCGCTGCGAACGATCATGCGGGCGGACTGGGAGAACGCCGTCCGGACGCTCGACTACCCGGCCGCCAGCCCGTACGCGGCCAGCGTCTATACCCTGCCGCGGCACTGGGAGCTGGCCCGGGAGGTGGCGGCCAGCCGGCCCGCCGGGTCGGGGCTGGCCCACGGCGGGTTCGAACTGAGCCGGCCGGCCCCGGAGGGCGGGGCGGCGGTCACGTCCCTGCCCGGGTGGAAGGTCCGCAAGCTGATCCTGGACAAGGTGGACGGGGTGGCGGCGATCGTGAACGTGGACCAGAAGGTGCCGGACCGGCCGCCGGACCCGCCGACCCCGTTCACCCACCGGTACGCCCCGCTGCGGGTGGCCCCGCGGGCGCCGGACTTCCGCCAGCCGGAGTTCGGCTCCCACTGCCTGCGGCTGGCCATCTCCAAGCCGGACAAAGCCGCCCCGACCCCGCTGGCCCTGGAGCGGGCGGTGGTGGCCGTGGACAGCCCGGCGGCCGAACTCCCGCCCGGCCAGGTGGTTCGGATCAGCTTCTGGGCCAGGGTCGGGTACGTGGAGGGGTCGGCCGACGGGTTCGTGGCGTTCGACACGGCCGGCGGGGAGCCGCTCGGGGTCCGCATCCGGGCGACCGCCTTCGACGAGGTCCGGCGGGTCAACCTGTGGCAGAAGTTCCACCTGTACCGGCGGGTGCCGGCGGACGGCCGGATCGGCGTGTCGTTCGTGCTGACCGGGCTGGGCGAGGCGCTGGTGGACGACGTGCGGATCGAGCCGCTGGTCGGGGGCGTCGCGGTCGGGCCGTGATGGGGTCGCCACGGGCCGGCGGCTGACCGGGCCGGCGTCTGTCGGATATAGTTCCTTTGGGTGCCCACCACGTTTCCCACCGGGCGGTGAGTATGGACGAGCTGCGGCACGAGTGCGGCATCGCCGCGGTTTACCTGTTCGACCCGACCGTCCCGTCCCCGCTCCTGCCCGGCGGCCCGGACACCGCCCACCGGCTCATCCCGCGGATGCTCCGCGACCTCCAAAACCGCGGCCAACTGTCCGCCGGGTTCGCCACCTACAACCCGAACCGCGAGCTGCTCCTCGACACCTACAAGGACGTCGGCACGGTCGATCAGGCGTTCCGGGCGTACCACCCGAAGAAGTTCGAGTCCATACTGAAGGAGTTCGCCGGCCCGGCCGGCATCGGGCACGTCCGGTACGCCACCTGCGGGCCGACCACCAAGGCCTACGCCCAGCCGTTCGAGCGGCAGCACGGGTGCATGTGGAAGTGGTTCGCGTTCGGGTTCAACGGCAACCTGGCCAACTTCGAGGAGTTGCGGGACGAGCTGCTCAGCCTGAGCGACTACCACCTGACCCGGAACAACGACACCGAAGTCATCATGCACCTGCTGGCCCACGCCCTGCGTGGGGACCACCGGCCGGACCTGGTGGACGTGTTCGCCGAGCTGAGCGGGAAGTTCGACGGCGCGTACAACCTGGCGTTCCTGAACGCGGCCGGGGAGATGGTCTTGCTCCGCGACCCGCTCGGGCTGCGGCCCCTCTGCTATGCGGTGGACGGAGGGCTGTTCGCCGCCGCCAGCGAGAGCGTCGCCCTCCAGAACCTCGGGTTCCGGGACGTCCGCACACTGCCGCCGGGGCACCTCATTCAAGTGCAGCCGGGCGGGCTGCGGGTGCGGAAGTTCGCCGAGCCACGGCCGGCCCACTGCTTCTTCGAGTGGGTGTACTTCGCCAACGTGGCCAGCACCCTGGACGACCGCAGCGTCTACCTGACCCGGACCGCCCTGGGCCGGGAGCTGGCCCGGCAGGAGCGGGCGCTCAACCTGTTCGACTACGCCGACGGCAACACCATCGTCGTCCCGGTCCCGGACACGGCGAAGGGGGCGGCCGACGGGATGGCGTTCGAGCTGGGCATCCCGTCCGTCGAGGGGCTGATCCGCAACCGGTACGTCGGCCGGACGTTCATCGAGCCGGGCAACCGGGCGGACAAGGTGCGGCAGAAGTTCACCCCGCTGCGGGAGGTGCTGGCCGGCAAGCGGGTGCTGCTGGTCGAGGACTCGATCGTCCGCAGCACCACCCTGGCCAACCTGCTAAGCTACGTCCGCGACCAAGGCGGGGCGAAGGAGGTGCATGTCCGGGTGGCCTGCCCGCCGATCATCGCCCCGTGCTTCTACGGCATCGACATGAGTACGGTCGGCGAGCTGTTCGCCCCGAAGTTCATGGCCGGCAAGCGGCCGACGGTCGGCGAGCAGCAGAAGATGGCCGAGACGCTCGGGGCGGACACCCTGCTGTACCTGCCGGTGGACGCCCTGGCCCGCAGCCTGGAGATGCCGGAAGCCACGCTCTGCCGGGCGTGCGTCACCGGCGACTACCCGACCGACGCCGGCGAGAAGCGGTATCAGATCGAGCTGAGCCGGGTGCGGAAGCCGGAGCCGGCGTGCGTCGGGGGGTGAAACCTAACCCCCCGGCCCCCTTCCCTAAGAGGGAAGGGGGAGCAAGAGCGGTGAGCGTCCGTGGGAAGCAACTTCGGGTTCGGGCGAGGCGGGAGTTCTTCGCAACCTAACCCCCTGGCCCCCTTCCCTAAGAGGGAAGGGGGAGCCAGTGGGACCGCTGTCCGGGCGACGGCGTAAGCTCTCTCCGCGTGGGAGCGCCCCGCTTGCTCCCCCTTCCCTCTTAGGGAAGGGGGCCGGGGGGTTAGGTTGACCGCCTACCCAACCGTTCGGCCACCCATCAAACCGCCATGCCCGACGACCCCGCCATCACCGCGTACCTGATCCACGACCGGCCGACCGTCGGTCTGTACCCGGCCCCGGTCGAGCGGGACTGGATGTCGGCCGCCCACGAGCGGCACCCGTACCGCTGCCTGCCGCTCAACATCGCCAACCAGAACGGGTGGGTGCTCACCTCCCCGACCGCCTTCAAGGTTTACTGGTACGGCGGCCCGAACCCGCAGGATCTGGAGGTGCGGTTCGACGGCGAGCCGGACCCGATCGTCACCAGCCACTTCGGCAGCGGTGTGCTGACGTTCAGCCTGCCGTACCTGTTCCGCACCCCGCCCGGGGTGAACCTGTGGGTGAAGGGGCCGAGCAACTGGCCGAAGGACGGCATCCAGCCGCTCGAAGGGGTGGTGGAGACCGACTGGGCGGTCAGCACCTTCACCATGAACTGGAAAGTGACCCGGGTGTGCGAGTGGGTCGGGTTCGCGGCCGGGGAGCCGTTCTGCATGGTCGTCCCGGTCCCCCGCGGGTTCGCCGAAGGGCTGGCCCCGCGAGCCATGCCGCTGGCCGCCGACGCGGAGCTGTTTGCCAAGTACAAGGCCTGGGAGGCCAGTCGGAAGGGGTTCCTGCAGGGGTTGCACGAGCAGAACCGGAGGCGATTCAGCGGGGCTGGCAGAAGGACTACTTTCGGGGAAGACGGTCGAGGGGGCACATTCGCCGGCCACCAGACCCGGCTGAACATCCGGCCGTTTCCACTGGACCAGCCCGGCGGGTGAGTTGCTCCCGTAGGGCGGGTCCAGCCGGCTTTGCGGCGCTGACCCGCCGGCCCGGCAAGGGACGCGTTGCTACTTCCGGCGGGTCGGCGCGCAAAGCCGGCTGGACCCGCCCTACACCAGATGGCCCCGTGCAAGCGAATCACGCAGACGGCAGCTCGGCCTGCAGGCTGGCTTTCGCGTCCTGATACCACCGCTGCACGGTCCGGACGTTGACCTGGAACAGCTCGGCGATGGCGTCCTGCTGCCAGCCGTGGTAGTAGGTCAGCCCGATCACCTCCCGCTGCTCGACCGGCAGACGCTCGACCGCGGCGTGGAAGGCGGCCAGCCGCTCCAGGTCGGCGGTCGGCTCCGGGGCGGCCGGGGTGTGTTCGCCGATCGCCTCTCCGACCGCGACCGCCGCCCGGTTGGTGCCCTCTCCCCGCGGGCCGTAGTAGTGCTTGGCCAGGTCGAGCAACTCCCGGCGGATCAGCTCGGTGGTCAGGGCGTAGAACTGACGGGTGGATTCCGGCCGCACCTCTTGCATCGTCCGCAGCAGCCGGATCAGAGTGTTCTGGACCACGTCGTCCACGTCCACATACCGGCCGACCCGGGGGAACCGGCGGAACATGTGCCGGGCCATCTGCTCCACCCGGGCGATAATCTTGCGGAACTGCGGTTCGGCGGCGTCCGCCCGGCCGGCCCGGAGTTCGGTCACCCAGAACAAAAGGTCGGCGGTGTCGAGCGGCAGGTCGTCAGGCATGGCCGGAGCCGGGCGGAGGGTGGCCTCGAGTGTACCCGCCCGGCCGGTCGCAAACAACTCTGGCTCAGGCCGCCGCCAGAACGCCGCGTCGGGCGGCCCCAGGGGTCAGGCGATCCATCCCGGCCGAGGTCGCCGGCCGGAGGATGAACGGTCGGGCGAGGGCGTCCGGTGAGGGCGGGGAGCACCAGTCGTCCCAGGCGACCAGCGGCGGGTACGGCGGGGGGGCGGCCGGACGGGCGGGGCGGCGGCCGAACAGACGGGCGAGAATGGCGAACATGGCAGCCCTCCGACGACTCGTCTGACCCGGCCGGGATTGGCCCGAACACCCCGACCACTGCCGCGTACCCCCGTCAGCGACCGCCGGCCCCGCGGCCCGACAGAAATCCGGCGTTTTTTTTGCCACCCCGGCTTCGCTAAGATGCCGGTACACGGCGACGACGAACACGGGGCGAGGGCGGCATGGCCGAGCGGTACATCTTCAACATCCGCAACCTGACCAAGCACTTCGGCAAGCGGGAGGTGCTCAAGGACATCTACCTGTCCTTCTACCCCGGGGCCAAGATCGGGGTGCTCGGCAGCAACGGGGCGGGCAAGTCCACCCTCCTGAAGATCATGGCCGGGCAGGACAAGGAGTTCATGGGTGAGGCGTTCCCGGAGAAGGGGGCGAGCATCGGGTACGTCCCGCAGGAGCCGCTCCTGACCCCGGGCAAGACGGTCCAGGAGACGGTGGACGAGGGGGTCGCCCACATCCGGGCGCTGCTCAAGAAACAAGAGGAGATCGGCGAGAAGATGGCCGACCCGGACGCCGACTTCGACAAGCTGTCCGCGGAGATGGAGCGGGTGCAGGCGGAGATCGACGCCAAGGACGCGTACAACATCGACCGCACCGTCGAGGTGGCGATGGACGCCATGCGGCTGCCGCCGCCGGACGCCCTGGTGGACCGCCTCTCCGGCGGCGAGAAGCGCCGCGTCTACCTGTGCAAAACGCTCCTCCAGAACCACGACCTGCTGCTGCTGGACGAGCCGACCAACCACCTGGACGCGGAGAGCGTCGAGTGGCTGGAACACCACCTGGCCAAGTACCCCGGGGCGGTAGTGGCCGTCACCCACGACCGGTACTTCCTGGACAACGTGGCCCGGTGGATTCTGGAACTTGACCGCGGCAAGGGCATCCCGTGGGAGGGGAACTACTCCGGCTGGCTGGACCAGAAGCGGCGGCGGCTGGCGGTCGAGGAGAGGCAGGAGAGCGCCCGGCAGAAGCAGCTCGAACGCGAGTTGGAGTGGGCCAAGAGCTCCCCCCGCGCCCGGATGGCCAAGAGTAAGGCCCGCCTGGCGGCCATCGACAAGCTCCAGGCGCAAGAGATCGAGGACCGGGACGAAGAACTGGTGATCCAGATTCCCCCAGGGCCGATGCTCGGCGACTTGGTGGTCCGGGCCGACGGGGTCAAAAAGGCTTACGGCGAGAACCTACTGTTCGATGACCTGACGTTCAACCTGCCCAAGGGCGGGATCGTCGGGGTGATCGGGCCGAACGGGGCCGGCAAGACGACGCTGTTCCGGATGATCGTCGGTCAGGAGACGCCGGACGGCGGCAAGCTGACCGTCGGGCCGACGGCCAAGATCGCCTACGTGGACCAGAGCAGGGAGGCGCTCGACCCGGACAAGACGATCTTCGAGGAGATCACCGGCGGCACCGACCACATCATGCTGGGCAACCGGAAGGTGGCCAGCCGGGGGTACGTGGCCCGGTTCAACTTTAAGGGGCCGGACCAGCAGAAACTGGTCGGCACCTGCTCCGGCGGGGAGCGGAACCGCATCCACCTGGCCAAGCTGCTCCGCAGCGGCGGCAACCTGCTGCTCCTGGACGAACCGACGAACGACCTGGACGTGGACACCCTGCGGGCGCTGGAGGAGGCGCTGGTCGGGTTCGGCGGGTGTGCGGTGGTGATCTCCCACGACCGCTGGTTCCTGGACCGCATCGCCACCCACATCCTCGCGTTCGAGGGGGACAGCAAAGTGGTCTGGTGCGAAGGGAACTTCCAGGTGTACGAAGAGCAGCGGCGAGCGCGGCTCGGGGCCGAGGCCGACCAGCCACACCGGATCAAATATCGGAAGCTCACCGGCTGACAGGGGGCGTGTCATGGCCGAAGGCACGGCGATGTTGCGCGGTTGGGTGCGGAACGGGGCGATTATTTTGGAGCCGGGAACGGCCCTGCCGGACGGCGCCGAGGTGCGTCTGACCGTCGTGCCCGAAGCCGAACGCGGGCCGATCCCGTTCACCCCGGAAGAGGCCGCCGAGTTCGCCGGTTGGGAGCTGATCGGCGACGAGGCCTGGGCGATGATCGACGAGTGGGAGAAGGAGGGCGGCGATGCGGCCGGGTGAGGTGTGGCAGGTCGATTACCCGTTGTCGGAAGGCCGGGAACAGGCCGGGCCACGTCCCGCGTTGGTCCTCCAGGACGACGGATTCGCACTGCGCAGCCCGTTGGCGCTGACCATCCCGTTTAGCACCAGCGCAGGGACAATGCGGTATCCCGCCGTCATTCCGGTCGATAGCACACCCGCGAACGGCATGCCCCTCGATTCGTTCCTGCTGGTGTTCCAGCTCCGAGCGACCGACCGGCGGCGGGTCCGCCGTCGTTTGGGGATCGTTTCCCCCGAAGTCTTGTCGGCAGTTTACCAAGCCCTCGACCGGCTGACGGGCCGGCCCCATACGACCGGTCAGCCATGATCGATCTGATCGACGCCACCAAGACCTACGAGCAGGGCCGCCGCGTCGTGCACGCCGTCCGCGGGGTGTCGCTGACCGTCTGCGGCGGCGAGTTCGTGTCGATCATGGGGCCGTCCGGGTCGGGGAAATCCACCCTGATGCACCTGATGGGCGCCCTCGACACCCCGACCGCCGGCCGGGCCGTGTTCCAGGGGCAGGACATTCAGTCGATGTCCGACGCCCAGCGGTCGCTGCTCCGCCGGACCCGGATCGGGTTCGTCTTCCAGGCATTCAATCTCTTGCCGACCCTGACCGCCGCCGAGAACGTCGCTCTGCCGCTGCTGCTCGGCGGCGTCCCCCGGAAGGACGCCATCGGCCGGGCGACGGCCAGCCTGGAGCGGGTCGGCCTCGGGCACCGCGGGGAGCACTTCCTGGAGGAGATGTCCGGCGGGGAGATGCAACGCCCGCGGTCGCTCGGCGCTTGTCGGCGACCCGGACGCGGTCCTGTGCGACGAGCCGACCGGCAACCTGGACTCGGCCAACAGCCGGGAGATCCTGTCGCTACTGGCGGGCCTGCCGGAGCCGGGCCGGCGGGCGGTGGTGATGGTCACGCACGACCCCGCCGCCGCCCGGTACGGCACCCGGGTGGTGCGGATCAAGGACGGTCTGGTCGAAGCGGACGAGCCGGTCAACTGACACCCGCGAGCGCATGATGCCCCCGCTGTACCGCCTGCTGAGCGTCCGCTACCTGGTCCACCGGTGGGACCGGGCCGGGCTGATCGTCGCCAGCATCGCCCTTGGGGTGGCGACCCTCGTTTCCACCCGCATCCTGAACCGCTGCCTGGAGACGGCCGCCCACCAGTCGATCACCCCGCTCGGGGTCGGCGACCTGCTCATCTCGAACGGCGACCTCGGGGTGCCCCGGGCGGTGGCCGACGACCTGCGGAAGGCCGACATCCCGGGGGTGCGGGCGGTCCAGCCGCTGGTCGTCGACCGGGTGTACCTGCCCGGGCTGGACAGCCGGCCGGCGGTGCTGATCGGGGCGGAACTGACCTCCCAGTTCTCGTCGGCCGGCAACCCGCTCGGGGTCCGGTTCACCGACACGCTGGAGAAGGACTGGGCCACCGCCCGGCTGGCCGTCACCCGCCGGCTGGTGGTGCTGAGCAAGCCGGTGTACGACGACTGGCTGGCCCGCCGGGCGGACAAGCACGCCCCGTTCGTGGTGCGGTACGGGTCGCGGGCGGTGGACTGCCTGCCGGTCGGGTACATCGAGTTCGACGACGCCTCCCCGGTCGGGGCGCTGGGTCGGACCGTGGTCGGGATGGAACTGACTCAAGCCTGCCGGTTCCTGTCCCCTGGGCCGCCGGCGGTCGCCGCCGCCGTGGTCGGGCCGACGGCCACGGAGCCGGTCTGGGACGCGGTCAGCCCGCCGAAGGTTCACCGCGTCGACGTGCTGTTCGAGGCCGGGGCACAGGTGGACAAGCTGCAAGCGGCGGTCGAACGGGTGGTCGGCGACCGGGCCGCCGTCCGCACCCCGGAGGCGCACAACCAGAGCACCCAGGAGATCGTCTCCGGGCTGCAGGTCGGGTTCACCCTCTGCTCGGCCGGGGCGATGGTGGTCGGCCTGTTCCTGGTGTACAACGCGCTGGCCGTGACGGTCGCCGAGCGGCGGCACGACATCGGCATCCTGCGGTCGATCGGGGCCACCCGACCGCAGGTGGTCGTCCTTTTCGCCGTCGCGGCGGTGCTGCTCGGGCTGGTCGGGGCGGTACTCGGGGTGCCGCTCGGGGTCGGCATGGCCCGGGTGGTGATCGACCAGTTCCGCGAGGAACTCGGCAACATCTTTTACGCCGGACAGGCCGTGGCGTTCTGGCCGACCCCGCTGACGGTCGGGTTCGCCGTCGCCGCCGGTGTCGGGACGGCGGTCCTGGCCGCCCTCATCCCGGCGGTTCAAGCCGCGACCCAGGATCCGGCGGACGCGGTCCGGCGGGTGCCGGGGGTGGCCGGCGGGGTGTGGAAGCTGGCCCACCAGGCGACCTGCGGGGCGCTGATCGCCGGCGGGGTGGCGATGGTCCTCACCCGGCACGACCTGCCGCCCCGGGTCGGGGCGTTCGGCGGGATGATGGCCGCCCTGGTCGGGTTGCTGCTGGCCGCCCCGCTGATCGTCGGCCTGATGGTCCGGCTCACCCACCCGCTGCTGCGGCGCATTCTTCCCATCGAGGCCCGGCTGGCGGCCGACAACCTGCTCCGCTCCCCGGGCCGGACCGGCGTGGTCATCGGGGCACTCGGGGCCGGGGTGGCGGTGATGGTCCAGACCGCGGGCGTCGGCCGGAGCAACGAGGAGCCGGTGGTGCGGTGGATCGACGAGGTCATCCAGGCCGACCGGATGGTGTTCTCCGGCAGCCTGTCCGAGGCGGTCGCGTCGGCCGCCCCGCTGGACAGCCGGGTGCCGCGGGAGTTGGCCCTGCTGCCCGGGGTGGAAGGGGTGTTCGGCGTCCGGTATCGCACCCCGGACTACAACGGGACGAAGGTCTTCCTCACCGCCCTCGACGCCGCCGAGTACGTCCGGCTCACCGCCCCCCGGCTGTCCGGCGGGCTAAAAGCGTATGCCGAAATCGGCCGGCTGGCCGCGGCGGACGGGGCGGTGGTGTCGGAGAACTTCGCCCGCCGGCACGCGGTCCGGGTCGGCGAGGTGATCGAACTGCCCGGGCCGAAGGGCGCCGTCCGGCTGCCGGTGCTGGCCACCATCCCGGACTACTCGTGGAGCCGGGGGACCGTGTTCCTCGACCGCGGGGCGTACCGCCGGCTGTTCGGCGACGACCAGGTGGACGTGGCCCACGTGTTCCTCGCGGACCCGGCGGCGACCGCCGAGGTGGAGCGGTACGCGACGGCCAACGGGCTGGTGAACCAGGACCGGGCGAGCATGCGGTCGTTCGTCGCCGACCTGATCGACCGGGTGTACCTGCTCGCCTACCTGCAGCAGATCGTCGTCGGGCTGGTGGCCGGGCTGGGCGTCGTCACCGCGCTGCTCATCTCGGTATTGCAGCGGAAGCGGGAGCTGGGGCTGCTGCTGGCCGTCGGGGCGACGCCGGGGCAGGTGGTGCGGTCGGTGCTGTGGGAGGCGGTGCTGATGGGCGGGTTCGGCACCGCCCTCGGGGTGCTGATCGGGCTGCCGCTCGAGTGGTACGTGCTGAAGGTGGTGCTGGTCGAGGAGAGCGGGTTCGTGTTCGACCTGCTGGTGCCGTGGCGGCAGGGGTTCGGCATCGCCGTCGGGGCGATCGCCGTCGCCACCGTCGCCGGGCTGCTGCCGGCCCTGCACACCGTGCGGATGCGGGTGGCGGACGCGATCGCGTATGAGTGAGGTCAGTATCGCCCGCCCGAAGTCGTGTCCCGGGGATCGGTCCGGAGCCGCGGAGCGGCGGCGGATGCGCAGCCAGGCGTAAGCCCCTGGAAGGGACAACAACAGGTGCCAAGCCCCGGAGGGGCGACAGATGCCGGCATCTGTCGCCCCTCCGGGGCTTATCCAAAATGGGTATGGCCGGTTCCAGGGGCTTACGCCCCTGGCTGCGCATCCGCCGCCGCTCCGCGGCTCCGGACCGAGACCTGGGAACGCAACCATCCGCGCAACGAGAGGACTGTCTGACCCGCGGCTCACTTCTTGCTCAGGTCGGTGAACTTGATGTCGGTGAACTCGACCTTCATCGACGGGTAGCCGGCGTGGGCCTGGAAGGCGATGATGCCGGCCGCCGGGGCCGGGTTCTTCCCCTTGTTGTCCGGGAAGTCGGCGTCCACCGTCACCTGGCCGTTCACCGTGATCGTGACGTGGTTCCCCTTCACGACGACGTGGTAGTCGTTGAACTCGGTCGGCTTCGCCGCCTCCACCTTGGCTTTCAGCAGATACCCGCCGACCCGCTCGCCGTACAGGCTGCCGAAGTACCCCTTGCCCACGTCCACCTGCGGGCCGCCGACGACGAACTTCTTCGGGTCGGTGAGCGCGCTGCGGATCTGGACGCCACTGTTGCCGACCCCGTCCCGCAGCCGGCACTTGAACGACAGTTCGAAGTCGCCGTACTTGCCCTTGCTGCACAGGAACGTGTTGTACTTCGGGTCTTCCTTCGTCTCGCCGACGACGGTGCCGTTCTCGATCTTCCAGATGTCCGTGCGGCCCTCCCAGTTGGCCGGGTCGAGGAACGCCTTGGTGTCGTCGGCGGCCGCCGGGCGGGCGACGGCCAGCACGGCGACGGCGAACAGCAGGCGGGAGAGGGGCATCGGTGGCTCCGGGTGTAAGGGGTGTCGGCCGCCCCGGGTAAGCCGGGTGGGGCGTGGCTATGGTGCCAGCCGGCGGCCCGGAAAGCAACCGGTTGCCGGGCCAACGACAAACACCTACCCTCACCCCATCCCGCCCCGCCGCCCGTCCCGGAGTCTGCCCCTTGTCGCCTCTCACCCGGTTCCTCGTCCTGACCGTCGCCGCCATCGGGTTCCTGTTCGACACCTACGAGCTGCTCATGTTCCCGGTCATCGGGGCGAGCGCGTTGTCGGAGCTGATGCACGTCCCGGCGGACAGCGACGCGGTCCGGCTGTGGAGCGGGCGGATGCTGTGGATCGCCGCCCTGGCCGGGGGCACCTTCGGCCTGCTCGGTGGGTGGCTGGTGGACCGGCTCGGCCGGAAGACGATCATGGTGGCCAGCATCCTGGCCTACTCGGTGTCCCCGCTGGCCGCCGCGTTCAGCACGGAACTTTGGCAACTGGTGCTGTTCCGCAGCACGACCTTCGTCGGGGTGTGCGTCGAACTGGTGGCGGCCGTCACCTGGCTGGCCGAACTGTTCGACGACAAGCGGACCCGGGAGCGGGCGATCGGCTGGACCCTGGCGTTCGCCTCGCTCGGCGGCATCCTGGTGACGGAGGTGTTCAACCTGATCGTGGCCGCCGCCCGCACCCCCGGCACCCTGCCGGACGTGCCGTGGCCGGCCGGGCACGACCCGGCGAACGTCGCCTGGCGGTTCACCCTGCTCACCGGCCTCGTCCCCGGGCTGCTCATCCTGGCCCTGATGCCGTTCGTCCCGGAGAGCCGGGTCTGGCTGGAGCGGAAGCGGGCAGGGACATTGCGGCGGCCGAGCTTCGGCGAGCTGTTCGCCCCGGCCCTGCGGCGGACC
Source organism: Gemmataceae bacterium (assembly GCA_046350115.1). GTDB lineage: Bacteria > Planctomycetota > Planctomycetia > Gemmatales > Gemmataceae > JAXMAZ01. Next base: position 71,461 of record JAXMAZ010000027.1, read on the forward strand.
ACGATCGCCACGACCGTCCTGTCGGCGTGCGGGTACGCCGCCGCGTTCGGGGCACTGCAGCTCACCCCGCTCCAGATGGTTCCCGGGCTGCCGGCCATCGCCGAGGTGCGGAAGGAGGCCGGGCCGAAGGTGAAGGCTGCGGAGGCGAAGGCCGCCGCGGCGACCGGCGAGGAGAAAGCGGCGGCTGAGAAGGAACTGTCGGCGGCCAAGCGGGCGGTCCCGCAGGCGATCCAGGAGACCCGCGGGAACATCCAGCGGTGGCAGGAACTCGGCGGGCTGACCGGCCGGATCGTGCTGGCCGTCCTGCTCGGGGTGGTCGCCAGTCGGTGGCTGATCCGCGGGTTCCTGCTGCCCGGCGTGGCCCTGTTCCCGGTCACATACTTAGTGCTGTACTACGGCGAGTACAACATATTCGCGACGGCCATCTTCTTCTGCGGGCTGCTCACGGTCGGTCAGTTCAGCTACCTGAGCGAGTTCTTGCCGAAGGTGTTCCCGGTCCACCTCCGCGGCACCGGGAGCAGCTTCGCCACGAACGTCGGCGGGCGGATGGTCGGCACCATGTTCGCCCTGGTGAACACCGAACTGCTCGCCCCGCTGTTCGCCGGCGAGAACCCGGCCAAGGTGGCGACGGCGGCGGCGGTCATCGGCGGGTCGGTGTTCTTCGTCGGGCTGTTCGCGGCCTTCTTCCTGCCGGAGCCGAAGGCCGAGGGCTGAGACGCCGGTCAGCCTTTCTTCCGGCCCGCGAAGAACTCGGCGATCAGCCGCTTCGACTCGTCCGAGCCGGCCACCCGGAGGAACCCGGCCGTCTCGATCGCCAGCCCGTCGGCGAGTTGCTCGGCGGCCCCGGCGGTCAGTGCGGTGAGCGCCTCCCGCACCGCCGCTGGCTCCTGCGGGATCGGCGGCTGGTACTCTTCTCGGTCCATCGCCGGCACCGGCTCTTGCTTCACCCGCCGCCGCTCGGCCCACTCGGCCCGGGGGCGGCCGGCGACGAACCGGCGGGCGTGCTCAACCAGACCGTCGGACGGCGCCACCTCCTCGGCCAGTCGCAACTCGACCGCCCGCTCGCCGCTGACGCTCGCCCCGGACGCTAACATCTCCGCCGCCCACTTCAGCCCGATCACCCGGGGCAGCCGTTGCGTCCCGCCCCACCCGGGGATCAGCCCGAGCTTCACCTCCGGTAGCCCGAGTTCGACCCGCGGGTTTGTGCCGATCACCCGGTAGTCGCAGGCCAGGGCCACTTCCAGACCGCCGCCGAGGGCGGCTCCGTCGATCGCCGCGACGGTCGGGAAGGGGAGGGCGGCCAGGGCCGCCAGCAGCCCCAGCCCCTGGGCGACGAGCGCCTCCGTCGCGTCGGCGAACGGCCCGGGGAGGGACTGGAAGAACTTCAGGTCCGCCCCGGCGATGAAGATGCCCGGCTTGCCGCTGGCGACCACCAGTCCGGCCAGGTCGGTGTGGGTGCCGAGCGGGGTGAGGGCGTCTTCGAGTTCGGCCCACAGGGCGGCGGACAGGACGTTCGCTCGGCTGCCGGGCTGGTCGATGGTCAGGACCGCAACCCGGTCCGGGCGGACCTCGACGCGGACGGCGGACATGGGTGTGACCTCCGGGGGTGCCGGCGATCATACCCGGTCAGCGGCGGAACCGCAGCACCGGCTCGTCCAGCGTCCGCCGTTTGAACGGGTAGCGGGCCACGTCCAGGGCGTCCAGCAGCCAGTCGTGGGTGACGCACGGGTCGGCCAGCAGCCCGGTCTTGTCCATCGCATTCGCCAGCCGGCGGGTGATCAGCTCACCGTAAAAGGCGATCGGCTTGGACGTCTCGTGCAGGACCGGGTCGGTCATGGTGATGGCGTGGACGCAGTGGTTGATGTCCGGCCGGCGGTCCCCGCGGTCGAGCGTCTGGTACTTGACCTGTCCGCTGTCCAGTACTCCCTTGTACCGGACGGCCTGGGCGTACCACTCCGGCCGGATCTCCCACGGCCCCCACAGGGCCAGTTCCTGCCGGCCGGTGGTCATCAGGTCCAGGGTTTCGTGAAGCCCGTAGTTGCGGCCCGGCTCGGGGCGGAGCTTGAGCGGCTTGACCGGCATCTGGCAGGGCAGCCAACTGATCGTGAACCGCTCGGCCACCACCTCGCCGGCCGGCGTCACCGCCGTCCGCACGAAGGTGGCCCAGGTGTGAGCTGTCTGTGGCCGGAACTGGACCGCCTGGCCGCCGAACAGCAGCAGGTAGTACCGGTCGGCGGTCGGGGCAGGGGGGTCGGCCGAGGCGGCCAGGGCGAGTGCGACGAGCAGACCCACGGCGGATCCCTCCGGTGCGACGAAGGCGGCACCGAAGGATAACCCCACCCGACACACCCATCCGGGCGGCCGCCGCGAGTCGCCGGTTTCCCCGACAGGCACGACCGGCAGAAGCGGCGCCGCCCGAACAGCCGGCTACGACTGGACGACGTACCCGAACCGCTCCCGGAACTGGTCGGGGGTGAGCTTCACGGCGGCGGCCAGGGCGGCCAGCTTGGCCGGGTCGGCGAAGTCGGCCGCCTCCAGCCGGGTCATGTACTCCCGCCCGCACTCGTAGGTGACGCTGGACACGTCCACCACCCGCGGCTTCATCCGCTGGGTGGCCGGGTTGATCATCTCCTCGAACGGGAATGGCATCAGCTTGCCGCCGACCACGCTGACGATCGCCCCGTACTTGGCCGACTCGTCGCTCATCAGGAACTGGACCGCCCCGAACCCCAGGTCGCGGGTGTACTCGGCGTCGAACGGGATCGGGTCGGCGCACCGCAGCTCGTACCCCAGGTCCTTGTCGATCATGGTGGCGGTCAGGCCGAGCGGCTTGAGCCGGTCGGCGATCCGGTCGCGGATGAGCCGGCCGAACTCGATCTCCCCGAGCCGCAGGTGCCCGTGCGGGTCCCGTTCCACCTTCCCGTACCGGCGGAGTTCGGCCTCCCCGATGGCCTCGGTCAGCCCTTTCTCGCCGATGCACTCGAGCAGCCCCTCGGCCAGCACCGCCAGCCCGTACCCCTTGCCCTCCAGTTTCCGCTTGATCATCGACCCGATGACGATGTCGGCCAGGTGGTCGAGGGTGAACGGCTTGCCCCGGAACTCCTCCGGGATGAGGGTCAGGGTGGAGGCGGACGCCTTGCCGATGCCCAGCGCCAGGTGCCCGGCCGCCCGGCCCATGCTGACGATCAGGTACCACCGGCCGGTGGTCCGGGCGTCCTCGTGCAGGCTGCGGGCCAGTTGCACCCCCAGGTGGCGGGCGGTCTCGAACCCGAACGTCGGCACCCCCGGGGGGAGCGGCAGGTCGTTGTCGATGGTCTTCGGCACGTGGGCGACCCGGATCGCCCCGCCGGCCTGCTTGTACACCTGGCTGCCGCTGAACGCGGTGTCGTCCCCGCCGATCGTCACCAGGTAGCCGACCCCGAGCTGCTTGAACGCGTCCAGCACCTTGGCCATGTCGGCCGGGTTCTTGGCCGGGTTGGTCCGGCTGGTGCCCAGGTACGACCCGCCGCGGTTGTAGTACGGGCCGACGAACACCGGGTCGAGCCGCGGGCAGGTCTTGTCGGTGACCACCCCGGCGACCAGGTTCTTGAACCCGTCCCGGACGCCGACCACCTCGAACCCGCGGTGGGCGGCCTCGATGGTGACGGCCGAGATCACCCCGTTGATGCCCGGGGCCGGGCCGCCGCCGACGACGATGGCCAGCCGACCGCGGGGGGAGAACGATGCCATACGCAGTGCCTTGGACAGAATCCGAAAGTGAGAGGACGAGACCGAGCGGCCGTCACCGGCCACCCGGTTTGTGTTAGGAATCGGACCCCGGGGGCCGAAATTCAAGGGGTCGGCCGGCGGTCACCCGGTCGAGCACGTCCAGGGTGCGGGCGGTCGCCCCCTGCTGTTGCCGGACCAGCTCTCGGGCCGCACTCCCCATCCGCCGCCTTAACTCGGTGTCCGCGAAAAGCCGGCCGATGTCCTGCTCCAGCCTGGCCGCGTCGGCTACCGTCACCGCCCCGCCGGCGTCCACCAGCCGCCGGGCGGCGTCCCGGAAGTTCCACACGTGCGGGCCGAACACGACCGGCACCCCGTACCCGGCCGGCTCGATCATGCTCTGCCCGCCCCGCTTGCCGTCCAGGCTACCGCCAGTGAACCCGACGTCAGCCAGCCCCCACGCCGCCCCGAGTTCGCCGACGGTGTCCAGCAGGACGACGGCCGGCGGCGGCGTCAACGGTTGCGTGAGTTGGCTGCGGCGGACGAATGGCAACCCGGACTTCGCCACCAAGTCCGCCACCTCGGCGAACCGGTCCGGGTGCCGCGGCACGAGGATGAGGAACAGGTCCGGGAAGCGGTGCCGCAGCCGGGCGACAGCATCGAGAACGATGGCCTCTTCCGGGGCGTGGGTGCTGCCGGCGACCCACACCACCTCCCGGCCGGTCAGCCCGAGCAGCCGACGCAGCTCGACCGCCTTCGGCGAGTCGCGGTCGCCGGTCGCCCCGTCGTACTTCACTGACCCGGTGACGCTCACCCGGTCCGCCGGCACCCCGAGCAGTCGCAGTCGCTCGGCGTAGTCTTCCGATTGCACCGCGAAGTGGGCAACGTGTCGGAGCAACAGGCGGCGGGCGACCCAGGCGAACCGCCTCAGCCGGGCGAAACTCCGCGGGCTGAGCCGGCCGTTGACCACCACCACCGGCACCCGTCGACGGCCCGCGGCGGCCAGGAAGTTCGGCCACAGCTCGCTCTCGGCCAGCACCACCACCCGCGGTTTCGCCGCGTCCAGCGCCCGGCCGACCGCCCAGGAGAAGTCGAACGGGTACGCCACCACCACGCAATCGGCGAACCGGCCGCGGGCCTCGGCGAGGCCGGTGTCGGTGGTGCTGGAGACGACGACCAGCCAGTCCGGGTGGCGCTTGCGGAACGCCCCGACCAGGGTGACGAGTAGGTGAACTTCGCCGACGCTCACCCCGTGGAACCAGGCGACCGGCCGGCCGTCCGGGTTCGGCACCGCGACCCGGCCGAGCAGCTTGGCGGCCAGGTCGCGGCGATACCGCCCGGTGGTCGCCGCCCGCCACGCCAGCCACGGAGAGAGGGCGACAAGAGTGAGCAGGTACAGGGCGTCGAGGGCGAGAGTTGTCAGCATCCTGCCGTCCGTCCGTCGGGACGGCTCACGAAGGGTCAGCCGGCGGCCCGCCACGCCGGGCGTCGCGCGCCCGCAGCTCCTCGTCGCTCAGGTAGCGGGCCGGGTCCGGTCGGCCGTACAGCGGGAGGGCCAAGTCTTCGGCCGTCGGCACCCGACCCTCGATCTCGATCTGCACGAACTCGCCTCGATACCAAGTCGTGTCCGGGTTCAGGTTTGGACGGGTATTATCGGGCGTCATCGCGTCTCCCCCGGTCCCAAGAGGTGGAGAGTGGTGTCACACATGAATTGATTGTGGCAGAACAGCTCGACGGTGTATAGCCCCGGGTAGGGGAACACGCACCGGGTTAGAACCAATGAAACCTGGAGCGCGGTCAGGCGGTCCGTGAACCGCAACGGGTAGGGATCGGAACGGTAAATCACCTCATCCCGAGCGGCGTGCCTGACCACGAGCCGGACCGGCACCGTACCGATGCCGCCGACCAGTTGGGCGAACACGACCACCCGGGTGCCGGCGTGCGGGAAGCCGGTCGCTCGGATGGCGTCGAATACTCCAGACAGAGACACCTTGCCCGAGCCGTCCGGGGTCACGGCGTCACACAGGGCGAGCGGTCGGGCGACCGGTAACACCAGCCGGCTCACTTCCCCTCGCTCTTCATGTGGCAGTTCTTGTACTTCTTGCCGCTGCCGCACGGGCACGGGTCGTTCCGCCCGACCTTCGCCCCGACGTTGCGGATCGTCTCCACCTTCTTCGGCTCGCCGCCGGCGTTCGTGCTCTGCTGGGTCCGGTCCTCGGCCGCCGCCTGGGCCGCCCGGGCGGCCATCGCCGACTGGGCCGACTGCTGCACCGCCCGGGCGCCGGCCCAGATGGCCATGTCCACCTGCTCGTCGGTCACGTCCTCCATCCGGAACACGCTCTCCGTCACCCGGTCGTGGACCCCCGCCCACATGGCGTCGAACAGCTTCATCCCCTCCCGCTTGTACACGATCTTCGGGTCTTCCTGGGCGTAACCCGCCAGGCCGACCGTCGCCCGCAGGTGGTCCATCGTCAGCAGGTGGGCCTTCCAGGCGCTGTCCAACTGGTCGAGGATCAGCCCCCGCTCGGTCTGGTGCATCTCCGGCCGGTACTTCTGGTCGAAGGCGTTCAGCACCAGGTCGCGGGACTGCTCCCGGGTCAGCCCGGTGAGCGCCGCCGGGTCGAGGTCCAGCCCCATCTGGGCCTTGCACCACTCGGCCAGTTCCTTCGCGTCGTCGGCTTCGGCGGCGGTGGCCCCGCTGAACACGTCGGCCAGGTGGGCGTCCAGCTCCGGGTAGTCGGCGGCCGGCAGGTAGCCCCGGCTGGCCGCCAGCAGCGCCTCCTTGATCTTCGACCGCACCTCCGTCCGGACCGTCTCCTCGGACACGGCGGCGGTGGTGCCGGCGAACCGCTGGGTGCCGAACCGGAACAGCCCGTCCCGGTCCGGCCGGCGGTCGGCCTTCACCTTCTCCGGCAGGAACTTGGCCAGCCCGACTTGCACCGGGAACTCGGTGTCCTTGGCCCGGTACGCCTCCCGCACCTTCCGCTGGAGCAACCCGGCCATCTCGTCCGGGGTCTTGTCGGCCGCCTCGTCGACGGCCAGCTTCAGGCCGAACTTCTGCCGCGCCCAGTCGGCCAGGCTCTCGGCCCCGTAGGTCTTGTCCAGATACCGCTTGCCGGCCGACAGGTCGACCGCCTGGATGGCCTTGTCCGCCGCCGCCAGGATGTGCTCGGCCATGTTCTCCCGGCCGACCGCCTTCAGCTCCCGGTCGGTGGTGGTCAGCCCGTACCGGGTGTTGACCGCCCGGGTCAGCTCCTGCCACTTCCAGTCCTTCGGGTCTTCGTCCGGGTTCAGGTTCTCGTCCAGCAGCTCCTGGACGAACGTCGGGGCCGCTTGGGACGCCCGGTCCTGGGCCAGCTTGACCGCCTCCTCGAAGGTGGCCCCGCGGAAGTCGGCCGGGTCGTACTCGATGCCGAACTCGCCGGCCGCGAACTGGGCGAAGCTGGCCGGGCCGTAGCTCTCGTCCGTGTACCGGCCGACAGCGGCGGCCACCTGCTCGTCCAGCATCTCCAGGATCATCGCCCGCGGGTTCTTGCCGTCCAGGACCGCCTGCCGGGTGCCGTAGGTCCGCTTCCGCTGGTGGTCCATCACCTCGTCGTACTCGAGCAGGTTCTTCCGCTGGTCGAAGTGGTACTCCTCCACCCGCCGCTGGGCCTTCTCAATCTGCTTGGTGAGCAACCCGCTCTCGAGCGCCTCCCCCTCCTGCATGCCGATGAGCGGGCTGTTCATCATCCGCTTCAGCCGGTCGCCGCCGAACAGCCGCATCAGCTCGTCGTCCAGGGACAGGTAGAACCGGGCGCTGCCCGGGTCGCCCTGCCGGCCGGACCGGCCGCGGAGCTGATTGTCGATCCGCCGGGACTCGTGCCGCTCGGTGCCGACGATGTGCAGCCCGCCGAGTTCGGCCACCTTGCGGCCCTCGGCCTTCATCTGCTCCTTGCTCTCGATCTCCTCGACCGTCTTGTGCCACACGTCGTTGGGCACCTCCAGCCGGGTCGGGTAGAGCGGCCGGCCGTCCTCGTTCTTGAGCTGCTTGAGCCGCGCCCAGGCCAGGGTCTCGGCGTTCCCGCCGAGGATGATGTCGGTCCCCCGGCCGGCCATGTTGGTGCTGATGGTGACGGCCTTGAGTCGGCCCGCCTGGGCGACGATCTCGGCTTCACGCGCGACGTTCTCCGGCTTGGCGTTGAGCAGTTCGTGCTTGACGCCCCGCCGCTTGAGCAGGTTGGACAGCTTCTCGCTCTTGGCCACGTCCGTGGTGCCGATCAGGATCGGCCGGCCGGTGGCGTGTTCGCGGACCACTTCTTCGACGACCGCGTCCCACTTCTCCCGCTCGGTCTTGTACACCAGGTCCGGGTTGTTCACCCGCTGGAGCGGCTTGTTGGTCGGCACCGCCACCACGTCCAGCTTGTAGATCTTCCAGAACTCGTTCGCCTCGGTCATCGCGGTGCCGGTCATCCCGGCCAGCTTCTTGTACAGCTTGAAGAAGTTCTGGAGCGTGATGGTGGCGAGGGTCTGCGTCTCCTGCTTGATCTGCACGCCTTCCCGCCGGTGCTTCGCTTCCACGGACTGGTGCAGCCCGTCGCTCCACTGCCGGCCGAACATGGCCCGGCCGGTGAACTCGTCGATGATGATGATGCCGAGCTGGTTGTTCTCCCGGGGGTCCGGGGCGATCATGTACTGCCGGTCTTTGTGGTACAGGTGGTGGGCCTTGAGGGCGTTGTCGATCAGGTGCGGCCACTCCATGTTGCCCGCGGTGTAGAACGACTCCACCCCGGCCAGCTTCTCCGCCTCCCGCACCCCGGCGTCGGTCAGGTGGCAGGTCCGCTCCTTCTCCTTGATCTCGAAGTAGACGCCCTTCGGCGGCGGGTTCTGCGGGTCCACCTTGGCCGGGTCGACGGGGACGAGGACCGGCAGGTCGTTACCCTCGTGGCCGCTGAACGCGACGGTGCCGGCGGCCTTCAGCTCCTGCCGGCCCTTGCGTTCCAGCTCGGTCAGCTTGCGGGCGATCTCGTCCGCCTTCTCGTAGTTGCGGGGGTCGGAGAACGCCGGGCCGCTGATGATGAGCGGGGTGCGGGCCTCGTCGATGAGGATGTTGTCCACCTCGTCGATGATGGCGAAGTTGAGCGGGGTCCGCTGGCACTGGCGGTAGTACGGGTGGTAGTTCGGGTCGTCGTGCCGGGCGGGCTTCATGTTGTCCCGCAGGTAGTCGAACCCGAACTCGCTGTTGGTCCCGTAGGTGATGTCGCAGTTGTACGCGTCCCGCCGGCGGTCCGCCTCCATGTCGCTCTGGATGTACGCCGCCGTCACCCCCAGGGCGTTGTAGATGGGCAGCATCCACTCGCAGTCCCGGCGGGCCAGGTAGTCGTTCACGGTGATGACGTGAACCCCCTTGCCCTCGATCGCGTTCAGGTACGCCGGCAGGGTGGCGACGAGCGTCTTCCCCTCCCCCGTCACCATCTCGGCGATGTTCCCGCCGTGCAGGATGGCCCCGCCGACGATCTGCACGTCGTAGTGCCGCATCCCCTTGGTTCGCCGGCCGGCCTCCCGGCAGGCGGCGAACGCCTCCGGCATCAGGTCGTCCAGCGTCTCGCCCTTGGCCAGCCGCTCGCGGAACTTGGCCGTCAGCCCGGCCAGGTCGGCGTCGGACAGCGCCTTCATCGACTCTTCGAGCCGGTTCACCTTGTCCAGCAGCGAGCCGGGGGTGACGGTGTGCTGGGCGGCAGCCTTCGGCCGGATATACCCGAGCGTCCGGATGGACCGGTCGTTGGCCGACCCGAACAGCCGGGTGACGAACCCGATGGACCCCTCGATGAACCCGTTAAACCGGTCCCCGAGCTTGTCCCACAGGTTGGCTTCCATCCCGGGCCGGGCAGCGGTCGTGGACATAAGGCGAGGCCTCGTAATAGCTTGCCGTGTGATCGGAGTGCGGCGCCGGGCGGACTCGGGCCAGACTGTCAATCTAAGAAGGTCGGAAAAGGGGGTCAATACGGACCGGCCGGGGCAACCCGCACGATCCGCTCAACTGTCATTTCCCACCCGAAATAGGACACGAACGCTGCCATAAATCGCCGCCATGACCTGGCGAACGGCCGGCAGGTCCTGCTACCAGGGGAGCCGCGTAGCGAGAGGCGGAGTCTGACTTGCTCCCCCTCCCCCGCTTCGGGGAGGGGCCATTCGGGGGAGGGGTTACGACAGCGTCCCGTCACCGGGACTTCGACAGTCGGGTGGTGAATGGGCGTGCAACCCCACCCCGGCCCCCTCCCCGAAGCGGGGAGGGGGAGCGACGGCAGCTAGTGGACGGCTGCGGCGGTTCTGTAGGGTGCGTGGAGCGAGGCTTTGGGAGCGGAACGCACCGGCCCGGCAGCGACCGCTCCCGACCGGGTGGGGCCTCCGCGGTGCGTTCCGCTCCCAAAGCCTCGCTCCACGCACCCTACAGAACACCACTTCGGGGAGGGGCGCGACAGCCACCCGTCCCGGAACGTCCAATGTCACCGGCCTGGGTGGAAGGCTTGACCCTCCCCCCTCCCCCGGCCCCCTCCCCGAAGCGGAGAGGGGAGCAAGACCTCGTCCGCACGCTGCCACGGCGGACGATCCGCCCCCATCCGGGGTGCCGGACCAGCCGGTTGACGCCGGCAGTCCGTCAGTTGGCCTGTTCGGCTCGTCCGGTCCGGTCTACGCTGTGGCTCCTCACGACTCGCACCGGGCACCCCGCACATACTCCCCACGTCGTAAGAGGTCGCCGATGCCTCGCCCGTCGCAGCCACTCCTGCACCTGTCGCCGCTCGAAGACCGCGTCGTACCGACCCTGGCCGGGGTGCCGGCGAACGCCGTGGTGGTCGCCCCGGACACCGGCGGCATCCCGGTCGTGCGGGTGGTCAGCCCGTCCACCGGGGCGACGGTCGGCGAGGTGCAGGCGTATGAGGACTCGTTCCGCGGCGGGGTCCGCGCCGCCCTCGGGGACGTGACCGGGGACGGGGTCCGGGATCTGGTGATCGCCCCGGGGGTCGGCGGCGGGCCGCGGGCTCGCATCATCGACGGCAAGACTGGGGCGACCGTCGCCGACTTCTTCGTGTACGAGCCGACCTACACCGGCGGGGTGTACGTGGCGGTCGCCGACGTGAACGGGGACGGCCGGGCGGACCTGATCACCGGCACCGGGGTCGGCGGCGGGCCGCGGGTGCGGGTGCTGGACGGGGCCAGCCTGGGGGCGACTACGCTCAAGGACTACTTCGCCTACGAGGACAGCTTCCGGGGCGGGGTGCAGGTGGCCGCCGGGGACGTGACCGGGGACGGGATCGCCGAGGTGATCGCCGGCACCGGGGTCGGCGGCGGGCCGGTGGTCAAGACGTTCGGGGCGGACGGCCGGGTGCTGACGACCGTGGTGGCCGACGACCCGGGGTTCCGCGGCGGGGTGCGGGTGGACGCGACCGACGCCGACGGGGACGGCCGGGCCGAGGTCGTCACCCGGGTGCGGCGGGGGAACGCCGAGGTGCTCCGGCTGTTCGCCGGGACGGCCGGCACCCTCACCGACGTGATCGTCCGGCCGGTGGACGACAACCCGTCCCCGGGCGACACCGGCGGCGGGGTCGTCGTGCCCGGGGTGGTGACATCCCTGGAGGGGACGGTGACGGCGGTCAACGCGGCAGCCGGGACGGTGGCCGTCTCGGTCGCCGGCGGGCCGGCCCAGACGGTCCGCACCGGGCCGGGCACGATCATCGAGCGGAACGACGCCACCGCCGCTCTCAACACCTTTCAGGCCGGTGACCGGGTGCAAGTCCGGGTCGGCGCGGACGGGCTGGCGGTCAAGCTGGACGCCCACGCCCCGACCGCCCCGAGCCAGCCCGTCGACCCGGGCACGCCGTCCGGCCCGGCCCCGACCGGCGACCTGCCCGGTCCGAGCGCCCGGATCGAGGGGACGATCACTGCTGTGGACGCGGCCGGCGGGGCGTTCTCCATCCGGTCGGCCAAGGGGACAGTCTACCTGATCCGGGTGACGGCCGCGACCAAGATCGAGAAGAACGGGGTGACGGTGCCGCTCTCCGCCTTCCTGATCGGCGACTTCGGCCAGGCCCGGACCGACGCCGCCGGGGTCGTCACCCGGGCGGAGGCGGTGCCGTCGTGACGGGGGCGGTCGGGGCGGGTATCATGGCCCCTGATGCCCGACGGCGACCCGACGGCCGACGCGTTCATGGCCCGCATCCTGGCGGACCCGGCCGACCCGTTGCCCCGGCTGGTGTTCGCCGACTGGCTGGAGGAGACCGGGACGGCGTCGAACGTCGCCTGGGCGCGGTTCCTTCGGCTGTCCGAGGAGATGGCCGCCGCCCCGGCCGACGACCCCCGGCGGCGGAAGCTGGCCGACGAGCGGGAACGGGTCGGCGGGCTGGTGAGGGCGAACTTAACGTACCGGGCCGAGGTATTCGTCGCGCACCCCGGGGCCATGCTCCGGCTGATTCCTCGGCAATGCATGACACTGAACGTCGCCCGAGTGGTCGTGCCGCGAGCCATCTGCGACCAGGTGACTCCGGCCGACGCCCGCGGGTACGGATACCTTCCGCTGGCCGTCGCGGACGGCCGGCTGTGCGTTGCCGTCCCTGCCTGGTGGCAGCGCGTTCCACACCTTGTCTATTACTTCTATCACCGGTCCGATCTATTAATCCCGGCTCTGGGTCATCAGCTTCTCGACGCCGTCGAGCGTCACTACCCGTTGCCCCCACCGCCGTCAGCCCCCGCTTTGGCCCTGAACCCGGCCGCCTGATCGGGTGTCGTTGCTCCCGGTCGGCGGCCGGTTTTCCGTAGGGTGCGTTGAGGAGGCTCTGCGACGAAACGCACCAGCCCCGCAATGGCGTCAACCGAGGGGCGGGGGTCCACCGGTGCGTTGCGCAGAGCCTCCACGCACCCGACACGAGCCGGCCCGGTGTAGGGTGCGTGGAGCGAGGGCTTTGGCGAGCGCAACGCACCGGCCCCGCAACGACATCACCCGCGGGGAAAAGTCTCGGCGGTGCGTTTCGCAAAGCCTCAACGAACCCTACAAGACCGCCGACCGCGACCGCTAGGATGGGGGCATGTACGAGCTGTTCGAGCACACCGCCGACCTCGGCCTGCGGATCACCGCCCCGACCCTCGACGCCCTGTTTGCGGACGCGGCCAAGTGTCTGTTCGCGGCCATCGTCGAACACCCGGAGGCGGTTCGCCCGCAGGTCGAACGGCGGGTCGAGGTCGCCGGCACCGACCGCGAGTACCTGCTGTTCGACTGGCTGCGGGCGCTCCTGGTCGTGTGCGACACGGACAAGCTGGTGTTCGCCGACTTCGACGTGACCGTCACCGACGCCGGGCTGACGGCCACCGCCCGGGGCGAGCCGCTCGACCCGGACCGGCACGGGCTGAGCCATGAGGTGAAGGCGATCACCTACCACGAACTCAAGGTCGAGCAGACGGCGGACGGCTGGCTGGCGGAAGTCATCGTGGACATTTAACAACCAGTGGAACGCGGATGACGCGGATCGGAGCGCGGATGAAGAGGATCAGAACCCAAACATGTCTAGTTCTGATCCGGTTTTCATCCGCGGTGAAATCCGCGTTCTCCGCGTTCCATTCAGGATTTCATCATGGGCAAGGGCGCGTACACCGGGCCGCTGGAGCAGGTTGACCCGTGCTGCTTCCGGATCCCCAAGGGGTTCCGGAAGGACATGCGGGTGGACGGCCTGATCTTCGCCAACGACAAGCTGATCGAGGCGATCCGCAACGACCAGGCGCCGGAGCAGGTGGCCAACGTGGCCACGCTTCCGGGCATCCAGGGGGCGAGTCTGGCCATGCCGGACATCCACTGGGGCTACGGCTTCTGCATCGGCGGCGTGTGCGCGACCGATCCCGATGAGGGGGGCGTGATCTCCCCGGGCGGGGTCGGGTACGACATCAACTGCGGCGTCCGGCTGGTCAAGACGAACCTGTTCCTGGACGACGTGAAGGCCCACCTGCGGGAGCTGGTGAAGGGGCTGTTCCACACCGTCCCGGCCGGGGTCGGGCGGACCGGCAAGTACAAGTTCGACCCGAAGGAGACCCGCCGGCTGATGGGGGCCGGGCCGCGGTTCGTCATCGACCGCGACCTCGGGGTGCCGCAGGACTTGGACCACACCGAGGCGAACGGCCGGATCGACGGCGGCGACCCGGACGAGGTGTCCGATCACGCGGTGAAGCGGGGCGCCGAGCAGTGCGGCACCCTCGGCAGCGGCAACCACTTCCTGGAAGTGCAGGTGGTGGACGCGGTGTTCGACGCGGACGTGGCGACGGCGTTCGGGCTGGAGCTGAACCAGGTGTGCGTGATGATCCACAGCGGCAGCCGGGGTCTCGGCTACCAGGTGTGCGACGACGCCCTAGCCAGCTTCCGCAACGCCCCGGCCAAGTACGGCATCACCCTGCCGGACCGGCAGCTAGCGTGCGCCCCGGCGGACAGCCCGGAGGGGCGGAAGTACATCGCCGCCATGCGTGCGGCGGCCAACTTCGGGTTCACCAACCGGCAGTTGCTCATGCAGCAGGCCCGGGAGGTGTTCGCCGAGACGTTCGGCCGCACCTGGGAAGACCTGGGCATGACGCTCCTGTACGACGTGGCCCACAACATCGCCAAGCTGGAGGAGCACGTCGTCGACGGCAAGAGGAAGCGGGTGTGGGTGCATCGCAAAGGGGCGACCCGGGCGTTCCCGGCCGGCCACCCGGAGCTGCCGGCGGTGTACCGCAATGTGGGCCAGCCGGTCATCATCCCGGGGGACATGGGCCGGGCGAGTTGGGTGCTGGTCGGCAGCGCCGGGAGCATGGAGCGGACGTTCGGCAGCACCTGTCACGGGGCCGGCCGGGCGATGAGCCGGACGGCCAGCGTCAAGGACGCGGCCGGCCGGCGGATCGACAAGGAGCTGGAGAGCCGGGGCGTGATCGCGATGGCGTCCAGCCGGCTGGGCCTCGCGGAGGAGCAGCCGAAGGCGTACAAGAACGTGGACGACGTGGTCGAGGTCGTCCACCAGGCGAACCTGAGCCGGAAGGTCGTGCGGATGCGGCCGATCGGCGTCATCAAAGGATAGGCGGCAGTCCGGTCCGGCCGGCGACGGGGCATTCAGGCCCGTTAACGGCCTCCCAGTTCGCGCCGCGGCCGCACCTCGTCGAATTCCGTTGAGCCGGTCTGCCCACCCCCTCATAATGACCACTGTTCCCCCCGACCCGGATGTCGGGCTGACACACCGGCCGGGCGGGCGACCCGGCCGCCGACCCACGACGGGTCGGGCTTCCGAATCGCCGTGACACATAGATGCCCGACGCCCGTTCGTCCTCGACCCCCGCGGCGGCGCGGGGAGGTGTGACCCGGCCCGACCGCGGGGCCGGTTTGGGGTCTGATTGACGGAGCCGACCGGGCGGGACACCGCCCGCCGACCGGAGGCGAGTTCACCGGCTCACAGCGAGGGACAGACGGGCCGCCGGCAGGAGTGGTCCGGATGGAGGGGTATTTACTCCCCGCCGCGATGGTGGTTTCGGCCGCCGTCGTCGGGCTGGGGCTGGTGCTGTACGGCCGGGCCAGGGGCCGGCCGGGGGCCGCTCGCTGGCCGACCCGACCGCCGTCCGCACGGCAGAGGACCAGGCCCGCCAGATCGTCGAGCGGGCGGAGGAGGACGCCGACCGCATCCGCAAGGATGCCGAGTTGCGGGCCAAGGACGACGCCATACACCGGCGGGAGGAACTGACCCGGGAACTGGACGCCGCCCGGGAGGCGGTCCGGGAGGTGGAGCGGAAGGCCCAGAAGCGGGAGGACGCGGCCGTCGAGAAGGCCCGGGAGCTGGCCAAGAAGGACCGGCACACCGAACACCTGCAGAAGAAACTGGCCGAGAAACGGGAGCTGGTCGAGAAAAAAGCCCGGGAGCTGGACGCCGAACTGGAGAAGCAGACCCAGGCGTTGCACCAGATCACCGGCCTGTCCCGGGAGCGGGCCGAGGCCATGCTGCTCGACCGGCTGGAGCGGGAGCTGGCCGCCGAGACCGCCGCCCGCATCCAGCGGCACGCCGAGAAGGTGAAGGCCGAAGCCGAGGCCAAGGCCCGCGAGGTGCTGGCCACCGCCATCCAGCGGTACGCGGCCGAGCACACGGCCGACACCACCGTGTCCACGGTGGACATCCCGGACGACACCATGAAGGGGCGGATCATCGGCCGGGAGGGCCGGAACATCCGCACGTTCGAGAAGGCGACCGGGGTGGACGTGATCGTCGACGACACCCCCGGGGTGGTGGTCGTGTCGGCGTTCGACAACGTCCGCCGGGAGACCGCCCGGCTGGCCCTGACCAAGCTCATTCAGGACGGCCGCATCCACCCGACCCGGATCGAGGAGGTGGTGGCCGAGACGCAGAAGGAGATGGACGCCCACATCACGGAGATCGGTCAGCAGGCGATCTTGGAGGCGGACGTCCCGATGCCGCACGAGAAGATCGTCCAACTGCTCGGCCGGCTCAAGTTCCGCACCAGCTACTCGCAGAACGTCCTGCAACACTCCCTCGAAGTCGCCCACCTGTGCGGGCTGATGGCCGCCGAGGTCGGGCTGAACCCGCAACTGGCCCGGCGGTGTGGGCTGTTGCACGACGTGGGCAAGGCGGCCGACCACGAGATGGAGGGCGGGCACCCGAAGGTCGGGGCGGAGCTGGCCAAGCGGTACGGGGAGACGAGCAAGGAGGTGCTGCACGCGATCGCCGGCCACCACGACGACGTGACGGTGGACAACATCTACACGGTGCTGGTCGCGGCCGCGGACGCCATCAGCGCCAGCCGGCCGGGCGCCCGGCGGGAGACGCTGGAGAAGTACGTCAAGCGGATGGAGAACCTGGAGGCGGTGGCGTGCGGGTTCCCGGAGGTGGACGCGGCGTTCGCGATTCAAGCGGGGCGGGAGCTACGGGTGATCGCCAACGCCCACCGGACGAGCGACGCGGACGCGGTCCGGGTGTGCCGGGAGATCGCCCGGGCGATCGAGCAGCAGCTCGACTACCCGGGGGAGATCAAGGTGACGGTGATCCGCGAGACCCGGTCGGTGGAGGTGGCGAAATAACTCGTTCCCGGGACCGTGTCCCGTGCGAGAGGGCGATGCTGTGGAGTTATTCCGACCGGTCGGTTTGCGGGAGCTTGAGTTGATCGCCGAGTCCGGGTTTCGCGAGTTCCCACCCCGGTTCCATTGGCAGCCGATCTTCTACCCGGTCGTGACCCTGGAGTACGCCAGGGCGATCATCGGGCAGTGGAACCGGAACGAAGCCGAAGCCGGATACTGCGGGTTCGTCACCCGATTCGAGATCGATGACGAGTTCGTGGCCCGCTACCCGGTTCAGCAACTGGGTGGCGGTCCGATCTATCGCGAGTTGTGGGTGCCGGCGGCAGAGTTGGCCGAATTCAACCGCCACATCATGCCCCCGATCCGGGTCATTGAGATGGTGTACGGCCCGAAGTTCACCGGGCAGGTTGACCCTACAACGAACCTACCGGTTAGTGTCCTCCAGTCGGGGCCGCACACCGAATAAGCCACACGGCTGACCGGGGAATCTATGCGCCTCCTCTTCCTCGGCGACATCGTCGGTTCGCCGGGCGTCGCCGCGGTGCGGGCGATGCTCCCCGGCCTTCGAGTCGCCGAGCGGCTGGACGCAATCGTCGCCAACGCCGAGAACGCCACCAACGGGGCCGGCCTCGCCCCCCGGGACTACCGCGAGCTGCGGGCCGCCGGGGTGGACGCCGTCACTCTCGGCGACCACGTGTACAAGAAGTTCGACATCGCCAAGGTACTCGCCGACCCGGCCGAGCCGGCGTGCAAGCCGGCCAACTTCCCGGCGTCCGCTCCCGGCAAGGACCACGCCCTCTTCACCGCCGCGAACGGCGTGCGGGTGGCGGTGATCTCGCTTCTCGGGCGGACATTCATGCGGCCGGTGGACTGCCCGTTCGCCGCCGCCGACCGCGTCCTCGCCTCGCTGCCGTCAGACGTGCGGGTAATACTCGTGGATGCCCACGCCGAGGCGACGGCCGACAAGTACCTGCTCGCCCACCATCTGGCCGGCCGGGTGACGGCCGTCCTCGGCACCCACACCCACGTCCAGACGGCCGACGAGCAACTGCTGTCCGGCACCGCGTTCGTCTGCGACGTGGGCATGTGCGGGCCGTATGCCAGCGTCCTCGGCCGGCGGGTGGACCGGGTGCTGCACACGGCGGTGACGTTCGAGCCGACCGCGTTCGACGTGGCGACCGACGACGTGCGACTGGCGGGCGCGATCGTCGAACTCGACCCGACCACCGGCCGAGCGATTGCCATCTCACGGTTCATGAAGGCAATGGCCCGCTGATCGCGCAGACTTCGACGCAGATGAAACCCGGATAAGAATTAGTTCTTCAATCCGGGTTTCATCTGCGTCGAAGTCTGCGCGATCAGCGGGCCATTGCTTACTTCTCGAACAGGGCGGTGACGAACCCGTCCGGGTCGAACGGCTCCAGGTCGTCCACCGTTTCCCCGATTCCGACGTACTTGACCGGCAGCCCGACCCGGCTCTTGATGGCGAAGATGGCCCCGCCTTTGGCCGTGCCGTCCAGTTTGGTCAGGATGATCCCGGAACACTTCACCGTCTTGGTGAACTGCTCCGCCTGGGCGACCGCGTTCTGACCGGTGGTGGCGTCCAGCACCAGCAAGACTTCGTGCGGGGCGCCCGGGATTTGCTTGCCGACGATCCGGTGAATCTTCTCCAGCTCCCGCATCAGGTGGGACTGGGTGTGCAGCCGGCCGGCGGTGTCCACGATCAGCACGTCGTACTGTCGGGCCTTGGCCCGCTCGCAGGCGTCGTGGGCGACGGCCGCCGGGTCGGACCCCTGCTGCTGCTTGACGATGTCCACCCCGATCCGGTCGCACCAGACGGTGAGCTGCTCGACCGCCGCCGCCCGGAAGGTGTCACACGCCGCGACCAGCACCTTCTTGCCGTCCTGTTTCAGCCGGTTGGCCAGCTTGGCGATGCTGGTCGTTTTGCCCGACCCGTTCACCCCGGCGATCATCACCACCGTCGGCCCGCTCGGCACGTACCGGATGCCCCCCTGCGGGTCGGCCAGCATGTCCCGGAGTTGTTGGCGGACGAACTGCTTCACGTCCTCCCCGACCTCCCGGTCCTTGAACCCCTGCCGCACCCGCTCGACGATCTCGTGGGTGGCCTTCACCCCCACGTCCGCCTGGAGCAGTTGTTGCTCCAGCAGGTCGAGGAAGGCCTGGTCCACCCGGCGGTTGCCGGTGAACAGGTCGAGCACCCCGCCGAACACGTCCCGGGTCTTGGCCAGCCCCTGTTTGATCTTGCCGAACAGTCGCCCGAGCATGGTGTGCCGCCGCCGGTTGGGTGCCGAGGAACGAATACCGTCCCCCCATTCTATCGCCCGCCCGGCGGCCGGCCGTTCCCGTTGACCGCCCCCCCGGGCCGTCCTATCATCAACCCAATCTTCGCACCTGTAGTGATTGTGCCGGCCCCCGGAGCCTGCCGCATGAACGCGGACCACCGCCACGAGCTGGAAACCAACTCCCTGGCCCAAGCCACCTCGAATTTCGTCGAGAAGGTGAAGTCCGGGAAGGTGGTCAGCCCGAAGGTTCTCGGGGTCGCACTGGCCGTCGTCCTGGTCGGCGGGACGTGGTGGTTTCTAGCGACCACCAACCGCCGGGCCGCATCCCAGCAGTGGGCCGAGCTGGCCATCCTCGGCCGGGACACCAGCCCGACCCGGCTGGAGGAGTTCGCCCAGGCGAACAAGGACACGGCGGCCGGCCGGCTGGCCCGGCTCGAAGCCGCCCGGCTCCAACTCGGGCCGGACGGCATCGCCCACTTGCAGATGCGGGACGCCGATCGCCGGGCCAAGGGGATCACCAGCATCGAGGCGGCCCGGGACGAACTGGTCAAGCTGTCCGACGAGTTCAAAGGGGACAAGGCGCTCCAGGCGACCTGTCTGATGGCGGCCTCCGAAGCCGAGCTGGCCCTGGTCGGGGTGGCCAAGACGCCGGGCGGGACGGACTTCCGGGGCACCGTGGGCAAGGCGACCGAGTTGCTGCGGAAGGCGGCCGACGCGATCGGCCCGACCACCCCGGTCGGCGAGAAGGCGCTGGCTCGGGCCAAAGACCTGGACGCGAACCGGGCGAAGGTCGAGGAGGTCGGGCTGAAGCTGAACGGGCTGCTCACCCCGCCGCCGTCACTGGCCCCGCCGCTGAGCGGGCTGGGTACCGGGCCGAAGCCGCCGGAGGGGCCGATCCCGACGCCGAAGCCGCCGGAGCTGCCGAAGGCCGGCGAGGGGCCGAAGCCGCCGACCGCCCCGGTCACGCCGGCCCCGGAGCCGAAGAAAGAGGAGCCGAAGAAGGAATCCGCTCCGACCGCCCCGACTAAGAAGTAGCCCCGTCTTGTTCACTCACCCCTCGTTCCCACGCAGAGCGTGGGAACGAGGAAGAAGTCGTTGCCGCAGCGTCCGGCCGCTCGCGTTCCCGGCTCGCACTCAACACCATGTCCCAACCCGCCGACCCGCCGGACGACGACGACGCCCCGCCGCCGGCCCCGGCCGCCTACTCCCGGTCCCGCGACCCGGTCGATCTGCTGGTGAAGATCAAGGCCGAGGGGATGCGGCTGGACCACTACCTGCACATGTACTTCCAGGACTTCAGCCGGTCCGAGCTGCAGGAGGCGATCAAGGGCGGCCACGTCACCGTCAACGGCCGGCCGACCAAGGCGAGCTACAAGGTCCGCAACGACGACAAGCTCCGGGTCGAGCTGCCGGAGCCGATCAACGACGTCATCTTGCCGGAAGACCTCCCCATCGAGGTGCTGTACGAGGACGACGAGCTGGCGGTGGTGTTCAAGCCGGCGGACATGGTCGTCCATCCGGCCCGGGGGAACTGGACCGGCACCCTGGCGAACGCCCTGGCGTTCCGGTTCAAGGAGGCGCTCAGCCGGGCCAACGGCACCTTCCGACCGGGGATCGTCCACCGGCTCGACCGGGACACCAGCGGGGCCATCCTGATCGCCAAGGACGACGTCAGCCACCGCGAGCTGTCGATGCAGTTCGAGACGCGGAAGGTCCACAAGGAGTACGTCGCCATCGTCGCCGGGGAGCTGGACCGGGACAGCGACTACGTCGAGGCGGCGATGAAGCACCACCCGCACGAGCGGGAGAAGATGATCGTCGCCCCGGACCCGCTCGACCCGGAGGCGAAGCCGGCCAGCAGCTACTACGAGGTGCTGGAGCGGTTCCGCGGGTTCACGCTGGTGAAGGTGTCCCCGAAGACCGGGCGGACGCACCAGATCCGCGTCCACATGCAGCACGTCGGCTGCCCGGTGCTGGCCGACAAGCACTACTCCGGCCGGCACCAGTTCCGGCTCGGCGAGCTGGTGCCGGGATTGCCGGCGGACGAGGACGAGGTGCTCATGGGCCGGCAGGCGCTGCACGCCTTCCGCATCCGGTTCCGGCACCCGCGGCGGGGGGTGTGGGTGGAGGTCGAAGCCCCGCTCCCGGCGGACATGCGGCGGACGCTGGAGGCGCTGCGGCAGCACCGCCCGTACCGGTAGTGAACTGCGGGTGCCGCGAGAGCGGGGGGCGGTCGAGATGCCCGCCCCCGCTGCAGGGGTCATCAGGCGGCGGCTTGGACCGCCCCGCGGCGACGGCGGATGCCCCCGACCGCCCCGACCAGACCGGTCCCGAGCAGCGCCAGGCTGGACGGTTCGGGGACGGCGGTCGCACCGACCCCGACGCCGAAATCGGCGGCGTCCAGGAAGTTGCCGACGGTCGGGCCGCCGGCCGCGGACACCGACTCGTAGGCGAACCGGACGTTGTTGCCGAGCGCGGTGATCGGGGCCGGGTTGGTGTAGAACCCCCCGGCCGTGTTCCCGTCGCTGTACAGGTTGGTGAACAGCACGGTGTCGTCACCCCCCCCGAGGACGCCGTTGGCCCCCAGGTCGGTGATCGTCAGTCGCATGGTGTCGACCCCGGCCCGCCCGCGGTGGGCGAACTGGAACCCGACCTGCGCCCCGGCCGGGATCCCAGCGACATCCTGGTACAGGGTGCTGACCTGGTTCGCGTTCAGCTCCGCGAAGTCCGTGCCTTCGTAGGACGGCACGCCGTTGAACCCGGACCCCCAAATCTCGATCTGGCTGTCCGTGGCGGTCGTCCGCCATCCGGGAACACTGGTGTCAGTGAAGAACCCGAGGTTTCCCGCAGGGACGCCGAACGCTTCGAACCCGCCGTTGATCAGGCCGGCCCGGGCGGACGGGGCGGAGACCGAAAGGGCGGTGACAGCCAAGCCGACAATTACCGCTGACCGACTCCGACGCAGTGGGCGTTGCATTCTTGAAGCCTCAACGTGTTTTGCGGCCCGGTTGTGATGACGCCTGACTAGTCGAACTGGGGCCGCAAAAACAACTTGACACGCCATCCGTGACATGGGGTGAAGTGTGAGCCGGAAAAAGAAAAAAGTCGGTCTGGATGTCGGCTTGTCGGACACCAGTACTTCTGCGGAACCGTCCCCGCGCAGCAAGCGATCCGTTGTGGCCTGAAACCCGATCGGATAACATCTTCTCACCCTTCCCCGCGTCTGGTGCTGCCATGTCCCGTCGCTCCGGTCGGTGCGGGTTCAGCCTGGTCGAGTTGCTCGTCGTCATCGCCATCATCGCCGTGCTCATCGGCCTGCTGCTGCCGGCGGTGCAGCGGGTCCGGGAGTCGGCGGCCCGGGCGTCGTGTCAGAACAACATGAAACAGCTCGCCCTGGCCCTGCACAACTTCGAGGCGGCCAAGGGGTACTTCCCCGAGGGCTACCGGTTCGACCCGCCGACCCGGTCGTTCGTGCCACGGCTGCTCGGGTTCATCGAGCAGGACAACATCCGGTACGACCTGAACAAGAACTGGGACGACCCGGTCAACATCCCGGCCGCCCAGACCCCGATCAAGCTGCTCCTCTGCCCGTCGGTCCCCGGCGGGACCGAGCGGACGGACGTGGAGGTCAGCTTCCGCCCGGCGTCCAGCGACTACACCGTGTACCACGGGATCAACCCGGGGTACTGCGACCTGGTCGGCTGGCCGTACTACGACCCGCCGGCCACCAACGGGGTGATGACCCCGGTGCCGTGCAAGATCCGGGAGATCACCGACGGCACCAGCCAGACGCTGTTGGTGGTGGAGAACGGGGCGCGGCCGGACCTGTACCGGATGGGCAAGAAGATCGCGGGCACGTCCAGCAACGGCGGGTGGGCGGACCCGAACCTGGAGATCGCCCTGGACGGGTCGGACCTGCTGACCACCGGCCGGGGGCAGGGGTTCGGGCCGTGCGTGATGAACTGCACCAACGACAACGAGATGTACAGCTTCCACCGGGGCGGGGCGAACGTTGCGTTCGCCGACGGCGGGGTGCGGTTCATCCGGGAGACGATCAAGAACACGGCGTTCGCGGCGCTGGTCACCAAGGCCGCCGGGGACATCGTCCCGGCGGACGACTACTGAGCCGGTTTTCGTTGGGTGCGCGAAGGCTATGCGAGCGTAACGCACCGGCCCGGCAGTGACCTGCGCCCCGGATCGGTGGCCGTCACCGGGGGAGGGCGAGGCTCCTGCCGAGCCGGGGAGCCGCGTGGCAACGGCAGGAAGGCTTCTCGGCGGCAGCCGGCGGGCGTGGGTGACGGCCGGTGACTCAGGCAGCCCGGCTCGGCAGGAGCCTCGCCCTCCCCTGGGGCTGCATCCGGCCGACACCGGGCGTACGTCGGGTTACGGCTTCTCGTACCGGCCGATGAACAGGATCGCCCCGGTCGGCTGGTGTCGGATCAGGAACAGGAACGGGCGGTCGGCCTGGTACGACGGCGGGGCCGATACAGCCTTCATGCCCACCGCTGTCGCGGCGGCTGCCTCTGTCCCTTCCTCGTTCACCTCGACGAACGCCTTCTGCACCACGAACCCGATGAACAGCCGCTCAGCGGTGGTCATCTCGGTGAAGTCGGCCTTCCCGTCGATGAACGCGGCCGGCATCCCCAGCTTGCTGAGCCGGCTGTTGTGCTGGTACTGCGGGCCGGCTGTCTCGATCTTGAACTTCGGCAGCGACAGGTAGGCATTACCGGCGTCATGCATCGCGGCCAGCCACCCGGCGAGCGCTTCCGGGGTCAGCTTGTTCTCCAGCGCCGGCAGCCCGTCCGGCTTGCCCGGGACGAGCAGCACCATCGACGTTTCGCCGCCCTTGTACGGCAGTTCGGCCGACCAGAAGTCCGGCTGCCACTGGCCGGCGGTCCGCTCGGCGAACACCCGGAATCCGCCCTCCCGGCTCATCATCGGGACGTTCACCTTGGTCCCGTCGGCCAGGGTGAACGGGGCCGGGCGGGTTCGCTTCGGGTCGAACTGCTCGGCCCACTGACCTTTGAAGTAGATGGCGTTCGCCAGCACCATCCGGTAGGTCCTGTCAAGCATCCCTTCTGCGATCAGGTCTTTGATCCGTCCGTCCGTCTCGTTCTCGGCCCAGGTGTTGATCCGCACCCGCTCGGCCTCCGGCTGGCGGATGAAGTCCGCCTCCTGGATGCCGCTGCCGAACCCGTCCTTCAACCGGGCGGCGAACGCCGGTTGCCACGGGTAGCCGGACTGGCCCCAGACGACGTTGGCCGTGCGGAGCCGGTAGCCCGGCCGTTCGCCGCTCACCCGACCGAGCAGGTCGCGATACCCGGCGTCGGCGGCCGGGGCGTCCGGCAGGTGGAGCACCTGCCGCATCTCGGCGAGCGTCTGCCCCTTCGCCCCGGCGGCGGTCATGCTCAGGGCGGCGTGCAGGCTGAGCGGCGAGTAGATGACGTTCCCCGGCTCCTTCGCCAGCTCGCGGTAGAACGCCAGGGCGAACCGGTTGTTGGCCTCGGCGATGGCCTTCGCCTCGGCGGTCGGCGGCGAGGCCGGTGGAGGTGGAGGCGCGGGCGTTGAACTGGCCACACAGCCGAGCAGCCCGACCAGGAACAGCCCGAAGATAACACGCATGGGTTTGCTCCGTCACACGTCGCTCTGGTGTAGGGCGGTGCCGAGTCTGCGAGGCCCGCCGCCCCGGCAACCGCTCCCCGCCCCAGACGGCGGGCCTCGCAGAGCCTCGGCACCGCCCTACAAGGAGAACACCGCCGGCCCGTCACGGGTTGGTTAGCCGGCCGGCGAACAGCACCGTCCCGTGCTGAACGTCCCGGATCACGAACAGGAACGGGCGGTCGGCCCGGAACACCTTCGGCGGCGGCCGCTTCACCGGGGCGGCGGCCATCGGGGCCATCACCACCGCCGTCGCTGCGGCCGCCTCCGTCCCCTCCTCGTTCACGTCCACGAACGCCTTGTGAACCACATCGCTGATGAACAGCCCCTGCGGGTCGGAGGTCATGCCGCCGAAGTCGGCCGTCCGCGGGTCGAACGCCAGCTTCATGCCCAGCCCCTTGAGCGCCGGCACCGGGGCCATCCGCACCTCCATCTTGAACCTCGGCAGCGCGACGATCACCTCCTGGTGGGTCAGCCCCTTCAGCCAGCCGGCCAGGGTGTCGGCGGACAGCTTCGATTCGACCGCCGGCAGCCCGTCCGGCTTGCCCGGCAGCACCACCACCATCGACAGCTCGCCCCCCTTGTACGGCAGCTCCAACAGTTGCACCCCGTCCGCCTCGGCGTACCGGTAGCCGGCCGTGCGGTTCATCAGCGGCGTCTGCTTGGTCGTGCCGTCGGCGAGCTTGAACGGGCCGTCCTTGGTCCACTGCTTGTTGAACTCGTCCTGCCACTTGCCTTTGAAGTAGATGGCGTTGGTCAGCACCATCTTGGTGGTCGGGTCGATGACCCCGGCCGGCACCAGGTCTTTGATCCGGTCGCGGGTCTTCTGCTCGACCCAGCGGTTGATCGTCTTCCGCCCGCCCTCCGGGTCGCCCTTGAAGTCGAGGTCGGTCAGGGACGCCCCGAACCGGTCCTTCTGCCGGCCCAGCCAGTCCGGCCGCCACGGGTAGCCGGTCTGGCCCCACAGGGCGTTGGCCGTCGTCAGCTCATATGGCTTGCCGGCCCCGGTGTAGAACCGGCCGAGGTCGCCGGCGGCCAGCGACTTGTCCCGGTCGGCCGGCAGCTTCAGCGCGCCCGCCATCTCGTCCCGTGTCTTGCCGTTCGCCCCGTCGGCGGTCATGGCCAGGGCGGCGTGCAGGCTGTACGGGGAGAAGAACAGGTTGCCGGTCGTCCCCTTCAACTGGCCG
This sequence comes from Gemmataceae bacterium, assembly GCA_046350115.1. Taxonomy (GTDB): domain Bacteria; phylum Planctomycetota; class Planctomycetia; order Gemmatales; family Gemmataceae; genus JAXMAZ01. Next base: position 97,377 of record JAXMAZ010000027.1, read on the forward strand.
TACAGGTCGAAGGCGAACGTGTTCGCCCCGTCGGCGACGGTCTGCATGTCGGCCGACCAGGCCGGCGGCGGGCGGTCGTCCGGCGGCGGCGGGACCGGCATCGCCCCCGAGTCCGCACACCCGCTTGCCATGACCGCCCCCGTCAGCAGTGCCCACCGGGTCATCGTCCGTCCTCCGAAGTGTCGGCCGTGATCGTACCACCGTTCCGACGGCCCGGAAGCCCGGCGGATGGCCGGTGTGACACTCCCGTTACACGCCCCGGAAACGGCACCGGCCCGGGGTTGCCCCCGGGCCGGTCGTTCGCAGGTCCGTCGCCCCGCTCACTTCTTCTTTTTCTTCGGCTCGTCCTTGTCGTCGGCCTCCTTCTTCTTGCCGTATGACACCTTGCTGATTTCCAGCACGTCCTTGAGCGTATCCACCGCCTTGGCCGCCTCTTCCTTGGTAGCGAACCCGGTCGGGCCGGACATGGCCAGCAGCTTGCCGTCCGCGTCCCGGATGGTGAACCGGAACTTCTCGTCCTTGCCCTCGGTGATGACGATCGAGCCGGGCTTGGTCGCCTTCTTGTCGTCCTTCGTCTTGGCCGCCTTCTTGGCGTCCTGCGCCACCCCGACGGTGGCTGGTACGGACAGCGCGAACAGGGCGACCAGCAGGGCGGTTGCGTGGACCAGTTTCGGCATGGACGGGCCTCCGGGATGGGACGCGGTCGAGTCAGACCCCGGTCCGATTCTGGCACGGCGGCCGGCGGGCCGCAATCGTCGGGGCGCGGAAACCGCAGCCCCGCCCGGGTATCATGCCGGAACGACCGCTGCAAGAGGAGCCGGCCGTGGAAGAACACTACCGCTGTATCGAGCTGCCGATCTCGATTGACGAGTTCCACCGGCTGCCCCGGAACGCGGCGTACAAGTACGAGTATTTCGATGGCCGGGCCGTTCTGACCCCGCGGCCGAAGGCGTTCAACTGCGTCCGCGACCTCGGCCCGGTGGACGAGCTTCTGCCCGCCGACGTGTACGTCCGCCCGCTGCCGGTCGAGGGCATCCGGGGGCTGGCCGGCGTGTTCTACGCCAGCGTCGCCCACACCCAGCCGTTCCAGTCGCTCGACGAGGCGACGGCCCGGGCCGCGGCGGCGGCGTGCATCGAGCGGACGGCCAGCGGTGCGGACGGGCCGGTGATCGGGCCGGCGTGCTTTGCCGCAATCGATCCGGACCCGCGGGCGGCCGGGGCGGTGGTCGGGGCGGTGCTGGTCACGCTGGTCCCGCCGGAGGTGCTGACCCACCCGTTCCCCGGGTTGTGGAAGGAGCCGCCGCCGGCCGACGCGGTCGAGAAGCGGCTCGGGGTGCCGCACCTGACCTGGGTGTTCGTTCGCAACTGGGAGCAGCGTCGGGGGGTGGGAACGGTGCTGCTCGGGGCGGCGGTGCGGGCGCTGGCCGACCTCGGGTATGAGCGACTGGCCAGCACGTTCCTGTTGGACAACGGGCCGAGCGCCCTGTGGCACTGGCGGAACGGGTTCCAACTGCGACCGCAGTGGTCCTTGGCGATGGCCGAGACGCGGCGTGAAGTAAACGAACGGTATGCGAAGAAACAGCAGTAAGGTTCAACTACTCGGGTTCGACTGGTGGGCTCGGCTCGTCACCGTACAGGATGTCGAGCCAACGATGACTGGTCAGCGCGTCGTACACCGACAGCGCGAACCACAGCCCGATGAACGCGACCCCGGCCCACCCTGCCGGCCCGGGGTCGCCCTGCCAGGTGCGGTACATCAGGTAGGCGAACGGCACCGCCACCACCAGCGGGTTCCAGATCACCCGGCGGTACAGCGGGTGGCGTGGGATCATCCCACCTTAGCCCGGCGGGTGTGCCAGTCGGTGGCCCGCTCGTACATCCGGCCGATCCGCAGCAGCCGCTCCTCGTCGAACGCCGGGCCGAGCAACTGCAGGCCGATCGGCAGATTCCCCTTGGTGAACCCGCACGGGATGCTCGCCCCGGGGATGCCGGCCAGGTTGCCGGACACCGTGTAGATGTCGTTCAGGTACATGGCCAGCGGGTCGTCCGTCTTGTCCCCGGCCTTGAACGCCGGGATCGGGCTGGTCGGCCCCATGATGACGTCGCACTTCTCGAAGGCGTCGTCGTAGTCCTTCTTCACCAGCCGGCGAATCCTGAGCGCCTTCAGGTAGTAGGCGTCCTTGTACCCGCTGGACAGGACGTAGGTGCCGATCATGATCCGCCGGCGGACCTCCGGCCCGAAGCCTTCGCTGCGGCTCTTGGCGTAGGTGGCGATCAGGTCGGCCTTCTCCTTGGTCCGGTGGCCGTAGTGCATGCCGTCGTACCGGGCCAGGTTGCTGGACGCCTCGGCCGGGGCGACGATGTAGTACGCGGCCAGGGCATACGGGCTGTGCGGCAGGCTCACGTCCACCAACTTGGCGCCCTGTTTCTCGTACTCCTTGAGGGCCGCCCGCACCGCCGCCTCCACTTCCGAATCCAGCCCCTCGCCGAAGAACTCCTTGGGCACCCCGATCCGCAGACCCTTCACCGGGTCGTTGAGCGTCTTCGTGTACGCCGGCACCGGCTGGTCGACGCTGGTGCTGTCCTTCGGGTCGTGGCCGGCGATCACCTCCATCATCAGGGCACAGTCGGTCAGGTCGTGGGTGAACGGGCCGACCTGGTCGAGGCTGCTGGCGAACGCGATCAGCCCGTACCGGCTGACCCGGCCGTAGGTCGGCTTCAGCCCGACGATGCCGCACAGGCTGGCCGGCTGGCGGATCGACCCGCCGGTGTCCGTGCCGAGCGACATCGCCGCCTGGCAGGCCGCCACCGCCGCCGCGCTGCCGCCGCTGGACCCGCCGGGGATGCGGCTGGTGTCCCACGGGTTGCGGGTGGTGAAGTACGCCGAGTTCTCGGTGGACGATCCCATCGCGAACTCGTCCATGTTCGTCTTGCCGACCGGCACCGCGTCGGCGGCCAAGAGCCGGGCCACCACGTCGGCGTCATACGGCGGGACTAAGTTCGCCAGGATTTTGCTGGAACAGGTGGTCGGCACGCCCTTGGTGCAGAGCACGTCCTTGACCGCCACCGGCACCCCGGCCAGCGGCCCGAGCGGCTCGCCCTTCGCCCGCTTCTCGTCCACCGCCTTCGCCCGCTGTCGGACCGCGGCCTCGTCGACGTGCTGGAACGCCTTCACCGCCGGGTCGCGGTCGCGGATGGCCGTGAGGAAGGCGTCGGCGATCTCGGCGGCGGACGCCTTGCCGGCGGCCTGCAGGGCGACGAGTTCGGCGGCGGTGCGTTCGATTAACGACATGGGCGGACCTGTAGGGCGGGTCGAGGAGGCTGTGCGACGAGGCCTGCCGAACCCGGCAAGCGGTTCACGACCGTTCGCGGCAGGCCTCGCAAAGCCTCGACCCGCCCTACCGAAACCTACGCGGTCATCTCGTCCGCCGGGTCGAACACGGCCGGCACGCTGAAGTAGTCGCCGACCCGGCTCGGGGCGTTCCGGAGCGCCTCGTCCACCGGCAGGGAGGGGGCCGGCTCGTCCGGGCGGAACACGTTCTGCACCGGCAGCGGGTGGGCCAGCGGCTCCACCCCGTCGGTGTTCACCTGCTGCAACTGGTCGATGTACCCGAGGATGCGGTTGAGCTGCTCGGCCATGACCGGCAGGTCGGCCTCGGCCAGCTCCAGCCGGGCCAGCTTGGCCACCTTCCGCACCTGGTCGACGGAAAGAGACATGCTCGGAGTCCTCAAGTCCTCAAGTCGTCAGGTCGTCA
>JAXMAZ010000028.1:0-97933 GCA_046350115.1 Gemmataceae bacterium
CCCGCTGGCCGACCGCCCGTTCCGCTGGACCTGACGCCGAATCGTGTGGGTGGCTTGTCTTCCGCCCCTCTCCCCTTGGGGGAGAGGGGTTGGGGGTGAGGGGTCACGACCCCGACCCGTCGCAGTGGTTGCGGATGGGCGGCGTCCCGACCCCTCACCCGGCCCGCAGAGCCGGGCACCCTCTCCCCCAAGTGGAGAGGGGAGAAAGAAAGCCGCACGATCCGGTCTGACCTGCCGGTCGCCGGGCGGCCGGGTAAAATCCCCGGACCCGCCGCGCCGGCGGACCGCCCTCTCCTCCGACCGGTCCTATGCCCGAACTCTCGACCGCCGTCCCGCCCGTCACCACCCCGGCCGGCAACCCGCTCGTCTCCCGCACCTTCCTCGGCCTGCTGGTGGCCCAGTTCCTGGCCGCGTTCAACGACCAGGCGATCCACGCCTCGGCCATGTTCTTCGCGATCAACACCCAGACGTTGACCGAGGAGAACGCGATTACCCTGATGCCGATCCTGTTCTACGCCCCGTGGGCCATCTTCTGCACCGTCGCCGGGTACCTGGCCGACCGGTACTCGAAGCGGCGGGCGCTGGTGCTGTGGAAGGTGGCCGAGGTCGGCATCACCGCCCTGGCCGTCCTCGGGTTCTACCTCGGCCGGCAGTCGGACCCGGTACTCGGGTCGTGGGTGCTGCTCGGGTGCGTGTTCCTGATGGGCACCCACTCGGCGTTCTTCGTCCCGGCCAAGTACGGGATCATGCCGGAGATCCTGCCCAAGGAGCAGCTCTCCAAGGGGAACGGCATCCTGGAGTCGCTGTCCTTCCTGGCGGTCATCCTCGGCACCGTCTGCGGCGGGGTGCTGTCGTACCTGTACCAGCGGCAGGAGGTGGTGATCGGGCTGATCCTGTTCGCGCTGGCGGTGGTCGGGGCGGCGGCCAGCCTGCTCATCCGCAACGTCCCGGCGAGCAACCCGACCCGCGAGTTCCCGAGGTACGTGTACGCCCCGATCGTCGCCAACGTCCGCACCCTGGCGTCGGTCCCGGCCCTGCGGCTGGTGCTGGTCGGGCTGGTGTTCTTCACCTTCGTGGTGGCGTTCATGCGGGCCGCCGTGTACATGCTCGGGGAGTCCCAGAACCCGCGGTGGGACGAGCTGAAGACGAGCGCGATCGTCGGCACCGTGGCACTCGGCATCGGCCTGGGCAGCCCGCTGGCCGGGTGGCTGAGTGGCAAGCGGATCGAGCTGCGGCTGGTGCTCCTCGGGGCGGCCGGCATGATCGCCTCCCTGATCGCCGCCGCCTATTACATCGACGCCGTGCCGGTGCTGGTCGGGTGCATCGTGCTGATCGGGTTCTCGACCGGGTTCTACATCGTGCCTTTGTTCACCCTGCTCCAACACAAGGCGCCGAAGGCGAGCAAGGGGGACATGATCGCCACCAGCAACTGCGTGAACACCACCGGGGCGATCGCGGCCACCCTGCTGTTCAAGCTGGTGGTGGTCGGGGCGCACGCGGTCGGCCTCAGCCCGGAGGTGACGGACCGGCAGCCGGTGGCCGACGGGGTGCTGACCCGGCTCGACCTGCACCACGGCCGGCCGGTGTACTTCGAGGTCCGGCAGCCGGACGGCGCGGTGGTGACGGGCGGCACCCCGGCGGTCGAGCGGAAGCACCGGTCGCTCGGCGAGCTGGTGGACGAGCTGGCGACCAGCCACGGGTCGAACGAGGTGCTGGAGTTACACCGGGCGGTGGCGGTCCGCATCCCGGACGGCGGGCCGTACCAGCCGGTGGCGGTCAGCCGGTTCACGGTGGTCGGGGTGGTCCATTACGACCTGGTGCCCGCGGGGGTGCCGCCGGCGGCCGACTACGACAACCGATACCTGCCGCGGTACTTGTTCATCGGGGCGGCCCTGCTGACCCTGGGGATGCTGGTGGCGATCCTGCGGCCGGTCTACCGGGTGCAGCGGGAGGGGGTTTAACCTCCGCCGGCCGGCGACCCGGTCAGCGGCAGCCGCAGCACGAACCGCGTCCCGCCGCCGGCCGCGTCCTGCACGACCACGTCCCCGCCGTGCTCGCGGAGCGTCTTGCGGCTGACCGGCAGCCCCAGCCCGGTCCCCTTCGACCCCTTGCTGCTGACGAACGGCTTGAAGATCTCCTCCCGCTTCTCCGCCGGGATGCCCGGGCCATTGTCCGTCACCGTGACCTCGGCGAACGCCCCGTCCGGGCTGCGGCCGACGGCCACCGCCACGGCCGGGTTGTCGCGGCCGTCGACCGCGTCCAGGGCGTTGCTGACCACGTTCAACAAAGCCCGGTGAATCCCGTCCGGGTCGCACGCCACCGGCCCCAGCCCCAGGTCGGTCGTGACGGTCAGTGACGCCCCGCCGTCGGCCGCCCGGCCGCGGACGACCTCGGCCACGTCGGCGGCCAGCGCCCCCAGGTCGGTCGGCTCCAGGGCCGGCTCCCGGTCCTTCGAGTAGCTGAGCATGTCCAGGATCAGCTCGTCGATCCGGGCCTGGTTCTTCTCGACCAGCTTCCACCCCTTGAGCAGCAGCTCCTTGTCGTCTGTTGGCAGGGCCATCCGCACCATGTCCCCGCCGAACCGCACCCCCTGCATGATGTTCTTGATGTGGTGGGACAGGGCGGCGATGGTCTGGCCGACGGCGGCCAGCTTCTCCGCCTGCAACCGGGCCTGGAACGCCCGCGCCTCCTCGACCGCCACCGCCGCCTGGTAGGCCACCGCCGCCGCCAGTTGGAGGTGGTCGTCGGTGAACCGGGAGTGGAGCGACCCGACTCCCGACAGGAACATCACGCCGACCGTCTCCCGCCGGCCCTTGAGGGGCACGCAGATCACCTCCCGGAGCTGGTGCCGGGCGATGCTCTCGCCGGTGAACCGGGCGTCGGCGGCGGCGTCGGCCACCAGCACCCCTTCGCCGGTGGCCATCACGTGGTCGGCGATGCTTCGGCTGACCACGAACTCGTCACTGCGGCCGCGGACCGCCGTCGGCCGTAGGCCGCCGGCTTCCGGGTCGGTGAGGAGGGCGCACCCGTGGTCGGCGTCCGTCACCCGCAAGACCAGCTCGACGATCCGGCCGAGCAGCTCGTCCACGTCGAGAATCTCGCTGACCGCCGCGGTCGCCTCGTACAGCACGGTGAGGGACGCCAGCCGGGTGCGGAGCCAGTCGGACGTGACCCGGGCCGGGCTGGCGAGGAGCTGGCTGCCGGTGTTCGCGGCGACGGTCCGCAGCACCTCGGACGGCACCGCGTCCGTCGGCCGGACCACCAACTTGGGACCTCCGGGCGGACGGGGGACGGCGGGCGGGGAGGGCCGGCCTTCTCCCCCGCCCGCCGTCCCCGTCCGCCTTCATAACGGAGGACCGTGTCCCCGGCGGCGATCTCGTCCCCGGGGTGCAGGTCGATCACCTGGACCGGCCGGCCGTTCACCCGGGTGCCGTTCCCGCTGCCCAGGTCGAAAAGCTGGTAGCCGGTTGGGGTGGGCCGCAACTCGAAGTGTTTGCGGTTGACCTTGGCGTCGGTCAGGTGGACCGACAGGCCGGCCGACCGCCCGGCGACGGCGGTCGCGTCCGGCAGGGGGAACACATGACCGGCGTCCGGCCCGGCGATGACGGTGAGCGTCGGCACATCGGTATCCCGTAGGGTGCCGAGCCTTCGAGGCCCGCCAAAATCGGCAACCGCTTCTTGCCCCTGACGGCGGGCCTCCCAAAGCGTCGGCACCGCCCTACAGTTTATCCGCCGGGCGGGCGGTCAGCCCGCCGCCGCGGCGGGCCAGCTCTTCCACCGCTTCCGCGAACCGGTGGAAGTCGTCACCGAACTCGAACGCCTTGCGGGGGATGGCCAGGTGGCTGCTACCCGGTAGTACCAGGAACAGGTGCTCGGCCGTCCGGGACAGGTCGAACACCCCCCGCCACAGGTACAGGGAGTGGCCGTAGTCGGACTCGACGGACAGCCCGTCCGCCCCGACTTGGACGGTCCGCGGCCCGGCGTAGGCCCGGCCGGCCGGGGTGCCGTACAGCAGTCGGGCGTGCTTGGCCCCGAGCCGCTCGATCGCCGGCGGGTCGGCCACAGGGCGACGGTGAACAGCAGCACCCCCGCGGCTATGAGCCACAGGAACAGGTTCGGCCGGCCGTCCAATAGGCTGAACCCGGCGGCGAGGGCGACGACCGCCAGCAGGTACACGGTCAGAATCCACGTCCGCCGACGCATCGCCCGGCGGACATAGGGGTCACGGACGGCCGCCGCTTTGAGCAACGCGGTCAGGTCGTCCCCGGTCATGTCGAACCGGACGGTCAGCGGCTTCACGGGCGCCCCCCTTGTATGTTCCGACTGTCGCCGCGTAGGCGATCGTAGCATGGGTGGGAGGCGGCAGGCCGTTGCCCCTCTGGCCGGTCCAGGCCGTAAGTGAGCCCGGGCCGCCGCCTCCACCCTGTTCCGGTCTCATCCCGAACAGCCGCCGGGCCTCGCAGGCCGCATCTCGCAAGGACGGGAGCACCCCGGAACTGCCATGACCGAACCCCCCGCGTTCGTCGGCATCGACGTCTCCAAGGCCACCCTCGACGTGGCCGCCCGCCCGGCCGGCCCCACCTTCCAGGTCGCCAACGACCCGGACGGGATCGCCGTCCTGATCGACCGCCTCCGCCCGCTCGCCCCGGCCCTCGTGGTGCTGGAGGCGACCGGTGGGTACGAGGCCCCGGCCGTCGCCGCCCTCCAGGTGGCCGGGCTCCCGGTCGCCGCCGTCAACCCCCGCCAGGCCCGGGACTTCGCCAAGGCCACCGGCCGGCTGGCCAAGACCGACCGGATCGACGCGGCGGCCCTGGCCCACTTCGCCGAGGCCATCCGCCCCGAGCCCCGCCCGCCGGCCCCGGCCGCCCAGCGGGCCCTCGACGCCCTGCTCACCCGCCGCCGGCAGTTGGTCGGGATGCGGGTGATGGAGGCCAACCGGCTCCCGACCGCGACCGACCCGGCGGTCCGGGCCGGGGTCGAGCGGCACCTGACCTGGCTCGATGACCAGGTCGCGGCCGCCGACCGGCTCCTGTCCGCGGCGGTCGCGGCCAGCCCGGCGTGGCGGGCCAAGGACGACCTGCTCCGGGGCCTCCCGGGGATCGGGCCGGTGGTCAGCCGGACCCTCCTGGCCGCCCTCCCGGAGCTGGGGTCGGGCGACGGCGGGAAGCTCACCGCCGTGGTCGGGCTGGCCCCGTACGCCCACGACAGCGGGGCCCTCCGGGGCGGCCGGCACATCCGCGGCGGCCGGGCCGAGGTCCGCCGGGTGTTGTACCTGGCGGCGTTATCCGCCGCCCGCCGGGCCGGCCCGCTGAAGGACTTCGCCGACCGGCTCCGGGCACGCGGGAAGAAGGCCAAGGTGGTCCTCGTCGCGGTCGCCCGGAAGCTCCTGGTGATCGCCAACGCCGTCCTCCGCACCGGCCAGCCGTGGCAGCCGACGTTGGCCGCCGCCCGGTGAAAAACTGCCGAGCGGCCTTGACCTCGAACACAGCCGCTCACTTCAGCTGTGTCTTAGATTGGTGGGGCAGGCATTTCTGCCGCCCGTTTCGAGCCGGGCAGGCAGAAATGCCTGCCCCACCAGCCCCAAACTGAGACGCCACTCTCACTTCTTCTTCGCCGGCAGGAACTGGGTGATGTCCAGCCCGGTCGGGCCGAGGTGGTGGTCGAGCAGGTCCACCCGGCCGCGGCCCTTCATGCCGAGCAGGGTCCGGCCCATCTCGTCCCACCAGATGCCGGCCAGCACGTCCGGGTTGGCCGTCTTCAGCCGGCGGTACTGCTCCAATCGCTTGGTGAAGCTCCCGGCGTCGGCGGTGGCCAGGGCCAGCTTCTCGGTCCGGTAAGCGGCCGCTTCCTGCTCCAACTTGAACTTCACCGACTCGGCTTCCCGCACCCGCTGGTTGGCCTCCTGGCGGGCCTGGTTCTCGCGGGTGGCGATCCCGGTCTGGGCCTGGTTGACCGCCTCGAACGCCGTCCGCACCTCCTCCGGGGCGGCCAGGTATTCGGCGCTCACCCGCTGCACGACCAGCCCGAGCCGGTGGGCGGCCAGCCGGTCCGGCAGCCGGCCCATCACCCACCGCGGCAGGGCGGCCCGGCCGGTGAGCAACACCTCGTCCACGCCCCGCCCGCCGACCCACTCGGCCGCCGCCCCCTCGACCTCACGCGCCAGCACCCCGTCGGCCCGGTCGCGGTTGGCCAAGTAGGCGTCGAGTTCGCCGTCCCGGTCGTCCACCGCGTACTCGACCACCAGCCGGACGTTGGCCAGGTTTTGGTCGCCGGTGAGGAACTGGCCGGGCGGGATGACGGGCAGATCTTCGGTCGCCTCCGGGGCGAACCCGACGGCCAACTGGCGGACGGTCCGTACCTGCACCCGGTCGACGCGGTCGATGCCCCACGGCAGCCCGACCCACAGCCCCGGCCCGGGCCGGGCGACGACGTGGCCGAACCGGCGGACCACGCCCCGTTCGTCCGGGCCGATCTGGGCGACCCCGGTGAGCAGATAGGCGATGACGGCCAGCGGCAGCAGGTAGCGGAGGCGGAGCATGGCTTCTCCCGTAGGGTGCCGTTGAGGGAGGCTTTGCGACCGAAACGCACCGGCCCGGCAACGACCGCACCGCCAGTCGAAGTCCCGACGGTGCGTTTCGCAAAGCCTCAACGCACCCTACTTGGCCTCCTTCGGCGGGGTCAGTAGCAGGTCGAACAGCGGGTGCCGGGTGGAGAGCAGCAGCACGTCGCGGGTGTCGCTGAGCAATAGTTGGTACGCCTTCAGCTTCTGCAGGAAGGCGTAGAACTCCCGGTCCTGGGCGTGGGCGTCGTTGCGGATGCGGTCGGCCTCGGCGTCCGCCTGGCCCTCCAGCGTCACCTTCTTCGCCCGGGCCTCGGCCTCGGTGGTGCGGGCCTGCTTCTCGGCGGCGCTCAGGATGTCGGCCGCCCGCTTGCGGCCGTCGCTCTCGTAGTCGGCCACCTTGCGGGCACGCTCGCTGCGGATGCGGTCGGCGATACTCGCCCGGACGGCTTCTGGGTAGCCGAACCGCCGCACCCGCACGTCCACCAGCTCGACCCCGTACTCGGCCCGCACCTTGTCCGCCAGCGGGTCGGCGGTGCCGTCGCCGAGCAGGTGCTTGCGGAGCCGCTCGGAACGGGCGTCGATCCCCTTCTCGTCGGCGACGGCGACCAGGTCTTCGAGCGGGAGCGTGCTGATGGCGGCAGCGAGCCGGCCGCTGACCTGCGGGGCGAGTACCTTCCTCGCCTGGTCCGGGGTGCCGACGGTGCGGACGAACCGGTCTGCCGCCGCGGCGTCCGGCACCCGCCAGGTGACGAACGCATCGACGGCCAGTGTCTTGTCCACGGTCTGGTTGGCCGCGTCCCGGGTGAGCGCCTCGACCGCCGGCAGGTCGAACGACTGCAACCGGCGGTCGATCCGCAGCACCCCGTCGACAGGCCACGGGGCTTTGACGTGCAACCCGGCGGCGGTCGCCCCGTCGTGGGTGGCGACCGGCTCCCCGAACCGGGTGACATAGGCGAACTCGGCGTAGTCCACCGCGTAGAACGCCGTCCGCGCCCACAGCAACAGGGCGACGGCGGCCAGAGCTATGAGGAAGCGGGTCATGGCGGGTAGCTCGTTTCGTGCTGGTCGGGGGCTGAAACCTAACCCCCGGCCCCCTTCCCTAACAGGGAAGGGGGAGCAAGCGGGGCGGCTCCTTCGGGCAACGGCTCCTGGGCCGGGCGGGTGGGGCGCGAAACCACCCCGGCCCCCTTCCCTAAGAGGGAAGGGGGAGCAAGCGGGACGACGGTCCGGGCAATAGCGTCGTCCCGCGCCGGCGGGGTCGAACACTCTCCCCCTTCCCTCTTAGGGAAGGGGGCCGGGGGACGCCGATGGTTTCGCGCCCCCCCGCCCAATCCAAACCCGAACCGACGGTCCGCGCGTTCGCCCCGCTTGCTCCCCCTTCCCTCTTAGGGAAGGGGGCCGGGGTTAGGTTTCCGACCGCCCTACTGCTCCTTCGGCGGGAACGCGACCGGCGGCGGTTGCGGGGCGTCCGGGTCCATCAGCAGCAGGTGCCGCTTGCCGGGCAGTGTGTCGGCGTCGATCAGCACCTTGTCCCGGCCCCGCAGCGCTGCCGTCACCGCGTCCAGTGTCAGCCGGAAGTCGGTCAGCGCCCGCCGGCTCTGAATCAGTTCCCGCCGTTTCGCTTCGATCGCTTGGGCGGCGTCGGCCGGGCTGCGGCCGGCTTTCACCAGCGCGTCCCGCTCGGCGGCCAGCGCCCGCTCGGCGTCCGACGACAGCCCCTTGCGGGCCGATGCCCACGCTAGGAAGGCGTCCCGGCCGGCGGTCGCGTCCGCAACCTTGCGGGCGGCGTCCGCTTCCGCCTGCCGAACGGTCCGTAGCGCGTCCTGCTCCGCCCCCCGCCGCAGCCGGGTGGCGTCCGCCTCGGCGTCGTTCACCCGCTTGTCCCGCCGCTGGATGGCCTCAGCGACGTCGTGGTATGCCTTCACCACCTCCTGCGGCGGGTGCAGGTCGTGGACCGTCACCCCCTGCAACTCAACGCCCAGCCCGCCCGGGGCGACGGTCCGCAGCCGCGCGGCCAGCCGAGCGGCGGCAGTCCGCTCGAACCCGGCCCGCTCGCTGGTGAGCAGATCGAAGAACGGTCGGCCGGCGACCAACTCGCGGAACGTCGCCTCGGCCGCCGACCGGATCACGCCGTCCAGGTTCCGCACACCGAACAGGAACTGCCGCGGGTCCGACACCGTGTACCGGACGGTGGCCAGCAGTTCGACCAGGTTGCCGTCCCCGGTGACGAGCAGCGACTCGTCGGTCAGCCGCTGGACGGCGTCTGCGTGGCCGCTGGCCCACGTCTGCCCGCTGTCAGACGAGCGGCGGAGCTGGTCCTGGGCGGCCCGCGCCCGGTCGAGCAGGGCGGCCCGATCCTCGGGCAGTGACCGGAAGCCGACCTCGACAGCCCGCACCTCGGCCGGCCGCAGCTTGCTCACGGCCTCCACCGGCCACGGCCAGCGGACGTGCAGCCCAGGGCCGAGGTCTGCACAGATCGCCCCGAACCGCTGCACCACCGCCGCTTGATCGGCGTTCACCTGCGTCACGCCGGACAGCAGCCAGCTGAGAACCGCGATGCCGAGAAGGCCGGCGGTGATCGGTTTCCAGCGGTGCAGCAGCTCGTGCAGCAGGTCATCGACGGACAGCCCGGCGAGTGCCCGGTCGACTGCCCGGACCCCGGCTCGCAACCGGGTGGCTGTCGGCCCGGTCGCGGTCCGCTCGAAGGCGAGCAGCCGCATCGAGTTCACCAGCACGGCCAACGACCCGAGCTGGTGGAACAGCACCCCGGCCAGCGGGGCGGACTCGAACCACGCGGCCGACGGGGCGAATAGAGGCCACAGCCAGCCGGTCAGGACGACGCCGAGCAGGTTTAGCCCGAACCCGAACCCGATGATGTTCTGGCGGATCACCCGCACCGTCTGCCGGCTCAGCCGGACGAGCAGCGGCAGCGGGCGGAGCGGGTCGCCCATCATCACCACGTCGCCGGCCTCGGCGGCGACATCGGCGCCCGTTCCGATGGCGATGCCGACGCTCGCGGCGGCGAGGGCAGGCGCGTCGTTGATGCCGTCGCCGACGAAGGCGATAGGCGAGCCGGGGGCGTCAGCCCCCGGGTTATGCCCCCACCCGGGGCTGACGCCCCCGGCTCGCCTTGACCCACTCCGCCTTCTGCGTTGGCAGCAGTTCCGCATGAACCTCGGTCAGCGGCAGGTTGCCGGCGACCGCCGTCGCCACCGGCTCGCGGTCGCCGGTCAAGAGGGCGAGCGGTGTCATCCCGAGGTCACGGAGTTCGGCCAGCACCCCGGCGGCCTCGGGGCGGAGCCGGTCGCGGACGCCGATCACACCGATCAGTCGGCCGTCCTGCGCCACCAGCAGGGCGGTTTGCCCGTCGGCGTCGAGCCGGGCCAGCTCGGCGTCCGCCGTGACGTTCGTTCCTTGTTGCTCCAGGAACCGTCGCGTGCCCACGATCACCCGCGAGCCGTCGACCGTCGTCGTCACGCCGGCCCCGGGGTGGGCCTGGAACCCGGTCGCCGGCGGCAGTGACAGACCGCTGTCACGTGCCGCAGTCAGTATCGCCCGGGCGATCGGGTGTTCGCTCCCTTGCTCGGCCGCCGCCGCCAGTAGAAGCGGGTCGTCCGGACCGAACGCGACCACGTCGCCGAGTTCGAGCCGGCCTTCGGTCAGGGTGCCGGTCTTGTCGAACGCGAACCCGGTGACGGCGGCCAACCGTTCGAGCGCCGCCCCGCCCTTGACCAGTACCCCGGTGCCGGCCAGCCGGCCGAGCGCCGCGACGGTCGCCGCCGGGGTGGACAGCACCAGCGGACAGGGGCACGCCACCACCAGCACCGCCAGCGTCGGGTACAGGGCCAGCCGGGCGGCGGCCGACAGCGGGATTCGTGCCCCGTCTGGGCCGCTCGGACCGGTTTGCAGCCACAGGTTGAACAGGAAGGTGACGGCGGCCAGAGCGATTACCGCCGGCAGGAAGTAGCGGGCGAGCCGGTCGGCCAGTCGCTCGGTGTCGCCCTTCTCCCGCAGGGCGGCGGCGGTGAGCTCGATCACCTGCCCGGCGACCGTCTGCTTCGCCACCTTCGCCGCGTCCACGGTCAGCGTGCCGTCCGTCACCACGCTGCCGGCCAGCACCGCGTCGCCCGGCCCTTTGTCCACTGGCACGCTCTCGCCGGTCAGGGCGGACGTGTCCACGGCCGACCGGCCGGCGGTCACGGTGCCGTCAACAGGGATTTTGCCGCCCGGCTTCACCACCACCCGGTCGCCGGCCTGCAAGTCCCGAGTGAGAACTCGGACCTCCTGCCCGTCCCTCAGCACCCAGCAACGGGTGGGGAACAGTTCGGCCAGCCCCCGCAATGCCCGCTGGGTGCGGTCAAACGTGACCGCCTCCAGACACTCGCCGACGAGGCCGATGACCACCACCTCGGCGGCGATCACCGGCTCGCCCATGAGGATGGCGGCGATGCACGCGATGGCGACCGCCAGGTCCGCCCCGACCTTGCCCTCGGTCAGCCGGTCGAGAGCGGCGTAGAGGGTCTTCGCCCCGCCGAGGACGGCCGCGATGAGGGCGAGCCGGAACCCGTACACCTGCCGGCCGGCGAACGTCGGCAGGTCGAGGCCGAGGCCGGCCAGCCAGGCGGCCAGCGGCGGCCACAGGTCGGCCAGCAGCAGGCCGCCGACGAGCAGGGTGAGGGCGTACAACCCGAGGTCGGAGCGCGGCTGGAACGGCCGGTCGGCGGGGTCGAACTCGCGGTGCATGGCGAGGCCAGGCTACGCCCCGGGGGAGGCGACGGCAACGGACGGGGTGTGAGCGTTCGGTGTAGCATCCGGCGTGCGGCCCCAACGGCTGGCGACCAGCTCGGCCACCAGCCACCCCTGGAACAACACCCCGGCCAGGGCCGGACCGCCGTACCGGTCGCCGATCACGTTCCCGAGTCGGCCGAACAGGTCGGTGATGGCCGGGCCGGTCAGCACGATCACCGCCCCGAGCACCAGCCGCGACGCCCACCACCGGTAGCGGACGAACGCCTCCGCCACGGACGGGGCCATGATGGCGTAGGTGGCGTTCTCCGTCCCGGGGCTGTACAGCAGCGCCCAGACGCTGAACCATGCCAACACTCTGGTTAGCCGCTCCCGACGGCCGTCCGGCACCAGCCCGACCAGCAGCACGACCCCGCCGGCCGCCACCGCCATCAGCCGGAACACGTCCGCCCGGATGGGATGGCCGGCCAGCTCGAACAGCTTCGACAGGTTTCGCAGCCGGACCCGGTTCACCTCGTCGCTGTGCCGCAGGTGGGTCGCCCACTCGGTGTATCGGTCGGCCACGTACTCCGGCGCCTGGGTGAGAAACGGGACGGCCATCAGGACTGCCAGGGCGACCGCGTATCGGAGCGGCAACCGCCGCCAGAACACGACCGCCAGCACCAGCGACAGGGCCAGCGGGTACACCTTCACCAGGGTGGCGGCGGCCAGGGCGAACGCCGCCGCCCACCAGCGGTCGTGGGCGGCGGCCGTCAGCCCGAGCAGCACCAGCCCGGTCATGACCAGGTTGGCCTGGGCGGTGGCCAGGCTGACCGGCACGACGACGGCTACCAGCAGCACCAGTGCGGCGGCCTGGTCCGGGGTCGGCTCCCACGCCAGCCCGTGCCGCACCCACACCCACAAGGCGACGGCGAACGCCGCCCCGTTGAGCAGCATGAACAGGCCGTTCCCCCACGCCGGCGGCAACTCGGCGAACGGGATGGTGGCGACGGCGAACGTCGGGCTGTACCGGTAGAACTCGACCGTTTGGGCCTGGAGGACGTACAGGTCCGGCTTGCCGGCCACCCAGTCCCGGGCGGCGATCGCGTAGATCGGGAAGACGGTGCCGGTCTGCGGCCGGAGGTAGCCGGCGATCCCGACGCCGACCACCCCGCCGGCCCACACCAGCAGGGCGAACAGCGGCCAGTTCGGGCGGACGGTCATTGGGTGGGCGCCCCGGAGCAGGTTCGCGGATGCGCCTAGGATAGAGATTCCGTCGGCCGGGGTTACTCGCGCACCCGTCGGCACTCGGCCAGCGCCGAGACCGCGTAGGCGGTCGCCAGGACCGGGTCGTTCTCACGGACCAGCACCACCGGATTCGACCACGAGCCGTCGGCCCGCTGTTTGGCCAGCAGAGCATCGGGCAGCTTGGCCGCGCGTCGCCCCAGCGTCTTCGCCGCGGACCGGGCGAAGTAGTAGTAAACCGCGTCCCGGTTGGCCTCGCGCTCGGGCGGGTAGTCGCCGGGGTGTCGGTCGAACGTGAAAACTTCGGCGGGGCGGTTCCAGGGCAGGCCGAGCCGGGCAGCCGCCCGCTCGGCATCCACGAGGACGCTGCCGTACTCCCGGTACGTCACCCGGCCGTCCGCATCGATGACGAACCCGGCCTTGTTTCGCAGCGGATCGCCCACGACAAGGTGAACTCCCCCGGTCATCAGCCGTCGGAGGCATACCGCTGCCGACTTGCGCACGTCCTCTGTCAGTGCCCCGGCCGCGTCCAAAGCGTCCAGGGCGAAGGCGGTCGCGGACAGGTTCGATTCCAAGAGATGTTGAGCCGGGACCGCCTGGCCCGCGGCCGGCTTCTTCGGGACGCCCGGGTAGTACCCCCAGCCGCCGTAGTGAACGTCCGCCGGCGACCACCCGTTCGCCTCCGTCAGTTGCCGGGCGAGCAGGTACTTCAGCCAGGCGTCCCGGGCGGTCAGGTGATCGCGGTTCTCGGGGTGTGACAGCGCGATGACACTGAGGGCGGCGGTGTACACCGGGTACGGCAGCCCGTCAGGCCCCTCGTCGATGGTGCCGTCCGGGCGGGCGAACTTGGCGACCCATGCGGACGCCTTCTTACGGGCGGCGGTCGTGTCGGCGAACGGGGCGGCATCCTGGAGGGCGGTTAGCACTAGCGGGGTGAGGGCGGTGTCGTCCTTGAACTGGGCGTACACGTCCGACCGCCACGCCCCGTCCGGGGATTGCTGGGCGAGCAGGAAACGGACGCCGCGGGTTAACCCGTCGGCCGGCGGTTGGGGCGGGGCGGACAGCCCGGCCACGGCGGCGGCGAGGACGGCGACTGTGAGGAGCAAGCGAGACATGGGAAACGCTCCGTACCCGGGCGCCGCGACGGCCAGGCAGCGGCGCCCGGGTCACGCGGTCACTTCTTGTCGTTCGGCTTCTCGGCCGGCTTCCGCTCCGCCCGGGCGGCGGCGATGGCGTCGGCCGGGAACTGCGTCCGGTCGGCCAGCAGTACCAAGAGGGCGGACGCGGTGCAGAACGTCCGGCCGGTGATGCAGTGGTGGCCGGACCACCCGCCGTCCTTGTCCTGGGCCTTGGGCAACTGCTGCTGCATCTTGCCGTCCCAGGCGGTCCACTCGGCCCCGCCCTTGACGACCAGCGTCTCGCTGATGTTCAGGAAACTGAGGAACTCCTCCCCGCCGTTCGACCCGAACCCGCGGACGAACGCCCCGTCCCGGGCCTGGACGGCCAGCTTGGTCTCGGCCTCCCGGGCGAGCTGCTCCAGCTTGTCCGCCTCGGCCACCTGCTTCTTGGCGGCCTCCTTGTCGGCCGGCTTGGCGGTCGCGTCGGCGAGCACCTTCTCGGCCTCCTTCTTGAAGGCGTTCGCCGCATTGGCCGCGTCCCGCTGGCCGCCCACCCCCTGGCTCTCGCGGTACAGCCGGACCCCGGCGTCCCCGCCCCCCATCCCGCCGCCCCCGATCCCGCTCCGCCCGGCGATCAGGCCGCCGCTGGGCGCCGGGCCGGCAGCGGCCACCGCCGTCCCGTTGAGCGAGTCGGCCGACTGCTTGCCGACCCGGGCGAGCACCTCGTCGCTGACGTTCGCCCCCCGAAGCTTGGCCCGGGCCAGCGCCTTGTTCGCCACCCCCTGGGACAGCACCGGCGCCCACCCGCCGTTGCCGGCGAACGTGCCGTCCGCCTTCTGGTTGGCCGCCACTTTGGACACCGCCTTGTCCAGCGACGCCATCAGCCGCTTCTCGTCCGGCCCGGCGGTGTCTTTCAGTTCGGCCAGCACCAGCGTCGTCAGGAAGGTGTCCACGTAGGGGCCGATCTTGCTCTGGAGTTGGGTGTTGCGGACGTCGGTCACGTACAGGTCTTTGGCGTCCGACTTCTCCACCCGCTCGCACACGAACCGCAGCCCCTTGGCGACGTGCTCCTTGTACTCGCCGGCGGTCGGGGTGTGGCCGGCCCGCAGGAAGGCGAGCAGGGTGACGCAGGTGTTGCCCACGTCCGACGGGTCGTCGACGTTCGCCCCCTCCTGCCGGCCGCCGCCGCTGGACCGCCAGCCGCCGCCCTGGCTCCAGCCGCCGTCCGGGTTCTGCCGCTCGGCCAGGAACTTCAGCCCGCGAGTGATGGCGTCCGAGAGTGGTTTCGGCTCGACCGCGAACCGCCACCCAGCCCGCTCGCCGGCGGCAGCCGGGCGGGGGGCCGGGGCAGGGTCGTTCGGGCCGGGGTCGCCGGTGACGGCCATCGCCCCGAGGGTGGCGGTGCCGAGGACGGCCGTGGTGACGGCCAGCGGACGGAACAGACGGGTCATGGGAGACGCCTCCGGACGACGGGCGACCGGCCGGGCCACCTCGCCCGGCCGCCGCCCAGTCTATCGGAGGGAACGTCACCACCGGGTAACAGGTTGGTAACGGCCGCAACCCCCTCGTCGCCACGTTCCGCGTGGGAACGCCCCACTCGACGCTCTGCGTCGAGTGAACGGCGGTCAGCGGGCGTGTACCGAAGCCAGTGATCGGCGTGAACTGCACACGGAGCGTGCAGAAGACCGTTCCCACGCGGAGCGTGGGAACGAGGAAGGGAAGTGGGTCACTTCTGGGCCGCGAGGTGGTCGGCCACCGCCTTGATGTCGGCCGCGGACAGCTTCTCCGCGAACGCCGGCATCTTGGACATGGGCTTGTGGGCCTTTGGGTTCTTGGTGTGCTCGGCGATCCACTCGGCGTCGTGCTTGGCCCCGACGCTCGACAGGTCCGGCGCCTTCCCGCCGACGTGGCACTTGGCGCAGTGTTGGTCGAACACCCCCTTGCCCCCGCTCGCCGCCGGGGTGGCGGCCGCGACCGCCGGCGGGCCGCCGGTCTTGGCCGCCCGGGCCGAACTGGACCCCCCGCCCCAGCCGACGGCCAGCCCGGCCGCCGCCAGCGTGAACACCCCGAACGCCACCCGGACCCGAGTGCGCATGACCGAACCTCGTGATGGGATGAGAACGAGTCGGTGATACGCTACCGGCCGGGTCTGAGGGAACGGTGAGAGTCGCCGCGAGCCGCGACCGCAGGTCGCGGGTGACGACTCCACCGGCCCCAGGGGTGTCGAAGTCGCTGATGGCGGCAGGCAGTCGTCACCCGCGACCTGCGGTCGCGGCTCGCCGGTCGGCCGGCAGCGGGGTACGCTAACACTCCGCCCGTCCTCGCCTCCGGTGCCGCGATGACCCTGCCCATCGACATCGCCCCCCGACTGCCCCAGCGCCGCGACTGGCGGATCGGCTGTGCCGGGGCCGGGTTCATCATGCGGGACTGCCACCTGGTCGCGTACCGACAGGCCGGGTTCAACCCGGTGGCCATCGCCAGCCGGACCTTCTCCCACGCCGCCGACGCGGCCGACCGGCACAGCATTCCGCAGGTCCACCAGTCGCTCGACGCCCTGTTGGGCGACGAAGACGTGGAAATCCTGGACGTGGCGGTTCCGCCGGCCGCCCAGCCGGAGTACATCCGCCGGGCGGTCGAGGTGGGGAAGGGACGGCTCCGCGGCATCCTGGCCCAGAAGCCGCTGGCCCTGAGCGTGGCCGAGGGGCGGGAGTTGGTCGAGCGGTGTGCCGCGGCCGGGATCGTTCTCGGGGTGAACCAGAACATGCGGTACGACCAGTCGGTCCGGGCGATGCGGCAACTGCTCGCCGCCGGGTGGCTCGGGGAGCCGGTGTTCGCCAGCATCGACATGCGGGCGGTGCCGCACTGGATGCCGTGGGCGGAGGGGCTGCCGAGCCTGTCCACGTTCGTCATGAGCATCCACCACCTGGACACCTTCCGCTACTGGCTCGGCACCCCGGACCGGGTGCTGGCGTCCACCCGCCCGGACCCACGGACGAAGTTCCCACACCGAGACGGGATCAACCTGTACATCCTCGAATGGGACGCCGGCCCGCGGGCGTCGGCATGGGACGACGTGTGGGCCGGGCCGTGCAAGGAGGGCGTCGCCGGGAATGTGGGCATCCGCTGGCGGGTGGAAGGGACCGACGGCCTCGCGGAAGGCACCATCGGCTGGCCGAAGTACCCGGCCCGGGAGCCGAGCACGCTGCGGGTGAGCAGCCGCCGGCACCCCGGGGTGTGGCTCGAACCGAAGTGGGACGCGGTCTGGTTCCCCGACGCGTTCGTCGGCACGATGGCCCAGCTACTCTGTGCGGTGGAGGACGGCACGGAGCCGGAGGTCGGCGGGCGGGATAACCTGGAGACGCTGGCCCTGTGCGAGGCGGTGTTCGCTGCGGCGACGGAGCGGAGGGTGACGACGGTGCGGGAGTTCCTGGGGTGAGTTGCTTTGTTGCAACTTCAGTGAGCCGATGGGGTGGGGGTGTGAAACCTAACCCCCCGGCCCCCTTCCCTAAGAGGGAAGGGGGAGCAAGTGCGAGGCTGGTACGGGCGGTGAGCTTCGTCCCTCACCGGTGGGAGTGTGTACTCTCCCCCTTCCCTCGTAGGGAAGGGGGCCGGGGGGTTAGGTTGGGCCTTCGCCCCATCAACCTCACCGAAGTTCTCACAGAGCCGTGATGAGCATGAGCGAGATTTACGTCCGCCGGGACGGGGACCGGCTCCGGGTGACGGCACAGACCCGCCACAAGGGGCCAGGGCTGGAGGAGAAGGCACAGACGTGGGCGGCCAAGTTCGGCGACCGGCCGCGTGGGATCCGGTGTCCGTCCGCGGTGTTCGCGTTCCGCTACCACGAGTTCGTGTACGTCGTCGGTCAGGCGGCCGACCTGGGCGACGGGCCGAACCCACCGCTCGGGTTCCGGTTCCTGCTGATCGACCGTCGGAACTACCCCGGCGACCCGTTCGTCATCGCCGACCGGTTCCCGCCGAACTGGAACGCCTCCGGCGACCTCGACCCGCTCGACTGGCCGGCCGAACCGCTGCCGCGGCGGGCCGTCGATGACCTCCAGCGGCTGCTCAAGGCCGGGGACAGCAGCCTGCTGCTCGGCGGGGCACAGGCGCTGCTCGACGGCAGCAAGGTGCTGCTGGAATCGCCGGCGCCCGACGCGGACACCGTCCGCGCGCTGTGGCAACTGTTGCCGGACTCCGTCCGGCACACGCAGTTCCCGGCCACGTTCGCGTTCGGCAACGACCTGGGGTTCGATCTGGTGGTGCTGCCGCCGGACGGCGGGCTGGAACCCCGTCGGCTGCCCGGCTACCTGACCGCCGACCAGGCCCGCGACTACCCCGAGGGGCGGTACGAGCTGGCGTTGCAGACCGCGATTGAAGCGGGCGACCAGCGCGAGCTGGACCGGCTGTTCGCCCGTCGGTCCAGCCAGGACACGCTGCGGCTGGCGGTGACGATGCTGGTGCTGGCGGTGACTCTCGCCGTGGTCGTGAAGGTGCTGTTCTGACGCCGTATCCCCTCGTTCCCCGCTCTGCGGCGGCGGCGAAGGCGACGCTCCGCGTCGCGGACTTCCCGCCTGGGGACGCTGCCCACCGTTTGACGCTCGTGACGCAGAGCGTCACGCCCGTGCGTTCCCACGCAGAGCGTGGGAACGTGGTGCCCACCCACGATCGTGGGTGGGCTTTCGGGGGTCAACTCACTTCGCCCCGGTCTCGGTCCGGGTGAACCGGTAGATCCCCTTGCCGTCCTGCGCGACGATCAGGAAGTACACGTCCCCGTCCGGCCCCTCGCCGAACGACAGCACCGGTCGGGAGGGATCCTTGATCGGCCGGTTGGCCACCACCCGGCCGGCCGCGTCGTCGTGCTTCAGCGCCCAAATCTTGGACGACACGTAGTCGGCGTACAGGTAGTGACCGGCCAGCTCCGGCAGCCGGGTGCCGCGGTACACCTGCCCGCCGGTGATCGACCGGCCGATGTCGTGGTGGTATTCCCAGATCGGCTCGGCGAACTCGGGCTTGACGCCGCTCCCCTTGGCCCCGAACGGGTGCAGCCCCTCCCGGCGGTTCCAGCCGTAGTTCTTCCCCTTCTCGATCAGGTCGATCTCCTCGTACAGGTTCTGGCCCACGTCGGCCGCCCACAGCTTACCGGTCGGCTTGTCGAACGCCATCCGCCAGATGTTCCGCACCCCCAGCGCCCAAATCTCCGGCTTCGCCCCGGCGGTGTTGACGAACGGGTTGTCGGCCGGCACCGAATACCCCTTGCCGTCCGCCTTCTTGTCCACGTCGACGCGGAGGATTTTGCCGAACCAGGTGCTCATCTTCTGGCCGTTTTCGTGCGGGTCGTTGGCCGCCCCGCCGTCCCCGTGGGTGACGTACAGCATCCCGTCCGGGCCGAACGCGATGGTGCCGCCGTCGTGGTTCCAGAACGGCCGGTCGGTGTACCGCAGCACCTCCTGCTCGCTCGCCGGGTCGGCCCGGTCCGGGTCGTCCTTGCTCACCTTGAACCGGGCGACCAGGTTTTGCTTCTTCGGGTTCTTCGGCGTGTAGTAGACGAAGAACTCGCCGGTCTCCTTGTACCGCGGGTGGAAGGCCAGGCCGAGGAGGCCTTCCTCGTTGGTCCGGTCGTCGTACTGCACCCGGGCCGAGATGTCGAGGAACACCTTGGTCGAGGCGGCCCCCTGGTCGTTGGCGAAGACGTGGATGACGCCTTGCTGGGTGGCGACGAACACCCGGTTGGTGCCGTCGTTCGGGTGGGTGAGGACGATCGGCCGCAGCGGCAGCGGCCGGCCGGACTCGGTCTCACCGGTCCACCCGGCCCACTTCAGGTTCGGGAAGGCGACTTCGGTCGCGATGGGCAACGGCGTCTCGTCCACCGGGGCGCTCGGCACCGTCGCCGGCAGGGCGACGACCGTTCCCGCGGGCAGGTTCGGCACCAACAGCCGGCGGGTGGCCGGGTCGTAGCACAGGTCGTTCGCGGAGCCGAGCTTCTCGGCCAGCAGCTCCGGCTTGGCCCCCGGCCGGGCGATGACGAACACCCGGCCGCCCTTGTAATCGGAAACGAACAGCCGGCCGAAGTGGTCCCAGGCGATGCCGTCCGGGGCGCCGAGGCCGTCGGCCAGCTTCTCGTGCGACCCGTCGGCCACCTTGACCCGGTGCAGCTCGCCGGTGCCGGAGTCGGCCAGCAGGAGGAACGACTGGCCGTCCATCGCCAGCCCGTTCGGCGAGTGCAGCCCGGGCCAGCGGCTGTGGTCGGTGACGACCGCCACGGCCGGCTTGCCCCGGGAGGTGATCTTGTACACCGCCCCGCCGGCCCCCTTGCGGTCGCCCATGTCGGTCACGAACACGGTGCCGGACTCCGGGTCGACCGTCACGTCGTTGAGCATCTTGGGCGGGGTCGGGAAGGCGTCCGGGCCGGCCAGCAGGGTCGGCTTGCCGGCCATGTCGATCCGCCACACCCGGTCGTTGTCCGCGACGAACAGCCACTTCTGGTAGGCGGCCCGCCCCCGTGGGTCGGTCAGCCCGGTGGCGAACGGGACGGCTTTGCCGTTCTCGAGGCGGACGATCATCCCGTCCGCCTTCTCCCGCTCGCCGACCACCGACACGTACACCTTGCCGTCCGGGGCGACGGCCACCGACTCGGGGTTGGTCAGCCCGCCGACGAGCTGGACCGCGGTCGCAAGGACTAATGGCGTCATGCGTGGGTTCCGATACACCGGGAAGGGGGAGTCTCACATGCCGACCGACGAACACGTTCTATGCATCCCGGCGTCCCACTTCGAGCGGGCCGGGGCGTTCACCGACTTCCGGCCCGCCGACCCGGCGTGCCGGGCGGTGCTGCTCGACCCGGCGGCGTTCGTGTTTAAGCCCCGGTCGGCGGTGGAAACCGACCCGGGGTACAAGCAGCTCATCCCATATGTGGTGCTGCGGCACGGCGAGCGGCTGTTCCACTACCGCCGGGGGGCGAGCGGCACCGAGGCCCGGCTGCGGGCGCTGCGGTCGGTCGGCGTCGGCGGCCACATCTCGGCCGACGACGCGGCCGGCGGGGCCGACCCGTACCGCGCCGGGATGCTCCGCGAACTGCACGAGGAGGTGGCGGTCGGCGGGTACACGGACGGCTGGCTCGGGTTCATCTACGACCCGCGGACGCCGGTCGGCAGTGTGCATCTGGGCGTGGTACATGTCTTCGAGCTGGACGATATGAGCGTGACGCCGCGGGAAGCGGGAATTGCGGACAGCGGGTTCGCTGGGGTCGGTGAACTGTGGGAACAGCGGGAGCAGTTCGAGACATGGTCCCAACTGGTGCTGGACGAACTGCACAAGAGCTGAAAGCCCACGGACAGCCGTCCGTGGGTCGAGTCGCAACCACTGCATCCCATTCCCGCGATCGCTGGTCTTGACTCGGGCTGTCGCGCCCACCCCTTGCAAGGGGTGGGCTTTCGGGGTTACTGGTTTTGGGTTGCAGTTCTACCACCCGACGATCATCGGCTTGCCGGCCGCCGGGGTGAGCCGCCACCCTTTATCAATTCGCTCCACCCGCACCAGCTTGCTGTCCCGGTACATCACGGCCAGTTCGACCGCCCGCCGGACGGTCGGGTCGTCCCACACCTGGCCGGCCGGCGTCCCCGGCGGGAACACCGGCGTACTCAGCACCGGCAGCCCGTCGGCGGACGCGGTCGCCGGCAGCAGCACCCCGCCGCGGTCCACGACCCGAAGCTCGGTCGGCTTGCCGATCATCGCCACCGCCAGGGCCGGCGTGCGGAACACCAACGCCACCCGCACCCCCCGGTCGGCCGTCACCGCCACCGCTGCCACGCCCTCCACCCACGGGTGCTTGGCGAACCCGGTGGCCAGCGTCGCGGGGAGCGCCGGATCGACCGCCTGCACCGTCTCCGGGAACGGGCCGAGCGGCCGCACTTCGGCCAGGAACGCGGTCCTGTCCGAGCCTGGCGGTGCGTCACATTGGATGTCGGCGAACCGGACGGCGTACCGGGGGTTGTCCGCCACCTGCTGCCCGGCCCGGCCGCCGAGCCACACCACGCCTGCGACCACCCCGGCGACCAGCCCGACGGCCAGCGCCGACTTGAGCAGGGTGGCGACGACGGTCAGCCGGCCCGGCCCGGCGGCGGGCGACGGCTTCCCCGGCTTCGGCTTGGCCCGTTTGCCGGCCATCACCAGACGTGCAGCTCGCGGTCCAGCGTGACGCCGCTGTGTTCGGCCACCTTGGCCCGCACCAGGTCGATCAGCCGGAGCACGTCCCGGGCGGTGGTCCCCGGGTGGGCGACGGCGTAGTTGCCGTTGCGGTCGCTCACCTCGGCCCCGCCGACCCGGGTTTTCGCCAGCCCGGCCCGGTCGATGAGCTGGCCGGCCGACCCGCCCGGCGGGTTGCGGAACATGCGGACGGCCGCCTGGAAGGACAGCGGCTCGGCCGCCTTGCGGACGATCCACGCCCGCCGCATCCGCTTCAGGATCAGGTCCGGGCTGTCCGGCTCCAACTCGAACTCGACCCACAGGATGACCGGCTCGTCCAGGTCGCTGGAGTGGTCGCCGAAGTGCAGGTCGTCCCGGGTGCGGACCTGTTCGGCTCCGTCGGCGGTGAGGACGGCCACCCGGCGGACGGTGGTGCCGATCTCCCCGGCCCGGTCGCCGACGTTGCACCGGACGCTCCCGCCGACCGTCCCCCGCAGCCCGACCAGCGTCTCCAGCCCGGACAGGTCGGCCCGGACGGCGTGGGCGATCAGGTCGAACAGTTGTGCCCCGCCGGCCGCCCGGATGGTCTTCGGGCCGGTCGCCTCGATGCCGGCGAAGGCCGGGCCGGTCAGCCGCATGACCGCCCCCGGCACCGGGTCGTCCCGGACCAGCAGGTTGAACCCGCCGCCGAGCATCCGCAGCGGGACGCTGTGCGACTGGCAGTACCCGAGGACGGCTTTCAGCTCGGCCACGGTCCGCGGCTGGACGAACAGCTCGGCCGGCCCGCCGATCCGCAGGTGGGTGTACGGGGCGAGCGGCTCCCGCCGCCGGGTGATTTCGGGGAACGCTTCGGCCAGGGACATGCGTACCTCCTCCGCACCCCGGCATGATACGGCCTTTTCTCCCCGTTCCCAGGCTGGCAGCCGCGGGACTTCCTGGCCGGCCTGCGGGCGGCGGCTTATCTTGAACGCGGCCGCGACGACCCGCACAGGACCTTCACGGAACCGACGCCATGACCCTCCCCGTCGCCACCCCCGGCAAGACCCGCATCGGCTGGATCGGCACCGGGGTCATGGGCCGGTGGATGTGCCAGCACGCCATGGCCACCGGGTACGCCGCCACCGTGTACAACCGGTCGAAGGACAAGGCCCAGCCGCTGCTCGACCTGGGGGCCACGTTCGCCGACACCCCGCAGGCGGTCGCGGAGAAGTCGGACGTGGTGTTCGCCATCGTCGGCTTCCCGAAGGACGTTCGGGAGGTGTTCCTCGGCCCGGACGGGACGCTGGCCGGCAGCAAGCCGGGGACGGTGCTGGTGGACATGACCACCAGCGAGCCGAGCCTGGCGGTGGCGATCCACGCGGCGGCCAAGGCGAAGGGCGTCCACGCCCTGGACGCCCCGGTCAGCGGCGGGGACGTGGGGGCGAAAAATGCCGCCCTCTCCATCATGATCGGCGGGGAGAAGCCGGTGCTGGACGCGGTCGCCCCGCTGTTCGCCTGCATGGGCAAGACGATCGTCCATCAGGGCGGGCCGGGGGCCGGGCAGCACACCAAGATGGTGAACCAGATCCTCATCTCGTCGAACATGGTGGCGGTGTGCGAAGCCCTGCTTTACGGGCACAAGGCGGGCCTCGACCTGGAGACGGTGCTCAAGTCGGTGACGGTCGGGGCGGCCGGGAGCAAGGCGCTGGAGGTGCTCGGCCCCCGCATCCTGGCCCGGAACTTCGAGCCGGGGTTCTACGTCGAGCACTTCATCAAGGACATGGGCATCGCCCTCGCGGAAGCCGAGAAGATGAACCTGTCGCTACCCGGGCTGGGGCTGGCCAAGCAACTGTACGAGGCGGTCCGGGCGCAGGGGTACGGGCGGAAAGGGACGCACGCCCTGATGCTCGCCCTCGAACACCTGAACGCCGTCAGGCGGTGACTCACCAGCCCGACGCGCGAGCGCGGGCGTTTTCGTCACCCGCGCTCGCGCGTCGGGCTGGTAGCTGGTAGGGGAATGACCCCTGAGATGCCCGTTAATCCCGGGGGAACTGGTCCGGGTTGTCGGTGAACACGGCGTCCACCTTCAGCTCGTTCAGGAAGTGGGCCATCTCCGCCCGGACGGTCGGGAACTGCCCGGTCTTGCCGGCCCGGAACGTCCAGACGGTGACGCTCAGCCCGGCCGCGTGGGCGTCGGCCACCAGCCCCGGCCGGGCCAGCACCGCCGCCTTGCTCGGGCCGATCCCGTCCGCGAACCGCTTGATCGCCTTCAACCCGTCCGCGGAGGCGTCCGGCTCCGGCTGGTCGAACAGGTACACCAGCGGCAGCCGACACTTGTGCTCGGCCCGCAGCTTCTTCAGGCTCGCGGCGCTGAACGACTGGATGACGACCGGGGTTTTCGGGTCGGCCCCGGGCCGGTCCAGCTTGTTGTCGGCCAGCACCCGCATCAGGGCGGCCTCCATGTCCAGCCCCAGCCGCCCGTAGACCTCGGGCGCCTTCGTCTCCGGGATGATTCCCGCCTTGCCCCGGACCGTGTCGATCATCTGTTGCAGGGTCGGCACCCGCTCGCCGGCGAACGCCGGCCCTTTCCACGACCCGGCGTCCAGCCTCTGGACCTCGGCCAGGGTGAAATCGGCGACCGGCCAGGCCTGGCGCCCCTTCACCTGCCGGCCGCGGTCCGGGAACACCCGGCGGACGTCCGTGGTCCGCTCAAGGGTGGTGTCGTGCAGGCAGACCAACACCCCGTCTTTGGTGAGCTGGAGGTCGGGTTCGACGAAGTCGGCCCCGTGTGTAAGGGCGAGCTTGTACCCCGCCAGGGTGTGCTCCGGGGCGTCGGCCGACGCCCCGCGGTGAGCGATCAGGGTCGGCCGGGTGTACGGCGGCAGGACCGGGCGGTCCGCCGACCACCCCAAGACCGCCGCCACGCTCAGCACCGCGCACCAGCCCATAACCGCCCCTCCCCATGCAAGAGCCGGTCAGTCACTCTGCCGGCCGACGGTGCCGCCAGAGCGAAGCCACAGGTGCCGTGTCGCCGTGACTGGCATGCGGTGCCTGCTGGCTGACTGGACTGCGACTTCGAACCAGGGTGCTACGTCTCGCAATTCCTCAAAGGATATGGAAGACGCACTGGCCGAAGCCGAGCGGGTGAGCCTGTCGCTGGCCGTGTCGTACCCCTTTCCCCACGGAAGCCCGGATTGATATTCCCAAGATGATAAAAGTCGTGTACAATAAATGCGTGGCAGGAAAATCCCGCCCGTCAGGAGAAGACGCCCTGCGTCGCCACTGTCTCGCCTTGACCACTCTTGGCTTTGCCGCTCTGAGCTATCCCTCACTGCCATCCAAGACCGTCAGTCCGCCAGTGCCGCCGATGATCGGCCGCCCGCCCCAGGGGTCGGGCTGGACCGAGGGCGTCTACCCTTGACCGGCCGCGGCCATTCGGGCCGCGCCCGAATCGCTTCCGGGCCACCGGCCCATAAGGTGAGTGCGTTTTGACCAAGAAGTTGTACGTCGGCAACCTGTCCTTCCAGACTTCCGAGGACGAACTCCGCGAGGCGTTCGGCCAGTACGGCACTGTGAACACCGCGTCCATGGTGACGGACCGGGAAACCGGCCGCAGCCGCGGGTTCGCGTTCGTCGAGATGGCCGACGGTGCGGACGAGGCGATCAACGCGCTGAATGGGGCGATGGTCGGCGGTCGCACCCTCACCGTGAACGAGGCCAAGCCCCGAGAAGACCGGCCCCGTGGCAACGGCGGGTACGGCGGCGGTCGGGGCGGGTACAGCGGCGGCCGGTATTGAGCCGGCGACCGCGGACCTGAACGGTCGCCGGCGGACCGGCGACCGCAGTTTGTTTAAGCCCTGAACCGTTCGACGTCAGACACACCGATCGAGGGGAACGGATGGAAGACCTCGCGACCGCCAAGGCCCGCCTCCTGGCCAAAGTGGAGGGTTACGCGCCGGGCCAGGCAGTCCGGTTCACGCCGGCTCTGGACGAACTGATCCGCTGGAGCGAGGAGAACGGCTTACGGTTCGCCCCCCACGCCGGTGTGCACCACCTGGTCAAGTTCTGCGTGCCCGGGCGGAGCGCCCCGTTCTGGGCCGCCACCCCGCGGACCGGGGACGGGTGCAAGCTGACCCTGCTGGCCGACCCGCGGTTCCCGGAGCCGCTCCGGACCGTCGCCCGCACCGAGTTGGCCCGGATCGACTGGAAGCCGGTCAAGCCGGACGGCCCGCCGGAGGTGGCGTTTACGAAGCTGATCTGGCCGCCCCACCGGGCCGCGGTGTTGGCCCTCATGACGCAGCTGCTGGCCGAGATCGCCGTGCCGGCGACTGCCGTCTGAGCGGGCGGCCCATCCCCGGGCGTCACTTCGCGTGGCCGACGGTGCCGTCCGGGCGGAGCCGCCGCAGGTAGTCGTGGAACCCCTTCTCGAACTCGGACACCGGCTGGCCGACCCACTCCTCGAACGCCGTCACCGGGTCGGTCCCGGCGTTCACCGCGGCCAGGTAGTCGTCGAACCCGGCCGCCCCGACCCGGTGGCGGTCGAACGTCAGGTACATGGCCACCCCCCAGGCGGTCAGGTACGCCTGCTCGGCGGTGGCGACGCCGCCGGCATACCCGGGGGCGAACCGCTCCCGGCCGGCCCGGAGCAGATCGGCGACCGGGGCGAGCGGCTCCCCCTTGCCGGCCAGCCGGTCCCGCACCTTGGCCAGCCGTGCCGGGTCGGCGTGCCCGACCCGCAGCTCCCCGGCCTCCACCACCGCCGTCTCGAAGATCTGGGCCAGCCCCTCGTTCAGCCACCGGGGCAGTTCCCCGACCCCTCGCCCGGCCCGGACCGCCGCCGGCGGGAGCGGGGGGTAGACGAACACCCCGATGTAGGCGTGGAACGCCTCGTGGTACAGCATGGCGAACAGCCGGTCGGTGGCCGCGTCGAACCGCCGGTCGTTCGCCCGGTCGGCGTCCCGCACCCGCCGCCGCTGGTCGGCCGCCTTCCGGACGAACCGGTCGATCTCGTTCGGCTGCCCCTTGTACAGCCGCCGCACCTCCGCCTCGTACCGGTCGATCTGGGCCAGCCGGTCGGTGTGGGCCTGGCGGGCGGCCTCCACCTCGGCCCCCAGCCGGGTCAGGTCGGACCCGCACACCACCCGGTTCTCGGCCACCAGGTACACGGCCGGGTTGACCACCCGGCCGGCCGACGGCCCGACCAGGGCGGCGTACTCGGCCGGGGTGCCGGCCAGCATGACGACGGTCGGCCGCTCGGCCGGGCGGCGGGGCGGGAACACCCGGGCGAAGGCGGCGTACAACTGCTCCAGCCGGACCGCTGCCCGCCGCGTCACCTCCTCCGGGGCGGCGGAGACGAGCACGAACTGGTCGCTGGCGTACCGCCGGGCGGCCCCCGGTTTGCCCAGCCAGTCGGTCGAGGTGACGGTCAGGGTGTCCATCCGCAGCCGCTCGGTCGACCCGGCCTCGTCCAACTCGGCCAGCTTCTCCCGAAGCACCTCCCGGTCGGCGGCCGGCAACCGGCGGACGTGGTCCACCTCGGCCTTCAGGAACAGGGTGGTTAGGGTGACAGTCGGCCGGCCCGGCTGTCGGCGGACCACCTTGAACTCCAGCCCGGCCGGGGTGTCGGCCAGGACCAGCCCGCGGAACGCCGCCCCGTTCTTCAGGACGACTTCGTCCGTCGGCCACGGCACGGCCGTGGGTTGCGGCGCGGCAGCCACGGCGGTCAGTAGAAGGAAGAACGACGCCAGCGCCCGTGGTCGTCGGGCGGCGGGTTGTACGGTGGCTGGGGGTCGGCGGAACGGCATCGCGCACCCGCGGGACGTGTCGGACCGGCTATTATGATAGTCGTCACCCGCGGAGGCCGTCATGGCGGTCGGGGATCTGGTCGTCGGCGTCACCGGGGCGAGCGGTGCCCCCTACGCGGTCCGGCTGTTGGAGGTGCTGCTGCGGGCCGGGCGGACGGTCCACCTGACCGTCAGCCCGGCGGCCGTCCAGGTGTTCGCCGCCGAACTCGGGCGGACGCTCGACCTGACCCGCTTTGAACCAGTCGCTCTACTCGGCCCGGTGGCCGCCGACTTGCCGCTCGCCCGGCTCCGCTACCACCACTTCCAGAACTTCTCCGCCGGGATCGCCAGCGGGTCGTTCCAGACGGCCGGGATGGCCGTCTGCCCGTGCAGCATGGGGACGGTGGCGGCCGTCGCCCACGGGCTGTCCGACAACCTGATCCACCGGGCGGCCGACGTCCACCTCAAAGAGCGGCGGAAGCTGGTGCTGGTCCCGCGGGAGACGCCGCTCGGGCTGGTCCAGCTCCGCAACCTGATGGCCGTCGCCGAGGCCGGGGCGGTGGTCCTGCCGGCCATGCCGGCCTTTTACACGAAGCCGGCGTCCGTGGCCGAGATGGTGGACTTCGTGGTCGGCCGGGTGTGCGATCAGCTCGGGGTGGAACACCGGCTGTTCGAGCGGTGGGGCGAACCACCAGGTTCCGCCCGGGATTGAGATTTCGCCCCCAGGCCGGAATACCCGCCCGATCAATTCCGTCGGCACCGGTTGACCAATCAGTTTCGTCGAGATGGACCGTGAATTCTGGCCTAAATTGAATATGGGCCGGTAAACTGACGGCCGTCGCCCGTTGACCGCCCGCCCCCAGGCCGTGGCGCATCACCATGCCCAACCCCGCTACCACCCCCGAACTGATCGACCTCGTCCGCAAGAGCGGGATTCACGCCGCGGACGCGCTCGACCGGTTCCTGGCCGACGCCGACCTGCCGGACGACCCGGTCAAGTGCGCCGCCTCCCTGGTCAAGCGGGGGATGCTCACCCAGTTCCAGGCGAAGCTGCTGCTCAACGGCCGCTACCGCGGGTTCAAGGTCGGGGCGTACGTCATCCGGGAGCAGATCGGCCAGGGCGGGATGGGGACGGTGTTCCTGGCCGAGCACGCCCAGCTCCGCCGGCGGGTGGCCATCAAGGTGCTGTCCGTCACGGCCGGGGACAAGTCGGCCAAGCTGGCGGTCGAGCGGTTCCTGCGGGAGGCCCGGGCGGCGGCCGCCCTGGACCACCCGAACATCGTCCGCATCCACGACGTCGGCCAGCACGGCGAGGTCCACTACCTGGTGATGGAGTACGTGGACGGGCAGACGCTGGACAAGCTGGTGCAGGCGGCCGGGCCGATCGCCTGCGGGCGGGCGGTCGAGTACGTCACCCAGGCGGCGGCCGGGCTGCAGCACGCGTACGAAAAAGGGTTCGTCCACCGGGACATCAAGCCGGCCAACCTGATGCTGGCCCGGGACGGGACGGTCAAGATCCTGGACATGGGCCTGGCCCGGTCGCTGGAGACGAACGACAAGCTGACCGAGGTGATGGACAAGGGGGCGGTGGTCGGGACGGCCGACTACATCAGCCCCGAGCAGGCGATGAACAGCCCGGACCTGGACATCCGGGCGGACATCTACAGCCTGGGGGCCAGCTTCTTCACGATCGTGGCCGGCCGCCCGCCGTTCGAGGGGAACACCACCCAGAAGCTGCTCGCCCACCAGATGAAGGCGGCCCCGTCCCTCGCCACGCTGGACCGCACCTTCCCGTCCGGGCTGGCCGAGGTGGTGGCCAAGATGTTGGCCAAGAAGCCGGAGGACCGGTTCCAGACCCCGGGCGAGGTGATCACCGCCCTGGCCCCGTGGCTGCCGAACTCGGCCAAGGTGGTGGCCGGCATCTCCCGGACCGACCTGGACCGGTCGCCGGCCCTGCGGAACACCCTGAACGAGGTGGTGACCGGATCGACCAAGAACCTGGCCCGCCACGGCCCGGGTGCGGCCGGCGGGCGGTCGAGGATGCCGCTGGTCATCGGGCTGGCCGCCGCCGGGGTGGTGGCCGTCGGGCTGGGCATCGCCGCCCTGGCCGGGGCGTTCTCGTCCGCGGACAAGACCGACCAGAGCCAGCGCGGGCCGGTCGCCGGCGGGTCCGGCGACCCGGCCCCACCGGTCCGGCCGGCGGACCCGGGGAAGGGGGCGGACGCGCCCCCGAAGGGGGGAGCGACGACGACCCCGCCGGTCGCTGACGGGCCGACCGTCCCGGTGGCCGCCGCCCCCCGGGCCGAGGGGGTGGTGTACGCCCTCGAGCTGACCGGCCGGCGGAAATACACCGAGGTCGGAAAAGTACTCGGTGATCCGTCTCAGCCGAAGATCAAGCGGCTCATGAGCACCACCAACGGGGACGGCCAACTCCCGCCAGACTGGTTGCCGATCGCGGCGACGGCCGACGGGGCGTTCCAGGGGGCGGTGGACGAGGTCGGGGGCAAGCTGGCCGTCGGGGCCAAGGCCGGGGCCGCCGGGTCGCCGGCCGCCATGCTCACGCCGGAGGTGTCCTTCCCGTCCGGCACCGGGAAAGTGACGATCGAGTACCGGACCGACGCCGCCACCGGCACCTTCCCGGTCAAGATCCGGCCGACCCGGCCGACGCCGGGGGCTGCCGTCGCGGTGGGCGATCTGACCGCCACCGCCGGGGCGTGGCGGACGACCGATCTCGCCGTCGATCTGAAGGGGGCGACGGCCGGCCGGTTCGAGTTGGTGGCCGGGGATGACCCCCAGGCCGGGCTGTGGATCGGCGGGTTCGTCGCCCGTGACCCGGCCCCGCCGGCCGGCAAGGTGGTGCTGAAGCTGAACACCGCCGCCCTCCAGCCGTTCGTCCAGCGGACCGTCCGGTTCACCGAGCCGGGGAGCAAGGTGCCGCTCAAGGAGGTGATGACCACCGGCCCGGGGAAGATGCCGGGCGGGTGGTATCGGTGGATCGAGTACCCGGAGACGACCGCCGAGTTCTTCGCCGACGGCCCGCCCGGGGCGGTGGTCCTCGGGGTGCGGGCGGTGGCCGGCCCCGGCGGGGTGCAGATCAACACCCCCGAGTTCGTCACCACCGGCGGCCGGTGCCGGCTGCGGGTGCTGTACCAGACCGGGCCGAGTTCCCCGGGGTTCGTCCTCCGGTTCCGGCCGACCAAGCCGAAGAGCGGGGCGATCTTCGACGTCGCCACCCCGCCGGCCACCGGCGGCAGTTGGCGGCTCGCGGTCCTCGACGTGGACCTGAAGGGGGCGACCGGCGGGCTGTTCGAGATCGCCAACGGGGCGGCCGGGGCGGATGCCGCGCTCCGCCTCCGCGAGTTCGTCGTCACCGACCCGAACCAGCCTGCCAACTGACCCCAGACCGACGACCCACAGAGGGCGGGGTCGGGCCGACGTGATGGGTCGGCCCGGCCCCGCCCTTTTCCCTGTTGCTCACCCGGCCGGTCCTTTCACCCCGGCCGCAAACGCACCTCTTGAGCCGACGCCCGCGGGCCGAGATTTCGCCCCCCGCCCGAACTCCATCCCTTGTCCGACTTCCGGACGCTTACACCGGAAATCCGTTCTAGGTTTCCGGTCAGTCAGTGCGACCCAGTCAGCCCGCACGACCTCTTCCACCCGCACCTGCTCGCGTTGCCGGAGGACCGCCGGTATGTCCGCCCCGTCCGCCCCCGTGTCGGCTGGTGACTTTTTGGACCTGCTCCGCCGCAGCGAGATCGTCCGCCCGGACGCACTGGCCGCGACCCTGGAGGAGTTGGGGGACGTGCCGGCCGACCCCGGCCAGTGCGCCGCCGCCCTGATCCGGGTCGGGCTGATCACCAAGTTCCAGGCCAAGCTGCTGCTGACCGGCCGGTTCCGCGGGTTCAAGGTCGGCCCGTACGTCCTCCGGGAGCAGATCGGCCAGGGCGGGATGGGGGCGGTGTTCCTGGCCGAGCACGAGACCCTGCACCGGAAGGTGGCGGTCAAGGTGCTGACCACCGGGTTCGGCAACAAGCTGGCGGTCGAGCGGTTCCTCCGGGAGGCCCGGGCGGCGGCCGCCCTGGACCACCCGAACATCGTCCGCATCTTCGACGTGTTCAAGGCGGCCGACAACCACTACCTGGTGATGGAGTACGTGGAAGGGGACACCCTGGAGGAGGTGATCAGCCGGGGCGAGCCGATCGCCTGCGGGCGGGCCGCCGGGTACGTGTCCCAGGCGGCGGCCGGGCTGCAGCACGCGTATGAAAAAGGGTTCGTCCACCGGGACATCAAGCCGTCCAACCTGATGCTGGCCAAGGACGGGACGGTCAAGATCCTGGACATGGGCCTGGCCCGCAAGGCGAACAGCCAGAACGACAAGCTGACCGAGGTGATGGACCAGGGGGCGATCGTCGGGACGGCCGACTTCATCAGCCCCGAGCAGGCGATGAACGCCCCGCACATCGACATCCGGGCGGACATCTACAGCCTGGGGGCGACGTTCTTCGCCCTGGTCACGGGCAAGGCCCCGTTCGAGGGGAACACCACCCAGAAGCTGCTCCAGCACCAGTTGAAGGAGGCGCCCAGCCTGGTGGCCGTCGACCGCACCTTCCCGCCCGGGCTGGCGGCGGTGATCGCCACCATGCTGCGGAAGAAGCCGGAGGACCGGTTCCAGAACCCGGCCGAGGTGATCGCCGCCCTGGCCCCGTGGCTGCCGAACTCCGGCGGGGCGGCCAAGGTGCTGGCCGGCCTGTCCAGCAGCGACCTGAACAGCTCGGTCCAGCTGCAGAACACGCTCAACGAGGTGATGAACGGCGGCACCCAGCGGATGACCCTGACCGGGGCCAGGCGGGCCGGCCGGAAGATGCCCCCGGCCGCGGTCGGGCTGGCCGCCGCCCTGTTGGTGGTGGTCGCGCTGGGCGGGGTGTACGCGGCGTTCGGCCGGAAGTCGACCGAGGACCTGGTGCCGCCGATCGCCTCCTCCGGGCCGCCGCAGGCCTCCGCTGCCCCGCCGGCCCAGACCCCGGCCCAGACCCCAGCCCCGCAGACGGCCCGGACGACGTACCCGGTTCGGCTGGCCCCCCAGCGGGCCGGCGGCTCGCTCGCCCCGGTGTACGCGGTCGACTTCGCCGGCACCCCGAACGGGTCGGAGACGCTCTCCACCTCGTCCACCCGGAACGACATGGCCGGCAAGCCGCTCCCGCCCGGGGTGTTCGTCAACCACTACTCGGCCAACTCGACCGGCAAGTACGCGGTCGCCGACGTGCTCGGCGGCCGGGCGCTCGGCCTGCGACAGGTGTCCGGCAGCCAGGGCGCCCAGCTCCAGTTGGCGTGTGACAACCTGCTCGGCCAACTGGCCGCCGGGGAGACGGCGGTCGTCCGGATCACCTACGCCGCCACCGCGGCCCGGGCCGCCAACGTGTCCGCCCAGCTCGGCCAGGAGCCGTGGACCAAGTTCGCCACCACCGAGCTGCCGGCGACCAACGGCCAGTGGGCCACCCTGGACGTGCCGTTCACCCGGCCGTCGGACGGGACTAAGTACGAGGTGATCGTGGCCGCCAACCCGGCCGTCACCGGGGCCGACGTCTGGGTGAAGGCGGTCCAGATTCTGGTCGCCGCCCCGGCCGCCGCCCCGCTGTACGCGATCGACTTCGCCGGCACCCCGGTCGGGGCGGAGACGGTGTCCACCTCGGCCACCCGGAACGACCTGGCCGGCAAGCCGCTCCCGCCCGGGGTGCAGATCAACCACTACAACGCGAACGCGACCGGCAAGTACGCGATCGCCGACGTGGCCGGCGGCCGGGCGCTCGGCCTGCGGCACGTGGCCGGGGAGCACGGCACCCAACTGATGTTCGACTGCGACGACCGGCTGGGCAAGCTGGCCCCCGGGGAGACGGCCACCGTCCGGCTGACCTACTCGGCCGCCGCCGCCGACGCGGCCACCGTCAGCGTCCAGCTCGGCGAGGAGCCGTGGACCAAGTTCGAGGCCACCCCGCTGGCGGCCACCAACGGCAAGTGGGCCACCGTTGACGTGCCGTTCACCCGCCCGGCGACCGGGCCGAAATTCCAGGTGATCGTGGCCGCCAACCCGGGGGTCGCCGGGGCGGACGTGTGGCTCAAGCAGTTGCAAATCCTCCCGGCCGCCCAGTCCCTGGGCGCTCCACTCTTCCACCTGGACTTTGCCGAGATCGCCCCGGCCCGGTCGGCCATCCGCGGCGGCAACGCCGGCAACCGGGCGGACCAGGAACTGCGGTTGCCGCCCGGGGTGAGGGCCAGCAGCTTCCGGGACGACGCGGTCGGCGGGTTCCAGGTGGCGGACGTGGCCGGCGCCCGGGCGATCGGCCAGCAGCAGACGGGCGGGACCGACGGCATCCAGTACGAGCTGGCCTGCGACGAGGCGATCACCCAGTTGGCCCCCGGCAAGTCGGTGGTCGTTCGGGTGGTGTACCTGTTCGACGGCACCGGGGTCGGGCGGGTGGCCGTCCAACGGCAGAAGGACATGAACTACGAGAAGTTCGGCGTCACCGAGCTGCCTCCGACTAACGGCCAGTGGCGGGTGGCGGACGTGCCGTTCACCCGGCCGGAAGACGCCGACCGGTTCGCCGTCATCATCGCCGCCGGGATGGACGTGCCGGGCACGGTCCACGCCGACGGGATGCTGTGGGTGAAGTCGGTGGACGTGCTCCCGGTCGATGCCGCGGCCCCGACGCCGGCCGCCGGTCGGCCGGCGACCGCCGCCAAGCCGCCCGCGGTCCCGGCCGCCCCGAGCGTGGCCCCGCCGGCCGGCAGCCCGCTGGTCGCCGCCGACTTCTCCGTGGTGACGGCGTTCCGGGCCAGCTTCGCGGACGGCAAGTTCGCCGACGCCTTCCCCCCGTTCCCGGCCGGCGTGACCGGGCACTGCTGGAAGAAGGAGTCGGCGGCCGAGTTCCGCGGCGACCCGGCCGCCGGCCCGGCCGTCGGGCTGACCAACCTGAACGAGCCGCTGTCCGCCCAGCTCCTGTTCCAGGTCGAGGGCGGCCTCGGGGCCAACCTGCAGGCGGGCAAGTCGTACACCGTCTGGGTCGAGTACAAGACGGCCAACGAGGCGGCCGGCGAGCTGAGCGTCCGCGACCCGAGCTACAACACCGTGGCCAAGGCGGCCCTGTCCGGGACGGGCGGCCAGTGGCGGTGGGCGTCCGTCACCGTCAGCCGGGCGGAGGGGAAGAAGCTGGACGCGGTGGTCGAGAACGGGGTGGTCGGCGAAGGGAACACCATCTGGGTGCGGAAGTTCGAGGTCCGCGAGTAGGGCCGACCGGCCGACCGCGGCCGGTCCCCCACTCAAGGCCCGCCCGGCCAGACCGGGCGGGCTTTTTCGTTTCCCGTCGTCGGTCCCGTGGCGTCGACCCACCAGCCAACACCCAACCCCTCGTTCCCACGCAGAGCGTGGGAACGAGGACAAGGGTTGTTCGGGCAGACATTATTCCACTTTCCCATCGTCGGTCTGTCGGCGTCAGGCGTTCTAATCGGGGGAGGAACCGGAAGCCCTTGCCGATGCCCCACCCGGACCCCGACCCCGCGCTCCTGTCCCGCTGGCTGGCCGGCGACCCGGGGGCGTTTGATGCCCTGGTCCGCGGGTGGGAGCGGCCGGTCGGGCGGCTGCTGGCCCGGTTGACTGGCTGCCCGGACGCCGCCCGCGATCTGACCCAGGAGGTGTTCCTCCGGGTCTACCGGTCCGC
This sequence comes from Gemmataceae bacterium, assembly GCA_046350115.1. GTDB lineage: Bacteria > Planctomycetota > Planctomycetia > Gemmatales > Gemmataceae > JAXMAZ01. Next base: position 35,306 of record JAXMAZ010000028.1, read on the forward strand.
CGGGGGGTATGCCGACGACGGCCGGTTCAAACCGTGGCTGTTCCGGATTGCGGTCAACCTGGCCCGGGACGCCGCTCGCCGGGCCGCCCGCCGGCCGGAATCACCGCTACATGATACCGATCCGCCGGCCAAGCCTGCCCCAGCAGGCGGGCCGGCTGAAGAGCGGGAGCTGGCGGACGCGGTGGCCGGTGCGCTGGCCGAGCTGCCGTTGCCCCTGCGAGAGGTGGTGGTGTTGCGGCACTACGAAGGCCTCAGCTTCGAGGCGATGGCCCGGCTGCTGGACGTACCGGCGACGACGCTCAAGTCCCGGTTCGCGGTCGCCATGACCAAGTTGCGCGAGAGCCTGACCGCCCGTGGGTTCGGGCCGGAGGTGTAGGGCGGGTCGAGGAGGCTCTGCGACGATGACCCGCCGCAATCGGCAACGACCGCTTGCCAAGTGATCTGGTCCCCTCCCCCTTGTGGGGGAGGGTTAGGGGGTGGGGGGCAGGACCCCCGACCCATCAGGGCCAATGAAGCGGCACCAGGCTCGCCCCCCACCCTAACCCTCCCCCACAAGGGGGGAGGGGACCAGACTGCCGACTTGAGACGTAGTTTTGAGAGGACCAGACGTGACCTCTGACGACGAGTTCGCCGACGTCCGCCGGCTTTTGGATGCCGCCCCGGAGCCGGCGGTCGCGCCGGTCGATGTGGCCGCGATCTACCGGGCGGCAGCAGCCGAACAAGCACGAGCCGCCCGCCGGTGGAAGCGGGCGACGGCAGCCGTCGTCGCGCTGGCCGCCGGTGTGTGCGTGGCGGTCGTCGCCTGGGGGCGGACGGGCAGCGAGGCGGAACCAGGCCGCGCGTCCGATCCCGAACTGCTCGCCCGGCTCGACCGGATCGAGGGCCGGCTGCGGGATGCCGATGCCGTCGCGGCCAAGCTGAAGGCGACCGAAGACCTGCTCCTCACCCTGGCCGCCGATGTGGACGACCGGGACCGCCGGCAATCAGACGCCCTGGCCGCGGTGGTGCAAGACCTCCGAACGTTCCGGCTCGACGCCGGCCGGCGGTTCCAGGACGCCGACCGGACCAGCGCCGCCCTGTACACCGCCGTGTTCGACAAGCCCAAATCGGAAGGGGTGAACCCGTGAACCGGATCTCGCTCGCGCTGCTCACCGCCGGCCTGCTGGCCCCGACGGTTGCCGCCAAGTCCCCGCCCGACGCCCCGGCCGGGCAAGCCGCGAAGTCGGCTGCTGATGCCGCCCGGTTGCGGGAGACCGAGCGGACCGAGGACGTGGAAGTCCTCCGCTGCATTCTGAACAAGGCGTTCGGGCTGCCGGACCAGGGGGCCGTAACCACGCGGGTGTATCTGAACAGCGGCCGGGGGATCACGACCGCCGACGGGCAATTCCACCCGGGCCAGGACCAGGCGGCGGTCCCGAACCACCTGGTCGGCCCGTTCGACGGGGTGTACTTGCCGGGGCACGGGGTCGTTTACACCCTGCGGGTGCCGGCCGGCGCCCACCTGAACCTGGAGCGGCCGTCGGCTGCGACCCCAGGGCAAACCGTTGTGGCCAACTGTCAGGTGTGTCACGCGGGGGCCGTCAGCTTCACGTCCGCCAGCCCGGACCCGCACCGGCCGCCGAGCGAGTGGGACCAGACCCGGGACGCCCTCCGCGGGGCGCCGCCCCCGCCGCCGGTGGCCGTCACCCCGCAGAAGGTGTGCGAGCCGGGGAACGCGGCCGACGTGCTGGCGACCAAGCTAGCCGCCCACGTCCGCCGCATCCGCCACCTCTCGGCGGCCGAGCGGGTGACGGTGGTGGTCACGTTCGACGGGGCGTTCGGCCCGGCCGCCGCCCAGCCGGTCCCCGGCACGTCCGGCCGCCGCAACCTGTCCTTCAACCCGCTCAACACCCTCGCGACCGAACCCCAGCGGGCCGGCGGGACGGCCGGGCCGCCGCGGCTGAGTACCGGTGAGAGCGTGTTCACCGACGACGAGCGGAAGCTGCTGGCGGCCGGCGACCTGCACCTGAAGAACGGCAACCCGGCGGCGGCCGTCGACTCCTTCCGGCGGGCGCTGGCCCGGATCGGCACCGGTCCGGTCCGGCTGCCGGCCGACCAGTACCGCACCCTGGCCCAGCGGTTCCCGCAGGTGCTGGAGGACGCCAAGCGGGCGGTGACCGAAGCCCGCCGCAAGGCGGCCACCGCCCTGCTGGCGGCCGGGAACGCGGACGAGGCGAAGGCGATGCTGGACGCCGCCCTGGCGGTGACGGTCGAGGCGGACACCGGGGCCGTCCCGTCGGCCGCCGACCGACTGCCGGTGCCGGCCAAGCTGATCGTCTCCCTGGTCCGCAAGCAAGCCGAGCAGGCGGAGGACGCGGCCCGCAAGGCGGTGACGGTCGAGACGGTCGGGTTCCCGCCGGCCGCCCGGACGACCGCCCCCGAGGTGATCCGCGGGCCGAGCGTCCGGTCGCCGGTGCCCCCGGGCGCGAACCCGGACAAGTGACGCGAGCCGGAAGCGCAAGCGACGAAGAAAGTCACGACCGTAGCCTGCCGTGTTGATGACAGCAAGGGGGGAGGGCGAGGCTCCTGCCGAGCCGGACTACCCGCGGCAAACGCTGCCGCACACGTCCGGAGACTGCCGCCGGTGTGGGGTTCGGCCCGTTGCCGGGCGCTCCCCGGCTCGGCAGGAGCCTCGCCCTCCCCTCGACCTGTTCACCGCTCCCGGCAGGGTCGGCGCCCGGACTTACTGGCGCTTACTCACGCGGCCCGTCCAGTCTATTCATTTGAACAGTATTCGCCCCCGGGGTATGATCGCGGTAGGCTGCGGTCAGCCCCGGGAGGCGTGCGCATGGACCTGTTCGACGCGGTGCGGGACCAGAACCGGGAGCGGGCACGGCCGCTGGCCGCCCGCATGCGGCCCCGCACCCTGGACGAGTACGTCGGCCAGGAGCACATCCTCGGCGAGGGGAAGCTGCTCCGCCGGATGCTGCTCGCCGACCGGCTCAGCTCGGTCCTGTTCTACGGCCCGCCCGGGACCGGCAAGACGGCCCTGGCCCACGTCATCGCCGCCACCACCAAGAGCCGGTTCAAGCCGCTGAACGCGGTCGCCGCCAGCATCAAGGAGGTGCGGGAGGTGCTGGCCGAGGCCCGCGACTACCTCGAATACCACAACGCCCGCACCATCCTGTTCCTGGACGAGATCCACCGGTTCAACCGCGCCCAGCAGGACGTGCTGCTGCCGGACGTGGAGGACGGCACCGTCATCCTGATCGGGGCGACGACCCAGAACCCGTTCTTCGCGGTGAACAGCCCGCTGCTCAGCCGGAGCCAGATCTTCACCCTGGAGCCGCTCACCCGCGACCACATCAAGACCATCGTCCGCCGGGCGCTGGCGGACCCGGAGCGGGGCCTCGGCAAGCTGGCGGTGACGATGACCGACGAGGCGCTGGCGTTTCTGGCCGAGGTGTCCGACGGGGACGCCCGGCGGGCGCTGACGGCGGTCGAGATCGGGGTGAAGTCGAGCCTGCCGGCCAGGGGGAAAGTGAAGGACGTGCCGCCGATCGTGTTCGACCTGGCGCTGGCCCAGGACTCGATCCAGCGGAAGGTGCTCGACTTCGACCCGACCGGGGACACCCACTACGACCTGGCCAGCGCGTTCATCAAGAGCCTGCGGGGGAGCGACCCGCAAGCCGCGGTCTACTGGCTGGCCCGGATGCTGGAGAGCGGCGAAGACCCGCGGTTCGTCGCCCGCCGGCTGGTCATCTTCGCGTCCGAAGACGTGGGCAACGCCGACCCGATGGCCTTGCTGGTGGCGAACGGGGCGTGGGACGCGGTCGAGCGGGTCGGGCTACCGGAGTGCCAGTTGAACCTGTCGCAAGCCGTCACCTATCTGGCGACCGCTCCGAAGTCGAACGCCAGCACGCTGGCCATCGGGGCGGCGTCCAAAGACGTGAAGGAGGGGCGGACGCTGCCGGTGCCGAAACACCTGAAGGACAGCCATTACCAGGGGGCGAAGCAGTTCGACCACGGGACCGGGTACAAGTACGCCCACGACTTCGCCGGCGGGTGGGTGGACCAGGAGTACGTCCCCGCGGACGTGACGTACTACACGCCGACCGACCGCGGGTTCGAGGCGACGATCCAAGAGCGGATGGCGGAGATCGAGAAGCGGCGGGGCAAGGCGTAGGGCGGGTCGAGCGAGTCTTCGAGCGAGGCCTGCCGGAAGTGGCAATCGCATCCCGCCCGGCCGGCGGGTTGGGCCGGGGGAGGGCGAGGCTCCTGCCGAGCCGGGGAGCGCGTGGGCAACCACCTCATCCCGCCACCTGTGACCGCTTCGGGTGTGACTCCGGTCCGTTGCCCGACGGCTTCCCGGCTCGGCGGGAGCCTCGCCCTCCCCTCTGGCTATCGCCGACCAGATCGGGCGCGGTTGCCACCTTCGGCAGGCCTCGTCGCAAAGCCTCCTCGACCCGCCCTACTTCAGCGTTACCTTCGGCGGCGACACGAACCCCTTCGCAATCGCCTCGCACTGCTCGACCGTCATCTCCCCGGTCTGCACCCACACCCGGTACTTGAGCTTGAGCGGGTTCGACGGGGTCAGGTCGTACTCGAAGTAGTCGCCGAACCGGCCGTACTCCCGCTCGCTGCCGCGGGCCGGCTTCGGGTTGTCCGGGTGGTTCACCCGCAGTACCGTGTACCGCTGGCCGCCGACCACGAAGCTACACGCGTCCCACGGCAGGTCCACCGGCCCCTTGCCGGTCTTCGGCTCCCAGTTGCGGGTCTCCCCCGGCTTGCCCTTGCCGTCCGGCCGCAGGTAGTAGGTGTGCGTCTTGCCGTTCTTGGCCACCTCCATCGCCGCCCGGAAGTGGAACCCGGCGTGCTGCGGGTCGCCGTCCAGCCGCACTTTGGGCCGGGCGGTGGTCAGGTGCGTTGACCAGTCGATGAGGGTGCCGCCGGGGGCGTGGTACGTCGTCACCTCCCGCTGCTCGTCGGCGAACGGCTGGCCGTCCTTGCCGTGCCAGCTCAGGGCCGACCGCTGCCGGGCGAACACCTCACCGGCCTCGCTGGCCAGCACCTTCTCGTGGAGCGTGTACTCGCCGTTGCGGCCGTGCCAGGTGTCCACGCCCTTCTGGTCGTCGTAGCTGATCCGGTTGAACGCGAAGAACAGCCCGCGGTGGTGCGGGTAGAGCAGGTCTTTGTTCGCCGCCAGCCCGGCCCCGTTGGTGAGCAGGGTTTCGCCCTTCACCGGGTCGAGGACGTGGTGGAACGGCTTGAAGGTGAGTTCGTGGGTGTCCTTGGTGGTGCCGTCCCGCGGGGCGTTCATGTACCGGAGCACCAGCCGGTCGGCGAACAGGACGTCGATCTCGCCGGGCTTGTCCGCGAACTTGAACTGCGGCGGGGCGACCACGTACCGGGCGAGGACCGGGCGGACGGCGATCGGTCCGGCCGGCGGCTGCAGAAGCACGAACGTCAGCTTCCCGCCGTCGCCGGCCTGGGCCGGGACGGAGTTGCCGTCCGGCAGGTCCACCCGGTTGCCGCGGACCGGCCGGTCGGGCGTCAGGGTGCAAACGACCGGGGTCGGGTCGGCGGCCATGACGGAACCCCCGAGAAGGATGAGGACGCAGGTCAGGCGGGTCATGGGCAGGTTCCAGGGGGGAGAGGGCGAAAACCCACGGATGATCATCCGTGGGCTTTCCGGCTGTTGATGTCAGCTCTTGCTGAACACGAACTTCTTCGGATTCCCGGGGGCCAGGGCCGACCCGGCCGGCGGCCGGTACAGCACCACCTCTTCGATCTTCTTCGCCAGCTCGAAGTCCTTGTCGGTGATCCCGCCGGCGTCGTGGGTCATCAGCTTCACCCACAGCTTGCCCCAACTCACTGCCAGGTCGGCGTGGTGGTACGCGGCCTCGCACAGGTAGCCGATGGCGTTCACCGCCATGAGCGTCTGCGGCCAGCCGTCGGTGTTGTACTTCCGGCGGATCCAGCCCTCCTCCAGATACCATTCGGCCAGCCCGTGCTCCTTGAGCTTGGCCGCCACCTCGGCGTCGGAGTAGGTGTGCTTGTCGGACATGGTCCACCTGTCATTTGTCATGGGTCATTCGTCATTGGCCGGGAGTGGCCCGACAGGTACTCTCTTAGGGTAACGAAGCGGATGGCCTGCCACCAATGACGAATGACCCATGACAAATGACAAAGAGCGGTTGCGGGAGCTGTTCCTTACCCGGGCGGTGAAGTTCGGCGACTTCACCCTCGCGTCCGGGAAGAAAAGCCGGTACTACATCAACTCGAAGGACGTGCTGTTCCACGCCGAGGCGATCACCCTGCTCGGCGAGCAGCTTTACGCCGCCACCCAGGACGCCGGGATCTCGGCGATCGGCGGGCTGGAGGTCGGGGCCATCCCGATGGCCGCCGCAGCGCTGGTGGCGTATCACCGGCACGGCCGTCCGATGGAGGGGTTCTTCGTCCGCAAGCAGGCCAAGGCCCACGGCAGCCAGGCGCTGGTCGAGGGGCGGGTGGGGGCCGGCGACCGGGTGGCCGTGATCGACGACGTGCTGACCACCGGCGGGTCGGCCGTCCAGGCGGTGAAGGCGGTGGAAGCGGTCGGGGCGACGGTCGTCCGGGTGGTGTGCATCTGCGACCGCCTCCAGGGGGCGGCCGCGGCCCTGGCCGGGTACGACTTCCGCCCGCTGTTCACCGTCCGCGACTTCGGGATCGAGCCGGACGCGGGGTGACGATCCTGTAGGGCGGGTCAAGCCGGCTTTGCGCGCCGACCCGCCGCAAACGGCAACGGGCGCTTGCCGGACCGGTCTTCGTAGGGTGCGTTGAGGCTCTGCGAAACGCACCGGTCCGGCAGCGACGGCAACCCCGGGGCGTTGTCCCGCGGTGCGTTTCGCAGAGCCTCATCGCACCCTACAAAGACTGGCCCTCGGGAACGGCATCCGATCCTCGCACGGGCCGGCGGGTCGGCGCCGCAGAGCCGGCTTGACCCGCCCTACGCCAACCCAGGGAGTCCGCTCATGACCCTGTTCGCCTTCGAGTGGAGCTGGAACGCCTTCGGCATGGCCCTGCTGGCCGCCGCCGCGTTCGGCCTGCTCGGCATCGCCTTGCTGATGGTCGGGTTCAAGGTGTTCGAGCGGATCACCCCGAAACTGGACGTGGAACAGAAGCTCCAGGAGGGGAGCATCGCCGTCGGGATCGTGACCGGGGCGCTGCTGATCGCCATCGCCATCGTGGTCGCCGCGGCCATCCAGGGGTGACGCCGCCATGGCCCCGATGACCCGGACGATCACCCTGGTGCTGCTCGGCGGGGCGGCCCTGGCCTCCTGCTGCTGCCTGCTCCGGCCGTCGCCCCCGCCGCCCACCCCGCCGCCCACCCCGCCGCCCACCCCGCCGCCCACCCCGCCGACCCGCTACGACGAGAACGGCAACCCGCTCCCGGCCGACTCGACCGCCGCCGGGACGACCCCCACCCACCGCCGGGCGTCCCCGTTCTGGGTGCCGCTGTTCTGGGGCGGCTCGACCGGGCGGGCGTACTCCCCGCCGTACCGGCCGGGCGCCGGCTCGCCGAGCCGGTCGGCGTCGCCCAGCCCGGGCGGGGCCGTCACCCGGGGCGGGTTCGGCGGCACCGGCAAGGCGATCACCAGCGGGGCCGCGAGCTGACCCATGACCCAACTCGTGATCGTGGTCAAGCCGTTCCGGGCGGAGGCGGTGTTGCGGGTGGTGGCCGGGTTCGGGGCGGCGGCGTGCGTGGTCCGGGAGGCCAAGGGGTACGGCCGGCAGAAGGGGTATCTGGACCGGTACAAGGGCGGGGAGTTCAGTCGGGCGTACCTGCCGAAGGTGGAGATCACCGTCTGGGTGCCGGCCGACCGGGCGGACGAGCTGGCCGATGCGGTCGCCCGGGCCGCTCCGGACCGGGCGGATCGGGGACGGCAAGGTGTTCGCCGTCCGGTCGGCGTGGCCGGCCATCGAGTTCTAACCCGCCAGTGCTCTGTTGATGCCCTCTCATTCACTGGCGAACCGGGGGGCGGCCCCCTGTTCCGGAGCTGCCCCGGCTCCAACGGGGCTGACGCCCCCGCTCGCCAAGATGTCAACCGAGCAGCCCGCCCGCTCACTCCCCCCGCCTGAGACGGCCGAACGGCGGGTCCGTCGGCGGCGGGGGCGTGATCGCCAGCCCGGGCCGCGACCCGGACCCCAGCCCTGACCCCGATCCTGACCCGGTCGGCTCGCTCGGCCAGTCGGGGACGGCCGCGTACACCCGCTCGAACTCGTCCGCACACGCCGCGAACGCCTCGGCCACGGCCGGGTCGAACGCCCCGCCGGCCTCCCGGCGGATCCGGTCCGCCGCGTCCTTGTGGCTCAGCCCCGGCGGCGTCCGGCGGAGGTCGTCGTAGGCGATGGCCACCGCCGCCAGCCGGGCGTCCGGCGGGATGGCCGAGCCGGCCAGCCGGTCCGGGTAGCCGGCCCCGTCCCACCGCTCGTGGTGGCTGCGGACCACCGACCGGGCGGTCCGCAGGAACGGCAGCACCGCCCCCGTCTCGCGGGCCACCGCGAACAGGACGTCCGCCCCGATCCGGGGGTGCGCCTCGTAGGCCTGCTGGTCCGCCCCGGCCCGCGGGCCGGTCTGGAGCAGGACGGCGTCCGGCACGCCGACCAGCCCGATGTCGTGGGCGGCCACCGACCGGAGCAGGTCGGCCAGCCGGCCGGGATCGACCAGCATCGCCCAGGCCGGGTCCGACTGGAGGACGACAGCCAGCGACCGGGCGTATGCGACCACCCGGCGGACGTGCCCGGGCGGCTCCCCCGGCCGGCCGGCGGCGGCGGCGGCCAGCCCGGCCAGCACCGCCTCTCGGGCCTTCTCCGCGTCCCGCACCTTGGCCTTGAGGGCGTGCTCCAGTTGGGCCACCGCCCCCCGCAGCCTGGCCGCCTCCGGCTGGTCGTCCGGGATCGGCTTGGCCCCGTCGGCCGTGGTCAGAAACACGGACGGGGTGGCGAACCGGGCCAGGGCGGTCGCCGCCGCCGCGGCCGACGGCCGGTCGGCCGGGTTGCGGGCCAGCATCCGGTCCAGCAGGTCGTCCAGGTCGGCCGGCAGGTCCGGCCGCACCGCCCTCAGCCGCCGCGGCTTGCCCGACTTGATCGCCTCGACGGCCGCCGCCACGGACCGCATCTTGTCCAGCGGCAACTGGCCGGTGAGCACCCAGAACAGGGTGGCGGCCAGCCCGTACACGTCGGCCGGCGGCCCGGCCGTCGGGGCGTCGGCGAACTGCTCCGGGGCCAGGAACTCCAGGGTGCCCAGCAGCGACCCGTGCCGGGTGCGGGTGCTGTCGCACTCCCGGGCCAGCCCGAAGTCCACCAGCTTGGCCTGTCGGTCGTCGGTCAGCAGGACGTTGGCCGGCTTCACGTCCCGGTGGACCAGCCCGGCGGTGTGGGCGGCGTGCAGCCCGGACGCCAGTTGCCGGCCCCACTCGCACGCCACCCCCGGCGGCTGGGCGCCGTTGGCGTACACGTGGTTCTCCAGGTCGCCGCCCGTCACTAGCTCCAGCACCAGGTAATAGCTGTCCAACTGGCCCGGGCCGGCGGCCGGCAGGAACCCGGCGTCGTGGGCGGTGACGACGTGCGGGTGGTGCAGCCCGCCGAGCATCCGGGCCTCGGCCACGAACCGGGCGATCACCCCCTTGCGGACCGTTTCGTCGATCTGCAACAGCTTGACCGCCACCCGCCGCTTCATCAGGGCGTGCTCGCCCAGGAACACGGTGCCGACGGTCCCGCTGTTCAGCCGGTCGAGCACCCGGTAGTTGCCCAGCACCAGCCCGCGGGTGTGCCCGGCCGCCGCCCGGTCCCGCTGATACCGGGTCAAGAAGCCGTGGGCGGCCAGGGCGTCCGCCGTCGCCTCCCGGGTGTGAATGGTCGGCAGGCGGTCGCCGGTCCGGGCCAGGAAGTCGCCAACTTCATCCGTGGTCAGCAACCCGGCCTGGAGCAGTTCGGTCAGGAATCCGCGGGCCGCGACGGCCACCTTCGGGGAGTCCAGGCCGGGGGCCGCGGCGACCGTGACCGCCCCGAGACCAGGCAGGGCGGGTGCTGACCCGCCGACCGGCCCCGGCGTCGGGCCGGCGGGGGCCGGCGTTTCGGCTACCCCGGAAGGGGCCGCACGGACGGTGCGCAGCGGCGGGAGGGGGTTCATGTGCCGCCTGAATGTCATGGGACGGGGCAATGCCGCCGCAACCCTAGGGCGCGGACGTCAGACGGGCAAACGGTCGCTTCTGGATGACGAAAAACCGCTGTCCGAAACCTCGACCGGGCGGCCGGGGTTGAGATAATACCGGAGCCTACCTTCCGCCGCCGGCCGGGTGGTCCGGGCGGCCCGTCTTCCCACCGTCGAGGTTCCCGAACGTGCGCACAAGCTGGACCCGTCGCCTGGCCGGAGCCGCCGGGCTGTTCGCCGCCGCCTGCTGGCTGACCGCCGCCGGCACCCCGACCGTCGCCAAGGACGACGTCCCCGACCCGGTGCTCAAGGCGCTGATCGAGAAGGACGTGGCGTACCTGCAGAAGGCGCTCAGCGGCAAGGTGGAGAAGCGGGCGGTGAACACCGTCAAGGCGACCGCCATGCTGGTCGCCGCGTACGCCCAGAAGTCCGGCAACGGGGCGCTGCAGGACCAGGCGCTGGCGGTGGCCGCGGCGGTCGGCAAGAAGGACTTCGCCGGGGCCAAGGCGGCGGCGGCCAAGCTGTCCGGGGCGGCCGGCGGCAGCCCGAAGGCGGTCGCCCTCCAGGAGAAGACCAACCTGGACGAGATCATGTCCACCTTCCGCAACGGCACGGTCGGCGGGCTGAACATGGAGAAGGACATCCGGGCGCAGGGCAAGAAGCTGTCCGACATCAAGCTGGCGGCCGAGCTGGGCGCCCGGTCGGCGTTCATCGCCGACTACGCCCTCAAGCTGGCCCCGGCGGACGCCAACGGGGCCAAGAAGAAGCAGTGGGACGACTGGTGCAAGGAGATGGCCGCCCTCGGGGCGGACGTGGCCGCCGAGGCCGGCAAGGGCGCCGGGGCGGACAAGGCGGCGGTGGAGAAGAGGCTGAAGGCGCTGGACGCCAACTGCACCGCCTGCCACAACGTCTTCCGCAACTGACGCCGGACTGGCAGGTATCAAACCGGAACGCCCACGGATGACCATCCGTGGGCGTTCTTCATTTCGCGGGGGTACTCACGCGACCTGGGTCTGGTCGAACCGGTGGATCAGCCGGCGGCTGTTGATGTCGAGGGCTTCGAGGATCTGGATGACGGGGTCGAGCTGGAGCTGCTGGTGGGTTGCCCAGGCGATCACGTCGAGGTTTTCTTGCCCGTCTTTGAGCCGGTTCAGAATCTGGTCGAGAAGTGCCCGCTGTTCCTGGAAGGCCCGCAGCAAGAGGCCGTAGTCGCCGCGGTCGAGTTCGATCCAGAAGCACTTGCCCTGCAGGTGTTCCAGCCACTTCGCCCGCAGGTAGCCGTACCAGTGGTCCTGCACCCACCGTTTGATCGCCCACTCGCCCAAGTCCCGGCCGGCCTTCTCGCTCTCGATCCACTTGAACTTGGCGGCCTCGACCTCCCAGTCGGCGTCGATGCTCCGCCGGTCGGCGGCCTCAACCGGCGGCCGGCCGATGGTGGGACAGGGCAGGGTTAGGGTCTCCATCCGGTCGGTCTCGCGCCCAGAGGGTAAACAACCTAACGAAGCGACCACCCGGTCGCCTCCTTCACATCATAGCTTATTCAACCCCCGGCTGACAAGCGGCCATCGGCCAGCCGGACTTACCAGGTTAACGGGCCAGGTATCCGCCGTCAACGAACAACGTCTGTCCGGTCACGTACCGACCGGCCTCGCTGGCCAGAAACACCGCCGGGCCAACCAGTTCGTCCGGTTGCCCCCACCGGCCGAGGGCGGTGCGGTCGGCGAACGCCTGCTTCTCCGCGTCGGACAGCACGGACATCGGCATGTCGGTCAGGAACGGCCCTGGGGCGATGCAATTGACCGTCACGTCGTACGGCCCCAGGTCCAGGGCGGACGCCCGGCATAGCCCCATCAGGGCGGATTTGGTCGCCGAGTAGACGTTCCGCCCCTCCTTGGACACCTGGGCCATGATCGACGCGATGTGGATCACCCGGCCCCAGCGGCGGGCCTTCATCCCCGGGGCGACCGCCCGGGTCAGGGCCATGACGCTCGACAGGTTCACCTCCAGCACCCGGTCCCAGGTGGCGTCGTCCACCTGGTCGATCGGCTGCGGGGCGTTCTGCCCGGCGTTGTTGATGAGGATGTCCACCTTGCCCATCCGCTCGACGGCGGTTTCGGCGAGCCGGGCGACGGCGGCCCGGTCGGTCATGTCACACGGGACGAACGCCCCGCGGCGGCCGGTCCCGGCGAGGATCTCGGCCAGGGCGGCTTCGAGCTGGTCGGCGTGGCGGCTAACGATGACCACGTCCGCCCCGGCCTGGGCCAGCCCGCGGGCCATCGCCTTGCCCAGCCCTTTGTTCCCGCCGGTGATCAGGGCCACCCGGCCGGTGAGGTCGAAGATGGGGAGTGTCATGCGGGAGATGATGACCGAAACGCCCGGCCGTTGCAACGGCCGGGCGGCGGCCGCTACGAGTTACGGCACCGTCACCCGGATCACGGCGTCCTTCCGCAGCTTGGCAACCAGGTTCTGCCGCAGCTCGTCCGAGAAGCAGTCGCGGACCTGCTCGACGACTTTCTCGAACGGCGTCGGGGTGCCGGCCGACCGGGCGGTGGTCTGGATCAGGTGCACCCCGAACTCGCCGTCCACCGGCTGGCTCAGCTCCCCCGGCTTGAGGGCGAACGCGGCGGCCAGCACCGGCTCGTCCAGCATCGGGTCGAGGCGGGTGAGTTCGCCCAGCTCGCCGCCGGTCGAGGCCGACGGGTCGACGCTGTGCTTGCGGGCCGCGTCGGCGAACGTCACCGCCCCGGACAGGATGTCCGCCCGGACGGCGGCCAGCCGCTCCCGGGCGGCGGTCCGCTCCCCCGGCGGGGCGGACGGGCCGACCCGCAGGACGATCTGCCGGGCCTTCACCGTCACCCCGTCGAACACCTCCCGGTGGGCGGCGTGGTACTTCCGCAGCTCGGCGTCGGTGGCGTACCGGTCGACGTACTTGGTCCAGGCGATGAGCGTCTGCCAGGTGTCCCGGGCGTGCTGCTCGGTCAGGCCCAGCTCCCGCAGGTAGTCGGCCGGGGTCTTGTTCAGCCTGGCCAGGGCGGCGGCCAGCGCCTTGACGTGGGCGTCCACCTCGGCCGGGTCCACCTTCGGCCCGTGCTGGCGGAGGTGCTGCTTGAGCAGCAGGTCGTCGGCCAGCCCGTCCACCACGGCCAGCCGGAGCTGCTGCACCTGGCCGGGGGTGAGCGGGTGGGCCGCCACCGGCCGGCGGCGGAGGACGGCGTCCACCTGGTCGAGGGTGATGACCTCGCCGTTCACCGTGGCGGCGACGGCGGGGGCGGCCGGCGGCTGGGCCGGGGCCGGTTTCGCCGGCGGCTGGGCCATGGCCGACGCGCACCCCTCGACCGGGGAGCACACCCCGCACGCCCCGGCCGGGCCGGCGACGGTCAGGACACGCAACCAGCGGACCAGGTGGCGGCGCATGCCGGGCCTCCGGGGCGGTGGGGACGGACAGACGGCGCGAGGCCGGGGCTATAGCGTCCCCCGGCCGCGGGTGCAACGAAATTCTGCTATCATGGGCGGGGTTCCCTCACCCCCCTTGGCTGCCGATGACCCCGCCGACCGTTCCCGCCACCGCCGCCCACCGGGTCGCCCTCCTGGCCGACCTGCCGGCCGACGACCTGCTCGTCCACGAGGTCTACCGGAGCATCCAGGGGGAGTCGACGTTCGCCGGGCTGCCGTGCGTGTTCGTCCGGACGGCGGTGTGTGACCTGCGGTGCACGTGGTGCGACACCCCGCACGCCTTCAACCGCGGCGACCGGATGACCCGCCGGGCCGTCTTCGAGCAGGTGACGGGTTACGACTGCCCGCTGGTCGAGCTGACCGGCGGGGAGCCGCTGCTCCAGCCGGCGGTGTTGCCCCTGATGCGAGACCTGTGCGACGCCGGCAAGACGGTGTTGATCGAGACCAGCGGGGCGCACGACATCGGCGGGATCGACCCGCGGGTCCACGTCATCATGGACCTGAAGTGCCCGGACAGCGGCGAGTCCGACCGCAACCACTGGCCGAACCTGGCCAAGCTGAAGGCGACGGACGAGATCAAGTTCGTCATCGCCAGCCGGCGGGACTGGGACTGGGCCGAGGGGGTGATCCGCGAGCACCGGCTGGACCGGCGGTTCCGGGTGCTGGCCGGCGGGGTGTTCGGCGGGATTACGCCCCGGCAGTTGGTCGAGTGGGTGCTGGCCAGCGGGCTGACGGTGCGGTTCCAGTTGCAGTTGCACAAGTACGTGTGGGATCCGGCCGCCCGCGGGGTGTGAGCCATGAGGAGGGGAGCCGATGCCGTCGCCGTTCCCGGGGATGAACCCGTACCTGGAGCGACCCGCCAAATGGGACTCGTTCCACCCGAACTTCATTTCGACCGCCCATTTCCAACTGGCTGCCCAGGTCCGCCCTCGCTACCTGGTGAGCATCGAAACCCGGCTGTACATCCACGAGCCGCCGGCCGAGAACAGGTTCTTTGGTACGTCCGATCTCGGGCTGACCCACCCGCCAGTCCGCGAGTCCGGTACTGGGGCGACTTCCACCCTCGTCGCCCCGATGTACGTCACCCTGCCCCAAGCCGTGGAGGTGGAGCGGGTCGGCGCGCTGGTCATCCGGGACCGGGACGGGGACGAGGTCGTGACGGTGATCGAGCTGCTGAGCCGGGCGAACAAGTACGCCGGCCCGGACCGCGAGCAGTATCTGGCGAAGCGCCGGGAGGTACTCCGGTCGCCGGTCCACTTCGTCGAGATCGACCTGTTGCGGGGCGGCCCACGGACGCCGCCGAACGAAGGGCTGAAGTGCGACTACTGTGCGATCGTGAGCCGGGCGGAGGAGCGCCCCCGGGCAGGGGTGTGGGCCTGGCGGCTCCGCGACCCGTTGCCGGTACTCCCGATCCCGCTCCGCGACTCGGAGGCCCGCCTCGATCTGAAGGCGGCCATCGACCGGTTGTACGACGAGGGTGTGTACGCCCCGTTCTTGTACGATCACCAGCCCGAGCCGCCGCTTCGGGCCGACGACGCCGCCTGGGCCAGCCAGTTCGTCCCGCCGGCTACGCCCCGGTGAACAGCGCCCGGATCGGCGCCCCGCGGTTCAGTTGCACCGGCCGGTCTTGGCGGTCGCGGACCTCGGTCGCCGGGTCGATGCCGAGAACCTGGTACACCGTCGCCCCGAGGTCGTCCGGGGTGAACGGGGCGGTGGCAGGGTATGCGCCGGTCTTGTCCGACTTGCCGATGAGCTGCCCGCCCCGCACCCCGGCCCCGGCGAACAGCCCGCTGAAACAGGCCGCCCAGTGGTCCCGGCCGGGGATGTCGGTCGGCGACTGCTTGCTGACCTTCGGCGACCGGCCGAACTCGCCGACCACGATCACCAGCGTGTCGGCCAGCAAGCCCGTTTCGGACAGGTCGTCCAGCAGTGCGGACACCCCTTTGTCCAGCGGCGGCAGCAGGTCTTGCTTGAGCCGGCGGAAGATGTCCGAGTGGCTGTCCCAGTTCTGGACGCGGCCCATGTTCGCCTGGACGATCGGCACCCCGGCCTGCACCAACCGGCGGGCCAGGAGCAGGCTTTGCCCAAACAGGTGGCGGCCGTACCGCTCCCGCACCTTGGCCGGCTCCCGGTCGATCTCGAACGCCTTGGCCACGGCGCCCGAAGTAAGAACGGCTACCGCCCGCCGCTGGGCGTCGGTCAGTTTCACCGTGTCGGCCACCCGGGCCAGGTCGTCCCGATGGCGGTTCACCTGCTCCAACAGGGCGACCCGGTCCGACAGGTGGTCGACGTCCAGCCCCGGCGCCGGCCGCAGGTCGGCGCCGGCCCGGAACGTCTTGCCGTTCGGGTTGTCGGTGACTTGCAGCGGGTCGTGCTTCGGCCCGAGGAACCCGGCGTGCTGCCCGGGCCACACCAGCCCGGCCCCGTTGTCGATGAGGAATGTCGGCAGGGTGACGCCGGCCGGGATGCCGGGCTGTGGCGGGCGGGCGGCGCTCACCCCGGCGGCGTAGCACGGCCAGTCGTCCCGGCTGAGCGGCTTGTCGAACCGGACGTTCGGCTGCTTGGCCCCGGTGATGACGTGGTGCGTCGCCGCCGTGTGGTTATTGTCCGCGTGGTGCAGGGTGCGGACGACGGCGTACTTGTCCGCCTGCTTGGCGAGCAGCGGCAGGTGCTCGCAGACGCGGTAGCCGGCGACCGGGGTGCCGACGGTGCCGAACTCGCCCCGCACCTCGGCCGGGGCGTCCGGCTTCGGGTCGAAGGTTTCGAGGTGGCTGGCCGCCCCGGTCAGGAAGACGAGGATGACGGACTTCGGCCGCCGGGCCGGGGCCGCGGTCGCCGCCCCGAGGGCGGACGCCCCGAGCAGCCCGGAGTAGCCGACTTGCAGCACTTCCCGGCGGGTGAGGCCGATGCGGTGGGCGTGGGCGGGCATGGACATCGCCTCGGGATGGGCCGGACCGGCAGGCTTACCAGTAGAGCATATTTGCCCGCCGGTGCAATATCGCCCCCTTCTTGCTCCCCCTCTCCGCTTCGGGGAGGGGGCCGGGGTGGGGTGAAGCCAGACACTCGGTCCGGTGGGTTTGAAGTCGCGGTGATGGGGCGGGGTCGGCAAGCTCCTCCCCGGCCCCCTCCCCGAAGCGGAGAGGGGGAGCAGGATCGGAACGACGCCCGAGGACTCGGGGAGGCTTAGTACGATGACTCTCTCCCTACACTGGAGCCGCTCACATGTCCGTCGTCGCACCGTCTGCCGTGTCGTCGCTCGCCGCCCGGTACGCCGCCGCCTTCCCCGGGTCGAAGCAGCGGTTCGAGCGGGCGAAGCAACTCTTCCCGTGCGGCGTCACCCACGACACCCGCATGATGGACCCGTTCCCCATCTACGTCGACCGGTGCAAGGGGTCGAAGAAGTGGGACGTGGACGGGCACGAGCTGATCGACTACTTCGTCGGCCACGGGTCGCACATCCTCGGCCACTCGGCCGACGACGTGGTGGCGGCGGTGCAGGCGCAGATGGCGAAGGGCACCCACCCCGGTGCGTGCCACGACCTGGAGATCGAGTGGGGCGAGTGGGTGCGGAAGCTGATCCCGTCGGCCGAGCGGGTGCGGTTCACCGGCAGCGGCACCGAGGCCACCATGATGGCCCTGCGGCTGTCCCGGCTGGCCACCGGCAAGCCGAAGTTCCTCAAGTTCCTGGGCCACTTCCACGGCTGGCACGACGCCGTCACCGTCGTCGCCGACCCGCCGTATGACACCGTGACGGTGCCGGGGGTGCCGGACGGGATCGCCGGGGTGTGCGTGCCGCTGCCGGCGAACGACCTGAACCTGGTCGAGGACACGCTCAAACGTGACGACGGGATCGGTGCGGTGATCCTGGAGCCAACCGGCGGGCACTGGGGGGCGGTGCCGATCCGCGGCGAGTTCCTCAAGGGGCTACGGGAGATCACCGCCCGGCTCGGCCGGGTGCTCATCTTCGACGAGGTGATCACCGGTTTCCGGGTGGCGCCGGGTGGCGCGCAAGCCTACTACGGCGTCACCCCGGACCTGACCTCGCTGGCCAAGATTCTGGCCGGCGGGCTGCCCGGCGGGTGCCTGGCCGGGCGGGCGGACATCCTGGCATACATCGAGCCGCGGCCGGGCAAGCCGAAGATGAAGCACCCCGGCACGTACAACGCCAACCCGCTGTCCGCCTCGGCCGGCGTCGCCACCCTGAAGCGGGTCGCCACCGGGGAGCCGTCCCGACTGGCGAACGAGGCCGCCCGGACCCTTCGCAACAAGCTGAACGCCTTGTTCCAGGAGCGGAACTGGCCGTGGGTGGCCTATGGCGATTTCAGCATGGTCCGGGTGGTGCCCGGCTACCACGGCGACCGCCCCCGCACCGACGCCGGGGACACCGACGGCCCGATCCCGTTCGGCAACGACGTGAACAAGCTGGACGGGCCGAAGAACGTGAAACAGGTGTACGCCCTGCGGCAAGCGATGCTGCTGAACGGCGTCGACTGGTGGGGCTTGGCCGGCATGACCAGTTGCGAGCACACCCCGGCCGACGTGGCCAAGACGGTCGCAGCGATGGCGGCGAGCATCGACCTGCTGGCGGCCGAAGGGCTGGGGTAAGATGGGGGCGGGACTACTGGAGGATGAGCGATGACACCGGCAGAAATTGAGACCCGGTTTGCGGCGCTCGAGCGCGAGATGCTCGCGCTCAAGTGGGAGATGCTCCGGATGGCGGGGGTGGAAGTTCTCCCCGGGATCGGCCCGGTTGGCAGGTTTGCCGACGACCCGACGTTCGAGGAGGCCGTCCGACTCGGGCGAGAGTGGCGGGAGCAGGTGAACCGCGAGTCCCTGGAAGAGATGGACCGCGAGGAGCGCGAGCAACGAGCGATGAACGGGCCCGTGAACCCGTCGCCTGACCGGCCGGTGGCGAATGCTAATCCTTGACACGGATACCGTCTCGCTGTTTCAGGCAGGCCCCACCCCGGCCCGTCTGCGGCTGACGGCACGGCTGGCCGCGGACGGCCGCCCGTCCAAGTTGACCGTGGTGACGTTCGAGGAGCAGATGCGCGGCCGGGTCGCGTACTGCGCCGGGGCCAAGACGCCCGAACAGTACACTGAAGCGGCCCGCCGGCTGTCGCAGTCCCTCGACTTCTATCGGACCAGCCAGCTACTGCCGTTCGACGAGCGCGCCGCTGCCGAGTTCAAACGGCTCCGGGCCGCCAAAATCCGCGTCGGCACCAACGACCTCCGCATCGCGGCCATCGTCCTGGCCCACGACGCCCTGCTGCTCACCCGCAACCTGGCCGACTTCCGCCGCGTCCCTGGGCTGCGAGCCGAAGATTGGTCCGTTTGACCCGGGCCGGTTATTCCGCCGCCCCCTTGCCGGCCACCCGTCAACTTCCTATCGCGTTCGCCCGGACGATCGGTTAGACTCACCCGCGTCCGACTCGCTGCCTGCACCTGCTCCCCCCTCTCTTCCGAGGTGCCGGATGGACTTCCCCCATTTCGTCGTCACCGTCGGGGACGACAAGGAACGGCTGTTTCCGCTGCACCCCGGGTCGGGGCACCTGCTCGGCCGCAGCCCCCAGGCGTCGTACATCCTCCGCGACTACCACGTGGCCAAGTACCACTGCCAGATCGACGCCGAGGACGGGGCCGTCACCGTCCGGGACGTGGGCGGCCCCGGCGGCACCCTGGTCAACGGCACCCCGATCTCGGCCCACGTCCTCCGGCACGGGGACGCCATCCAGGTCGGGGAGACGGTCATCCGCTACCTGATGAAGCCGATGTCCGAGGCCGAGCTGCACGGGGCCAACGGCCACCATCATGCCCACTGCTCCGCGGAGGTGGAGGCGCTGGCCGAGCTGTCCGGCACCGACCTGTCCCACTACCGGCTAGGCGAGGTGCTCGGCAAGGGGTCCGCCGGGATGGTGTTCAAGGCGACCGACACGACCAAGGGGAAGGCGTACGCGCTCAAGGTGCTGGCCCCGACCTTCGGCAAGTGCCCGGACGACCGCAACCGGTTCGTGGCGGCGATGAGGGCGACCATGCCGCTGGCCCACCCGAACCTGGTCCGGGTGTACGGGGCCGGGCAGGCCGGGCCGTACCTGTGGGCCGCCCTGGAGCTGGTCGAGGGCGAGTGCCTGGCGGCGGTCGTCGAGCGGATCAGCGAGGACACCCGGCCGGGGTGGAAGTTCGGCTTCCGCATCGGGCTGAAGATCGCCCGCGGGCTGGCCTTCGCCCACGAGCACGGGGTTCTGCACAGGGGGCTGTGCCCGGCCAGCGTCTTGCTGCGAGAGTCGGACCGGGAGGTGAAGCTGGAAGACCTGATGCTGGCCAAGGCGAGCGAGGTGACGCCGGGACACACCACCATCCGCCCGCACGAGCTGACCGGGGACGTGGACTACATGTCCCCGGAGCGGACGGCCGGCGGGGCGGTCAAGCTGGACCACCGCAGCGACCTGTTCAGCCTGGGGGCGACCACCTACGCCTTGCTCACCGGCCACCCGCCGTTCCACGGGGGGACGGCGGCCGAGACGGTGGCCCACATCCGGGGGGCCGACCCGGCCCCGCTGCGGGAGTTCCAGCCGGAGATCCCGGCGATTTTCGACGACGCGGTGATGAAGCTGTTGGCCAAGCACCCGTCGGACCGCTACCAGTCGTCGGCCGAGCTGGTGGCCGACCTGGAGGCGATCGGCCGGGCCTGCGGGCTGAGCGTGTGACTGTGAGTTCGTAGGGCGGGTCGAGGAGGCTTTGCGGGCGCCGACCCGCCGGTCCGGGCAGGGGTTCGTTGCCATACCCGGCGGGTTTCGGATGGGGAGGGCCAGGCTCCCGCCGAGCCGGGAGCCGCGTGGGCAACCGTCTCACTGGTTCTCACGTGACCAGTGACCGCTTCGGGTGTGACTCCGGGCCGTTGCCACGCGGCTCCCGGCTCGGCGGGAGCCTGGCCCTCCCCTCCGAAACCCGCCGGTCTGGATAGGCGTCGTTGCCGTTCGCGGCAGGCCTCGTCGCCAAGCCTCCTCGACCCGCCCTACATGAGCCTCACAGCTTCCCCTCCAGCCCGAGCTGGTGGAAGTAGTGCGACACGCTGTCCTGGTTTTCCAGCAGCCAGTCGATGGTCGGCTCGTGCCGCATCGCCTTGCGGATCGCCTTGGCCGTCGCCTCCCGGTTCACTTGAAACAGCCCGGCGTGGTCCACCTCGCCCTCCGGCACCGCTAACACCGCTGGGTCGAGCCACACCGAATAGATGATGCCCAGGTCGTTCACCTTGTCTTTGGGCAAATCCCCAGCCCGGACCGCGTCCAGCACCCCGTTGGCGATGCCGGCCTGGACCGTCCCCATCAGGATGCCGGTGTACCGGGCGTCCTTGACCGTCACCTTGCTCACCATGACCGTCGCCGGCCGCACCTGCACGTCGCTGTTCAGGATGGCGAACACCCGGGTGTGCCCCTTCACCTGGTCGCCGATCAGGTTGGCCAGGGCGTGCCCGACCGGGCCGTCCAGCTCGCCGATCACGACTTCGGGTTCCCCACCATTTCGTTGCGAAACTCTCGCGGCGGGCCGGAGAGCGGCTCGAACACGATCTTCTCCACCTCGCTCCGGTCCTTCCCCGGCGACCGCCCGTCTTTCGGCACCGACCGGTAGTGCCGGAAGGTCAGTACCACCCTGGCTAGCACCTTGGCCAGAGCCTCCGCTTTCTGCCGGTTACCATCTCCCCCGCAAGCCACCTCTGCATCCCGCACCCGCTCTCTGGCATTCTCCAGACTCTCCCGCAACTCGGTCAGCTTGTCATCCAGCGGCTGGAGCCGATCCTCAATCTCCTCAATCTCCTGCTCGATGCTAGCCAACTCCTGGCGAGCGATCTCCTGAGCACGGGGCGGCAACTTCAGGTAAGCCTTAGTGTGCTCCCGCAGTTCGTCCTGTAGCTTGGTGAGCTTCAGACGGTCCTGCTTGAGGTGCTTAGGCGAATGCTGTTTGAAGGCGGCAGCCAGGGTCTTGGCTGTCCAGGGTTTACCCCTCTCTCCCTTGATCCCCCACTTCTTGATGGTGGCCCACACCATGCCGATCATCCGGCAGTACTCCTGCTCGGCCCAGCCCTGCAGTTGAACCGCCTCGTCTAACCAGTCGGGCGTGTCGTTACCCAGCACCTCGTTCAGCTTCTGGCCGGAGATCCGGAGGAACTTCATCACCTGTTGCTCGATATCGGAGTGCTTGATCCGGTGCAGCCGGCACCCGGTCTTGTTGTGCTGGCCGTATCGGCGGAAAGTCGAACAGACGTAGCTGTAAGGGTTCTTCTTGATAGTCCGCTGGTGCCAGCCGTGCATCCTCATCCCGCAGTGGCCACAGTACAGGAACGGCCCTAACCAGAGTGCGGAGGATCGGGGCGACCGGTTCGGAGCGTGAGTCCGCTTGAGTTTGGCTTGGGCCAGGTCCCAGGTGTCACGGTCCACCAGCCCTTCCCCCCACTCCTTCGGGTAGATGTAGTCGGACTCCGGGTGCAACCGGTAAGTGAGAGGGCGGCCCCGCCTGGTGGCCGCTGGGGTGGCTTTCCCGCCCCGCATCTCGAAAAAGCTACCGTGGGATTGCTTGTTGCCGACGGTCCGGCCGACCAGGTAGACCGGGTTTTTGAGGATGGCGGCGACCCGCGTGTAGTACCAAGCCTGAGCGTAGATAGGGTCGGCCTTGATGGTGTTCAGCCGTTCGGCGATCCCGCCGAAGGTGATCGACTCGGTCGTCCACCACTTGAAGATCGCCCTGACCACTTCGATTCGCTGGCGTTCACCGTGGACGAGCCTGAGGATGTCGGCCTGGTCCCTGGACGGGAAGTTGGCCGGCCCGTCGTACCGCTCTTGCCGGCCGTCCGGGTAGATCTTCAACCGCTTGGAATGACCCTCGTACCTGACCCGCCACTTCTCCTCTCGATCGGCACCGAGACAGGCGACATCGAACCCGTAGGGCGGGTAGGCTCCGTTGTACCTGCCCTCCTCCCAGACCTGGGTGATGGCTCGGAGTGCCCGCCGGGATCGCTCTAACTGCTCGTCACGAGAGCGGACAGAGTCAACCGTCGCCATGATCTCGGTGGCGTAGTCACCATGGGTGAGGCAGCCGGCGGCGACACTCCAGAGTTCGACATCGTTATCTTGAAGCTCGGACGCGAACTTCCCGAACTCATAACTGTTTTTGGTCCCGAAGCGGTCCTTGGAATCGACGACGATCCAGTCGATCTGGCCGGCCCGGACCGCCTGCATGAGCAGCTTGAATTCCGGCCGTTTGTAGGCTTCATGGCGACTACCGATATCCTCGTACCAGATGCGGACGGTCAGACCCTTGCTGGCGAGCCACCGCTTGATGTTACTGACCTGACTGGCCTTTTCCTGCTGATCGGTGGAGATGCGGACATAGGCGACACCGCGGGTTCCAGTGGGCGTGGTTGGACTGGTCATAGCTGACTCCTGCTGAAGTGTAGATCAGATACGAAAACGAGGCGAGCGGCCTGCTCGCCTCAACGGGGGATTGGTTCCTGATATTATCACTTTGACTTGATGAACCATTGAGACCTTAGATTCCGGGACCAGGACGAGCAGAACCGCTTCAACTCCTTGAGCATCTGGGGCCTGACCATGACCTTCCCGTCCTCGGTGTACATGGCCTGGTAGAAGACCCCCATGCCCGGCTGGCTGTAGCTGATCGGGGTCCAGGTGTCGTCCTTCACGAGGATCACGACCTCTGGGTCAGCGACCAAATCGCCCGACTGCTCGTAGTAGTGGGCCACGCTGACGAGGAACCCGCCGTACTCGCAGCCGACGTACTCGATGCACAGGTCCATGAACGGCGGGTTGACCACCTTGATCGGGTTGAACTTGAGCCGGGCCAGTCCGCCGTGCTGCTCGATGATGACCTTGACCGTGTCCATCTTGGGTCTCCTGTGTGCGTGAAAAAGCCCGGCCGAGGGCCGGGCTGGTGGGGGCGTGGGATGGGGGGTTACTTGGACTTCGGGGTGTTCGCCTTGTCCGCGGCCTTGGCCGCACGCTTGAGGTCCTTCCCGCAGTCCTTGCAGTAGCAGGAGGTGAGCCACTGGGCGTCACTGGTGGCGACGATCCGCAGGGTCTCGGTGCCGGCCGCCTCGCAGATGGGGCACTTCACGATGAAGGTCTTCTTGTGGCCCCAGCCCTCGCGGCCGGCCATGAGGGTGTCGGGCTGGAGGCTGGTCAGGTGCGGGTACTTGGCCATCAACTCCTTCTCTTCCGGCGTGTGGACGAGCCGGGAGCCGTCCGGCCGGGCCGGGGCCTTCTTGCCGCCTTTCTTTTCGGTGGCGGGCTTGCGGCTCTTCTTGGCGGTGGCGGTGGCGGGCATGGTCTCGGTCTCCGGGGTGGTGGCGGTCGGTTGGGTGGAGTGGTCAACGAGCAGGCGGTCCCAGTGGGCACGCTGCTGGCGGGTCATCCGGCGGGCCTCGGCCTTCTCCAGGCCGAGTTGGAAGCGGGGGACGATCGGGTGCCGCTCGTCGGCGGCGGGGATCACCTCGAACTGGCCGTTCGATCGCTCGACGACCAGGACGGGGCCGAAGTCCTGGCCGAAGTGGACGCGGGTCTTGCGGTCGAGGACCAGGGTGCCGCCGAGTAGGCCGGCCGGGTCTGCTTGCAGGAGTCGCATGGGTGAGGTCCTTGAGGAACGCCCTCCCCGCGGGGGGAGGGCGAGTGTCAACTGGCTCACCACTTCTCGAAGGAGAAGACCTTGCCCAGGTCGCTGGGGTCGGTCGCCTCGAAGCCCTGGAGGGTCTCCGGGGTGGTCACGCCGTCCAGGGTGATTTGGCGGACCTGCTTGGTGTCGTCGTTGGCGATCACGACGACCGCCTCCTCGTCCGGGGGGAGGCTGGCGAAGTGAGCGGCGGCTTGAGCGTTGGTCACTGTCGTCTCCTGGTTCGGGGGGACCGCCGGGATCGGAAGAACCCCGGTACAATCATTATATCATATTCGAGCCGCTTTGTCAATATTCCTATTATATCGAGCGACCGTCTGACCGAGGCGACCTGTAGGGATTTCGGACACCTGCTCGACAGAGAGGGTCAGGTCGGGGTCACTTTTTCTTGACGTGCGGGTCGGGGCGGTTATGCTTGAGGTGTCTGATGCGGGCGGGCAGCCCGGTCAGGCGAGTCGGCTCGGTCACGGCGGTTGCCGTGTGCACCGGGCGGACAGCCTTCTAGCGATACCGGTCCCCTGGTGGCGTCTGGGTGGATCGGCGGCGGACCTCACCGGTCCCCGGCACCCGCGGGCATTGGCACCCCGCATCTCCTCTGCCCACTCAACCTGTTGGTTCATTGGCTGCGGCTGGTCCTCCTGGGGCCTCGTCCGCTCCCGGTTCCGGTCCGTCCCGCTCCGCTCTGCGGCCCTGGTCGGCGGGGGTTCGTTCATCGCCTGGCTCCGTACCGGACGGGCCAGGGCGTGCGTGGAGGTCACGTGAGCACCGAGAAGGTGTTCGAGTTCCGACCGCGTCTGCGAAACGAGATCAAGAACGACTCGAACGAGTTCGCGGTCAGGTGGGCGATCATCCGTTTCAACGGTCGGGGCATTGAGGAGCCAGGTCGGCTGCCAACCCTGAGCGTGATGATGCAGTTGGTGTGCGTCGATCTGTACCGCCGGTCGGCCATGATTGGTCGCCATAAGACGGAGTGGTCGCTGACGGTGACGCTCGACGACGAGGGTCGCCCGCAGATCGACGACTGGATCGACCACTCGGCCGACGTAGGGTGCCTCTCGCTGGTCAACGTTGACCGTCTCCGGCTGGCGTGCCGGCAGGTGGTCAGGGCAGTCTTTAGCTGAGCGTGCTGTAACCCGAACCCGACCCGACCCCCGGCCCGCCGGGGTGTCGCGGGGAGCTTCACGCCCATGCGGCGGGGAGCTAAACGCCCGTGCGGCGGTCGGCCGCCGGGCCTTTGTTCACTCAACCCTTTCGAGGTCTGTTATGAAAATCGGTTCGACAGCGAAGGCCACCCCCACCCCAGGGGGCGGCAAGCGGAAGATGACAGCCCAAGAACTGACCGCCGAGCTTGTGCCCGGCGTGCTCGACCTGTGCCTGTCGGGCACGCCCATCACGGTGGACTCGATCAAGGAGGTCCGGCCCACCCTCGCGGCGGTCTACACCGAGCGGTACAGCACCATCCCCACCTATCTCGGCTGTGGTCGTTCCGGCGATGGCCTGGGCTTGCACCGGCTACGGGGCGGCGGGGTTTACCAGCCCAGCTTCGAGAATGCGGACCTGGCCATCGCGGCGGGTCGCCGGCTGGGCTGGAGTGACGACCAGATCGCGGCGACGGTCGGCCTGACCTGGGCCGAGTTGGAGAAACAGGTCGAGGACCTGCCCATGCAGGAGACCTTCTTCGTGGCCCCGCCGCCGGCTGCCCCGAAGGCCGCTCCGAAGCCTTCGGTCAGCCCACCGGCCGCCGAGCGGCGGAAGGCCGAGAAGGAGGTGATGCTGGCCCAGAAGCAGGCCGAGATCGCCGAGGTCATGGCCGGCCACTTCTCGACGCAGCCGACGGAGTCGGTGTCGGATGAACTGCTCGCCATGACGGCGGACGATTGACGACCCCACGCCCCGGCGGATAGTCCGCTGGGCTTTCGACCCGAACACCTTCGAGGACTCACCGATGGACACGACCGAACTGATCCGACGACTCAACCGCCTCTTGGACGAGGTGTTGGACTGCGTGACCCTTATGCAGCAGCACGCGGACGATCCGTTCGTGCTGGAAGTCGCCCAGATGGCCGCCCAGAACATGGCCGGTTACGTGAAGACCTTCAAGCGGCTGCGGGGCGAACGCACCGCCCTCCAGGTGGCGATGCAGGCGACCGTCCGTCGCCTGCTGGGCGAGATCGCCCCAGAGGCGGACGTTGAGAGTGTCCACTCCGACCTGCTGCTGGTGAAGCTGGGCGAACGCCGGCAGATCCTCGTGATGGTCGGAGCGGGGTCGGTCGTAATTCGACGGGTCGGCGAGAAGAACGACACCGCGGAGATCGGCTACCGGGACTCCTACGCTCGCGAGTTAGTCGCCAACGCCCTCCGCCGCCGCTGCCAACCCATCGACACCGACCAGGGGGCCTGCTGATGTGCCAGATGCTGACCCTTATCAAGGCCCTCGCACCCGACACCGCCACGATCACCGACTACCCCGCCCACCAGGCCATCCACGTCACCGGCCGCTGGGCCGGATGGGACGGGCCGGTCGTGCTGGGCTTCACCCTGGAGCCGTCGGGTAAGTGGAGCGTCCTGGCCACGGCCGACGGGATCGGGGCCAAGGCTCGCCGGCTCCGCCCCTTCCACCCCAGCGAGGTTGGCCGACTCCAGCGGTTCTTCGCCGACCCGCTCCGCTGGTTCCTGCGGAAAGGGGTGGTCCTGTGACACTGACTGAATCGATCCACGGGGCCGTCACCGACTTCGTCTGCGAGGTCGTGCCCCGGCTCGACCCGACCGCAGCCGTCTGGGACCTGACCTCTGTGGACATGCTGAGCATCGGCGGGCACCGCGTACTGGAGATCGCCGGACACGATACCCTCACCCGCGGCGAGCGGCCCTGGATCACGAACGTCGAGATCTACGCGGACTGCGTTCGCGTGTACCGACTAATGGAGGCCGCCGGGGACGGCGTCTGCGTGGAACTGGCGGACCCGGCTGCGTTCGACCAGTTGGAGACGGCCCTCCGGCGGCTGTGCCGACACTGGCGAGACGACCCGACGCCCCGGAAGTATGGCCGAGCCCAGGCGATCGAGCGGCTCGGCCCAGGACCGTACCTCACCAAGGAATACCAGACCTCCATGGAGTCCGCCCGGCTCGTCTAGCGGGACCCAGGGGATCGGCGGAACCCGAAAGGGTCAAATGTTCGAGCAAAAATACTCCGAACATTTGACCCCTTTCTGGGAGCCAGCCGTGAGCAAGAAACCGTTCGAGAAGGACATCCCCGGCTACGAGGGCCGGTACAGCATCGCCAGGGACGGCACCGTCTACTCCCACGTGAACGGCAAGCGGGCCTTGAAGCCCGTCTGGTCCAAGGTCCGCCGCGGGGCCAGGTTCATGCGGGTCTCCCTCTACAAGGAGGGGAGCAAGGGGCGGCCGACCGTCAAGTACATCCACCGCCTGGTGGCCCGCTGTTCCTGCCGCCTCAACCTTCTCCGAAGCACGAGGTAGACCACAAGGACGAGAACAGATCAAACAACGCCGCGACGAACCTTAGATGGCTCACGACCGAGCAGAACACGAGGGCCTACCTGGATAAGCACCCGGATCACGGGGGGGGAGAAGAACGGGGCGGCGAAGCTGACGGAGAAGGACGTGCGGGCGATCCGGGCGACCCAGGGTCTGGTGGGTTGCCGGCGAACGGCGGCCATGTTCGGGATTGCCAGGAGCACGGTGTTGGCGATTCGGTCGTGGCGGATCTGGCGGCACGTGGCGTAGATACGGGGCACGGCTTCTGGTTCCCGTGCAGCTAGGCTGCCGGCCCTGGGGGGCTAGCACTTCCACTCCCGTCGGGTGGGGTGCGACTCCCAGGGCCGTGGCGTACCCCACCCTTTTCCGGCTCCCAGAACGCCGACGCCGTTTCCCAGAACACGACACCGTTTTCTTGCGGCCCGTGGCCTTTTCCTGGCCCTTGTGCCGGGACCAGGCCGCGGGGCCGGGCCGGCGGCCAGGGCGTGGGAGAGGGCAAAAGAGACGGCACGACGGGGCGGGGGCCGGGCACAAGAACAGGGGGTCTGTCGCGGTGTTCGCGGCGGTCGCGACTGTGTTGTTCCTGGTGCCGGGTGCGACACCACCGACCGGCAAAAGTACGTAGAACGGACACGCAGGACGAGCGGCCACCACCCGCTGGGTCCACCACGAATCACGTAGAGACGTTCGGTCGTATTGAAGGCGTGCGTGTCTCGTCCCGGTTGGGCTGATCCCGGTTAGGGCTGTGGTGGCCCGCTTGAGCCAGGATCAGCCCAACCGGCATCTCCAACCGGAGACACGCCGATGGACACGTCAGAGCCGAACTTCAACCGGGCCATCCACTGTCAGAAGCTGGTCTTCAACTGCCGGCGAGCAGGCGGCCTCGACATCACCCAGCGGATGGTGCTGCTCGCCCTCAACGACATGATCGGTTCCCGCAACACGCACTGGACCGTCTGCCAGAAGGAGATCGCGGAGCGGGCGGGCTGTGGCCGGACGGCCGTGTCGAAGGCCATCAACAGCCTCATCAAGCTCGGCGTGCTGAAAGCCAGCTACAGGGGTGCGACCTCCGCTGTCCTGACCTACGAGATCGACCCGACCAACCTGGTTGCACTGCAGCGGCCACCCCGGACACCCCGGCCGACCGGTTCGTCTCGCGAACAACCAGCCCCGCAGAGCGAGCAGGCCGGCTGTTCGCGAGACGAACAGGGTTGTTCGCAGGACGAACAACCGGCTGTTCGCGAGACGAACAAACCTGTTCGCGGGACGAACAACCCTGTTCGCGAGGCGAACACGTTACCGTCCCAGGCACCGCCTCCGCCACCGCCTCCAGGACCGTCCGAAGGACCCCTCCAGTCCGGAGCAGGGTGGGGTCCTTCGGACGAGCAGGGTGTTGAGCGTCCTCCTCTGCCTCGAAAGTCTCAGGCTCCCCTGTCTCACCTCGAAGTTCTCTCACCCTTTAATCGGTCCATCATCCTGGACGTGGAGAAGGAGGTCCTCCTGAAGGAGCTAAGGTCTGACCCGGCTCGTGTTGGAGTCGAACTCAACGAACTCCTGAACAGCCACCAGGGGGTTCAGGCCACCGACATCATCAGCGTCCTGACCTCCCAGCGGTTCGCCGGACTCCGGGAACTCTCCTGGGGGCTGATCCTGTTCACCGACAAGATTTTCGACCGCTTCAACCTCATGCTCCGTGAGGCTACTGCCTCACGAGTCGCCGCCGCCGCCGCTGGCAACACGCCACTGGAGACGATCATGTTGAAGTTGAAGAGTGAGAATGTCCCGGACCGGCTGTCGGCGGTCAACGTCCTGGGTGATCGCTTCGAGCGGACTAACGACGAGTCCTGGTTGGTGCTGCTGGCGGCGGTGTTCGCTGGGAAGGGCCGCGACAAGCTGGCCAAGGTGCGGCGACACGCCATCGACCGCCTGCACCGGCTGCTGACGTTGAAGGAGCCGACGCTCTCGCCGCAGGTGTTGACGAAGCTGGGTGCGGCGGTCCGCAAGGCGGCGGATGACGAGGACCTGCGGATCTTCGCGGAGTTGGTCACCGAGGACTACTTTGCGTCCCGACTGGAGGCGTGCCATGCGTGAGGTCATCGAGTTCCGGGTCTGGAAGAAGTGGGCGGCCGAGTTCGGCCGCTGCCAGGCGATCACCGCCAGGGGGCGGCAGTGCAAGAACAACTGCACCGGGCTGGGCAGCGTCATCTGCTGCGAAGGCGATTTTCACGCCGTCGAGTTCGTGATGGGCGTGACGGACCGCTGCCGAGTCCACACCCGACCCGTTCCACAGCCCAGCAGCAACCCCGCAGAGATCGAGCGGCTGCTCGCTCTTCTGGAAGACGAGGCGGATGGCTGACCGGTCGCGAACCGAGCCTTGAACCTCAACACCTGGAGAGAACGATGAGTTGGAAGCGAAACGACTACGGCAACCTCGTTTATCGACCCCCTGGAACAGACCTGATCGCCACCGTTTTCGAGCGGGAAGGGGGCTACTCCTGGTCGCTCCGATCCGACAGCGGCCTGGAGTACGGCCCGTACCTGATACCCTCCGAGGCGGACGCTATCTCCGCCGTCACGGTGGCGATCCAGACTCGGACTGCCCCCCGCGTCCCTGCTCACACCGCCGCGATCATCACCGTTGCTCACTCTCATGGGATCACGTCCCGAAAGGGTTGGGAGGTTCTCGCCGCCTCTGTGGCTCATCACTGGTATCCGCCGAAAGAGGCGGAGGCTAAGTCGGTGCCGCCGGCTCGGAAGGTGCCGCCGCGGACACAGCCTGCTGGCCTCGTCGTTCGGGTCGCGGGGGTGACTCACAACCCCGGCTCATCCTCAGCCGAAGTCGGCGACGAGTGCCGGCTCGTGCCGGAGCCGGATAACCGCTACGACCCTGGAGCGATCCGGGTCGAGCTAGTCAAGAACGGTCAGACTATCGGGTACATCCCAGCGGAGGAGACCGCCAACGTCCGCAAACTCATTGAGAGCGAGTGGGAAACGAGCGTTTACTTCACGCAGCGGATCTCCGGCGGCAAGGTCATCAAGGTGCTGATCGAAGAGGGCGACATCATCGAACGGCTGATCGCTCAACTCACCGATTCCGACGACTAACCAACCAGAAAGGAAAGGCTCTACGAACCTAGCCCGACAGGCGTGATGCACCGGGCCGTGCTGCTGGTGGGGGTCGAGGGGGATGAGTTTCTGGTGTGGCCCCGCTCCCCGGTGCTGAAGTGCTTTCGGTCGCGGCGGTGCTGTCTAGCCAGTCCGGACTGCGATCCGGTGGTCTGGGTGGAGGGGGTGACGCTGGAGGCGGAGCAGGTGCTGGTAGGGCGGCTACAAACCCGGAAATCGACTACCTGTTGACACTGTTGACGGAGGAAGGGGCATGACCGAGTACGAGTTGAAGCAAGACGAAGCCAGTCTCCTGCTACTCCTTTGACTTTCCCAGGGCAGAACATTAATCAGTCAACTGCAGAGATAGGCTCACCGCCTGCTCTTGTAGACATGGCTGGTAATAAATCTGGTGAAACAGCATAGGACAAAAAACGCACTGTGCCGTCGGCAAGTACAAAATTAGCTCCTCCTCGATGCAGGCTCCAGAAATGATACCGATCGCACGGATTGTCGAGCCTTCCTGGGCCATACTTAGCTGCACTGCACGGATCTTGTGCAACAAGACGTGGGGTGAAGTACGCCATTACTCCTAAGGGGCCACCAAATGGCTCCATAATCCACCCACTCTGATACCACTCTCCTGCCTGTAAGCTTGCGGGAGGTGGCCGCTCTGCTACAGCAATTGTGTTCGACGCACCGTCAGTAATATCAACAATTCTAGTTGACTTTGACGGATCAAACACTCCAGAGGCCACTTTAAGAGATCCGTTAGGCTCTCTAACAACTGCAGGGCCGATACATGACCCACCAACACCGATATATGATGTGAACGCCACCTTGCGACCTACTGGCGTGACAAGGGGCTGTGTCAATCGGTCGTCCGTCGGACAAGAGTACATTGTGACAGGTGTGGCGATTGCAAAGTGGGGAGGGACAATATAGGCACGCGACTCGAGTTTGCATGCGGATGCGGCATTATTATACAAATCGGACTGATCAATGTATGGCAGCAGGTTTGTCATCCATGACAGCACTTTCTCCGGAGTAGATGGCGTTAGTGTTGGGTTGATTGCACCGCCATCGCCAGGAAAATGTCCGCGAGAAGCATGATGATTGTGCAATGCTAGGCCAATCTGGCGAAGTCGGTCTTGGCAAGATGTGCGAATTGCTGCATCTCGGACGTTTTGAATGGCTGGTAGGGTCAATCCAATCAAAACGGTGACAAGCCCAATGGTAACTAGCAACTCGATTAGCGTAAAGCCTCTATGTCGCATTTTGCCCTCATGGCTGCGAGACGACTGTTATATTATGTAATGATTCTATTCCATTGACAGTAACGCCAATTGTTACGACTGCTCGGCTGGACTCTTGGACTGATGGCGATTGCTCTATTGAAATACGAACAGGGGCACCGGCCACACTTGTCGGTGGAATGCAGACACTGTAGCCGGAAGGACAGTTTACTACGCGTAACTGGGCCGCGACCCCGTGGGTGCGACAAAGAACTGTACTGTGAAACACCGGGCCATTATCGGAGCGGAGCGGTAGGGCGACAGTAATGGGGGTTACTTCTACAGGGGCGGCAATTCGGCCAGTTACTCGGATAGATACTGGACTAGCGGGCTGTTCTGTCTGAAGCCAGACATTTACCCGTTCATCGACAACAGTTGGCGAATTGGTATCTACGGCTATCCGTAGCCTGGCAATAACCCGTCTGTCACTTAAGTTTAGATCAGATGGCGAAGTGGGAATCATAGTAGCGGCGACACGAGTAGGGTTGGTGGATTCGACGCGAGCGATGGCTCGCGGGATCGGCGAACGATCGATTACATCCACCATGTGAACCGACGGAAGCCCTGTGGAAACCGCAGAAAATGCAACTGCTCCAGGTGTCGCCTGTGCTCCATGCGTCATTCTATCAAGGTGAACTGAAACTGTTACCTCACTACATGTCGGATCGTTGGTCAGAAAAAAAACCTGGCTACTCAGACTCGCACCGGCTGGCCCGTTAACCGCCAATCGGATGACGACTGGCACACGCTGGGCTGGCGGTATGGTCAATTCGGTGAGTCGAACGTATGTGCCCTCTGGCGTCCTCACCTCAAGTCCTGTGCAAGAGCAGGTCGCTCTGACGCCCCCGATCAGCAAGTCTGCATCGCCATCGTTCGCAAGTTCAATTTGACTCGTGGCGACTTGTCCAACTTCGACCTCGCCTAACTCTACCGTTCCGATTGGACGTAGCCGTGGCCCGCGTACTCTACTAGGCGGTGTAACGCTATGGTAGAGCGTCCAGAGTAGCCCAGCCGCAACGGCACCGGCGACAACCGAAATCGAGATCCACCTTCTTGAGTGATGCGTAAGCATTGGCATCGCCGTGTTAGACGGATCGCTTGTTGCGTGAGTACATCGCCAGTGCCGCCGCCAACGCTACCAGCGAGCCTCCGGCAGGAACCAGCCACCATCCAGTGCGAGGAGGCTCGTTTGTCGTTGGTGTTTTCGATTCACGCGGGTTTAGCCCGCCGCCAACAACCAGGGGGGTAAACGGAGTCGCCTTCTCAATCTGCACGCCGGCATCATCGACAGTGTACATGGTGCCGTCGATCTGGTTGGTTACTTCAGTCCTGCCTGCGTACCGGATGCGAACTTCGGACTCGTTGAATTGGCTCGTGTCCAGGCCGCTGAGTTTTGAGTGATGTGACATTATGACCTTGCCATTCTCGGTTACTTTCCGCTCACCTGCCGTCGGAATCTGAAGGCCGTTTGCCAATGGGGAAAACTCTGTTACCAACATGGAAGTAGAGTTATTGATGCCTCCGACCTGCTTACTCGACTCGGAGCCTATTATAAGATAATTGTGTTGTCTAGAAAGACGGAGACCACCCTGCGATCCTGCGTACGGCAAAAACACTTCGTCGCCCCTGGTAATCACTTCGCCTGTGCATTTGGACGTGATGTAATCTCGCAGCCCCCCTCGGCCGGACAGTACCGATTCGACATTAAACACTATAAGGACATCTCGTAGCGGCTCGGTGTCACTTCTGATTTTATATGTTGGAGTGACGATGCTTTTAGATTCGATCTTCCCGTCGCTGTGTCGTCTGTATTTTGTATATACTTCAAATCGCCCCGGACGTGCCAAGAATGCTGACTGGAACCCTTGACCTGCGGCCGTTACAAGCAGGACACCCGGCCCCCTGGTAATCTCACCCGTCAGTACATTCGGCCGCCCTGGCGGCGGAAATTGATTGGTGGTAGTGTACTTGCAGCGTATATATTGCAGATAAGAAATCGTAGTATCGTGTGCTGTTGCGATTCTGTCAACATCCTGTGCGGTGATATGACTTGCGAATACTAAAAGCACGCATGACCAGTTTAGCCGCATGACAGCCCCCTTGATAGATGCACGTTCGAGTTCGTTTTGGAGCTACCATGCGGCTAAGCGACTGGCAGCTAGTGCGGCTCTGCGGGATCAACAACTTGAAAGCAGCCAGTGGGCCGATGTTCGATCATTCGCGTCTCTAGCAAAGATAGATTGCTATAGACACTTTGTAATTAACTGGTAACATCTGTATACGTTGGTTCCGTCGTCGTACGTGCCACTGCAGTCACCGATGTTTGACATCTTGGCTGGACACGTAGCATCTGGAGTGGCGTTGCAAAAGTCAGTGCTCCATGCCGAGATTAGACAAAAAGTGCCGGACGGGAGAGGGTTGCCATGAATATCGACGGGACCTTCGACGAACCAGACGGTGGAACAGTCGGCTACCAAGCAGAGCGAGTTGGGGATATTCGTCGGCGTAGCCGTCAGCATTTTTGCTGTCGCGAGTCCCAGCAAACCTGCCGTGGCAAGTAGAAATCTCGCCCCGTACCTCGTCTTGATGCTCATCGTTCCTCCTGTCTGTCAAAACGACCAGCCGCTGCAGCGAATTCCATTAACTCGCTGAAATCGGTCTGACCTTGAGGCTAATCCAGTCAGCTTCATTTTGCAACTCTCAAAAGTGAAAATCGTGAAGTGTAACCATTCTCCGGTTTCGCGGCCTGATCCCCGCCTGTTCCCGGAAAACCTCCCGTAACCCGCGGTCCCGGCGAGCGTAGATAGCCCCACCTGGTGCGGCCCATGCCCCGTTACCTCATCGCCTACGGCAAGCTCAAACTCGAAGGAGGAGAAGTGACCCTCACCGACACCTACTTCGGGGCCTATGAGCCAGAAGACTTCGAGCGAGCCGAGGCCCAGGCCAGGGCCTGCGTCAACGCCCACTTGCACTCCGCCCGCTCCTTCATCCTCCCCCGCGTCGTCGAACTCCAGCCCGATGAGACCGTCACCGACGGACTCTACACCGCCGCCGAGAAGTTCGAGGCCCTGGTCGCCGACATGAACGCGGCCGGCGAGATCATCGAGTCCACCAACCAGCGGTGGAGGTGACGATGCACCCGATCCTCCTCATTATCCAGAGGTTGATCGCCCTCCACAGTCCCGAAACCCCACCCTGGGAGAACCCCGTGTCCCTGAAAGCCGTCCGCATCGACTTCAACGAGAACGAGCACGCCGTCCTGCGGCAGGTCGCCGCCCGCCGGGGCGTCCCGGTCCGCCACTACGCCCACAAGGCCCTGCTCGCCGCAGCCCGGCACGACCTCCAGCAGCCCCACGAAGGGCTTTTCGAGCCGCACGAGGACACGCTCGCCGCAGAGCCGGCCGTCCTGCCGGTCAGCAGCCTGTAGGCGGAGAGAAGGGCAAAGGAGACGCACCGTGAACCAGCAGACGATCCGCCGCAGCCCCCAGGCCCTCCACATCATCGCCGCCGTGGACGAGACCGGACCCAAGCCGGACTGGCGGTACGAGTCCGCCACTGGGGTCCGCTACTGCTGGCTTACCGAGAAGGGGTCCGTCACCCTCGATGTCGAGAACGAGCGGGCCTTCGCCACCGAGCTTGTCGATGCCGAGGTCCGCTACGACCGCGACAAGTCCGGCTCTTACTGGTTCCCGTACGCCGACCGGTACATCACCCCGCCGGGCTGCGGGATCACGGGTCTGGAGGCCCAGATCGAGTTGTTCATGGTCAAGCTGGGCGTGCCGGTCATGTTCCCGCGGCGGGAGAACCCCACGGACCCGCGGTGAATCAAAGATTCGGAAAGAGTTCCATCGGGGAAGTCATGCCCGTCACCGCTGCTGCCGCCGTCCGCGTCCAGTCCGCCGAACGCCAGCGGCTGGCCCTGGAGTACCGTAAGCAGGGTTGCACCTACCAGCAGATCGCCGACCGGTTGGGCTGCGGGATCAAGACCGCCCACAAGCACGTCAACCAAGCCCTCGCCCGGCTCCGGGAGGACTGCCGGGAGACGGCGGAGGAGGTCCGCACCTTGGAGCTACAGAAGCTCGACCAGATGGAGGCCCGGTTGGTCGAGCAGATCGAAGCGTTCGGGGCGGTGCCGTCAAAGGAGTGCCACCGGGCGATGGAGTTGCGGCTCAAGGTCATCCAGCAGCGGTGCAAGCTGCTCGGCCTGACCGCCCCACCCACGCAGCAGGTGAACGTGATCGCCCCGCCGGAGGCCCGGCTCGAAGTGGTCCTCAACAGCCCGGCCGTCCAGCAACTCGCTGCGGCGGCGGTGCGAGAAGCCGAGATCATCGACCAGACCCCGACCCATGACAGCGGTAACGGCTGAGACCGAGCAGATCGTAAAGAGTGCCGCGTCCCCTTCGTATTTCGCCCGGCAGACCACCACCCGCGACAGCAGCACCGGCCGGTTCGTCCCCCTCGTCCCCTGGGAGCACCAGCAGAAGGTTCTAGCCGCCCTCTGCCGCTCGCCCCGGCTCGCGGTCCTGCACGGGGCCGGCACCGGCACCACCACCGCCGTCCTCGCCTACGCGGTCTGGACCGCCCTGTTCCGGCCCGGTGTCACGGTCCGGCTCCACGGGGAAGGGAACCGCGAGACCCTGGTCAAGCAGGCCCGGCACCTGGTCTACCGGCTACCTCGGCATCTCAGGCCGGACTCGATCACAGTCGAGAACTCCCAGGAACTCTCGTTCTCGACAGGGAGTCGGATCGTCGGGTTCGACCCCGGCCATGACGTGGCCCTGGTCGTGGCCGACGGGGACGGCTTCGCCGCCGCGGACACGGCCCCGGCCCGGCAGACGGTGCTGCTGTCCCGGCCCGGCTCCGCAGCCTTCGAGGCCCTGTACCGCGGTGGCCGCTACGAGCGTCTCTTCGTGCCGTTCTCGGCCCGTCCCGGCCGTTCCGGGCTGGTGGCGGGGGGCGGGCCGGAGAGCGAGGCCGAGGCCCTGGGAGACACGGGCGAAGAGGCGGTCCCGCCGTTCCGGGAGTTCGTCGAGTGGGCCTGGCCGCTGGTGTCCAACGACCCCTTCAAGACCGGCCTGCACGTCGAGGCGATCACCCGGCACCTGCAACTGGTCGCCGACGGGCAGGTCCGCAAGCTCGTCATCCAGTGCCCGATCCGGCACGGCAAGTCCCTGCTGACCAGCGTCCTCAACCCGGTCTGGCGGTGGCTGCGGGACCCGGCCCTGCGGCTCATGACCTCCACCTACTCCCAGGAGTTGACGCTGCGGGACGCGAACCGGTCGAAACTGCTGGTCGAGCACCCGCGGTTACGCGAGCGGTTCGGCCGCCGGCTGGCCCTGGCGGACTCGAACACGCGGCTCGACTTCTACCACACCGGCCGGGGCGGTTACCGGTTCTCCACCAGCGTCGGTGCCCGGACGTCCGGGTTCGACGCCGACGCGATCATCGCCGACGACCTGCACCCGATGAGCGACCGGTACAGCCGGGCCGACCGG
Organism: Gemmataceae bacterium; assembly: GCA_046350115.1. Classification (GTDB taxonomy): domain Bacteria; phylum Planctomycetota; class Planctomycetia; order Gemmatales; family Gemmataceae; genus JAXMAZ01. The sequence goes on from JAXMAZ010000028.1 coordinate 73,006, forward strand.
GAGCGGGCCATCGACTACTTCTTCACCACCCTGTCGAACCGCCTCGTCCTGACCGGCCGGGAAAGCCTGGTCCTCGCCGGCCACCGGGTGCACGAGCAGGACGTGATGCAGGCGGTGATGGACCGGTTCGGCGGCGAGTTCACCTACCTGGTCCTGCCGGCGGAGGCGGACCCGGAGCATACCCGCACCTTCCCGAACCGGCACTGGACGGACCCCCGGCAGGCGGGGGAGCTTCTGTGGCCGGCGGTGTTCGGCCACGAGCAACTGGCGGAGAAGAAGAAGGAGCTACGGCACGACTACTCGCCCGTGTTCAACCAGAAGCCGGTGCCGCCGGAGGGGAGCCTTTTCCGGGTGGACTGGTTCCGCAGCTACGCCCCGCAGGACGGGGCCTACCGGCTCGGCGAGAAGACCTTCAACCGGGCCGGGTTCACGCGGGTCATCACCGTGGACCTGGCCATCGGGCAGAAGGCGGACAGCGACTGGACGGTGGCCCAGGTCTGGGACCTCGGCTTCGGGCAGATGGTGCTCGTCCATCAGACCAGGGAGCGGGTGGACGGGGCGAGGGTGATCCCGCTCCTCCAGTCGCTCTACAAGACCTGGAAGCCGTCGGTCGTGGCGGTCGAGTCGGTGGCCTACCAGCAGGCGGTGATCGACCAGCTTCGTGCCCTGAACGTCCCGGTGAAGAAGGTCGTGCCGGACAGGGACAAGGAGGCCCGGAGCATCCCGGCTCAGGTGCGGGCGGAGGCGGGGACTGTCTGGATTCCGGCCGGCAAAGATTTTACGGCGGACTGGCTCGCGGAGATCGGGGCGTTCCCGCTGGGTCGCTGGGACGACCAGGTGGACGCCTTCTCGATGGCCGCCGACCTGGCCGAGCGGTGGGCCGGCAGCCCGGCCGACCCGGACCCGACCCCGGCCGCCCCGGAGTCCAGCCGCCTCCGCGAACTGCTGTGGGCCGACACCCCGTTCTAGGGACGCCGTGATGCTGACCCGACTCAAGGCCGCGATGCAGGGATTCTGGCAGCCGCTGGGTGGACCCCGTCGGGGGAGCATGACCTTCCAGGGGTTCGGCCACCCGGAGGACGACCCGGCCCCGTCCACCGCGGACCTGCTGGCCGCCTACGAGGAGACGGTCTACGCCTGCGTCTCGGTCATCGCCCAGAACGTCGGCCAGACCCGGTTTCGCCTGTGCGTCACCACCCAGCAGGGCGAGCCGTACCCCGCCCAGAGCCGCACCCGTGCCCTGGAGCCGCGGGAGGTCCGCCGGCTGCAGAAGGCGGTGCCGCTGGCCCGGAAGGCAGTTGGCGTCGAGGAGATCATCGACCACCCGCTCATCGACCTGTTGGAGCGGCCGAACCCGCGGCAGTCCGGTGCTCAGTTCATCGCTGCCACCTCCGGCATCCTGGAACTGGCAGGGGAGGCGTTCTGGTACGTGGCCCGGTCGGGCGGCTACCCGGCGGAACTCTGGCTGCTGCCGACGCTTTCCATCACCCCGCAGATTGATGAGAAGGGGCAGGTGACGGGGTTCATCCAGAACAAGGGGTCGGGGGACGAGGCCCACATGGCCCCCCAGGATGTCGTCTGGTTTCGTAGTTCCAATCCGTTCGACCCGTACAACGCGGCCGGGGTCAGCCCGGTCGCCTCGGTCTGGCGGCGGGTGATCGTCAGCCGTCGCGAGATGTCCTCCTGGGCCGCGGTCCTCGCCAACCTCGCCTACCCGTCGGCGATGGTGGCCCCGCCGGACGGCGAGTCGTTCACCGACGCCCAGGCGAACCGGCTGGCCAAGGAGTACACCCAGCGGTTCGGCCTGGGCCGGCAGGGCGGGATCTGGGTGGTGCAGGACCCGCTCAAGTTCACCCCGGTCAGCAGTCCGCCGAAGGATCTCGCGGCCCTGCAGCTTTACGACCAGATCAAGACGGCCGTGTGCAACGCCTACATGGTGCCGCGTCCGCTGCTCGACATGATGGACAGCAACTTCGCCAGTGCGGAGACGGCCAAGCGGTCCTTCCAGGAGTACTGCCTGCTGCCGCGGATCACGCTGATGCTCGCCGAGATCAACCGGCACCTGGTGCAGCCGGTCAGCCCGCGGCTGTTCCTGGACGCGGGGGAGGTGGTGCAGCAGGACAAGCAGTTCGAGCTAACCCGGACCACGAGCCTGGTCAGTGCGAACATCGCCACCATCAACGAGGGGCGGAAGGCCCAGGGGCTGGAGCCGATCCCCGGCATGGACCGGTTCCTGTTCCAGGTCCAGGCCCCGGCCTTCCCGCAGGCCCCACCCGCTGCCCCGCCGAAGGGGAAGGGGATCGCCACCAAGAGCGAGGACCTGGTTGCCGGCCAACTCGGCGGGGTGCTGTCGCGGCTCTTCAGCGAGATGGAGCAGGAGGTTCTGACCAGGGTGCAACAGGAGCTTGAAGCGGGGAAGGCGTGGGTCGATCTCGCCAACTGGACGGACCGGATGCGGCAGACCTGTGCCCCGTTCATCCGCCTGTCGATGACCCAGGGGTTCGACAACATCCTGTCCCAGTTGGGGGGCGACCCCACGATGCGGCTGGCCGCGATCCCGAAGCTGGACGAGGCGGTGGACGCGGCGGTGCTGGCGTTCGCCCAGTCTACGCTCGGCACGGCGATGGCCTCTGTGGACCAGGCGGTGGCGGACGTGCGGGAGCAGATCCGGGCGGGGATGGCCCGCGGCGAGGGTGCGGCCCTCTTGACCAGCCGGGTGCAGCAGGTGTTCCAGGGGTTGAGCGAGTACCGGGCTTACCTGATTGCCGACACCGAGAGCACGAGGGCCAGGCACGCGGGCGAACTCCTGATGGCCCGCGAGTCGGGGGTGGAGGTGAAGAAGAAGTGGCTGGCGGACGGCCGGGCCTGCCCGATCTGCCGGACGGCGGACGGGATGGTGCGGGAACTGGACGAGCCGTTCTGGGACACGCTGGAGGGCGGGCCTTACTCGGTGGTGATGCACCCGCCCGGACATCCTGGGTGCCGGTGCACCCAGGTCTTCGAGCCACATGGGCTGTCGTGACGCCGCAGGGCGGCTGTAATTCTTCCGGCGGTCTCAATGGAACACTACCAGCACTGTCAACCCGGCGTGCCAGAGAAGCAGCGACAAGCTCACCCATGCTGCGACTCGACCACTCCCTACGCCGTGCCGCACCCCGCTGATGGCAAATAGCCAAGCACATCCCCAGACTGTGGCTCCTGCGACAACGCCGTAAGGGGCCGGGATCACTGGGAACCGTAGGCCGAGCACCAAGACTCCTACGGCTACTAGTGATAACCAGCCTTCGGCAGCCGACAGCCGGTCGACTCCACCCGGTTTTGATGGGCCGCTCGCCATTTGGCTCCTTCGACTCAACGTTGCGACGTACTGACCAGCGAGCTTAAGCAGCCTGACAGAGGACCGCAATCCTTACGTACCCATGGGCGGCGAATCTCCATTTGGCCGAACGTCTATAGCGACCGCCGCCATCGCCCTGGCGAGTGAGCGATCCCCCTCACCGGAAAAAACTACTGGGAAAGGGGGACCCTCGATGAAGCTGAAGAAGAAGCTGGTCACGTCCGACTGCGGGGCCGTCGTCAGCGAGGACATGGCCCGGCACCTCGACAGCATCAAGCCATCCCTGCCGCAAGAGTGCACCTTCCGCCGCAAAGGGGCGACCGGCGAGGGCCTGACCCTCGACCCCGGCACCCGCACCGACGTCAGCACCATCACGAACACCGCCGTAGACCGGGACTTCGAGATCGTGGACCCGAAGGGGATCGACCTGTCCCACTACCGGCTCAACCCGGTCGTCCTGTACGGCCACTCCAGCGACCGCCCGTGCGGGAAGGCTTTGTGGGTGAAGGAGACCCCTGCCGGGATTACCGCCAAGAGCTACTACCCGGCCCGGCCGGACAAGCACCAGGGCGAGTGGCTGCCCGACTTCGTCTGGGGGATGATCCAGGCCGACGTGCTCCGCGGCAAGTCCATCGGATTCCTGCCGCTCGAACTCCGCGACCCGACCGAGGAGGAGAGCCAGAAGGGGGCGAAGCTGGTCATCAGCAAGAGCCTCCTCTGCGAGTTCTCGGTGGTCAGCGTCCCGTCGAACCCCGAAGCCCTGGTCCAGGCGATCTCGAAGGGGTTGAAGCCGGAGACCCTCGGCACGACCTGGCGGGTCGTCGGAAAGGCGACGAAGAAGGCGACTCCCCCGGACTACTCGGCCCTGTCCCTGGACGCGGAGGCGATCGCTCGCCGGGCGGTCCAGACGGTTCTTGCCCGGTGGGGGGTCTAATGGTCACCAGCTACGGCAGCACCTTCGATGACGAGATCACCAGGGGTGACACCTGGTCGATCACGGTGGACTGGCAGGACGCGGACGACGAGAACTACGACCTCGCCGGGTACACCTTCGAGTACACGATCCTCGACGGCCAGGTGCTGGTCTTCCAGGCGGACAGCGACGGCACCGACGGCTACGTGTCCGTGGAACTGACGGCCCGGCAGATCGTCGTCCACCTGCCTCCCGCGATCACCGGCGACTTCTCCGCCACGAACGGCACGCACTCGCTGCGGTGGTCGAACGGGGCGGACGAGGGGACGCTGTTCACCGGCTGCGTGGCCATCCGCTAAGGGGAGATCATGGGCGACAAGCTGATCGTGACCCGGCGGGTCGGGGCTGTGAACGTCATCACCACCGGGGACCGGACGGTCGTGAGCCGGGACCGCCGGCAGGTCGTGTCCGTGGGGACGCGGGGGCCGGCCGGCCCGGCGGGTGCGGCGGGGCCGGCCGGCCCGGCGGGTGCCGCGGGCTACCCGACGCCGGTCTCGCCGGGCGTGCCGCTGGTGGGCAAGACGGACGGGTCCGGGGTCGAGTTCACCAGTTCGATCCTGGGCGGGCTGGCGTTCTACTCGCAACTCCGCAACGCCCTGTCCTCGACGTTCCAGATCGACGACGACGGGACCGAGTACTACACGTCGATCGTGACCGAGACGGGCACCTACGCGATCACCATCAACCAGGACAAGGTGGGGGTGAACACGGCGGTGGTCAGCCCGACCCCGGCCGCCCGGCTGCACGTCTACGACGACTTCGGGACGCAACTTCGGTTGCAGGGGTACACCCAGTCCACGGACTTTCAGACCCTTTCGGGGGGGCTGTTCGTATCGACGACTGGCTCGAACATCTACCACCAGGTGGGCGGGGGGACGACGGCCCAGTTCATCAGTGCCACTGGGATCGGGGTGGGGACGACGATCCCGCTGGCCCGGCACGACATCCGGACCGGCTCGGCCTCAACGGTCGGGCAGATCATCCGGGGGGCGGTGGGTCAGACGGCGGACCTGCAGCGGTGGCAGAACTCGACGGGGACGACCCTGGCCCGTGTGGACTCGACCGGCAGCGTCAGCGGGAACATCCTGAACGCCACCTCGTACATCGTGGGGCGGGGGACGATCACGACGGAGAGCACGCCCGGCGGCAGCGGGTCGGTGGTGGTGGCGGCGAGCGACAGCGGCCCGAACCGGATCGACACTTACAACTACATCGACCTGGGGCTGGGGGACGGGCCGAACCAGTACTCGGCGAGCCTGTACCTGACGTGCGACGGGTTCGGCGTGCCCTTCCTGGGGCTGGGGAACAGCACCCCGGCGGCACCGCTCGACATCGTCCGGACCGACACCCAGATCAAGCTCGCGTACTCCGCCGGCGGGTCCTACGACTGCACGGTCAACGGGGACCTCGCCGGCCTGACCCTGAACGCCTTCTCCGGGGGAGCCGTCCGGCTCCAGACGGCCGGGACGACCCGCCTGTTCGCCAACGCCTCCGGGGTGGGCCTGGGGACGGCCAGCCCGTCGGCCCGGCTGGACGTGCGGACGGGGGCGACGACGACGGTCGGCCAGGTGATCCGGGGGGCGACGAGCCAGACGGCGGACCTGCAGCAGTGGCAGACCTCGGCGGGGACGACGGTGGCGGCCGTCACGGCGGACGGGCGGGTCGGCGTCGGCACGGCCCCGGTGTCGAACTCCACCCTGCACATCAAGATGCCCGGCACCAAGCAGGGGTTCATCGTCACCAACGGGGACAGCACCGGCACCCAGACGTGGTTCGGGTTCACCACCGGGAGCGGCCCGCTCGGCACCGGGAACGACGAGTACGTGAACTTCTACAAGGACGCGAACGGCTGGATCTGGAACTCGGACAAGGGCGGGACGGGGACCGCCAGGGCGGTCCGCTGGACGCACTCCGGCACCGAGCGGATGAAGATCAACGGCACCGGCATCGGCTTCCTCGGAGCGACCCCCGCGGCCCAGCAGACGGGCGGGGCGGCGACGGCCGGCGGTACCTACGGGGCCACCGAACAGTCGATGCTCCAGAAGGCTTACGACTGCCTTCGCACCTTCGGACTTCTCAGCTAACCCTTTCAGGAGAGATGGAAATGGCTCTGTTGATCGACGCCCCGTTCGAGACCCCGCAGGGGATCGAACTGACTAGCTCGTACTGGCGGTGGGTCGGGCTAGGCGTGGACGTTCCGGCCGGCCAGCTAGCCGGCACCCTGTACGCCTACGCCAGCCCGACCGCGTTCGCCACCGGCAAGCAGCCGGTCGGGCAGAAGCAGTACTCGGTGACGGGGGCCGACTTCCTGAACCTGGTCTCGTCCACCCCGGTCGGCGGGAGCCTGTCGGAGGTGCTGTCGAACGCGGTCTACGCCTACGTGAAGGCGAACGACCCGTTCTTCGCCACCGCCCAGGACGTGGAATAAGCCCCTCCACGCAAACACTACCCTGTCATCACTTGCTGTCGGTCAGGCCGCTGACCGGATCGACCAGTCCCCCGCACGGTGCGGGAGGGCTGGCGGGACGGGAGGCCGGAGACGCTGGGCTGGTGAGACGACCCTAACAGAGTGTCTCACAATGATCGTTTCCATCGTGCTGGACAAGCCGCTCGGCGACACCGCCGAGGGCACTGTGATCCAAGTCGAGCAGGAAGTGGCCGACACCCTGATCTCCGCCGGCATCGCCCACGAGGCCACCGCCGAGGACCTTGGTGCCCACGAGGAGTCGGCGGAGGAGACCCCCGACGCCGTCACCCTCCAGCGGTCCCTCGAATCCAAGGTCGAGAAGGCGGCCACCGAGGCGGTCGAGAAGGCCGTCGAGATCGCCAAGAAGGAAGTGAACCGGCCCAGCGTCAAGGCGGCCGGGGCCGGCGGCTCCCGGTTCGAGAGCACCGACCCGAAGGGCCTGAAGGGCGGGTTCGACCGGTTCGGCGACTTCCTGGTGTGCGAGATCGCCAAGCAGAACGGCGACCTCTCGGCCATGCAGAAGATGCAGCGGTACGAGCGGGCACGGACCAAGGGCCAGATGACCGTCGGGTCCAGCACCGCGGGCGGCTCCCTGGTGCCGCAGGAGTGGGCCAACGAACTGTACCGGCTCAGCTTCGAGAAGACCCCTAATCTTCTCGAAATGATGACCAAAGTGCCGATGCAGCACCAGACCATCAACCTGCCGAGCATCGTCCAGCCGTCCGCCACCACCGGTGTGGTCGCCGCGGTCGTCACCGAGGCGAACACGATCACGGACACGACGGCCGTGACCGGCAACGTGCAACTGTCGCTGAAGAAGTTCAGCGTGCTGGTAAACGTCAGCGACGAGTTGACCCGGTTCAACGGCTACGCCCTCGAATCGGTGCTCAAGCAGTACGTGCCGGAGCGGATCCGGTTCCAGGTGAACGAGGACGTGATCCGCGGCACCAACGGCGGGGTGCACATCGCCGGGAACGCGGCGACGGTGGCGGTCAGCCGGGAGACGGCGGGCCGGATCAGCTTCAACGACGTGAACGCCATGGAGGCCACCATGTGGGACTCCTACGGCGACGACTACGTGTGGCTGACCAACCGGGCGACCATGCCGGAACTCCGCCGGCTGGCCTTCCCGAACACCGCGGCCAGCTACCCGATCCCGGTGTTCCTGCCGGGCGGGGAGCCGTTCGGCGGGATGACGGCCAAGCCGGCGGGCACCCTGCTGGGCCGGCCGATCTACACCTGCGAAAGCTGCTCCGGCCTGGGGTACGAGGGCGACCTGATCGCCGTCCACCTGCCGAGCCTGTACAGCGGGTTCCTCGACATGGACGCGAGCTTCACCCCGTTCCTGTACTTCGACAAGGCGGTCAACAGCTTCCGGTTCCTGTTCTACGCCGGCAGCGTCAACCCGCTGACCCAGCCGTACACCCGCCCGCACGGGGCCGGGTACGGGACCAACTGCGTCATCCTGTCGAACGCGGCCGGCACCGAGGGGCCGTAATCCCCTTCCTGACTGACCTCGTTGTGCAACGGAGCGGCCGGGGGAGACCCCGGCCGTGTCCGTATCCCCCTCCGATTCAAACCTGAAACGGGAGGCTGACATGCCAGATCTGGTGAGCCTGGAACGGGTCAAGCAGCAGGTGTCGGGGGTGTCCGACGCGGCCCTCGCCGCCCTGGTCGCCGCCGCGTCCGGCACCGTCGAGCGGTACTGCCGCCGCCGGTTCTGGGCGGCCGACTACGACGAGCTAATCCACGGCTCCGGCGACGAGTCGATCTTCGTGGACAACCCGCCGATCCTGAAGGTCAAGAAGGTCCGCACCCAGCCGCTGGCCGCCTGCTTCGTCACGAACACCGACGCCCTGGCCCAGACCGCCACCGTGGACGTGACCGCCACCGGCGTCACCACCACCAAGACCAGGGGCGGAACCACCGTCGAGACCGACTTCCCGTTCGAGTCCTACCCGACGTTCACGGATCTCGTGGCCGGGATCAACGGGCTGGGCAGCAACTGGTCGGCGGTCCTCAACCCGCGGTTCGCCGAGTGGGAGACGAGCGACCTGCGGCCGGAGCTTGGCAGCTTCTCGGCGAAGTGCCTGACCTGCTCGCTCACCGTCCACTGGTACGACCTGTCCGACTTCCGGGTGAACCAAGAGGCCGGCGAGATCCTCACCAGCGGCGGGTTCCCGCCCGGCTTCCAGTCGGTCCGGGTCCAGTACGAGGGCGGGTACACGGACATCCCCGACGACCTGCAGCACGCGGTGTGCGAACTGGTCCAACTGATCGCTGCCACCAAGGGGGCGAACCCGCTCATGCAGAGCGAGACCCTGGACCGGTACTCGTACACGCGGGCGGCCGAGTCCGCCATGGGCCAGATCTCCTGGGTCAGCAAGCAGACCCTCAACAGCTACCGGCAGCACAAGGTCGCCCGGCACGGAGCGTGGTAATGCTGTCGAACCTGATGCGACACGCGGCGGAAGTGTGGCGGCCCTCGCTCACCCAGGCGGCGGGGCAGGAGATCGACCGCTACTCGCTCGTGTCCGCGGGCGTCCCCTGCTTCGCCCAGCCCGCCAGTGCGTCGAGGATCTACGCCTACCAGCAGGTGGGGGTGGAGATCGACACCGTCATCTACACCACCGCCACCGACGAGGACTTCCGCCAGCACGACCTGCTCGTCGTCAACGACCGCCAGTTCCACGTGCTCGCGGTGAAAGAGGCCCTCTTGTCGAGCATCTACCTGGAACTGGCCTGCGTCGAGTTCCCGCAGGGGGCGAAGAGGCGGCTGGACAAGGAGGACTACGAGTGAGCACCGACGCGGTCATGGGCGATGCCCAGAGGGAGCTTGTGAAGCGGCTGCACCGGGCCGGGCTGCACTACGTGAGCGAAGCCCGCCAGGCCCTCAACCAGGCCCAGCCCTACCAGCGGACTCGCGGCGGGAAGGGGATGAAGGGGTTGAACCCGTCGCTGCCCGGCCGGCTGCCGAAGAAGCTCCGCGGCGAACTCCAGCGGTCGATGGCCTACGAGGTCAAGCCGGCGGAGCCGTCCCTGTACCTGGGGACCTCTCAGGCGGGGCACCCGGCGTGGCTCCAGTTCGGCACCGCCCGGATGGCCCCGCGGCCCTGGCTGACGCTCATCTGGGCGAGGGTGCGGCAGCAGGTGCGGACCCTCCTGGGAGGGGGTCGATGAGGCGGTGGTGGGGGTGGGACTACCTGTTCGCCCACTACCGCTGGTACCGCCTCCGCTGCGGCGGCCACTGGGAGTTGTGGTGGTCGGACGTGACCGGCTCGGCCCTGTGGCTGCGGATGGGGTTCTGCTCGAACCTGGACGGCTACCGCCCGCCCGGCTGCTCCCGGCGGCTGCTCTGTGAGGACTGCCCGTGACCCACGCACACGAACTGCTCGACTACCTGCGGGGCGAGGAGGGGACCGAGTGGGAGGCCCCGCTCCCGGCCGCCAGCGTCAACCTGGGGTTCGCCGAGGCCATCGGCCAGCCGAGCCTGGCGGTCGTCAACTTCGCGGCCAAGCCGGTGTACGACACGGCCGGGGTCAACCACTGGCTCGTCACCTTCTCGCTGCACACCTTCGCGAAGTCCCTGCTGGAGGCGGAGGACCTGATGGCCGAGTACCACGGGCGGCTCGGTCTGACGGAGGGGTCGAAGGTCACGTTCGAGAACAGCCGGGGCGGGTTCATCGAGAACTACGGGGTCACGATCGAGGACGACCGGGTGTACCACGTGTTCACGGACGTGCAGATCATGGTGGCGGGCTGAGCCAATCCCCCTCTCGGTCAAACCTCAGATGGAACGATTTTCCATCTGAGGCGGTCAAATGGCACAGCCAATCTTAGGTCCGGCGGCTCGCTCATCGTGACCGCCTTCAAGCTGACGGCGGACTTCCCGTCGGCCCCGGCCGGCATCAGCGTCCCGGTCACGGTCCCGGTCGAGAACTGGGACATCAACGTCGAGTCGGACGCCCAGGACGTGACCGACACCGGCAGCGGCGGCTGGCAGGCCCTCATCAACGGCATCCGCAAGGCCGAGATCACCCTCACCGGCTTCTGGAACGCGGACGCGAACGGGGTCAACCTGTCCACCGTGTTCACCCCCGGTCGGGTCATCACGGTCAAGTGCCAACTCGGCAACTACACGGTGACGACCACCTCCGGGGTGGTGTCCGGCACCGACGAGGCGAGCTTCTTCCAGGCCGATGTGATCGTCGGGAACCTGAAGGTCGGCAACAACGTCCGCGGCCCGCTCGAAGTTCGACGTGACCCTCAAGTCCGTCGGCAGCGTGACCCTGCCGAGCCTGTCGTAACTCGCCGGCCCGGACGGGGCAGGGGCCTCGTCCGGGTCCGATCTCACACTGGGAACCGACCATGACCACGATCGTCGTCAACGGCGTGCCGTACCGGTTCGCCAAGCTCGATGCGAGGACCTACCAGGAGTTCCTCGACTGGGCCGTCACCCAGATCCCCGACCCGGTGGACGAGCTTCTCGCCACCGCCGCCAAGCTGCCGGAGGGGATGCGGGAGACGTTCATCGCCGAGCGGATCGACGCGGCCGTCGAGAAGAAGAGCCTCCGCGGTGCCCTCAACGACCCGGCCGTCCAGTCCTTCGCCCAGACCCTGCCGGCGGTCGCCCGGCTGGTGTGGCTCTTGCTCGCCCGGCACCACCCGACGCTCACCCAGGAGCAGGCCCTGCAGGTGGTGCTCGACGCCATCGCCGAGCACGGCGAGTCGGTGTTCGAGCCGGTGTTCCGCCAGACCCGGACCCCGGCCACGGAGGAACAGGTCGAGGCCGAGTACTTTCGCGGCCGTCGGGCTGGTGGCTCCAAGGTACCGGCCGAATGACCCCGTTCGTCTGGACGATCTGGTTCGGGGCGTGGTCGCGGCCGGCCACACCACCCCCGACCACGCCTGGGGCCTCAGCGTCCGGGAACTGTCCTGCTACCTGCAGCGAGGGGAGCCGTCCGCCTCCGCCGACAACGCCATCGCCGCCGTCCGGGCCGAGTACCGGGTGCTTGAGCGGCGACGACTGCTCGCCGCCCTCTCGCCCACGCAGAAGGCGGAACTCGCGGGGTGGAAAGCGAAGCTCTGCCGGTAAGGAGTGACCGTGGCCACCGTCCTGACCGAAGCGTTCATCAAGATCGCCACCTCCGGCCTGGAGGCGGCCCGGTCCCAGCTTCTGTCCGTCGAGAAGCTGGCCACCGGCGTGTCCACCCGGCTCAACGCGGTGCAGCAGCGGCTCGCCCCGCTGACCAACGCGGCGGCCGGCGGGTTCGCCGCCCTCACGGGTAGCCTGACCGCCTTCGTTGCCGCCGCGGACCCGGTCCGGTTCACCGTCTTCAAGCAGCAGCTTCTCATCCTGGCCCAGGAGATCGGGACGATCTTCATCCCGGTCCTGGCGTTCGCCAACCGGCAGCTAACCGCCCTCATCAAGTGGTTCAAGGACCTGACCCCGGAGACGAAGGCCCTGGTCCGCCAGATCACCCTGCTGGGCGGGGTGATGCTGGGGGCGGTGGCCGCGTTCGGGGTGGGCCTGGCGGTGTTCGCCAAGGTCGCCGCCATCGTGGCCGTCGTCGGCGTGAAGCTGGTCGCCCTGGTGGCGGTGGTCGCTGCCGTGGGGGCGGCGTTCGCGGCGGTCGCCGGCAAGGGGGACGTGCTGGCCGGGCTGCGGCGGATCTGGGACGGGATCTCCTCCGCGGCCACCAGGGCGTGGCGGTTCATCGGCCCGATCCTGCAGACCCTCTACGAGCGGTTCCAGGCCCTGGCCCAGCGGGTGGGCGAGCGGCTGGCCCCGGCGTTCGAGCGGGTGCGGGCGGCCGGGGCCAGGATCGCCGCCGCCCTGGCCCCGGTGCTGGCCAAGCTGGGGGCCGAGGTCGAGCGGATCGGCGGGGTCATCGGGGACTACTTCGGGGACGCCGTCGAGACCGCCTTCGGCAAGCTGGCCGACTACCTGGCCTACGGGGCGGAACTGGCCGCCGACCTGTACGAGAGGATCGGCCCGTACCTGGCCGCCGCGGTCGAGATGGCGGCCAGGCGTTCGACTCGTTCACCACCCGGATGGTGGACAACCTGAACACGGTGATCGACACGGTCAACGACCTGATCGACATCCTCAACACGCTGCAGCCGATCCAGTTCGAGCACTACGGCCGGCTGTCCGGCCCGGACCTGACCCGCTCCAACCGGCCGCAGTACACGGCCACCGTGAAAGGGCAGGGGGAGCCGGAATTGGGGCCGATGCGGATGCCCTCCAAGGTCGAGACGCTCGGCCTGGAGGAGGTCAACCGCCGTGCCCAGCAGGCCATCAACGGGGCGATGGACCCGGCCAAGATCGCCGAGCAGAACCTGAAGGTGAACCAGCGGAACAACCAGCTTCAGGAGGAGGGCAACGCCCACCTCAAAGATCTCCGGGACACCATCCGCAAGCGGCCGACCGTCGCCCAGTACGGGTAAGGGGTGGGGCAGTGGCACTCGAAGAGCAGGGGTTCGTCGTCACGACCAAAGCGGCCTACGAGCCGTGGGCGGTGAACGAGTACCGCATCCTCGGCAAGGGCCACGGCAGCGGGTTCGGCACCTTCATGCCCGACGGCTCGCAGGCCACCATCACGTACATCTGCGAGTTCAACTACTACCGCGAGTTCCTGGTCGCCGTCCTCGGCTTCACGGCCAGGGGCGGGACCGGGGGCGACACCCTGTTCCGCTCCTACCCGGACGGCTCGCTCCCGGAGCGGCACCCGCACACGTTCAACTTCTACGCGGTGTCGGCGGAGGTCGAGCCGCTGGGGGCGGACGACGAGGTCAACAACCCGACCGAGGACATCAACAACCTGCCGATCTGGTCGAAGGCGGCGGTCAAGGTGGTGTTCCGGGCACCGAGCTACGCGGTGCTGGAGGACGACGCCGGGTACACCTACGAGTACGAGCGGTTCACCACCGTCGATACCGAGGTCCAGTCCGACTACCTGACCATCAGCCAGACCCAGATGACCCTGGTCAGCGACGGGGTCACGCAACTGGAGCAGGGGTACGGGATCACCGTCCCGTGCATCCGCCAGAAGTGGACCTGGCACCAGCTACCGGCCCTGGAGACCGGGTACGGCCCGGACCTCGTCACCCCGCCGATGCTGGACACCTGCAAGCGGCTCTTGGGGAAGGTGAACTCGACCACCTTCAACGGCAACCGGCCCGGCTCGGTCCTGTTCACCAGCGTCGAGGTGAAGCGGGTGCTGCCGGGCACGAACACCCCGAACGGGTACTTCTGGGACCTGACCTACCACCTGGCCATCAAGGACCAGACGGGCCTGTCGAACCCGTACACCCCCGGTGACGCGGTCGGCTGGCAGTTCATCTACAACCCGCTCTGCCCGACCCTGAACGGCTGGGACATGCCGACCAGCGACGGCACGGCCTCCGGCCGGAAGCTGTACGAGACGGGCGACCTCCACGACCTCTTTGTGGCGGACTACTGATGCCGATCCGTCGCATCGCCCCCGGCGAGACCGTCACCGCGGCCAAGCTGAACGAGATCATCGACGCCCTGAACCGGGCCGAGATCGACGTGGCCGCCCCGCTACAGAAGCAGAACTTCAACGGGCGGACCCAGATCCGGCTGGCCGGCACCCCGGCCATGGACGTGTCCGTGGTCAAGCGGTACGGCCGGGTGACGGGCGGGGCGGACCCCGGCCCGTACACCCTGACCGAGGTCGAGCACGTCGGCGGCGGGGTCTTCGAGGACCTGGACCCGCCCGTCACCGTCTACCCGGTCTACCGGCACCCGTCGAACCTGAGCACGCCGGACATCGACGTGGGACAGCACGTCGAGTTCTGGGAGACCCTGAACGCGATCGACACGGGGACCGAGGGCACCCAGTATGAATGCCACCCGTGGGGGGCCATGTACGAGATCTCCGACTCGGTCTGCATCGTGGACGACGTGGACCTGACCTGCGACCCGGCCGGGCTGTACCTGCTCGTCACCGAGAAGAGCCTGGTCGTCACCGTGAAGAGCCGGGACCTGAAGATCCTGGAGGTGGCCAAGGAGGACTGCCCCGACTCCGGATCGGGGGGCTAACGTGGCCACCGTCACCGAACTGGTCAACACCGCCGGCACCCGGATCGTCCAGAAGTTCTACGCCTGGGGCGACGAGACGAAGTGCGTCCACTGCTGCCTCATCCCGGACGAACTGTGCTGGCGGATCGAGGACGTGTGCGGGAGCGTGGTCACGGGCCGGATGCGGCGGACCGGGGCCGGCTCGCCGGGCGTCTATCCCTACGAGTGGACCCCGTGCTCGTCGTCCGACGGGGCCACCACCGTCTACCTGCAGTGCGACTCTGAGACCGGGAAGGTCCAGGCCCTGGTCTCCCTGCCGGGGGCCGGGGGCGGCACGACGAGTTGGCAGTACCCCACCTTCTGCCCGTTCAACATCTACTTCGACGAGGACGTGGGCACTGCCCGCTGCGGCCCGTCGGACAACCGGATCATCCACGGCCTGCGGATCAGCACCGTCGGCGAACTCGGCTGTGCCCTGTGCTCGGACGGCGAGGTCAAGGGGTCGCTGACCAGGGGCATCACCAAGGTCACGACCGCGTGCTGCCCGGTCTGCCCGTGCTGTGCCCTGATGCCCGGCCGGGACCGTCTCAAGATCACCCTGGACGCCGTCGGCTGCGACTGGGACGGGATCGAGGTCTACCTGGACGCCGAGCCGGGCGAGTGCACCTGGCGAGGTACCTGGTCGTCGTCCTCCACCTCCGGCCAGTGCCCGGACATCATCGTCACCGCCCGGTGCCTGGGAAGCGGCAACTGGGAGGTGAACGTGCGGACGGACTCACTCGACTGCGGGGGCGAGGGGACCGAGGGCGGGGTGACGTTCACCGTCTCCTCCTGCCCGGAGCCGGGCGAGGAGGCCCACTTCACCGACCCCCAGACCTGCACCGCCGCATAAAAGGTGAACCGTGCCCAGCACCATCGGACCGATCCACAAGCGGGACTTGCTCAAGCTCCACTTCAACGGGGTGCCGTTCACCCTGCCGACCAGCTTCTACGCGAGCTTGCACACCGCCAGCCCGTCCGGCGGGGACCAGAGCACGAACGAGGCGAGCTACGGCGGGTACACCCGCAAGCTCATCGGCCGGACGACCGCCGAGTGGTCGGTGTACGACAGCGGCGGCGGGGTCTGGGTGGCCGAACTCCTGACCAAGATCGAGTTCCCGAACTGCTCGTCGGGTAGCGGCACCTACACGCACGTCGGGCTGGGCGACTCGTCCGCCGGGGCAGGGACCCTCAGACTCTGGGCCGTCCTCTCCTCACCGCTCGTGATCTCCGCGGACAAGACCCCGCGGGTGATCGAGGGGACCCTCTTCAACTGCGAGTGCTGATGCCGACCTACGTGGACAGCACGGCTACCGGCAGCCTGGTCCTGAACGGCCAGGCCCTGGGGAGTGACCACTGCTGCGGCGGGGCGATCGACGTCCGGATCAAGCTGGAGGCGGTCCTCAGCCCGTTCAAGGCGATGGCGGTCAACCTGTCCGAGAAGGACAAGCTGGCCCTGGGGGCGATGATCCGGGACGCCAAGCGGCGGGGCACCCCGAAGCCGCAGCGGGGCGTGGTCGAGGTCCTGCCGGTCGAGCGGCGGGCCTACCGCGGGGGCCTGTGCGTGGCCACCCTCGCGGCCGGGCCGACGGGGCGAGACTGGCTGGCCGCCACCGGCGGGGTGATGCTCGACTACGCCCGGCGGGTCGGGGCCGAGTTCCGGGTCCTGGGGAGTGCCGAGGACGACAGCGACCCGTTCCCGCTGCGGCTCAAGTGGCGGCTGGCCGAACTGCTGGACGAGTTCGACCGGGTGCTGTTCCTGGACGCGGACGTGGTGTTGAGTCCGGACTGCCCGGACCTGTTCCAGGTCGTGCCGGCCGACCGGGTGGGCTTGCGGGACGACCTGCCGCACCTGGCCAAAAAGCCGTGGGTGGCGACGGAGACGGAGGCGATCCGGCGGGCGGCGGGACTGCCGGACCGGGGGCCGATCAACACCTGCCTGAACACCGGGGTGATCGTCGCCTCTCGCTGTCACCGGGACCTGTTCCTGCCACCCGCGGTTCCGGTGCCGGTGCTGCACTGCACCGAACAGCACTGGACGAACCTGCTGTTCCGGGAGCAGGGGGTCGAGCACTTCGAGCTTCCCTGGGGTCTGCACTGGCACCCGTTCATCGACCCCGCCCGTGAGAAGGTCGAGGGGGTGACGGTGTGGCACCTGGCGGGGGAGCGGCTGCGGGGGGAGCGGTTGCGGGCGAAGGTGCGGGAGCTTCACGGGCGGGAGCCGGTGGCTTTGCCGGTCTGCGTGTTCCAGGGGGCGGAACTGGGCGGGATGGCTCGGCAGGCGAAGGGGCTGGACCACCGGCGGAAGTGGGTGGTGTGCGAGCGGGCGGGCCACCGGCGGTTCTCCCTGCCGGTGACGGACTGCCGGGGCTGCGGGTCGGGGGCGAGCAAGTGCGGGCCGGGGAAGTGCGACGGCTACGAGGCGTAACCGTTAAAGAGTGCCTCGAAACGGCCTATTGAGGTAATAAGGATCGGTGGAATCGACGGAGACACTTGCTGCCCCCCTATCATTGAAGTAGGATAGCAATGCAGAGGATTCACGCTAGAAGTGAAAAATCACTGTCTAGCGTGAATCCTGCGGGTACTAGACGTCAGTTAATGTCTAGTTCCGCGGCGACGGCCCGTGGCCTCCGCGAAGTGGCGGGAGGCCCCCGTTGCCCCAGCCCTTCTTCCTCAGCCAGAGGGCCTTGGAGTTCGACTCCTTGACGCTTAGGCGGAGATTGGGCGGGAGCTTTCGGTTGATCCGCTCGTTGAACTGCTCGGCCTTGGCAGGGTCAGAGAGCAGGGTGTCGAGCGGAGTGTCCAGTTCGCGATAGGTCTCACGGATGGCGGTCTTGACCGCCTCAGGAACGTTGGCCATTCGGCCTCCGAGTTGCAGAACGGCACCATGCCGGTGGTCACTGACCACATAGACATGGAGCCACCTAGCCCGGACATGACGGGCGAAGATTGACAGTCAGAGCGTCAGTCAGCGGAGACCGTGCCCGTCCTAGACCCGGACGGGCAGGGGCGTGACGACGCAGGGGGTTCCAGCCCCTGAGACTGCGTCCCGACATCTCGAAGCCAGCAAGCCGGGGAACGGGACGCGAGTCCCCAACTCGGCAGGCTGCAAAGCCACCGCCCTCCGGGTCGCCAAACTAGGAGGCGGTGGCTTCCGTTTTCTGCCTACACTAACCATTATATCGCCTCACCGGGGTCAAACCACCAACTCGCTCCAACTCGTAAAAAGACGGGGTCGCGGTTGTAGCGACACCGGGCGACAACCCGCACTTCGAAGATCCGGCTAAGCGTCGAAATGATCGAGACCTGACCGACTGATAAGGCGGTCCTTCGCAAAGGATTACCTTGCCAGACCCGCAATCTCCACACGCGGAGGCCAGAAAATGGCTTGTCTCCGGATAGTTGTTCGCAAGTCGGTCTCTCAGTTCAGCCTGGCCTTGAGGGGGCGGATGCTCGGTAACTCGCTCTTCGTGAACGTCGAAGTGACCGACTGATGGGCCGCTCGACCCCGCCGCTTTCCGGCGGGGTTCTTCATTTAGGGCAGCCGGTGCTCGCGGTCAGGCCAGACGCCCATAGTCTACCCTCAGCCCGCGTCCCGTCCGAGAGAGGTTGCTCATGAAAGCCGCGTACCTCGACGCCCCCGGCGGCCCCGAAGTGATCCGGTACGGCGACCTGCCGACCCCGGACCCGAAGCCGGGTGAGGTCCGGGTCCGGGTGGCCGCGTCGGCGGTCAACCCGATCGACGTGTACTACCGCAGCGGCATGGTGAAGGCGGACCTGCCGAAGCCGTACATCCCCGGTTGCGACTTCGCCGGCACTGTGGACGCGGTCGGGGCGGGGGTGAGTCGGTTCAAGCCGGGCGACCGGGTGTGGGGGTCGAACCAGGGGCTGCTCGGTCGGCAGGGGACGCTCGCCGAGTTCTGTTGCGTCGAGGAGAAGTGGGCGTACCCGCTGCCGGCCGGCATAACGGAGACGGACGCCGCGGCGGTGGCTCTCGTCGGCATCACCGCGTACCTTGGGCTATTTTGGCGGGCTGGGCTAAAGACCGTCGAACCAGCTAAACTCGGAAAACCGCCTGCAGAAGTTTCGCAGCCAAATCGTGGGGAGACGGTGTTCGTCAACGGCGGCACCGGCGGCGTCGGCATGACGGTCATCCAAATGGCGAAGGCGGCCGGTGCGAAGGTCGTCACCACAGCCGGCACCGCAGAGAAGTGCGAGTTGGCGAGCAAGCTCGGGGCGGACCGGGTGGTGAACTACAAGACGGACGACCTGGCCGCCGCGGTGAAGGAGTTCACGGGCGGGAGGGGGGTCGATGTCTGGTACGAGACGCAGCCGCCGACCGACCTGGACCGGACGATCGAGCTGATGGCGGCGTGGGGGCGGGTGGTGCTGATGGCCGGGCGGGCGGCCCGGCCGGTGCTGCCGAACGGGCCGTTTTATGTGAAGGGACTGTCGCTCGTCGGGTTCGCCATGTTCAACGCCCCGGCCGCGGTGCAGGCCGAGGCCGCGGCCCACATCAACGGGCTGCTCCAGGCCGGCCGGCTGAAGCCGATCATCGGGCGGATATTCCCGCTATCAGAGGCGGCCGCCGCCCACCGCCTGCAGGAAGAGAACACGCTCGGCAAGGCCGGGACGCTGACCGGCAAAATCGTCGTGACGCCGCCGGCGTGACCGCCCGACCGGCTCCCTTGTCTCCGCCGGTAGAATGCGGGCGGCGGTGAGGCGGTACAACCGGCCCGACCGGACTCACCCGACCGCGGGCGGGGTTCGGTGCGGGGTATCGCACCGCTTCCGCCCATTCGACCGCCCCTGCGGCGACGATGAATCGTCCTGAACACGCGGATGTCTCGGGCCAGCCGGCGGTCGGCGGCCCGGGCCTCCCGGGTGCCCCAAAACCCCGGCCCCCCGCACAGCCGGGCCGACCCCCCCAACCTGCCGTAATTGGCTCAGTTGGCGGACCGGTCCAGCCGATCTAGGCGGTGTCGGAACCGAGGTTTTGCCAGCCCGGCGGCTCCTTCCCCGACGGATCGTGGGAGCCGGCCCCCGAGGCCTCCGCGCCAGGCTTCGCCGAACCCCCAGCCCCCCGGCCCGCGCCGCTCGCCCGGCCGACCGGTCCGCCCGTCCCCCGACGGTGCCGGCCCCGTCCGCCCCGCGCGCACCGGCCAACCCCCGGGGCCAGCGCGACGGTAATGGAGTGCCCCCGATGAAAAAGGTGTTCACCACCGGTCAGGTCGCCAAGATCTGTAAGGTGGCCCCGCGGACGGTCAGCAAGTGGTTCGACTCCGGCCGGCTCAAGGGGTATCGCATCCCCGGTAGCCAGGACCGCCGGATCCCCCGCGAGCAGCTCATCCGGTTCCTCAAGGAACACGGCATGCCGCTCGGCGAGCTGGAAGAGGAGGAATGGCACAAGGTGCTGCTGATCGGCACCGAGAAGCTGTTCAACGACCGGCTGAAGGAGCTGCTGCCGGAAGACGAGGACTTCAAGTTCGAGCTGGCCAACAGCGGGTTCGAGGCCGGCACCCTGGCCCAGAGCTTCCACCCGGACACGATCGTCATCGACCTCGGGCTGGGCCGCAGCGAGTCGATCCAGATCACGGCCAACCTGCGGAAGAACGACGCCTACTCGCAGACGCTGATCATCGGGCTGGCCGGGGAGGACGAGGCCGACCCGGACAAGCTGAAGGACTACGGGTTCAACGACATCTTCAAGAAGCCGTTCGACTCGGCCCTGCTGGCCGAGAAGATCCGGACCATCGCCGAGGCCAAGCGCGAGGACTGATCCCCCGTCCGTCGTCGCGCTGGCGGCGGCCGACACCCCCCTCCGTCGGCCGCCGCCCGCCGGGCGACCGCCGCTCCCGGGACGCCCTCCCGGTGCGGTGATCGCCCGGCGTGCTTTAAGCTGGGAAGTTACGCCAGGATGTCCCGGACGACGTGGCCGTGGACGTCGGTCAGCCGGTCGTCCCGGCCGTTGTGCCGGATCGTCAGCTTCTCGTGGTCCAACCCCATCAGGTGCAGCAGGGTGGCGTGGAAGTCGTGGGTGTGCGCCTTCCCCTCGACGCCGCGTAGACCGAACTCGTCCGTAGTGCCGTAGGTCATGCCGCCCTTCACCCCGCCGCCGGCCAGGACCATGCTGAACCCGTAGGGGTTGTGGTCCCGACCGTTCGTCCCCTCGGTCATTGGGGTGCGGCCGAACTCCCCGCCCCAGATGACCAGCGTGGACTCTAGCAGCCCGAGCCGCTTCAGATCGGCGAGCAGGGCGGCGGTCGGCTTGTCGGCCCGCTTGCACAGCCGGGTGTGGTTCCCCTCTATGTCGGCGTGGGCGTCCCACTGGCTGCCGGCCCCGCAGTACACCTGGACGAACCGCACCCCCCGCTCGACCAGCCGGCGGGCCAGTAGGCAGCGGTGGCCGAACTCGGCCGTGTCCTTGTCGGCGAGGCCGTACCGCTCCTTCGTCTCCTCGGTTTCCTTGGACAGTTCGACCACCTCCGGGGCGGCGGCCTGCATCCGGAACGCCAGCTCGTAGGCGGACTGGCGGGCGTCTAGCTCGGTGTCGCCGGGCCGGCCCTGGCGGTGCAGGTCGTTCAGCTCGGCGATCAGCCCGAGCTTGTCCGTCTGGCGGGCGGCGACCTCTGCCGGCGGCTTGAGGCTGAGAATCGGTGACGGCCCGGCCCGGAACGGCGTCCCCTGATAACTGGCCGGCATGTACCCGGTGCCCCAGTTGCGGGCGCCGCCGGCGACCTCGCCCGGGCCGTCGGCCAGCAACACGAACCCGGGCAGGTTCTGGTTCGGGGTGCCGAGGCCGTACAGCGCCCACGACCCGAGGCTCGGCCGGCCGGCCAGCACCGATCCGGTGTTCATCTGGGTGACGCCGCCGACGTGGTTGAGGGCGTCGCACCAGCACGCCTTCAGGATGCACAGGTCGTCGGCGTGGGCGGCGGTGTGCGGCAGCCAGTCACTGATTTCCAGGCCGGACCTGCCGTGCCGCGCCCACTTCCGCTTCGGGGCGAGCAACTTGTTCCCGCCGGTGCCCATTGGGGTGACGACCTTGCCGAAGCTGTCCGGCAGCGGCTGTCCGGCCCGCTTGACCAGCTCCGGCTTGCGGTCGAACAGGTCGATGCTGCTCGGCCCGCCCTCCATGAACAGGAAGATGACCGACTTGGCCTTGGCCGGGAAGTGGGTCGGCTTCGGGGCGAACGGGCCGGCGGCCCGGACCTCGTCTGCGTGGGACAGGGCTGCGAGCGCCAGCCCGCCGAACCCGCCGCCGGCCGAGCGGAGGAAGTCGCGGCGGGAGCGGGGGTTGGTGACGTTAGGCGTCATGGCCGACCTTGATTGAACGAGACATCCCGACCACGACAGCGATGCCGACGAGAAAGCCGCTCATCGCGCCGTCTGCCGTCCAACGAACCGCCTCGACATCTCGGTACTGCGAGGCCGCATGCAAGTAACTAATGCCGCCACCCAAGCAGCCGATGACCGAAAACCAGAACGCGATGCGGACCCTGTTGTCGAGCCGACGGCGCTTGTCCCAGCACAGGTGAGCGACCGCGAACCCGATCCCGACAACCATCGCGCTGGTGAGTGCGATGGTCCCGACGGCCAAATCGAAGTCTTCCGTCGCGGCCATCGGACCACTCGCTCAGTCTTGTAGGGTGCGTTGAGGCTTTGCGAAACGCACCGCCGAGACTTCTCGGATCAGACGCCGTCACTGCGGGGCTGGTGCGTTTCGTCGCAGAGCCTCCTCAACGCACCCTACGAAGAACCGACCTCAGTCCACGTACAGGAACTCGTTCGTGTTCAGTAGGGCGTGGCATAGGTCGGTGAGCGCCTCGGCCGACGTGCCGGGGTGGCGGGAGACGAACCGGTCGAGGGCGGCCCGCTCGTCCTCGGTCGGCGGCCGGCCGGTTGCCAACTCAAACGCCACCCGGTACGGCGACCCGTCCCCCGCCTCCTTCGCGGCCCGCTCGGCGAAGCTCCTGGCGAACCCGAGGACGAGCTTGTCGTTGAGCAGGGTGAGCGCCTGTGGGGCGGTGGTGGTGACGAACCGGCGGGCGCACACCTCCGTCCGGTCCGGGCTGTCGAACAGGGCGAACAGCGGATACCGCAGGTTCCGCTTGACCGCCACGTACACGCTCCGCCGGTCCCGATCAGCCTGGTTCGCGGATGGCTTCCACCCGCTTTTCTCCAGCTCCGGCGGCAGCTCCGGGTAGACGCTCGGCCCGCCGGCCGTCGGGTTGAGCCGGCCGCTGACCGCAAGCACTGCATCCCGCAGGGCTTCGCCGTCGAGCCGTTTGCGGGGGACGTAGGCGAGCAGCCGGGCATCGTCCGTCCCGGCCGGGCCGGAGGTTTGCCGGTAAGTCGCGGACAGGGCGATCTGCCGGTACACCCGCTTTAGCGACCAGCCGCTCGCCGTGAAGTCGGTGGCTAGCCAGTCGATCAGTTCGGGGTGGGTCGGCCGCTCACCGGTCGCCCCGAAGTCGGCAGGGGTGGCGACCAGGCCGGTGCCGAACAGCTGCTGCCACACCCGGTTGACCGCCACCCGGGCGGTGAGCGGGTGGTCCGGCTTGGTCAGCCACGCCGCCAGGGCCGCCCGTCGGCCGGTGGTGTTGGGCCGGGGAGTGACCTCGGCATCCTGGTCGTCAATGGCGGACAGGTAGCCGGGCGTCACCTCGTCGCCGGGCTTGCGGTGGTCGCCGCGCTTGAGCAGGTGGGTCGGCGGGGCGACCGGGCCGACCTCCCGCATGACCATCGCCGTCGGCTGGTCGGCCGGCTTGTCCCGGGCGAACTCGGCCATCCGCTTCTGCATCCCCTCCCACCGCTCCTTGTCCGCCCCCTTCATCTGCTTCGGGTCGAACTTGCGGGCGGAATGCACCTGCCGGGCGATCATCTGCCGCAACTGCCGCTGGAGCGGGGAGAGTTGGTCCTCCGGGGTGTCCACCAGGCGGAGTTGGTCGGCGTCAAATCGCAGCCGCTCCTTCGCCTCGGCCTTCGCCATGAGCGGCTGTTCGAGTTCGGCCAACTGACGGCGGATGTCCGCAGTCTCCGCATCCCACGCGGCCTTGCGGCGTTGGTAATCCGCCCGCTCGGCCGGACTGCCGACGGGAGCCTCTGTCGGCCAGTACCCGGCGAAGAACGCCTGCAGCCGGTAGTAGTCGGACTGGGCGATCGGGTCGGTCTTGTGGTCGTGGCACTTGGCGCAGCCGAGGGTCAGCCCGAGGACGGCCGCCCCGACCGTGTCGGTGATGTCGTTCAGGATGTCCTGCCGCTTTTGATCGACGTTGACCGCGTTGTACTCGTAGGGGTAGTGCCGCAGGAACCCGGTTGCGATCACTGCCTGCGGGTCGTCCGGGAACAGCTCGTCCCCTGCGATCTGCTCTTGAAGGAACCGGGTGTACGGCTTGTCCGCGTTGAAGCTGGCGATGACGTAGTCGCGATACCGCCAGGCGTGCGGCCGGAGGTCGTCGGACTTGTAACCGTCGGATTCGGCGTACCGCACCACGTCTAGCCAGAACAGGGCGGCTCGCTCGCCGAACTGCGGCGACGCAAGGAGCCGGTCCACGACCTTCTCGTGTGCTGTGGGCGTGTTATCGCCCAGGAACGCGGCGATGTCGGCAGGGGTCGGCGGCAGGCCGGTCAGGTCGAACGTCACCCGCCGCAGCCAGGTCCGTTTGTCCGACTCCTTCGAGGGGGTGCGGTTCACGGCTTCGAGCTTCGCCAGGACGAACGCATCGACCGGGGTGCAGACCCAGTTGGTTCGCTTGACGGCCGGCGGGGTCGGCTTCGTGACGGGCTTGAACGCCCAGTCGGCCGGCACGTCCCCGGCGACCGCCGATGTGGCGAAGGCGGCCCAGACGGTGAGCGCGACAGCCCGGCGGGTGAGAGGCGGCATTGGCATCGGCGGGTCGGGTCGGCGGGCGGGAACGATCCATTAAAAAGTGTAATCGGCCGGTCGGGCGGCGGTCAAAGGGGAATTGCTCTGCACTAGACGAAGAACGCCCACGGAGGATCCTCCGTGGGCGTTCGCGGCTACTTTGTCGCTGTTACTGCTTCGCCCGTTTCGGGTAGTCG
>JAXMAZ010000029.1:0-97871 GCA_046350115.1 Gemmataceae bacterium
GGTGGTGCGTTTCGCAACCCCCAACCGCACCCTACAGCCGCCGCAGTCCACGTCC
Source organism: Gemmataceae bacterium (assembly GCA_046350115.1). Lineage (GTDB taxonomy): Bacteria > Planctomycetota > Planctomycetia > Gemmatales > Gemmataceae > JAXMAZ01. The sequence goes on from JAXMAZ010000029.1 coordinate 56, forward strand.
AGGTAGTGCGACCGTCCGCTTGCCGTGGTGTAAAACCAGCTCGCCGTTCACCGCCACGTGTTCCACCCCAACCGCCAGTGCCTTGCCGTCAGCATACGTCGAGCGATCGGCGACGGCGGCCGGGTCGAACACCACCACGTCCGCCGCATAGCCCTCTTTCAACAGCCCCCGGTCCCGCAGCCCGAACCGGCGGGCGGTGCGGTGACTGAGATGCGCAACCGCCGTTTCCAGCGGCCATACCCCACCCCGCACGAACTCGCCGACGTACTTGGCGAACGTGCCGGTGCCGCGGGGGTGGGGGAAGCCGCCGCAGAAGATGCCGTCGCTGCCGGCGGTGATCGCCGGGTGCCGGGTGAGGGCGACGATGTCCGACTCCTGCCGCTCGGCGAAGTGCCGGATGACACATCCGGCGGCGAGGTCGGTCGCCAGCAGCAGGTCGCAGACGAACTTGACGAGCGGTCGCCCTTCCGCCGCCTCGACCAGCCCGCGGCCTTCCAGGTGCCGGAACTCATCGCACGGCAGGTTCGCCAGTCGGATCGTCTCGATCGGGAATCGCGGGTTGGCGAACGCCGCTTCCAGCTCGTGCCGCACGGCCGGCGTCCTCAGCCGCTCCAGCGTCGCGTCCACGCCGCCGGCGTTCAGCTCCGGCGGCAGCGTCAGCATGGCGAGCGTGGTGCTGCCGTACAGGTACGGGTACAAATCGAAGGTGACGTCCTGCCCTTCGAGTAGCGGGATCGTCTGTTCCGCGAGGCAGTTGAAGTGCGAGACGTGAACGCCGCACCCGGCCCCGCTGCCGATGGCGAACACCTCGGCCAGCGCCGCCGGCGCCTTGGCCGGGTTGTACCCCCGCATGTGGGTGACGTACACCCCGCCAAACGGGGCGATCTCCTGGCACAACGCCGTCAGCTCGGCCTCGTCGGCGTACAGGCTCGGGATGTAGTCCAGCCCGCTCGACAGCCCGACCGCCCCTTGCTCCATCCCTTCTCGCACCAGCCGCCGCATGTGGGCCAGCTCGGCGGCTGTCGGCGGCCGGTCGGCCAAGCCCATCGCCTCCATCCGCACGTTCCCGTTCGGCACCAGCGTCGCCACGTTGATCGCGCACCGCCGGTCAAACAGGCTCAGGTACTCGGCGACCGTTGCCCACTCCTTGCCCGGCGTGGCAAAGTTGCCGTTGAACCCGGCGGTGTACCGCCGCATGTGCCGCATGGTCGCCGGGCCGGCCGGGGCGAACGCCACCCCGTCCTGGCCGACGAGGTACGTCGTCACCCCCTGCCGCACCGCCGGCTCGTGGTACGGGTCCACCAGCAGCGGCAAGTCGCCGTGGACGTGGGCGTCGATGAACCCGGGGCAGACGACCTTGCCCGTCGCGGCGAGCGTGACCTTCGCCCCGGCGTCACCGACCCGCCCGACCGCCGTGACCCGGCCGCCGACCACGCCGACATCGGCGACGACGCCCGGCGTGCCGGACCCGTCGATCACCGTGCCGTTGCGGATGAGCAGGTCGAACATGGGTGGGGCAACAGAGGAGGGGATGCAGTTTGGTGTAGCGGGGGGGCCGCCCCGCCGGGGCGGCCACCCCGGCCGGGCGCCGCGGGGGGGGCGGGGGCCCCCCCCCCCCCGGCGGGGGAGAAGTAGGGGGACGAGGGTTCGGCGTGAGTGAGGACAGGCGTCCGGCCGTGGCCGGGACAGGTGAATCACGCCAGATTTCTTTGCACAAGCCGTGCCGAAGTGAGGGCACCTGACACAGCCATCCAACGAGGGTCGGTAGCGCCAATCATCCAGCCCACCTCAGTTGCGAGGTGATGTAAACAGACCGGCCGGGGACCGGGACAGTGCCCGAACCCCGGCCGGTTACACCCGCACCCCGGAGCTACCGACGGCCGGTCCCTTGGCCGTCGGTCGGCGAGGCGATCTCGCCGGCTTCCATCAACTGCCTGAACCGTTCCAAGTCCTCGCGGACGGTTTGCGCCGGCGCCCCGCCGAACAGCCTGGCCAGGTACGCCCCGGCCTTGCCCAGCGGCGGGTCGTACTTGAGGGACACCCGGACCTCGGTGCCGCGACCGCCGGCCGCCGGCTGGAAGTGGACCGACCCGGCGGTGTCCACGTCCGACCCCGGGAGCGACTGCCAGCCGATCACCTTGTTCGCCTGTTCGTGGACGATCTCCGCGTCCCACTCCACCTTCATCCCGAGCGGCGCCTTGGCCACCCAGTGGGACCGCTGCTCGTCGGTCACCCGGACGGAGTCCAGATGCCGCATGAACTTCGGCAGGTTGTCGAACCGCCGCCAGAAGCGGAACAGCTCGTCGGCCGGCTTGTTGACCGTGACCGACTCGTCCACGCGGACCCCGGTCCCGGCCGCCACCCCGGCCCGCTCGGACCGCCTACAGGCAGTCGAGCAGCCGAGGGCGGCGTACCCCATGCAGTGGCCGGTGACGCCCCGCAGCAGCAGGAACCCGCCGGCGATCGGAGCCAGCACGCTGGGCAGTCCGCGGGCGGTCAGCCCGTAGGCGATCAGCCCGGCCCCGCCGACGGCGGACAGCGCCCGCTCGGTGTCCCCGACGTTCGGCCGGATGACACTGCGGGTGCGGTAGTTCTCCCGGCCGTCGATCCCGGCGGGGGTGCCGGTCGTGCCGGCGAGGGTCTTGGCGACAACGTTTGTGATGGTCGTCGGCATCGGTGGGCCTCGTGAGTCGGAAAGCGAAGATCAGCCGGGGAGGGCTTTGCAACGGGTGTGCCGGGACAGTCCACCGTCGTTCACATCCTCCGCGCACCCGCTTTCCTCGCGATCACCCGGCCCGTTCCCGTCGGAAGTCGTCGAGAAATCACCTCGATATGACTCGCCGCAGGGCTATGAATCCGGGCGACTGCGGCCCCGGCTTATAGCCCGGCTGCCTTCCACCGCGCAACCGACCGCCTCTAACTAGGTCCGCGGTCGGCAGTGCGGGTTTCTGCAGACGGCCCGTCCCCGATCACTACCGAAACGCGAGGCCTCTCATGCCCCGATCAACCGGACCCGTGGTGACGTTCCTGGCAGGGCTGATGGTAGGCGGGTGGCTACTGTCCGCTCGGTCGGGCGACCCCGCGGGCACCCAGGCCGGACAGGCGGCCCGGCCCCAAGACCCGGCCGCCGAGGCGGTCGCCCCCCGCAAGATGGGCGGGGATCGGCCGGAGGCGAAGCCGACCGAGCACGACAAGTCGGGCGTGTTCGACCCGAAGAACGCCCCGCCGGTTTCGCCAGCGCTGAAGGGCCAGCCGAACGAGGGGAAGATCACCGGGTTCGACTTCGCCCGCGACCCGCTCAACGCGCCCAAGCCGTTCACCACGTTCGACGAGGTGATGAAGAAGGAGTCGGCGGCCAAGCCGAAGGTGATGGCCGACCAGCGGAAGCTGCTGGAGGCCCGGTACAACCTGGAGCCCAAGCTCGACCCGGCGGCCCGGATGTCCCGCGGCAAGCCGCTGGCCGTCGGCCCGACCGCCCGGCTGAGGGACGGGATGACGTTCGAGCAGTTGGCCGGCCTGGCCCCGGACGAGGTGAAGAAGCAGGGGCTGTTCCCGTACCCGTCCCTGCCCCACCCGCTGCACGCCAACGGCGGCCAGGTGTTCCCGCGGACGCAGATCGACATGTTCCCCCGGCTGGACCGGTTCGACGTGGACCACGACATCCCGGAGGCGTTCCTGCCCGAGTTCCCGCCGGCCATCTTCCTCCAGAACCGGCCGGAGCTGGGGGACGTGTCCCGCGGGCAGGTGGTCCACCTGGGCAACTTCCGGGAGCTGTTCAAGGAGGTTCTGACCCCGGTCCAGCTCGAAGGGCTGCGGATGCTGCTCACCCCGCTCCCGCAGGAGGAGTTCAACCTGACCGACGACCGCAAGTCCCCGCACCCGCAGATGGGGGTGGCGTGCTTCGACTGCCACCTGAACGGGCACACGACCGGCCAGTTCCACCTGTCCCCGGACATCCGCCCGCAGGAGCGGCGGTTCCGGCTGGACACCACCAGCCTGCGGGGGATGTTCAACCAGCAGATCCACGGCAGCAAGCGGAGCCTGCGGAGCGTCGAGGACTTCACCGAGTTCGAGCAGCGGACGGCGTACTTCAACGGGGACTCGATCCGGGCCATGAAGAAGGGGTTCCAGGAGATCCCGCGGAGCCTGGTGCCGCACATGGCCCAGGCCCAGAACATGCTCGACTTCCCGCCGGCCCCGAAGCTGAACCTGGTCGGCCGGCTGACCGACTCGGCGACCGAGTCGGAGAAGCGGGGCGAGCAACTGTTCTTCGGCAAGGCCCAGTGTGCCGTCTGTCACCCGGCCCCGTTCTACACCGACCACCTGATGCACGACCTGCACCTGGAGCGGTTCCTGAAGGACGAGCCGGGGGACGGGCCGATCAAGAGCTTCACCCTGCGGGGGATCAAGGACAGCCCGCCGTACCTGCACGACGGCCGGCTGCTCACCCTGGAGGACGTGGTCGAGTTCTTCAACCTGGTCCAGGGGCTGAAGCTGAACCCCCAGGAGAAGGCCGACCTGGTGGCGTTCCTCCGCTGCCTGTGACGGGACGCGAGCTGGAGTCGGAACCCCCGCCCCGGAGCCGTCATGCCGCCCGACAGCCCTGCCCCGGCCGGAGCCGCCCCCCCACCCCGGGACGAGCGGCTGCCGGCCGGGTGGATCCACCTCGCCGCCCTGGCCGGCCTCACCCTGGTCGGGGTGTACCTGTGCTACCGGATGGCCGAGCCGTTCCTGCCGGCCCTGGCGTGGGCGCTCGCCCTGGCCGTCATCGCCCACCCGCTGGCCGAGCGGCTCAACCGCCACATCCCCTACCGGACCGGGGCGGCCGGGCTGGCGACCCTGGCTGTCGTCCTCCTGCTGGTCCTGCCGGTGGTGTTCGTGACGGTCCAGCTCGGCCGGCAGGCAACCGCGGCGGGCGAACAGGTGAAGGGGATGACCGAAGGCGGGTGGCTCGAACTGCTCGCCCGCACCCCGTATGTCGGGGGCGAGTTGGCCGCCCAGGCTCGGCAGGTGAACTGGGAGCAGCAGGCCAACGACCTGGTCCGCCGGCTAGTCGGGGACGCGGCGGCGGCCGCCACCGGCACCGCCTGGGCGACCGTCCAGTTCCTGGTCATGGTGTTCGTGCTGTTCTTCCTGTTCCGCGACCGGGAGCACATTCTGGCCCAGGTCCGCGGGCTGCTGCCGGTCACCCGGGCGGAGGCGGACGAGCTGTTCACCCGGACCGCCGACGCCGTCCACGCGACCGTGTACTCCACCGTCGTCACCGGGCTGCTCCAGGGCGTCACCGGTGGGCTGCTGTTCTGGTGGCTCGGGGTGCCGGCCCCCTTGTTGTGGGGGGTGGTGATGACGGTGCTGGCCATCCTCCCGGTGCTCGGGGCGTTCATCGTCTGGGTGCCGGTGGCGGTCGGGCTGGCCGTCGCCGACCGGTGGGGGGCGGCGGCCGCGGTGGCCGGGTGGGGGCTGCTGATGGCCGGGCCGGTGTGCAACTGGGCGTATGCCTGGCTGGCCGCCGGCCGGCAGCGGCTGCACGAGGTGCCGGCGCTTTTGGCCTTCGTCGGCGGGCTGGCCGTGTTCGGACTGTCCGGAATGGTGCTCGGCCCTGTCCTGTTAGCCCTCACGGTTTCGCTTATCCAGATGTGGCGGCGCCGCGCCGGTCCGGCCTGACCCGCCCGCGCGGCCGGTTGCCCGGCCCGGCGGGGGGTGGTATCATCCGCCCGCACCGCCGCCCGGAGCCGGACCATGCCGAAGTTCACCCAGGACAACCGCCTGATGGCGGTTTCCACCCCGCTCGCCAAGGACGCCCTGCTCCTGGAGCAGTTGACCGGCACCGAGGGCATCTCCGAGCTGTACCAGTTCCAACTGGAGCTGCTGGCCGAGACGACCGAAGAGGTGCCGTTCGACAAACTGCTCGGCCAGGCGGTGACCGTCACCCTGGTCGCCCCGGGCGGGGAGAAGCGGTACGTCAACGGGCTGGTCAGCCGGTTCGGCCAGGGGGCCGAGTTCCGCGGCGGCCCGGACCGGCTGTTCACCCGGTACACCGCCACCGTCGTCCCCAAGCTCTGGCTGCTCACCCGCCGGACCAACTCCCGCACCTTCCAGCAGCTCACCGTCCCGGACATCCTGAAGAAGGTGCTGGTCGGGTTCGACGTGAGCTACAAGCTGGACGGCACCTACGAGAAGCGGGACTACTGCATCCAGTACCGGGAGACCGACTTCGCCTTCGCCAGCCGGCTGATGGAGGAGGAGGGCATCTTCTACTACTTCACCCACTCCGCCGGCGGGCACACGATGGTGGTGTCCGACCACCCGGGCGGCATCGTCCCGGTGCCGGGCAAGGAGACACTGCTGTACGACCGCGGCCGCGGGGGGATCCGGACCGAGGAGCGGATCTACGACTGGCGGAAGACCCAGGAGCTGCGGTCCGGCAAGCAGACCCTGTGGGACCATTGTTTCGAGATGCCCGGCAACAACCTGGAGGCCAAGGCCGAGGTGGCGGCGGCGGCGGCCGTCGGGACGGTCAGTCACAAGCTGAAGGTGGGCGGGAACGACGCCCTGGAACTGTACGACTACCCCGGCGGGTACGCCCAGCGGTTCGACGGGATCGACCCGGGCGGCGGGGACCGGGCGGCGGACGTGAACAAGATCCTCCAGGACAACTCCCGGACGACCCGCATCCGCATGGAGCAGGAAACCGCCCAGGCGCTCGCGGTGGTCGGCGAGAGTACCGTCCGCCACATGGCCCCGGGCCACAAGTTCACCCTTAGCAAGCACTTCAACGCGGACGGCGCGTACCTGATCACCCGCGTCCAGCACACCGCCAGCCTGGTCGGGCAGTATCAGGGGGAGGAAGTCGGTGATACCCCGCCGTACATGAACACGTTCACCGCCTCCCCGGCCGTCGTCCCCTACCGCCCGGCCCAGACCACCCCCAAAGCGGTCATCCACGGCACCCAGTCGGCCACCGTCGTCGGCCCGTCCGGCGAAGAGATCTTCACCGACAAGTACGGCCGGATCAAAGTCCAGTTCCCGTGGGACCGGGAGGGCAAGAAGGACGCGAACAGCTCCTGCTGGGTGCGGGTGGCCACCATGTGGGCCGGCAAGCAGTGGGGGGCGATCAGCATCCCGCGGATCGGCCAGGAGGTGCTGGTCGCGTTCGAGGAGGGCGACCCGGACCGGCCGATCGTGGTCGGCAGCGTCTACAACGCCGGGCAGATGCCCCCGTACACCCTGCCGGCCAACAAGACCCAGAGCGGGATCAAGTCCCGCAGCAGCCTGAAGGGGACCGGGGAGAACTTCAACGAGCTGCGGTTCGAGGACAAAAAGGACGCGGAGCAAATCTACTTCCACGCGGAGAAGAACTTCGACCGGGTCGTGGAGAACAACGACACCCTGAAGGTCGGGTTCGAGAAGAAGGACAAGGGCGACCAGACGATCGAGGTGTTCAACAACCAGGTGGTCAAGGTCGGCACCCCCCAGTCCCCCGACGGGAGCATGACCACCACCGTCTACAAGGACCGCACCGCCACCCTGACCACCGGGAACGAGGCGCTGACCGTCAAGCAGGGCAACCGCACCACCACCCTGGACATGGGGAACGACAAACACCAGCTCAAAATGGGCAACCGCGAGGTGCTGGTGGACATGGGGAACGACACCCTGACCATCAAGATGGGCAACCAGACGACCAAGCTGAACCTGGGGGCCAGTTCGACCGAGGCCATGCAAAGCATAACCCTGAAGGTCGGCCAGAGCAGCATCACCGTCGACCAGACGGGGGTCAAGATCAAGGGGCTAATGGTCTCCGTCGAGGGGCAGGTCCAGACCCAGGTGAAGGGGCTGATGACCGACGTCAAGGGGACGGCCATGTTGACCGTCGGCGGCGGGATCACCATGATTGGCTGACCCCCAACCCGGGAGCACCGTGAGCGACACCGCCCGACTGTCAGCCCCGGCCGGGGCTGCGACCGCCGCCGAGACGGCCGAGGTGTCCGACGACGCCAAGGCCGTGCTGAAGCCGGAGGCGACGGCCCGCGACTACCTGGACGCGCTGCTGGCCGCCGACCTGGCGGCGGACGCCGTACAGGTGCTGGCCGCCTGCCTGCCCCCGCGGCAGGCGGTGTGGTGGGCGTCCAAGTGCGCCGCCCAGGCGCCGCCCCCGCCGCCGGCCAAGCCGTCTCCGGCCGCCGACGCCGAGCACGCCCGCGCGGTCGCCGGCCACCACGCAGCCCTCACCGCCGCCCGGACCTGGGCGGCCCGCCCAACGGACGACAACCGGCGGGCGGCGTTCGCCGCGGCCGAAGCGGCCGGCGTCGGCACCCCGGCCGGGCTGGCCGGGGCGGCGGCGTTTTTCGCCGACGGCAGCCTCGGCCCGCCGAACGTCCCCCGGTCCCCCGCCACCGCACGCCTACGCGAAGGCGGCGGCCGGGGCGGTCCAACTGGCGGCCGTCCGCACCGACCCGCAGTTCGCCCCGGACAATTGCGGCAGTTCCTCACACTCGGGCTGGCCGTAGAGGCCGGAACGGACCGGTGGCCCGAGGCAGCGGAGCCGCTTGCGCCACCGCCGCCCCCTCCACCGCCTGCTGTTCCACCCCGGACGGAGGCGTCGGAGCCGGAGACGGCCCCGCCCCCCGCCCGGCTCCGGCCGCCCCCGCCGCCGACGAAACGGGACCGCGGCTGGTATTAGCAACCCGACGCCGCTGGTCGCCCCGGCGATAGCCGCACGAACCGCATCCCGCTCAGTCGCCTCATTTGGGAGCCAGCCATGGGCATGCCCGCCGCTCGCGTCGGAGACATGCACGTCTGCCCGATGGTCACCCCCGGGGTGCCCCCGATCCCCCACGTCGGCGGCCCCGTCCTGCCGCCCGGCGGGATTCCGGTGCTGATCTGCGGGATGCCGGCCGCCCGGGTGGCCGACATGTGCGTGTGCGTCGGCCCGCCGGACGTGATCGCGCTGGGGTCGTTCAAGGTGCTGATCAAGGGGATGCCGGCCGCCCGGCTCGGGGACATGACCGCCCACGGCGGGTCACTGGTGATGGGCGCCCCGACGGTGCTCATCGGCTGACGACATTTTTTGGCATTCGGTGTCCGGTTCGGGCGGCGGCCCACGCTCTCCAGGGTGTCAAGCGACGGACGACGGGGTGACGCGAACGAGGGGCGACGAATTTGGTTGCCCGGCCGACGGGAGCCAGGTATCGTCGGCGGTAAACCCTCACCCGACCGCACAACCCGTCGCCCGCTCGCCGGGTCGCCCGGCGGCACCGAAAGGAACCCGCCGGGACTGACCGCCCGCTACCTCGACCCGGACCCCCTGCTCGACCCGATCCCCGGCGACAACCCGGCCGGAGTCCGAGCCGCGTACCTGCTGGACTGGGGCAAGCTCGACCAGGCCCGGAAGCCGGAGTACGACTACACCGACCCGAAGAACCCGACGGTCAAAAAGAAGCCCGACTGGGAGTTCGTCGCCCGGACCGGCGGCAAGCTGCTGCGGGAGCAGTCGAAAGACCTGGGGCTGGCCGTCCGGGTGGTCGAGGCGGTGGCCCGGGCGGAAGGGGAGAAGTGGCCGCAGCAGGCGGCCAAGGGCGAGCCGGCGACCGGGTTCGCCGCCCTGGCGGACGGGTTCGCCCTGCTCCGCGGGCTGGTCGAGCGGTGCTGGGCGGCGGTCCACCCGGCCGACGACCCGGACGACCCGGAGCTGCGGGCCGGCCCGTTCAACTGGCTGAGCGACGTGCGGACCGGGGCCATGTTCCCGGCCACCGTCCGCGGGCTGCCGCTGATCGCCGGCCCGCACGGCCCGGTCGGGCACACGGACTGGTTCGCCACGGACATCAACGAGGCGTTGACCAAGGCCGAGCAGGAGCAGGCCCGGGCGGAGCTGAAGGAGCGGTGCGAGAAGGCGGTCGCGGCCGCCACCCAGGCCCAGTGCCAGGCGGTGTTCGACGACCTGACCCGGTGCGTCGAACAGTTGACCGGACTGGCCGCCGGCCTGGCCGAGAAGATGGGGTCGTCCGCCCCCGGGCTGGTCGACCTGCGGTCGGCGGTGGCCGACTGCTACGGGCTGGCCAAAGAGTTCCTGAGCAGGAAGGGCGGGCCGGTCAGCCCGCCGCCCGAGGCCGGGATGACCGACGAACCGACAGCCGGCGGCCCGGCGGCGGCCCCCCAAGGAAGCGGGGGGGCCGCCGCGGTCGGGCAGGTGGTGGCCACCCGGGACGGGGCGTACGCCGCCCTCCGGCAGGCGGCCGACCTGCTCGAGAAGCTGGAGCCGCACAGCCCGATCCCGCTCATGGTGAAGCGGGCGGTGGCCCTCAAGGACAAGCCGTTCCCGGAGATGATCCGGGCGTTCGTGCGGGACACCTCCGCCCTGTCGGAGATGTACCGGGAGCTGGGGCTGGACGAGTCGGGCGGGGGGTGACCGGTCGTAGCCGGCCGGCCCGGACGACCCCCGACCGACGGCCGACCGGCGAACACTACCGCGGAGTTGCATCGTGGGAAGCGAGAGCTTACAGCACAAACTCGACCGAGTCCGCCGCCCCCGGGTCCAGATCACGTACGACGTCGAGACGAACGGGGCGATGGTCAAGACCGAGCTGCCGTTCGTGGTCGGGGTGATGGCCGACCTGTCCGGCCAGCCGGCCCAGCCGCTGCCGGGGCTGAAGGACCGGAAGTTCGTCAACATCGACCGGGACAACTTCAACGACGTGATGGCCCGCAGCGCCCCCCGGCTGGCCTACCGGGCGGACAACAAGCTGACCGGCGAGGGGTCACTGAACGTCGAGCTCAACTTCAAGTCCATCGAGGACTTCGAGCCGGCCAACGTGGCCCGCCAGGTGCCGGCCATGAAGGAGCTGCTGGACATGCGGCACAAGCTGACCCAGTTGCTCAGCAAGATGGAAGGCAACGACAAGCTGGAAGCGATGCTGACGGACATCCTGGGCAACACCGAGAAGGCGATGGCCCTGGCCAAGGAGCTGGGCGTCGAAACCCCGAAGGCGGAGGGCACCAGCAATGGCTAACCCACAGACCCAGGCCGCCGCCGGGGCCGCCGCCCAGACGACCGAGACCGCCGGCCTGCTGGACGAGATCATCGGCAAGGGGTTCAAGCCGCAGGAGCAACAGGAGGCGGACCGGGCCAAGACGTACTTCGCCCAGTTCCTCCAGCAGGCGGTGTCCGGCCAGGTGGTGTCCAAGGACGTCGAGCAGAACATCAAGCACTGGATCCGCACCCTGGACGAGAAGCTGACCGCCCAACTGAACGCGGTCATGCACAACGAGGCGTTCCAGAAGCTGGAGGGCACCTGGCGGGGGCTGCACTACCTGGTCCACCAGAGCGAGACCGGGACGCAGCTCAAGATCCGGGTGTTCAACGCCAAGAAGACGGAGGTCCAGCGGGACCTGGAGCGGGCCATCGAGTTCGACCAGAGCCAGCTATTCAAGAAGGTATACGAGGACGAGTACGGGGTGCTCGGCGGGACGCCCTACGGCCTGCTGGTCGGCGACTACGAGTTCGGCCGCGGGCCGGAGGACGTCAACCTGCTCAAGCAGATAAGCAACCTGGCGGCCGCCTGCCACGCCCCGTTCGTCACCAACACCAGCCCGAAGATGTACGGGTTCGACCGGTGGACCGAGCTGTCCAACCCGCGGGACCTGGCCAAGATCTTCGAGGGGGTGGAGTACGCCGCGTTCAAGAGCTTCCGGGAGTCGGAGGACAGCCGGTACGTGGCCCTCACCCTGCCCCGGGTACTCGGCCGGCTGCCCTACGGGAAGGAGTTCAAGCGGGTGGCCGAGTTCGACTTCGAGGAGTCGGTCGACGGCACCAACCACGACAAGTACCTGTGGATGGGGGCCGCCTGGGCGTACGCCACCCGGATCACCGACGCGTTCGCCAAGGACGGGTGGTTCGCCCGCATCCGCGGGGTCGAGGGCGGGGGCAAGGTGGAGGGGCTGCCGGTCCACACCTTCCCGACCGACGACGGGGACGTGGCCATGAAGTGCCCGACCGAGATCGCCATCACCGACCGCCGGGAGTTCGAGCTGAGCAACCTCGGGTTCCTGCCGCTGATCCACGCCAAGGGGAAGGACTTCGCGGTGTTCATGGGCGCCCAGAGCGCCCAGAAGCCGAAGACCTACTTCGACCCGCTGGCGAACTCGAACGCGGAGCTGTCGAGCAAGTTCAACCTGATCCTGAACACCAGCCGGTTCGCCCACTACCTGAAGGTGATGGCCCGGGACAAGATCGGCAGCATGATGGAGCTGGCCGACGTCAAGTACTGGCTGAACCAGTGGATCGGCAACTACTGCGTCAACCCGAACGGGGCGAGCGAGAAGACCCGGGCGGAGCGGCCGCTGGCCGAAGCCCGGGTGGACGTCGAACCGGTGCCCGGCAAGCCGGGCGCCTACCAGGCGGTCGCCTACCTGCGGCCGCACTACCAGCTCGAGCGGCTAGACGCCTCGCTCCGGCTGGTGGCCGAAGTGCCCAAGCCGAAGGCCTGATTCCCGCGGACTAACCCCGGGGCCATGGCGGCCCCGGGTCTAAACCACCCCCCCACCGGCGCGGCTGCCTACCGGTGCAGGGACCTTTACCGCACCGGGCAGCACCGTTTCACCGCTTCGGAGGACGAGTCATGCCGTTCGACACCTACCTGTTCGTTGACGGTCAGAGCACCAGCGGGCTGAAGGTGGAAGGGGAGACGACCGACGACACCTACAAGGCGAAGAAGGCGGTCGAGATCTACTCCTTCTCGTTCGGGGCGAGCAACCCGACGACCGTCGGGTCGGCCAGCGCCGGGTCCGGCGGCGGCCGGGTCAGCCTGTCCAGCTTCAACTTCATGAAGAAGACGGACAAGGCGTCCCCGGCCCTGTTCAAGACGTGTGCCGAAGGCTCCCACTTCCCCAAGATGACCGTCGTCCTGCGGAAGTCCGGGGGCAAGAAGATCGAGTTCATCCAGTACGAGTTCACCCAGGTGTTCATCGACTCGATCCAGTGGAGCGGGTCGACCGGGGGGGACGACAGCCCGACCGAGTCGGTGTCCGCGTCCTACGGCAGCTTCAAGCTGCAGTACTGGGAGCAGCAGAAGGACGGGGCGCGGAACAACACCCCGCACTCGGCCGAGTGGAGCCAGATCACCAACACCGACAAGCAGGACGCGTAACCGGGGCCGCGACCGCCGGGGGCACCCGCCCCCGGCGGTCCGTTCGTTTCCCCCTCCCGCCGAGGCCCGCATGACCTCCCCCACCGAGCTGTACAAGGCCGGCCACCTGGCCGCCGCGGTCGCGGCCCAGATCGAGGCGGTCAAGGCCCATCCGGCCGACCACGCCCGCCGGCTGTTCCTGTTCGAGCTGGTGGCGTTCACCGGCGACCTGGACCGGGCCCGCCGGCAGGCGGACGCGATCAAGTACGACGACCTGGCCCTGATCCAGGCGCTCAACGGGTACAAGCTGTGCGTGGAGGCCGAGGCCGCCCGCCGGGAGCTGTTCGCCAAGGGGCGGCGGCCGGAGTTCCTGGCCGAGCCGCCGGCCCACGTCCGTCTGCGGCTGGACGCGATCGACCGCCTCCGGCACGGCCGCCGGTCGGAGGCGGCCGCCCTGGTCGCCGAGGCGAACACCGCCCCCCACCTGGCGGGCACTCTGAACGGCACCCCGTTCGATTGGCTGCGGGACGCGGACGACCTGTTCGGGACGGTGCTGGAGGTGTTCGCCCGCGGCAAGTACCTGTGGGTGCCGCTGGAGCAGGTGGCCAGCCTGGCCGCCAACCCGCCCAAGTACCCGCGGGACCTGGTCTGGTTCCCGGCCCGGCTGACGGCGACCACCGGGGAGGCCGGCGAGGTGTTTTTGCCGGCCCTGTACCCCGGGTCGCACGACCACCCGGACGATCAGGTCAAGCTGGGCCGGGCGACCGACTGGCAACAGGCGGACGGCGGCCCGGTTCTGGGGGCCGGGTTGAAGACGTTTCTGGCCGGCGAGGACGAGGTCCCGTTGCTCGACTGGCGGGAGCTGGTGGTGGCCCCGCCGGCGGCCGGGCAATGACCGGGGGTCTCGCGGTCGGCCCTCGCTATCTCGCGGTCGGCGTCCAGCCGGCCGGCATCCTGGTTTCCATGAGGATCGCCTCATCGAGGTCCGCGCCCGTCAGGTCGGCCCCGGTCAAGTCCGCCCGGGTCAGGTTGGCCCCCTTCAGCTTGGCCCCGCGGAGGACGGCCCGCCGCAGGTCGGCGTGCGGCAGTTGGGCGGTCCGCAGGTCGCACCCGGTCAGGTCCCCCCCGGACAGGTCGGCGGCGTGCAGGTTCGCGCTGGACAGGTCCACCCGCATCCCGCGGACCGCCCGCAGCTTGGCCATGAACATCGGGCACCCCCGCAGGCAGACGTCGGTCAGGAGCGCGGCGGTCAGGTCGGCCCGGGTCAGGTCGACCGCCCGCAGGTCGACGACGGTGAGCCGTGCCCCGGTCAGATCGGCCCCGAACAGCCGCACCCGCGGCACGGTGGTCTCGGCCAGCACCAGCCCGCGGAACCCGCAGTCCCCGGCCTCCGCCTTGGCGATCAGCTCCTCGACGCTCAGTGTGAGGGCGGTCGCGGCGGGGGTGTTCGGGAACGGGAGCGGCGGGATCGGGAGCACGGTCGGCCCTCCGGGCGGCGGGTGGGACCGATTGCACCATCGGGCCGCAGATCGGTCAACCGCCGGCCGGCGGAAATCACCCGGGCCACTGGAGCCGGCCGCCCCCGTCGGGTACGATCGCGCCCGGTCCGCCCGCCAACCCCGCGTGCCGCCATGCCCGCCCCCGACCTCGGCCCGCGGCTGATGCCGTCGGTCATCGACCGGCTGTTCGACCCGAACCTGATCGGCCGGGCGGACGTGCCGGGGTACACCGAGCGGGAGATGATCCGGGCCGTCCGGGCCGACCTGGAAGACCTGCTCAACACCCGGCGGACGGTCCTCGACCTGCCGCCCGGGTGCGAGGCGACCGCCCGGTCGGTCGTCTGCTACGGGCTGCCGGACACCGTGTCCGACCTGTGCCAGGGGCTGCGGCGGTTCGCCCCGCCCGGGTCGGCCGCCCCGGTCCGGGAGGATGACGTGGCCCGCGGGATCGAGCAAACGATCGCCGCCTACGAGCCACGGCTGAAAAACATCCGGGTGAAGATGCTCGGCGGGGTGGGGGTGGACAAGACGGTCCGGTTCCACATCGACGCCACCCTGAACGTCGAGCCGGCCACCGACTGCGGGTTCGAGACGGTGGTCGAGCTGATCAGCGGGCGGACCCGGGTGAAGGCGGACGGGGGCGGGGCATGAGCGCCGACCTGTACCGGTACTACGAGCGGGAGCTGCAGGCGATCACCTCGCTGGCGGACGAGTTCGGCAAGAAGTACCCGAACGTGGCCGGCCGGCTCCAGCTCAAGAGCGGCGGGGGCAGCTCCGACCCGCACGTCGAGCGGCTGCTCCAGGGGTTCGCCCTGCTGGCCGGCCGGGTCCACCACAAGATCGACGACGAGTTCCCGGAGCTGACCGACGCCCTGCTGAGCGTCCTCTACCCGCACTACCTGGCCCCGGTCCCGTCGTTCCTGACCGCCGAGTTCGAGGCCGACCCGGAGCGGACCCCGCTGATGGACGGGTTCACCGTCCCCCGGGGCAGCCCGCTGCTCACCCCGCCGGTGCCGCAGGCCGGCGGGCTGGCCTGCCGGTACCGGACCGGGTACGACGTGACCCTGTGGCCGGTCCAGGTGGTCGGCGCCCGGCTCCAGGGGCCGCCGTGGCACGGGCTGACCCAGGTGCTCCGGGACCGCCCGATCCCGACCGGCACGGCCGGGGTGCTGGTCCTCCAACTGGAGGCCCAGGCCGGCGCCCGGTTCGAGCAGCTCAACCTGGACACCCTCCGGTTCCACCTGGACGGTCAGCCACAGGTGGTGGCCGACCTGTACGAGGCCGTCCTCGGGAACGCCACCCTGGTGACACTGGTCCCGGCCGACCGGTACGAGTTGCCGCCGGTCGACCTCGACCCGTCCTGCCTGCGGCCGGTCGGGTTCGGCACCCGGGACGAGCCGGTGGACGTGGACGCCGTCCGGTCCGGCCGGAAGGCGGACGCCGACTTCGAGAAGGACGAGGGGCTGCTCCCGTACCCGCCACACAGCTTCCCCGGTTACCGGCTGCTGACCGAGCTGTTCGCCTACCCGGACAAGTTCTGGTACGTCGACCTGACCGGCCTCGGGGCGGCATGCCGGCACGCCGCCGACGGCCGGGGGTTCGGCCGGCGGATGGACGTGCTGGTGTTCCTCAAGTGGGTGCCCCGCAACCTGGCCCCGGCGGTCGAGGCCGGCACCTTCCGGCTCGGCTGCACCCCGGCGGTCAACCTGTTCGACCACAAGACCCGGCCGGTCCCGCTCACCCAGCAGAAGGTCGAATACCAGATCGGCCCGGAGGCGGCCCCGACGGCCGGGCTGGAGGTGTACTCGGTGGACGCCGTGTACGGGGTTGCGGACGGGGTGCCGCCGGTCGAGTACCGGCCGTTCTTCGCCGTCGACCACCCGTCCGGGGTGGGGGACAACGCCTACTGGTACGCCACCCGGCGGCCGGTCTCCCCGAGCCGGGAGGAGGCCGGGGAGGTCGGGACGGACGTGTACCTGACCCTGGTGGACCGGCACTGGGATCCGCTCATGCCGGCCCCGCAGACGCTGGACGTGCGGGCCACCTTCACCAACCGGCAGGCCGGCGAGCAGTTGGCCAAGTACGGGCTGCAGTTGCCGCTCACGCTCGCCGCGGTCGCCCCGCCGGTCCGGCAGATCCACTGTCGCGGACCGGCCACCCTGCCGTCCCGCCCGTCCCGGCACCGCCGCGGGGCGTACTGGCGGCTGGTCTCCCACCTGTCGCTCAACCACCTGTCGCTGACCGCCGACGGCCTCGGCCGGACCGCGCTGCAGGAGATCCTGCGGCTTTACGACCCGACCGACGGGGCCGGGGCAGCGGGCACGGCCACCGGCCCGCTGATCGAGGGGCTGCTGAGCGTGTCCACCAGGCGGGCGGTGGAGCGGGTGACGAACGAGACCGGGTCCGGGTTCTGCCGAGGGGTGGAGGTGACGGTCGAGCTGGACGAGGAGCGGTACAAGGGGGTCGGCGGGTATCTGTTCGCCGGGGTGCTCGACCACTTCCTCGGGCTGTACGCCACCCTCAACTCGTTCACCACCCTGGTGGCGACGGCCAAGAGTTTGGACGGGAAGACCCAGCGGCAGATCCGCCGGTGCCCGCCGCGGGCCGGGTCGAAGCCGCTGATTTAGCCGGCCCGGGCGGGGCGTGCGACGCCGGCGGGCCTCGAAGACCCGGCACCGCCCTACGGGTCCGGTGGGGCGGTGCCGAGTCTTCGAGGCCCGCCGGCCCGGGCAAGCGCTCGAGGCCGTTCGCGGCGGGTCGGTGCCGCAGAGCCGGCTGGACCCGCCCGATGGGTTCAGGTGAGGGGCGATCGCGTGGACATGGTGTACCGGCGGCTGCTGGCCGAGCCGTACCAGTTCGACTTCTTCCAGGCGTGTCGGCTGTTCGGCCGCATCCGCAAGGATCTGGTCGCGGCCGGGCCGGACGACCCGCTGGTCGAGCCGGCCCGGTTCAAAGGCCACCTGTCGCTCAACTACCCGGCCAGCCCGGTCCACGCGGTCGCCCCGGGGGCCACGCCCATCGACCCGCCGGCCATGACGATCACCTTCCTCGGGCTGTTCGGCCCGAAAGGGGTGCTCCCCTGGCACTACACCCAGAAGCTGATCGACCGGGAGTTCGCGCGGGCCGAAGACTGGGACCGGCTGACCGAATACCAGCGGGAGCAGTACGCGGCCGAGCGGACCGCCGCCCGGGCCTGGCTGGACCTGTTCAACCACCGGTTCGCCTACCTGTTCTACCGGGCCTGGGACAAGTACCGGTTCTGGCTGGCCTACGAGCGGGCCGAGCCGGACCGGGTTGACCCGGACGAGATCGACCCCGGGTCGGCCCCGAGCGGCAGTCTGGTCGGCGGCCGGCCGGACCCGTTCACCCGCTGCCTGTTGGCCCTGAGCGGCCTGGGCACCGGCGGCCTGCGGAACCGGATCGTGGTGACCGGGGCGCGGAAGGCCGGGGACACCGGCGACCTGGGGATCGCCGCCCGCGGGCTGTACGGCCGGCCGGCCGGCCCGGCCCCGGGGGACCGGGTGCTGGCCAAGGTGTCGGACATCGGCCTGCTCCGGTTCGCCGGGCTGTTCGCCCAGCGGCACCGGAACGCCTGGGGGCTGCGGGTGCTGCTGGCCCAGTACTTCGCCGTCCCGGTCGAGGTCCGGATGTTCCAGGGGCAGTGGCTGCCGCTCGCCCCGGCCAGCCAGTCCCGGCTGGGCACCAGTCAGAACTGCGAGCTGGGGGTGAACGCGGTGGCCGGCAGCCGGGTGCGGGACATCCAGGGGAAGTTCCGGGTGCGGCTCGGCCCGCTCACCTACGCCGAGTTCCTCGACTACCTGCCGGACCGCACCCCGACGCCCGAGCGGAAGGGGTTCTTCCTGCTCAGCCAGATCACCCGGTTGTACGCCGGGCTGGAGTACGACTTCGACGTGCAGTTGGTGCTCCGCCCGCCGGACGTGCCGTACTGTGAGCTGTCCGCCGACCCGGTGTCCGGCCCGCGGCTCGGGTGGAACTGCTGGCTGCTCACCCACACGCCGCCGCGGCCGGCCGAGGACGTGGTGTTCGACGGCGACCCGGCCACGCGGGTCGGCGACTGAAATGGGCTGGGGCGACGGTAGGGCGTTCATCGCAACCAGCGACAGCACACTGGTAGGGGCCGCCCTCCGTGGCGGCCCGCCGACAGCATGAGGCAACGACTGATGACACGGTCCGACCAACAGCCCGTGCGAAAGGCTCACCGGCTCCCTGCCGAGGCCTACGCCTCGACCGCGCACGCCTATTTCTTCACCGTCTGCGCCCGCCACCACGGCGAACCATTCCGAGCCAAGCCGCTCGCCGATGCCATCGTCCGCTCGCTGTTCTGGACCCGGGACCGGTACAACTGGCACTTATACGCATACTGTCTAATGCCGGACCATTTACACTTCGTCTGTCGCCCCACGGCGGGGACCGGCGTTGTCAACGCCGGTCGTCGAGGCGTCTTACCGGCCGGAGTGCTCGACCAGGTCGCCCGATTCAAGAGCTTCACCACCCGCGAAGGGTGGACGCACGGGATCCAAGGCGAGCTATGACAACGGGGCAGCTACGACACCGTGCTAGACGGCACCCGCTCCGTCGAGGATGTTGGTCGGTACATCCTCGATAACCCGGTGAGGAAAGGTCTGGTGAGCGCGTGGACCGACTGGCCCTACTCGGCGATCGTTGACCCCTGGTGAAGCCGCCCTCGTGGCGGCCCGGGCTGCCGGCGGCAAGGACTGGAGCCGTTGCCGCCGGCAGCCAGGCCGCCACGGAGGCGGCCCCTACAGTCCCCGATAATTTCGCCAGCCGGTCCGACCGGCCTAGTCCCCCGGAGAGGCAGCCATGCCCGTCACGAACCTGAAAGCCCTGGTCGGCAAACTGAACCCGGCCTGCCGCCGGGCGCTGGAGGCGTCCGCCGGGCTGTGCATGTCCCGGACCAACTACAACGTCGAGGTCGAGCACTGGCTGCTCAAGCTGGTCGAGCCGACCGACGGCGACCTGCCCAAGCTGTTCAAGCACTACGGGGTGGACCCCGCCAAGCTGACCCGCGAACTGACCCGGGCACTGGACGCCCTCCGGACCGGCAACGCCCGCGGGGCCGAGCTGTCGCTGGAGGTCGTGGACCTCATGCGGGAGGCGTGGACCCTCGCCTCCCTGGAGTACGGGGCCAGGCTGGTCCGGTCCGGCTACCTGATGGCCGCCCTGCTCTCCGACCGGGCGCTCGGCAACCGGGCCAGGGCGAGTGCCGCCGAACTGGCCAAGATCCCGGCCGACCAGCTCGCCCGGGACGTGAAGGCGATCATCGCCGGCAGCAGCGAGGACCAGGCCGAGGCCGACGCCGCCCCGGCCGGCGCGCCCGCCGGGGAGCCGGGCCGGCCGGCGGTCGATTCCAAGACCCCGTCCCTCGACCAGTTCACCTACGACCTGACGGCCAACGCCAAGGCCGGCAAGCTGGACGCGGTCGTCGGCCGGGACTTCGAGATCCGCCAGGTCATCGACATCCTCACCCGCCGGCGGCAGAACAACCCGATCCTGACCGGGGAGGCGGGGGTCGGCAAGACGGCCGTGGTCGAGGGATTCGCCCTGAAAATTGTCCAGGGGGACGTGCCGCCTCCGCTTAAGGGGGTGCAGGTCCGCATCCTCGACCTGTCACTGCTGCAGGCCGGGGCCGGGGTGAAAGGGGAGTTCGAGAACCGGCTGAAGGGGGTCATCCAGGAGGTGAAGGCGTCTCCGGTGCCGATCATCCTGTTCATCGACGAGGCCCACACCCTCATCGGGGCCGGCGGCTCCGCGGGGCAAGGGGATGCGGCCAACCTGCTCAAGCCGGCCCTCGCCCGGGGCGAGCTGCGGACCATCGCGGCCACCACCCGGATGGAGTACAAGAAGTACTTCGAGGGCGACCCGGCCCTGAAGCGGCGGTTCCAGGAGGTGAAGGTCGACGAGCCGGACGTGGACAAGGCCATCCGCATGATGCGGGGGCTGACCGGGATGCTGGAAAAGCACCACAAGGTCCGCATCCTGGAGGAGGCCGTCGAGGAGGCGGTTAAGCTGTCCCACCGGTACATCACCGACCGGCAGTTGCCGGACAAGTGCGTCAGCCTGCTGGACACCGCGTGCGCCAAGGTGGCCCTGAGCCAGTCGGCCGTCCCGGCGGCGGTCGAGGCGACCCAGCGGGAGATCGAGTTCGCCGACGTCGAGATCGGCATCCTGGAGCGGGAGCAGGTGGCCGGGGCCGACCACACCGCCCGGCTGGCCGAGGTGCGGGAGAAGAAGTCGGCGGCCGAGGCCCGGCTCAAGGGTCTCCAGGCCCGGCTGGAGAAGGAGCGGGCGGCGGTGGACGAGCTGCGGACCCTCCGCACCAAGCTGGAGTCCCACGCCGCCGCCGGCGACGACCCGAAGAAGGCGGCCGACAAGCTGTCCGCAGCCGACGAAGAGAAGGCGAAGGCCGAGTTGACGGCCAAGACGGCCGAGCTGACGGCGCTGCAGGGGGAAGACCCGCTGGTCCAGCCGTTCGTCAGCGGGCAGGCGGTGGCCGAGGTGGTCGCCGGGTGGACCGGCATCCCGATCGGCAAGATGGTCCGCAACGAGATCGAGGCGGTGCTGCGGCTGCAGAACATCCTCGGCGAGCGGGTGGTCGGCCAGGACCACGCCCTGGAGGCGATCGCCCAGCGGATCCGCACCGCCCGGGCCAACCTGGCCGACCCGCGGCGGCCGCTCGGCGTCTTCCTGCTGGTCGGCCCGAGCGGGGTGGGCAAGACGGAGACGGCGGTCGCGCTGGCCGAGACGCTGTACGGCGGGGACCGCAACCTGATCACCATCAACATGAGCGAGTACAAGGAGGAGATGAAGGTCTCCCGGCTGACCGGCTCGGCCCCCGGGTACGTCGGGTACGGCGAGGGGGGCGTGTTGACCGAGGCGGTCCGCCGCAAGCCGTACAGCGTGGTCCTGCTGGACGAGGTGGAGAAGGCGAACGAGTCGGTCCAGGAGATCTTCTACCAGGTGTTCGACAAGGGCACCCTGCAGGACGACAAGGGGAACGACATCAACTTCAAGAACACGATCATCCTGCTCACGTCGAACGTCGGCACCGACACCATCGCCAAGGTGTGTGCCGACCCGGACACCCGCCCGGACCCGGCCGGGCTGGCCGAGGCGCTGCGGACCGACCTGCTCAAGTCGTTCAAGCCGGCCCTGATCGGGCGGATGACGGTGGTCCCGTACTACCCGCTGTCGGACGAGGTGCTGAAGACGATCATCAAGCTCAACCTGAAGCGGATCGGCGACCGGGTGCGGGCGAACTATAAGGCCGAGTTCGCCTACGACCCGGCCCTGGTGGACACGGTGGCCGGCCGGTGCAAGGAGGTGGAGACCGGCGCCCGGAACGTGGACCACATCCTGACCGGGACGCTCCTGCCGGAGCTGGCGAAAGAGTTCCTCGCCCGTCTGGCCGACGGGCGGACGGTGAGGCGGGCGACGGTCGGCATCGGGGACGGCGGCCGGTTCACCTACACGATCGAGTGAGGGGGCGGACGGCTCGGCGAAGCTGTGCGTTGAGGCTCTGCGAAACGCACAGCGACACAACACCACCCGGGGCGCTGCCGTTACCGGGCTGGTGCGTTTGGCAGAGCCTCAGCGCACCCTACGCCGATTTGGTCGCCCGGGGGACGAGTCATGGCCGGCGATTGGAAACAGGGGGCACCCGGCGGGAAGTGGCGGGGGGACGCCCCGCACGGCCGGCCGGGTCAGCCCGACCCGAAATGGAAGACGGACCGGCCGACCGGCCCGCCGGTCCGCACCGGCTGGTGGCTGAAGGCCGGGGCCGCCGCCGTCGGGCTGATCGCCGTGGTCGTCGGGGTGGTCGTTCTGATCGAGCTGCTCAAGCCGCCGCCCCGGCCGGTGTTCGTCGCCGTCGGTGCCGCCCCGGCCGTCGACGCCGGCCGGCTGGACGTGCCGATCGACCTGTACGGCTGGCTGGGCGGTAAGAGGTTCCTCTCAGCCCTCCGGGACATCAAGACCGCCATCGGGGACACCAAGTACACCCCCGAGGTCGTAACCGCCGAGGGCGACAGCCCGCTCCAACTCCCCGCCGAGGACGGGTTGGGCGAGTTCGTCAGCAAGTACCTGGTGAGGTACGACCCGGTGGTCCTGTATTTCGGGGTCCACACCGGGGTCGGGGCGGACGGCAGTCCGCACCTGATCGGCCCGGGCGGCACCCGGGTCCGGGTCGGCAAGCTGCTGGCCGCCATCGCCGACAACTGGAAGCCGAGCAAAGCCGACGGCGGGGTGGTGGTGCTGCTCGACCCCGGCCGCCGCCGCCCGGACCCGCTCACCGGCCAGCTCTACGACCCGTTCGCCGCCGGCCTGGAAAAGGACAAAGAGGTCGCCGACGCCCTCGGCCGGCTGAAGCAGATGGTTGTCCTCTGTGGGGCCGGCCCGGGGGACCGCGGGTGGGAGTCGGAGGAACTGCAGCAGACGGCGTTCGCCCGGTCCGTCCTCCGCGGCCTCCGCGGGGAGGCCCAGCCGCAATCCGGGCAGACGCTCCGGGCCGGCGAGCTGGTCGAGTTCGTCCGCCGGGCGACCGAGGAGTGGTCGGTCCGGAACCGGCCGACCGTCCAACGTCCGTTCCTGCTACCGGACGGCCGCGAGGGGGAGGAGCGGGCGAAACAGATCCGCCTGTACGTGCAGCCGGACGCCGTCCCGCCGGCGGCCGAACCCCAGCCGCCGACGCGAGCGGACCTGGCGAGCCTGTGGGTCCGACACGACCAACTCGCGGCCCGAACGCCCTCCCCCGCGTCCTACGCCCCCCGCACCTGGCGGCGGTTCCGGGAGCTGTTGTTGCGGTACGAACAGGCGGTCCGGGCCGGCGAGACGGGTACGGAGGGGGTGCTGAAGAGCGAGCTGGGAGGGCTGGCCACGCGGCTCGACTGGCCGCCCCGCCGCTTCCCACCGCCCCGGACGGCGGCCCCCCGAGCCCGGGCGCTGGCCGAGGCCGCTGCCGGCCGCCTGCCGGAGGGCAAAGTGACGACGGCGGACGGCCTCGGTCCGCCGGCTCGGGAACGCCGGCGGGGCGGACCAGTGGGTGACGCTGTACCGCACCCTCTGGCCGGTCGACCGGCGGGAGGAGGTGCGGCCGGCGGAGGCCCACCTGCCGGTGATGGCCGGTCACTTTTATGCGTCGGTCCTGCCGTCCGATGCCAAGAAGCCGCCCGCGCCCCCGGCCCAGTGGGCCACGGCGTTCGAGGTCCGGCGGCTGGCCGAGCGGGCCGCCGTCGGGCTGCCGAAAGCGGCGACCAACCCGCTCTTCCCGGAGCGGGTCTGGCCGGCCGTCCGGCAGACCGTGCACGACGCCGACGCCCTCCGCCGGGCTGCCGAGGACCGGCTGTTCGCCTCCGACCCGGCCGAGCACAAACGGGCCGAGGACCAGCTCAAGGCGGTGAAGGCGAAATACGAATCCGTGATCGATGCCGCGGGCACCCTACACCGGGCGGCGGACGTGCGGGACCGGGCGATGGCCGACCTGCCGTTCTACAGCCGGTGGGCGGCCGACGCCGGCCAGTCCGACCTGCTTCCGTCGCTTCTGAAAGCGTGGGACCGCGCCCAGCTCTTGAACGATACCTTCGCCAGCCCCGGCCGGCTCGCAGACCCGGACGGGCTGGCCCGGCTGGCCGGTCTGGCCGACGAACTGGACGGGCCGAACGGTCTGATGAAACAGGCCGCAGCCGTATTCACCGCCCTGGACGCCCGATTCCAACACCCCCAGGACCAGCCCGCTTGGTGGGCCGTGCAGCACCTGCTGACCACGCCGTTCGTCAAGGACCGCATGGCCCGGCTGGCCGCGTCCCGGAAGCTGAGTCAGGATCTGCTGGCAGGCGGCGAGGGGCAGCACAAAGGGCCGACTCCGACGGGGGCCGGTGCGCCCGAGGCGGCGGCCCGGGCGACCGCCGCCGCCCACGGTCGGTTCGCCCGTCGGGCGCTCGGCCGGGCGTGGCTGGAGTCCCCGCCCGCCGGGTTGCCGGCCGCGACCGACCTGGATGCCGACCTCGCCCGGCTGGAGAACGGAAACGAGTGGCAGACGGCGGCCATCAAAGTCGGGGAGGAGCTGGCCCGTCACTTCGCCGCCCTGTCGAAGGCCGTGCCGGACGAGTACAAGACGCTCGCCGACCTCGACCGGGCGGACCAGATGCACCGGCCGGCGGTCGCCCTGGAGGAGTCCGACCGGATGGAGCCGGCCGCCGTCGCCGGCCGGGTCCGGTGGCGGGAGCTGCTGACCGCCCACGCCCGCCGAGCGGTCGCCGACCACTGGTACGACGAGACCTACCGGCCGGGGCAGACCACCAACCGCCAGTACTTCAAGGACGCGGCCGAGCTGTACCGCACCCTGGCGAAACAGGCGGCGGCCAATGCCGACGGGGCGGCCGTCCCGCCGGTGCCGCGTGACCCGTGGCTGGACGCCCCCCTTCGGGTGTTCGACACCGTCCGGCTCGCCCCATCCGATCCGGCGCTGGCCGGCGGCCTGGTCTGGACGAGCGATCGCCACCGGGCCGTCGGCTTCACCCTGACGGCCGACCTGTCGGCCGAGGTCGCCGGCGCCGCAACCGTGTTACGACAGCCGATGGACGGCCGGTTGCCGCTCCAGTGGCAAGACGGGGTGGTGGGGGCGCGACCGCTGGTGCCGGTCGGCCACGGTAAACCGGTTCCGCCGGTCACGGCCGAACTGATTGCCCGCGACACCTCGGCAGCCGTCGCCCGGGGCAGCGGGGCGGTCCGAGCGGAGGCGTACTTCCGCGGTCAACGCCCGCCTGCCGAGGTGAAGATCAACCTGAACCGGGAGCCGACCCTGGTCCTGATCGACCCGGGACCGACGGACGGTGAACGCGACGCGAGAATTGCCGTCCGGGCGGACCGGGACGTGCCGCTCGGGTCGGTGGTCATCCTGATCGACTACTCGGGGAGTATGAAGCAGGACGTTACGGGGGCGAAGGACGAGACCGGCAAGGTCCGGTACTACGACACCGACTTCCGGACCCAGCCGTCGAAGTTCCGGGCGGCGATGAAGGCGCTCGACGACGTCCTCAGCCAACTGCCGCCCGGCACGCCGCTCAAGATCCGCGCTTTCTCGGACGAGGAGGGTGGCTCCGGGCCTCAGGGCGAGGGGACCAGCGCCCTCATGTTCCCGACCGACGGGGGGCCGGCCCGGGTGACCTGGGCGCCGGCTGACACGGCCCGGCAGATCGAGACGGTGAAGCGGCTTCAGGGCCGTACGCCCGCTTACTTCACCCCGCTGGTGGAGTCGATCCGGACCGCGGTCACGAGCGACTTCCAGGACCTGCCGGCGGGCGCCCGCACCCTGGTCGTGTTGACCGACGGGGTGGACGAACTCCGGGACGAGAGCGGCAAGCCGGACCGGGTCGAACGGATCGCCAACCGGATCGCCAGTTCTGGCGGGCTGCGGGACAGCCTCACCCGGCTGTTCACGGAAGGGGACGGGCGGGACGTCTCCCTCCAGGTCGTCCAGTTCGGGCTGGCCGCCGAGGACAAGGAGCTGTCCGACCGGCTGTTCAGCCGGCTGGGCGACCACCGCACCCCGGGCCAGGTGTGGGGGGCGGAAGAGCGAAGCCTGGTCGAGCAATTGCTCTACGCCATCCGGCCGAAGCTGAAGGTGGCGAGCACCGCCAACCAGCGGCTGCAAGGCGGGCTGGACGTGACCGGCTGGAAGACGACGACCGACCGGAACGACCGGCCGCCGTACCAGGCCGACGCCCGGGATCTGAGGTGGACCCCGCCGGTCCCGGCCGGCGAGTACACCGCGGACGTGGTGCCGCCGCGGGACCGGCCGCCCCTGCCGCTGACCGTCCGGGCCGGGGACGGCCTCATCCTCGGGTTCGCCAAGGGGGAGCCGGGCATCCTGGTCCGCCGGGAGCTGTACGCCGACTACTGGCCGGCCGACGCCGCCGCCGACCGGGCCGACGGGCTGTGGCGGCTGACCGTGCCGAAAGCGTACCTCGACTTCCAGTCCGACCGGTTCCACACCCACGCCTTTTTGGAGCGGGTGCCGAACCACCGGCTCACGCCCCCGCGGGAGCCGGAGGCCACCCTGTCCCAGCCGGTGCCCGAGGTGGTGTGGTGGCAGCTCGACCGGTTCGGCCCGGACGGCAAGGTTCTCCCCGACCCGGTCAAGGGGCCGGTGGTCGCCTGCCGCAAGTACGGGTACAAGGCTCCGGCCTGGGAGCTGACCGCCCAGTGGGACCGGAACAAGTCGACAGGGGCGGCCCACCCGGCCCGGGTCACCGCCCGGGTGCCGGCCGGCTCCGTGGAGACGGTGGCGACGTACTTCGAGGACGGGGTCCAGGTTCCGGATCCGAACCGGGACATCACCCTTTCGCCGGCCGCAACTCGGACCCGGGACGGGGATCCGCAGGTCGTCCGGCTGGCGGTCGAAGCCGGCTACCCGGACAAGGTCCGGCCGGACGAGGGGGCGGCCCCGGCCACCCCGCCGGGGGCCGCGTGGCTGGTGGTCCGCGTCAGCCACCCGCGGGGCCGGCCGGTCATGGTCCTGCCGCTGACCGACGCCCCGCGGCCGGCCCACGCCGAGCACCGGTACTACAAGACCGCGGCGAACGGCCCCGAGGAGTACGCGGAGTACACCGGCGTGTTCGGCCCGTACCTGTCCGCGGACAAGCTGCGGAACGGCCGGCTGCGGCTGAAAGTCGTCTCCCTCGCCCCGCTGCTCGCCGACCCCCAGGCCGTGCTAACCTGCCCCAAGCCCGAGGCGCCGTCCGACCGGCTGCGGCCGGACGCCCAGACCGCCGATTACCCGCAGCGGCCGCAGCCGTATACCCCCGAGAAGCGGTGACCCGCCGAGAGCCTGTCATGCCCGACCCGGACCCCGGTTCCCCGGCCGCCCGCAAGCCGCGGGAGTGGGACAAGCACGCCCGCCCGGCCGCGCCGTCCCGGTCCGGCCAACTGCTCACCACCCTGTTCCTGCTCGCGGCCGTCGCCGGGCTGATCGTCTGGTTCGTCCGGCAGCCGGCCAAGCCGCCGGAGCCGTCCCTGTTCTCGGTCGCCATCGAGGAGTTCACCAACCCCCGGTGGCCGGCCGCCGCCGGGGTCCACGCGGACGGCCAACGGCTGGCCGCCGCCTTCCCGAACGCCGGCCGGTCGGACACCACCACCCGAGCGGGGAAGGACATCCGAAGTTTGCTCAACGAGCTGGAGAAGACCGCTGCCGACAGGCCGCTCGTCTTGCACGTCGGCGGGCTGGCCGCCGTCCGGGGGGATGCCGCGTTCCTGATCCCGGCGGACGATCTGGCGGCCGACCGCGGGGCCAACTGGGTGCCGGTCGCCGACGTCCTCGACGCGCTCGACCGCTGCCCGTCGGCGAACAAGCTGCTCCTGCTGGACGTGGCCCGGCCGGTCGGCGACCCGTTCACCGGCCAGCTCCGGGACGACACCGCGGCCGTCCTCGACCGGCTGCTGCAGGCCCGCAAGCCGAAGTACCCGGTGTTCACCTCGTGCGGGCCGGGCCAGTTCAGTCTGCCGGTCGCCGCCCCGGAGAAGGGGTCGGTGTTCGGGATGTACCTGGCGGACGGGCTGCGCGGGCTGGCCGACGGGGCGGACGGGTCGACCCGCAACGACCAGGTGACCGTCCGCGAGCTGGTCGCGTTCGTGCGGTCCCGGGTGTACCGGTACTCCCGAAGCGTGTGGGGAACGACCCAGACCCAAACCCCCCGGCTGTACGAACCGGCCGCCGCCGGCTGGGACTTCGTACTGACCGGGCCGCTCGAACCGGCGAAACCGCACGACCCGCTCGGCGAGCCGGACCGCTACCCCGACCGGGTCGCCGAGCGATGGGCGTTCCTCGATCAGCGGCGGGCGGCCGGCGACCGCCTGTCGAACCCGCGGCTGTTCGCCGAGTCGGTCGCCCTGGCCGCCCGGTCCGAGCGGCGGTGGCTGGCCACCGGTGATGTCAAATATGCCGTAGACGACGTGCCGGACCCGGCCGCGAGGTGGTCGGCGGGCCAGAAGCCGTTAGCCCCGGCCGCCGGGCCGGCCGATGTGCTGATCAAGAAGGTAGGTGGCTTCCGCCTGGCTACGCGGCTGGCATCGGACGAGCCGCCGCCGGACTGGAAGTCGGCCCTCGACGCGTACGTGGTCGAGGTCAAGACGCTGAAGGCGAAGACCGACCCGACGGCGGCCGAGCGGACTCGTGCCGAACTCGCCAGGGCCAACTGGCTCGCGAAAGCGACGGCCAAGCCGCAGACGGGCGTGGCGCTGGCCTGGCGGCAGGCGTCCGCCGGCCCGCGGCTCACCCGGGAGGACGCGGAGGCTTACTCCACCGCCATTTCGGACGTGTGGGGGGACCGGCCGCCCACCCTGGAGATGGTGTACCTGGCGGCGCTGGCCAAGCTGGACTTCGTCGGCCTCAAGAGCCTGCCGCGGCAGCCGGAGACTGCGGTCGCCGGGGCACTGATGGCGGAGGACCGGCTCGGTCAGGCGCTGGCCGCCGGGCCGGACGGGTTCGCCGCGGTCCGGGACCGGATGACCGCGGCCGACCAGACCCGGCAGGAGGCGATGCGGCTGCTGTTCGAGGGAGAGACGACCGCCGCCACGGACCGGGCGGCCGAACTGTTCCGGCAGGCGGCGGACGGGTTCACACAGGCCGGCCGGTCGGCCCGACAGGCTCAGCACGTGGCACGGTCCACGGCGACCGCTCTCGGGGAGCTGGTTGACAAGTTGCCGGCGGCCCTGCGCGACGAGCAGACGTTCAAGACCTGGCTCGAAACCGCCGCACTGGCGAAAGGGCTAACGGCGGGGGCCGCCGACCCGACCGTGATCGACCGGGTGACGGACGGCCTGCGGCGGCTGGACGCCCCGTTCGAGAAGGGGGCGGTGCAGAAGCTGCTGAACGACGAGAAGCAGCGAAAGGAGTCGCCGGCCTGGACGGACCCGGACCGGCAGTTCGCCCCCTACCTTCGGCTGGTCGCCGGGCCGGTGCTGCCGGCCGACCAGCGGCGGGAGGTCTGGGAGTTGGTCCGGAAAAAGCGGCGGGAGCTGCACAACATCGCCCGGGAGGCGGACGACCAGGACGACAAGGACGACAAGCGGGGGCCGACACTGGCCCCGCCCGACAGGGCCGAGCCGACCGACGACCGGCTCACCCAGAGGCGGGCGGAGGCATCGCTCGCCCTGCTGGAGCTGACCGGTTCGCCGGCCGTCGCCAAGGCCCGGACGGCGGTCGAGGAATACCTGAAGGCGCCGGACGGCCCCCGTGCGGAGGCCGCCGGTGCCGCCCTGGCCGCGGCCTGGGCGGGCGTCCGGACCGGGCGGATCATCCCCCCGGAGATCGCAGCAGACGGAAGTGGCGGCCCGGCCGGTGGCGGGCAGCCGGACCGCCGGCCGGACTCGGACGAGTACATGCGGTGGGTGGCCCGGCAGTTCGAGGGCTACCTGCCGCTGCGGGCTTACGACCCGGACAACCGGTTTTTCGGCCGACTGCCGACCTTAACCCCGAACTGACGCCCGAGTAGCCCCCAACCCCGGACCCACCTCATGAGACCCGTCCGCTCACTCGCGGCACTGGCGGCCGGCCTGCTGGCCCCGCTCGCCGCCCCGGCTCAGGTTCAGATGCCGACGGTCCATCTGTCCGCCTCCCCGAAGGGGACGGACCCGGTCCGGAACATCGACGTGCGGCCCAACTCCGGTCAGGCGTACTACGTCGTGATCGGCGGCGGGGATAACGAATACCGGAACTTCCGGGTGGCGGTCTCCGCGGACGCGGACGGCAACGTCCCGATCGCCAAGGCCGTCGTCACCAACCAGCCACTGCGAAAGGGCGAGCTGAAGTTGGTCCGCTTGACGCCGGCGGTCGAACCGCCCCCCGCCCCGAAAACCGCGGCCGGGGCGGATGCCGCCCCCGCCGTCCCGTCCGGCACCCGCGTCGACGGCCGCCTGTTTCTGATTCTGGACGTGTACGGGGACGACAACGTGACACCTGTGAAGGGCGGCCACCTGTCGATCCCCGTTCAGGTCCGGGTCCGTCCGCCGGCCGACTACCTCGACCCGCCCACCGTGAACGAGGTGGCCAACCCGCAGGGCGGGGTGGACCTGATCGTAAAGGTGAAGGGCAAGGACTTCGGCGAACCGCCGGCCAAGGTGCGGCTGGACATCCGGCCCGAGCTGTTCAGCAACGTCGACCCGAACAGCCTGAAGGAAGGGACATACGAGGCCGTCGTCCCGGCGAACGGGACCGGGGTGCTGATCGCCCGCAACCTGCGGCTCAAGCCTGGGGCGGACCCGGACAAGACCACCGGCATCTTCTCGGTGTCGGCCGACGGGTACAACCGGGCGTTCAGCTACAAGACCAACTTCCGCGGGTCCGGTGCGACCGGGCTGGACGCCACCCGCCTGCACATCGGCGCTCCGGGGTTCGCCCAGCCGGGCAAGCCGTTGTCCATCCGCCTGGAGACGCTGCGGGACGTGGCCCTCGGGGAGAGCGGTCGGCTCAAGCTGCTGTTCTACCGCAGCGGGCTGGAGGGCGAGACCCCGCAGGAGCTGGCCAGCGTGAAGACCCTGCGGGACGAGTCGCTGACCGTGCGGACGGGTACGGCCGGCGAGCTGCGACTGGCGTCGGAGGTGAAGGACTGGGACATCCCGGTGGACACGTCCGGCGTGTACGGCCGGCGGAAGCTGGAACTGAAGATCGACGGGGCCGGGTCGGTCGAGCCGGCCGTCACCGACATCGTCTTGGACGACACCCCGCCGGCCGGGGTGGTGCTGGTCCGCACCCCGGAGACCCGGGTCCGCGGGACCACCCTGGACGTGACCGCCGAGGGGGTGGACCCCGAGTCGGGGATCAAGGCCGTGCTGTTTTACCTCGGCGACCCGCCCGGCCCGGACGGCAAGCCGGCGGCCAACGGGGCGGTCGCGGAGGGGGTGGTGTTCGTGGCGAAAGGCAAGGACGGCAAACCGGCCCCGGCCACCCGGGTCGTGTACACCGCCCGGATCGACCTGCCGGACACGAAGGGGAAGGTGAAGGTCGGGGTGCGGTTCGTGAACAACGTCGGGCTGGTGGCCGACTCCCTGCCCGTGACGGTGCTCCTGACGGACCCGAAGCAGCCGCGGACGGTCGGGGACATCCGGGTGAAGGTGACGCAGGGAAGCGAGCCGCCGCGACCCCAACCGGGGCTGACCGTCACCCTGCGGGACGCCGCCGGGCAGCCGGTCGACGCCAAGGAGACGGACGCCAAGGGGGTGGCCGTGTTCACCGACCTGAAGCCCGGGCCGTACGTCGTCACGACGGTCAAGCCGGCCGACATGAACGCCTTCGCCACCAAGGCCGTTGCCGTGGTCGCGGACAAGGAGGTCACGGTCGAGCTGGAAGTGAAGCGACAACCGAGTGCCAGCTACCCGCTGAAGAAGTGAGCCTTTGTCCGATCACTGCGGGCCGGGCCTCTGTGTTACACTTCCTGCGAAAACAGTTACCGCACCGACGAGACGCGCCATGACCGCCCGGTCCGTCCGCAAGCTGTCCGCCGCCGGAGCGTGCGTGACCGCGCTCGCGGCCCTCGTCCTGGTCCGACCGGCCGCCAGCGGCGGCCCTGAGGCCGACCCGCCCGCGGCCAAGACCGACCCAGCGGGACTCGGGTTCGTGGTCGAGCCGTACCTCCAGTTCGGCACCCGCACCTCGATGACGGTCCTGTGCGAGACGACCGCGCCGACGACCTGTGTCGTCGAGTACGGCCCGACCAGCCCGCCGGGCCTGAAGGTCGAGGTGGGCACCGCGGACACGCTCCACGAGGTGAGGCTCGACGCCCTCCAGCCGGGGGCGAAGTACTTCTACCGGTTCGTCTGCACGGACGCGGCCGGGCAGCGGCTGACCAGCGACACGTACACCTTCACCACCGCCGTCGGCCCGGCCGACGCCTACACGTTCGCGGTGGTCGGCGACACCCAGCGGAACCCGGCCGTCACCGGCCAGGTGGCCAAGCTGATCTGGGCGCGTCGCCCGCACTTCGTGCTACACACCGGCGACGTGGTGGACGACGGGCTGGCCAAGTGGATGTGGACCGGCGACCTGTTCAAGCCGTGCCGGGAGCTGTTCGCCCGGGTGCCGGTCTACCCGTGCATCGGCAACCACGAGAAGAACCACGCCTTGTACTACCGGTATTTCAGCCTGCCGAAGCCGGAGTACTACTACTCGTTCCGGTACGGAAACGCCGCGTTCTTCAGCCTGGACACCAACAAGCCGGTCGGCCCCGGGTCCGAGCAGTACCAGTGGCTGGACCGCGCCTTGGCCGCGTCCGACGCCACCTGGAAGGTGTGCTACCACCACCACCCGTGCTACTCGTCCGACTCGAACGACTACGGGGACACCTGGAGGGGGCACTCCCGCCGGCAGGACAAGAACGCCGCCCAACTGGTCGCCCTGTATGAGAAGCACAAAGTCGATCTTGTGCTAAACGGCCACATCCACCTGTACGAGCGGACCTGGCCGGTCCGCGGCGGGAAGGTGGACCCGAAGGCCGGGACGGTGTACCTGACCACCGGCGGCGGGGGCGGCAAGCTGGAGGAGTTCGAGCCGACCCCGGCGTTCTTCAAGAACCAGGGGCACGTCGTCTACCACTACTGCTACTTCACCGCCCACGGCGGGACGCTCGACGGGTACGTGTACGACCACGAGAACCGGCTGTTCGACCGGTTCACCCTCCGCAAGGACTGACGCCCCTTCCCCACCCCCACTCCCCCCCCGGCCGACCCGTGACCCCCTACCCCACGTCCGCCCAGCCGAAGTACCTGAGCGTCGCCGACGCGATTGAGACCCAGCTCCAGAAGGGGAAGTGGGACGGCGGGCGGATGCCCAGCGTCCGCGGGGTGGCGGTCCAGCACCGGGTGTCCGTCGTGACCGCCTCCCGCGCCCTCCAGGTGCTCCGGGACAAGGGGCTGATCCAGACGATCGAGCGGTCCGGCTGCTACCGGGTGCCGCCGCCGACGGCCGAGCGGTGGGCGGTGGTGCTCCGCGTCACCCCCGGCCCGTGGCGGCGGGCCACCTACGACCTGCCCCGCGCCGGGTTCGAAGCCCTGGCCCGGCGGCAGCCGATGCACCTGGCGTTCGACGCGTTCGACCTGCAGCCGGAGCTGACGGCCAAGGAGGCCGAGCGGGCGGCGGCGGCCGCCCGGGAGAACGGGATCGGCGGGGTGTTCCTGCTCCCGAGCCGGTCGAGCGAGGCCGACACCCGGGCGGAGGAAGCGTTCCTAGCCGGGTGCCGGGCGGCCGGGCTGCCTGTGGTTTTGATCGAGCGTGGGCTGCGGGGGGCGGGCGGCCAGCCGGACTGGGACGTGATCGGGCTGGACGACCTGGGCGGGGCGGCCGAGTGTACCCGGCACCTGTTCGCCGGCGGGCGGAAGCGGGTCGGGGTGGTGGTGGCGTCCCCGACCAGCAGCCACAACGACCGCCTGGCCGGCTACCTGTACGCCCGGCACATGGCCCGAGCGGCGGGCGGGCGGCGGGCGGCCGACCTGCCGGAAGTGGTCATCCACGAGCCGACTGACGTCCCGCCGAAGGAGGCCTACGCGGCCGTCGCCGACCACGTCCTCGAGCACGACCTGGACGGGGTGGTGTGCTACTCGGACTACACCGCGCTCGGGCTGGTGCTGGAGTTGCTGCACCGCGGGGTGCGGGTGCCGAAGGACGTGGCCGTGTGCGGGTTCGACAACCTGCCGTTCGGCGATCAGTTCGCCGTCGGGCTGACCACGTACGACTACCCGGCCGAGCAGATGGCCGAGCACGCCGTCCGGCTGATGCGGGAGCGGGTCAAGAACCCGGCCGGCCCGCCGGTCAAGGTGGTGGTGCCCGGCCGGCTGGTCGTCCGCGGCAGCACGGCCGGCTGACCACACCCCGGGGGCGGCATGGAACGGCGAGCGGACGTAGCCGTGGTCGGCGGAGGGATCGTCGGGCTGGCGTTCGCCTGGGAGGCGGCCCGCCGCGGCCGGTCGGTGGTCCTGTTCGAGCGGTCCCCGGTCGCCCAGGGGGCGTCGGTCCGCAACTTCGGCATGGTCTGGCCGATCGGCCAGCCCGCCGGCGAGGACTACGGCCGGGCGATGCGGAGCCGGGCGCGGTGGCTCGAGCTCCGCGATCAAGCCGGCATCTGGGTCGCCGAGTGCGGCTCGCTCCACCTCGCCCATGAAGAGGACGAGGCCCGTGTGCTCGGCGAGTTCGCCGCCCGGTCGGCGGACCGCGGGGTGGCATGCGAACTCCTGACCGCGTCCGAGGCGGTGCGACGGGCGCCGGCGATCAACCCGGACGGGTTGGTGTGCGCGCTACACAGCCCGGCCGAGCTGGCCGTTGACCCGCGGCAGGCGATCGCCCGGCTGCCCGGCTTCCTGGCCGAGACGCACGGGGTGACGCTCCGGTTCAGCACACCCGTCGTGGCAGTCGAGCCACCGAATGTCCGGACCGCGGCGGGCGAGACATGGCATGCCGACCGGACGTTCGTCTGCTCCGGGGTCGACTTCGGCACCCTGTTTCCGGACGCCTTCGCCGCGGCCGGCCTCCGCCGGTGCAAGCTCCAAATGATGCGGACCGTCCCGCAGCTCGGCGGGTGGCGACTCGGCCCGCACGTCGCCGGCGGGTTGACCCTGGGGCACTACAAGGCGTTCGAGGGGTGCCCGTCCCTCCCGGCTCTGAAGCACCGGTTTGCGGACCAGATGCCGGAGTACGTCCGGTACGGAATCCACGTGATGGCGGCCCAGAACGCGGCCGGCGAGGTCGTCATCGGCGACTCCCACGAGTACGACGCGGACATCAGCCCGTTCGACAGCCCGCGGATCGACGAGCTGATCCTCGCCTACCTGCGGCGCATCGTCCGGCTGCCGGATTGGGCGATCGACCGCCGGTGGCACGGAGAGTACGCCAAGCACCCGAACAAGCCGTTCGTGACACTGAAACCGCACCCCGGGTGCGTCATCGCCGTCGCCCCCGGCGGGGCGGGGATGACACTGTCCTTCGGACTCGCGCAGGACCGTTGGGACGAGCACCCATGACGCCGGCCGAACTGCTCGCCAAGATCGAAGACCTATTCCTCACCCGTGGCGGCGCGCAGTACAGCGGCGAAGCGGTGTCCCAGTTGGAGCACGCCCTCCAGGCGGCGTGGGCCGCCGAACAGGCCGACGTCCCCGATCACCTTGTGGCCGCGGCGCTGCTCCACGATGTCGGGCATCTGCTTCACGGACACGGCGAAGACTGCGCCGGCCGCGGAATCGACGATCGCCACGAGGAGCTGGGCCGGCGGTTCCTCACCACCGCGTTCGGCCCGGCCGTGACCGAACCAATCCGCCTGCACGTGGCGGCCAAGCGGTTCCTCTGTGCGACCGACCCGGAGTACACGGCCCGGCTGTCTGACGCGTCGGTCCTGAGCTTGAGGCTCCAGGGGGGACCGATGACCCACGCGGAGGCCGCCGAGTTCCAGGCCCACCCGCACGCCGCTGACGCCCTCGCCCTGCGGCGGTGGGACGAGGCGGCCAAGACACCGGAATTGCGAACCCCGAGCTTCGACCACTTCAAGCCGTACCTGGAGCGGTGCCTTGCCCGACCCGCGTGAGATCCGGCTCGTCGTCTTCGACTGGGCCGGGACGACCATCGACTTCGGCTGCCTGGCCCCGGCCGGCGCCTTCGTCGCCGCGTTCGCCGAGCGGGGTGTGGATGTCACCGTGTCGGAAGCACGCGGGCCGATGGGGTTGCACAAGAAAGACCACATCCGGGCCATGCTGCGCGACCCGGCCATCGCCGGCCGGTGGGTGTCGGCCACCGGCCGGGAGTGGGCGGAGACAGATGTCGCCGACCTGTACCAACGGGTGACGCCCCTCCAAGTAGCGGCCGCGAGTCTGCACTCGGCCCTGACACCGGGCGTAGTCGAGTGTGTCGCCGAACTGCGGCGACGCGACATCCGGGTCGCGGCCACGACCGGGTACTTTCGTGCGGCGGCCGAGGCGTGCTACACAGCCGCGACCACCCAGGGATACGTCCCCGACTTCACGATCTGCGCGGACGAAGTTCCGGCCGGCCGGCCGGCCCCGTGGATGATCTTCCGTTGCATGGAAGCGACCGGCGTCTACCCGCCCGCCGCCGTGCTCAAAGTCGGTGACACCGTCGTGGACATCGAGGACGGGCGGAACGCCGGTTGTTGGAGTGCCGGCGTCGTGGACAGCAGCAACGAGATGGGGCTGGGTGAGGCCGAGTTCCTGGCCCTCGATACCCGGAAACGAGAGAACGAGCGGGCGCGGGTGGAAGCCCGGTTCCGGGCGGCCGGTAGCCACGGGGCGGTCCATCGTCTGAACGAACTGGGCGGGCTGATCGACGATTTGCACCGGCGACTGACGAAGGGTGAACGCCCGTGAACAAAGACGGCGGGGTTACCCCCGCCGTGCACGTTACGTCAGATCGAACAGCAGCACTTCGCCGGGTTGGTCACCCACCAACTCGATCCGCGGCTCGCCTTCGATCGCCAATCCGTCGCCGGTCTGCAGGGATAGCCCGTTGACCGTCACCGCCCCGGTGGCCACCTGGAGCCAGCCTTTCCGGCCCGGGGCGAAGTCGTAGGCCAACCGGTCGCCAGGGCGAACCGTCGCCTGAGATACGACCGCGTCCTGATGGATGCGGAGCGACCCGTCCCGGCCGTCGCGGCTGAGTGCCACCCGCCATCTGCCGAGCCGCTCCGCCTCCGGGAACGCCTTCTGGGCGTACCCCGGGGTCAGCCCCCGCCGATCCGGGAAGAGCCAGATCTGCAGCAGGTGCACCGGCTCCGTCGCGGACGGGTTGAACTCGCTGTGGGTGATCCCGGTGCCGGCCGTCATCGCTTGCCACTCGCCGGCGTGGATCACCTCACCGTTGCCCATGCTGTCCCGGTGCTGCAACTGGCCGCTGAGTACGTAAGTGGCGATCTCCATGTCCCGGTGCGGGTGCGTGCCGAACCCAGCCCCGGGTGCGATCTTGTCGTCGTTGATGACCCGCAGGGTGCGGAACCCGTGGTGCCGCGGGTCGTGGTAGTCGCCGAAGCTGAACGTGTGGCGGCTGTCGAGCCACCCGAGGTCCGTCACCCCGCGGTCGGCCGCCGGTCGGATCGTGAGCATTGTGATCCCCTTTCACCCAGGGATACCGCCGTACACTAATCCCCTTTCACGCCGGAGTTGTCAGGCGGGTCCAGCCGGCTCGGCGGCGCCGACCCGCCGGACCGGGCAGGCGCCGCACGCCCGGGCCGCGGGTTCCGCGGGGGAGCGCGGGGCAACGGCTGGCGGCCGGACCGGTGACGGCCGCCGGGCGTGAGGGACCGTCCGCCGGGCAGGCCGCCCGGCTCGGCAGGAGCCTCGCCCTCCCCCCCCGGCCCGACTCACCGGCGTGGCAACCGGTCCTCACCGGGGCCGGCGGGTCGGCGCCGCCGAGCCGGCTGGACCCGCCCTACGGGTTGGTGGCTACTTCCCGTTCACGGCCGGCTTGTCCAGGGCCTTCACCTCCCCGTCCACCCGCTGCTTCCACTGGCGGTACTGAGAGTCCTTGGGGAAGTCGGCCGCCAGCTTGTCGAACACGGCCTTGGCCTTCTCCAGATACGCCCGGGGGTCGCCGGGCGGCCGGCCGAACCGGGTGGCGTTGGCCATCTGCCACCAGGTCTGCCCGATGTCCTGCTTGTAGCGGGGGGTGTCCGGGAAGTCGGCCGCCAGCTTCTCGTACTCGGCCAGCGCCAGCTTGTACTCGCGGACCGCGTCCGCCGCCTTCCCGAGGTGGGAGTGGAGGAACCCGCGGGCGTCCGCCACCCCGGCCCGCAGCTTGCGGGTGTTCACCGCCGACTGGTCGGGGAGTGCGGCGATGGTGGCCGCCGCCCGGTCGAGCACCTGGGCGGCCTCGTCGGCCCGGTCGGCCGTCACAAGCAGGTTCGCCAGCCGCAAGTCCGAGTCCACGGCGGCGACCGGCCGGCGGGGGTTGTCGGGATCGACCGTGACCAGCTTGTGCTGGAAGTCGGCGGCCCGCCGGGTATGGGCCACGGCCGCCGCCGTATCCCCGCCGGCGATCGCGCGGATGACCGCCCGGTACGCCTGCAGGGAGTTCAGCTCCAGGGTCAGGACCGCGTCCGGGTCGGTGACGAGCAGTTGCTCGGCCGCCTTGTCCACCTCGGCGTTCAGCGAGGCGGCGTCGGCGGTCCGGCCGAGCATCTCGTAGGCGTTGGCCAGCTTGGAGGTGGCCATGGCGTGCCACTGCCGGTAGCCCGGGTCGTCCGGGTGCTCGGCCCGCAGCTTGGCGTACAGTTCCCGGGTGCGGGCGTAGTCCTCGGCCGCGGCTTCCAGTTGCCCGACCGTCGCTTCCGCCCCGGCCAGCCGGTTGAACCCCTCCGCCTGATACTCCCGCACCCGCCGATCGGCCGGCTTCAGCTTGGCCAGCCCGTCGAGCGCCTTGCGGGCGTCGGCCAACACCTCCCGCCGCAGCTTCTCCCCCTGGGGTAGTTCCTTCAGCCGCTCGGCGTGCTCGAAGAAGTGCTTGTTCAGCGCCGCCAGGGCCAGGTCCAGGGTGCCGGCCGCCTCCTGCTGGGCGGCCGTCAACTCCGCATTGCGCTGGTTGAGCTGTGTGAGGGCGGCGTCCTTGTCCTGGACCGCCGCCGTCAGCCGGGAGTACCCCACCCCGAGGGCGACGGCCGACCCGAGGGTGACGACGGCGAGCAGCAGCCCGAGGGCGACCAGGGCCGCCGCCGCCTTCCGCCGTCTGGCCCACTTCATCACCCGCTCGACCGGCCCGACCGGCCGGGCGACGATCGGCTCCCCGGCCAGGAACCGCCGCAGGTCGTCGGCCACTGCCTCGGCGGACGGGTAGCGGCGGGCCGGCTCCTTCTCCAGACACTTCAGGGTGATGGTCTCCAGGTCCCGCGGCACCCCCGGCTGGAGGGTGCGGGGCGGGACCGGGTCCATGCTCAGCACCTGCGTGAGCGTCTCCAGCACGTCCGGCCCCTGGAACGGCGGGCGGCCGGTCAGGCACTCGTACAGCACCGCCCCCAGGGCGTACACGTCGGCCGGCGGGCCGACCTCCGCCCCGTCCCCGCCGGCCTGCTCCGGGGCCATGTAGCTCGGGGTGCCGAGGATGTCCCCGGACTTGGTCAGCCCGCTGTCCGCCCCGAGCCGCTTGGCCAGCCCGAAGTCCGTCACCTTCGGCAGTAATGCGGAATGCGGAACGCGGAGTGCGGAATCGGCCGAGCCGATCACGACCGTGGTTTCGGATTCCGCATTCCGCGCTCCGCGTTCCGCACTCAGGAGGATGTTGCCCGGCTTCAGGTCGCGGTGGACGACCCCGTTGGCGTGGCTGAACTGGACCGCCCGGGCGACGGTCTCGACCAGCCGGGCGGCGACCGCGGGCGGGAGCGGCTTGCCGTCCAGCGCCTCCGTCAGCGACCCGCCGGCGACGAACTCCTGGGCGATGTACGGCTGCCCGTCCGCCGCCCCCGTCTCGTACACCTGGACGATGTTCGGGTGCTGCAACCCGGCGACCGCCCGGGCCTCCTCCCGGAACCGGGCCAGGTGGTGCTCGGACGGGTGGGCGTGCAGCACCTTCAGGGCGACCACCCGGTCGAGACCCAGGTGCCGGGCCTTGTACACCCGCCCCATGCCGCCGCGGCCGACCAGCTCCAGCACCTCGTACCCGGGGACGGCCGGGAGCGGGGCGACCGGCGCCGGGCCGGCCGCGTCGGGGGTGGTGGGGGCGTTGTTCTGGTGCGACATCGGCCGGCCCGTGGATGAGGGGGTCGGCGTGAATCATACCCGCCGCCGGCCGGACGGCTCAACGCCCGCTGGTGGCCAGGACCGGGGCCGACGGGATGACCTCGACCGCCGTCCGGCGGGTGTGGGCCTGCCAGGCGGCGTCGGCGACGAAGATGGCGACCGCCGCCCACACGCACCCGATCGCCGCCCACCGCTCGGGCGGCATCGGCTCGCCGAACAGGTACACGGCCAGGAAGAACTGAACCGTCGGGGACAGGAACTGGATGAAGCTGACCGCCAAGAGTGGTAGCCGGCGAAGGGACAGGGTGAAGGTCAACAGCGGGACAACGGTGACGACCCCGCCGAACATGAGCAGCCCGTTCAGCCGCCAGTCCGGGCCGAACGACCCCTTCCCCGCGACCCCGGCCCACGCCAGGTAGCCTGCCGACGGGACGGCCAGCAGCAGGCTCTCGACGGTCAGCCCGGTCAGGCTGTCCACCGCCACGCGCTTGCGGACCAGCCCGTAGAACCCGAACGTCACCGGCAGGGCGACCGCCAGCCAGGTGAACTCCCCGGCCACGATAAACGGCAGCGCCACCCCGACGGCCACCAGGGCGAGCGCCGGGTACTGGGCCGGCCGCAGCCGCTCACCGAGGAACACGGTGGCCAGGAAGGCGTTCACCAGCGGCATCATGTAATAGCCGAGGCTGGCCTCCGTTACCCGGCCCGTCACCGTCGCGTAGATGTACATGAGCCAGTTGCCGGCCAACAGCACGGACGACAAAAGCAAGGTGAGCACCAGCCGACGAGCTGTGAGCACCCGGCGGAGGTCGGCCCACCCGCCGATGAGGGCCGTCAGCCCGGCCAGGAGCACCACCGACCAGACGATCCGGTGGGCCAGGATCTCGGCGGCCGGGACGTGTTTCACCTCGCGGAAGTAGAGCGGCACCAGCCCCCACCAGACGTAGGCGACCAGCCCGAACAGGATGCCGCTGCGGTACGCCCCGGATGTCTGCTGGCCCACGAAAAAAGCTCCCACGCCACTGTGACACCCACCCGTTCCGCGCTCGGCTCCGCAGAGCCTCCGCCTCGCGGCTAACCGATCCCCACCCCCTGGACCGCCCGGCCGAGCCGCTGGTGGAAGAGGTAGCCGCCGTTCTCCCGCTTCACGCTGAACCGGCCGACCGTGTAGCTGCGGCTGGACAGCCCGCGCTGTACCTCCTCGCACACCCCGACGTCCTCCGCCTGCACCTGGTCGGCCACCGCCACGCTGTCCGCGATGAACTTCGGGTCCGTCCCCTCGGCGAAGTAAAAGTCGAAGATCACCCGGCACCGGTCCACGCCCAACGGCAGCACCAGGTTCGTATCCATCACCCCGCTGTACAGGTTGACCATGAAGTTCGGGTACACCCACCAGTAGGCCGCCAGGTCGCCGGTCCGGGTCAGCCCGGCCGCCCCGTCCGCCGGCTTGAGCGGGCTGCTCTGCAGGCTGACGTTCGCCCACGTCTCGGTCTTGTACTCCCGGTAGTCGAGCACCCCGGCCAACCCCGGATGGACGGTGTTCACGTGGTACCCGCCGTCCAGGTAGTTATCCACGTACACCTTCCAGTTGCAGGCCAGCAAGTACTCCTTGCGGGCGGCGAACGCCAGCCCGTCGAGGCACCGCCGACCGGCCGCCCACGCGGGGAACGGAGCCAGGAACGCTTCGAGGGGTTCGCGCGGCTCGTCCAGGTGGGCCCAGACGAACGGCCCCCACTCGCCGACCGCCCCGACCGGCACCAGCCCGTTGTCCGCCTTCTCGAACTCGCACACCCCGTCGAACTCCGGGGTGCCGCGGAGCCGCCCGGCCAGGTCGTAGGTCCACCCGTGATACCGGCACCGCAGCTTGGTCGCCGCCCCGCACGGCTCTGTCAACAGCGGGGCGGCCCGGTGCCGGCAGACGTTGAAAAACCCGCGGAGGGTGCCGTCCTCCCCCCGCACCACCAAGACCGGCTCGCCCGCGATGTCGGCGGTCAGGTATTGGCCCGGCTCCGCCACCTGCTCCCGCCGGCCGACGCACTGCCAGCTCGCCCCGAACACCGCCTTTCGCTCGATTTCCAGAACCCGCGGGTCGGTGTACCAGGTGTTCGGCAGGGTCCGCGCCCGGTTCAGCGGCAGGGACGGGTCGAACCCGGCGAGGACGTCAGAGAGTGTACCGACGGACATGTGGCACCCTTGCACCCGGGACACCCGTCTTTCTACGTTGTCCCCACCGGAATCCACCCCCGCCCGGAGCCGCCCCATGTCCGCCCTGCCTGAAACCGTCCTCCAGTTCGGCTCCGGCCGGTTCCTCCGCGGGTTCGCCGACCTGTTCATCGACCAGGCCAACCGCCAAGGTCAAGCCGTCGGCCGGGTGGTGATCGTCCAGTCCACCGGGGACGGCCGGGCGGGCGGGCTGAACAAACAGGCCGGGAAGTACCACGTCGTCGTCCGCGGGCTGGAGAACGGCCAGGTGGTGGACCGGGTGGAGGAGTGCCACAGCGTCAGTCGGGCGCTGCACGCCCCCACCCAGTGGGCCGAGGTGCTGAAACTGGCCACCTCCCCCGACCTGCACACGGTCCTGTCGAACACCACCGAAGCCGGCTTCGCCCTCGACCCGACGGACGGCCCGACCGATGCCCCGCCGAAGTCGTTCCCGGCCAAGCTGCTGGCCGTCCTGCGGGCGCGGTACGAGGCCGGGCTGCCGCCGGTCACGGTCGTCCCGTGCGAGCTGATCGAGGGGAACGCCAAGCTGCTGAAAGACATCGTCCTCAACCTGGCGGTCAAGTGGGGGCTGGCCGACGACACCCTCGGCAAGCTGCTCCGCACCCCGTTCCTGCACACCCTGGTCGACCGCATCGTCACCGGCACCCCGGCCGACCACCCGCTGCTGGCGTCCGACCCGATGCTGATCGTCGCCGAGCCGTTCGCCTTCTGGGCGTTGGAAGACCACCCGGACAGCCGGTTCCGGCTGCAACACCCGGCCATCACCCGCACCCCGGACGTGGTGCCGTACTTCCTGCGGAAAGTCCGCATCCTGAACGCCGCCCACACGGCCCTGCTCATCAAGGCGCGGCCGCGGGGCTTCGCCATCGTCCGGGACGCGGTCAACGACCCGGACCTCGGGGCGTGGCTGTGGCGGCTCTTGAGCGAGGAGATCGTGCCCACACTGGAGGGACGGGTGGATCAGCCGCTGCGGTTCGCCGAGCAGACGGTCGAGCGGTTCAAAAACCCGTTCCTGGAGCACAAGTTCGCCGACATCGCCCTGCACCACGAGAGCAAGATGCGGGTCCGGCTGCTGCCGACCCGCGACGAGTTCGCCAGCAAGTTCGGCAAGCCGCTATCGCTGCTGAACGAGGTGATTGAGGAAGGGTTCGCCCAACTGAAAGCCCACGGATGATCATCCGTGGGCTTTCGCCCCTTCCCCTTCAATCCGGTAGAAGTACTCCATCGTCGCCTGCGTCGTGACCGCCCCGAACGTGTGCCACAGCCAGTGGGTGCCCATCGGCAGGGTGTCGTAGGGGGTGCCGTCGATCAGCCGGCAGAACCAGGCGATAGCGAACGACGCCAGCCCGCCGGCCACCCAGCCGACGTGCCGGAACCGGGTCCGCACCAGCACCACCCCGAGCGGCACCAGGATGATGAGCGCCAGGGCGGCGTAGTTCAGGTTCACCCGCAGGTTCCGCAGCGGCAGGTTCAGCAGCCGGAACAGCCCCTCGTTCACCGCCGCGAACACGACCAGCAGCCCGACCGCGATGCCCAGCACCCGCCACAGTTTGGCCCCGTGGACGAGCCGGGTGGTCAGGTAGATCGACCCGGCCAGCCCGAGCAGTTGGATCGGGATCACGTCGAGCAGGAAGTACGCCAGCCGGGTGCGGTAGGCGTGGTAAAGGGTGCCGCCGACCCCGCCGGCCAACAGGATCGGCAGGCAACCGGCCAGGAACGGGTAGTCGCGGAGCCGGCCACGGAGCCGGACCACCCAGCCGATCACGATCACGACGAACAACGCGGCGGTGACGGCGTTCCACGGCTCGGCGACCGGCGGGGCGGTCGGGGCGTGGTGGTCGGGCGGGGTCTCCTTGTACCGCGG
The DNA here is from genome assembly GCA_046350115.1 of Gemmataceae bacterium. GTDB lineage: Bacteria > Planctomycetota > Planctomycetia > Gemmatales > Gemmataceae > JAXMAZ01. The sequence continues at coordinate 44,515 of JAXMAZ010000029.1, forward strand.
GCCGCGGTCCGGCATCCGGTCGGGCAACCGGCCGACGAGGAAGTGGTCGGCCTGCCCCGCGTCCTCACTTCCGGCACGAACGTCGTCACCCATCGCGCCCTCCACCCGGTCGATCTCGGTCGCCGAAGCCCATTCTACACGGGAGTTTCCGTCGGCCGGGCCGGGTGAAATTACGGGGTTTGGAAAAACCGCGGGAGTCCCGCTTGCCGCCCCGAAAAGCCGCTGCTAAGAAGCGCCTACCTTTGACCGCCCGACCGGATCTGGGGCTGCCGCCCCGGGGGTTCGGGCACCCGCCGGGACGGCCCGGCGAGCAGGTTCCGACGACCACGTCCGCCCGGCCGGCCGTCCCCCACCCGGCCGCGGCGGTGACACTGGAGTTTGGGCCGACGGCCGCCGATACGTGTGGGGACTCGGCCGCCGGCCGCCCGTACCTGAGGAGCTTCCATGACCGCCCGACGCCTGCTCGCGCTCCCGGCCCCGGCCGGCGACCGCCGCCCGTGGGAGGACGACCGGTTCGCCCCGCCGGCCCCGCTCGTCGCCGCGGACGAGGACGAAGAGGACGACCTCGACGACGAGGACGATGAGGACGACGACGAGGACGACGACCTCGAGGACGACGACTTCGACGACGACTTCGACGACGACGACCTGGACGACGACGACCTGGACGACGACCTCGACGACCTGGACGACGACGACGACCTGGACGACGACGACGACCTGGACGACGACGAGGAAGAGGAAGAGGACGACGAGAGCGACGAGTGACGCCGGCGACGGCCGCCGCGACCGGAACCCCGGTCCGGCGGCCGTCGCCGTTACCACCGCGCCACCCGCACCTCTTTCCCGGCCCCGCGGCCGGGCCGGTTTGTCCCGGGCCACTCGCGGGGTATAATCCAGGTGTCGTCGGTCGCCTCCCCGGCCGTCAGGCCCGCTCCAACGGGGATCGCGATGCCCAGCCCGAACCGCCGTCCGGACCCGTCCGGCAGTTCGGCCGCTCTCGCCCGGCTGGCCGAACGCCCCCAACTCGATTTCGAGCTCGAGTTCTACGACCAACTCCTCAGCCGCGTCCCGGACTACGCCGACGTGCTGCTCGTCCAGGCGAGCAACCTGTCCGCGAAGGGGCTGCTGCGGGAGGGGCTGAAGGTCGATCAACGGCTGGTCCAGTTGCGACCGGCGGACCCGACCGCCCATTACAACCTGGCCTGCCGGTACGCCCTCCTGAAACAGCCGGACCTGGCGTTCACCATCCTCCGCCGGGCGGTCGAACTCGGCTACCGGGACTTCCGGTACATGACCGAGGACCGCGACCTGGCGTCCCTCCGCAAAGACCCGCGGTTCAAGCAGTTGATCCGCGAGTATGGCGGCCGCTGACCCCCACTGGAGCAGACCGACGTGCCGAAGCGGATCGACTGGCAGTACCAGCGGCGGACCTGAGACACCTGCAAGAAGGCTCAGGGGTTCCTTGAGCAGGCGGGCGTGGCCGTGCGGGAGGCGGTGGACGGGACGAAAGTCAAAATTGCGCCGGCCGAGGCGTTGCAGTTGCTCACCGGGGTTGACCGCCTGATCGCCTCGCGGGGCAAGGCAGTCACCGTCGTTGACCTGAAGGCCGACCGGCCGGACGACGAAACCCTTCTCGGCCTGCTCATCGGCCGAACCGGACATCTCCGGGCACCGACTGTTCGGGTCGCCAAGACGCTCCTAGTCGGGTTCAACGCCGGCGCGTATCGTCAGGTGTTCGGTAGGTAGTTATCTACTCTGCCTTCCGTAGGGTGCGTTGAGGAGGCTTGGCGACGAAACGCACCGGCCCGGCAACGGCCGCAACCCGAGGCGGGCAGTCCCGACGGTGCGTTTCGCAGAGCCTCAACGCACCCTACAAAACCGCCACAGTCGGCTATCGGACGGAGGCATACACCACCCGAAACCCCACGTCGTCCCGCCGCTCGTCCGATGGGACCACCCGCCGCGAGGCAGACCGGCAGTTCGCCGCCGGCTCCCGCCACGACCCGCCCCGCACAACCCGCTGACCGCCCGGCACCGCGTCGGCCACCCACTCCCAGACCCCGCCATTGGTGTCGAACAGGCCGAACGGGTTCGGCCCGCCGGTCCCGGCCGGGTGCGGCACCCCCTTCTCAACTGCACGTTTGCCCATCGCCGGGTCGGCCTGACCGTGCGGGTCGTCGTCCGGGTTGAACACGGCCTGTCGACCGAACGCGACCCGGGGGCCGCTCCAGAACGGGGTGGTGGTGCCGGCCCGGCAGGCGTACTCCCACTCCGCCTCGGACGGCAGGCGGTACGCCCAGCCGGCCCGACCCGGCTCCCGTTCGGTCAGCCGCCGGCAGAACTCGTCCGCCTCCGCCCAGGTGACACTGTCCACCGCGACCGCTTGCCCCTGGCGAAGCTTCCGCGGCCAGGCGGCCGGGGACCGGCCCAGGACCGCCTGGAACTGGCCGTGCGTCACCTCGGTGGCGGACACGTAGAGCGGGCCGGGAACAGTCGCCTCGGCCGGGATCGGCTCGTCCGGCTGACGGCCGGGTTCGTCGGCCGGCGACCCCAGGACGACCGTCCCGCCGGGCAGCCGCACCAACTTCATGCCGATCCCGTTCACGAACTCGGCCGCCGGCTCGGTGCGTGACACCCCCTCGCCGAACTTCAGGGCGGCCCCGACCCCGATCACCGCCCCGACCCCGACCAGGCCAGCGACGATCGCCCACACCTCGATTCCGCCGCGTTCGCCGGACCGCCCGCGCGCCGCGGGCGGTCCGGCGAACGCGAACTCGTCCCCCGGTCGCGTTATGAACCCCGCGGTTCGGGGCGAACGGGGCCAGCATTTGGACGGCGGCGGCCGACGCCGGCCGGTCGTCCGGCTTCTTGGCCATCATGGCCCGGACGGCCGCGTCCAGCCCCGGCGGCAGGTCCGGGCGGGCGGCGGCCGGGCTGGGGGGCGGGGCGTTGAGCTGCTTGACCAGCTTGTCCGTCGCCGACTCGACCGGGTACGGGACGGTGCCGGTGAGCAGGTAGTACAGGGTGCCGCCCAGGGCGTACACGTCCGCCCGGGGGTCCACCGCGAGCGGGTTGCGGACCTGCTCCGGGGCGATGTAGTCCGGGGTGCCGATCAGGTAGCGGTCGGGCGTCTGCTGGTCCAGTTCGGACGGGTCGCCGGCCAGCAGGGCCAGCCCCAGGTCGAGCACCTTCACCACCCCCTTCGGGGTGACGAGCAGGTTGCCCGGCTTCACGTCCCGGTGGATCAGCCCCCGCTCGTGGGCGTGCTGGAGGCCGGCCGCCGCCTGGCGGACGTACTCGCACGCCACCACCGCCGGCAGCGGCCCTTTCTCCTTCACCAGCTTGCTCAGGTCGGTCCCGTCCACGTACTCCATGGCGAAGTAGTGGGTGCCGTCCACCTCGTCCGCGTCCAGGGCGAGGACCACGTTCGGGTGGGCGAGCTGGGCGGCCGACCGGATCTCCTGCCGGAACCGGTCGATCATGGCCGGCTTGGTCAGCCGCTCCTTCTTGATGATTTTGACCGCCGCGTCCCGCCCGAGCCGGGTGTGCCGGGCCTTGTACACCCGCCCCATGCCCCCCTGGCCGATCAGGTCGGTGAGCCGGTACGGGCCGAGGGTCAGCTCCGCCCCCCGGCCGCGGAGCACCTGCCGCACCTGGAACGCGGTCAGCCAGCCGCGGCGGACCACCTCCGCCCCGAGCACGGCCGGCTCCGGCCGGTACTCGGCCGCCCACCGGCCCAGCTCACCGAGCTGGTCGGACGTGAGCAGGCCGGCGTCCCGGAGGGCGGCGACGAGCGGATCGGGGGTGGGAGAAACGGGCATCGGTGAACCCGGGCTTCCCGCGGCCGGGGTGCGGCGGCCGTGTACGCTGGTTTATAGAACAACCCGACCACCCCCGCCGCCCCGCACCAGGTCTCGCCGTGCCTGACGAGCTGCTGATCGACGGTTTCGGCCCGCTGCCCGTCCGCCGCCCGGAGTCCGTGGCCGACCTCGGCGAACTGGTCCGCCAGGCGGCCGCGGCCGGCCGCGGGGTGTACCCGACCGGCACCGGAACCGCCCTCGATCTGGGCCTGCCGCCGGCCAAGCCGGGGGAGGTGGTCGAGACCGGCAAGATATCCGGGGTGGTCGAGCACGCCGCCCGCGACCTGACCATCACCGTCCGGGCCGGGACGACCGCCGCCGAGCTGCGGCGGGTGCTGGCGACCGAGGGCCAACGGCTGCCGGTCGAGTTCGGCGGCACGGTCGGCGGGGCGATCGCCTGTAACCGCAGCGGCCCCCGGCGGCTCGGGTTCGGCACCCTGCGGGACTACCTCATCGGCATCAGTTTCGTGGCCGACGACGGGGTGGAGGTGAAGGCCGGCGGCCGGGTGGTGAAGAACGTCGCCGGGTATGATTTGATGAAGCTGCACACCGGTGCGCTCGGCACCCTCGGCGTCGTCACCCAGGCCACGTTCAAGGTAACGCCGGTGCCGGAGGCGCCCGCCCTGGTGGCGTTCGGGGTGAACGCGGCGGCGGTCGGCCCGACCCTGGACCGGCTGCACGTCTCCGCCAGCCGGCCGGTCGCCGTGGAGTTGTTGAACCGGTCGGCGGCGGCCGCAGTGGCGAAAGCCGCCGAGACGCCGCTGCCGGCGAGCGACCCGTGGGTGATCGTGGTCGGGTTCGAGGAGAAGGCGGTCACGGTCGCCTGGCAGGTGTCCGCCCTGCTCGCCGAGTTGAAGGCGGCCCCGGTCCGGGACGTGGCCGAGGCCCGCGGGGCCGAGGCCGAACGGCTGTGGGCGGCGCTGGGCGGGTTACAGGACGCGGCGGGGTCACAGCTCGTCGTGAAGGCGACGAACCGCCCGAGCCGGACGGCCGCCGTCGCCGCCGCCCTGGCCGCCGCCCACCCGGACTTGCTCGTCCAGGCCCACGCCGGCAACGGCGTCGTGTACGGCCACCTGTCGTCGCCCGACTTGACCCCCGAGCGGGCGTCGGCCATCCTGGCGGCGGTGCCGTCCGACGACGGCAGCGTGACCGTCCGCCGGTGCCCGCCCGGGTGGAAGCGGCAACTGCCGGTGTGGGGCCGGCCCCGGGGCGACTGGGCGGTGATGCGGACCGTCAAGCAGACCCTCGACCCGGCCGACGTGTTCAACCCGGGGCGGCTGTTCGGGTAACTCTCGCCACCCGCGGACGGCCGGCGGCCGTCCCGCTTCGCCATAACGGTTGGTTTCTCAATGAGTGCGACCAAGACCGCGCTGCCCGTCGTCGGCCCGAAGATCGACTACGAGCTGGTCCTCGACTGCGTCCACTGCGGGCTGTGTACCGCCGCCTGCCCGACCTACGTCGAGACCGGCAACGAGGCCGATTCGCCACGCGGTCGCATCTACCTGATGCGGCAGGTGATCGACGGCGCGCTCGAGCTCGACCAGACGGTGAAAGGGCACCTCGACCTGTGCCTGAACTGCCGGGCGTGCGAAACCGCCTGCCCGAGCGGGGTGCAGTACGGCCGGCTGATCGAGCCGTTCCGCGAACACCTGGAACACGCCGACCCGGGCCGCTCGACGCGGAGCCTCACCGGCCTGCAGCGGTGGATGCTGTTCCACGTCTTCCCGTCCCGGGTGCGGACCCGTCTGGCCCTCGCCCCGGCCCGGCTGCTTCAGTGGACCGGCATCGACTGGGCGCTCGAACAGTCCGGCCTGACCCGGCTGTTGCCGAAGTCGCTGCGGACGATGAAGGGGATGCTGCCGCCGCTCAAGCGGCACTACGGCCGGCTGCCGGAGGTGTTGCCGGCCGAGGGCAAGCGGCGGGCGCGGGTCGGGCTGTTCCTCGGGTGCGTGGCCGACGGCCTGTACCCGCAGACCAACTACGCCACCGCCAAGGTGTTGCAAGCGAACGGCTGCGAGGTGTGGATCCCCCGCACCCAGGGCTGCTGCGGCGCCCTGCACTACCACGCCGCCGACGAGCACACCGCCGCTGACCTGGCCGCCAAGAACTGCGACGCCTTCGGCATGACCGGCGAGGAGTGGAACAGCCTGGACGCGATCGTCACTAACGCGGCCGGCTGTGGGGCGATGCTCAAGGACTACGCCCACCTGATGAAAGACGCCCCGCAGGCCGAGGCGGCGGCCCGGTTCAACGCCAAGGTGCGGGACATCAGCGAGTTCCTTTACGACCTCGGACCGGTGAAGCCGACGCACCCGCTCAACATCACCGCCACCTACCACGACGCCTGCCACCTGCGACACGCCCAACAGATTCAGAAGCAGCCCCGGGCACTGCTCGACCTGATCCCCGGGCTGAAGCTGGTGCCGCTGGCCGAGACCGAGATTTGCTGCGGGGCGGCCGGCAGCTACAACCTGACCCAGCCGGAGATGGCCGGCCAGCTCGGCGACCGCAAGGCGGCCCACATCCGGGAGAACGGGGCCAAGGCGGTGTTCACCGGCAACGTCGGCTGCCTGATGCAGATCGCCCGGCACTTGAAGGCGGCCGCCCCGGGCGTGTGGTGCGCCCACCCGGTCGACGCCCTGTGGGCCAGCTACAGCGGCCAAATGCCGAAAGAGCTGAGGTGAACGGCGGCGTGGTATAATCCGGCGACCCCGAGGGCCGACGATGAAGACGTACCAGGTGACGCTGCCGGACGAGTTCGCCGCGTTCGTCGACCGGATGATCGCGGAGAAAAAGTGGGAGACGGCCGATAACCTACTGCTCTACGGTGTGGCGCTCGTACAGAACGAGATCGAATCCGAGTCGGATGAGGACGTGGAACGGCTGCGGGCGCTGCTACAGCCGGCGATCGATTCGCTCGACCGGGGTGAGGGGGTTGACGGCGACGCCGTGTTCGCCCAGCTTTTGGCCAAGCTGGAAGCCGCCCGGAAGCAACCGATATGAGCCGGGTGATCCTGGCGCCACAGGCCGAAGCAGACCTCATGGCCATCACCGAATACTATCGCGATAAGAACCCGGATGCGGGCATCCGCCTGATCCGAACCATCCGAGACCGCTGCCGACAGCTCGGGCGGCTCACCCGGTCCGTCACCGGCCGGCCGCGCGATGACATCGGACGGGGTATTCGCAGCGTTGTCAGCGGGCGTTACGTCATCTTCTTCCGCCGCCGCGGCGACAGGGTTGATATCCTCCGGATCGTTCACGGGTCGCGGGACATCGGCCCAGACATGTTCCCCGGGTAGCCTCATGCACCTCCGCGGCATCATCCCGCCGGTCGTCACCCCGTTCCGGGCCGACGAGTCACTCGACCTGCCGGCCCTCCGTACCCACATCGACCGCCAGCTCGCGGCCGGCGTGGACGGCGTCTTCGTCCTGGGCACAACGGGCGAGTTCTACGCCCTGTCCGACGCGGAGAAGCAGGCGGTCGTCGCCGAGGCGGTCGCCCATGTCGGCGGGCGGAAGCCGGTGTTCGCCGGCACCGGGGCGGAGACCACCGGCGAGGTCGTGCGACTCACGCAGATGGCCGAGCGGGAGCGGGTGGCCGGCGTGTCCGTACTCACGCCGTACTACCTCAAGCCGTCTCAGGCGGAGCTGCTCGACCACTTCCGGCGGGTGGCCGAGAGCACGTCGCTGCCGGTGGTGCTGTACAACAACCCGGTCCCGACCGGCGTCAGCATCGACCCCGACACCGTCGCCCGGCTGGCCGAGGTGCCGAACATTGTCGGCATCAAGGACTCGTCCGGCGACCTGCAGAACACGATCGAGATCATCAAGCGGGTGCCGGACACGTTCAGCGTGTTGAACGGGCGGGACACGCTCATCCTGGCCGCCCTCCTGTTCGGGGCGAAGGGGGCCATCCCGGCGACGTGCAACATCGCCCCGAACCTGTGCGTCGGAATCTACCAGCGGTTCGCCGCCGGGGATCTGGCCGAGGCTCGACGGATGCAAGACCGGCTCGCCCCGGTCCGGCTGGCGCTCACCCTGGGCACCGGGAACGGGGCGGTGAAGGAGGCGCTCGCACTGCTGGGCGTCCCGGCCGGGCCGAACCGCCGGCCGATCGGGCCGCTGCCCGCCGACAAGCGAGAACAACTCAAGAACGTACTCGCCACCGCCGGGCTTCTCTGACCCGCGGCCAGGACGGGTCAGGCGGCCTTCTTACCCGGCGTCACCCGTTTCCACCACCCCGTCCCCTTCGGCTCGGGTAGGTGGTGGTCGTGCAACTCGTCACCGTGAGCAGACTCCCGCTTCGGATTCTTCTCTTTATCCGCAGACTCGTCCTGGTCCGGCTTCGGGCGCGGGGCGAGCCGGGTCTGCACCAGCACCCCGACCACGCCCGCCGTCAGCACCGCCCCGTTCAAGGCGGCGACGTGCTCTCGTGCGACGCCTGCCGCGTCCGTGCCGCCGAGCGTCTCGGCCAGGAGCAGACCGGCGTGACCGGCGACCAGCGCCCCGAGCAGGCTGGTGGTCAGCATCGTCCAGAGCTGGTACAGCACGACCCCGATCAGCCCGCCGGACAGGAACACGGCCCACAGTTCCTGGGCCTGCGGGAGTACCGCCTGGGCGGCGATCCACCCGGCCGTCCCGCCGGTGACGAACGCCAGGATGCGGGCCAGTTCCAGGGCCAACATGCCGGCCGTCACCGCCAGCAGGATGCCGATCACCATCACCTGGCCGCCGCTCGCCTGACCGGCCGACAGCCCCAGCACCCCGGCCCCGAGGGTGATGCCGAACACCACCCAGAACCGGTGCCACCGCCAGCCGAGTCCCCACAGGCACAGCCCGACCAGCAGCAGGAACAGCGTCGCCCCGAGCGACAGCCCACGGGCCGCAGTCAACACGTCGGGCAGGATGAGCTGCATCGCCGGTTCCTGGCGGGGCCGAAAGTTGCCACTCAAGGCCGAGCGGCAGTCGAACCATACCGACCATCCCCAGCACGGGTCAAGCCGGTCGGTTCGCGTCACGACATGAGTTCTGAAGATGGGCGGGATGAGGTGTCCGGGAATCGGACGGTCAGGAGCCGACCACCCGCACCATCACCGTCCGGGTTCGCGGCCCGTCGAACTCGCAGAAGTAGACCCCCTGCCAGGTGCCGAACACCAGGTCGCCGTTATCGACGAGGAGCGTGACGTTCGGCCCGACCAGGCTGGCCTTGATGTGGCTGTCGCTGTTCCCCTCGGCGTGGCGGAACCCGGGCACGTCCTTCGGGATGTGGTGGTTCAGCCACAAGAGCATGTCCCGCACCACGTCCGGGTCGGCGTTCTCCTGCACGGTGACGGCGGCGGTCGTGTGCGGGCAGTAGACCACGCACAGGCCCGCCCGAACCCCGGTCGCGCGGACCGCCTCCCGCACCTGGGCGGTGATCTCGACCAACTCGGTCCGGGCGTGCGTGCGGACGGTGAACCGGTCCACGGCGGAACCTCCGAGGGGGCGACGGGGCGGCCGCCGGCTATCCTATCCGCCGGCCGCCCAAATCCGCCCGGACCGGGGGCGAACACCCCGGTGCCGCCGGGCGCCGGCGGCCGCCCCCACATCCCGGAGGACTTTCATGTCGAACTGGCTGCTCACCGCCGCTGCGGCTGTCCTGGTCGCCGCCCCGGCGGTCGCCGACGACGCCAAGGCGGTTATCAACAAGGCGATCGCCGCCCACGGCGGGGCCGAACTGCTCGGCAAGTACAAGGCCAGCACCGCCAAGTACAAGGGGCAGATGACCTTGTTCGGCATGGACGCCGAGTTCACGGGGTCGAGCGCCCACCAGGGGGCGGACAAGTTCCGCATGACGATGGAGGTGGACCTGGGTGGGATGAAGCTGACCGTCGTCCAACTGGTGAGCGGGGAGAAGGTGAAGATGACGGTCAACGGGACGGATCAGCCGCTCCCCGACAAGCTCAAGACCGAACTCCGCCACTCGGCCGCCCAGGAGGAGATGCTCCAGCTCGTCCCGCTCCTCGACGCCAGCCGGTTCACCCTGAAGGCCGAGGCGGACGTGGAGGTGGGCGGGAAGCCGGCGGCCGTGGTCGTCGTCACCGGCAAGGGGGTGAAGGAGACGCGGCTGTATTTCGACAAGTCGTCCGGGCTGCTGGCCAAGATCGGCTGCAAGGGGTACGCCCCGAGCATGGACGACGACCCGCCGGAGGTGCTGGAGGAGACCGTGCTGGCCGGGTTCGAGAAGTCCGAGGGGATCCTCAGCCCGACCAAGATCACCGTCACCCACGACGGCAAGAAGTTCATGGAGATGACCGTCACCGAGGGGAAGAACCTGGAGAAGCTGCCGCCCGGCGCCCTCGGGGACGACGAGTGACGGGTAAACGCCGTTACTCGCAACCGGTGTCGGGCGGGTCAAGCCGGCTCGGCGGCGCCGACCCGCCGGCGTGGCAACCGCTCGTTGCCCGGTCCAACGGGTCGGGCCTGGGGAGGGCGAGGCTCCTGCCGAGCCGGGGAGCGCGTGGCAACGGCCGGTGCCCACTCCCGAGGCTGTCCCCGGCAGGGGACTGTCACGGAGCCGCAGGCTGACGGCTCGGCAGGAGCCTCGCCCTCCCTCCACAACCCGCCGGGAATGGCCGCCGCGTCCTGCCCGGGCCGGCGGGCCGGCGCCGCCGAGCCGGCTTGACCCGCCCTACAATATGCTTCCGAAGCCCACGGACGGCCGTCCGTGGGCTCTTCGTGAGCGACGCCATGCCCCCGATCCAGTTCCTCGCCGACCGCCGGGAGGCCGGCCAGAACCATCGCCACCGTCCTGCGGAAGCGGTTCAACCTGCCGTGGTCGCGGGTCAAGTCGGTGATCGCCGGCGGCCACGTCCGGGTGGCCGGGTTCGCCTGCACCGACCCCGGCCACCGGGTGAAGGCGAAGAACCGGGTGTGGGTGCGGGAGGGCGTCATCGAGCTGCCGAAGGTTAGCCGCGAGGCGAAGCCGAGCGCGAAACCTGCCCCCCCCAAGCCGCAGCCGCCGGTCCCCAAGAAGCCCCAGCCGCCGGCCGCCCCGCTACCCATTCCGGCGAGCGCAATCGTTTACGCCGATGAGGTGGTCGTGGTCGTGGACAAGCCGGCCGGACTGACCACCATGCGGCACGCCGAGGAGGCGGCCGAGTTCGGCCCCCGCGGCAAAGCGTACCTGCCGAAGACGCTCGCCGACTTCCTGCCCCGACTGCTCGGCAACCCGTCCGCCAAGGTGTACCCGGTCCACCGGATCGACCGGGACACGTCCGGGCTGGTGGCGTTCGCCCTCACCCCGCTGGCCGCTGAGCACCTGACCCGGCAGTTCCGCAAGCACACCGCCGACCGCCGCTACCTGGCCCTCCCCCGCGGCGTCCCGAAGGAGGGGCGGATCGAATCGACGCTGGTCCGCGACCGCGGCGACGGCCGGCGGGGCAGCGGCACCTCACCGGACGGCAAGCGGGCCGTCACCCACGTCAAGGTGCTGGAGCGGTTTGGCGATTTCGCGCTGGTCGAGTGCCGGCTGGAGACGGGGCGGACGCACCAGGTGCGGATCCACCTGGGAGAAGCCGGGGCGCCGCTGTGCGGGGAGCGGGTGTACGACCGGCCGGTGAACGGCAGGCCGGCGGCGGACGGCAGCGGCGCGAAGCGACCGATGCTGCACGCCGCCCGGCTCGGGTTCGCCCACCCGGCGACCGGCGAGACGATGGCCTGGGAGGCCGAGCCGCCGGCGGACTTCACCGCCCTGCTGCGAAAACTGCGGTCGGCCTAGCGGGCGTTGCGTGGCGATTCTGACGCGCCACCTGCCGACGACGCCATAGGAAGCCCCTCGACTACCTCCGGGGAGGGCGAGGCTCCTGCCGAGCCGTCAGCCCGCGGCAACCGTAACGGCCCCTGCCCGGGGACAGCCTCGGGTGTGGGCACCGGCCGTTGCCGGGCGCTCCCGGCTCGGCAGGAGTCTCGCCCTCCCCCGGCCTCCGTCATTGATCGGCGGCTCGATTCGCGTCGGCCGGCGCGCCCTATTTCGCGACCAGTCTCAGCACCAGGGCGGCGGTCAGGCCGACCGCGGCAGTGACGGCGACGGCAACGCCCGTCAGTGCCAGCCACCCGCGCCCGATCGAGGCGCCGACCTGCCCGACCCGGTCGGCGGACGGCTCGTGGTCCAGCCCGTCCCACGGTGAGGAGTCATCGGCTAACGGCTCGGCCGGCGGACCCTGCCGGGGCGACGGGCGGGGCGGATCTGTCGCCGGTGCGGGCAGCCCGGTCAGGGTCACGCTGCCGAACGGGGTGTTGCCGTCGGCCGGCGAAGCGAAGTCGAAGTCCGACCGCTCGGCCGTGTCGTCGGCGGTCGCGAACCGGGCCAGCCAGCCGGCCACCTCCGCGGCCGTCGGCCGCTCGTCCGGCTGCTTCGCCAGCAGCCCGCGGACCACCGTCGCCACCTCGGCCGGCACCCCCGGGCGGACCTCCTCCACCGGCGTCGGCTCGGCCGCCAGGTGCAGCCGGGCTTTCTCCGCAGCGGACCCCGGGAACGGCACCCGGCCAGTCAGCGCGAAATACAGGGTGCAGCCGAGGGCGTACAAGTCTGCGGCCGGCGTCGGGGCGGCGGCCGGGTGGAACAGCTCCGGCGCCTGGAAGTCGGCCGGGTCCGGACACTGTCCGACCGGACTGCCGGCGGTGGCCCGGCCGAACCCGAACTCCGCCAGCTTGACCGCCGGCCGCCCGGCCGGCCCGCCGACCAGCACCGCCGCCGGGGTCAGCCGGCCGTGGGTCACGCCGCAGTCGTGGGCGTGTTGCAGCCCGAGGGCCGCCTGGCGGAGGTACTCGCACGCCCGCCCGACGCCCGGCGGCCCGGTCAGGCCGACCAATACATCCAGGGACGTGCCGTCCACGTGCTCGGTGAGCAGGTACAGCCGCGGCCCGACGGCGTTCACGTCGAGCACGGTCAGGACGTGCGGGTGGGCCAGCCGGGCGGCCGACCGGGCCTGGTCCTGAAACGCGGCCCGGCGAACCGGGTCGGCCGTCAGCCCGGACGCCAGCACCCGGACCGCCACCATCCGGCCCAGCGCCCGGTGCTTGGCCTTGTAAACCCAGCTGTCGGCCGTCTTCGCCACCGGCTCCAGGACGACGCACTGGCCGAGCACCAGCCCGTCGTACTTGCCGGACAGAATGCGATCCGCCTGAAACCGGGTCAGCACGCCGGACCGGACCAGGGCGTCCGCCACCTGCGGCCCGGTCGCCAGCAGCGGCGGCAGGCTGGCCGCGTGCCGGTCCGCCTGCTCCGGGCTGAGTACGCCGGACGCCCGGACAGCGGCCAGAAACCGCGTCCGTGTCACCTCGGCGGGTCGGTCGGTCGAAGGCATGAGCAGGGCCACCCGCAACGTCCTGTCCAATCTGACGAACACCTCAATCTAGTTCACGGCCGACTGCCGGGGAACGGAAAAACCGGCCGGCCCGGCGGCGGATTCCGCTCGCCCCGGGGGCGGGTTCCGGGTAAGCTCGGGAAACCTGCCGAGTCCCCCGCCGGTTCTCCTGCCTGGCCGCTTCCCTGCCGCCGCGAACCGCCGCCCGAGGTCGAGCCGATGCCCCTCCCCGCCCTGTTGCTGGTCGTCCCCGCGCTCGCATTCGCCCCGATCGCCGACGAACCGGCTGATCTGACGGTCCAGCCGGCGGCCGTCACCCTGACCGGCCCCCGCGACGCCTGCCAACTGGTCGTCACCGGCCGGTACGCGGACGGGTCGGTCCGCGACCTGACGCACGCCGTCACGGTGGCGGCCGACCGGCCGGGCGTGGTCGCGGCCGGGGACGGGCTGTTCCTCCGCGGGACGGCCGACGGGGCGGCCACCCTCACCTTGACGGCCGGCCGCAAGTCGGTCCGGGTGCCGGTGACAGTCGCGGCCGTGGGGGCCGCCGCCCCGGTCAGCTTCCGCCACGACGTGATGGCGGCGTTTAACGTCGGCGGGTGCAACATGGGGGCGTGCCACGGCACCCCGAGCGGCAAGAACGGGTTCAAGCTGTCCCTCCGCGGGGCCGAGCCGGCCGCCGACTACCTCGCCCTGACCCGCGAGCAGTTCGGCCGGCGGACCGACTCGCACGACCCGGACGGCTCCCTGTTGCTGCTCAAAGGGCTGGGCCGGGTGCCGCACGAGGGGGGCGCCCGGCTGGGAGCTAACAGCTACCCCGCCGAACTCGTCCGCGGGTGGCTCGGGCAGGGGCTGCGGGACGACCCGCCCGCCCTGCCGGCGGTCAAGTCGCTGGACGTCCGCCCCGGCCCGCGGGTGCTGCTCAGCCCGGGCAAGACGCAGCAACTGGCCGTGGTCGCGACCTTCACGGACGGCACCCGGCGGGACGTCACCCGGCTGACCTGCTTCAGCACCAGCGACGCGGCCGTCGCCGACGTGTCGCTCACCGGCAAGGTCGAGTTCAAGCGGCCGGGCGAGGTGGCCGTGCTGGTCCGCTACCTGGAAGAGTTGCAGTCCGTCCGGCTGACGTACCTGGAGCCGCGGGCCGACTTCGCCTGGCCGAACCCGCCGGAGCGGAACTACGTCGACGCCCACGTGTTCGCCAAGCTGAAAAAGCTGTCCATCGCCCCGTCCGGCCTGTGCACCGACGCCGAGTTCGTCCGCCGGGCGTACCTGGACGCGACCGGCCGGCTGCCGACCGTGGCCGAGGCCGAGGCGTTCCTGAAAGACACGAACCCGGCCAAGCGGGACGCCCTGATCGACCGGCTCGTCACCCTGCCGGAGTTCGCCGACTTCTGGGCGCTCAAGTGGGCGGACGTGCTGCGGTCCAGCCGCAAGACGCTCCAGTTGAAGGGGGCGCACGCGTTCCAGCGGTGGCTGCGGGACAAGATCGCCACCAACGCCCCGTTCGACGCGATCGCCCGGGAGCTGCTGACCGCCACCGGCAGCACGGCCGACAACCCGGCCGGCAGCTACTACCGGGTGGCCCGCGACCCGCAGTCGCTGGCCGAGTCCACCGCCCAACTGTTCCTCGGCGTGCGGATGCAGTGCGCCAAGTGCCACAACCACCCGTTCGAGCGGTGGACCCAGGACGACTACTACGGCCTGGCGGCCGTGTTCGCCCGGGTGTCCGCCCACCCGGACCCGCGGCTCGGGCTGGGGCCGAAGCCGGCGGCCCAGTTGGTCAGCGCCGAGGTGGTCGTGGCCGGGCGGGCCGGGGAGGTGTCTCAGCCGCGGACCGGCAAGACGATGAAGCCCCGCTTCCTGGGCAGCGGCGACCGGGACGTGCCGGGGAGGGCCGACCGCCGGGCCGCGTTCGCCGACTGGCTGACCGACCCGGCCAACCCGTTCTTCGCCAAATCGGTCGCCAACCGGGTGTGGTTCCACCTGACGGGCAAGGGGATCGTCGACCCGGTGGACGACTTCCGGGACTCAAACCCAGCCAGCAACGACGAGCTGCTCTCCGCCCTGGCCGCCGACTTCGCCGGGCACGGGTTCGATCTGCGGCTGCTCATAACGACGGTCATGAAGTCACGGACGTACCAGCTCTCCGCCACCCCGACCCCGACCAACGCGGACGACACGCGGTACTTCTCCAAGGCCGTGACCAAGCTGCTGACCGCCGAGCAACTGTTGGACGCCCTGGGCGACGTGACCGGGGTGCCGGAGAAGTTCGCCGGGCTGCCGGCCGGCACCCGGGCGGTGCAACTGCCGGACGGGGAGGTGAACCACCCGTTCCTGAAGACGTTCGGCCAGCCGGCCCGGGAGCTGGCGTGCGAGTGCGAGCGGGAGAGCGACGGCAACCTGGCCCAGGCGCTGCAGCTCATCAACGGGCCGACGGTCAACGACAAGGTGCGGGCTGACGGCAACCGGCTGGGCAAGCTGCTGGCCGCCAAGGCGACCGACCGGGCGATCCTGACCGAGCTGTACCTGGCCGGGGTGTCCCGCCCGCCGACCGACGCCGAGGCCGCGGTCGCCCTGGCCCACGTCGCCAAGGCCAAGGACCGGCGGAAGGGGTGGGAGGACGTGCTCTGGGCGGTCATCAACACCCGCGAGTTCCTGTTCCGTCATTAATCCGCCGGGGCGGCCCCTTTTTTCCGGCGGCCCCGGAAAGCCCGTGCCCCGGCCGCCCGGCGGGGTATAAGTTGATCTGACGGGCGCCCTCCGGAGAGGGCGCCCGTCGGACCGACTCGCCCCGCTCGACCTGACCCCATGCCGCTCTCTGACGAGTTCGCGGACGAGCTGCCGGTCGGCATCTTCCGGATCGACTCCGACCGCCGCTACCTGTACGTGAACCGCCGGGCCGCCGCGCTCATCGGCCGGACCCCGGCCGAGGTCGTCGGCAAGACCCTGCCCGAGCTGACCGGGCCGACCGGCCTGGCCGACTACGTGAAGGCCCAGTCCGACCGGGTGTTCGCCACCGGCCAGACCGCCGAGTACGAGGTGGCCAACCCGGCCGACCCGGCCGGCCACCTGCTCACCAAGCTGGTGCCCGAGACCGGGCCGGGCGGCCGGGTGCGGACCGTCCTGGGGGTGGTCACGGACGTGACCGCGGTCAAATCTGCGGAAGACGCCCGGCAGACTGTCGAGGAGCGGCTGCGGCGGGCCATGGACGCCGCCCGGGTGTGCACCTGGGAGTACGAGACGGCCGACGGCCGGTTCCGCAGCGACGCCGAGTTCTGGCAGTGGCTCGGGCGAGACCCGGCGGCCAGCGCCAAGACCGTCGCCGAGTGGGTCGAGTGGCTCCACCCGGACGACCTTCCGGCCCGGGCGACCGCCCTCGCCGCCCTCCGGGCCGGCCGGGCGGCGGTCGCCGAGTACGACATCCGGGCGACCGCCGCGGACGGGTCGGTCCGCTGGTTCCAGGTCGGGCGGCGGCCGACCGCGACCCGGCCGGGGTGCCCGTCCGCATCTACGGGACGACCACCGACATCACCGACCGGAAGCGGGCCGAGCTGGCCCGGCAGGAGGCCGAGGACCGGTTCCGCTCGGCGGCCGACACCGCCCCGGCCATGCTGTGGATCACCGACCCGACCCACGTCTGCACGTTCGTGTCCCGGGGGTGGTACGAGTTCACCGGCCAGACCCCGGCGGACGGGACGCAGTACGGGTGGCTGAACGCCGTCCACCCGGCCGACCGGGAGGCCACCGGGCGGGCGTTCGCCGCCGCGGCCGCCGACCGCCGCCCGTTCGCCGTCGACTACCGGCTCCGCCGGGCGGACGGCGAGTACCGGTGGGTGATCGACGCCGGCCGCCCGTGGGCCGGGCCGGCCGGCGAGTTCCGCGGGTACGTCGGGTCGGTCATCGACATCGAAGACCGCAAGCGGGCGGAGCAGGCGACCCGGCTGAGCGAGCAGCGGTTCACCGAGTTCCTCAACCACCTGCCGGCCAACGGGTGGGTTAAGGACGCGGCCGGCCGCTACCTGTTCGTCAACGAGTCGGTGCTCCACTCCTACGGGGTGGCGGCCGACCACTTCGTCGGCCGGACCGACCACAACCTGTTCCCCCCGGACGTGGCCGACGCGCTGGCCGCCCACGACGCGGACGTCCTGGCCACCGGCCGGCCGGTCCGGTCCCAGGAGGTCATCCCCGACCCGGCCGCCGGGGCCGCCCGGCACATGACGGTGGTCAAATTCCCGGTCGCGGGTCCGGCCGGCCAACCGGCGGTCGGCGGGATCGGGCTGGACGTCACCGAACAGGTGCGGGCGACCGAGCGGGCGGTCCAGGCCCAGAAGCTGGAGAGCCTGGGGGTGCTGGCCGGCGGCATCGCCCACGACTTCAACAACATCCTGACCGCCGTCCTCGGGTACGCCTCCCTCGCCCGTCAGGAGGCGAACGGGTCCGCCGCCCTGACCGACTACCTGGCCCAGATCGAGACGGCCGCCCAGCGGGCCGGCGAGCTGTGCGCTCAGATGCTCGCCTACGCCGGCAAGGGCCGGCAGACGACCGCAACGGTGGACCTCAACCAGTTGGTCCGGGAGATGGCCCAACTGCTGGCCGCCGCCATCGGCAAGTCGGCCGTCCTGCGGTATCAGTTCGCCGACGACCTGCCGCCCGTCACCGTTGACGCCACGCAGATCCGGCAGGTGGTCATGAACCTGATCACGAACGCGGCCGACGCGATCGGCGAGCGGGGCGGGGTGATCACGCTCACCACCGGGGAGTTGGACGCCGACGCCCGCTACCTGGCCGAGCTGGGGGCGCCCGACCTGGCCCCGGGCCGGTACGTGTCGCTGGAGGTGAGCGACACCGGGTGTGGGATGACCGCGGAGACGGCCGCCCGGGTGTTCGAGCCGTTCTTCACCACCAAGTTCACCGGCCGGGGGCTGGGGATGAGCGCCGTCCGCGGCATCCTCAAACAGCACCGCGGGGCGATCAAGGTGTACTCGGCGGTCGGCCAGGGGACGACGGTCAAGGTGCTGCTCCCGCTGGCGGCCGACGCCCCGCCGCCCCGCCCGACGTCCGCCCCCGGTGTGCCCGACCGGTTCGGCGGCGGCCGGTTGATCCTGGTCGTGGACGACGAGGAGGCGATCCGGACGTTCGCCCGGCGGCTGTTGGAGCGGGCCGGGTTCGCGGTCGAACTGGCGGCCGACGGACGGGACGGGCTGGAGGCGTTCCGCCGGCGACCCGAGGCGTTCGCCGCCGTCCTGCTCGACCTGACCATGCCCCACCTGGACGGGGCGGACACGTTCCGCGAGCTGCGCCGGGTCCGGGCGGACGTGCCGGTCATCCTCAGCAGCGGGTTCGGCAAGGACGACGCCACCGCCGGGCTGGAAGGCAAGGGGCTGGCCGGGTTCGTCCGCAAGCCGTTCCGCGTGCAAGAGCTGCTCGGCACACTGCGGGCGGTGGTCGGTGCGTCGCCCGGGTGACAGACCTCCCGATCTCCTGACACGAAAAGTGTGTTCGGGCCACTGCGACCGGTTGCACTATCGGTCGCCCGGATTTACCATCAGTTCTCCTCGACTCTCGAACCCGGACCGGGATGACCCCGACCCCGCCACCGCCGGACCTGCGGCCGGAGTCGGTCCGCGTCCTGGACGCCCTGCCGTGCGGGGTGTTCCGGGCGGCGGCCGATGGCCGGCACCTGATGGCCAACCGCACGTTCGCCGGCTGGGTCGGCCGACCGGCGGCGGCGGTCGTCGGCAAGCTCCCGGCCGACCTCGGGTTCGTCCCGGTGACCGCCGAGCAGATCCTGGTGATGATCGCCGCCGTCGTCCGGACCGGCCAACCCGTCGAATTCGAGACGGAGCTGCCCGGCGTCCCGCCCCGCCGGGTGCTGGTCAAGCTCACCCCGGAGTTCGGGGCCGACGGCCGGGTGGCGACGGTGCTCGGGGTGGGGACCGACGTCACCCGGCTCGGCCAGTTGTCGGCCGCCGCCCGGGACAGCGAGACCCGGTTTCGGGCGTTCATGGACCACCTGCCGGCGGTCGCCTGGGTGAAGGACGCGGCCGGCCGGTACGTCTACTTCAACCCCGCCCTGGACGAGCTGACCGCCCCGGGGGTCGTGGCGCTGGGCCAGTCGGCGGCCGAAACCCTCCCGCCGGACCGGGCGGCCGTGATCGCCGCCCACGACCGCGAGGTGCTGTCCTCCGGGGCGGCCCGCCGGTACACGGAGGTGGCGCCCGGCCGGGACGGGACGCCGCAGCCGTGGGAGGTGGTCAAGTTCCCGTTCACCGACGCGGCCGGTCACACCTACCTCGGCGGGATCGCGTTCCCGAAGCCGGACCCGCACCCCCCTGGCTCCGAGGCCACGTCCGGTGGATAATGCGCCCATCCCCCGGAGCCTCCTATGCCTCGCCTGATGGCTTTTTCCGCGCCCGGCTTCGCCGCACGCCTCGCCGTCGCCCTGCTCGCACTCGGCTTCGCCTCGCGGCTGACCGCCGCCGAGCCGGCCGGGTTCACCCTGACCGCCGACCCCCAGGCGCTGGACGCCCCGTTCACCGGCCGGGTGGTCGTCCTCCTCACCAAGTCGAAGCCGAACCCGCTGCCGAAGTCGCTCAACTGGTTCAACCCCGAGCCGGCGTTCGCCCAGGACGTGACGGGGTGGAAGCCGGGGACACCGCTGGCGGTCGGGGCCGGGGGCCGGGCCATCACCCCGCTGGCGAAGGTGCCGCCGGGCAAGTGGTGGGCGACGGCCGTGATCGACCGCGACCTCGGCGGGATCAGCTTCGCGGCCAGCCCGGGGAACGTGTACTCCACCCCCAAGCAGGTCGAGCTGCCGGCCGCCGATCCGGTCCGGCTGACGCTCGACCAGGTGTACCGCGAGCCGCCGTTGAAGGACACGGACACGGTCAAGTTCGTCACCGTCGAGAGCCGGCTACTGACCAAGTTCCACGGCCGGCCGACGGTGATGACGGCCGGGGTGATCCTGCCGCCGAGCTTCGGCAAGGAGCCGGGCCGCAAGTACCCGGTGGTGTACGAGATCCCCGGGTTCGGCGGAGACGCGACCGCCGCCCGGTTCATGGCGGGGGCGAAGCCGGGCGTGCTGGCCGACGGGGTGGAAGCGATCTGGGTGGTGCTGGACGCCAACTGCCGGCTCGGCCACCACGTCTTCGCGGACAGCGCCAACAACGGCCCGGTCGGGCAGGCGCTGGTCGAGGAGCTGATCCCGTACATCGAAGGCAAGTTCCGCGGCGACGGCCGGCCGGGCAAGCGGCTCGTCACCGGGCACTCGTCCGGCGGGTGGTCGAGCCTGTGGCTCCAGGTGACGTACCCGGAGGTGTTCGGCGGGTGCTGGTCGACCAGCCCGGACCCGGTCGACTTCCGCGACTTCCAGAAGGTGGACATCTACGACCCGGGGGTGAGCCTGTTCACCGACTCCGGCGGCAACCCGCGGCCGCTGTCCCGCCCGTCCGGCGGCCGGCGGCTGATGTTCAAGAGCTTCTCGGACATGGAGCGGGTGATGGGCCGGGGCGGGCAGCTCGGGTCGTTCGAGGCGGTGTTCAGCCCGAAGGGGCCGGACGGCAAGCCGCTCGAACTGTGGGACCGGGACACCGGGGCGATCAACCCGAAGGTGGCCAAGGCGTGGGAGAAGTACGACATCCGGCTGGTGCTGGAGCGGAGCTGGCCGACCCTCGGGCCGAAGCTGGCCGGCAAGCTGCACGTCTGGATGGGCGAGGAGGACACGTTCCTGCTCGAAGGGGCGACGAAGAAGCTCAAGAAGTCGCTGGCCGACCTGGGCAGCGACGCGGTGATCGAGCTGTTCCCCGGCAAGACGCACGCGCTGGTCGACGGCAAGCTGCGGCAGCGGATGAAGGCGGAGATGGCCGCGGCGCTGAAAAAGGAGTGAGGTCAGCCGTCTTTGGTAGGGTGCGTTGAGGAGGCTTTGGGACGAAACGCACCGGCCCGGCAACGATTGCACCTGAATCGGAGGCACCCGCCGGGGGAGGGCGAGGCACCTGCCGAGCCGGGCCGCCTGCGGCAACCACTGTCACACGTGACTGGCGGCCGTTGCGGGTCTGACTTGCGGCCGTTGCCGCAGGCGGCCCGGCTCGGCAGGTGCCTCGCCCTCCCCCGGCCGGACCCACTTCCGATCACGGATGATTCCGACTGCGGCCGTCGTCGCGGTGCGTTTCGCAGAGCCTCAACGCACCCTACGGAAACCGGTTTCACCGAACCTTCACCCGCCCGTCGTTGTCCGCCGGCGGGCGGCCCGTACCATGCCGGTGCCCCCTCCGGAGCCTCGGCTGTGCCGGTCCGCCTCACACCCATCCTCCCCCTGCTCGCCGTCGTCGGCTGCTCCGGCGGGCCGGCCCGGATCGACGCCGGCGGCTCGTCGTTCGTCGACCCGATCGTCCAGAAGTGGGCGGCCGTGTTCCGCACCTTCGACGGCGTCGAGATCGACTACGTCAAGAAGGGGTCCGGGTACGGGATCGCCCAGATGACCGCCCGCACCCTGGACTTCGGCTGCACCGACGCCCCGATGACGGCCGACGAGACGGCCCGGGCACAGACCGAGAACGGGGACGTGCTCCACGTCCCGATCACCATGGGGGCGGTGGCCGTCATCTACCACCTGCCGGAACTCGGCGACGCCCCGCTCCGCCTGTCCGGCCCGGTGCTGGCCGACATCTTCGCCCGGACCGTGACCCGGTGGGACGACCCGTCGATCGCCGCCCTGAACCCCGGGGCAGCCCTGCCGGACAAGGAGATCACCCCGGTCTTCCGGGCCGAGTCGAGCGGGACGACGAACATCTTCACCGAGTACCTGTCCAAAGTCAGCCCGGGGTTCAAGAAGCAGATCGGGGTGAGCAAGAAGCCGAAGTGGCCGTCCGGCGGGATCGGCCAGGAGGGGAGCGACGGCGTCACCGGCCACGTCCAGAAGAACCCATACTGCATCGGATACACCGAGGTGCTGTTCGCCAAGAAGAACCACGTCCGGACCGCCCTGGTGCAGAACCGGGCCGGCCGGTTCACCCCGCCGGAGGCGGCCCACGTGACCGCCGCCGCGACCGCCGCCGTCGGGCAGCCGCCGGCCGGGCCGCCGTACTCGCTGCACGAGCTGACGTACTCGCTGACCGACGCCCCCGGGGACTCCGCGTACCCGATCGCCGGGCTGAGCTACGCCGTCCTGTACGTCAAACAGCCGAAGGCGAAGGGGGCGGCGATCGCCGGGTTCTTGAAGTGGGCGGTGACGGACGGGCAGAGGTACGCCGCCGACCTGGAGTACGCCCCGCTGCCGGCCGACCTCCAGGCAAAGGCCGCCAAACGGCTGGACGCCGTGGTGCTGGAGTAACGCTTTACTCCCCTCTCCCCTTGGGGGAGAGGGGTTGGGGGTGAGGAGTAAGGGCTACGTCCCGTTGCAGCCGCTGAAACGGGTCGGAGTCGTGGGGGGGGGGGGGGGGGGGGGGGGGGGGGGGGGGGGGGGGGGGGGGGGGGGGGGGACCCCTCACCCGGCCCGCAAAGCCGGGCCACCCTCTCCCCCAAGGGGAGAGGGCAAGAACCAGACGCCCCCAACGGCCTCCATGTCCATCGCCGAACCGCCGCCGGCCGTCGCCCCGCCGCCACCGCCGGCCCGCCCGCGGGCGGACACCCCGGGCGACCGGGCGTTCCGCATCCTCTGCCAGCTCGCCGGGCTGACCGTCCTCGCCATCGCCGGCCTGCTGGTGCTGGTGCTGGTCATCCAGGCGTGGCCGGCGCTGGTGAAGGCGGGCCAACTGAAGCTGTTCACCAGCACCGACTGGAACCCGGACAAGGGGTCGTTCGGGGCGCTGGCGTTCGTGTACGGCACGGTGGCCACGTCCGCCATCGCCATGCTGGTGGCCACCCCGCTCGGGGTCGGGTCGGCGGCGTTCCTGTCGGAGATCGCCCCGCGGCCGGTCCGCACCACCTGCGCGTTCCTGCTGGAGCTGCTGGCCGCCGTCCCGAGCGTGGTGTACGGGTTCTGGGCCAAGCTGTTCCTGGCCCCGCTGGTGCTGGTGGTGCTGAAGGCGATGAACGCCCCCGGGCTGCGGGAGGGGGACGGCGGGCAGGGCATCCTGGCCGCCGGGCTGGTGCTGGCGGTCATGGTCCTGCCGTACATCACCGCGGTCAGTTACGACGTCTGCCAGGCGGTCCCGCGGTCCCAGCGACAAGGGGCGCTGGCCCTCGGGGCGACCCGGTGGCAGACCATCTGGCGGGTGGTGCTGCCGTACGCCCGGCCGGGGATCGTGGCCGGCTGCTTCCTGGCCCTCGGCCGGGCGCTCGGCGAGACAATGGCGGTGACGATGGTGATCGGCAACGCCGAGTACCTGAGCTTCTCCCCGGCGGCCACCGGGGACACCATCCCGAGCGTGATCGCCAAGTCCCTGCACGAGACGACCGGCGGCGACCGGCGGGCGTCCCTGATGGCCCTGGCCCTGTTGCTGCTCGGCATCACCCTGGTGATGAACGTCACCGCCCGGCTGCTGGTCGCCTGGGGCAGCCGGCCGCGGGGGCCGAAGGGCGGGGCCGGCCCGGCCCGGGTGGGCGACGACCTGCCGCCCCCGCCGCCGGCCGACCCCCGGCAACAGGGCCGGGCACGGTCGCGGGCGCTGTGGGCCGACCGGCTGATGACCGGCGTGCTGGCCGGCTGTCAGTTGCTCACCGTGGTGCCGCTTTTCCTGATCCTCGGGTTCATCGGTTACCGCGGGGCGAGCGAGGTGGACTGGCGGTTCTTCACAGAACTGCCCCCACCCCGGGGGAACGGGCTGGGTAACGCCGTCCTCGGCAGCCTGATGCTGGTCGGGATGGCGGCCGCGTTCGCCGTCCCGGTCGGCATCCTGACCGCCGTCTACTTGTCCGAGAACAGCCGGACCTGGCTCGGCCGGCCGGTGCGGTTCGTGGCCGACCTGCTCGGCGGGGTGCCGTCGATCGTGGTCGGGGTGTTCGGGTACGCCATGCTGGTCTACCCGTTCTGGGCGCCGGGCCAGCGGTGGGGGTTTTCCGCCTGGGCCGGGGCGTTCGCGCTCGGGGTGATGATGCTGCCGACGGTCATCCGGTCGGCCGAGGAGGCGATGAAGCTGGTGCCCCGCGGGCTGCGGGAGGCCAGCTACGCCCTCGGGGCCGGCCAGCGGCAGACGGTCCTGCGGGTGATCGTCCCGGCCGCCCTGCCGGCCATCCTGACCGGGGTGCTGCTGGCCGTCGGCCGGGTGGCCGGGGAGACCGCCCCGCTCATCCTGACTGCCCGCGGGTCGAACCTGTGGCCGCGGTCCCCGGCCGAGTCGACCGCGTCGGTGCCGTACTTCATCTACGAGTACTCGAAGATGCTCGGCCAGCCGGAGTACGAGCGGCTCGGCTGGGCGGCCGCGTTCGTCCTGCTGATGGCGGTGCTGGTGCTGAACACCGTCACCCGGCTGGTGGCCGGACGGCGCGTCGTCGATGCGTCCCGGGCGGACTGACGTTTAGCCGCGAGGCGGAGTCGGCGGAGCCGAGCGCGGGACCATGCCCCGGTACGGTGACGGTCGCGGGACTGGGGCGCTGGTCCCGCGCTCGGCTCCGCCGACTCCGCCTCGCGGCTAAACGGTGGCACATGTTCTGGCGCCTGTTCCTGACTTACCTGGCTCTCGTCACCGCGGCCGTGGTGCTGGCCGTCGGCCTGCTCGTCCGCCGGTCCGGGGCGACCGTCCGGGAGCTGCTCGACGACCTGGCCGTCGTCGGCGCGGTCGTCCTGGCGCTGGCGATCCCGACCGCGTACCTGCTGGCCCGCCGGTTCACCCGCCCGCTCGACGCCCTGACCGACGGCGCCCGCCGGGTGGCCGACGGCGACTTCAAACACACCCTCCGGGTCGGCGGCAGCCGGGAGATCGTTGTCCTGGCCGACTCGTTCA
The DNA here is from genome assembly GCA_046350115.1 of Gemmataceae bacterium. Lineage (GTDB taxonomy): Bacteria > Planctomycetota > Planctomycetia > Gemmatales > Gemmataceae > JAXMAZ01. The sequence goes on from JAXMAZ010000029.1 coordinate 69,613, forward strand.
ACGCCATGACCGCCCGGCTGGCGGCCAGCTTCGCCCAGCTCGGCGAGGGGCGGGACCGGCTCCGCACCATCCTGTCCGGCATGGTCGAGGGGGTGGTCGCGTTCGACGCCGACCAGCGGGTGCTGTTCGCCAACGACCGGGCCGGCCAACTGCTGGAGTTCGCCCCGGACCAGGCGGTCGGCCGCAAGCTGTGGGAGGTGACGCGCCAGCGGGCCGTCCAGATCGCGGCCGAGAAGACGCTGGCCGGGGCCGGCCCGCACCGCGAGGAGCTGGACTGGATGGGTCCGACGGTCAAGAGCCTGGCCGTGTACGTCTCCCGGCTGCCCGGCCCCGGCAACCCGGGGGCGGTGATCGTGCTGCACGACACCACCGAGCTGCGGCGGCTGGAGCGGCTCCGCCAGGACTTCGTGGCGAACGTGTCCCACGAGCTGAAAACCCCGCTGTCCAACATCAAGTCGTCGGTCGAGGTGCTGCTGGACGGGGCGGTCGAGGATCCGGCCAGCCGCGGCATGTTCCTCACCCAGATTGACGAGCAGGCGACCCGGCTGCACGCCCTGGTCACGGACCTGCTCAGCCTGGCCCGGCTGGAGGGGGGCGGGGTCGGGCTGGAGTGCGAGCCGGTGTCGGTGGACGACGCCGTCCACGCCTGCCTGGACCGGCACCGCACCCGGGCGGAGGCCAAGAAGCTGACCCTGAGCGGGGTGGCCCTCGGCCCGTCCCCGCCGGACCTGGCGGCGTGGGCGTCCGAGGAGGGCGTGGCCCAAATCCTGGACAACCTGGTGGACAACGCCATCAAGTACACCCCGACCGGCGGCCGGGTGACGGTCCGGTGGGAGGCCGGGCCGCAGCAGGTGGCGATCGAGGTGTCGGACACCGGCATCGGCATCCCGGAGCGGGACCTGCCCCGGGTGTTCGAACGGTTCTACCGGGTGGACAAGGCCCGCAGCCGGGAGATGGGCGGGACCGGCCTCGGGCTGGCCATCGTCAAGCACACGGCCCAGGCGATGCAGGGGTCGGTGACGGTGGCCAGCGTCGAAGGGAAAGGGACGACGTTCCGTGTCACCCTCCCCCGGTCCGGGACCGCCGGGGCGTGACGGTCAGCCCATGTCTTCGGCCGTCATCCGCCGCTCTTCCGCTTCCCGGTATCGCTGGCGGATCACGGGGAACAGCAGGCCGAACAGCAGGGTGAACAGCAGCCCGGGGAGCAGGAACACGTACCACACGTGGTACGGCTGCCCGACCGCAAGCGCCGTCACAGCGACCGCCAGGGCGGCCACCCCGAGCAGCAGGAACGCCCAGTGGACGGCGAACACGAACCCTTTGGCCTTCCCCTTCGGGGCGAGCCAGCCGGCCAGCCCGCCGTAACACCCGGCCAGGCTGCCGAGGCCGCCCCCGCCCAGCCCGCCGACCAGCCCGGCCATCTGCTCGCTGAACCACGGCTCGGTCATGACGCCCCCCCCTTCGTGTGGACCGCCCGGTGGGCGGCGATCAGCTCCTTGGCCATGCCGACGGTCAGTCGCCCCTCGGCCACCCACCCCTTCAGCTTCCGCTCGAACGGGTCGTCCGTTTTGGCCCCGACGACCGCCTTCACCTTGGCGATCAGCCGGTCCAGCCGGCCGCGGACGGTCGGGTACGAGATGCCGTACCCCTCCGCCAGCTCCTTCAGCGACCCGGACGCGAGCAGGAACCGGAGGACGAACTGCCGATCCTCGTCGTCGAGCGCGTCCCACCAGTCCACCCCGGGCATGCCGCCCTCACTTTCACTTTCAGCAAGTTAACATCAATTTTTTGAATGCTCAATATCTTCCATTGTGACTTTCATTTTTCGCAGGACGCCTCTGGGGTCGTGTTGGGCGGGTCGAGCCGGCTCGGCGGCGCCGACCCGCCGCAAACGGCAACATCTGCGTACTACTTGCGTGGGTGGGGCCGGGGAGGGCGAGGCTCCTGCCGAGCCGCGGGACTCCACCGGTCGGGGCCAGCCGCCTTTGGGGTGAGGCGGCACCCGGGAGGCAGCCCGGCTCGGCAGGAGCCTCGCCCTCCCCCGGCCCAACCCGCCGGCGTGGCGACCGCTCCCTGCCCGGGTCGGCGCCACCGAGCCGGCTTGACCTGCCCTACAATACCGGCCTATCTGGGAGGTGCCCGTGCCGAGCGGCGAGTGCAAGACCCCCGGCGGCAAGCTGGTGGCCGTGGACCTGGACGTGACCGACGGGCGGCTGGCGGCCGTCCGGGTCCGCGGCGACTTCTTCGTCCACCCGGAGCCGGCGTGCAAGCCGACCCTGGACGCCGTCGCCGCCGGGCTGACCGGTGCCCCGGCCGACCTGGACGTGCCGGCCCTGGCCGCCCGGGTGCGGGCCGCGGTCCCGTTCGGGGTGGAACTGGTCGGCACCAGCCCCGAAGCCGTGGCGGTCGCCGTCCGCCGGGCCGTCACCGGAGACGGCGACCACGGCGAAGCCCCGCCGCTGGAGCGGGTCGGCTCCTTCACCACCGCCGAGATCGACCGCCTCACCGCCGGCTGGAAGTCTCTCCCCTGGCGACTCATCCCCGAGCGGCCGCTCCCGCCGGCCCTGAACGTGGCGCTGGACGAGGTGCTGACCGACGCCGTGGCCGCCGGGCGGACCCCGCCGACCTTAAGGTTCTGGCGGTGGACGGACCCGGCGGTCATTATCGGCCGCACCCAGTCCGTGGCGAACGAGGTGGACGCCGACGCGGCCCGGCAGATGGGGGTGCAGGTCGTCCGACGGATGACCGGCGGCGGGGCCATGTTCCTCCAGCCGCACGGGGCCATCACCTACTCGCTCTACCTGCCGGAGTCGGCCGTCGCCGGGCTGAACGTCCGCCAGAGCTACGAGGTGTGCGAGGCGTGGGTGATCCGCGGGTTGCGGTCCCTGGGGGTGGACGCCCACCACGTCCCGATCAACGACATCGCCTGCTCCGAGGGAAAGATCGGCGGAGCGGCCCAGGCCCGGCGGGCCGGAGTGGTCCTTCACCACACGACCATCGCCTACGACATGGACCCCGGGGAGATGGTCCGTGTGCTGCGGATCGGCCGGGAGAAACTGCGAGATAAAGCGACCGCCAGTGCGGCCAAGCGGGTCAGCCCGCTGGTCCGCCAGACCGGGTTGGCCCGCGCGGATATCGTCCGCAGCCTGTTCGAGCACTTCCGGACCGCGTTCGGCGGGACGGCGGACCAGCTAACCCCGGGCGAGTTGACCGCCGCAGGTCGGCTGGTCGAGGAGAAGTACGGCCACCCCGCCTGGACGGCCGAGTTCGACTGACCCCTTCCGCCACAGACACGCACCCGTCCGCCTGCCGTTGGGAACGACTGTGCCCAACGGCTCCCGCCATTTCTTTCGGGGATCGGCACGTCGGCTGCATCGACACCTTTCGGCGTGACCGTCAAGCCCGTTCCGGAGGTCGCCATGCCCCGCGAAGCCGACATCAGCACCATCGAGATGTTCGTCCAGATCGGGGTGTTCCCCCGCCGGGCGGACGCCGAGGCGGCCGTGCATGAACTGCGGTCGTTGGGCCTGTCCGACGAGCGGATCGGGATGTTGAGCCGGCAAGACTCGGCCGACACCGGGTTCGGCCTGGAGGACGACCCGACCAACAGCCGGTGGGAGGAAGGCACCGCTATCGGGGCGGCCGGCGGGGCGGCGGTCGGCACCGGGCTAGGCTTAGCGGTCGCCGCCGGGCTGATCCCGGCGATTGGCCCGGTGATTGCTGGTGGCATCCTCACCGCGTTGATCGCCAGTGCCGGTGCCGGGGCCACGGTCGGGACCGTGGCCGGCGGGCTGATCGGCCTGGGCGTGCCCGAGGACGAGGCCGGCTACTTCGGCGACCAGGTGGCCGCCGGCCGGACCGTGGTGGCCGCTCAAACCGACGGGCCGGCCCCGTGGATCGGCGAACTGTTCCGCCGCCACCACGCCCTCGAGCGCGGGACCGTAACGAACACCCGAGGCTAGTCTCCCCTCACGTCAGACTCTCTTCCCCCACCCCTTCCCCCGACCCCTTCACAATTCGCCCGGCCGGGCAACCGGCCGGGCGAGTGTCTTTCCCGGGCTGCCCCGGCCCGGTAGGGTGAACGTACCCGTTCCCCGCCGTGAGCCGCCGTCATGCCCGCTTACGCCGCCGACCTCGCCGCCGTCCGAGACGCCGCCGCCCGCGTCTCCGGGGTCGTCCACCGCACCCCGGTGATGACCTCCGACACGCTCGACCGGCTGGCCGGCCGGCGGGTGTATTTCAAGTGCGAGAACCTGCAGAAAACCGGGGCGTTCAAGTACCGCGGGGCGACGAACGCGGTGCGGAAGCTGACCGACGCCGAGGCGGCGAAGGGGGTGGTGACGCACAGCAGCGGCAACCACGCCCAGGCACTCGCCCTGGCCGCCCGGGTGCGGGGCATCCCGGCGTACATCGTCATGCCGCGGACCGCCCCGGCGGTAAAGAAGGCGGCCGTCCAGGGGTACGGCGGACGGGTCGTCGAGTGCGAACCCACGCTCGCGGCCCGTGAGCAGACGGCCGCCCGGCTGGTGGCCGAGACCGGCGGCGTGCTGATCCCGCCGTTCGACCACCCGGACGTGATCGCCGGCCAGGGGACAGCGGCGCTGGAACTCCTGGAGGATGTGCCGGACCTGGATGCGGTGGTCGCCCCGGTCGGCGGCGGCGGGCTGCTGAGCGGGTTTTGCGTGGCCAGCCGGGGGGTGAACCCGCGGATGCGGGTGTTCGGCGCGGAACCGCTCGGGGCGGACGACGCGGCCCGGTCCAAGGCGGGCGGCGTGTGGGTGCCGCAGACCGCCCCGAACAGCATCGCCGACGGGCTGCTCACCAGCCTGGGGCAGTTGACGTGGCCGATCATCCGCGACCAGGTGGAGGCGGTCCTGACCGTCACCGAGCCGGAGATCGTGGCCGCAATGCGGCTGGTGTTCGAGCGGATGAAGCTGGTGATCGAGCCGAGCGCCGCGGTCGGGGTGGCAGCGGTGTTGGGCGAAGCGTTCCGCCGGCTCGACGGGATTGGGAAGGTAGGCGTGGTCTTATGTGGTGGGAACGTGAACCTAGACCGGCTGCCGTGGCAGACCGGTTAGCCGCGAGGCGCAGTCTGCGGAGCCGAGCGCGGGCGCGCATGCCGGGGCGTCGCGCCGGAAGTAACGGGCGCAGGTTCCGCGGCTCGGCTCCGCAGACTGCGCTCGCGGCTAACCGGTCAGTGCCCCGAGTACACCGGCTCTTCCAGTTTGAGCCGTAGGCCGGGCTGTTCCGGGCTGAGTTCGACCATCGTCGGGTCCAGGTTGAACAGCCCGGTGTCGGTGCCGTTCGGGTCCGGCTGGAGCCGGCCGTCGGCCATCTCGAACACCCGGTCGGCGTAGGGCACCAGCCGGTGGTCGTGGGTTACGACCAGCACCGTCGCCCCCTGGTTCCGGGCCACGTCCCGCAGCAGGCTGATGACGTGCTGCCCGTTCTCCCAGTCCAGGGCGCTGGTCGGCTCGTCGGCGAACACGAACGACGGGTTTTTGACTAGCGCCCGGGCGATGGCCACCCGCTGCTTCTCCCCGCCGGACAACTGGGCCGGCCGCAGGTGGGACCGCTTGCCCAGGCCGAGCTGGCCGAGCACCTTGTCCGCCCGCCGCCGGGCCTCGGCCGGGCCGACCCGCTCCCCCCAGCGGAGCACCACCTCCAACTGCTGCCGGGCGGTCAGCGACGGGAACAGGTTGTACCCCTGGAAGATGTAGCTGCAGTGCTTGAGCCGGAACCGCTCCAATTCCTGCTCCCCGAACCGCCAGATGTCGTGGCCGAGCGCCCGCACCCGGCCGCCGTCCGGCCGCAGCAGGGCGGACAGGACGGCCAGCAGGGTGGACTTGCCGCTGCCGCTCGGCCCCATCAGCAGGTTCATTTCCCCCTGCCGCAGATCGAGCGTAACGTCGTTCACGGCCAGCGTCTTGCTGTCCCCGGACCCGAACCCGCGGCGCAGCCCGATCCCTTCCAGCGTCGGACCGGTCGCCCGAATGATCGTCGGGGCGGCCGGGACCGGTCGGCGGCCGAACAGTTGGCCGAGCCGGGTGACGGGAGATAAGAAGCGGGGCAGTCGCGGCATTGTGTGAGCCTCAAGGTTGGGGCGAGGTCAGCCGGCCGTGCGGGCGCCGGACCGAGTGGGGCGAACGGGCAGCAGAAACTGGTTCGGTCGATCCCTCCCGAGCGAAAACAGCCGAGCGCCACCCCCAGAACGCGGGTCGGGGGTGAGTTTGCGCCCGCAGGAACTTCACAGGCGTTCCCGGATAGGATGCGGAGGAAACCGCTTCCGGGCAACTTCTTTGGTCATTTTCTCAAGCTTTTCCAGTCGGCACGGACACCGCGGATAACGCCAACTGCGGTTCTACAACCGGTACGGAAGGAGACTTCACCGTGGGTTGGGCGGGTCTTCCCGGACAGGGTCGTCCCGCCGGGCGTGAGTTCTGGTGAGACTACGTCGACTACGCTTATTATACACCCTGATCGGGTGCTCGGCTCATATTTGGCCGGGGGTTTGATGGCGACGGCGAGCGGACCGGCCCGCGACCTCAACTTGACCGACCTCGCCGCTCGGCTGCACGCTGCCGAGGGCTGGGCAGGGCTGCGCGCCGCCCTGGCCGCCGGGCGGAGCGGGACCATCGACGGGGCGTGGGGGTCCGCGGCGGCGCTGGCGATCGCCGCCCTGGCGGCGGACGCGGCCGGACCGGTGCTGGCCGTCGTCCCCGGGGTGGCCGAACTCGGGCCGTGGGCCGAAGACCTCGCCAGCTTCCTGGCGGCCAAGCCGGAGGTGTTCCCGGCCCACGACACCTGGCCGCCGCCGACCGCCCGCGGCCGGCTGGCCGACGAGACCGGCCGCCGGCTGCGGGTGCTGCAACAGCTACTATCTAACAGCCCGCCGCGGGTGATCCTGGCCCCGATGGCGGCCGTCCTCCAGCCGGTGCCGGGCCGGGACGACCTGGCCGCCAGCGGCCGGCGGCTGGTTGTCGGCAACAGCATCGACCTGGATGAACTGGCCGCCTGGCTGATGGACAACGGGTACAAGCGGGTGGAGGCGGTCGAGTTCCCCGGCGAGTTCGGCCGCCGCGGCGGGCTGTGCGACCTGTTCCCGCCGGACGCCCCCGACCCGGTCCGGCTGGAGTTCTTCGGGGACGAGTTGGAGTCGATCCGGACGTTCGCCGCCCAGACCCAGCGGAGTCTGGAGAAGAAGACCGAGATCGTCGTGCTCCCTGTCAGCGGTGGGGAGTCGAAAGCCGACCCGTTGCAACGGGTCGGCTTTGTCACCGACTACCTCCCATCACAGTCGGTCATCACCCTGGTCGAGCCGGCTGACCTGAAGGAGCAGGGCAAGCACTTCTTCGAGCGCGTCGCCGACCCGACCGGGCTGTTCACCGTGGACGGCGCGTTCGGCCAGCTAATGCAGCGGCCGACGGTCGTCGTCGCCGCCCTGCCCCGCCCGTCGGTCGAAGCCAGCGTGCATCTCCGCGTCGAGTCGGTGGAGCGGTTCAGCGGGAACGTGCAGCGGGTCCGCGACGAGCTGGACGCGGTCGCCCAGCGGGACCGGGTGCTGATCGCCTGCCAGACCGAGGCGGAGTGCCACCGGCTGACCAACGTGCTGAAGGCCGGCAAGCTGGCCGAGTCCGACCGGCTCAGGCTGACCACCGGCCACGTCCGGGCCGGGTTCCGGCTGGTCGATCAGGGCGTCGTCGTCCTCGGTAGCCATGAGCTGTTCCACCGCGACCTGCTGCCGCCGGGGGTGAAAGCCGCCCCGGACAAGCCGGCCGGCCGGCGGGTCGAGAGCCGGGCCATCGACAGCTTCCTCGACCTGAACGACGGCGACTACGTGGTTCACGTCGCCCACGGGATCGCCCGGTTCCGCGGGATGAGGATGCTGGAGAAGGGCCAGCAGGAGCCGACCGACGAGGACGCCCAACCGACACAAAAGCTGGGCCTGGAAGAGAATCTCATCCTCGAATTCCGCGACGGGGTGTTCCTGTACGTCCCGGCGTCGCGGATCGACCTGGTGCAGAAGTACGTCGGCGGCGCGCACGCCCAGCCGGAGCTGTCGAAGCTCGGCGGCACCGCCTGGGGGCGGAAGAAAGACAAGGTGGCCGAGGCGGTCCGGGACATGGCCGCCGAGATGATCCAGCTCCATGCGGTGCGGGCGGCCGTGCCGGGGTTCGCCTTCCCGCCGGATTCCGACTGGCAGGCCGAGTTCGAGGCCGCCTTCCCGTACCAGGAGACGCCCGACCAACTGAGCGCGATCCAGGAGATCAAGGGCGACCTGGAGAAGCCGAAGCCGATGGACCGGCTGTTGTGCGGGGATGTCGGGTACGGCAAGACCGAGGTCGCCATCCGGGCGGCGTTCAAGGCCATCGACAACGGCAAGCAGGTGGCCGTGCTGGTGCCGACGACTGTACTCGCCGAGCAGCACTACCGCACTTTCAGCCAGCGGATGGCCGAGTACCCGTTCTGCGTCGAGGTGGTCAGCCGGTTCAAGTCCCCTCAGCAGCAGAAGGACATCCTCAAGCGGGTGGCGGCCGGCGAGGTGGATGTCGTGATCGGCACCCACCGGCTGGTGTCGCAAGACGTGAAGTTCAAGGACTTGGGGCTGGTGGTCATCGACGAGGAGCAGCGGTTCGGGGTCGAGCACAAGGAGCGGTTGAAGCACCTCCGCGCCCAGGTCCACGTGCTGACCATGAGTGCCACCCCGATCCCGCGGACGCTGCACCAGGCGCTGCTCGGCATCCGCGAGATCAGCAACCTGGAGACGCCGCCGCCGGACCGGCTGCCGGTGGAGACCCGCATCATCCGCTGGGACGACAAGCTCATCCGCCACGCCGTTCTGCGGGAGCTGAACCGCGGCGGGCAGGCGTACTTCGTCCACAACCGGGTCCACGACATCCAGGAGGTGGCGGCCAAGCTGGCGACCGTGCTGCCGGAGGCAAAGGTGGTCATCGGCCACGGGCAGATGAACGAGCACGAGCTGGAGAAGGCGATGGTGGCGTTCGTCCGCAAGGACGCCGACATCCTGCTGGCGACGACCATCATCGAGAGCGGGCTGGACATCCCGAACGCCAACACCATGTTCATCGACGAGGCGGACATCTACGGCCTCGCCGACCTGCACCAGCTCCGCGGCCGGGTCGGGCGGACCAAGCTGCGGGCCTACGCCTACCTGATTGTGGACGCCCACAAGCTGGTCACGCCGAACGCCCAGAAGCGACTGAAGGCGATCGAGGAGTTCACCGAGCTGGGGGCCGGGTTCAAGATCGCCATGCGAGATCTGGAGATCCGCGGGGCCGGCAACATCCTCGGGGCCGAGCAGAGCGGGCACATCGCGGCCATCGGGTACGAGCTGTACTGTCAGCTCTTGGAGAACGCCGTCCGGCAGCTCAAGAACCAGCCGCCGAAGACGAGCGTGGAGGTGAACGTCGACCTGCCGTGGCCGGCGTACCTGCCGCGGGACTACGTGCCGGGGCAGAAGCTCCGCATCGAGGTGTACCGACGGCTGGCCCGACTCCGCGACCCGCGGAAGCTGGACGACTTCCGCCAGGAACTCCGCGACCGGTACGGCCCGCCGCCGGACCCGGTGGAGTGGCTGCTGCGGACGACCGAGGTGCGGCTGCACTGCGTCCGCTGGCAGGTGTCCGCCGTCCACCGGGACGGCCCGGCCCTGATCCTGACGTACAAGAGCCGCACGAAGGCCGATCAGCTCGCGGCCCGCAGCGAAGGCCGGCTCAAGGTGATCGACGACCGCAACCTGTACCTGCGGCTGCTGCCGGACGAGGACGAGCCGGAGGCGATGTACCGGCTGCTGACGGCCGTCCTCAACCCCGGCTCGGCCCCGATCCCGAAGCTGCCTCCGCCCCCGCCGCCCGAGCCGAAGCCGACCGGGGTAAAGCGATCCCGGCGGTGAGCAGCTTCATTCTCGTTCCCACGCTCTGCGTGGGAACGGGCGATGGCGACGCTCCGCGTCGCGGACAGCGAGGGGTGGGTAACGGCCTCCCCGGGCAAGCAGCTCGCGACGCGGAGCGTCGCCACCGCCCGTTCCCACGCAGAGCGTGGGAACGGTGGGGGTCAACTCCCGCTTGCTCTGGTCCGGTGTCCCGGCTATACGCTGCCCCGATTCTCTCCTCCCACGGACGGGAGCCGCGGCATGGACGCCGTTCGCCGGTTCGGCATCGTCGGTGCGTTGACCCTGGCCGCAGCCGTCGGCTGCAGTGTGCCGGACCGCCCCACCTCCCTGTACCCCGGCACGTTCGGCGGGACGAAGGAGGAACAGACCCGGGCGTTCGCCGAGTCGTCCACGGCGGCGTACCAGTCCGGGGCCAAGGTGAATGCGCCGGTCGCCCGGCCGCAGGCGCCGGCCGACCCGCCGGCCCCGGTCGTCCCGCTGGCCGGGCCGGACTTCGCCCAGGCGAACACCCAGGTGCGGGTGGTGGCCACCGTCGGCACCGACACCGTCATCACCGACGACGAGGTGTGGCAGCTCGTCCGCCAGCGGGCGGCCGAGTACGTCAAGCTGACCGGTGACGGGCGGGCGGCCAAGGAAAACGAGGTGTTCCGGGAGGAGCTGCGGAAGGTGATCGAGCGGGAGCTGATCATCGCCGACTTCCTGGAGAAGGTGAAGAAGAACAAGCCGCAGGCGGTGGACGAGATCAAGGACGAGGCGAAGGGCCAGGCCGCCCGCCGGCTGAAGGACTTCCGCAAGGCGAACGGGGTGCGGTCGGAGGAGGAGTTCCAGCAGATGCTGAAGGCCCAGGGGCTGTCCCACAAGGGGCTGCTCCGGCAGCTGGAGCGGGACGCCCTCAGCCAGATGTACGTCGGCCAACTGCTCAAGGAGCGGAACAAGGCGGTCAGCCTGGCGGACGTCGAGCGGTACTACGCCGACCACAAGGACGAGTTCAAGGTGGACGACCGGGCCAAGTGGCTCGACCTGTTCGTCAGCTACCGGTACTTCGCCACCCCCGCCGAGGCCCGCCAGCACGCCGACAAGCTGCTCGCCCAGGCCCGGGCCGGGGCGGACTTCGTCGCCCTGGTCAAGCAGCACGGGCACGGGGACAGCAAGCTGCGGGACGGGGCCGGGATCGGCGAGAAGCGGGGCGAGGTCAAGCCGCCGGAGCTGGAAGCCGCCGTGTTCGCCCTCCAGGCCGGGCAGGTGAGCGACCTGATCCCGACCGAGAACGGGATCCACATCCTGAAGGTGGTGGAGCGGGACGTGGCCGGGGTCCGGCCGTTCGACCAGAAGGTGCAGTCGTTCATCCGGATGAAGCTGACCGCCCTGGCCCAGAAGGCGGAGTACGAGAAGCTGATCGACGACCTGTGGCGGAAGAAGCTGGCCAAGGTGGTGGAGTGAGTTCCGGGCGGGTAAGGGTAGCGGCGGACCCATCGGGTCCGCCGAGCCAGCCGCGGACCCGATGGGTCCGCCGCTCACCAGTCGTCCGCCGCGAACACCGCCTTCGCCGCCGCCAGCTCGGTCCCCCGCGGCACGCACTCCAGTCCGACATACCCGTCGTACTTGAGCGCCTTCAGCTCCCTCAGCACCCGCGGGTAGTGCACCTCGCCGGTGCCCGGCTGGTTCCGCCCCGGGTGGTCGGCGAGCTGGATGTAGCCGATGGCGTTCGCCGCGAACCCCTCCCGCAGGTGGCCGCACAGGTCGCCTTCGGTGATGTGCATGTGGTACAGATCCCAGTTCAGCTTCACCCGCGGCGAGTTCACCGCCTTCACAATCTTGATGGCCGGGGCCGACCCGTACAGGCAGTGCCCCTTGTGGTCGACGCGGATGTTCATCGGCTCCAGGATCAGGGTGACGCCGTGCTTCTCGGCCACCGGCGCCCCCTTTCGCAGCCCCTCGATGACCGTCTCGTGCATCTTCTCCTGCGACACCCCGCGGATGTCGTCCCCGGCGACCACGCACATCATAGAGCAGTCGAGCTTCTTCGCCACCTCGCACCCGGCGTCGATCTTCTCGACGAACTGACCGTGGTTCTTCGGGTCGTTCAGCCCGGGTTTGAACCCCCAGGCGGTGAACTGGCTGACCGCCAGCCCGAGCCGCTTGCACGTGTCCGCGAACGCCGGGATGTCCTTGTTTTCCCACGGCCAGAACTCGACCGCCGGGAACCCGAGGGCAGCCGCCGCTTCGAGCCGCTTGAGGTAGTCCTTCTCCTTCGACCACCACATCTCGATGTTGACGGCGAACTTGGTGTTCCTGGTGCGGCCGGGCTTGTCCGAGCCGGCGGCGCGGGCCGCCCCGGCGGTGAGTGCGGCGGACGCGGCCAGGAACGTTCGGCGGTCGGCGGGCATGGGCGGTCCTCGGGAGGGGTTAGCCGACGGAGAGCGACTGGCCGTTGTCCTTCGGACCGAGGGCCAGCAGGAACGGGGCGGCCCGCTCGGCCCACGTGTCGGCCGGCGGGTAGCCGCCCGCCCCGGCCCCCATCGCCTGGCGGAGCATGTCCGTGTCGATCACCCCGGGGTTGAGCGGGACGGCGGCCATCCCGGCCGGCAGCTCCTGGGCGAGGGCCAACGTCAGCCCCTCGACCGCGTACTTGGCCGCACAGTACGGGGCGACCTCCGGCGAGGTGCTCCGGCCCCAGCCGCTCGACAGGTTGACGATCACACCCTTCTTAGCGGCGACCATCGCCGGGACGAACGCCCGGATCACGTTCGCCACCCCCTTGACGTCCACGTCGATGACGGCGTCGAACTCCGCAGCCGGCACCTTCCAGAGCGGGGCCGGGGTGTGGATCACCGCGGCGTTGTTGATCAGCAGGTCCGGCGGGCCGTGGGCGGCGAGGGCCGCGTCGGCCCAGCGGGCGACGGCCGCGGCGTCGGTCACGTCCACCGCGGCGAACGAGTGCGGGGCGGGGAACTGCTTCGCCAGCTCGGCGACGTGCGCCGGGTTCCGGCCGCAGCCGACGACGGTGTGCCCGGCGGCGACGAACCGGCCGAGCAAGGCCCGGCCCAGCCCGCGGGTGCAGCCGGTCAGAACGATGACGCGATGGGTGCTCATGCCCGGCATTCTGGTCACCCGGCCGGCGCTGGACAAGGGGGTCAGTCGGGCGGATACTCCGGCGTAGGGTCCGCTGTGCGGACCGTGGCGCGTCCGGCGGTCCGCACAGCGCGGACCCTACACCGAGAACCTCCCCGATGCGACGACTCGTGATTCCCCTGCTCGCTGCGTGTAGCCTGGCCGCCTTCCCTCCCCGGCCGCCCCGCCGGCGGAGAAGTTCGACGACGCCGGCTTCGTGCCGATCTTCAACGGCAAAGACCTCACCGGCTGGCACGTCTCCGCGAAGACCGGGCACAGCGGCCCGAGCAAGAACAAGTCCGGCGGCCGGTGGGTGGCCGAGGGACGGGGCGATCGTCAGCCAGGACATCAAGGGGAACGGCGGCATCGTCATCACGGACAAGAAGTACACCGACTTCGAGGTGGTCCTGGAGATGAACAACGACGACGGCCCGGACAGTGGGCTGTTCCTGCGGTCCACCGAGGACGGCAAGTGCTACCAGGCGATGATCGACTACCACGCCGGCGGCAACCTTGTGGGGGGGGGGGGATGGGCATCTACGGCGAGGGGATCGGCGGCAAGCCGCACGTGTTCAACTTCAACTTCGTCAAGAACGTGTCCGAGATCGCCGTCCGCGAGTACAAGCCGTTCCCCTGCCCCGTCACAGCCGCCGAGTGGCCGACGTTCTGGAAGCACGGGGAGTGGAACGAGGTGAGGGCGCGAATCGTCAGCAGCCCGCCGCGGATCACCACCTGGGTGAAGGGGTCAAGTTCATGGACTTCACCGACACCGAGCGGCGGCGCTGCCGGACGCCGGCGGCATCGCCACGCATCCAGGTCCACGGCGGCAGGGACTACACCAAGCAGTACGTCCGCTACCGGAACGTCCAGGTGAAAGACCTGAGCGGGAAGGGGCCGTGAACCCGAGCCGCCGGCCGGTGTCCGTTCAGCAGCACTCACGCGACGAGGGCATCGATGGCTGACACCAAGATCACCCTGGCCAAGGCGGCAAGCTGAAGAACCGGCTGGCCGGCCAGGTCGCCAAGCTGGCCACCGGCATCCAGGCCATGCAACAGCGTCGGGCCAGGGCCGAGGCGGTGGACGTGCGGGCATTGCGCCGACCGGGCGGAGCGCGGTCGCCCGGCTGACCGCCCTCAGAGTACGCCATCTACCTGGCAACGGGCCGGTCCAGCGGGCCATCGACTGGCCGAGAAGAAGGCCGAGGTCGCCCTTCTGGCCGGGCTGGACACCAAACACGGCACCTACAAGGAGGGCTACCCGAACGCCGGCGAGGAGCGTACACAGCCGTACTCGGAAGGCCGAGGTGGACGCCCTGACGGCCGAGCTGGAGGCCGAGATCGACCGCCTGCAGGACCGGCTGGACAGGTTCAACCACGAGACCGGTCGTCATCGACGCGGCGACGGCCGCGGCCGCCGGCAGTGACGCCGGCGGCCGTCCGAACAGGCCCGGCGGCCGGGCGGGTCACACTGTCCAGGGTAAACTGTCGCATACGTGCGCGGATCACCGAGCGACGGGACTCGAACGTCAGCCCTTCAAGGCGCACCCCGTCAACCGGCAACCCGTAAGGCGCAGCCTCACCCTCTCACCCCGACCAGTCCCTGACCGCCGTCGCCGGGGTCTGCCGCCGGCCCCCGGGGTTCGCCCGGGAGCCGGTGCGTACTCCCCGGACTTCGCCGACCGGCCGGCCGGCAGCACGTCCAGCTCCATCCGCGAAGCCCGGTCCGGCGTGCGGTACACCCGCTGCCGGGCCGAGGTTTGAAGTCCGTGTCCTTGGCCGCGTAGATGTTCGGCACGAACGTCTGCAGGTTGCGGTCGTACAGCGGGAACCAGCTGCTGCTCACCTGCACCATGATCCGGTGCCCCTTGCGGAACCGGTGGTGCCCCTGGATCAGATCGACCGTGTACGCCTCCGGCTTGTCCGGGGTGACGGCCTCCGCCTTCTCGTACCCGTTGCGGAACCGCGCCCGGGCCGGCTCCCCGGCGATCATCAGCTGATACCCGGCCAGCGACCGGTCCTTGTAGTCCTCCGGGTACACGTCGATCAGCCGGACCACCCAGTCCGCGTCGGTGCCGGATGTGGCCGCGAACAGCCTCCCGACCATCGCCCCGGCGACCACCACGTCCTCCTCCAACGGCTCGGTCTCGTAGCTCAGCACGTCCGGCCGGCGGTGGGTGAACCGCTGGTCCACGGTCATCCACGACTCCCACCCGGCCCCCTGGTAGGTCGGCAGGATCGGCCGCGGGCGGTACGGCACCGGGTTGGCCGGGTCGGACACGTACTCGTCGAACGCCGATTCGCCCTCGGCCGGCGGGTCGAACGACAGCTTGCCGCCCGGATGGAAGTAGAGCGACCTCTTGACCGCCGCTTTCGGCGGCCAGCGGTCGTAGTTCGCCCACTTGTTCGCCCCGGTCTGGAAGACGAGCGCCTCCGGCTGGGCCAGCTTCCCCTTGTCGTGCAGGTAGTGGGCGAAGAACGGGGCTTGTACCTTCTGCCGGTAGTGGACGCCGGTGTCCGAGTCGAAGGCGATCTGTCCGAGCCGGTTCCCCGGCCCGCCGCCCCAGCCGCCGTGGTTCCACGGGCCGACCACCAGGAAGTTCTGGTTCTTGACGTCGTGCTTCTCCAGCCCGGCGTAGATGGCCAGCGGGCCGCGGAAGTCCTCCTGGTCGTACCACCCGCCGACGTTCAGGGTCGGCACCGTCACCCGGGTCAGCCGCGGCTGGAGCGACTGGGTCTTCCAGAAGGCGTCGTAGTCCGGGTGGGTGGTGAAGTCGGTCCAGGTCGGCTTCCCCTCGCCGAACACCCTCCGGGCGGTAACGTTCGACAGCGCCCCGAGCTTCAGATACCACTCGAACGTGTCCCACTTGTCGAACTTGAACAGGCTGCTGGTCTTGCCCGTCTCCATCATGGCCGTGTACTCGAACCCGTAGCTCAGCCGGAAGACGCCGTTGTGGTGGAAGTCGTCCCCCAGGAACATGTCGGCCGGGGACGCCTGCGGGGAGACGGCCTTGAGCGCCGGGTGCGGGTCGAGCATGGCGACGGCCGTCAGCCACCCGGGGTAGCTGATGCCGAGCATCCCGACCCGGCCGTTGGTCTTCGCGTTCTTGAGCAGCCAGTCGATGGTGTCACTGGTGTCGGACGCCTCGTCCACCGCCTTCGGGTCGGCCTTGTCCCGCGGCGGCCGGCACATCACGAACGTACCGCCGGACTTGTACCGCCCGCGGATGTCCTGGAAGACGAAGATGTACCCGTCGGCCGCCAGGTCGCGGTAGGCCGGAGACAGGGGCGTCCCGCCGCCGGCGCTGTACGGGGTGCGGACGAAGATGACCGGCCACGCCCCGCCGTCCCCCTCCGGGGTGAACACCACCGTGTTCAGGGTGACGCCGTCCCGCATCGGCACCTGGTGCTCGGCGCGGGCGAACTTCGGCGGCGGCCTCTTCGGCACGTCCTGGGCCGCAACCGGAGCGACGAGGAGCAGGACGAGGGCAGCGGTTCGGATCACGGCGGAACCTCGGGGCGGGGTGCGGATCGATTCTCCCGGTTGGGTGGGGTCGGGGCAAGCGGTCGCCGTAAGATGTCGCCGACGCGGGGGTGACGAGCCGTGAACCGGGGCGAGTTCCAGGCGTTGGCCGAGGTGCGGGTACGGGAGGCCGAGGCACTGTTGGCCGCCGGCCTGTGGGACGGCGCGTACTACCTGGCCGGGTACGCGGTAGAATGCGGTCTGAAGGCGTGCATCGCCAAGCGGACCAAGACGGACGACTTTCCGGATAAGAAGTTCGCAACTGATTGCCATACCCACAACTTGGTCGAACTACTCAGGTTAGCCGGCCTTAAGGACGTGCTGGACGTTGCGGCAGTGCCCGGCTCCAAGTTGAGCGTAAACTGGACACTGGTCCGGTCGTGGTCTGAGGCCGCCCGATATCGTCGGTGGTCGCAGAACGAGGCGGCTGCTTACCTGGACGCAGTCACCGACCCAGTTGACGGAGTTTTGCCGTGGATTATCTCCCGCTGGTGACTGAGCAGGTGTCGGCCGGCCGCCGCTTCGTGACCGAGTTGGCGCATCGCGGCCAGTTGTCCGCGGCCTTCTGGACGCGGACGGAGGACGACTGGGGCTGGATGCTCTATCTGGTCAGCCCAGAGATTGCTGACCGCGATCCCCGCGACTTCATCGATCTCGCTCACCACTGCCTGATCGGACTTTGGAACTCGGGAGAGGTGTCGGCTGACGCCCTCGATCTTGATCGGCTCGTCTTCATCTCGCCCTCCGCACCTCTGGCAGAAGCTGTCCGGCGAGCCACACCTGCTAACTACCGCAGCCGTACCCCACCGGCTGACGGCCGTATTCCCGGCGCCCGGGTAGTCGGCGCGGACGTACCGGAGGTCTACCTTTACGGCTTACCGGCAACGAGTCCGGCCTAACCCATGCTCCGCGAGGAACAGATCGACCTCCGCCGGCAGCGGGCGAAAGCGGCCAACCTGGCCATCGAGAACCTCGGCAAGAAGCGGGTGTTCTCCGACTACCGGGTCACCAACCCGCAGTCCGGCGGCCAGTACACCGTCTCCGTCCGCGGGTTCGACCTCGGGGACAACGCCTGCACCTGCCCGGACTTCAAGTCGAACACCCTCGGCACCTGCAAGCACATCGAGGCGGTGCTCGACCAGCTCAAGGACGACCTGCCGGCCCACCTCCAGAAGAAGAAGGCGACCGTCACCCGGCCGGAGATCGTCCTCGACTACGGCGACCCGCTCCGGCTCGCCCTGCACCTGCCGCCCCGCCACTCGGACAAGCTCGGCCAACTGGCCAAGCGGTTCTTCGACGACAAGGGGAAGTGGTCCGGCCGGGGGCGGTTCGACGACCTGATCCCGGCCGTCGAAGGCGTGCCGGAGGAGGTCACCGTCCTGTCCGACGCCCTCGACTTTGTCGACCGCGAGGTGGAGCGGGCGGACATGCTCCGCAAGGAGCACGAGTGGCTGGAGCAACTGTCGGCCGGCACCCTCGACCTGCGACTGATGCCAGTCCCGCTGTACGACTACCAGGTCCGCGGGGCGCTGTTCCTGGCCTGCCGGGGGCGGTCGATCCTCGGCGACGACATGGGCCTAGGCAAGACCGTCCAGACCCTGGCGGCGGTCGAGCTGCTGGCCCGGGAGCGGGGCATCGGCCGGGTGCTGGTCGTCGCCCCGGCGTCGGTCAAGTACCAGTGGGAGGGCGAGATCAAGCGGTTCACCGGCCGGGCCGTCCAGGTGATCGAGGGCGACCCGGACGACCGCCGGGACCAGTACGCCGAGCCGACCTTCTACCGGCTGGTCAACTACGAGCAGGTGGTCCGGGACCGGGACGCCATCAACGCCTGGAAGCCGGACGTGATCGTGCTGGACGAGGCCCAGCGGATCAAGAACTGGGAGTCCAAGACCAGCCGGGCGGTCAAGAAGCTGGTCAGCCGGTACGCCATGGTGCTGACCGGCACCCCCCTGGAGAACAAGCTCGAGGAGCTGTACAGCATCGTCCAGTTCGTGGACGAGCGGCGGTTCGGCCCGGCCTTCCAGTTCCTCCACGACCACCGCGTCTTCGACCCCCAGGGGAACCTGGTCGGCTACCGCAACCTGGACACCATCCGCGAGAAGCTGGCCCCGATCTTCCTCCGCCGCACCCGGGCCGAGGTGCTCACCCAGCTCCCGCCGCGGACCGACAACACCGTGTTCGTCGAGCTGAGCGCCGAGCAGCGCGGCCCCTACGAGGAGCAGAAGGCCACCCTCGCCCGGCTGCTCGGCAAGGGCTACCTGACCGACCTGGACCGCAAACGCATCCTGGCGTGTCTGGTCAACCTGCGGATGCTGTGCGACAGCACCTTCCTGTTCGACAAGCGGACGAACGCCTCCCCGAAGCTGGCCGAGTTCGCCGAGCTGGTCCCCGAGCTGACCGGCGAGGGGGAGCACAAGATCGTCGTCTTTTCGCAGTGGGAGACGATGATCCTGAAGGCGGCCGAGGTGCTCGACCGGCTCGGCGTCGGGTACGCGGTGCTGCACGGCGGGCTGCCGGGCAAGGACCGCAAGGCGGTGCTGGAGCAGTTCGCCGCCGACCCGGCGTGCCGGGTGTTTCTCAGCACCGACGCCGGCGGCACCGGGCTGAACCTCCAGGTGGCCGACACGGTGGTCAACCTGGAGCTGCCGTGGAACCCGGCGGTGCTGGAGCAGCGGATCGCCCGGGTCCACCGGATGGGCCAGAGTCGGCCCGTCCGGGTGGTGAACCTGGTCACCCGGAACACCATCGAGGAGCGGGTGCTGCGGGTGCTGGAGGCCAAGCAGGAGCTGTTCACCGGGCTGTTCGAGGGGGACGAGGACGAGATCGGGTTCGCCGCCGGCCCGGCCCGGTTCACCACGGCCGTCCGGGAGTTGCTCGGCGACCCGAAGCCAGACGCCCCGCCCCCCGCGGCCCCACCCCCGGCCCCGCCGGCGGTGTGGGAGGTCGGGTTACACCTGGTGGACGCCCTGGCCCGGCTGCTCGACGCCGCCCCGTCCGACGGCCCGGGCGCGGACCTCCGGGGGAAGGTGCGGGCCGGGCTGGCCGACCTGGTCCGCCGGCTGGATGAAGCCTCATCCTCGGCACGCTGATTGCGACGCCTCCCCCTGCCCGACTCGTCCCGGTTCGGTGAGGAACCGGGGTGCCGACAGAGGAGGAGGACGCATGACCCTTCGTACCGCTCTA
Source organism: Gemmataceae bacterium (assembly GCA_046350115.1). Lineage (GTDB taxonomy): Bacteria > Planctomycetota > Planctomycetia > Gemmatales > Gemmataceae > JAXMAZ01. The sequence goes on from JAXMAZ010000029.1 coordinate 89,339, forward strand.
ACGATCGCCCTGACCGCCGCCGGGCTGGCCTCCTCGGCCAACGCCCAGGTGTACATCGACCCGGTTAACCGCAGCGTGACGATCGGCGGCAATTCCGCCAACCCGGTCGTGGGCAGCACCAGCTACTACACGCCGGCCGCCGGGACGACTTACGGCGGCACCGGCTACGTGGTGCCCGGCACGTACACCTACACCCCGCCGGCCACCGGCTGGTACCCGTCCGGGTACACGTACCCGAGCACCGGTTACACCACTTACAGTTACCCGTGGTCCGGGACCACTTACGGGAGCACGTACCCGAGTCACGTCGGGTCGAGCTATTCCTACCCGTCGTACTCCCCCGGGCTGTATTCCTACCCGGGGACCGTCAACACGGTGACGAGTTACCCGTATAATACCTATAGCACGGCGCGGCGGTGGTTCCGCCGTTAACCCGGCGTCCGGCCGCGACCGCCCCTCGGAGGTTGCACCATGACTGGCATTCGTGCGTGGACTGCGGTCGCGGCCGGGCTGCTCGGCACCGCCGGGGCGGCCGACGCCCAGATCTACTACACCAACCCGTCGGCGATCATGTACGGCCAGTACCCGGCCGTGTACGCCGCCCCGATGTACTACCCGTACAACGCCCTGTACGCCCCGGGCGTGCTCGGGAATTACAACTACAACTTCGGGTACACGTACAACTACGGGTACACCGTGCCGGCCTTCGGCAACACCTTCTACTCCCCATCGCTGTACAACGCCTACAACACGGGGTACTTCTTCAACCGGGCGTACCAGTACGGCACGTTCGGCAACCCCTACGGCTACCGGTTCCGCTAACCGGCCGGCGGGCGTGAGCGGCGGCGACCGGACACGGTCGCCGCCGCTCACGCCGTTCGCTGGAGGCCGGCGATCACCGTCTCCAGGAACTCGCGCCCGCCGGGCCAGGGCGTCGATGCCCTCCGGGGCCGCCGGCGGCGGGAGCAACGGGGCGAAGATGTTCTCACACGCCAGCGGCATGGTCCGGCCGGTGAACGCCACCGGGTGAAGTAGCTTGTAGTGGTCGATCTCCCCGAACCCGGGGCCGCAGTCCTCGTCCTTCGGCCAGTTGCGGTGGTCCTTGACGCAGAAGCTCCGCACCTCGTCCACGCAGGTCTTGATGTCCGGGATCGGGTCGGCGTTCAGGTAGTCGAGTACGTTCCCGGCGTCGTAGTTCACCTTGATGTGCGGGTGGTTCACCTCCCGGGTGATGGCCGCACAGGCCGCCCCGGTGCCGGTCTCGCCGCCGTGTTGCTTGACCACCAACGTGACGCTGTGGTCCGCGGCGACCGGGCCGAGGGCTTTGAACCGCTCGACCCACAGCTTGCGGTTGCCGCCCTTGGTGTGGCCGAACGTCAACACCTGCGGCACCCCGGCCGCGGCCGCCTGCTTGATGCGGTGGGTCAGCACGGCCAGCCCGTCCGGGTGCTCCGGGTAGACGGTGCTGAACAGCATCACCGGCTCCAGCCCCAGGTCGCGGCACCGCTTCGCCAGCTCCTTCGCCTTCGCCGGTGGGGCGTCCTTGGCCAGCGCCGACACCCGCTTGCCGTCCTCGGTGTGATCGACGCCCCAGGCCACGTACCGGTAGCCGGCCGCCTGGATGCCGGTCAGCGCCCGGGCCAGCGGGAACCGGCTGTACGGCAGGGTCATGCACGCGATCTGAAACCGGGTCGGCGCCGTCTCGGCGGCGGTTAGCCGTGACGCGACGCCGAGTGCGGGCGCCGTAACGAACTCACGTCGGGTCATGAGCGTCTCGGTTTCTTGTAGGGTGCGTTGAGGCTCTGCGAAACGCACCGCTCGACTTCACCCCTGGGTGGCGGTCGTTGCGGGGCCGGTGTGTTTCGTCGCCGAGCCTCCTCAACGCACCCTACGGGTTCAGCGCCCCTTCGCCGCGCTTCCGCAGCCGGTAGTACTTCAGCCCCGGGACGAAGAACGTCCACGCCGACACCACCCCGAACAGCAGGTGCCCGACCTGCGGCACCGCGGCCATGAGTACCGCGGTCACGAAGTACGCCGCCGCGCTCAGGTAGAACTGGCCGGTCAGGGTGCCGGCCTTCACACAGAACACCACCCCGGCGATCAGCGGCAGCACCGGCGAGAGGGTGAGCGACGGCTGCCCCTGGATCACCTCGATGACGAACAGCCCGATGCTGGCCACCACCGACCCGGCCCAGGCGTGGGCAATCTGCCGTTCGACGAACAGCACCGGCCCGCCCCGCCGCCGCAGCCGCCAGAAGATCGTCCCCCAGGTGAGCAGCCCGGTCCCCCACAGGGCCAGGTACGCCCCGTGGGACTCGACGCCGTCCCAGACCATCAACTGCGTGGCCAGGCAGATGAGAAAGATGGCCAGGCTGTGCCACATCCACAGCAGCCCCAAGTTCTCCAGCACGGCCGCGTGGTGGGTCTCCCGGAGCATCCGGCTGACGAACGACCCGAGGCTGCCCGGCTCGACGGACATCGGCTCGCCGGACAGGAACGCCTCCAGATCGGCCGCCAGGGCCGCCGCCGTCGGATACCGCAACTCGGGGGGCTTTTGCAGGCACTTCAGGCAGACCAGTTCCAGCCCGCGGTCCACGGTCGGGTTCAGCTCGCGGGGGCGGACCGGCTCCTGCTCCAGCACCAGCAGCAGGGTGTCCACCGGGGAGGCCGCCCGGAACGGCGGCCGGCCGGTGAGCAGCTCGTACAGGATGGCCCCCAGGCTGTACACGTCCGCCGCCGGGGTCAGGTCTTTGCGGCCGGTCGCCTGTTCCGGGGCCATGTAGCTCGGGGTGCCGACCACCGCCCCGGTCCGGGTCAGCGACTCCGCCCGGTCGATCTGTTTGGCGAGACCAAAATCCGTCACCTTCGGAGAAGGGGCAAGGGGCAAGGGGCAAGGGGCAAGACCAGAAGGGGTACTTTCTTCACTTGCCCCTTCCAGCAAGATGTTCGACGGCTTCAAGTCCCGGTGCAGGACGCCGTGGTCGTGGGCGTGCTGGACGGCCCGGGCCAGGGTGGCGACCAGCTTGGCCGCCTGGCGGGGCGGGAGCGGGCCGTCCCGGGCGACCGCCTCGGCCAGCGTCCGGCCGTCCACGTACTCCATGCCGAAGTACGCCTGGCCGTCGTGGCTGCCGACCTCGTGGACGGTGACGATGTTCGGGTGCGTCAGTCGGGCGGCGGCCTCGGCCTCGGCCCGGAACCGGGCGGCGTCCGTCTCGCTGGCGAGGTGGGCCTCCCGGACCATCTTGAGGGCGATGACCCGGTTCAGCGACTTCTGCCGGGCCTTGTAGACGACGCCCATGCCGCCACGGCCGAGTTCCTCCAGCAGCTCGAAGTCGCCGAAGGTGCGGGGCAGCGCCCCGCCGGGCGGCGGGTCCGGGTCGGGCGGGGAAGCGTGGCCGACGGTCGAGGCGAGCGGCACCGCCCGGACGAGGTGCGCCACCTGGGCGACGGCCCACAGCTCGCGGAGTTCGGCCGCCAAATCGGGGTGATCGCGGGCGGCGGCGTCCACGTCCGCCGGCTGGCCGGCCCGCTGCCGGTCGGTCAGGCCGGCGATCAGCCCGGCCAGCCGGTCGTCGCGGTCGGCGGCGGTCATACGTCGTAGTAGGCGGCCAGCGCCTCGGCCGCCAGCCCGGCCATCTCCTCCGGGTACTCCAGCTCGACGGTGATGCCGCCGAACGGCTCCCGCGGGTCGATCCGCACGACCATGTCGAACAGCCCGTTGCCGAGCTGGTACGTCAGCCAGCCGACCTCCATCGGCTCCAGCCGGGCGTTCGGCACGCCGAACGTGATCTGCCCGTCCGGCCGCTCCGGGGCGACCAGCCGGGCGATCTCGCGGAGGGTGGGCTTTAACTGCGGAAACAACTCGGGATCGACCGGGGCCAACTCCCAGTCCCGGCCGTCGACCCGGTTGTACAGGACGGCGTCGCCGTCCTCGCCGAACCGGACTTCGACCCGCTCGGCCTTGTCGCGGAGGGCCATGAGGACGGCCAGGTGCCAGAACCGGCGGGCGTCCGGCTCGTCGCGGAGGTCGGCAACGGTGGTGTAGGCGAGCAAGGTTCGTCTCGGTGTAGGGTCCGCCGTGCGGACCGATGGGAGCGGAACGGTCCGCACAGCGGACCCTACTTCTGTTGCTCGCCGTCCGGCACCAGCACCGCCCGCAGCCGCCGCAGCGCCCGCAGGTAGCGCATCGACGCCGCCGCCTCGGTCAGCCCGAGCACCGCGGCCACGTCCTGGTTCGCAAGCTGCTCGTGGTGCCGCAGCAGGATGATCTCCCGGTCGTCCTCGCCCAACTCGTTGACGGCGGCGGCCAGCCGGCGGGCCAGCTCGGCCTGGATCGCCCCGCTGGCCGGGGTGCGGTCGGTGTCGATCAGTTGGGCGACCAGGGAGGCGTCCGACTCGTCCGCCCAGTTCGGCCGGGCGATCGGTTGCTCGCGGTCCACACTCCGCCGCTGGGCCAGCCGGTGCCGGCGGTGGGCGTCGATGATCCGGTCCTGGGCCAGGTGCCGCAGCCACAGGTGGAACGGCATGTCCGGCTTCTTCAGGTACTCGGTCAGCCGCTGGTTAGCCTCGATCAGCACGTCCTGGACGATGTCCGAGGCGTCCACCCGGCGGGCCAAGACCGGGTCGAGCCTCAGCCCGACGGCCTTGCGGAGCGGCTCGCGGAACTCGCCGAGCAGGGCGTCCACGGCCCCGGCATCGCCGCGGCGGGCGTCGGCCAGCAGCTTGTCGGTCGCTTCGCGGGTCGGCCACATGAGGGAATTAGGGACGGCTACCGGAAGAAGTCGGCCACCCGGGCGGAGAACCCGGGCAGGTCCGGGTCGCCAGAGATGGTCTGCGTGGGGTCGTACAGCACCGGCGGAACTCCCGGCTTGTACACCGCCACCGTCCGCAGGTCCGTCTCGACCACCCAGACAACACGTACCCCGCAGGCCAGGTACGCGCCCGTCCGCTGGCCCCAGGCCGGATGTCGGTGCGGCCCGGCGAATTCGACGGCCAGCCTGGGCACACCGGCGATCCAGCACTCGTTTGGTGCCGTGCGTGCCGCGGTCTCGGCCGCGATCACGCTGATGGGCGGGTCGAGAGCGGTCACCGGATCGCAGGACAGCCAGCAGCCGACGTCCGTCAGCACCACGTCGCGTGGGTCACTATCGCCATCGGCCCATCGGGCGAGCGCGAGTCGGATGCGGGTGAAGGCAATGGCCTCACGGCGGCCCCGAACACTGTGAGGCCAGTCGAACCGCTGTCCGTCGATGATCCAGCGATCCGCGGCAGAGTCTTCGAGGGCACGCAACTCGGGCGGAATGACGACCATCGCCCCATCGTACCCCGGCCGGCCAGCGGTTGTCACGCCCGGGCGGCGGCCGTACCCCTAACCCCATGCACTGGACCCCGCCGGCCGGCACCGCCGCCCTCATCTTCGACTGCGACGGCACCCTCGCGGACACCATGCCGGTCCACTACCGGGCCTGGGTCGCCACCCTCGGCCCGCTCGGCATCCCGTTCCCGGAGAGCCGGTTCTACGCCCTCGGCGGGATGCCGACCGCCCGCATCATCCGCCTGCTCAGCGACGAACACGCCGTCCCGGTGGCCGACGTGGACGCGCTGAGCGAGGCGAAGGAGGCGGCGTTCCTGGAGCTGATGGACGGGGTGCGGCCGATCGACCGGGTGCTACGGGTCGCCGAGTCCCACCGCGGCCGGTTGCCGATGGCGGTGGCGTCCGGCGGCTACCGGGCGGTCATCCGCCGGACGCTCGACTTGATTGGCGTCGGCGACTGGTTCGACACGGTCGTGTGCGCCGAGGACACCGCCAACCACAAGCCGGAGCCGGACGTGTTCCTGGAGGCGGCCCGGCGGCTCGCCGTGACGCCGGCGGCGTGCGTGGTGTTCGAGGACACCGACCTGGGGCTGGAGGCAGCCCGCCGGGCGGGGATGCCGGCGGTAGACGTGCGGCCGTGGACCGTTTCCGACTGAGCTCAGGCGGTCGGCGGGAACAGGTCCGCCAGCTTCACTCGGAACCCAGGTAGGACGGGGTCGCCCGGCACCTCGTCCGCGGCCGTGTAGACCTGCGGCGCTAGCCCCGTATAGGCGTAAAGCTCCTGAGTCTGTGGAAAAATCACCCACACGGCCCGCACTCCGCCACGGAGGTACTCCCGAACTTTCCCCATGACCTCCTCGGCCAAGTCGGTCGGGCTGACCACCTCGACGGCCAGGTCCGGCACCACGTCGAGTGCGGCCCCTGTCAGGGCGAGCGGACGATCCTTGGCCCACCGCTCGTAGCTGACGAACGCCAGGTCCGGCCGACGGTTCCGCCCCTGGTCTTCGGGAAGTGGGATGTGGAACAACCGCTCTACACGACTGCGGCCGATGTCGGTCGTGGCGAGAAACGTAAGAAGCACGGCGTTCAGCAGGTCGGCCACTTCGCCGGCATAAAAGCTCATGGGCGGAGCCTCCACGATCTGCCCGTTCACGACCTCGAACAGGTCCGGCAGCGGCGGCTCCGTGGCCGCCTCCGCAGCGTCGTCCAGCAGGTCGGTGGCCATCTCTCCCTCCGAAGTCAGCGGCTCGCCGGAGTCATACCCCGGACCAGGCGGCCGGCGGCTCAACTGGCCGCCGGAGGGTCGGCCGGCGGGAACAGGTCGGCGATCGACACCTGGAACCCGGGGATGACCGCCCCGCCGTCCAGCGTGTCCGGCCGCCGAAGCACCCGACACGGGCCGGACGCTTCGTACACGTCCACGACCTGAACCCGCGGGTAGATCACCCACACCAGCCGCACCCCGGCCTCGAAATACTCCTCGACTTTCTCCCGCAGTTCCTCCGCCCGGTCGGTCGGGCTGACCACCTCGACACACAAGTCGGGCAGGACGTGCCAGGCGTTCGTGTCCGGGATCGGACGGTTCCGCGACCACCGGCTGTACGAGACGAACGCGACATCCGGCCGGCGACTACGGTCCTTGTCCAACGGCAGCTTGAACAGGATTTCGGCGTGGGCTTCCCCGAGGTCGGCCGGGACGCTGACGTTCGACACCAATCGGGCCAGCCGGGACGCGAACACGGACGAGTTGGCGCTCATGGGCGGGAGTTCCACCACTTGACCGTCAACGATCTCGTAGCGGTCCGCGGCGTCGAACTCGCTCGGCGCCTGGTCGACCGGGGCGTCCAGCAGGTCGGTGGCCATCTCTCCCTCCGAAGTCAGCAGCTCGCCTGAATCATACCATCGGTCGGGCTGCTTGCACTGGCGTACAGCTTCTTCGGGATGCGGCCGCCGAGGTACGCCTGCCGGCCGGCGTCGCACGCCCACCGCATCGCCCAGGCCATCCGCACCGGGTCTTTCGCGCTCGCAATCGCCGTGTTCAGCAGCACCCCGTCGCACCCCAGTTCCATCGCCGCCGCCACGTCGCTGGCCGTGCCGACGCCGGCGTCCACGATCACCGGGTAGTCCGGGTCGCCGTCCTTCAGGTACTCCAGGCAGATGCGGATGGCATTCGGGTTGAGGATGCCTTGGCCGCTGCCGATCGGGCTGCCGGCCGGCATCACGCTGACCGCCCCGGCCGCCTTCAGCCGCTTGGCCAGCACCGGGTCGTCGGTCGTGTACACCAGCACGTTGAACCCGAGCTTGACCAGCTCCTCGGTCGCCTTCAGGGTGTCGATCGGGTCGGGCAGCAGCGTCTTTTTGTCCGCCAGGCACTCCAGCTTGACCCAGTTCGCCCCGGGGTTGCCGAGGTTGCCGAGCAGCTCCCGGGCGAGCTTGGCGTGCCGGACCGCGTCCTCGGCGCTGAAGCACCCGGCGGTATTCGGAAGGATGGTCAGCTTGGACAGATCGAGGTAGTCGAGGAGGCTCTTGCCGGCCGCGTCGAACAGCCGCTCGCGGCGGACGGCGACCGTCGTCACCTCGCACCCGCTGGCGGCCATGCACTCCCGCATCAGCTCCGGCGAGCTGTACTTGCCGGTGCCGGTGAACAGCCGGCTGGTGAAGGTGAACGGCCCCACCTTGAGCGGCTTGTCGGCGGGCTGGCCGCCGCCGACCAGGGTGACGATCTCGACCGCGTCCCCGTCGTTCAGCGGGGTGGCCGGGTGGGCGGCCCGGGGCACCACCTCCCGGTTCACCTCGACCGCCAGCTTGGCCGGGTCACGGCTCAGCTGCCGGAGCAGGTCGGCGACGGTCAGCGGACCGGGGAAGGACTGGGCCACAGCGTTGACAGTGATGGTCGGCATAGGGAGAATCCGTAAGTGGCCCGGCCGCCCGCCGAGACTCGCAGTCAACATACCGGGCGGGCCGCCGGAACCCAGGTCCGTCGAGTGCCGATCGATGCCCCCCGTTGAGCCTGGCGACCCGGCGTCGCGCCCCTCCGTGCCGGAGGGCGAGACGGCCACCGTCGTCGCCCGCATCGTCCCGGCCGGCCCGGCCCGCCCGCCCGACGTCCCCGGGTACGACATCCTGGAGGAAGTGGGCCGGGGCGGTATGGGGGTGGTGTACCGAGCGCGGCAGGTCGGCCTGAACCGGGTAGTCGCCCTCAAGCTGGCCCTGGCCGGC